>SEAC01000009.1 GCA_004173235.1 Chitinophagaceae bacterium | reverse complement strand
GGTCCAAACGGGGGAGGCCGCAGTGCCCTCGCTTCGGCTGCGCTCAGCGTGACAGCGATTCCGGTGGCTTCGATCCCGGTGCTGCGCGTCAATTCCCCCGTGCTCCGCACGTAGTTCCCGGTGCTGCGCACCGGGATGACGGGCGCTTCTTTGGGAATACAAGGCGCGGCCCGGAGCCGATCCCACTAATTCCCCCGGCCGCGCCAATTGCTCTCTCGTTGTGCGTAGTCATCCCGGCACGCAGTGCCGGAATCTATGAAGTAGGTGCTTGCCGGGGATGCTTCAAAGTGCCGGGATCTTCTTATAGTTGCTTGTCGGGGGGAAGATGGTGCGCGCACTCTTCCCTACACCACTTGCTGCCGTTAAAAAAAGGGGCCGTCCCTTGCGAGACGGCCCCTGTCCTGCTTGTGTATTTACAACTTCACCAGCTGACGCTGCACTACATCACCCGTCTTTTTATCGATGATGAGCAGCAGGTACGTACCTGCATGTACGCCCGACAAATCAAGCGCCAGCGCAGTTCCGTTCATCAGCCAGTTGCGGCTGTTTACCTGGCCATACTGGTTCACCAGCTGCACGCGGAACGTGCTCGCATCCTTGCCGTTGTACCGTAGAACTACGGTGCCGATCGCGGGGTTCGGGCTCACCGAGAAGTCGGCTGCACGCAGCGGGTAGCGGCCACGGTCGGGTGGCGGCCCTTATGTACCGTTGTCTTCTATCCCTGCTGTTGTCGCTCGCGTGCCTGTCTGCGTATGCCGACCCCGATGCACGTTACCGTGATTCGTTGAAAACGCGGTTGGACTCTACCCGCTTCGATACCATCCGCATGCGCTGTCTCATCAAACTGGGCGTCTATTACGAAGGAGAGAACCCGAAGACGGCGGAAGGCTACCTGCTGCGCGCCTACCGTTTGAAGCTGCCCAACACGCTGAGCGATCCCTCCTATCGCTCCATTGCCGCCATCTACCTTGGCAAAGTGTATGCAAGCCTCGGCGACACGGCGCGGTCGTACCACTGGTGCATGAAGGCCTTGCAGCACGTGGGCGGCAGCAGCGATCCGTCGGCGCGCTTCCAGGTGTGGGACTATCTCTCCACCTGGTACCTCGGCCGCGACCGCTACGATTCGGCACTTTATTTCAGCCAGAAAGTAACCGACCTGTGGGAAGGCTTGAACGACCCCGGGCAAGCAGCTGCCGGCTATTTCGGCACCGGCAACATCTTTGGAAAGATGCGCCAGTTTTCGAAGGCCATTTCTTACATCCGGAAGTCGATGACGATGGCAGGCATCGACGAACGGAGCAATTCACCTTACCTCATTCCGATATTGCAATCGCTTGCCGAATTCCAGGCCGAACTGGGCCGCTACGACAGCTCGCTCTACTTCGCAAAGAAACTGTACCCGATCGCGCTCGAACAAACCTACTACGATGGCGTCATCGAGTCGCTGGCGCTGCAATCGGCAGCATTGACCCGGCTGGGTCGTGGGGCCGAAGCCGCAATGGCTGCCCGTGAAGGCTATGCGCTTGCACAATCCAACCAACACACTGGGAAGATGCAGATGCTTTGTGGCGCGATCGCTGTTGCGTTCGCGGCTGAAAAGCGGGGCGACTCCGCACGCTTCTACGCGTCCAAAGCGGAAGCTGCCTTCAAGGCATCGGCAAGCAGCAACGAAGACCGCGTGAACCTGTACCGCATGTGGTCGGATGTGTACGCTTCGCTCGGCGACTGGCAGCAGGCGCACCGCTTCAAGGCCGAGGAGCTGGCTGCATTCACTGCATTCAGAAGCGAGCAAGTGTCGGCAGTGACGGCGCACAACGAGGTCGTGTATGAAACCGGCAAGAAAGAAAAGACGATCAGCGAGCTGAGTGCTGAAAACCGTGCGCGTCGCACCATCCAGTGGCTCACGGCAGCCGGTCTTGTGCTGGCGCTGCTCGCTGCTGGCTTTGCCTTCGCAAGCTTTCGCAACAAGCAAAAGGCCGCGAACCTGCTTGCGCAAAGCAACCGCGAAAAAGATGTTTTCCTGAAAGAGATCCATCATCGCGTGAAGAACAATCTGCAGATCATCAGCAGCCTGCTGTACATGCAGTTTCGCGATCAGAAGGATGAGGCCATGATCGCCAAACTGAAGCAGGCGCAGGAGCGGATCAAGAGCATGGCGCTGGTGCACAATAAACTGTACGAAGCGCCCGACGTAGTGCACGTATACCTGAGGGAATACATCGAAGACCTCGCCTCGGGCATCCTTGCAGCCAATGTGCCGCCAGGCAAGCAGGTGCACCTCGATGTTGAGGCCGACCGCTCGTTGCAGCTTTCACTCGATACGTCGATCTCGCTCGGGCTGATGCTCAACGAGGTGATCACGAACGCGTGCAAGTATGCCTTCCGCAACGAGCAGGCGGGTAACATTCACATCCGGCTCATACGTGTGCACGAAGGGTATCAACTGGAAGTGCGCGACGACGGCAGCGGCCTGCCCGAAGGTTACGGCGACAAGGGCACGCTGGGTGTTCGGCTGGTGAAGAACCTCGCGCGGCAACTGCATGGCTCGGTAACCTTTGCCAACGAAAACGGCGCGGTGGTGACCATCAGATTTCAAAACGAAAGCAAAGCAGCGTGATGAGCAATCCCGTAAAAATACTGCTTGTGGAAGACGAGCTGATCATCGCCGACTACATGAGCGAATGCCTGGCGCATCTCGGCTACGAAGTATGCGCCAACGCGATCTCCTACGATGAAGCAGTGGAGGCCGTGTGTAGCTGCAACCCCGATATCGCCATCGTCGACATCACGCTCAAAGGCACGCGCAACGGCATCGACTTCGGCAGGTACCTCACTGAAAAGCATCGCATCCCGTTCATCTTCGCCACCAGCCATTCCGACCGCGGCACCATCGACGAAGCGAAGCAGGTGCTTCCATTCGCTTACCTCATTAAGCCCTTTAGTGAAGAAGACCTGTATGCAGTGATCGAAACGGCGCTGATGCAGTTTGGAAGAAAGGAGCGACAGGAAAAACGCGACGACGACCCTGTGATCATTCACGACGGGATCTTCATCCGCCACAAAGGAAGATTCACCAAAGTGGCGCTCCATGATATCCGCTATATCGAAGCAAACGACAACTACGCTACGATCGTGACGGCCAGCCAGCAATACGCACTCAAGACCACGCTAAAAAACCTGCAGGATGTATTGCCGGAATATTTCTGGCGCATCCATCGCAGCTACATAGCCAACCTGCATCACCTCGAAAGCCTCGACGCCGACGACGCCTGGGTCGGCAAAAAGCAACTCCCGATCGGCAAAAGTTTTTATCCGATGTTGGTGGAGAAGTTGAAGATTGTGCAGGGATAGGGAAAGTTTACGGTTTCCAGTTTAAAGGTATGCTGACCGTTTCATTTAGTATCTGCACAGCGTTCTGCACTCAAATCCTCGCTAAGCACTCCATTCCAAACTGTAAACTGTAAACTGCAAACTGTAAACTTCTTACGGCGCCAACCGCTCCCGCTTCCACTTCCCGTCATCTTCCAGAGTGTATTGCAGGCGGTCGTGGAGGCGGCTGGGGCGGCCCTGCCAGAATTCGACGATGATGGGGCGCACACGGTAACCACCCCAGAACTCGGGCCGCTCGATGTGGTGGCCGGCCATGAGTCCGGCCTGCTCGGCATATGCTTCTTCGAGCCATTCGCGGCCTGGAATGACGAGGCTTTGCGGCGAGGTCCAGGCGCCGATGCGGCTGCCTTCGGGGCGCGATTCGAAGTAGGCGTTGGACTCCGCTGCCGGCACTTTTTCTACGAGGCCGGTGATGCGCACCTGCCGCTCGAGTTCCTTCCAGAAAAATACAAGGCAGGCACGCGGGTTCTCGGCCAGCTGCATTCCTTTGAACGATTGGTAATTGGTAAAAAAGACGAAACCGCTCTCGTCGAAGCCTTTCAGCAGAACGATGCGCGCAGCAGGCATGCCATCGCCCGAGGCCGTGGCCAGCGTCATTGCATTCACTTCGTCGATCTCGCTTTGCAGCGCTTCATTCCACCACAGCCCGAACTGCTGCATCGGGTCGGCCGCGCTCCCTGCTTCAAGCAACTCGCGCGAGGCATAATCTTTACGGATGTCGGCAATGGAACGGTCAACCATGCTGCAAAAATACGGCAGCCGCTTCGCACCAAGTCTTTGACCTTCGGGAGGAGTGTATTGGTTTACTGTTTTATTGGTTTATTGGTAAGGAGCTACCGTCAACCACTCAACTCTTCAACCCCTCAACTCTTCAACCAATCAAAAACCTTCCTCCTCCCGCGCCAGATCGCGCAGCAACGCCAGTTGCGTTTTCAGACGCTCGGTTTCTTCGTATTCGTGGAGGGCTTCATTGCGGGCTTCTTCGAGCTCGAGGCGGAGGCGTTCGTTCTCGCTCCGTAAATGCCCGAGGGTGTATTGCTGATCGAGGTGATCGCCCTGCAGCTGCTCGTATAACAGCTTGAGACCCTCGCGTTCGAGGAGGGCTTCCTTCCATGCGTCCATACGGCTTTGCAGCTGCCGCACGCGTGTGAAAAGATCTTCATGGAGGTCTTCGATCTCGGCAAGGCGCGCTGCGCTTTCGCGCTGGAGGCCGGCGGTTTCCGCTTTTTGCAGCTTTTGTTTTTGCCGCGCCAGCAGCCAGGCGAGGTCTTCGGCTTCAAGTTCGTCGGCCTCGAGGTCTTGCGGCAGGAAGTCGGCGCGCGGAATGGGGGTGCCGCTTACGCCTGGCGCATTGTTACCGACGACCGGTTTTTCACGCTTGCCCGGTGCAGCCGCGAGCGCCATGGCGCGAAAACGCCAAGCTGCAAATGCAGCAGCTGCGAGGAGGAGTGATGACGCCGTACCTGGTGGCGGTGGGATCCTTCTCGGGATCGGCGGTGTAGATGCCGTCCACGCGGGTGCCTTTCATGATCACGTCGGCCTTGATCTCGATGGCGCGGAGCGAGCCGGCCGTGTCGGTGGTGAAATAGGGGTTGCCCGTTCCGGCGCCAAAGATCACCACGCGTCCTTTTTCGAGGTGGCGGATGGCGCGGCGGCGGATGTAAGGCTCCGCGATCTGTTCCATTTTGATGGCGCTCTGGAGGCGCGTGTACACTCCCTGCTTTTCGAGGGCCGCCTGCAACGCCATGCCGTTGATGACGGTGGCCAGCATCCCCATATAGTCGCCGTGGGCCCGCTCGATACCGGTCTCCGCTTCGTTCATCCCGCGATAGATGTTGCCGCCGCCGATAACGATGGCTACCTGCACGCCAAGGTCCACGATGGTTTTGATGTCGAGGGCGTATTGCGTCAGCACCGACGTGTCGAAGCCGAAGCTTTTGTCGCCCATGAGAGATTCACCGGAAAGCTTTAAAAGAATGCGCTTGTATTTGGGGAGCATAAAAGGGAGAAGGTTTCGGCGCGAAGATAAGCGGGGGGTTGAAAGTTTGTTGTCTGTCGTTTGTTGTTTGTTGTTCGGTAATGCCGGCAAGGGCAAAGCGGCGGTGTCCCTACCGAAAACGGGGTAGATTAGGAAAAACACGTAAAAAGGCGCATATCTTTAGCAACATCCTTCTAAACTAACGTTATGCGTCTTTACCCAGCCCTGGTAGCACTTACCCTGACCGCCGTGACGCTTGGCGGCTGCCTCAAAACGGAAACCTTTGTGGACAACGGAGCACCCAACAATGCGCAGCCCGTTCTGCCGGCTCCGATAACAGCAACGCTTACCGGTACCGTGCTCGACGAAACCGGCGCGCCCGCCGGCAACGTGTCCGTTCGGGTAGGTGCCCAAACCGCCAGCACCGATGCGCGCGGTTTCTTCCGCATCACGGGTGCAGGGTTGGATAAGAACCAGGCGGTAGTGACGGCCACAAAAAGCGGTTACTTCAAGGCCTACCGCACCTTTGCCGCCACTTCCGGCGCCAACAACGTAGTGATCAAACTCGCAAAGCGCAACGTCGCCGGCACGGTGGATGCCGCAACCGGCGGCTCAGCCACGCTTGCCAACGGCTCGAAGGTGACGCTCGCGGCAGCCGGTGTTGTAGATGCATCTAACGGCGCCGCCTATACCGGCGCAGTAAAGGTGTATGCCCACTATATCGATCCTTCTGCCCAGGACTTCGGGCAAACCGTACCGGGCTCGCTGCTGGCCGACGACAAGAACGGCGGCCGCGTTGTGCTCAACTCCTTTGGCATGCTGGCTGTGGAGCTCGAAGGATCGGCGGGACAAAAACTGCAGATCAAACCGGGCAGCACCGCAACACTGACTTTTGCCATCCCTACGGCAGCGCAGGCATCGGCCCCGGCCACCATTCCGCTATGGTATGTGGATGAAACTTCGGGCCTCTGGAAAGAGCAGGGAACTGCTACCAAAACAGGCAATACTTATGTAGGGACGGTGGCGCACTTTTCTTTCTGGAACTGCGACGTGCCGCAATCGGGCGCATACGTTCATTTCACGCTGCAGAACCAGACCGGCCAGCCGCTGGTAGGAGCCACGGTGCGTTTAACGCGTAGCTCGGGCGGATGGAATTCGTCGGGTTATGGCTGGACCGACTCGCTGGGACAGGTAAGCGGCATGGTTCCGGCC
This sequence comes from Chitinophagaceae bacterium, assembly GCA_004173235.1. GTDB lineage: Bacteria > Bacteroidota > Bacteroidia > Chitinophagales > Chitinophagaceae > Flavisolibacter. Next base: position 23,025 of record SEAC01000009.1, on the reverse strand, counting down.
AACGAGCCGCTCACGCTCTCGGTGATCACAATGTGCGGCACATCCATCTACACACAAAACGTAGGTCCTTTCAGCAGCGCTACCACCGTTCCGCCGCTTACGGTCAACGTTCCGGCTGCCAACACCATGACCATCACGGGCACGCTGCAAAATTGCAATGGCGGCCCTGTAACGGACGGCTATGTGATCGTTACCGGAGATAATGTGAGCCATTATGGAGCGGTGGGCGCAAACGGCCAGTTCAGCGTATCCCTGCTCAGCTGTTCAGGATCCGCGGTTTCCGTGATCGGTATTGACAATGCAGGAGCGGCACAAAGCCCTGCAACCACGGTTTCCAGCACTTCCGGCACAGCAAACGTAGGCAACCTCACCGCCTGCGGTATTTCTGTTGCGGAATACATTACCTGGAGCATCGATGGCGGCGCACCGCTTACCTACAGCTCGCCGCAGGACTCGATCCAGTTTGAAATGTATCCGAACGGCAGTGGCCCCAATGCGCCCGACTGGCAGTTGATTTTATGGGCAGTGCCCCGCAATGGCGGAACCAACCAGGCCTTTTACTTCAACACCTTTGCCATGCCCGCCAACGGATCTACGAGTGGCATCGCGACAGGCCTTTCCATTCCGGGCTTCACCGTAACCAACGATGTCGTCAACTTCACTTTTACAACCTGGCCGTTCTCCATCGGCGAATACCTGGTGGGAACCTTCTCGGGAACCTTCAATTCGGGCGGAGCGCCACACTCGTTCTCGGCGAACTTCCGCCTGAAAAGGGTAAACTAGTCGAGGCGTCTATTCAACTTGGTTCAACAAAGCCCGCTCTCAACGAGCGGGCTTTGTTTTGAATTTCGAGGAAGAATTTTTGCTTTCTACCCAACCCTTCTTTTCAGAAAGCAGTATATGCCTTACAAACAACCAATCATGCGTATTCTTTCCCGACTAACCTTTATTGCCATCGCGGCGCTTGCGGTCGGCAGCTGCCAGAAGCAGGTAGACTATGCCGGCGGCCCCGACGTGCAGCCCGTTCTGCCCGATCCCATCACCGCTACGCTCCAGGGCAATGTGCTCGACGAGAATGGCTCGCCTGCAACAGGCGTTACCGTTAAAGTGGGCAGCCAGACCGCAAGCACCGACAGCCGCGGCTACTTCCGCATCACGGGTGCCGCCCTCGATAAACACCAGACGCTGGTAACCGCCGCCAAATCGGGATACTTCAAAGCCTACCGCTCCTTTGCCGCCACCTCGGGCGCCAACCAGGTGACCATCAAACTCATTAAGCGCACCATTACGGGCACCGTTGACGGTGCAGCCGGCGGTGACGCCACGCTGGCCAACGGCTCCAAAGTGAGCCTGCCTGCCAACGGCGTGGTAGATGCTGCTACGGGCGCCGCTTACACGGGTGCCGTAAAAGTGTTCGCTGCCTATATCGATCCATCCGCACAGGATATCGGTCAAACGATCCCCGGCTCGCTGCTGGCCAACGACAAGGACGGCCGCCGCGTGGTGCTGAATTCTTTCGGCATGCTCGCCGTGGAGCTCGAGGGCGCATCCGGCCAGAAGCTGCAGATCAAAAGCGGCCAGAACGCCGTGCTGACCACCGCCATCCCTACCGCCGCGCAGGCTTCGGCCCCGGCCACCATCCCCATGTGGTATGTGGATGAAGCTACCGGCATCTGGAAAGAGGAAGGCAGCGCCACCAAAGTGGGCAACACCTACGTGGGCAACGTGCCGCACTTCTCGTTCTGGAACTGCGACCAGCCGATGAATGCGGTAAACCTTTCGCTGACCTTACAGGGAGCGAACAACCAGCCGCTGAGCAACACAACGGTTCGTCTTCGCCGCCCGGGCAACGGCTGGTGGACGGTAAGCTATGGCGTTACCGACTCGCTGGGCCAGGTGGCCGGAATGGTGCCTGCCAATGAGCAACTGACCCTCGAAGTGCTCGACAACTGCTGGACGGTGGTGTATACCCAGAACATCGGGCCCTTCAGCTCCAACACGGCACTGCCGACGATTACGGCCACCATGTCTACTTCCGCGCTCACCACGGTTTCGGGCACGCTCGTGGATTGCTCCAACGCCCCCGTTACGAGCGGCTACGCCATCATCGTACTCAACAACTTCGTGCAGTATGCAGGCGTAAACAGCAGCGGCCAGTTCTCTGTAAACATCCTGAGCTGCAGCGGCAGCGGCATCATCCAGGTGATCGGAATTGATAACGCAACGGCCGCACAAAGCGCCGTGGCAAGCGTTCCGTTCGCTCCGGGCACCACGAGTGTGGGAACGATCAGCGCCTGCACACAGTCCGCATCCGAGTATATCAACTACACGATCGATGGCGGAGCGCAGGTTTCGCTTGTTGCCGGCGACTCGCTCAGCTACTATGCAGGCCAGCAAGGCGCTACCAGTTGGACGACCTACATCAGCGGCGACAATATGTCTACGCCGCGTCATAACCTTTCGATGAGCTTTACCAGCCCCACGGCTACTGCCGGCACCTACCCGCTCGCATCGCTTTATGTGGACGGGCAGCAGAACTCCTCGTTCACGGTAACGACCACGGTGAATGTATGGCCGCCAACGCTCGGCGACTATATCACCGGAACGTTCACCGGTTCGTATGTGACGGGCAGCGGAACGCATACCCTTTCAGGCTCCTACCGCCTGCGAAGATTGTTCTAAGTCAGATAAAGGTCACCTGTCGAAAAACACCTACTTTTTCACCTGGTTAAAACAACCCGCGACAGCCCCACTTGACCACAAGCGCACCCGATAAGGAATTGCTCGAAGGCTGCCGCGCCGGCAACCGCAAGGCACAGGAACGACTCTACCGGGACTATTACCGGTCGATGGCGGCCCTGTGCCTTCGGTATACGGGGAATGACGCAGATGCGGTGGAAGCGCTGAACAACGGCTTTCTGAAAGTGTTCCGCAACATCGGCCGCTACGATGCCGCGCAGGGAAGCCTGTACACCTGGATCCGCACGATCGTACTCCACAGCTGCCTCGATTACATCAAGGTGCGGCAGCGCCAGGAGTCGGCGGACGAGCTGGAAGACGCGCCCGAGGCGCACATTCCGGCCGATGCGGTGAGCAGGATGCAGGCATCGGAGCTGCTGGCGCTCGTTCGCCGCCTTCCGCCCGCAACGGCCGCAGTGTTCAACCTTTACGTGCTCGAAGGTTGCACCCACCGCGAGATCGCCACGCTCCTCGACATCAGCGAGGGCACCAGCAAATGGCACCTCGCAGCAGCACGCAAACAGTTACAGTTACTAATTCAACAGGAGAACATGCACTACCATGAGTAAGCAACCACCCTTTGAAGAGCTCGACCAGCGCTGGAGCGACCTGCCCCTGCCCGATGCGGATGCGTCGTGGAAGGACATGAGCGCGCTGCTCGACGGCGAGGACCGCAAGCGCCCGCCGGTTCTGCTCCCGCTCCTATCCGGCTGCGCCGGGTGGACGCTCCTACTGCTGGTGCTGGCCGTAGGCGCCATCGGCGTATACTGGTTCAGCCAGCGCAATGGCGATGCGCCTGCCCTCGCGCCATCCGGCCACACCGCCGTGCCGCCGGCAGCCTCGCAACCTGTCCCGTCCGGCCCATCCGAAACGGCCGGCGAGTCGTCACCACAAAACCCAACCGGAACAAACAACCCCATCCCGTCCACCACCACCACCACACCCACCATTCCCACAGCCGTTGCTACCAGAGAGGCAGGGTCCCCGGATCGAAAAACGACCACCGTCCCCTCCACCGGCGGACCCTCAATTGCAGCGAATGATGCCCGCAGATCCACTGTTATCAAGGAAAACGAAAACAAACGATCGGCTGCCCGAACAGCGGCGCGCACCTCCAAAGGTGCCTCGAAGAGCGTTGCCGGCAGAACTCCCAAAACCTCTTCAAACGGGCCCAAAAGGATCCCGGCCCGACCGGTGAGGGCAACATCCACCGACGGCACCTCCACACCGACCTCCTCCGACAGCGTTGCTTCCGCAAAGCAGCCCGGTACCGACCCGAAAACTGCTGCAATCACCCCATCGCAGCCGATAGATCCAGCGGCAAAAGCTCCCGATTCGTCGGCTGAGGCCCGCGCCGTTCCTTCACAAGTGGCTGCAGACAGCCTGGCCATTGCCAAAACGGTGGAAGCGGCGAAAAAGAAGGCTTCCCGGGCGGTCCGGTTCTCGGCCGGCGCCGGCATCAGCCTGGCCATCCCGGTAGGCGGGCAGCAGGCGAGCGGCCCGAACTATGGGGGAAAGAGCAACCCCTTCATGGAGCATGTGCCGGCGGCCTGGTTGCGCGCGCACAAGGGGCGCTGGTTCGTTCAGGGCGAAGTGCGCTTCAACGCGCCGCAGCTGCTTCCCGCATTCGCCTTCGCTCAGAAAACACGCTTCGACACCGCCGCGCATGCCGTTCAAACCGATCGTCAGCAGCTTCGGAAAGCGTGGTACCACCAGTTTCCGCTATCGGTGAACTACCAGGTGCTGCCGCGCCTGAGCGTGGGCGCCGGCCTGCAATGGAGCGTATTGTACCGGGCTGCCGGTGAGCGCACGTCGCTGCGCCGCCCGCTGAGCACGGGCGCCGTTCAGGAGTCCGTCACCGGCTTCCAGGTGCCGGGCTTCCGCGATTCCTTCCTTTATAAAAGCCAATGGCAGTTGCTGCTGCAAACCGAGCTGGGCTGGCGCCGCTGGGGGCTCGGGCTCCGCTACCGCACCGACCTTGAGCCGTTTCTGCGCTACACCAGTCCCGAGGGCGAGCTCCGCAACGTTTACAACGATGCCTTCGAAGCCACCATCCGTTTCCGGATCTGGGAATCGAAGCGACGCAAATAGCGCAACCAAATCCAGATAGAAGGGCACCGCGAGGTGCCTTTTTTTTCAACCGTATCCCGTGCTCCTTATCCCTTTGCAGGCACCATCTTCGGCTTGCTCCGCGGCGGTATCACGATGTCGGGGCTGAGGTCGGGAAGGATGCTTTTGAGCTTGTCGGCATGGTATACGTTGGTATCGATGAACCACCAGTTCTTGCCGCCATCGGGCGAAATGACGACAAACGACGATTCCATCGTTACGTCGCCAAGCGCCATGCTCAGCGTGGTGCTTTGAGGCAACAAGGCCTGCAGTTGATTCTTATACGAAACGATGCGCCCCGGGTTGCCGATGAAATAACGCTTGAATGTGACGCCGAACCGCTGCGACATGGCGAAGGCTGAATCCATTTTCGCCTTCATCTGTTCCTTGCCACCCGCGTAGGCGATCACCGCCGGGTGCATGTATTTGACGAAGGTGTTGAAATCATTTTTCATCAGCGCCTTGCCCATTTCCATTGCCTGCACCTTGATGACCGTGGCCCGGTTTTGCGCGCCTGCCCCGCGGGCCGCCAACAGCAACAGAAGCGAAAAGATCAGGAATCGATACGTCGTTCTCACAGGTCGCGTTTTTTTATGATGAAGAAGCAGAGCCACCATACGATGACCAGAAAGATAAAGGTATAGCCGATGTGCGCCGAGCTTTGGGCCACGATCTCCCGCCAGTGTGCTTCATCGCGCGTAAACCAGCGCGGAAAGGGAATCAGGCGGTCGGAGATCTCGAGCGGCATGAACTCGAGCTTCAGTTTCCACTTCTCTTTGGCTATGCCGATGATGGCGGGTTCGAGCGGGAAGTAATAGAACATGAACACACCCAGTGCGATGAAGGCCTTGCGCACCACGAGTGCCACGAGCAATGCCAGCGACAGCTGTGCAAACACCTGCAGGAAGAACAGTCCGATGTAGCGGATTCCCTCGAAGGCGTTGGCTACGGTGCCCGAGTTGATGCTGCCGATGACGTAGGCCGTTATGGCGTAAAGGATCGTTACCAGCGTGCTCACCAGCAGCACGTCGATCAGCTTTCCCAGCATGAAGTCTTTGCGGCTCCAGCCATCGATGATGTTCTGCCGGTGTGTTTTGTACGTATACTCGTTGCTGATAAACATGATCACCAGCAGCGCGGGCAGGAAGATGAAGAGCGAAGAGATGTAAGCCACCGTTTGCCAGGCATCCGGAAAGGTAAAGGGGTTGGGTAGCATGGCGAGGATGACTCCCATCTTCTTATCGTTCAGCTGGTCTTTGTAGCCGGCTGAATAGAAGAAGTAGTTCATGCCCGGGTACGACAGCGCCACGATGGCGAGCATCGCCCAGAAGGCAGGATACTTCTTCATCTTGAGCCATTCGGTTCTTAGTATGGAAAGGAGTTGCATGTGGATGGGGAATTCAAAAGGCAAAAGTCAAAAGTCAAAAGTCAAAATGTTCGGTACCAACCTGTGGCGGCAGGCAGAGAGCAATCTTTGAGCAAAGCATTTCGCCGCAAAGGAATTTTGACTTTTGACTTTTGAATTTTTAATTAATTAGTTAGTTCAAAAAACCGCGTTTCAAGCCTCTTCTTGCGCAGCAGCAGGTGGTTGAGCACGATGCCTTCGTTGAAGCAGGCGCGGTTGATGTCGCCGAGGCGGGCGCTGCCTTTGGGAAGCACGAACTGGAGGCTTCCTGTGGCCCGTTGCACATCGATGTGGTTGCTCCATTGGCGGGCAAACTGCGCGAGGCGTTCCAGGTCGGCCGCGCCGATCTCCACGAGGTCTTCATCCTGCATCACGTCGTTCACTTCGCCGGTGGTGACGAGCGTTCCTGTTTTGAGGATGGCCACGTGGGTGCAAACTTTCTCCACTTCGTCGAGCAGGTGGCTCGCCATGATGACCGTGTGGCCGGAAGCTTTGAGCTCGCCGATGAGTGCGCGGATCTCGGCGATGCCCACGGGGTCGAGGCCGTTGGTGGGTTCGTCGAGCACCAGCACTTTCGGGTCGCCGAGGAGTGCGGCCGCGATGGCGAGGCGTTGCTTCATACCGAGGCTGTAGGTTTTGAAGCGACTCTTGCGGCGTTCGAAGAGGTTCACTTTTTTGAGTACGGTATCGATATCGGCGCTGTTGCCGCGGCGGCTGATGCTTTGCGTGATCTTCAGGTTGTCGACCGCCGACAAGTAGTGGTAGAAATTCGGCGTTTCGAGCAGCGACCCGATGCGGCGGCGCTGTGCGGGCGAGCCCGGTTGGCCGAACCAAAGGTAGTTGCCGCCGTTGGCGCTGAGCACGTCGAGGATGATGGAGAGCAGGGTGGTCTTCCCCGACCCGTTGGGCCCGAGGATGCCGAACACCGAGCCTTGCGGCACCGAGAAGGAAACGCCTTTGAGGGCCTTCACCGGGCCATAGGATTTGCTGATATTCTGAAGGGAGAGTACGTCGGTCATGGGAATCGGTTTCGCGCTTTTCGTTTATCAGGAAAGCACTTTGCACTACAAAGTAAGTGCATTCTTTTCACTGCGGGAGACAATTTTGGGATGGGCGGTGGCGGTTGGAGCCTGAAGGTTCCTATGTAAAGGGATGTGTTGCCTGAGGTAACAACTTTTTTTTCGGTGCTTCGCAAGCCGGCCCGGCAGGGTCTGCTCCGCTCTGCGGAGCAACGTGTGCCCGCGGGATGGTTGCCGGTATGTTATTGAAGCAGGCTCCTATGAGCAGTCGATGGCTGTTGTGTTTGGAGGCTTCTCTGTGCGTTGTAGCCAGGTTGCCCAGGCATACGCCGGCTGCGGGCGCGGCTACCTGCAATCTGTACTATAGTTTGTAATTTCATTCCCGGCCACAGTGCAGAGTCGTGGTCATTGTACGCTATTTGTCGCAACTCCAAAACTGTTCTGTAGTTGAAAAGGAAATACATATTTTTAGCAGTTGTCGTCATTATTGTTGTGGCCTTTCGTCGTTTTTACAACGACGCCGGTAGACAGACAATTAATGCTCAATATCCTCTGACAAAAATTGAGATCGAACGGGACATTGTGAAAATTTACCTAGCACCAACTGCAGAATTAGGTCATGTAGTCAACTTAGGACAATTTAAAGGAGCGAAACCCGGTATGACTGATACTGAACTATCAAATCTGTTTGGGGAAGCCAGCCGATAGCTCTAAAAGGTTTGAAACAAAATTTCTGGTTTACTACACTGACAAAGGCAGGTTTGAATTAGGAACTTCCTCTGGGACACTAGCAAATGGAGAGTTTTATCACAGTGATATCTGTATGTTCTTCAAGGAAGACTTTACAAAGGCATTTCTTTTCAATTCCAGCGTCCCAAAGTACCTAACGGACGATATCGCAAATAGGCAGATAGGTGTTTTTAAAGATAGCAAATGTAACTATGTTATTAACCTTTCGGACAAGGAAGAAGATTGGGTTCAATGGATGTCCAACTGACCTTGCCTGACTGGAACAGCGCCCAACATGGGCTCCTATGTAAAGGGGTTCGTTGCACGAGGATCGTGGCCACCTGGGATTCCTGCTCAATTTTGATATTTGCCGTTAGCGCCCAAACATCTTATCCAACCCCTCTTTGCCAAACTCCACGTAGGTCGGTTTGCCGCTCGGCGTGGCATTCGGCACGCGGCAGTTGAACAGATCTTCCACGAGACGCTGCATTTCCTTCTCTGAAAGCGTCGTTCCCGGCTTGATGCTTTGCTGCAGGGCAACGGAGCGTAAGAGCATTTCGCGGCGCGGCAGCTTCACTTCGCTGAAGTGCTTTACCTGTTCGAGGATGCGCTCGAGGATGGCTTTCTCATTGCCTGCTTCCACATCCGCCGGCGTGCCCTGGATGGCGAAGGCTGTTTTGCCGAAAGGCTCGATGTGGTAGCCTACCTGCTGCAGGTCGGGGAGCAGTTCGGCGAGCAGCACGGCATCGGCGGGTGCAAGCTCGATGGAGGCCGGAAAAAGCGAACGCTGCGTGGCGATGGGCTTTCCCTGCACGGCTGCGGCGGCACGTTCGTAGAGGATGCGTTCGTGCGCGCTCTGCTGGTGAATGAGGAGAAAGCGATCGTCTTCAGCCGCCAGGATGTAGGTGCCGAAAAGTTGTTGCACCGTCCAGGGCTCGCGCGAGCGAAACACGTCGAGCAGCGGCGTAAAATCGCCGTCGGGCGCCGCATTGAGCGCACGCTCTTCGGCCGAAGCGCCGAAGTCGGGCATGGCGGGAAAGCCGCTGCTACCGCCTTTCGAAGGCGCCTGGAATGCCCGCGACGCCTCGATGGCATGCGCCTGGTTGGCTTGCGTAAAACCCTGGTACAGGTTGGACCCGCGCGCTGCCGATTGCTGCGCTTCGGTAAATGGCCGCTGGATGGACTCGAGGTTCTGTATCGAGGCATCGAGGCCGAAGTCGAGCGTGGGTGTGATGGAGAAGTGCGCAAGCGCGTGCTTCACCGCGGCCTGCACGAATGCATACACGATCTTCTCGTCTTCAAACTTGATCTCCTGCTTGGTGGGATGAACGTTTACGTCCACCTGCGCCGGGTCGAGGTCGATAAAGAGTACGTAGCTGGGAAACGAATCGGTGGCAATCAGGTCCTGGAAGGCGTTACTCACCGCGTGGTTGAGATAACCGGAGCGGATGTAGCGGTTGTTGACGAAAAAGTATTGGTCGCCGCGCGTCTTCTTGGCCGTTTCGGGCTTGCCAACAAAGCCGCGCACGTTGAGGTAGTCGGTATCTTCCTGCACGGCAACGAGCTTGCTCCCGTAGTTGTTGCCCAGTATTTGTACGGTACGCTGCTTCAGCGATCCTGCTTCGAGGTGAAACAGTTGCTGCCCGTTGTGCGTAAGCCCGAAGAAGATGTCGGGGAAAGCCATGGCCACGCGAATGAATTCATCCACGATATGGCGTAGCTCCGATGTATTGCTCTTTAGAAAATTGCGGCGCGCCGGCACGTTGAAGAACAGGTTCTTCATGGAAATCGAAGTGCCCACTGGCGCGGCAACAGCCTCCTGTTTCTGCACCTGCGAGTTCTCGATCTGCACGCAGGTGCCAAGCTCGTCTTCGGCACGGCGCGTACGAAGTTCCACCTGCGCCACGGCGGCGATGGAAGCAAGGGCTTCGCCACGGAAGCCCATCGTGCGGATCTGGAACAGGTCGTCGATCTGGCGGATCTTGGAGGTGGCATGACGCTCAAAAGCTCGGCGCGCGTCGGTGGGACTCATGCCCGCACCGTTGTCGATGACCTGCACGAGGGCCTTGCCGGCATCGTTCACCAACAGCTTGATATTGGTGGCGCCCGCATCCACCGCGTTCTCCAGCAGCTCCTTTACCGCGGATGCGGGCCGTTGGATGACCTCGCCAGCAGCGATCTGGTTGGCGATATGATCGGGAAGCAACTGAATTCGGTCTGCCACAGGTTCTCTCTTTGACCGCAAAAATATGCCTTCGAGAGAGAAAGAACGCAGATTCCGCTGAAGCGGAATACGCAGATTTACTTTGATTTTTATGATTTGCTTACGCACGCAAAGCAACCATCTGCGCTGATCTTAACCATCATAAAAAATCTGCGTTCTTTCTCTCAGCCGCTTGCGGCCCCGATATTTGCCCTATGACCGACCTCCAGCACCTGCAGCAGCAAACGACCTCGTTGCTCAACAAAGCTTCCGGCAAGTCCATAACCACTGCCGACATCGACGAGCTGCGCGCGGTGCTGCGCTTCCACGAGAATCGCTACTACATACAAAACGACCCGCTCGTTTCCGACTTCGAATACGATACGCTCTACAAGGCGCTGGAGCACCTGGAAAAAGAAGCGCCCGACCTCATAACGCCCGACTCGCCCACGCAGCGCGTGGGGCAAGGCCTGACCAAAGAATTTCCTACCGTGCAGCACCTGGTGCCGATGCTGTCGCTCGACAACTCGTATAATGCCGAAGACCTGCTGCACTTCGACAAGCGCGTGCGCGAAGGTGCGGGACATGATGCCATTGAATACTGCGTGGAGCCGAAGTTCGACGGTGCTTCCATCTCGCTGCTTTATGAAGGCGACAAGCTGGTGCGCGGCGCCACACGCGGCGATGGCGTTGCCGGCGACGACATCACGCCCAACATCCGGCAGATCCGCAGCATACCCCTCACCGCAGCGTTCTCGAAGCACGGCATCGCTACCGCAGAAATACGGGGCGAGGTGCTGATCAACAAAAGCAATTTCAAAGCATTCAACGAAGCGCTGGTGGCGCAGGGTGTGCAGCCGCTTGCCAACCCGCGCAATGCCGCAGCGGGGACGCTCCGCATCAAAGACCCGGCAGAAGTGGGCCGGCGCAAACTAGAAGCGTTCGTGTATCATCTTGGCTACTACACCACGCTCGCCGGGCAGCAGGAAGATGTGCACAGCCATGCGCAAACGCTGGAAATGTTGTGGGAACTGGGCTTCCGCAGTCCGCAAAAAGAGAAGCGCTTGTTCAAAGGCATCCAGGCGGTGATCGATTACTGCAACGATTATGAAGCGGGCCGCGACGACCTGCCCTACGAGATCGATGGCATGGTGATCAAGGTGAACGACTTTGCGTTGCAGGAAAAACTCGGCATGACCACGCATCACCCGCGCTGGGCGATTGCTTATAAATTCAAGGCACGACAGGCAACGTCGAAGCTGGTCGACGTAGTGTACCAGGTGGGAAGAACCGGAAACATCGGTCCTGTTGCCAAGCTGGAACCCGTTCCCATCGGCGGGGTCACGGTTTCTTCTGTGTCGCTGTTCAATGAAGACGTGATCCGCGAAAAAGATATACGCATTGGCGACACCGTGCTGGTGGAACGCGCCGGCGACGTAATCCCCTATATCGTAAAGCCCCTTGTAGAACTACGGGACGGCTCCGAGCAGCCGATCGAGTTTCCTACGCATTGTCCGTCGTGCAACGACCCACTTTACCGCCCCGAGGATGAGGCGGCCTGGCGGTGCATCAACATTGCCTGCCCGGCGCAGCAGCTCGAGCGCCTATATCATTTTGTATCGAAGGATGCGATGGACATCCGCGGGCTGGGCGAAGCCAACATCGAGAAGTTTCACCGGCTTGGTTTGCTCACTTCCATCCCGCATATCTACCAGCTCGACTTCGATGCCATCGGGCAGCTCGAAGGCTTCGGCGCCAAATCGATCGAGAAGTTGCGCAGCGCCATCGAAGCATCCAAAAAGCAACCGTTGCACCGCCTCGTATTTGCGCTGGGCATCCGCCACGTGGGCGAAACCATGGCCAAGACGCTGGCCAACGCCGTGCACCACGTGCTCGAACTCCGCGAGCTCAGCGAGGAGCAATTGATGGCGCTGGAGGATGTGGGTCCGAAGGTGGCAAGCAGCGTGTATACCTTCTTTCAGAACAACGACTCCATCGAGCTCCTGCATACGCTGGAAGCCCTGGGCCTCAACATGAGCAATGAACCGAAGCCGGCGGCCGGTGGGTCGCTCGAAGGCAAGAGCTTCCTGTTCACGGGCACGCTTAACCGACTCAAGCGCAGCCAGGCCGAGGCGATGGTAGAAGCGCAGGGGGGAACGATCGCGTCGGGTGTATCCTCGAAGCTCCAATACCTCGTGGTGGGCGACGATGCCGGCTCCAAGCTCGAGAAGGCGAAGAAGATCACATCCATTAAAATTTTGACCGAAGACGAGTTCCTGGTCCTTGTTGGCGAGCCTTTTGCGGGATAAGCGGTTGCGCCTCATCTCACTTTGCCGGCCGCCGCAGAAGGATCAAAATTTGTCGACTATGATCAAGAAATTGCCGGGCGAAACCTGGAAGCCCCTGACGTTTACAGGTTACAAACAATTACGCAATCGCTATGCGCTTTCCAGCCAGGGCCGCATAGCGTCGTACCGCGAAGACCCGCTGGCCGATGGCAAGCTCCTCAATGGCTCTGTTACAACTGGTTACCGCACGCTGAATCTGCATCGCCCCGATTCGAAAGGAACGTTGTACATACATCGCGAGTTGGCGAAGCTGTTTTTGAAAAGGCCCACGCCGAAGCACGCCTTCGTGATCCATAAGAACCACGACAAACTCGACAACAACATTAAAAACCTGAAGTGGGCTACGCTCGAAGAAATGATCGGGCACCAGCAAGACTCGCCCGCAAAGCTTGCCTACAAAGAGAAGCAGGCGAACCGCACGGTTGGGCTCAAGCTAACGGCAACGCAGGTGCGCAAAATCAAAGGGCAGCTCAACAGCGACCGCCGGCGCCTCACCATTCGCCAGATGGCGGAGAAATACGAGGTGAGCGAGATGACGCTGTACCGGATCAGGAGTGGGGAGAACTGGGCAAGGGTGTAAGCGGGAATCGTGAATGCTGGCGCCGGTGATGATCCTATTCCTTTGGCCGCAACAGCTCGCCATACCTCCTGTTCATCAAGGCAATGTACTCGGCGATGGGCTCGAGGCCCAGGGTGGAACGGCGGAGGTCGAGGTTTGGCGGATCCTCTACGGGTCGTGGCTCGAAGGAGGATGAATCTGCATTGAGGCGGATCTGCGTTCCATACCATTGCAGCTGGCCGGAGTTGACCAACACACGGTCCTGGAGCCAGGCAAGGTGGCGGCCCGGAACGTTGCCGGCTACCACCTGCGGCCGCATGAGCCCAAGGGCGAGCCGCTGCAGCGGAGGGTCTGCGTCGGCCTTCTGTAAAAGGAGCCAAAAATGCTCCACGCCTTCGGCACCCACTTCGCGGGTGCCCGGGTAGCCTTCGCCTTCAAGAATGCTTCTTACTTTGTTGTTACGCGCACGTTCTGCCGGGAGCACTGCCACCCACTGAACCGAATCGGAGGGCGGGGGCCGCAATGCACTCTGCCATAGCGAGTCGATGCGCGCCCGCAACTGCGGCCGGGAGGGGTCTTGCGCGCCGGCGGAAGCGGCCAGCAGAACGCCCAGGCTGATGAAGAAAGAGTAGGCAAACGGGCGAAACATGGAGTGCCTTGAAGATACACGATTTCCACACGGATGAGGAAGTGCGGTGCATAGGATACACCAGTTTGTACCGATAGCTACCCAATCTCCTTTTGAAAATGCAGCGTTTCAGGCTGTGGAAAAACTGGAATTGAATTTGTCTTTTTCTACACCAGAATTGCCGTTGCTGACTTTGTGATTAACAACTATGAAAGAAGAACTCCACCATATTGACCTGGATAGCCTCGTGCGCATGCACCAGTCGGCATCCTTCCGCCTCCAGGCGGCGCTGCTCAACGGCGCCACCTGGCAGGAGGTGCATGAACAGCGGGAGCTGGTGACGGAGCTTTCGATTGCCATCCAGCGCCGCCGCACACGCCCCGGCAATCCTGCGAGCGATCCCACCGAGCGCAGCGCCGGTGCCCACCCTGGTGCGCCCGAGGGCGAAATCAAACCATGACGTCCAACTGTATTTTTTACGGTCCGCAGTACGTAGTTCTACGCTTTCTGCGTAAAAATGTCGCCACTGAAGCGGCAGTTTCGGCACTTTAACCGTTTTTACACCTGTAATCGGAGATTTGTTTCTTAAAATTTGCGGCGAAACTGTACTTTAGAATAACATGAAGGCGATTGAATTTAACAAGACAGAACTGGCCATCATCAAGATGATCTGCAAACAGCAAACGGCTAAGGAAATGGCCGATAAGCTGGGACTTAGCTTTCGCACCGTTGAGGAATACCGTGGCTCCATCCAGAAGAAGGTGAAGGCCCGCAACCTCGTAGGTATCGCGCTTTACGCTGTGAAGCACGACCTGGTGAAAGTGTAACGCTGCAGGCCAGTAACCTCAAGGGCCGCGACGGAAACCAAGCCATATAAGTCGCCGCTCCTCCGGAAAAACCCTTACGTTTTATCCGACGCTATCTTAGTCCCCCATCGCGCCACTTTCGAATATTTATTTCTCCCGTAGCAGAGGCAAGACTTTGTTCTATTTCAGCGCTACGGTGAACCTATAGAAAGAAAAAGCAACAACCCCGAGGCTGTTGCTTTTTGGTTAGAAGAATTCCTTACTGTATTAACGCACGGGGATATCTGTGAATGATCCGGTCACGGTTGTGAGTGATGCGCCGGTGCCTTGCGTGCTGAACGTTCCCGACATTTTGCCGCCTGCATTGCTGCTGATCGTCAGCGTTCCGGCATTGGCAGTGTACATGGCACCCCCGGTGATGAGGGCAAACGCATTGGCCGATGAGGTAAAGCTGTAGGTTGCAGGGAGGCCTGCGGTAAGGTTCACTTCAATGTGCTTGCCTGCGCCGCTCTTCCACACCATGATCGTTTTGTATGCCTCGGTGTAATAGGCGGAGTCGGCAGTAATGGTAGCGCCGCCACCTTCGCTCCAGGTGAAGCCTGCAGCGGTAGCGTTGGGGTTGTTGGTGCTGCTGCTGGATTTTTTACAGGCTGCGAAAACAAACAGGAGGAGGGCGGGGAAAATGATTCGTTTCATATAGTTATTTTTCTTCGTCAAAAGTATCGGCCTGAGGCCTTAGGCATCATACCCTATGCACGGTATTTCGAGCGTGTGGAGCAGCCGTCGTTGGTGCGAAACTTCTAGCTTTGCACCATGCTGGAACCTGCCACGCTTCGCTATCTCGGCGCACTGAAAAAAAACAACAACAAAGCCTGGTTCGATACGCACCGAACGGCCTATGAAGCTGCGCGCATCGACTTCGCCAACTTCATTCAGCTGGTGATCGACGCGCTTGCGAAGCAGGATCCTTCGGTTGCAGGACTTACGGCCCGCGACTGCCTCTTTCGCATCAACCGCGACATTCGTTTTTCGAACGACAAGACACCCTACAAAAGCAACTTCGGAGCGTCCATCAAGCGGGGCGGCCGCAAGAGCGGCTTTGCGGGATATTATTTCCACCTCGAGCCTGGTGGAAAGTCGTTTATCGGTGGCGGCCTGTGGATGCCTGATGGCCCGAGGCTGAAGATGATGCGTCAGGAGATCGATTACAACTGGGAAGAGTTCCGTGGCATCATCGGTAGCAAGTCATTCAAAAAAATATTTGCCGACTTGTACCAGGGCGAGGATCAGCGCCTGTCGACGATGCCGAAAGGGTATGAGAAGGACAATCCTGCGGCGAAATATCTGAAATTAAAAAGCTTCATCGCCGAGACCACGGTGGATGATGAGGTGCTGACGAAGGCGGCATTGCATAAGAAGACGGTGGAGGGATTTGTGGCGATGAAGCCGTTCCTGGATTTTATCAACCGGGGCATCGACCTCACCCCCTAACCCCCTCTCCTTGGAAAGGAGAGGGGGGACATCCTCACCCCCTACCCCCTCTCCGGAAGCAAATGCAACGACCTTCAAGCTAACACCGAAGTAGGGATATTCCATGGGTGAGAAAAACACCATCCGTACAGAAAATTCCCATCAAAACATGGCCTTTTACCCTTGAGGGCGCACCGGCTGGCTTCTACCTTGCTGCGCTTTCATCATCATCATTTCATGTTGCAGAAGCAGCCCTGAACAATCCCGCACGCGGTTTGTTTCTTCCTCCAAAAACAACGCATGTCCAGAGTGTGGTTCATCACCGGCGCATCCAGCGGCCTTGGCGCAGCCCTCGCAGCGGAAGTATTGCAACGTGGCGACAGGGTTGCTGCAACATTCCGAAAACCCGAACAGGCTTCAGCGTTTTCGCAGCAGCAAGCGGGCGCGCTCGGCATCGTGCTCGACCTCAACGACAGCACGCGCATCGCAGGCGCCGTGGAGGAAGCGCACGCACACTTCGGCGGCATCGATGTGCTGGTGAACAACGCGGGCTATGGCTTCATTGGCGGCATCGAAGAAGCATCGATGGAGGAAGTGCGGGCACAGTTCGAAACGAATTTTTTCGGGATGGCGGCACTCACCAAAGAAGTGCTACCGCTGATGCGTGCGCAGGGCAGCGGTTATATCCTGCAGTTGTCCTCGGCAGCGGGCATCAAGGCGACGGCCGGCTTTGGCGTGTACAATGCAAGCAAGTTTGCGCTGGAAGGGTTCAGCGAAGCGCTGGCCCAGGAAGTAGCGCCTTTCGGCATCCGTGTGGTGATCGTAGAGCCTGGTCCGTTCCGCACGGAGTTTGCCGGCTCGTCGGTGCAGCTCGCAAAGAACCGAATCGAAGATTACGCAAAAACGCCCGTAGCGCAGATGTATCACTATATCACCCGCATCGGCGGGCGACAGGAAGGCGATCCTGCAAAGGCCGCGCGCGTGATGGGCGACTACGTGCACAATGGGGCCACCACGCTGCGTCTTCCGCTCGGCAAGCACCCGATCGATGTAATCAAGGCGAAACTGAAATCAGTGGAGCAGGATCTCGAAACGAACAGGGATCTTGCGTTGAGCACACTCGTGGATGGAGCGAACGGACGCTGACAGTAACATGCGCAGATTTAATTAGTGCCTACGTTTACTTGCTAAGTAAACCTGCGGAAATCGTATCGATCATAAAAATCTGCGTTCTTTCTCTTTTACAGAAGCCCATTCTGCACCAGATACTCCGCTATCTGCACCGCATTTGTTGCCGCGCCCTTGCGCAGGTTGTCGGACACGATCCACATGTTGACCGTGTTCGGTTGCGTTTCATCCCGGCGGATACGTCCAACAAATACGTCGTCCTTATCATGCGCCCAAAGGGGCATCGGGTAGATCTGCTGCGCGGGATCGTCCTGCACCACAACACCGGGAGCGCCGGATAAAAGATCGCGCAGTTCGCCCAGATCAAAGTCCTCCCCGAACTCGATGTTGACGCTTTCGCTGTGTCCGCCTACCGTAGGAATACGGACCGTGGTAGCAGTTACGCGGATGCTTTCGTCACCCATGATCTTCTTCGTTTCGTTCACCATCTTCATCTCCTCCTTGGTGTAACCGTTGTCGAGGAACACGTCGATCTGGGGCAGGGCGTTGAGGTCGATGGGATACTTATAGGCCATGGGGCCTTCCTTGCCGGCGCGCTCGTTGTATAGTTGGTCCACAGCGGCCTTGCCGGTGCCGGTAACGCTTTGGTAGGTTGATACTACCACGCGCTTGATTTTATAGCGATCGTGCAGGGGCTTCAGTGCTACCACCATCTGTATGGTAGAGCAGTTGGGGTTGGCAATGATCTTATCAGAAGCCACGAGTGTTTGTGCATTTACCTCGGGCACTACCAGCTTCTTCGAAGGATCCATTCGCCACGCAGAGGAGTTGTCGATGACCGTAATGCCAGCCTCTGCAAAGCGGGGAGCCCATTCTTTCGAAGTATCGCCGCCGGCCGAGAACAAGGCCAGCTGCGGGCGTGCATCGATCGCATCCTGCATCGATACCACTTTATAAGGCTTTCCTTTGAAGGTGATCTCCTTGCCGATGGAACGCTCGGACGCAACGGGAAGCAACCCGGTCAGCGGGAAATTGCGTTCTTCCAGCACTTGCAACATCTTGGTGCCTACCAGCCCGGTGGCGCCCACAACGGCGATCTTCATAGTTGGGAATTGTTAAGGAACCAAAGGTAAACAACGTTTGGAACCGCCTGTTATTCCCACCAGCTTCTGCTGAGAAAAATCCCATCGATTCCGGGGGAAACGCTCTTGGAAATGCGCTCCGCGCCGTCGCAGCTTTACAGCAACCGAAACGCTATGCGACTGCCGTTGTTAACCTGCACCTTCTTCCTATGCCTCATCGCCCGTGGCCAGCTTGCCGAAAGCTTTGCCGACAGCAACTTTACCGCCGACCCTGCCTGGAGCGGAACGCCTGGCGCATTCATTGTAAATGCGCAAAGACAACTCCAAAGCGCCCATGGGCAGGCCAACAGCAGTTTCCATCTTTCCACGCCGGTCAGCGTAAGTGGCGACCGTGAATGGTCGCTCTGGCTGCGGCTGGCCTTCAGCACGTCGTCAGCTAACTATGCCGATGTATGGCTGATCAGCCGGAGCGCGGACCCCGATAGTCCTGGCAACACCGGCTACTTCGTGCGCATCGGGGGCACCCAGGATGACGTTTGCCTCTACCGGAAAGACGCAGCCGGCACCGTCCGCATCATTGATGGTGCGGATGGCAGCTGCGGTGGCAGCGACAACCGGATGCAGGTCCGCGTAGTGCGCCGCGGCGCAATGTTCTACCTGTTCCACCAACTGGAAGGGAGCAGCACAGAGAGCGACGGAGTAACGACGGATGCCATCTACGGCAGCGGCAGTTATTTCGCGCTGCAGGTGCGCCAAAGCACTTCGTCTTTTTTTGGAAAGCACTATTTCGATGACATCCGCGTGGAGCCGCACGTGCCCGACACAGCGGCCCCATCAATGGAGTGGATCGGTGCACTTTCCGACAGTACGGTAGAAATACGGTTCGACGAACCGGTGCAGGCGGCGTCGCTGCAGGCATCTTTCTTCAGCATCCAGGGAATGGGTTTTGCCCGGCAACTACGCAGTGGAGCAGATGCGGCGACTATCGTCCTTCAGTTTGGAGCCCCGCTTCCCATTGATACGCCGCTATTGCTTACAGCGCGCCATGTGCGCGACCTGTGGGGCAATGAGCTGCTGCAGGACACCGATCGTTTTTTCTACCATCCGCCGCAGCGGCACGACGTGCTCATCACCGAGCTGCTCGCCGACCCTGAGCCGCGGCGGGCGCTGCCTGGTGCCGAGTTCATCGAGCTGCGTAATGTTTGTCGCTACGCGGTGGCGTTGCAGGGGTGGCGGATAGCTACGACATCTACGCTGAGCGCGCCGTTGCCCGCGCTTTGGTTGCCGCCCGACAGCGCCCTGATCATTTGTTCAACATCCGACGCGCCGCAATTCATGGGTTTCGGAAGGACCATGGGTGTTGCTTCGTTCCCCGCGCTCGATAACGATGGTGCGTTGCTTCGATTGGAAACCGCATCGGGCAAAACGATCCATGCGGTGGCCTACGAGCGCAGTTGGTATGGAGATGCCGTGAAGGAAGACGGTGGCTGGAGCCTGGAGTTGGTGGATGCGGCCAACCCATGCGCGGGTGCGTCCAACTGGAAAGCTTCGATGCACGCCGATGGTGGCACGCCGGGGCGGACCAATAGCGTTGCGGGTATCAACACCGATGCGACGCCGCCGCGCCTGGTGCGCACCTACGCGGGCGACAGCGTGACCCTTGTGGCGCAATTCAGCGAGCCACTCGACAGTCTCGCCGCGGCGCAAGCGCACTATCAACTTACCGATGGCCCAGCGATAACCGCGGTGCTCCCGGTTGCCCCACTCTTTACATCCGTAGAACTACGGGCCGCCTCTCCGCTCGCACAGGGCCGTGTGTATACGCTCGTGGCCGATGCCGTGCGCGACTGTAGTGGCATTGTCATCGGTATGCACAACAGTGCGCCGGCAGGGCTTCCAACCGCCGCGGCTAACGGCGACATCGTAATAAACGAGATCCTGTATCAGCCCAAAACAGGCGGCGCCGAATACGTGGAATTTTTCATCCCCAACGGCATCCTTGATCTATCGAAAATGCTGGTAGCCACGCGCAACAGCAGCGGTGCGCTCAACGCTCCCAGGCGCTTGAGCACGATGCCGCTCCAGGCATACCCGAATGAGTACCCGCTCATCACGGCTAACCCGGATGATGTGGCATCACGCTACTTCGTGGCACATCCCGATTGGGCCTTGCGGCTCACAGGCATGCCCGCACTTTCGGATGAAGGCGCATCGCTTGTGCTGCTCAATGATGCGGGCGATGTGCTGGACGAAGTGCGTTACGACCCGCACTGGCAGTTTGCGCTCATCGACGATACGCATGGCGTGGCCCTTGAGCGGCTGGATGCTGCAGGCCCCTCTGGAAGTCCGTCCAATTGGCACTCCGCTTCTTCAAGCGCAGGCTACGGCACACCAACGGCGCGCAACTCGCAGTATCGTGGTGGCGGAGCATCGGACGATGAGCTAACCGTTGTACCTGCTGTGTTTTCTCCCGACAATGACGGCTTCGAGGACTTCACTACGATCCGCTACCAGCTGGCGGAGCCGGGGTATGTGGCCAGCATCAGCATCTTTGATGCCTTGGGCCGGCGGGTGCGCAACCTGGTACACGGCGATCTGCTGGGGCGATTCGGACAGTGGACCTGGGATGGGCTCGATGAACAGCACCGCCCACTGGGCTCCGGCACCTACGTGCTGCTGATAGAGATCCTGAATCTCCAGGGAAAACGTGCGAACTACAAGCGGGCCGTCGCAATTGCACGCCCGGTGCATTGAGAAAGCGCGGGGCGCTACTGATCATTTATAGTAGGGGCTGATCATCCAATACACCACCGGCCCCGTCACGGCCACATAAAACCAGATGGGCCAGGTGATCTTTGCCAGCTTGCGGTGGCGTTCGTTCTCACCGATCAGCGCGCGGTAGGCCGTGAACAGGATGAAAGGTAGGATGATGGCTGCAAGAAAAATGTGGGTGATCAGGATGAAGAAATACACGGTGCGCAGGGTGCCGGTGCCGCCGAACGTGGTGCTGTCGGCCAGCAGGTGGTGCGCGATGTACGACACGAGGAAGAGCATCGAAAGCAACATTGCCGTGAGCATGATGCGGCGGTGGGTGGCATAACGACCCGTGCGTGCGGTAACCAATCCAGCAATTAGCAACACTGCCACCAATGCGTTGATGCACGCATTGATCTGCGCAAACACGTGCACGTCGAAGCCTGCGTTTACATCGAGCTTCACGCGGCCGAGCAGCACGACGGCTGCAAACACAACGAAGGAAACGACGAGGATGAGCGCGCGGGCGCGTTTATCATTTTTGCGAAGAGTGAATGCCATGGTGTTGCTTGTCTTTTTTCAGAAAATACAAGAGAGCGGTCAGTCCACCAATAACGGCGAAAACCAATATGGCGAGCATTTCGAGCTTGCCGGCGAAGAGCCCTCTCTTCTTCGGATCTTTTTCGAGCGCCACCAGGATGATGTCGCGCGAGAGCCTGCCTACATCGGCCGTGTCGAGGCCATGGTAGTAGCCGCGGATGTTCCGGTTCTTGTCCACGAGGATCATGCGGTCGGAATGAATGAAGCTTGTGTCCTCGCCTTTGCCATCCACCGAGAGCACTTTCAGGTGATTGATGGAGAGGTCGTAGATCGAATCTTTGTTGCCGGTAAGCAGCCACCATTTGTCGGGGTCGATGCCGAAGCGGTCGGCCCACTTTTTCAAGGCAGGAACACTGTCGCGGTCGGGGTCAACGGAGAAGGAAAGGAGGTGCACGAATTTCGCCTGCTGATCGCCCACACGCTGGCCGCTGCTCATGCCGTCCTGCAGGCGTTTCATGTGCTCGGTCATGCGCGGGCAAATGGTGGGGCAATGTGTGAAGAAGAAGTCGATCACCACAACTTTGTTGCGCAGTGAGTCGTCGTCGCTGAGGCGCGTGCGCAGCGAGTCCCATGTTACTACCTGACCCAACTGGTTGGTGAGGTGGAAGTCGGGAACCTTGTGCCAGATGGTGTCTTCCTGCTGCTTTCCGTTGACCATTTTCGTGGCCACGCTGTCGTAGATATAGCGTCGCGGCATCGGCGTCACGTCCTTACTGTAATGCCGTACCAGGAAGTATCCTACGAGCGGCAGCGCGAGCGCCATCAACAGGCCAAAGATTGCGGTTTTATTCACGGTCTGAAGGGGAATTGCCCTCCCTCCGTTGGCGGAGGGCCGGGGTGGGGTCATAAAAAAGCCATCGCCGCAAAGGTAGTGCGGCGATGGCTATGAAAAAGATGAAGAAGCGATTAATGAAGCCCCGTGTTGTGCGTCGTATCGGTGTGCGCGCCGGGGTGCTGCACCATCGTTTCCTGGTAGCGCTTGTCGTAGCGGTTGCGCAGGGTCTTGAAAGAGTTGCCATCCCACAGGAAAGCCGCGATGAACCATACGAAAAGCAGCAGCGGCATCACGATGGTCATGATCATGTTGCGGATCTCGTCGCCGAGGTGCATGAACACCGAAACGATGTAGAATGCTTTTGCAAGTGTGAGGATGCACACGGCGCCCTTGAACATCAGCACCAGCAGGTGACTGGGTTCTTCGCCCTTGTGCAGCGTGTAAAGGAGCAGGCCGATGCCCAGCTCGATGATGGTGATGACCGACAGCAGGATGGTCGTTTTGCGCACCCGCGCCCGGAAGGCCACCTCGTCGGCATGGTCGTGGTGAAACGTGATCTCGGGGCTGTGCGTGTTGCTATGGATATTATGTGCCATTGTTCGTGTTTAGAAGGTTACGGGGTCAGATCAGGTAGAAGCAAAGGAATACGAATACCCATACCAGGTCTACAA
>SEAC01000020.1 GCA_004173235.1 Chitinophagaceae bacterium | reverse complement strand
CGATCCGCCCGTTTGGGTCAGGATCACGTTGGAGTTGGCACATACGGCACCCGAAGCCGAAGAGTTCAGCATGGTAGGTGCAGTAGAAGGCGTCAGCACGTTGAGCGTAACCGTAGCCGTGTTGGTGCAGGAGTTACCAGGCACCGAAGCCGTTACCGTGTAGGTGTAGCTGCCGGCAGCTGTTGGCGTTACAGAGATGCTGTTGTTGGAAGGACTCGCCGATTGACCTGCGCCCGGGATACCGGCACCTGTTGTGGAAGCCCACGCGAAGTTGCCCGTAGTGTTACCGGTGATGCGCACGTCGTCAAGACCCCAGTAGTAATCCCATCCTGCGTCGTAGCGGAAGCGGATGCGTACGCTGGGTTGGCCGATTGCAGCGGCAGGGAGGTTGAGCGATACCGATGAAATGGTCGGCGGGTTGCTGCCACCACCAGTCGAGCTCGTTCCTCCAAACGAACCGCTCGGCACCGTCGTCCAGTTCGTTCCGTTGAGGGAGTACTCGACACCTGCGAAGGTTACTGAGCCCACGGAACGGTAGAAGTGTTTGAAGTTAACCTGCACAGCCGTGTAGCCAATAGTGCTGAAGGCATTCGAAGTCAGGCGCGCTTCCGTAGTCGCGCCGCTACCGGCTTCGTCACTGTTAGCAAGAATGAACTTCGAGCCGTCGATGGTCACCGCCGTGAGCACCGTGCCGTAGGTATACGGCGAGGTGCGCATCGTCCAGGCACCTACAGTGCCGGTAGCACCCGCGCCGTTGGAGATGGTGAAGTTGGCCGGAGATGCACCGTTGAAGTCTTCGCTCATGATCGCAACCGGACCGTTGGCAAATGTTGCCGAAGCCGTGATGGTCTGGCTTTGACCGAGGCAGATCGTGGCAGCGCTCGAAGGCGTTACAGCAACCGAAACCGGGTAGGTCTGCAGGTTCACGGTAACAGGAGCCGATGTGCTGGAGCAACCGGTAACACCGTCCGTAACCTTCACGGTGTAAGAACCGCTGGCGTTTACGGTGTAGTTGGCTGTAGTTACACCGGCAGGAGCGCCGTTGTAGTTCCATACGTAAGCTGGCGAAGCAGCGTTCGTAGTGCTGGTGAGGCTGGCCGTGGTAGCGCACACAGCAACCGGGCTTGCTTCGTTGATCGAAACAGTCGGAGGCTGCGTAACGTTTACTGTCACCGTCTGCGTTTGTGTAGTTCCGCAGTTGTCGGTAACCGCCAGCGTGTACGTGGTAGTTGTTGCAGGAGAAACGCTGAACGTTGCAGAAGTGCTGATCACCGTGTTGGAAGCATCCTTCCAGCTGTAGGTGAACGGTGCACCACCACCGGTGGGAGCAGCCGTGAGTGTGCTGCTGGAGCCTACGCAAACGGTAGCCGGGCTGGCCGAACCATTCGGAACGAGTGTAGCACCCACTGTTACGTTCACCGTAGCAGTAGAGAAGCAACCCGTTGGCAGGTCGGTGGCCTTAACCGTGTAGGTCACCACACCGCTCGTGTTGGGCGTCGTTGCGTTCACCGTAGCACCAGAGAGGTTGCCCGGAGTCCACACGAAGCTGTAGTTCGGCGTTGTGTTGTTGAGAGCCTGTCCGCCAAAGGTCATGATCGGACGAAGCGCGTTAACGAGGCCTGTCGTTTGTGCGCAGGCACCGGCGCCGGAAGTCACAGTCACCCGGTTGGATGGCGGCGTTTCCATTGCTACCGTAGAGGAACCACTGAATACAGCATCATGGCAAACCTGAACGATCAGGCTCGACGTGCCATCCCAGGTGAACGGCGTGTTGAACGTGTGGGTATTCACACCAGCCACAGCTGTGTAGCTAACCGGGTTGAGTACCGTGGTCAGCGGAGCTGCGTCGAAGGTCGTTCCGAGCGACGTTGCACTCGTTTGACCCATCTTGATCGTGAAGTTGGGCATAGCACCCGTGCCCACCGTGGTCACATTGAATGCAACGCTCGTTACACTGCCTGCATTGAGGCCAGCAGCGTGCAGCTCGGCGGCGGTGAACAGGTATTGCGCCTTGTAGAGATCACCCAGTCCCGAGCGATAAGGGCTACCGCCCTGCGAAGTGGTTGTTTGCGTTCCAACCGTTACCGTTCCTGCCCCAATGTTACCCGTTGTAGCGGAAAGGAGCACAGAACCACCAGAGCACACCGATGAAGGCGTAGCGGTCGTGGTGAGGATATTCGGGTTGGCATTCACGGTCACACTTACCGTGGAGGTGGTAGTGCAGGATCCATCCACCGCAGTTACCGTGTACACATAGGTACCGGCAGCAGTCGGAGTAACAGAAGCCGTAGCACCGGCTACACTACCCGTGATGCCAGAGCCTGTCGACGGAGTCGCGGTCCAGCTATACGTGTAGGTGTTGGTAGATCCGGTTTGGCTAACCGAGAGGTTCACTGCAGAACCCAGGCACACAGGACCGTTGGCCGAAGCGGTGACCGCATCCGGCTGGTTCACCGTAACCGTTACGGCCGTGCGGGCGCTTTCGCAACCGGCAGCAGCATCGTACTCAGAAACGTAGAACGTGGTCGTTGTGTTGATCGATGTAGTGTAGGTAGTAGAACTACTGCTTTGCAGCATGTTGCCGCCAGAAGCAGCATCATACCACTTGAAGGTCGGAGTACCGGCACCGGTTGTAGAAGCAACCGAAGCAGTCGGGATTCCGGTACCGCACTGAACCGAGTTGGTTGCAGCAGGCGCCGAAACTACCGGCTTGATGGCTACAGTTACCTGTGCGGTGCTGAAGCAACCCGTTGTGGGGTTGGTAGCAGTAACGGTGTACACCTGGTTGACGTTGGCTGCCGTGTTGTTGGCAGGTGCCGTTGCCGTAACCGATGCGCCCGTGAGGCCGCCCGGGTTCCAGCTCCAGTTGAAGGAAGCGGAAACATCGCTGGCTACCTGTCCGGCAAACACCATGTCCGGAAGAGCGGTGCTCGTTGCGTTGTTGTCACCCGTTGTGCCACAAGTGCTCACATCATCCTGGTAGTAACCCCAGACAGCAGTGTAGCTTTTCGTGGTAGCAGCCACTGTAGAAGTGCCCGTCCAATCACCCGAACCCTGATGGAAGCAAACATCGAGAACGATGTTGCTCGTACCATCCCAGTTGAACGGTGCGTCGAAGTTGATCGTCTTGGCACCGGTGGTGGAAACGTCCGGGTAAGTTTGCGGGTTGAACACAGTCGTGAAGGAAGGCGACAGCAGGCCGGTGAGGTTGGTGGCTGCCGTGTGGGCCATCTTCATCGTGTAGTTGGTGAAAGGCAGCGTACTGGAAGCCGCCGTAACGTTGAAGGTTACGCTCGTGATATTACCCGCATGCAGGCCCGCAGCCACGAGGTCGGAGGCGCGGATCAGGTATTGCGAGTGTGCGCTCTCGTACAGCTGGCCAAACGGAGAGATAGCGGTACCACTCACGGTAGTGCCGGCGTTTCCGATAGAAGCCGTGCCGGAACCAACACCAACGCTGGTAGCCGAAAGTGCTACAGGAGCATTGGAGCATACCGAAGCAGGACCGGTAGCCGTGCTGATGGTCGGGTTGCCGTTCACGGTAACGTTCACCGTAGAAGTAGTGGTACAAGTACCGTCTACTGCGGTAACCAGGTAAGCATAAGTGCCGGCGGCCGTCGGTGTAACCGAAGCCGAAGCACCCGTTACAGAGCCCGTGATGCCGGAGCCTGTAGACGGTGTAGCTGTCCAGGTGTAGGTGTAGGTGTTGGTAGAACCCGTTTGCGTAGCCAGCAGGTTCACTGCCGTACCTGCGCATACAGGGCTGTTTGCAGAAGCAGTAACCGCGTCAGGCGAGGTAACGGAAACCGTTACGGCCGTGCGGGCGCTTTCGCAACCAGCAGCGGATGCCTCTGCAACATAGAACGTAGTAGTGCTGCTGATGGCAGAAGTGTACGTGGTAGAAGTGCTGCTCTGGAGCATGTTGCCACCAGAAGCTGCATCATACCATTTGAAGGTAGGCGTGCCTGCACCGGTTGTAGATGCAACCGAAGCTGTAGGAACAGCCGTACCGCACTGCGAAGAGTTGGTTGCAGTGGGCGCCGACGGTGTGGGGTTGACCGATACCGTTACCTGCGCCGAAGCAGAACAGGACGTAGTGTTGTCGAGCAACGTTACCGTGTACACCTGGTTGACCGGTGCGGCGGTGTTGTTGGCAGGAGATGTTGCGGTTACCGAAGCACCGTTGAGGCCACCGGGGTTCCAGGTCCATGTGAAGTTCGGGCTGGACGTGATGTTGGTAGCGACCTGTCCGGCGAACGTCATGTTCGGAAGGATGGAACCCGAGTTGGCTGCATTGGTGCCGGTGGCAGCACCGCAAAGATTCGCATTGTCCTGATACAGGGCATACACTGCGGTATAAGGAACCGTAGTGCCATTCACGGCCGCATTCGTAGTGTAGAACGTACCCGAACCGCCCGGATCATTCGCGAAGCAAATGTCCACAACGATGTTGGAGGTGCCGTTCCAGTTGAATGGTGTAGTGAAGGTGATCGTCTTTGTGCCCGTGGCGGTTGCGCCGCTGAGGCTGGAAGGACCATATACCGTTGTAAACGTGGGCGACAGCATGGCGCTGAGCGAGGCCGTGTTCGTGTGGCCCATTTTCACCGTGTAGGCCGCAAAGTTGAGCATGGCAGGATCCGCGGTTGTTACGTCGAACGAAACCGAGGTAATGTTACCTGCGCGGAGGCCTGATGCGGTAAGATCCGAAGCATGCAGCAGATACTGCGTATGCGTGCTTTCATAATACTGGGAGAAAGGCGAAAGACCGCTTCCTGCACCTGTGTTGGCGCCACCTGTCGCGGCAGTGCCGTTACCCAGGGTTGCCGTTCCGGCTGCCACCGACATCGAAGTTGCAGCGAGCGCAACCGGCGACGACGGGCAAACAGCGGAAGGACCAGTAGCCGTAGCAATCGAAGGAGGAGCAACAACGGTTACGTTAACCGTAGATGTTGTCGTGCAGGAACCATCTACAGCCGTTACGGTGTAGGTGTAGGTTCCGCCCGCAGTGGGCACGATCTGCACCGAAGCGCCCGTCATCGAAGAAGCGATGCCGGAGCCCGTGGCAGGCGATGCCGTCCAGGTGTACGTGTACGTGTTGGTCGAACCCGTTTGTGCAGCCGACAGTGTTACCGTCGTGCCTGGGCACACGTTGTTCAGATCGGAAGAGGCAGTAACGGCATCGGGTACGTTCACCGTAACCGTTACCGCAGTGCGCGGGCCTTCGCAACCGGCAGCAGAGCGCTCGGATACGTAGAAGGTCGTGGTGGCGTTGATCGCCGTTGTGTAGGTAGTAGAAGTGCTCGTTTGCAGAAGCGTTCCTCCGCTGGCTGCGTCATACCACTTGAACGTGGGAGTAGGCAGGCCGGAAGTGGAAGCAACCGAAGCCGTCGGCACGGCCGTACCGCATTGTACGGAGTTCGTAGCCGTCGGAGCCGTCGGAACCGGGTTCACCGTTACGGTCACGCCCGAAGCGGAAAGGTTGGTAGCGCAACCACCGAGGTCTGCGTTCTCATAACCCTGAACATAATAGGTGTTGGTTCCTGAAGGAACGAATGTGATGCTGTTCGCGTTGGCGTTGTCGGCATAAGCAGTTCCTGCAAACAGATAAGAGCCAAGCACAGGCACCGCCATCGTAAAGGTGATGCGGGGGCGTGAAGTGCTGGCGCCGCTGGTTGTGGCGCTGCCTCCTGTTGCTGCAGCATTTGCTGCAGTGAGAATGTTGGCCGCGGTAGCATTATCGGCTGCAATGGCGCCCGATGAAGTGAAGGCCGTTACGTCCGACTTCACAGTGCTGCTCGTGTTGCCGCCATTCACGTTGCTATATACAACAGAAACGACGATGTTGGAAGTGCCATCCCAGAGGAAAGGCGAGCTGAAGTTGTATGTATTCACACCGAGGGCAAGCGCTTGCGCCGCGTTCGAATACACCATGGTGAGGCCGCTGGTGATCGGAGCGTTAGCAGTCATCGAAGTGGCAGCGGTGTGCCCCATCGAGATGCTGAAGCTGTTCAGCGGCGTAGTGCCCAGTGAGCTGATCTCGAAGGCGAGCGACTTGATGCTGCCCGAAACGAAACCTGCAGCCGTCATCTCGGATGCCTTGATGATGTATTGCGTTTTTGCACCACCATAGAAGTGGTAGTAAGGAGTGACACCCAGCGTCGAGCTCGTGGAAGCACCGGCACCCAGGCTGGCCGAAGTGGCACCGCCGTTGGTAACGGTTGCAGTGAGCGTAGTGCTCGCTCCTTCGCAGATGGAAGTGGGGCTTGCACTGATCGTTACCGCTGCTGATCCGAGCGGGTTATCCTGGTAGCTGGCACCTGCCTGCGTTGCCACCAGCATGTTGCCATCGGTAGCTACTACGCTCCAGGTAACCGTTCCGCTCGACGGCGAAACTGACGGAATCGTTCCCGACCAGGTGTTGCCACTGGTGTTCGTCATCGACACCGTTTGCGTAGCGCCTCCGTTAACCGAGTAGTTGATCACAACCGAAGTGAGCGCAGCTCCCGAAGGAGTTACATCAGCCGTAATGGTACGGGTGAGGCTCTGCGAGCAGCGGTCGCCGCCACCAGGGGTGATGGTTACGTTGCTGATCGTCGGCGGTGCCGTAGTAGCCATCAGGTAGTATCCTTCGAGGCTTGTAGTAGCAGGAGCCACTGTAGTGATCGACGAAGAAGTGAGCGCGGGCTGACCGCCACCTACAAGGTTGTACGTGCCGGTAAGGGTTGCGCTTCCACCAACCGCGTTGAACGAACCACGCGTATCGTTGAGACGCATCAGGCTGCTCGTAAAGTTGCCGGCGCCCGACAGAACTGACACCTGCCAGTAACGGCTGTTGCTGATCGCGCTGAAAGCGGCACCGGCGGTTCCGCCTGTGCTGCCGTCAAATGCTTCGGCACTCACCACAACCGCACCTCCCGAAGTAGTGATCGGATTCACCAGCTCGTAGGGGTTGTAGGCCGACTTGCCTACCGGGAACAGGTAAGTAGTGTTGCCCGTTTGGCTCGCCGGGATCGTACGGGCGAAAGGCCCTTTGATCATATTGGTGGCGCTGCCCGGGAGGCTCATCGTGAGCGTACCCGAAGCCGTGCCTGTGCCCAGTCGCAGCAGGTTGGTCGACGTGGTGTTGACCACGCCGATGATCATGCTCAGCGTGCCGCTTACTTGCAACGGAACACCGAGCGTTACGCCCGTCGCGTGACTGTTGTTGATGTTAAGATTGGTAAAGCTCGCGGTCGGCGATGATGCCAGGTTGCGGAAGAAACCGGTGCCGCCGATCGTTTGCGCGTTCGGCGTCGTGGTGATGATTCCCGCGGCAGTAATGCCCGTGGCAACAGTGCTCGTAGAGGTGAGTGTACCGTTGTTGTTGATGTTCTTGGCGAAATACGTCGTCGTGCCGCTCAGCTGCAGTTCACCCGAAGTAATGGTGAGGTCACCATTAATGTAGGTGCTGGCTGCCGTGGTTACAACGCGGCCTGTAGAAGCACTGCCAATCGTAGCCAGGTTGTTAAGGGCGTCAATCACTACATTGCCAAACACGATCGTGCTGGGGTTGTAGCGGAAGCCGTAGCCGGTTACGCCCGCATCCGTAGAAACGCCGTCGCCGAAGCGCATCGTATGACTCGTTGAGGCATAGATGAGGCCGGTGCCCGTGTAGGTGAACGCAGGCGTGTTCGTTGTTGTGTTGGCGTTCGGATCGATGATGGTCAGTGTACCGCCGCTCAGCGTGATGTTCGCGGTGATGAGCTGAAGACCCGCACCGGCAATGTAGCTGTTGGTTTGGCTGCCCGCGGCGTTCTGGTCGATATTGATAGCGCCTCCCGACTGGATGAACGTTGAAGTGGAAGAGCTGATCAGGTATCCGTTTACATCCAGCGTGCCCGACGATACGCTCAGCGTACCGTTGTTCTGCAAACCGGAGTAACGCACAAGTCCGCTACCGATGGTAACGGTGCCGCCGCTCACATTCAGCCGCGCCTGCAGGCCCGTGGTAAACACGATGCCCGAAGCGGCCGGACTAGGAATGGTGAGGCTGCTGCCGGTAACGTTGAGAATGCTGGTTCCCACCATCGATACCGCTTTGGCGTTAGCCGCAGTTCCGTTGATGGTTACGGTATGGCCATCGGAGATCGTTACGATGTCGTTGGACGTCGGCACACTGCCGGTGCTCCAGGTAGAAGCATCTTCCCAGTTGCCGGAAGCAATGGTGTAGAAGCCAACGTCGGCGGTAGATACACCGAGGTAGTGTGTGTTACTTGTAAGGTCCGTTGCACTCAGTGTTGAGCGGTTGCCAATCGGGGCCGACTGGCTACCAGTGCCCGCCACATGTGTGCCCGCAGCAGCCGCGGCCTGCATCAGGCGCGGGGCGATGCCGGGTGTGCTCGCAAGTGCAAAAACGCCTTCACCTGCCAGTCCTACCGAAAGGGTAGTACTGCCCAGGTTGGCGCCGTTGCCGATGGCAAAGCTCCAGGAGGCGTTGCTTCGGCGCTCGATCGGGTAACCGGCATCGGTCACCGATGCTGCCGTGTAACCGCTACCGTCGGTGTGCGTAGCCGTTACCGAACCGGCGGCCGTCCACGTGCCGGACTTGGCCATATATACGTGGCGCGCGCTGCCGTTCACCACAAATGGGAAAACCGGCACCGTCGACGAAAGGGTCGAGGTCATGCCGGTTGTGGAGAAGAAGCGTTTGAAGGAACCACCGTTGAATCCGCCGGAAACCCAGGAGAGCGTACCGGTAGAAGAGGTGCTCACACCAAGAACGAATGTTCCGCCGGCAAGATTGATGGCCCCGGCGGTAATGGTCAGTGTTCCGCTGACGGTACCTGTGTTCGTAACGCCATTCGCACTAAGCAGCGAGTTGGCGCTGGCGAAGGTGACACCACCCGACGAAAGGTTGCTGACTGTAAGAGTAGCGAAGTTGGCGGTTGAACTACCATTCGTAGTTGCATTCCGGAAGGTGCCGCTGCCGCTGATCGTTTGGGGGATCAGGCTCGGAGTAACACTGCCGTTGTTGAAAAGGGACAGCGTTACCGGGTTGTTGGCCTGCAGCGTTCCGTTGTTGGTGAGGTTACCACCTACGGCGAGACCGCTGGAGTTGATCCGGAACGTGCCCGAGCTGATGGTGAGGTTGCGCGCAACGCCCATCGACCAGCTCGAAGTAAACAGCGCACGGTTGCCCGTGTTGCCGCCGTTGAACTCGAGGTTGGCAAACTGGAAACGGCCGGAGCCCGTCCAGGTGTCCACGTTGAAGCCGCTGGTGTTCGTGGTGGCATCGGTTGAAACGCCATCGCCGAACTGGAATGTGTGCGTGGAAGACTGCTCTGGGTTAAAAGGATTTCCGTTGTTGTACGCAAATGCGTTACCCGAACCTGCGTTGGGGTCAACGATCTGGATCGTACCACCGGTGAGGTAGGTAACGAACGTTTGCAACGAGAAGATCGTTGTGCCCGAAGCGACGCTCGTGCCGGCCGTGCCACTGTTACCATCCACGCGGATCAAACCGCCCGACTGGTTCAGGGTGGCCAGGGGGCCGATGACCACGTTGCCGCGCACATCGATGGTACCGCCCGACACCTGCAGCGTTCCTCCCGTTACCGACATCGTAGATGTGTTGCCGGTTGCGAGCGCAATGGTGAGGGTGTTGGAGGCTACCGTCAGGCTGCCGGTGTTGATGGTGAGACTTCGCACTGCCGAACTGGCATCGAGCGCCATCGCCGAATTGTTGGCGATCACGTAGTCGTCGGCATTCGAAATGCTTGCCGGCGACGAACCCGATCCATCGGAGTTCGATCCCCAACTCGCCACATCAGAAAAGTTGGTGGCGGCGGGTTTAGAATAATAAGTTGTCTGAGCTCCGGCCGACAGCATGAAAAACATACTGGCAGCCAGCGAGGAGAGGTAGACGCCCCAACGTGATGTTCGGGCAGTACGCGTTCGGGTACCCAACAGGGCATTGCACTGACTCATAAGACAGAACGGTTTTAGTTAAAGCAAGAATGGCTTTGGTGTGCTCAAACGTTAGCCGGGGAAGGCCCCGATAGGTAGGTGTCAGTCAGGCTATGCGGTTGGTGTGTGTTTCAGAGGCTGTTAGCTCGTCGAAAAGAGGCAAAAAAGAAAATCCGGAGCAGCCATTAATAATGGGCTCCGAACTGAAAGCTAATCAAATAGTTTCTAAGAATGCTAATATTTCTTTAATAATTTTTTCTTCTGTCTGAAAGTTATTCGTTACGCGCGCAGAACTGCAAACCCCTCCCCCTTCCTGCCGAGTAAAAACGCTTCAATTTTTCAAATGCCCATAAAAAAGGCCCCCTTGCGGGAGCCTTTTTGAAAAAATAAAACTATCTGCTTATCGGTCTACCAGCACTTTATTGCTGAAGCGGTTGCCGTCAAACTCCGTGATCAGGTAGTACACTCCGCTGGTGAGCAGCGCAGGCACATCGAGCGAAAGCGCCGTAGTGCCGCCCGGAAGTGCTTGCTGTTTACGGTACACCACGCGGCCACCGGCATCCACCAGCACGAAACCTGCGTTGGTTGCGGCTGCCGTGCGCACCTGCACGCGCACCTGGCTGCGTACGGGGTTGGTGAGCAGGGTAACGCCCGGCTCGATGCCTTGCGCGCCCAGGTTGAGCGTAACCACGTTGCTGTATTCGAAGGCTCCGTTCAGGTCAAGCTGCTTGAGGCGGTAGTATACGCGGGGAGCATTGATGCCGCCCAGGTCGTCGGTGTAGTTGTAACGCTGCACTGCTGCGAGGCCGCGGCCGTTTACAAAACCAACCTGCGCAAAGTTGCGACCATCGGTGCTGCGCTCCACGCCATAGCCGCGGAAGTTCTGCTCGTTGTCGGCCGTCCAGTTGAGCCAGGCATTGCTGCCACGCTTCTCACCGGTGAAGGTGATGAGATGAACAGGGAGCGGAGCTCCGAACACGATCTGGTAAAGCGCCGGCGTACCTGCGATTCCCGCGGCGTCTTTCCATGCATATTCAAACGAGAAGTCCGATGTGCCATTCTTCACGAGGATCTTCAGCTGCGCAAGGTCGTAAGCAGGGATCTCCCACTTGCCGGTGCTGCTGTTGAAGTAAGAACAGCTGCCGTTACCAACGTTGCCACCCTGGCAGCCACCTGCCTGCAGCTGGATGCCGTTGTATTCCAGCATGATGCCATCAGCCCACGGCGCGCCGTTGCGTGTAGCGGTGTAGGAAGCGGGGTCGATCACGAGGGTGTAACCCGGAGTCTGCGGTGCAACCGTAATAGCCGATCCTGCATTGCCATCGTTGTCGAGGCCCGTGAGCGCGCCCGGAGTCGATCCGCTGGAAGCCATGCCCGACAGGTTGATGCGTGCCGAGTAGGTTACCGAAGCGTTCGAAGTGCTTTGCTCCGTTACCGGCGTGACCGCGGGGCTGGTTGTTGTGATGAACGAATAGACCTTAGCATCAGCAATTGCGGGCTGCTCGATTGCGAAGTTGTAGTTCGTGAGCGATGTGGCACTCAGTGTAGCGCTGAGCGCTCCGTTGGCAACGCCGTCGAACGTGGTGCCGTTGCCTTCGCCGATCGTTACCCAGCCGCTGTTAAGAGCGGCTGTTGCGCTGCCTGCCGAAGTGGTGAGCACGAGCGAGTAAGTGCCTGCACCAAGGCCGTTGAGCGAATAGCTGCCGTCGCTGGCCACCTGCGCACTTGCAACCACTGAGTTGCCGGCGTCCACAGCATTCACATATAATCCACCGCCGCGCGTTGTCGTGCCATTAAGCAGGTTGTCGGTGATGCCGTTGTAATCGTCGAACAGTGTGCCCGTGATCGTGAGCGTGCTGAACGGCTGGCTGGCCGTTGCCGAGGTGGCGCTTTCCCTGCCCGCGTTGTCGATCACCGTGTACGTGGTTACAACTGTAACCGCACCGTTGATCGGGTCTACCTGGTAAGCGTTGGCGTCAAGCAGATTGCCGTTGTCGCTCGTGAGCAGGTAGATACCGCCTGCAGGGAAGGTTGCCGATGTATACGTAGTCACCGTTTCTGCATCCCCTGGGTTCAGGGCCGACAGCACTGTGATGCTGGTGGCATTAGTGGGGAAGCTGGTGATGTGTACGTAGTTGATGATACCGCCCGATACATCCACCGCATCGGTGCCGCTGAAGGTAGCAGCCGGAACCGTTGCATTGCTGGTGCCGCCGGGGTTCACCTGGCTTACTGCTGTATTGTTCGCTGCAGAAGGCAGGGCATCGATACCGAAGTCGATCTGCTGGCTGGAGGTTACTGCGCCACCGAATGTGTAAGCACCCGGTGTGCCGCCATCTCCTGCCGATCCGGCAATGCCTTCGGCCGTATTCACCCAGGCTGCCGTGGGCAGTGCTGCGGTTGTTGCAGCCGCTCCCGTGGTGAGCACCAGTTGGTAGGTCGTCACATCGCTGCGAACGCCGTTTGCGGTGCCGAAGCTATACGTGCCATCCGTAAGCAACTGACTCGCTACTACCGTGTTGCCGGCGGTATTCACAAGGTTCACATAGAGCTGGCCGCCCGCATTCGAGATCGGTGTGCCGTTGATGATACCTCCGGTGGGGTCATCATATACCACGCCCGAGATCGTAAGATCGCTGAGCGGCTGGCGTGCGATACCGGGAGTATTGCTTTCCACACCTGCGTTATCGATCGCTGTAAAAGTGAAGTCCACGTTCACCGCTCCGTCAACGGGGTCAACCGTGATGGCCGATGTGGGATTGCCTGCGTTGTTGGTGGCAATGAATACACCTCCTGCCGGGAAGGTTCCCGATGTGTAGGAAAGTGCACCATAGCTTCCGTTGACCGTGGTAGCCGCATTCGCAAAGCTTACCGTGGTTGTGTTGGTCGGGAAGGAAGCGATGTGAATGAACGATACCACTCCGCCACTCAGGTCGGTAGCGTCCGACGCAACAAACGTGGAAGCCGGAACGGTTACCGTATTTATACTGCCCGGGTTTGGCTGTGTGCCGGCAACAGTGAGTGCTGCCGGAACCGGGCGTGCATCGATACCGAAATCGATCACCTGGGCGGTGGTTACGTTGCCACCGAAGGTGTAGGTGCCGTTGGCGGCGCCGTCTCCCGTTGTTCCAGAAATTCCTTCTGCTGTATTTACCCAGCCGGTTGTGGGCAGGGCAGCGGACGTTGCAGCCGCACCTGTGGTAAGCACCAGCGTGTAGCCGGCCACATCGCTGCGCACGCCATCTGCCGTGCCGAAGCTGAAGGTTCCATCGGTGAGCAGCTTCGAAGCCACCACCGTGTTGCCGCCGCTAACGAGGTTCACATATAACTGTCCGCCTGCATTGGAGATCGGCGTACCGTCGATGGTTCCTGCATTCACGTCGTCGTAAACCGTTCCCGAAAGGGTGAGGTCGCTGAGCGGCTGTGAAGCCGTTGCAGTTGCCACACTTTCCGCGTTGGCATTGTCGATCGTTCTGTAACTGAACACCACGGTGAGCGCTCCGTCTACAGGGTCTGCTTGTACGGCACTGCCGTTGGACAAGTTGCCGTTGGCAGCAGTGGCAATGTAGATGCCGCCTGCAGGGAAGTTTGCTGCGGTGTAGTTATTGGTGCTCACCGCACCGCCTGCCGTAAGTGCGCCCGTGAGGGTGACGCTGGTGGCATTGGTGGGGAATGCGGTAATGTGAACATGCCTAACGATACCACCACTCAGGTCCGTTGCATCTGCACCACTGAACGTGGTTGCAGGCACGGTCACAAGGTTGGTGGCGCCGGGGTTCACCTGGCTTGCTGCTGTATTGTCATCAGCGGTGGGACGCGCATCGATACCGAAGTCGATCACGAGGCTGCCCGTGATGAGGCCCGTGATAGCGTAGCGTCCGTTCGGTACGGCATCGCCCGAAGTTCCGGAGATACCTTCACCGGTGTTCACCCAGTTGATGGCATCCGGCAGGCCTTGCACCAGTGCCGCGTTGTTGGCTGCTAGCACGATGCGGTAGTTGGCTACATCGTTCTGCAGACCATCGGCGGTGCCGAACGAGTAGGTTCCACCTGTTACCACCTTGCTGCTTACCACCGTATTGGTATTGGTATTCACAAGGTTCACGTACAGTTGGCCACCCGCATTCGAGATCGGCGTTCCGTTCATCACAGAGCCATTCACGTCGTCGTAGATGGTACCGGTAATGGTGAGGTCGCTGAGCGGCTGGCGTGCAATGCCCGTCGTGCTGCTTTCCACACCGGCATTGTCGATGGCCGTGTAGCTGAAGTCCACATTCACGGCGCCGTCAACAGGATCAACCGTAATAGCGGAAACAGGGTTGCCTGAGGTGTTGGTCACGAGGTATACACCACCGGCAGGGAAGGTCGCCGAAGTGAAGCTCAGGACACCGTAAGATCCGTTCACCGTTGTTGCTGCGCTGGCGAAATTCACCGTTGTAGCATTGGCCGGGAAGCTGGTGATGTGGATGTAGTTAACGGTACCACCCGAGATATCCGTTTCATCGGCAGCAACAAACGTGGAAGCCGGAACCGTTACCGTGGTGGTGCCACCGGGGTTGGTTTGACTAACCGCGGTTGAGAGTGATGCAGGAACAGGTCGTGCATCGATACCGAAGTCGATGGCCGTGTTGCTGGCGATGGCACCACCGAATGTGTATGCGCCGTCTGCACTGCCGTCGCCGGAGCTTGCAGGTATTCCTTCTGCCGTGCTCGTCCAGGCTGCAGGCAGCGTGCCTGTAGTGGCAACTGCGCTGTTGGCGAGTACGAGCTTGTAAGTGGTCACGTCGTTGCGCAGACCATCTGCCGTGCTGAAGCTGAATGCTCCGTTGCTTATCGCCTTGCTGGCTACAACCGTGTTGTTACTTGTATTCACCAGGTTCACATACAGCTGTCCGCCTGCGTTGGAGATCAGCGTACCGTTGATGGTGCCGCCGTCCACATCGTCATACACGTTGCCGGTAAGCAGCAGGTCCGTAAGGGGCTGGCTGGCGATACCGCTCGTGATGCTTTCCTGGTTAGTGTTGTCGATGGCCGTGTATGTAATGTTCACAGTAACGGCTCCATCGGTCGGGTCAACAGAGATCGCCGACGACGGGTTGCCCGTAGCATTGGTTGCCACGTACACGCCGCCAGCGGGGAATGTGCCCGATGTATACGAAAGCGGTCCGGCCGCGCCACCAGGCGTGGTAGCTCCGCTGGCAAACTGGATCGTCGTTGCATTGGTCGGGAACGCAGTGATATGAATGTAGCTCACCGCTCCGCCGTTGAGATCCGTCGCATCCGAAGCGCTGAAGGTGTTGGCCGGGATGGTCACCGTGTTGGTGCCGCCGGGGTTTACCTGGGGCGTTGCAGTGATGGACGCAGCAGGCACCGGGAGCGCTTCTATAGCGAAGTCGATCACCACATCAGACGTCACGTTGCCGCCGAAGGTGTAGGTGCCGTTGATTGCACCATCGCCTGTTGTGCCGCTAACGCCTTCTGCAATATTCACCCAGCCGGTGGTGGGAAGTGCTGCCGAAGTGCCGGAGGCTGAAGTAGTGAGCACGAGCTGATACGTAGAAATACTGTTCGACACGCCATCGGCAGTGCCGAAGCTGAAGGTGCCGTTGCTGAGTGCCTTGCTGGCCACCACGGAGTTGTTGGCGGTGTTCACCAGGTTCACATACAGTTGACCGCCTGCGCTGGAGATCGCTGTTCCGTCGATGATGCCGGCTGTTACGTCGTCATACACCGTACCGGAGATCGTGAAGTCTGTCAGCGGCTGACGGGCAACACCGGACGTGTTGCTTTCCACGTTGGCGTTGTCGAGCGCCGTATAAGTGAAGTCTACATTCACCGCACCACCAACGGGGTCGACCGTGATGGCTGCAACGGGCTCGCCGGATGCATTGGTGGCAAGGAAGACGCCACCTGCGGGGAAGCTAGCAGCGGTGTACGAAACAGCTCCGTAGCTGCCGCTCACCGAAGATGCAGCGCTGGCGAAGTTCACCGTTGTTGCATTGGTGGGGAAGGAAGTGATGTGGATATGATCTACCTGTCCGCCACTCAGGTCGGTAGCGTCGGAAGCACTGAAGGTATTGGCAGGGATGGTCACCGTATTGGTGCCGCCGGGGTTTTGCTGCGAGGTGGCTGTGATCAGCGTGGCAGGCACAGGCCGTGCATCGATGCCGAAGTCTACCGTCATCGAAGTGGCGACCATCGTGCTAAGCGTGTAGCGGCCGTTGGCGAGACCGTCGGGAGCGCCCGTCGGACCTTCACCTGTATTCACCCAAACCAGCGGTGCCGGCAGGCCTTGCGTAGTGGCCGCGGGCGATGCGGCAAGGATGACACGGTAGCTGGCGTTGTCGCTTTGCAAGCCATCGGCCGTGCCGAAGCTGAAGGCGCCGCCTGTTACCACCTTGCTGCTTACCACCGTGTTGGTGTTGCCGTTCACGAGGTTTACATAGAGCTGTCCACCTGCATTCGATATCAGCGTGCCGTTTACGATGCCATCGAGGTTGCCGTTTACGTCGTTGTATACGTTACCCGAAATGGTCAGGTCGCTGAAAGGAATCTTACCGATACCAACATTGGCGCTTTCTACCCATGCCTGGTCGATGGAACGGAACTGGATACGCACGGTATCGGCGCCGTTGACCGGGTCAACGTAGAAAGAATCCAGCGTCGCGCCGCTCGCGTCGGTAGCTACATAGATACCGCCGGCAGGCCAGGTTGTAGCGTTGTAAGTTGTGTCTACGAGAGTACCGTTCACGATCTCGGAAGCAAACACGCGCACTGCGTTGATGTTGGATGGGAAGGCAATCACGTGGATACGGATCACCTGGCCACCGGCCACATCCACAGGGTCGGATCCCAGCGGGATGCCGTTCGCGATCGGGATGAAGATGTTTCCACCCGGGTTCACTTTCGAAGTGGCCACCGTGAGCGGAACCGCGATCGGGCGTGCATCCACGCCGAAGTCGATGGTGGTATTGGCGGCAATGACGCCACCGAATGTGTAGGAACCATCAATCACGCCGTCGCCGGTGCTATTGGTGATGCCTTCTGCCGTGTTCACCCAGCCCGCGGTGGGGAGGGCAGCCGATGTGGCAGCAGCACCCGTTGTGAGCACGAGCTTGTAGGTGGCAACGTCGCTGCGAAGGCCGTCTGCGGTACCAAAGCTGAACGTTCCATTCGTGAGTTGCTTGCTGGCTACTACCGAGTTGCCGGCAGTGTTCACCAGGTTCACATAAAGCTGGCCACCCGCACCCGAGATCGGCGTGCCGTCGATGGTGCCGGCATCCACGTCATCGTAAACCGTACCCGTGAGGAGCAGGTCCGAAAGCGGCTGGCGGGCCGTGCCTGTGAAATTGCTTTCCTTACCTGCATTGTCGATTGCATGGAAAGTGAAGTCTACGTTCACGGCTCCGTCTACCGCGTCAATGGTGATGGCCGATGTAGGATTGCCGTTCACGTTGGTGGCTACATAAACGCCGCCTGCAGGGAACGTGCCGGCAGTATAGGAAACCGCACCATAGGTACCGTTCACCGAAGTGGCGGCATTGGCAAAGTTGACTGTGGTTGTGTTCGTGGGGAATGACAGGATATGGATGTAATCAACCTGTCCGCCACTGAGGTCTGTTGCATCGGATGCCACGAACGTAGAAGCAGGGATCGTCACGGTGTTTGTAGCACCGGGGTTTGCCTGGCTTACTGCCGTTGTGATCAGTGCCGGCACTGGAAGTGCGTCGATACCGAAATCGATTACGGCAGAGGAGGAAATCGTGCCTGCGAACACATAGCGTCCGTCCACGATCGGTCCGCCCGAAGTTCCACTGATGCCTTCTCCCGTGTTCACCCAGGCTGCGGAAGGCAGCAAAGGCGTAGTAGAGCCTGCAGCAACTGTGAGGATAAGGTGGTAGGTGGTCACCGAGTTGTCGAGGCCATCGGCAGTGCCGAAGCTGAACGTACCATCGGTCAGCAGCTTCGAGGCAACGACCGTGTTGTTGGTCGTATTTACCAGGTTCACATAGAGCTGGCCGCCTGCAGTTGAGATCGGCGTGCCGTCGATGATTCCTGCGTTCACATCGTTGTAAACAGTACCCGTAATGAGGATGTCTGCAAAAGGCTGCGAAGCCGTGGCCGAAGTTGCGCTCGAAACACCCGCGTTGTCTACTACCGTGTAGGTAATGTCTACGGTCACTGCGCCGTCGATGGGATCCACCTGCACTGCATTTGCAGTCGCGAGGTTGCCGTTGGCGAGGGTAGCCACATAAACGCCACCACCCGGGAAGCTTCCACTGGTATAGGTCGTTGTGCTCACCGCACCGCCGATCGTAGTGCTACCGATGACCGTGATCGAAGCTGCATTTGTCGGGAAGGCAGTGATGTGCACGTAGCTGATGGCGCCGCCTGCAAGGTCAACGGCATCAGTGCCGCTGAACGTGGTTGCAGGAATCGTTGCATTGTTGGTGCCACCGGGGTTCGACTGGCTGACAGCGGTATTGTCCTGTGCCGTGGGCAGTGCATCCACACCGAAGTCGATCACCTGGCTGCTGGTCACGTTGCCACCGAATGCATAGGACCCGTCGGCAGTTCCGTCGCCGGTGGTGCCGCTGATGCCTTCTGCTGTGTATGTCCACGCTGCGCCCGGCAGTGTCGCCGAAGTAGCTGCAGCCCCGGAGGTGAGCACGAGCGTGTAGGTGCCGACGTTGCTCTGAACACCGTTCGCCGTTGTGAAGCTGAAGGTGCCGTCGGTGAGAAGCTTCGAAGCCACAACCGTGTTGCCGCCGCTCACGAGGTTCACATAGAGCTGGCCGCCTGCGTTCGAAATTTCCGTTCCGTTCATGATGCCGCCGTTGACGTCATCGTATACCGTACCGCTGATCGCAAGGTCGGAAAGCGGTTGCGCGGCTGTTGCCGTGTTGGTGCTTTCCTGTCCTGCATTATCGATCACTTTGAACGAGATCGAGATGGTAACAGCGCCATTGACAGGATCAACCTGCACGGCGTTGGCATTGAGCAGGTTTCCATTGTCCTCGGTGGCGATATATATGCCACCTGCGGGGAAGTTGCCCGCGTTATAAGTATTGGTCGACACTGCGCCGCCAGCCGTGAGTGCGCCGGTTACGGTGATCGAAGTGGCATTGGTTGGGAAGGCCGTGATGTGCACGTACTCGATTTCACCGCCATTGGCCGCATCGGCATCGGCGCCGCTGAAGGTGGTGGCAGGGATGATGATGTTGTTGGTGCCGCCGGGGTTTACCTGCGCGGTAGCCGTAACGTTGTTCGCGATCGGACGGGCATCGATACCGAAGTCGGCATTGGCTACGCCGCTTCCGCTCAGGTTGACGGATATCGTACCGTTAACAGTGCCGTCGCCGGCGGGCACAAGACCTTCGCCGGTGAACGCCCAGCCCGCAGGCAGCGCAGGCGTGATAGAATTGTTGGCCGTTGTGAGCACGAGATCATACGTGTTGGCAGGCAGGCCGCCGATCACGTAAGTACCATTGGCATTCACCGTGCCG
This sequence comes from Chitinophagaceae bacterium, assembly GCA_004173235.1. Taxonomy (GTDB): domain Bacteria; phylum Bacteroidota; class Bacteroidia; order Chitinophagales; family Chitinophagaceae; genus Flavisolibacter. Next base: position 273,049 of record SEAC01000020.1, on the reverse strand, counting down.
GATCCTACAACCACACCGCCGGCTACTGCATTTACATACAGCTGTCCGCCGAGGTTCACACCAACACCGTTGATGATAGCGTCGAGGAGTGCGTTGAAGTCATTGTATACCGTTCCCGAAATGGCGTTCGTTACAAACGGAACGGTAGTGGTGGCACCGTTGCTCTCATAACCCGCGATGTCGATCACGGTGTAGGGGAACTGGGCCTGTGTAGCGCCGGGCGCCGGGTCGATCTTGAGGGCATCAACCGGAAGCAGGTAGCCCGGGCCGTCGGTGGGAATATAGATACCACCGGCAGGGAACGTACCCGCCGTATAGCTCACCACGGTGGGCGTGCCATTAATGGTGGTAGCACTGTAAGCGGTGATGGAAGTCGCGTTGCTCGGGTAAGCGGTCAGGTGCACGTAAGCGATCTCGCCATTCGTGTCGGGATCCGTTCCGGGGAACGATGCAGACGGAATCGTAACCAGCGTGGTTCCACCCGGGTCGGCCTGTGCCGTGATGGTGGAGCTGGTTGCCGTTGGGATGCCGTTTACACCGAAGTTTACTACCTGCGAAGTGGTGATCGTACCGATGGTATCGATGCCGTTGGGCGTGCCGTCGCCGGCAGCCACGCGGCCTTCGGCGGTATTTACCCATCCGCTCGGAGTGCTGGCCGTAGTAGTGCCGTTCGTAGTTGAAAGAACCACAGCGTAGCCAACGCCCGTTTGAACTCCGTTGGCCGAACCAAAGCTGTAAGTGCCGCCGGCAGCGATGGCCTGGCTGGCCACAACCGTGTTGGTGCCCGTGTTTACGAGGTTTGCATACATCTGCGTGGCAGCAGGCGTACCCGTTGCCGTACCGTTGATGCTATTGTCCTTCGAACCGTTGGCATCGTCGTACAAAGTTCCGGAGATCGTTAGGTCGGAGAAAGGCTGGCGCGCGATGCCGCTGCTGACGCTTTCCTTGCTGCTGTTATCGATGGCAGTGAACGTGAAGTCCACATCAACGGCACCGTTAACCGGGTCTACCGTGATGGCGGAAACAGGGTTGCCGCCCGCATTTGTTGCAACGTACACGCCACCTGCGGGGAAGGTTCCCGAGGTGTATGACAGAGGTCCGTAGGTTCCATTCACTGAAGTGGCTGCGCTCGCGAAATTCACGGTCGTAGCATTGGTGGGGAACGAAGTGATATGTATGTAGCTCACCGCGCCTCCACTGAGGTCGTTGGCATCGGAAGCCACGAAGGTTGAAGCAGGGATCGTTACCGTGGCCGTTCCACCGGGGTTCACCTGCGCTGTGGCTACCGTAAGCGTAGCGGGCACCGGCAGCGCCTCAATGGCGAAGTCGATCACGGCACTGGTGGTTACAGCACCTCCGAAACCGTAGGTACCATTCACCGCGCCATCACCCGATGTGTTGGTCACACCTTCGGCAATGTATACCCAGCCCGTTGTAGGAAGGGTGGCCGATGTGGCAACAGCGGAGGAAGTAAGCACCAGCTGGTAGGTAGTAATGTCGTTGCGGAGGCCGTCGGCAGTAGTGAAGGAGTACGTGCCACCGGTTACTGCCTGGGAGGCCACAACCGTGTTGCCCGCGGTGTTCACGAGGTTGACATAAAGCTGGCCACCGGCATTCGAGATGAGATCACCGTTGATCGTGCCTTCGTTGATGTCGTCGTATACCGATCCCGAGATCGAAAGGTCGCTGAGGGGCTGGCGGGCAACACCGGTAACGGTTCCTTCCTGACCTGCATTGTCGATGGCTGTGAAAGAGAAGTCAACGTTCACCGCACCATTCACCGGATCAAGTGTGATGGCGCTGGTAGGATTGCCGCTTGTGTTGGTAGCAACGAACACACCGCCCGCAGGGAAGGTGGCGCTGGTATAAGACTGTGCACCGTAAGTACCATTTAGTGAAGTGGCCGCGTTGGCGAAGTTCACCATGGTGGTATTGGTGGGGAATGAAACAATATGAATGTAGTTCACCTGGCCGCCGCTGAGGTCGCCGGCGTCGGACGCAACAAACGTGGAAGCAGGAATGGTGACCGTTGCAGTACCGCCCGGGTTTACCTGGCTTACCGCGGTCGTGCTGGCCGATGTGGGCAGCGCATCGATCCCAAAGTCGATCACCTGGCTGGCAGTAACGGCTTCACCAAAGGCGTAGCGGCCGTTTACGTTTACGTCGCCCGTAGTGCCGCTAAGGCCTTCAGCAGTGTTTACCCAGGCAGACGGAGCAGGCAGCTCGGGGGAAGTAGCCGAAGCACTGTTGGCAAGCACCACCGCATAGGTCGCAACGTCATTCTGCACACCGTCGGCGGTGGTAAATGAATACGTGCCGTTGGTGAGCGTGCGGCTGGCAACAACCGTGTTGGTTGCCGAATTAACAAGGTTCACATACAGCTGTCCGCCCGCGTTCGAAATAGCGGTGCCGTTGATGATGCCGCCATTGGCGTCATCATACACCGTACCCGAGATCACGAGGTCGCTGAAAGGCTGGCGGGCAGTGCCGGTGGCAGTGCTCTCTTTGCCTGCGTTGTCAACAGTTTTGTAGCTGATGTCTGCGTTCACCGAACCGTTGGCAGGATCGATGCTGATATCGGAAGTGGGATTGCCCGCTGCGTTGGTTGCAACGTAAACGCCGCCCACAGGAAAGGTTCCCGAAGTGTAGGTCACCGAAGATGTAGCGCCGCCCAGGGTCGTAGCACCTGCAGCAAAGCTGATGCTCGTAGCGTTGGAGGGGAAGCCCGTAATATGGATGTATTCTATCTGTCCACCGGAGAGGTCGCCTGCATCGGCACCGCTGAACGTACCCGCAGGTACAACGATGCTGTTGGTGCCACCCGGGTTGGGCTGGCTGCTGGCTGTGTTGAGTGCAGTAACCGTAGGAAGTGCATCGATGCCGAAATCGATCGCAGTGTTCGCGGTTACGTTGCCGCCGAAGGTATAGGTACCATTGGGCGTGCCGTCGCCGGTGCCGTTGGCGATGCCTTCGGCAGTATAGGTAAAGCTTGCAGAAGGAAGCACGGACGTGGTAGCCACGGCACTGTTGGTAAGCACCAGCGAGTAAGTGGCGATGTTGCTTTGCAGTCCGTCGGCAGTAGAGAACGAATAAGAACCCGCTCCGCTTACCGCTTTCGATGCAACCAGCACACCGTTGTTTACGAGGTTTACATACAGCTGGCCGCCTGCATTGCTGCGGAGCGTACCATTGATGATGCCTCCATCCGGATCGTCGAATACATCGCCCGAGATGGTGATGTCGGAAAGAGGCTGCCGCGCAACGCCGATGGCCAGGCTTTCTTTGCCCGCGTTATCTACCGTGCGGTAAGAGATGTCCACATTTACCGCTCCGTTCACCGGATCTATCAGCACGTTGCTTGCAGGGTTGCCCGAACCGTTGGTGGCCACATAAATGCCGCCCGCCGGGAAGGTGCCGGATGTATAGCTCGTTGTGCTCACGGCGCCACCGATCGTAGTGCTGCCGGTGAGCGTGATCGAAGTAGCGTTGGAGGGGAAAGATGTAATATGAATATAGCTGATGGTGCCGCCATTGATTGCATCTGCATCGGTGCCGGTGAAGGTGGTAGCAGGAACAGTGATCGTGTTGGTTCCTCCGGGGTTGGATTGACCCGTAGCGGTAGTGAGCGCTACCACCGTGGGCAGTGCGTCGAGACCGAAGTCGATGGCCACGTTGGCCGTTACATTGCCACCGAAAGCATACGCACCGTTGGCGCCGCCGTCGCCGGAGCCGCCGCTGATGCCTTCTGCCGTGTACGTCCAGGCAGTAGAGGGAAGGATCGAAGTAGTTGCTGCAGCGTTATTGGTGATCACCAGTGAGTAGGTGCTCAAGTTGGTTTGCAGGCCATCCGCCGTTGAGAAGCTGAAGGTGCCGCCGGTGACGGCCTTGCTCGCTACAAGCGTGTTGGTCGCCGAGTTCACGAGGTTCACATAGAGCTGTCCGCCCGCGCTCGAAATGAGCGTACCGTTGATGGTGCCGCCGTTGGTGTCGTTGTATACCGAACCGCTGATGGTAACGTCGGTGAGCGGCTGGCGCGCGATGCCGGTGGCAGCGCTTTCCTTGCCGGCGTTGTCCACCGTCTTGTAGCTGATGTCCACGTTCACCGCGCCGTTGGCGGGATCTACGCTGATTGTCGAAGTGGGGTTGCCGCTCGTGTTGGCCGCAACATACACGCCGCCTGAAGGGAAGGTGCCCGAAGTATAGCTTAGTGCGCCTGTGGCGCCACCGGCCGTAAGCGCCCCGGCTGCGAAATTGATCGTTGTGGTATTGGTGGGGAAGGAAGTGATATGAATGTACTTCACCTGCCCACCTGCCAGATCACCGGCATCGGCGCCCGTGAAGGTGGCTGCCGGAATGGTGATGGTGTTGGTGCCGCCAGGGTTAGTAACGCCCGCGGCAGTGTTCAGGGCCGTCACCGTGGGAAGTGCGTCGATGCCGAAATCGATGACAGCGTTGCTCGTTACCGTGCCGCCGAAAGCATACACACCGTTGGCCGCGCCGTCGCCTGTGGTACCGCTCAATCCTTCTGCAGTGTAGGTCCATGCTGCCGAAGGAAGTGTGGAGCCGGTAGCAACCGCGCTGTTGGTGAGCACAAGCTGATACGTAGAAATACTGTTCTGCAGTCCGTCTGCAGAGGTGAAGCTGTAAACACCGGATGTAACGGCCTTGCTGGCCACAACAGTATTGCCCGAGGTGTTGACAAGGTTTACATATAGCTGTCCACCTGCGTTGGAGATGAGCGTTCCGTTGATCGTTCCGCCGTCCACATCATCGTATACCGAACCAGAGATGCTCAGGTCGGTAAGCGGCTGGCGTGCAGTGCCGGTGGCAAGGCTTTCCTTGCCCGCATTGTCTACGGTGCGATAAGTAAGATCCACGTTCACGGCTCCATTGACCGGGTCGACGTTAATGGCCGAAGAAGGATTACCCGACGAGTTGGTGGCTACATAAACGCCACCTCCGGGGAAGGTGCCGGAAGTATAGCTTACTGCCGAAGTAGCACCACCCGCTGTGAGCGCGCCCGCGACAAACGAAATGCCGGTGGCGTTCGTGGGGAAGGCAGTGATGTGTACATAAGAGATGATACCGCCGCTGAGGTCACCCGCATCGTTGCCACTGAAGGTGCCGGCCGGGATCGTGATCGTGTTGGTGCCGCCGGGGTTTACCTGGCTGGTGGCCGTTGTGAGTGCAGTGGCGAAAGGCAGGGCATCAATACCGAAATCGATCGTGGCATTGGCCGCAACGTTTCCGCCAAAAGTGAACGTACCGTCGCCGGTGCCGTCGCCCGATGTGCTGCTCGTGCCTTCGGCCGTGTTGACCCAGGCTGTTGTGGGCAACCCTGCTGTTGTAGCAGCCGCTGAAGAAGCAAGTACGAGCTTGTATGTGCCTACATTATTTTGAAGACCATCTGCTGTGGTAAAGCTGAATGCACCGCTGGTAACGGCTTTGCTGGCTACAACCGTGTTGCCCGATGTGTTCACCAGGTTTACATACAGCTGTCCGCCGGCATTCGAGATCAGCGATCCGTCGATGGTGCCGCCATTCACGTCGTCGTATACCGAACCGGAAATGCTCAGGTCGGTGAAGGAGATCGTTGCGTTGGTCGTGTTAGAAGATTCGATCCTGGCCGCGTCCACTACTTTGTAAGGGATCGCTACCACTACGGCGCCGTTTACCGGGTCAACCGTAACCAGACCGCTGCTTGCAAGGTTGCCGTTGGCTGCCGCCGCAACGTATACACCACCCGCGGGGAAGTTGCCCGGGTTGTAGGTGTTGGTCGTGATCGCGCCACCCGGAGTGCTTGCGCCCGTGATGGTGATCGATGTTGCATTTGCATTGGGGAAGGCAGTGATGCGGATATAAGCGATCGAGCCGGTCGAAGAAAGATCGACGGCGTCTGTGCCCGAGAAGTTGGTTGTGGGTACCACGGCGCTGTTGGTGCCACCGGGGTTCACCTGCGTGGAGGTGCCGGCGTTCACTGCCGTGGGAAGCGCATCGATGCCGAAGTTTACGTTCGGTTTCGAAGCAGCTACCGTGCCGAGTGTAATTACCGGAGCCGTAGTATTGAGGCTGGTGGTGAGCGAGCCGTTGTTGCTGTAGCTCACACCCGTCCAGCCGGTTGCCAGCGCCTGCGTGATGGTGCTCAGCGCCACGCCATCGGAGGGCTGCGCTGCCAGCGAAGCAAGGCGCACTTCATAGTCGTTGCCCGAAGGAACGTTGCTGAAGGTGTAGCTGGTTGCATTGGCCGCAACTGCAGTAGATGCATATACCGTAGGAGCGCCCGAATACGTGTTGGTCGTTTGCACCAGGAGCGCATAAAGCGTCTGGCCTGCAGAAGCGACGTTGGTGAATTGCTCTGGAGCGTCCTTCACTGCATTAGCGTTCACGTCGTCCCAAACATTGCCCGATACAGTGATGGGCACTGCCTGTGCAATGAAGTTGATGGTAACGCTGTTGGGCGATCCATTGATGTCGGTAGGCGCGCCGTTGTCGGTAGCGCGGAACGGAATTACCACCGAAGCGGCGCCCACAGCCGAAGGGTCAACCGCGATGGCAGAAACGTTGGCCGCCGGAACGATCACCGTGCCCGGCCAGGCCGTGCAGGATGATTGCGGCGGGCAGGTGCCCCCGTTGGTATAGATCGTTCCGTTGAGGCGGATGTAATTCGCGCCCGTGGGGAAGCTGGTAATAGTAATGGACTGCACCGTACCGTCTTCGTCGGCATAGGTAAAGCCGCCGGATACCGGAACTGTATAGTTGTTGTAGCCACCCGGGTTCGCAACGTTATTGATCGTGGTGCTGGTGGTTGTGGGCGGGATCTCGATACCGAAGTTGGCATTGGCCACCGAAGTAGATCCGACCTTGATCACGATCTTGCCATCGGTGAGACCGTCGTTGCCGGCGTCGGAACCGAAGTTCTCACCTACGCTTTTATAAACACCGCCGCCTGCGCTTGTGGGGTAGGTTGACGAAGAGATCGCCGTTCCGTTGGTTACAGGTGCGTTGCGGATGTAGATGAAATAGCTTCCGGTATCAACCGTACCAAACGAATAGGCCCCACCGGCTGCAATGCCCTGCGAAGCGATCGAGAGGCCTGAGCTCTGGTTCACCAAAACGGCATAGGCAAAGTTGGCCGTCACCGTGGGCGAGCCGTTGGCATTTACCGTTGCATCGGTGAGGCCATTGGCATCGTGGAAGATGTTACCGCTGATGCTCACGCAGCTTACCGTTGCTTTGAAGATCGCATCGGGGCTCTTCATCGTAGCATTGAATGCGTTGACCGTGAAGGTGCGTACGCCATTCGTTGCGGGATTCGCCCCGTTCGAATAGCGGAAGGCGTCGAGGAGGGCTTCCACGTTCGTTTGCTGGAAGGTGCCCGATGCACGGGTGAAGGTGAGCGTGCGGATGCCTCCGGTAGAAGTTGCTACTACGTTATAGTTGATGCCACCGAGCGTGAGGCTGCGGCTGGCGAAGTCGGCGTTGAGCGCGTTGCTGGCGCCGGTGCCGGTAGCACCGTTCACGAGCAGCAGTTCGCTCGAGCCGTTCAGGATATCTGCCGTGGGCACCGATACCGTGAGCGATGTAAACGTGTTGCCCGTTGGCGTTGCGGCGTTGGTGGTGCCGCTGGTAAACGATTGCGAAGCTGCGCAGCCGGAAGTTTCATTGTTCACACCCGTGAGCGATGTGCCGAGGTCGATGCTGGGAGCGGTAACTGTAACAGGGGTGGTGAACGCATTGGAAGCGCTGAAGTCCAGGAAGAAGAAAGCCTGGCCGCCTTCTTCCGCACCAACGATCACCGGGAAGTTGCTTACGTTGCTGAAGTTGAGGCGAATCTGCGTTTCATCGGCGATCACCGTTGTGTTGTTGTCGGGAACATTCGAGCGGAATTTTGTAAGGCGCGAAGTGGCATCGTAGCTGACCCCGATCGTGGAAGCGGGCGTGCCACTCAGCTGGTAGGTATTGAACCCGCCAAAGAGGTTGAACTGGTTGGAGCCGGCCGTACCGTTACCATCAACGTCGTAAGAGTTGAGCGTAACGTTCTGCAGGATCACTGCTGTTCCGTTGGGGTTGGTGCCGGCGTTGTACGAATTGCCCAGGATGAACTGGAAATCGAAACGCACCTGTGCAGGCGTTGCTGCAGAGGCGGCTGCGTTGAAGGTGAACTGGGGCGAGAAGAACTTCGGATCGTTGCTGTTGAAGTTCGCACCCGATACGGCCGCCTGGTCGTAAGTGTCGTAGGTGGTAACGTTGGTCATCGACGTTGTGGTAACGATACAGTCGATCTGCGTACCGCTCAGCGTAGCAACGTTGGTAAACAGCATCCGGTCGCCTACCGTGCGGCCACCGTTGGTGCCGGTGATCTGTGTTGCCGTACTGAAACTGATCTGCGCGTTGTTGTTATCGAAATAGCTCGTGGTAGCTTGTATGCTGAGGGTGGCGTTCGTAGAACCCGACGCGTTCGTGGCCGTCACTGTATAAGAGGTGGCCGGCGATGCAACCGTAGGCGTACCCGAAATCACGCCCGTATTGGTGTTGAGCGTAATTCCCGAGGGCAGGCCGGGAGAAATGGAATAGGATGCCACGTTGCCCGAAACCGTCGGCGACAGGAATACGGAACTCGCGTTCACGATGTACACGTTGGGCGTGGGATACTTCAGCGAAGTTGGTGCCTGCTGCGCGAGGAGCGACAGCGGAGACAGCAGGATGGCCAGCAGCGACAGCAGCGCCAGGCCCGACTTGCGTTGGACGGACGGATTCATAACACGTAGGGTATTTGTCTTGGAGATAGATGAGGCAGGCCGTTGGGCCGGATTAGAGTGGGGGCGGCTCATAAATAGTGAGGGTACGATTCCCTTAAGCTTGTTGAAGTGGCTATCTAAGAAGTTCTACTTACGACAAAAGTAGCTTTACTGGTTTTTTGGGTAAATGAATTTAGTCCAAACACCTACTTTTCCCGTCCAACGGTCCTATTAACTTTTCTACTACAAGTGTTTACACTTATTTTAAGGATGAGGACGGACAGAGCGCCGTTTTAAGTATTGACTTGAAAGAAACGCCGTTCATTAAACAGCTTGTCACTCTACTTGTTAAATAAGTATTTTTCTTAGCGCTTCAAAAAGTTCGTATCTTACCGCTGATGGAAACACCAGAACCGGAAAAAGAGCGGCTTCGCGCTCTGCAAGAGCTGGATATCCTCGATACGCCCCGCGAAGCCGAATTCAACGACCTTGTTAACCTCGCCTCCGACCTGTGCGGCGTACCCATCTCCCTCATCACCCTCCTCGACGCCGACCGGCAGTGGTTCAAGGCCGCCACCGGCGTATCGCTCACCGAAACCGAGCGCTCCGCCGCATTTTGCGACAAAGCGCTCCTTCAGGACGACATCTTCGTGGTGCCCGACGCTACGCTGGATCCCCGCTTCGCCGACAACCCTTACGTTACCGGCGACCCGCACGTTCGGTTCTATGCAGGCGCACTCATCCACTCGCCCGACGGCCATAAGCTCGGCACCCTCTGCATCATCGACAGCGCGCCGCGCGACCTCAGCTGGAAGGAAGCCAATATCCTCGCAAAACTCGCCCGCCAGGCCACTTTCCTCATCGAACTTCGCCAGCGCCGCAAGCAGGCGGACGCGCTCACCGCGCAGCTCGGTAAAAGCAGGGAGCAGGAAGCACGCCTCCGCAGCCAGTTTACCCGCCTCGCCCACCTGGCAACCTTGCAGGCAAGCAATATGGCCGCCTACCTCGACAACGGCATGGACAGCCTCGTCAATGGGCGCTTTACCAAACGCGACATTACAGACATTGTTTCGAAGGCAACCGAACACCGCGGCCAGATCGCCGCATTCAATGCAGCACTCGATCTGCTCGCAGGCTACCGGGCAGGGAATGTTCCCCCAGCCGAGCCGATCCGCATCATTGAACTGGTACAGGAGATCTTTACCGACCTGGCTCCGCTGGTGAAATCGAGCGGCAACAAAGTAGCGCCGCTCATTGCGGGCGACATCGTGCTGCGGCAGGATCGTACTGCCCTGCGCATGGTATTTTCCGTGCTTTTTGGAGCACTGCTCGGTGCCATGAAAGGCGCCGCCATCCGGCTCATGGCGCGGGGGCAGGCCGATGGGCTATATGTGGAATTGCAGATTCCCGAGCACAACCTCGTGGATGCGCTGCTTCGCTATATGCCCGAATTCCCGCAGCTCGGCACCGAGCATTTGTCGGGCCGCCCTTTTCATGTGGAGCTGGCGCTGGTAAAAGATCTGGTGTTTGAAATGGGAGGCCGCAAGGAGCTGCACGTGCTCGGCAACCGCGGCACGGCCATCGAGCTGTTCCTCCCCCACCGCTGATGCTGCTACTTTTTGGCGGCCTGGAGTCCGCATTCCAGCCATGCGATAAAATCCGAAGTGCTTTCCGTGTAGGTCTTAGGCCTTGTGAGTGCTTTCTCGTCGGCGCTGATGATCACGTACTGCGGCTGCGATACGGCAAAAAAGTTCTCCGACTGAAAGGTGGCCCATTTGTCGCCTACTGTTTCAATCGAACGCTTGTCGCCACGCCGTGCCGTGTATTCTATCTGCTCCGCCGCCGGCAGCCTGCGCCGCTCGTCTACGTATAGCGACACCACGATGAACTCGTCGCGCATCAGGCCGGCTACTTTTGGGTCCGTCCACACGCGCTCTTCCATCCGCCTGCAGTTCACGCAGGCCCAACCGGTAAAGTCGATGAGGATTGGCTTGCCCTCGGCGCGTGCGCGCCGCAATGCACCATCGTAATCGTTGTGCATCGGCTTCACTGCACCTTGCAGCGCCTTGTGATTGGGATAGATACTGTATGACAGCGGTGGCGGGAAGCCGCTGATGAGGGTAAGACCCGCGGAGCGCACGTTGAACATGCCCGGGATCAGGTACAGCGTGATGGCACCGAACACCGCCACAAACGCGAGGCGCACGGCCCCCATCTTTGGCCTCGGTCCCTTCCGGAAGAAACCGAGCAGGTAGCCCACCACACCGATGCCGATGAGCACCCACAACACCAGGAAAACTTCGCGCGGCAACACGCCCCAGTGCTCTACCAGGTCGGCATTGGAAAGAAACTTGATGGCCATGGCCAGCTCGATGAATCCGAATACCACTTTCAGCTCGGTCATCCAGCCACCGCTCTTGGGCAGCGACTGCAGCCAGCCCGGGAAGAGCGCGAACAGCACGAACGGCAACCCAAGGCCTATTCCAAAACCGGCCATACCAGCCGTCAGCTGCCAGGCCGCATTGGCGCCTTTCAGCGAACCGGCGATCAAACCACCGAGGATGCCGCTGGTGCAGGAGAAGGAAACGATGGCGAGCGTAAGCGCCATGAAGAAGATGCCCCAGATGTCGCCCGAGCCCGACTTGGAATCGGCGCGATTGGCGAGCCCGCTGGGCAGCGATATTTCGAAAGCTCCGAAAAAAGAGATGGCCAGCACCACGAATACTACGAAGAAGGCGAGGTTGAGCGGAACGTTCGTGGAGATGTTGTTCAGCACTTCCGGCCGCAGTTGAAAGAGGTGGAAAGGAAGGCTGAGTGCCGTGTAGATGATGAAGATGGAAAAGCCATACAGGAATGCATTGCGCACGCCGCGGCGGCGTGTGGGTGCGCGCTTGGTGAAAAACGAAACCGTGAGCGGAATCAGCGGGTAGATGCAGGGAAAGAGCAAAGCGAGGAAGCCGGCTCCAAGCCCAAGCCAGAAGACGGTCCAGATGCTTTCATCTTCGGTGGAGGCATCGCCGCAATCGGATACCGGCTTGCTGATGTCGATAGAAGGAATGAGGATTCGGTTTTGCGCCACTGCGCCTCCTTCGAGAGCCACCGAAAATGACTGCTCGGTGCCGGGGTAAAATTCATCGTTGCGACCGTAACTATACAGCAGCGTTCCGCGGAGTTGCCCGGGCACGGCGTCTTTGAAGGTTACCAGGGCATGCCATTGCACGGCGCCATTGTTCAGCGCTACGCTTTTGCCGTCGAAAATGGGGCTGTTCACACTCCCGCTGGCCGCCGTTTCACTTACGATTGGCGATACCTGCGCGCTGCTGTCGCGCAGCTGCAGTTCCGCAAAAGCGAAATCGCGCACATTGGCCTGCTCCGGCTGATAAAGCTGCCAGCCCGGCGCGCCGTTGCTGCTGAATACCACCTGGTACGTGGTTGCGTCCACCCTTTTCGCCGTAACCTTCCACGCAAAGCGCACCGTGTCTTGCGCAGACAAGCTAACGCAGCTGAAAAAAAGAGCGAGCATCGGAAGCAGGCGACGGAGCATACAGGGTGTTTTAAAAAAACAAACGGATCCCGTAAAGAATCCGCTTGCAAAACAAAGTCAAAAACAGTTTAATTGAGTGCAAAGGTGAAGGGCACCGTCTCGGGACGCAGGCACTTGTCGCCGTTACAGGTCTGGAACACCAGCTTGCCCGTAACCGCCGTCTTTGCCTTCGCCTTGATCTTGACCACCTGCACAAAGTCTACACGGTTGCTGTATTGATGGGCAGAAACATTCAGCACTTTGTCCTTGTATTTTTCCAGCACTCCTTTCTCCTTCACTTTTCCTTCGAAGTTGATGAGCGGGTTTTTATTGAATGCAAACGTGGTAGGCTCCGCGATGGCATCGCCGGGCTGGTTCTGCGCATACAAGTGCCAGTCTTTCTGGATATTCGCCGTCATGTGCAACTCGTAAGTCTTGTCGTCGAGCTTCTTTGTGCTGAACGACCAGCTCACGGGGTTCTGTGCCGACACCGCCGCGGACACCAGGAGGAAAAGGGAAAGGGTAAAAAGTAGTTTTTTCATGCTGTAGGACTGAAAGGCAAATTTCGGTGTTAAAAAGAAAGGGGGAAGTTAAAAAAGAGTTGAGGGGTTGAGGCGTTGAGGGGTTGAAAAGTTGAAGAGTTTAATGAACGAATAAACCAATAAACTAATAAACCAGCACTCCGCGGAACAGCTCTTGGAAAACGCTGCGGCCATCGGTGTTGCCGAGGGCGAGGGAGCAGGCGCGCTCGGGGTGCGGCATCATGCCGAACACGTTGCGGCCTTCGTTGCAGATGCCGGCGATGTTGCGCGCCGATCCGTTGGGATTGGCTTCGGGCGTCACCACACCATCGGCGTTGCAGTAGCGATACAATACCTGGCCGTTGGCTTCCAGGGCGTCGAGCGTGGCGGCATCGGCGTAGTAGCGGCCTTCGCCGTGCGCGATCGGTATCTGCAGCACGTCGTCGTGGCCGTTTTTGATGTACAGGTTCTTGCAGATATATTGCTGGTTGTTGTTGCGCAGCAGTGCACCCGGCAGGAGGTGGCTTTCGCAGAGAATCTGGAAGCCGTTGCACACGCCCAGCACCTTGCCACCGCGCTTCGCGTGGGCCATCACCGCACCCATGATCGGGCTGAAGCGCGCAATGGCGCCGGTGCGCAGGTAGTCGCCGTACGAAAAGCCGCCCGGCAGCACAATGCAGTCGTCGGGGCCAAAATGGGAAAGGTCTTGATCCTTGTGCCACAGCATCTGGCATTCCTGTCCAAGGTCGTGCACCAGCGCGTCGTGCATGTCGCGATCGCAATTGGAACCGGGGAAAACGACTACTCCGAATTTCATGGGGGCAAAGTTAAAGGGAGTTTTAAGTTTGAAGTTTACAGTTTCGGGTTTTCGATTGCGCAACGCGCGCGCTCCGCAACAGGTACCACCCACCCATCAACCATAAACTACAAACTGTAAACTATAAACTGTAAACTGTAAACTGCTACCTCCGGATCATCTCTACCCCGTACTGCAACGCGAGTATGTAGCAAATGAGCACGAAGAACAGCAGCAGCGGCGTCCACCTGCGCGCGGGGTAAAGGAAAGCGCATGCCTGGAAGGCCGCCAGTGGCGGGGCCACGAGCACCCAGGCGGTGTATTGGCCGTCGTTGTTGAAGAACGGCATGGCCAGCGCCAGCAGCAGGTAAAAGAGTACGAGGCTCCAGTTCTTCCGCGCCTGGATCAACATCTTGCGCAGGTTGGCCTGCACATAAAACGATCCAAGCAGGAAGGGCGCTACGAGCAATACGATGGAACCAAGCAGTGCATACGACGGCCGCTTGTTGATGATGCCGAAATGCAGCCAGGGCACGAGGCTTTTCCAGCTGAACTGGTCGTATAGAAAAAGGCCAACGGCATAGAAATAAGTGGGCGTGCTTACGCCGAGCAGGAAGAGGAGCAACTCCTGCGCACGCAGTGGCCGCAACACCATCAGGCCGAGTATGCCGATGATGCCGAAGAGAAGTGCCGGCGTAAAGAAGAATCCCGCCAGGCCCACCAGCAGGCCGATATTGAAGATCTTGCCGCCGGCCTTGGGAGAGCCATAGAGTTGCAGGATGACGGCAAATGCAAACGTGAGCAGCACGGTTGCGCACAGCGGTGCGGACAAGCGGCTCCACTCCGGCACCAGCGAGGTGATGAGCAGGAACGACAAAGCCGGCAGAAAGGTCTGACGGCTCATCATCCGGTAAAAGTTCACCAGCGAATTGATGGTGAGCGCGCCGGCAAAAAGCAACACGAAAGCGATAAGACCCGAGGCCACCGGCGCGGCGCCTCTGAGCTGTGAAGCAAGCAGGCGAAACAGCGGGCCATCGGAAGGAGCGGTTTGCAGCGCGGGACCGGTAAAGAGCGGCAGCTTCAGCAGCAGCCCTGTTATGAAGAGTACGGCAACGGTTCCGGGCGCCTTCTGTTTAAAGAGTGCGATCACTAGGATTATGGATTGGTGTAGTCAACTTTTGCAAAGCAAATATAGTTGCGGTAGTAACAGGGAACGATAAAGGTTCGGGCCGACACCTGCTTGCCGTAGCGCGGCAGGAAGTCGTAGTTGCGATCGAGGTTTTTCAGGGTAGGGTTGCGCGTCATTTGTCCGTCGGGTGTAAGCACGTAATCGGTGAGCAACTGCACGCGCTTTTCATCTTGGTTGAAGAGGAAGTGCAGCGCGCCGCCCGTGTTCATTACCTGGTACGAAAGGCCGTCGTCTGAATCGTCGTTGAACTGCGTTTTGTGCACCACGCTGCTCCACTGCATCTTGCCCGTGGGGTCGAAGGAAAGCACCGTGATGTTGTCGGCATGATAACGCACCGCCTGGCTGCTGTTGAACCGGTTGCGCGAATACCAGCTGTTGTAGGGCGAATAGTTGTAATAGCCGTAGTTGCCGAAGCCGTAGGGCGATCCGTAGAGGTAGTCCCAGCGGTTCCAGTTGTTCAGCCTCGACGTGGTGTAATAGCTCTCCGCGCCTATGATGAATCCTCCGTCCTTCCGAACAATGATGTTGCGGATGAAATAGTCGTTGAACGCCATGCGCGGCGAAGCATCGCCGCGTGCCTCGCGACGCAGCTCGTCGCCCAGCGCCGTGGCACTTTCCAGCACTGGCTTCTTCGTTGCCTTATCCCACACGTAGAAGTAAAACCCTTCGATGTTGCCGCGCTTCTTGTTGTAATAAAAAGAGGTCAGGAAATAGCGTTTGTTCGGGTTGTCGGCCTTGATCCTGATCTCGTCGAGGAAGATCTTATCGAGCTTGATGTCGGCTACTTCGAGGCTGTCGCTGGTTGCGGATTTATAAAAGAGCGATGCCTGGCTCACGTTGTCGTCGTTGACGCGCGTGAAGCGGGTGAACACGAGGTCGCCGTCGTTGTCGAGCTGAAACTGGCCGAGGTTGTCGTCGCGCTCTTCCATGGCAATGAAGTGCTCGCTGCGGCGCAGTTCGATGAGCGAGCTGTCTAGCAGCACCGTGCTCAGCTTGTAGCGGCTTTTGTTGCGCGAGTTGATCTTGAACACCATCAGGCGCGCCTTGTCTTCGGAGCCGATGACGCTGTAGATCTTATTGTTGGTCACCGCGTTGATATGCGCGGTATCGAGCAGCTTCGGATCGCTCAGCTTGCGGCCTTCGGCATCCACGCGCACCGCCTCGCAATACACTACGTTCTTTTTCTGGTATTCGTAAATCACGAACACATGGTCGAGGTAGGGGAAGAAGTCGACGTTGATGAGGCGGTCTTCGGGAAGGTAGGCCTGCACTTCGTTCGATACGTCCTTCATGTTGACATCAAAGGCGGAGATATAGCTGCGGCCACGGTTGTTCTTATACACGAGGTAATTGGCGCCCACCTTGCCGATCACTTCGAAGGTGGTGCGGCGGTTGTCTTCACGGGCAGGCTCCGAATAAACGATCTTCTGGGCTCCGGCGCCCAATGCGCTCAACAGGGTCAGGAATAAAAAAGCACAGCGGGTGACGCTCATGGGTTCGCAGGTTTTCAGGCTAAAATTAGGGTTTCCGCCCCTTAAACGGGTCAAAAGTTGGCTTATTGCCGGCCTGCTGCACGCGGCCTTGTGCGGCATCGTTTTTTAAGAGGGGTATAACGCTTTCCCGCTACCTTTATGCGGCAAACAACTCATACAACCGGCTTAATAAAATGCCTTCAACCCATAACAGCAAGGCGACCCTCGGGGGTCTGCTCATCGCACTTGGCATCATTTACGGCGATATCGGCACCTCCCCGCTTTACGTTCTCAATGCCATCACCAGCGGAAAGACCATCACCGAAGAACTCGTGGTCGGCTCGCTTTCCCTTATCATCTGGACGCTCACGCTTCAGACCACCATCAAATACGTCATCTTAACCCTGCGCGCCGACAACCGGGGTGAAGGCGGGATATTTTCGCTCTTCGCCCTCGTGCGGCGCCGCAAGCGATGGCTGGTGGCACCTGCCATGATCGGTGGCGCCGCCCTGCTCGCCGACGGCATGATCACACCGCCGGTAACGGTCACTTCCGCCATCGAAGGTTTGAAACAGGTGCCCGCGCTGCAACACATCAGCCAGTGGACGGTCATCTACATCGTGCTCGGCATCATCTCGATGATGTTCTTCCTGCAGCAGTTCGGCTCGGCCCTCATCGGCCGCTTCTTCGGGCCGGTGATGACAGTTTGGTTCATCACGCTCGCGGCGCTCGGCGTCTACCACCTCTCCGACTACCTGCACGTTTTCAAGGCGCTCAATCCCTACTACGGCATCAAGCTCCTCATCACCTACCCGAAAGGATTTTACATACTGGGAGGCGTGTTCCTCTGCACCACCGGGGCCGAAGCGCTATACTCCGACCTCGGGCACTGTGGCAAATGGAACATCCGCTACTCGTGGATCATGGTGAAGACCTGCCTCATTCTCAACTACCTCGGGCAGGGCGCCTGGCTGCTCCACCAGCACATGGGCCAGCTGATCACCCCGGAGATGATCGAGAGCGGGTTCAATCCTTTTTACGGGCTGATGCCGAAATGGTTTCTCTACTTCGGCATTACCATCGCCACGGCCGCGGCCATCATCGCTTCGCAGGCGCTCATCTCGGGGTCGTACACGCTGATCTCGGAAGCGATGCGCCTCAACCTCTGGCCGAAGCTGCAGATCAAGTATCCCACCGAAGAGCGCGGCCAGGTATACATCGGCGGCGTCAACCTGATGCTGTTCATCGGCTGCGTGGGCATCGAACTTTATTTCAAGAAGGCGTCGGCAATGGAAGCGGCCTACGGGCTGGCCATCACGCTTTGCATGATCGCCACCTCGATCCTTTTTGCCAACTACCTCGTGTTGCGGCGCATCAAACCGGTGTGGATCTACCTCTACCTGCTGGTGTACCTCACCATCGAGTTCGCGTTCCTTTTTGCCAATGCGGACAAGTTCCCGCACGGTGGCTTCGTGACGCTGATCGTGGGCGGCATGCTGTTCTTCATCATGTTCAACTGGTTCCGCGCGCGCAAGATCAAGAACCGCTACGTGGAATTCGTGCGCCTCGACCACTACATTCCGAAGATCCAGGAGCTGAGCAACGACCGCTCGGTGCCGAAGTTCTCTACGCACCTCGTTTACCTCACGTCGGCCGACAACCCGCGCGAGATCGAGCATAAGATCATTTACTCCATTCTCAACCGCAAGCCCAAGCGTGCCGACATCTATTGGTTCGTGCACGTGGATACGCTGGATGATCCTTATACGATGGAGTACAAGGTGGATCACATCATTCCCAACGATATCATCCGTGTGGAGTTCCGCCTCGGCTTCCGCGTGGAGCCGCGCATCAACCTGATGTTCCGCAAGGTGGTGGAAGACCTCGTGAAGAACCGAGAGGTGAACATTACGAGCCGCTACGAAAGCCTGGAGCGCACTAAGGTGGTCGGCGACTTCCAGTTCATCGTCATGGAAAAATACCTGAGCCAGGACAACGAGCTGCCCTTCTTCGAGCGCGTCATCATGAAATTCCACTTCTGGCTGAAAGAAGCATCCCTCTCCGAGGAGCGCGGCTTCGGCCTCGACGTGAGTACGGTGACGGTGGAGAAGTTCCCGCTGATCGTTGCGCCGGTTACGAACCTGAAGTTGAAGCGGGTGGAGTAAGCTCACCCCTATTTCTTCACCCGCTCCTCCAACCGCACTTCATCGCTTTCCACGTCCAACGTGTGCTGCACGCCGTGCTTCAGCGCCATGTTGCGGTCGGCGTGCGATACGGGGAAGTCGTAGCAAACCGGGTAATCGTATTTCGAAACCGCATCGCGGATGATCTCGTAGGCATCGCGGCCAAAGGGTCGCTCCGTGTCTTTCATGCCGGTGAAGCCGCCAACCACGAGGCCGGCAAGCCGCGCCAGCTTTCCGCTGCGCTTCAGTTGCACCAGCATCCGGTCGATGCTGTATAGGTATTCGCCAACGTCTTCCAGAAACAGGATCGTCTTCTTGGTTTTCAGTTCCGAGGGCGTTCCGATGCAGTGCGTGAGCAGGGCAAGGTTGCCGCCCACCAGCGTGCCTTTGGCGTGGCCCAGCCGGTTGAATGGATGTGCCGCCACGGAGTAGCGCGAAGGCTGGCCCTCGAGCGCGGCTTTAAGCGATGCAAGGGTAGCATATCCCGGGCCATCGGGATTGAAGGCAGCCGCCATCGGCGCGTGGAGCGTGGCGATGCCATACTCCATCCAGATGTGGCTGTGCAGCACGGTCACGTCGCTGAATCCAATGATCCACTTCGGCTTGCGGCGGAAGGCCGTGAAGTCGAGGCGGTCGATGATGCGGCTGGTGCCGTAACCGCCGCGTGCACAAAGAATGGCGTCCACTTCGGGATCGTCGAGGAGGCGCTGCAGGTCGATGCGGCGTTCTTCGTCGGCATCGGAAAAATAGTTGCTCGAATTGCTGTGCGTGGTGTCGCCGAGGCGCACCGTGAAGCCCCATTCCTGCAACGTGTCGATGCAGCTGCTGATGCGTTCGAGGGCCATGAAGCCGGCCGGTGCCGTGATGCCGATGCAGGCGCCCGCGGTAAGGGGAGCTGGAATTTTACTCATTGAAGTTCGGTTAAGGAGCTGCCGTCGATGCGCACCGCAAGGCGGTGGCGGAGGCCACACTTCAGGGCGAAGTTAGCCCGCTGGTGCCCAATGGGAAAATCAAAGCCGATGGGATAACGGGTGCCGGCGGTTTTTTCGGCGATGATGTCGGCCAGCGTGCGCCCGAATTCTTCGCCGGGGTCGTCGGGCCTGATCTTGAACCCGCCCACCACCAAACCTGCCAGGGACGCCAGTTTGCCACCGCGGCGCAGGTTCTCCAGCATCCGGTCGATGCTGTAGGCGTACTCGCCGGTGTCTTCGATGAACAGGATCTTGCCCTTCGTTTGTATGTCGGAAGGCGTGCCCGCCAGGTTTTCGAGCGTGCGCAGGTTGCCGCCGATAAGCATCCCCTCGCCGCTACCCGGGCGGTTGCGCGCATTTGCGGGCGCATTCAGCAGCACGCGCGCGCCTTGCAACGCATCCCGTATTGAAAGCACGGTTTCCCTTTGAATGGGCTCGGCCTTGTCCCAATCGTCCGGGAACGAATTGCACATTTTCGAATGTATGCTTGCCACACCGCAGTGGCGCTGGATGTGCGCATGCAGCACCGTGATGTCGCTGAAGCCGATCAGCCATTTTGGATGCTTTCGAAAGCCGTCCCACGCAAGTGCATCTACAATACGCGCCGAGCCATAGCCGCCACGCGCGCAAAGAATGGCCGCAATGCCCGGATCGTCGAGCAGTTGCTGGAGGTCGCTGCAGCGCTCCTCGTCGGTGCCGCCGAAAGAGAAATCCTTCTTGCCGATGCTGCTTCCGATGCGCACCGAAAAGCCCCAGGCACGCAGCTGTTGCAGTGCCGGCTGCAGCTCGGCTTCGGTGATGGCGCCTGCAGGCGACGTGATGCCTACCGTGTCGCCGGGCTTTAAGTAGGGGGGCACACGAAGGCGCGCGTCGGGCTCGCCTTCCCGTAGAAATACGGATGCGCCCCGGGCTGCGATGCTGCCGGCAAAAAGGGTGGCGCAGGTGCCGAGGAATGACTTTCGTTGCATCGTTGAACAAGTTAGGTAAATGCAACATGCACGCTGCCGATTTTCAAGGCCACTTTAACAAAACACAAGGCACCACTTAGTGGAACAAAGGGCATCTTTAAGACGGAGGCGCCAGGTATCAAAAGCGCGTGTTGCATGATCCGTAGTTTACATACCATCATCTTGTTTTTTGCCATCGCTGCGCTGATCTTTAGCTGTGCGCGCCAGCCCCTTCCGCCCCCACCGCCCGACCACAGCAGCAATGAGGGCCGCGTGGGTGCTGCCGCCCGCGACCTGCTTACCGACTCGGTGTATCAGTCGGTGCTGATCGAGATCCAATATATGGAAGGATTCGCGCCCGATTCGATGGCAGTGCGCAACACGGTGCACTTTATCGAGCGCTATTCCCACAAGCCGGGCGGCGTGCGCGTGGTGCTGCAGCAGATTCCCACCGTGCGCGACACCATTTACAGCGTAGACGAACTGCTAACGCTGGAGCGAAAATACCGCGCGCACTACAACGATGAAGATGAACTGGCGCTTTACCTCCTCTACACCAACGGCGTGTTCGTGGAGGCAAGCTCGCTGGGTTATGCGTATGGTGCTACGTCGGCGGTGATCTTCGGGAAGAACGTGCTGGAGAATTCCGACGCGCTGCGCCGCCCCTCGCGCACCAACCTCGAAACAAAAGTGCTGCAGCACGAGGTGGCCCACCTGATGGGACTCGTGAACGTGGGCACGCCCCTGCAAAGCGACCACAAAGACAATGAGCATGGCAAGCACTGCATCAATAAGCAATGCCTGATGTATTACACCACCGACATCGAAGAATCGCCCAGCCTGGTGGTGCGCCGCAAGCCCGTGCCCGTGCTCGATGCAGCTTGCCTGGCCGACCTCCGCGCCAACGGCGGCAGGTGACCCCTCCTTCGACTACGCTCAGGATGACACCGACCCTCTCAGGATGACACGGAGCCTCCCACTGATACAGAGCCTGTCACGCTGAGCGCAGCCGAAGCGATCCCATTACCCCATTCTTGCGGTATTTTTGCGCCGATGACAAATCCGAAGCGCTATCTCGTTACCTCCGCCCTCCCTTACGCGAACGGCCATAAGCACATCGGCCACCTGGCCGGGGCTTATATCCCCGCCGACATCTACGTGCGCTACCTCCGCGCGCAGGGCCGCGACGTGGTGGACCTGTCGGTGTCCTTCGATGTATACGACCGCACTTCGGCTCCCGTGCACCACGAAACCGCGAGCGAATTCTTCACCTACCTCAACGACCGCGGCGAGCTGATCGTAAAAGAAAGCGAGCAGTACTACGACGAGCAGGCCGCTACCTTCCTCGCCGATCGCTATATTAAAGGCACCTGCCCCAACTGCGGCTTCAACGGCGCCTACGGCGACCAGTGCGAGAAGTGCGGCACCGCACTCAGCCCCGACGAACTGATCAATCCCGTTAGCACGCTCTCCGGCAACGCTCCCGTAAAGCGCGCTACAAAGCACTGGTACCTGCCGCTCGATAAATACGAAGGCTGGCTCCGCGCATACATCATCGATGGCCACAAGGACGACTGGCGCCCGAGCGTAGTGGGCCAGTGCAAAAGCTGGATCGACGGCGGGCTGCAGCCACGCGCCGTTACCCGCGACCTCGACTGGGGCGTGAAGGTTCCCCTCAAAGAAGCAGAAGGCAAAGTGCTCTACGTATGGTTCGATGCGCCGATCGGGTACATCAGCGCCACTAAAACATGGGCCGCACGCGAAGGCAAAGACTGGAGGCCCTATTGGCAGGACAAGGAAACGAAGCTGGTGCACTTCATCGGCAAAGACAACATCGTATTCCATTGCATCATCTTCCCGCTGATGCTCAAGCTGCACGACTATATTGTTCCCGACAACGTGCCGGCCAACGAATTCCTTAACCTCGAGGGAGACAAGATGAGCACCTCGCGCGGGTGGAAGCTCGATATGCAGGATTACATCGACGACTTCATCAGGAAAGACAATGGTGGCCCGGCGCTTGCCGACTGCCTGCGCTACTACCTTACCACCATCGCGCCCGAAACCAAGGACAGCGACTTCACGTGGAAAGGCTTCCAGGACGCAGTGAACGGCGAGCTGCTCAATAAGTTCGGCAACTTCCTCAACCGCACGCTGGTGCTGATGCACAAGCTTACCGGCGGCAAGGTTCCGAAGTGGCACGCCGAAATCGTAACCGAACGCGACAACAACCTCATAAAGGAAATTCAGAATTCGAAAGCAAAGATCGAAACGCTGCTCGAAGAGTATAAGTTCCGCGACGCGCTGGGCGAAGTGATCGCTCTGTCGTCGCTGGGCAACGTATTTCTACAGGAATGCGCGCCCTGGTCGGTGGCGAAGAAACTTACCGAAGGCGGCGCCGTTGCAGAAGCAGCGCAAAAAGAAATCGACAACTGCCTGCATCTCTCGCTGCAGTTGTGCGCCAACCTGGCCATCCTCATCAATCCTTTCCTGCCCAACACCGCGAAGAAGATGTGCTACCTGATGAAGGTGGTGGACGGCATGCTGGAATGGAAAAATGCCGGCTCGCTGAAGCTACTGTCCGTGGGCTATTCATTGCGCCCGCCCGAGCTGCTGTTCCGCAAGATCGAAGACGAGGAAGTGGCGTTCCAGGTGGAAAAACTGAAGGCAGGATTGGACAAAGCGCGGGCGGCGATGGATAGCGCGAGCGGTCAGCCGTTAGCCGTAAGCGAGGAGCCGGGAAGCCGCAGTGGCGAATCGGCAATGACCCAAAGCGAACAAAAATCAAACATCAGACATCAGACATCAGAGACAAAGTCGGAAATCCAGTTCGACGACTTCGCCAAAGTAGACCTGCGCGTGGGTACCGTAACGGCCTGCGAGCGCGTGCCCAAGGCCGACAAACTCCTCAACCTGACGGTGGACATGGGCAACGAAGTGCGCACCATCCTTTCCGGCATCGCGCAGCACTTCACACCCGAATACATGATCGGGAAGCAGGTGCTGGTGGTGGCCAACCTCGCCCCCCGCAAAATGCGCGGCATCGAAAGCCAGGGCATGATCCTGACGGCCGAACAGCCCGATGGCAAGCTGATTTTGGTAGGGCCGAATGAGCAAACGGATAGCGGGTCGGGGGTACAGTGACGGCACCCGCCCCAACCCTTTTGGCCCGTCATTGCGAAGCCCGCAGCGAAGCAAGGGCTAAAGCAATCTCATTCAGACGGAGTCGGCTGTTGTTGGTTCTCCTTAAATGACTTCAGACTGAAGATCGAAGGCTTGCTTCGTTCCGCTCGCAATGACGCTCCGAGTCTGCAGCCGTTAGTGGAAATTTCTGCTTCTTCCGACTTCCCGGTTCCGACTTTGCAACTTGTTTTTCTCTTACCTTCACCCTAATAGTTGCATAACTAACTAATTTATGGACAAGCGCATCATAAAGAAAGTAGCGGTACTCGGTTCGGGTGTAATGGGTAGCCGCATCGCCTGCCACTTTGCAGGCATCGGGCTTCCCGTAGTTCTACTGGACATCGTTCCTGCCGAAGCAAAGGAAAGCGACAACAAGGCCGCGCGCAACAAGATCGTCAACGACGCACTGGCGGCCGCAGTGAAAAGCAATCCTTCCCCCATCTACACAAAAGACGTGGTGAAGAAGATCACGACCGGCAACTTCGACGACGACCTGAAGGACATCGCGTCGTGCGACTGGGTGATCGAAGTGGTGGTGGAGCGCCTCGATATCAAGCAATCGCTTTACGAGCGCGTGGAGCAGTTTCGCAAACCCGGAACGCTCGTTACTTCCAATACATCCGGCATACCCATCGGCATGCTGGCACAGGGCCGCTCGGAAGATTTCCGCAAGCACTTCTGCGGTACGCACTTCTTTAACCCGCCGCGCTACCTGCGCCTCCTCGAGATCATACCCACACCCGATACCGACCCCGCCATCGTCGACTTCCTCATGGATTACGGCGACCGCTTTCTCGGCAAAACCACGGTGCTGGCGAAAGACACACCCGCCTTCATCGCCAACCGCATCGGCGTATGGGGCATGATGGCCATCTTCGGGCTCATCGACAAAATGGGAATGAGCATCGACGAGGTGGATGCACTCACGGGGCCGCTCATCGGGCGACCGAAATCCGCAACCTTCCGCACCGCCGACGTGGTAGGCATCGACACGCTCGTGAAGGTGGCCAAAGGCGTGTTCGACAACTGCGCGCAGGACGAACAGCGCGACGTATTCCAGATCCCTTCGTGGTTGAACAAAGTAGTGGAGAACAACTGGCTGGGCGACAAGACCGGCCAGGGATTTTTCAAGAAAACAAAGGGTGCCGGGGGCGAGAAGGAGATCCTGACGCTTGATCTGAAAACGTTGGAGTATGGCCCGCGCGTGAAGCCGAAATTTGCCTCTGTTGATGCGGCGAAGCCTGTTGAAGACCTCAGGCAACGCCTCCAGATGCTGACCGCCGCCCCCGACAGGGCCGGCGAGTTCCTCCGTCATTTTCACTACGGACTCTTCTCCTACATCTCGCACCGCATCCCCGAGATTTCCGACGAAGTGTTTCGCATCGACGACGCCATGATGGCCGGCTTTGGCTGGGAGATCGGCGCCTTTGAAAGCTGGGATACGCTCGGCGTGGAGCGCAGTGTAGCCAAGATGAAAGAAGCAGGATATGCCGTTGCGCCCTGGGTGGACGAAATGCTGGCCGCTGGCAACAAAACTTTTTACAAAGTGGAAAACGGGCGGCGCCAGTCGTACGACCCGGCTACCAAAACCTATAAGGACATACCCGGTGGTGGCGACTTCATCGTGCTGCAACACAACCCGCAGGTGTGGAAGAACAGCGCCTGCCAGGTGCACGACATCGGCGAAGGCGTGCTTGGCCTCCAGTGGAGCTCCAAGATGAACTCCATCGGCGGCGACGTGCTGGCGGGCATCAACAAGGCGATCGAGCTGGCTGAGAAGAATTACAAAGGACTGGTGATCGCCAATGAAGGCCCGAACTTTTCGGCGGGGGCCAACGTGGGGATGATCTTCATGCTGGCCATCGAGCAGGAATACGACGAGCTCGACTTCGCCATCCGCCTCTTCCAGAACACGATGATGCGCGTGCGCTATTCGTCGGTGCCGGTAGTAGTTGCGCCGCACGGCCTCGCCCTGGGCGGTGCCTGCGAAATGAGCCTGCATGCCGACAAGTGCTGCCCTGCAGCCGAGACCTACACGGGCCTCGTTGAACTGGGCGTAGGCCTGATCCCCGGGGGCGGTGGCACCAAGGAGTTTGCCCTCCGCGCTTCCGACGAGATGCACGAGGACGAGCCCGAAACCATTACGCTTAAGAACCGCTTCCTCAGCATCGCCACGGCCAAGGTCGCCACGTCTGCATTCGAAGGCTTCAACCTGGGTGTGTACCGCAAGGGACTGGATGAGGTTGTGCTGAACCAGGGGCGGCGCGTGGCGGTTGCCCGGCAGTCGGTAGCCGAAATGTTCGACGCCGGCTATGTGCAACCCGTTCCCCGCACCGACGTGCGCGTTCTGGGCCGCTCGGCGCTCGGCTCCTTGTACGCCGGCATCCATGGAATGGAAAGCGCGGGCTACGCCACGGCCCACGACGCCCTCGTTGCCCGCAAGCTGGCCTTCGTGATGTGCGGCGGCGACCTCTCCGAGCAAAGCCTCGTATCGGAACAATACCTGCTTGACCTCGAGCGCGAAGCCTTCCTCAGCCTGTGCGGCGAGCGGAAAACGCTCGAACGGATACAGGGGGTATTGAAGAATGGAAAGCCGGTGAGGAATTAGAATACTTGATTACTTGAATACATGATTACTCGATTTCAAGAGGGTGGTGCCGCCCGGGATGCACCAACTCTGCCCTCATGTTCTCATGTACTCAATTAATCAAGTACTCCCCCTCTTCCCTCCTCAATAATCCCTCCCCCCTCCCCTTGCACACCTTTTGCATGGGCAGCCCCATATGCCCCGTCGCCTCTTGTACCTCCATCTCCGCTCGCTGGTCCTGATCTCACTGATCTGGGTCGTTTTTGGAGTGGTCTTTTTCGAAAACCTCATCCGTGCCTGCAACGACCTGGGCGTGCGCGTGGCGTTGTACCAGTTCAGCATCGTTTTCGGCCTCATTGGGTTCATCGTCACCGGCATCATCATCTTCTACCTCAAGCCAGCCTTCAGTCACCTTCCCGTGTGGCGGGCATCGCTATACAAGCTGCTCATCACGGTGGTCATCTTTTTTGTGATCGCCTTCCTGCTGCTGCTGCTCTACTACGTGTTCCTGTATAAAAAGAGTTTCCACTTCGGGCACTTTCTCGATTCGTTCTTTACAAAGATCATGCACACGCGCACCTTCGGCATCTTCATCATCGATATGGCCATCATGACCGTGATGTCGATAGCGATGCTGGAGGTGAAAGACAAATACGGCCCGGGCATGTTCTGGGCGATGATCAGCGGGGAATACAACAAGCCTGTGGTTCAGAACCGCATCTTCATCTTCCTCGACATCAACGAGGCTACCTCTATTGCCGAAACGCTGGGCCACGAACGGTACTTCCTCATGCTCCGGCGCTTTTTTGCCGAGATCACGATGCCCGTGCTGGCCTCGGAGGGCGAGATCTACCAGTATGTGGGAGACGAGGTGGTGCTCAGCTGGGCCAACACGCCCGAGAACAAGCTCAACGCGCTCCGCTTTCTCCGCTATGCCTACTTTCTGATGGAACGCAAGGCGGCAGAATACGAGAAGCAGTTCGGCTACATCCCGCGCTTCAAAGCGGGCGTGCATGCCGGCGAGGTAACCGCAGGCTTCGTAGGGGTAGTAAAGAAAGACATGCTCTATACCGGCGACACGGTGAATACCACGGCACGCATCCGCTCGGTGTGCCACGACGTGAACGAAAGCTTCGTGCTCTCGGGCGCTTTCATGAGCGACTTCGAGAAGCCCCACGGCTACCGGATCAAAGCCATCGGCAGGATTGAGCTGAAAGGAAAAGTGGAATGGGTGAAATTGTATTCGATGCGTTTTGAGTGATTGGCGCCTTTCCCTGCTGCCAGCATCTGCAACGCGTTCAACTGACCGGCTTTAACATAGCTGGTACGATATGCCAGGAAACTACCCTTTTAGCCCAGCTCAATGTCTCCCTCTTTATAATCCATCCAATACTTGATCCCGCTTTCTCCATCACACGCACAGAATCCAGTAAGTTTGAACTGCACCCCTGCTCCAACTACTATAACACGATTTATGTCACCCAACGAACAAGCTTCGCAGCCGCTCCTCGCTACGGATCGCTTACTGTTGCGGCCCCTCGCCAGCCACGACGATGCCGTCATCTTTGCGCTGCGCTCTAATGCCGAAGTAAACAGGTACCTCGGACGGAAGCCTGCCGAAAGGATCGAAGACGCACAGGCCTTTATCGAAATGATCCAGGCCAACACACGCACCAGGGAGACGTACTATTGGGCCATCGATTGCAAAGAAACGGGGCAGATGATTGGAACGATAGGCCTGTTCCAATTCGCGGAAGACGGATCGGGTGCGGAGATCGGCTACGAGCTGCTTCCTCACAACCAGGGCAAAGGCTTCATGCGCGAAGCGCTCGGCAGCGTGATCGCGTTTGGCATCCAGGCGCTCGGCCTGCGCGAGCTGCATGCCTACACGCATGCGCAAAACGATCGTTCATCGAAACTGCTCCAGGAGTTGCACTTCCAGCTAGAGGCTGAGGCGGACGACGAGCTCCTGCATTTCCGACTTGTGAACGTGAATGTAAATTAGAACCGTAATTGCCGAACTCCGGTGCTATGGGCGAAGTGGAATTAATCCGGGAGAATGCAATCCAGGCCTCGATGAATACAGTGTGCTTTCCAACACCGACCCGCGCGCCAACTTCTTCCGCATCGAAGACTATTCCGAGATCAACATTTCGTTCGTAGATGTCCTCGGTTGCAACACGGGTTACTTCCTCCTCGAAAACCTGTATGCTGGATCCACTGTTGTATTCGATGCGGTTTGAGTAGGGAGAAAGCAGATGGATAAATCCATCAAGGGCGGCCGTTAGCCCACTTCGCAAACTGCCCCGGTGTAATCCGATACCGCGCAATATTCCCTTCGTGCAGGCTTTCCAGCTCCGACTCCACCACCTGACGCAGGCGGGTAAGATCGGCCTGGGGTACGCCCGACTTCGCGATGGCCGCAGCCAGCGCGGTTCCCTTGAGCACTACTTCCCGTATTATTCCACGCAACTGCTCGCGGTATTGCATCCGGAACGGATCGGGGTCGCCGATCGTTTGGCGGATCACTGAATAGCGGGCGGCTGACCGTTCGTAGGCAAACAAAAAAACATCCTTCAGCAGCTCCACGCGGTTCAATTCGTAAATGCCGAGCAGACCTTGCACGTACACGTCCTGCGGAACATCTACAAAGGCCAGCGGCACCAGGTTGTGCCGGTTCAAGGGAATGTTGGCAGCGAGTCGCGAAACACGCTTGTTCACGTCATCGAATGGCTGCAGGTAGGGCAATTGCACCATCAGAAAAAAGGCCTGCTCGAATGGGTCTTCGATAGCTGCTGCTTTCGCCAGAAGTAATTCGAAATATTCTTCGATCTGCTGCGGAATGCCCGGCGGCGTATACACCGAGCCGCTAATGCCTACCAGTTGCTGGCGCAGGCGGCCCGATGCCGCCGAATCGGCTAAGAGGTTATCGGATAGCAAAGCATGGATACTGAGCAAAGTATAGCGGTTGACGCCAATCTCTGCTGGCGCTTCCAGCAAAAATTCGATCGCCTCTTTATGGTTGAGGATCATCTGGGCTTCTTCCGCGGCCTTTCCGGTAGCTGCTACCCCTGCCTGCAACAGACGTTGCGTATCGAGCAAACTATAGGTATTTCCTTCGAGGCGGCTGGAGTTGTACGATAGGTCGATCAGCAGGCGGTGGAGCACCTGGCGGGCGTAAGTGCCTGCCGGCTGTTCCGCTGCGGGTGTTGCGCCAACTGACCGGAGTTGCGCCCGCTCTTCCGCCGTTAGGTAAGCAGAGCGATTGGGCTCGTAGCCTCCTAAAAACTGGAAGTTGTAGCCAACTGGCTGGCGCAGCGCTTCTGGTTGGTCCACAAGAGCGGTAATGGCCCGGCCCGCTTCCGATAGAGGCACTGTTTCCTGCCCGGCCCGGCCACGTTCCGTTGGCTCCACCACCGCGTATCGATTGCCCCGGGTGACAGCCGTTTTCCGGATAATCCCCTGTTCTTCCCACATGGGAAGGCGACGGCGGAGGGTCATGGCGCTCATGGCCACCGCTTTGGCAAGCTCTTCGAAAGGTAATCCATCGGGGTAACCAGAAAGTACTTCCCGCACCTGTATCAGTTGCTGTGCTATTTTCTCTGCCCGTTTTGCCATAAAAACACTTCTGAAGAAGCAAGGACGCGTTCTACCGAAACACCACACCCACGTTTTGCGAATGATACTGCTTCAACTGATTAAGATACCGCCCCTATTGACAAGAATTGTGGTACATCTGAATAAGTTACTCGCTATTCTGAAATAAATATACGTGATTCTGAAAGTATTCGAGGGCTACCTGAATAAGATAATCCAAATCCCGAACAAAAAATCAGCAATATTGATAACGTTCTTCCTTATTCTGATAAAAATACCTATGCTTCTGATAGAGATAGGTTTCGCCCTGATAAAGATTCGGGGGATTTTGAGCAATTCGGAGTACTTCCCGCCCTAACCTGCCCGAAAAATCACGCATACCCGGACCTTTGACCCATGGGCGAAGCCGAACTCCTACCCGATCGTAACGAGCTAATGATCCACGCGCACTTCGTCTTCTACGGAAACTTTGCTACCCCCGCCCTCGCGGAGCAGCTCCGCGCCGAAACCGAAGACCTCTGGAACGAACCACGCGGCATAGCGGTCATCGGTGGCCGTAGAACTACGGTACGCTTCGCGATCAGCGCTGAATGCAATCCAGGCCTCGATGAATACAGTGTGCTTTCCAACACCGACCCGCGCGCCAACTTCTTCCGCATCGAAGACTATTCCGAGATCAACATTTCGTTCGTAGATGGCCTCGGTTGCAACACGGGTTACTTCTTCCTCGAAAACCTTTACCCTGGCTCCACCACGGCAGCCCACGAGTTCGGCCACACGCTTGGCCTCGACCATCCGCAGGATATGGATTGGCGCGGACGCGGCACGCCCGGCATCATGTGCGCGCGCGGCACACTCGTAGATCCGCAGTTCCAATACGATTCCGCAAAGCCCGCGGGCGTCACCGGCGGCACCATGCATCCGATGCACCGCCGCGTGCGCCAGCGCGACATCGACGACCTTCGCCTTGACCGACTGCGCTTCGCAAACGGCCGCGCCATCCTCGGGGCATTCAGCAACATCTATCATTGGTCCCATCAACGATGAACCCAACGCTCCCACCACATCGCTAATCGCGCATACGCTTCCGCGCCCCCTGCAGGCTCCCGAAGCTTCTCAACCGCTCAAAACCTTTTCAAAACCCCTCAAAACCTCTCAAAACCCTTTTTCAAAACCCTTCCCACGCCTTTTTCGCCCCCTCTCAAAACCCCCTCTTCAAACTTTCGTACCTTCTCCGTTCCAAAACAACTTTTTATGATACGAAAAGGATTGCTCCTGCTCCTCGGGCTTGCCTGCGGGGCCGCACAGGCGCAGCACCGGCTGCCCGCCAACTATCACTGGCAGCAACTTGAAAACGGCCTCGAAGTCGTAGTGATCGAAAATCACAAAGTGCCGCTGGCCACTATCGAGATCGCGGTGAAGAACGGCGCCTACACCGAAGGGCCCGAGTTCAGCGGCCTCTCGCACCTCTTCGAGCATATGTTCTTCAAGGCCAACAAAGATTATCCCGACCAGGAAAAGTTCATCAAGCGCACCGAAGAATTGGGCGCCATCTGGAACGGCACCACCGATGTGGAGCGCGTCAACTACTTCTTCACGTTTGCCAAAGACAGCCTCGAGGCAGGTCTCCGGTTTATGAACGCAGCCATGCGCTTCCCCATTTACCGCGCCGAGGATATGGCCAAGGAACGCCCCGTGGTGGATGGTGAATTTCAACGCGCCGAAAGCGACCCGGGCTTCCTCATCTGGTACGAAACTCAAAAGCGCCTGTGGGGCGACAACTTCACGCGCAAGAATCCGATCGGCGAGCACGATGTGATCAACACGGCCACACCCGAAAAGATGATGATCATCAAAGACAAATACTATCACCCCAACAACTCGCTGCTTATCATCGCCGGCGACGTGAAGCCCGAAGATGCGTTCCGCATGGCCAGGCGCGTGTGGGGCGATTGGAAGAACAGCGGCTTCAACCCGCTCGACCGCTACCCTATCCCGGCATTCGAGCCGCTGCGACAAACGGAGTTCTTCATCAAGAAATCTTCCATTGCGCAAACACCCTATATGATGCTCTCGTGGCAAGGACCTTCCTATAAAGAAGACTCCGCCAACACCGTGGTAGCAGATGTGTTCTCGGCGGTACTGCGCCTCAACGCATCCAAATGGAAGCAGGCGCTTGTAGATAAAGGCCTCGCCCCCTATGCCGACATGGGCTATCAAACCTGCCACTACACCGGCCCCATCACCATCACCGTGGTGCCCACGCCCGGCAAGTTGCAGGAGTGCTTCCGCGCTACCATGGAACAGATCAATCGCTTTGGCGACGACGACTATATCAGCGAAGAACTGCTGGCAACGGCCAAGGAAGTGATTCGCCGCAACGAGATCCGCAACAAGGAAAAGCCTTCGTCGCTGCCGATGCAGCTCTCCTACCAGTGGGCAAGCACTTCGCTCGAATACTACACCGATTACGAAGCGAACCTGATGCGCGTAACCCTCGAAGACCTGCGTAACTATGTGCGCCGCTACATCACCGGCAAGCCCTATGTTGCGGGAATGGTCATCAACGACGAGATGGCAAAGGCCGCGCAACCCGAAACGTTCTTCAAAAACTAAGGCCCCACTTCAAAATGGATTATATGAAAAAGCTGATCTTCTTCCTGGCAGTGCTGCTGGGAACAACGCATACGCGGGCGCAGATGGGCAAGCCCTACGAACTGACCATCAACGGAGTGAAAGTGATTGTGCAGCCGAGCGGCAACGAGATTGTAGAAATACGGACCATCATCAAAGGCGGCGTACAGAACTATCCTGAAAAAGAAGCGGGCATCGAAGCGCTCGCTATGGATGCCCTTACCGAGTGCGGCACACTCCGTCGCGACAAAAATGCATTCAAGAACGCACTCGATGCCGTGTCGGCGGAAATGGGCGGCGAAACCGGGATGGACTTCGCCAGCTTCCGGATGAACTGCATCAAAAGCGACCTTGCCAGGGTGTGGCCGCTTTATATGGAAGCACTGCTGCAGCCAAAATTCGACGAGAAGGAATTCGACCGCATTCGCGAAGACGCGCTGACGCGGATTAAGACGATGGAAAGCAACCCCGACAATGCGGTAGATCAGATGGCGCGCCGCACGGCGTTCGCCGGTCAGCCCTATGCCCTCGACCCGATGGGAACACTCGAAAGCGTGAAAACGCTTACGGCACCCGCCACGCGCGATTACTTTAAAAAACTGCTCAACCGAGGCCGCATCTTTATCGTAGTGGTGGGTGATCTGCCGAAGGTCGAACTAGAGCAACAATTGAAATCCCTCCTCGACAAAGTACCTGCAGGCCCCGCCTTCGTACCGAAAAAGTCATCCTTTACGGCAGCTGTCAACAGCTACAACGCTACCAAGAAAGACCTCGCCACCAACTACGTGCAGGGCGTGAGCGGCGCACCGCAACCCGGAACTCCTGATTACAATGCCTTCATGCTGGCGATGCGTATCTTCTACAACCGCCACTTCGTTGAGATCCGCTCCAACAACGGACTTTCGTATGCACCAGCCACCTGGTTCAGCGGCGGACTTACACCGTACTCCGTGCTGTTTGCTTCCACAACGGATCCCAACAAATACGTGATCACCGCACGTCGCCTGCTCGACAAGGTGCGCAAGGATGGCTTCACGGAGCAGGAACTGCGCAACATGAAAACCACTTACCTCACTTCCACATACTATCGCCAGGAAACCGCCGCTGCGCAAGCCGGCTCGCTGGCTACCAACGAAGTGCTGCACAACAACTGGCGTCGCTCGCTCACGCTCAACGAAGACCTGAAGAAGATTACGCTCCAGGATCTGAATCGCGTGTTCAACAAGTATGTAACGAACATCAGCTGGGTGCTGCAGGGCGATCCCGAAAAGGTGGACAAGAATTTGTTCCAGCAGAAGGAAACGCCTGTGAAGAGCTTCTAGAATGAGAAATCAATTATGAGTAAGGCCCGTTGCAATGCGACGGGCCTTACTCATTGCCGTGGGCGGTTACAGGCGCGTGGGCTTTGCCAGGCGGCTATTTCCGCTCGAGGTTCGCGGCCGCCTCCGTAATGGTTGGGTATCGAAATTCGAATCCTTTCGATTGCAGTTTCGCGCTGCTTACGGTGGTGCTTTTCAACACTTCCACACTCATCTCACCGAGTGCAACCTTGAGTGCGAATGCGGGTGCCGGCGCAGGAAGGTGGAAGCCTCCCTTCGCTTTTTTGATGGCTTCGATGAGCGCGCGGTTGGATACGGGCTTCGGAGCCACCGCGTTGTAGACACCCGTATAACTACGGTCCTCCACAGCGGTGATGAGCAGCTCCACGAGGTCGTCAATATGGATCCAGCTAACGATCTGATTGCCGCTGCCAAGCACGGGAGCGACACCAAACCGCATGGGTTTGCGAAACTCCGCATAGGCGCCCCCATCGCGGCTGAGCACGATGCCGATGCGCGTGATGACGAGACGCTTACCCAGATCTTGTACCGGGCGGATGGCTGCTTCCCAGCTGGCACAGGTGCGGCCAAGGAAGGATGCGTCGGCGGGATCCGTTTCCACGAAAGGCTTGCCGCTGGGCACTTGGGGGTCGGGACCATACCAACCGATGGCCGAGGCACTCACAACGGTTGCTACCTTATTGGGCATCGTGCCCAGGGCCTTCACCAGCAAGTTGCCCGATTCCACGCGACTGCGCACCAGCTCCTGCTTGCGTGCAGGCGTCCAGCGCTTGTCGGCCACACCCGCGCCCGCGAGATGTACGATGGCGTCGGCCGCAGCAAGCGCATCCGGATCGATGGTACCTACAGCCACATCCCAGGTGGCATAACGGAGCCGGGGTTGGGTAGAAGATTTTGCACTGCGGCTGAGGATGATTACGTCGTGGCGGCGTGCGATCAATGCCTGGCTCAATGCGCTGCCTACAAGGCCGGTACCGCCCGTAATAAGAATCGTCATGCTGTAAAGGTGCGCCCGGGCCACCGAAACTCAGCAAGCGCGCTAATAGGATTTTAACCGTAAAGCCGGGGCTGCAAGCGCGGCCCAGCGCTAACTTGCACTGCACCCCTGACGCCACCCGCATGAAGATTGCCCAACTGATCTTTTTCGGATTCCTATTCATCCTTATTCTCTTTTCGCTCACCACCTGGATCAACTACCGCCAGATGGAAGCGGTTAAGGAGAATACCGAATTCGTGTCCCATTCCGCCACCGTCGTGCGTCAAAGCAACCGCTTTCAACGCAACATCCTCAACGTGGTGAGCAGCCTGCGCGCCTACTTCCTCACCGGCGACAGCACGTTCATCCAGGCCTTCGCTTCGGCACGGCAGGAAAACGAGAACATCCTCACCGAGCTATCCTCCATGGCCGACAGCGCGCAAATGCCCGGGCTGCGTCGCATACAGACACTCAACGGCAGGTGGACCTCCGAATTTACGCATATCCTCGGCGACGTGCAGCGCACGGCAGTCACCAGCAAAGATCCTGTGGACCTGAGCGTGGTGTACAAGAACGAATTTCCGATCATCGCCAAGGGCGACGTGGCCGAAGACCTCCAGGCCGAAGTACGCAGCTTCATCAATGAAGAATACAAACGACGCGAAGTGCGCAAAAAGCAACTGGCAGGCTCCATTGTAAGCACGCGCCGGCTGTCGTTCATACTCACGTTCTGCTCCATCGTTATCGGTCTCGTCATTGCCGGCTTTGTTACGTATAGCATCTCCAAACGCATCCTCCGCCTCGTGCAGATGTCGAACACCATTGCCGAGGGCAACTATAAAGTGCAGGTGGAACCGGGACGGGATGAGCTCGGAAGGCTCGCGCTGTCGCTCAACCACATGGCGCGCGTGCTCGACACGAACATATCCGAACTGAAAAGAAAGAACGGCGAACTCGACCAGTTTGCGCACATCGTTTCGCACGACCTGAAGTCGCCGTTGCGCGGCATCGGAAACGTTGTGGAATGGATCGAAGAAGACCATGGCAGCGAGCTGACGCCTAAGGTGCAGGAATACTTCGGGCTTATCAAAGGCAGGCTGATCCGCGCCGAACACCTCATCAGCGGCATCCTGAGCTACGCCCGAGTGGGTAAGGAGGAAATGCAGGCGGAGACCGTAGTTCTACGGGACCTGCTCGAAGAGATCGTTGGCAACCTGGCGCCGCGCCCCGGCACGGAACTCCTGATATCACCGGAGCTGCCTGTGTTGCACACCGAACGCGTTCCGCTCTACCAGGTGTTCGACAACCTCATCAGCAACGCGCTCAAATACAACGATCGTGCGCGTCCGCAACTGGCAGTGTGGCACGAAGACCATCCCGCTTATTACGTTTTTTATGTGCAGGACAATGGCCCGGGCATATCGGAAGCTTATCACCAGAAGATCTTCCAGATCTTCCAAACGCTGCAAAGCGGGGAAAGCGCAAGCGGTACGGGCGTGGGCCTTGCCATCGTAAAAAAGATCCTTGATGCACGGCACGAGAAGATCGAGCTCAGCTCGGAGCCGGGCCTCGGCAGCACCTTTTCGTTTACCTGGAAAAAACAACCCGAATGGAAAAGATAATTAACATCCTCCTTGTTGAAGACGACGAGCTCGACGTCATGGACATCCGCCGCACGCTCGACAAGATGAAGATCGTGTATCACCTGCACCACGCACGCAATGGCGAAGAAGGCATCCGAAGCCTGGAGGCGGATCCCGTACAACTACCGGACGTTGTTCTGGTAGACATCAACATGCCCAAGATGAACGGGCTTGAGTTTGTGCAGGCGCTGCGCCGCAATGAGCGCTTCAAAACACTGAAGTGTTTCATGATCACCACCTCCGACGAAAAGGTAGACCGGGAAGCAGCCAGGCGCCTCGGTGTTTCGGGCTACATCGTAAAGCCATTCAAGATCAACAACCCTTCGTCGATGGATGCCTTCAACCTGATGATCGACCTGCTCAACATGCGCGCCTGACGTCCTAGTCGGGCCGCGTGTAATGGTAGATCACGCCGTCAAAGGCGTACTGATGGAGCCGCAGCGTATCGTTACGAATGTCGAGCGGCACGTAGCCGTTGCCCGAAGGGCCAGTGAAAGCGTACGCATTGCCGAAATTATCGGCGCGTGCCCAGGTTAGCGGCCCTTGCTCCACCACGCCCAGCGAATCGTTTCCGAATGTTACCGATGCATTCGTAAGCACCATATAAGGCCGATGCGCAACAGGGTGCTCGCAGAAGTTGCAGAGGCCGCCGGAAATGCGTTTCAATTCCCAACGGCCGGCAAGGGCTGCTTGTATGGTTGCGAGGTCGGCATTCTGCAGGTCGGTGTCCGATGGCCTTCCGGTGTCCTTGCAGCATTGAACAAGGAGTACGGCAACGACGGCCAGACAGGTCGCCCGAAAGAAGATCGTCTTCATCGTTTTTTGCTACTGACAGCAGCCTTGCCCGAAGTGTTGCATCGTTGATGAAAATCAGCGGACGAACAATGGCAGTCATCGTCGTGGCAAAGGCGCCCTGCTAGCTTCGTTGCAAACAATGGGCGATGCTACGCCTTCTTCTATCCGTGCTGCTCTTTTTTCATGGCTTCATCCATGTCATGGGCTTTGCACGAGCCATCGGCACCAGAGATGATTCGCTGCGTGTGCTGTCCAACCCGCTCGGCATTGCGTGGCTTGGAACCGCACTGTTATTGATGACCGCAGCGCTGCTCCAGCTGATAGGGGAACGGGTTTGGTGGCTGCCGGCCCTGTGCGGGCTACTTGTTTCGCAAGTGCTGATCATCAGTGCCTGGGGCGATGCGCGGTGGGGCACCATCGGCAACGTGCTCCTCTTCCTACCAGCCATCGGCGCATTCTTCAGTGCCCGCTTCGAACAACGCTACCGCAACGATGTGCGCCACGCCTTGCAAAACGAACCTCCGGCAACCACGCTGCTCACTGAGGCCGATCTGCTTTCACTTCCT
Source organism: Chitinophagaceae bacterium (assembly GCA_004173235.1). Lineage (GTDB taxonomy): Bacteria > Bacteroidota > Bacteroidia > Chitinophagales > Chitinophagaceae > Flavisolibacter. The sequence goes on along the minus strand of SEAC01000020.1, from coordinate 235,388 downwards.
TCGCCCGTGCGCAAATACATCCGCCTCACCGGCGCCATCGGTAGGCCGCGTCCAAAGTCGGTGCGGCTCGTCTTTGAAGGAACGATGCGCAGTCGTACAAAGAGCTGGTTCCCGTTTCACTCCGAACAATACGATTGCTTTGGTAAGTATGAGCGGATGTTCTTCATGAAAGCAGACTTCGGTGGCTGGGTCATCCCGGGTTACCACTACTATGCCGGTGGGAGTGCTTCGATGGAAGTGCGGCCGTTCGGCATCATCCCCGTTGTGAACCTGCGCAGTAAGGAACTCTTCCGCGCCGAGACGGTTACGATGCTCAACGACATCTGTCTCTTTGCGCCGGGAGCGCTCGTCGATCCGCGCATCACCTGGACTTCGGTAGACGATCACTGCGCCGAGTCGCATTTTTGCAACGAAGGGATATGCGTGCATGCGCGGCTCTATTTCAATGAACGCGGCGAGTTGGTCAACTTCGTGTCCGACGATCGCTAAGAAATCAACAGCGGGCAGCTGTTACGCTTTGCCACGCCCGTGCGCAACTATAAAGACTTCAACGGCTACCGGCTTGCGTCGGATGGAGACGCCATCTGGTATTACCCCGATCGCCCGTTCACTTATGGAAGGCTGCACCTGTTGGAAGTGGCCTATGATACAAAACAAACCCCCGGCGCAAGGCCGGGGGTTAACAACTAAAAACACAAGCCCAAGAGCGGCTGTTTTCAACAGGACGGAAACCGGTCCGGGCAGGACCGGCACCGCGTTTTAGTCCGGCTTTTTGCCGTCTAAGAAGGTATTGATCGTTGAGATCTGTGCGCCGTTGTTTCCATCGGGTTGCACGGTATAGTTGCTGTAAAAATTCTCCACTGAACTCTGGTTGCTTTGCAGCTCCATATTGCGGCGGATGTAGGCCGGCACCTGTTCAAACTCGTTATTGGCGTCTGCCGCGTGCATATTGAAGGAGAGATTTCTCAGCTTCTGCAAACGTTCGGCTTGCCTGCGTTTTTCTTCCCCGGCCATGTCCTGCGGCGCAGGGTCCTCAGTCGGTTCGTTGTTTGGCGTATGAGCTTGTTGTGGCGCGGCCTCACCCGTCGCTTGATCGTTGCGGATCACCAGTTGCATCTGGAAGGTTTCCTCTTCTTCGTTCGATGCAGTAGGTCCCGCAACGGGTTTTCCTGCAGAAATCGGTGTAGAAACATCCGGTTTGGATTCTGCGTAGATATTGGATGGTCTGGCCAGATAACCACCCGCCGCTGCAGACGGCAGGTTTGCATTCGAAGCAGAAGGGCCCTGGTCGCCACCGCTGCCTATGATATTTTGACGGAGCTGCTCAAACTTGTCGTCGAGCTTGCGCTTCTGTGCTTCCAGCTCGAGGCGCTCGCGCTCACGTTCCGCTTCTTCATCCTTTAACGTAAGCTGCAGGTGCATTGGCACGTCTTCGTTGCTATCCGTTGCCATCGGCTCAAACGAAACGATGGACTGCATCGGCAGTTCCTGCTGCGGGTAAGTGAACTCTTCTACCAGCTGCGGAGCAAGCGGATCAACGGTCATCACGGGAGCAGGTGCTTCTTCCACTTTAGGCTTCGGTTGTTCGCCCAGCGTCAGCACGATCTTTTCTTCACGCGGGGCCGGCGCTGCGGCGGCCGTCTTCGGCGCGCTTTGCATGAACGGATCCTTGTGTTCGAAGCCCGTGGCAATCAGCGTGATGCCCAACTTGGCGCCGAGGTTGTTGTCGTAGCCCAGGCCGAGGATCACATCGGTGTGCTCACCGGCCTGCGACAGCAGGAAGTTCTGGATGATGTCCACTTCATCCATCGTAAACTCGTGCTCGCCTTCGGAGGAGTTGATGTTGATGAGGATCCACTTCGCGCCGCGGATCTCGTTGTCGTTGAGCAGCGGCGAGTTGAGTGCTTCCTCGATGGCGCGCTGCGCACGGCTTTCACCTTCGCAGGCCGCGTTGCCGAGGATGGCCACGCCACCGTTTTTCATTACGGTGCACACATCGGCAAAGTCAACGTTGATCTGGCCGGTGCTGTTGATCACATCGGTGATACACTTTGCAGCGGTGGCAAGCACGTTGTCGGCTTTCGCAAATGCTTCGCGCATCTTGAGGTTGCCAAACTGGTGGCGCAGTTTATCGTTGGAGATCACGAGCAGCGTGTCTACGTAATTCTTGAGGTTCTTGATACCTTCTTCGGCCTGCAGCTGGCGCTTCTTTCCTTCGTAGGCAAAGGGCGTCGTTACGATACCAACCGTGAGGATGCCGAGGTCTTTACAAACCTTTGCAATGATGGGCGCGCCACCGGTGCCGGTGCCACCGCCCATGCCGGCAGTAACAAAGGCCATTTTCGTGTTCACTTCAAGTGTCGACTTCAGCTCCTCGAGGCTTTCCTCGGTTGCCTGGCGGCCGATCTCGGGGTTGGCACCTGCGCCAAGGCCCTGCGTCAGGTGCGGACCGAGCTGCACCTTGTTGGGCACGGGGCTTTGCGCGATGGACTGGGCGTCGGTGTTGGCGATGATGAAGTTGACGCCTTCAATGTTCTGGCTATACATGTGGTTGACGGCATTGGAGCCGCCACCGCCGATGCCGATGACTTTTATGATGGAGGATTTCTCCTTGGGAAGATCGAAATGAATCATGGGTTTTAGTTTTTGCCTCTGGTGGAGGATTGGGTGAAGAGGTTAAGCGAGCTCATCGTGAGCCGTGAGCGACCCATCCCCAACCCTTCCCAAAGGGAAGGGAGTTGGGATCAGGCAATTTTAACTGGTTTGGGCATTCACGATTCACGATACTACAGTTTCTGATCTTCTTCTTCCTTGAAGATGTCGATCAGGCTGTTTCGGAACTTGTCCCAGAAGCGTGCACGCTGCTTCACGGCGGGCTCGGCAGGCACTACGATGTGCTGCATCGTGCCTTCGCCTTCGGCCTCCGAAGTTTGCTGGCGCAGGTTATCCGGAACTTCTACCAGGCGGTAGTCGCGCTCGAACTGCTTGCGGTTGTGCTCATAGTCGTCGTAGCCTTTGAGAATGAGCCCGAGGCAAGTGGAGTACGTGGGCTTTGCCAGCTCCTCGATGTGGCCCGAAGCCAGGTGCTCCGTAGGCAGGCCGATGCGGGCATTGAGGCCGGTCACATACTCCGTGAGCTGAATGAGGTGCTTCAGCTGCGAGCCGCCACCCGTAAGGATGACGCCGCCGTTGAGCATCTTGTTGTCGAGGCCCACCTGCTTCAGGTGATAGGTCACGAAGTCGAGGATCTCGCTCATGCGCGCCTGAATGATGTTCGCAAGGTTCTTTACCGAGATCTCCTTGGAAGGCATCCCGCGGAGGCCGGGTATGGTGATGAAAGCGTTGGTCTTTGCTTCGTTCGAAAGCGCCGATCCAAACTGCACCTTCATCTGCTCGGCCTGTGTCTTCAATACACCCAGGCCGGTTTTGATGTCGTTGGTAATGTTCTCACCTGCAAACGGAATGACGGCCGTGTGCTTGAGGATGCCTTCATAGAATACAGCAAGGTCGGTGGTACCGCCGCCGATGTCGACGATGGCAACGCCTGCCTCGAGGTCTTCCTGCGCCATTACTGCTGCCGAGGAGGCGAGCGGCTGGAGCACAAGATCCTTGGTGATAAGCCCGCTCTTTTCAACCGATCGGTTGATGTTGCGGATCGCGTTCTTGTCGCCGGTGATGATGTGGAAGTTGGCGCCCACCTTCACACCGCTGTACCCGATAGGATCAGGGATGTTCTGGAAGTTGTCAACGGTAAATTCCTGCGGGATAACGTCGATGATCTGGTCGCCGGCGGGAATGTACGTCTTGTATTGGTCGGCGATGAGTTGATCGATCTCCTTCTGCGCGATCTCGTCGTCGGTGTTGTGCCGCACGATGTCGCCACGCGTCTGCAGGCTTTTGATGTGATGGCCAGCGATGCCCACATACACTTCATTCACCTCCAGGTTGGGGTTGGAAGCGTAGCAGTTGTCGAGGGCCTGCTTGATAGCCTTGATCGTCTCATCGATGTTCAGCACCTGCCCGTGCTTTACGCCGTTGGAGTTGGAGCGGCCGAAACCCAGGATCTCCAGCTTGCCGTACTCGTTCTTGCGTCCGGCAATGACAGCGATCTTGGTCGTTCCGATGTCCAATCCCACGATGATGGGTTGCTCGTTGTTCATGTTTATTGTTGTTTTTAGTTGTTGTTGGTAGGTAGTTTATTGGTTTATTGGTTTATTAGTTTATTGGTAACGGTTGTGTTACCAACGTTCTCGAATCGCCATCGTCTCGCCGGCGATGGTCTAAACCGCATTAAACTTTTTAAACTGTTCATTAGTATTCGTTTGGTTTTGGGGGGTGACTGGTTCCTGGCCGCTGCTGTCGTGGCATCACCGCTCGCGGCGTTCGTCGCTGCACCGAGGGCTGCGTGGCCCGTGGTGGCGTAGCGCTGCGTGCGGGTTGCGGCGTGCGTCCCACGGTTGCTGCCCGCTGCGTGGTATCGCGTGGTGTTGTAAGCGCCGGCGTGGTTGCAGCTGGCGCCTGCGGCTCGGGTTGCGTAGCGATGGAATCGATCGGCAACAGCTGGCGGCTGCGCGCAGTGTCGGCTGCCAGCGTTTGCTGCACGGCCGCAAGGCTGTCCTGCTGCATCTGGCGCTGCGAGCGCTCGAGCAGCTCCTGGATGTTGCGCTGCAACTGGATCGAATCCACCTGCGACACTGCACCGCGAAGAACGCCTACCACCTGCCCGGCAAATTGCACATCCACAACTCCGTATTTGTCGAAGCCGGCCTTCGCCAGCACTTTCTTATAAAAAAGAAGCAAACGCGCGAGCTTGGTGTCGAGGTTCTGCGCATCACCGAGGCGAATGATATGATTGCCCACCACCGGGATGGCTTCGTAGCTACCGCCGGGCGTTATGTCTACCTGCGCGATCTGCTCGCGCCAGAATTCATCGGCACGCACACGTACCGCTATGTTCTTGATATCGGCCGCATGCACGCTGTCGTTGTGGTTGAAGCGCGCCGAGCCGGGATAGTTGGTCACCACCAGCACGCGGGCGCTTTCTTTTTCGAGCAACGGCATATGCTGCCCCGACGAGTCGATATAGAACGATGCGCCGGTAGTGGTGAAGATGCGTGCCACGGGCTCGCGCTCGGTAACCTGCACGTGCAGCACGTCGCGGCTGTCGATCCATAATTCGGCTTCGCGGATCCATACTCCTTTTTCCAGCACACGCTCGAGGCGGTCGAGCTGGAGGCCATCGAGCGAGCGGCCCTGCAGCGGGCTGCGCGCAGCTTTGGTGAGTTGCTGGAGGATGTCGCTCTTGTCGATGAAGAATTGTTCGCCGTCTCCTTTTATGAGGATGCGCACCTCGCGTACGGCGTGCCCCTGCTCGGGGCGGTTGGCCGCCACCAGCAGCACGACCATTCCCGTTCCGGTGAGCAACCAGAAGAGGGCCGTGAGTACTTTCCGTATGATGCGCTTGCGGTTCATCAGGCTTTTTCCAGAATTTCTTTAAGCCGGGGCACAAGGGTATCAATATCCCCCGCGCCTGCGGTGATGATCACTTCTCCGAACTCCTTATCCAGTTGGGTATTCTTTGCCCACTCCAGCAGTTGGTCCTTATCCAGTAATCGCTTGTCCTCTTTATCAATCGCATCCAGGATGAGCGCGCTGCTAACGCCTTCCATCGGCAGCTCGCGGGCGGGATAAATGGGCAGCAAAAGTATGCGATCTGCCCATTCAAGACTCTTCGCAAATCCGTGAAACAGGTCTTTTGTTCGGCTAAACAGGTGCGGCTGAAATGCTACCGTAATTCTACGGCCCGGGAAGAGGCTGCGCGCGCTCTTCAGCAGGGCACTCAACTCCTCTGGATGGTGTGCATAATCGTCGATCAGCACCGGTGCCACATGCTCGCCTTTCACCTTCTGCCGTGGCGGCAGGATGTATTCGAAGCGGCGCCGCACGCCTTTGAAATCGCCCATCGCATTGCGGATCAGCTCGCCCTCGATATGGAGCGAATGGGCTGCAGCCATTGCTGCCACCGAGTTTTCCACGTTGTGCATGCCACCGATGTTGAGGCGCACATTGTAAAACGTAGTGTCGGGAAGCTGCAGGTCGAAGGTGTAGCCGCCTTCTTCGATGCGGATGTTGGATGCATACACATCGGCAGCATCGTTCTGCAGGCTGTAGGTCCAGCGGCGGTCGGCCTTGATCTCTTTAGCGCGTGCGAGTCCGAATTTGGCGATGAGCAGCCCACCCGGCTTCAGCTTATTGCCGAAAGTCACGAAGGCATCTTCCATCGTCTTTGCATCGCCGTAGATGTCGAGGTGATCGGGATCCATCGAAGTAATGATGGCCACATCCGGGCTCAGCTTCCAGAAGGAGCGATCGTATTCGTCGGCTTCCACAACGGCTACGTCGTTGAAAGAACTCCAGAAGTTGGTGTTGTAGTTGGCGGAGATGCCACCAAGGAATGCGTTGCCGCCATAACCACTCTGGCGAAGGATGTGCGCCACCATCGTGGACGTGGTTGTCTTACCGTGCGTGCCGGCCACGCATACGTTGAACGATTCTTCGGTGATGCCGCCAAGGATATCGCTGCGCTTCAGCACGGGAAAGCCGTTCTGCTGGTAGTAAACGAGCTCGGCGTGTTCTTTCGGAACGGCCGGAGTATATACCACCACTTGCGCTTCCTTATCAATGAGGTTGAGGTCTTCGCTGTAATGAACCGCGATGCCTTCCGCCACGAGCTCGCGGGTAAGTTCGCTCTCGGTGCGGTCGTAGCCGCTTACGCGGGCGCCACGCCCTTTGAAGTAGCGGGCCAGCGCGCTCATCCCGATGCCGCCGATCCCAATGAAGTAGATGGCTTTGACATTCCGGATAGACGGTACGTGCGTGGATTCGTTCATCATGGTGGTTCTTACGCGATCAGTTTAAAAATGGCTTGTGCTATCTTCTGGTCGGCATCGGTGATACCGAGCTTCCCTATGTTTCGTTTCAACAGTTCCTGTTCGTTGCCGTCGGCTGCGAGGGCGAGCAGCTCGGCTACAACCTTCTCCTGTGCTTCGCTGTCTTTGATCATCAGCGCCGCATTCTGCGCTACCAGGTGACGCGCATTGGCGGTCTGGTGGTCTTCGGCGGCATGCGGATACGGTACAAACAGCACGGGCTTGGCCACAACGCAGAGTTCGGCAACAGCCATCGCACCTGCGCGCGACACAACGATGTCGGCAGCCGCATAGGCCTGCTCCATCTGCGTGATGAAATCGCCCACCCAGATGCCCGGCTTGCCGTCCGCAACCTGTTTCCAACGCTGCGCATCGGTCTTGCCGGTTTGCCAGATCAACTGGATGCCTGCGCCTGTGAGCGCATCGAGCTTCGAAGCCAGCGCTTCGTTGATGGAGCGCGCACCGAGCGAACCGCCCACAGCAAGCACCGTCACGCGGCCTTCCTGCAATCCAAAGAAGCGCAGCGCCGTTGCTTTCGAAAGCTGCGCAGCCTGCACGATGCCGGGGCGGATCGGGTTGCCCGAGATCGTGAGTTTGTCCGCCGGAAAGAACTGCTCCATTCCTTCCGATGCCACAAACACGCGCGTTGCTTTTTTACCGAGCAGCATGTTGCTTTTTCCTGCAAAGGAGTTGCTCTCGTGCAGGAAAGTGGGGATGCCTTTCGCCTGTGCATAACGCAGCACGGGGAACGAGGAGTATCCGCCCACGCCGATCACGGCATCCGGACGATACGCACGAATGATGCCGCGCACCTGGAAAAAGCTCTTCACCAGCTTGAACGGAAGCGAAAGGTTCTTGATCAAAGAGCTGCGGTTGAAGCCCGCGATGTCGATAGCCTTGATGGGGTAACCGGCCTGCGGCACTTTCTCCATCTCCATTTTGCCGCGTGCGCCAACAAACAGTATTTCTACAGTCGGATCGAGCTGCTTCAGCGCGTTGGCGATGGCCAATGCCGGGAAGATGTGCCCGCCCGTGCCTCCGCCTGCTATGATGAATCGCTTGCTCATGCGGTGATGCCCTCCTCTTCTTCAATGACATCTTCCTCTTCGTCAAGCTCGGCTTGTCGCTGCGCGCGCTCCTCTTTGAGTTTCTCCCTGCCTTCGATCTGCTCTACGTTGCGTGCAACGCTGAGGATGATGCCGATGGACAGGCAGGTGAAGAGGAAGCTGGATCCGCCCATGGAGACGAGCGGAAGCGTTACACCCGTTACCGGGAAGAGGTTTACGTTCACAGCCATGTTGGCCATTGCCTGCAGCACGAGTGTAAACGAAAGCCCGAGCGCGAGGAATGCTCCAAATGCGTAGGGACAACGTTTATAGAGGCGGATGCAGCGATATAATAACGCGAGGTAGACGAAGATGATGAACGCGCCGCCCATCAGTCCATACTCCTCGATGATGATCGAATAGATAAAGTCGTTGTAGGCCTGCGGCAGGAAGTTGCGCTGCTCGCTGTTGCCGGGGCCTTTGCCCAGCAGTCCGCCTTTGGCGATGGCGATCTTGGCCTGGTCTACCTGGTAAGAGTCGTCGTTGGACACTTCCTTGGAGCCGTACATGAAGTTTTCCACGCGGCTCACCCAGGTGCTCACGCGCGCGGTAAGGCGGTTGCCCGACTTCACCTTGTGCGTTGCGGCTGTTGCAGCAACTTCCTCTTCATCGCCGCCGCCGGTCTTGTGTTTCACTACCGCCGCGGAGATGAGTATGGTAACAGGGATGGCAGCAACGGCCAGCACCAGCAGCAGGTGTTTGCCCGACACGCGGCCGATGAACAGCAGCATCATGCAGGTGGCACCGAGCAGCAGCGCGGTAGAGAGGTTGGCCGGAGCGATGAGCGCACAGGTGAGCGCAACGGGACCCACTACCGGAAGGAATCCTTTTTTGAAATCCTTGATCACGTTCTGGCGACGGCTGAGGATACGCGCCAGGTACATGAAGAGTGCGAGACGAGCCAGGTCGGAGGTCTGCATCGTCATGTTGATGATGGGCAGGCGTATCCAGCGGCTTCCCTGGTTGATGGTGGCCCCGAAGAACAGCGTATAAATGAGGAGGGGAATCGATAGCAGGAACAGCACTTTCGCCACGCGCGAATACAGCGTATAATTCACACGGTGCGCGAAGTAGATGACGCAAAAGCCCAGGGCGATGAACACTACCTGCTTGAACAGGTACACTTCGGTGTTGCCCTTATAATTCTTGTAGGCAAGCGAGCCCGTTGCACTGTATACCACCAGCAGCGACACCAGCACCAACAGGCCCACGAGTGCCCAGATGACCTTGTCGCCGCGGGTCTTCTTGAGCACGTTGGCGTTCTTGGCCAGCTCGGCAAATGATATGTCAGCAGTTTGCGCCATTAGAGGTTCTTGACGGCTTCTTTGAATTGAGTGCCGCGGTCTTCATAGTTTTTAAAGAGGTCGAAGGAAGCGCAGGCGGGGCTGAGGAGCACCGCATCGCCGGGGGCGCACAGCTCGTAGGCAGCGCGAACGGCATCCAGCGCTGAAGCAGTGTCCACCAGTTCCACCTTGCCACTGAAGGCTTCATGGATCTTGCTGTTGTCGGTGCCCATGCACACGATCGCCTTCACCTTTTCCTGCACCAGGTCGGCAATGAGACCATAATCGTTGCCCTTGTCGATGCCACCGAGTATCAGCACGGTAGGCTTCGTCATGCTCTCTAGGGCATACCAGGTGGAGTTCACGTTGGTTGCTTTCGAATCGTTGATGAACTCAACGCCGCGCACGGTAGCAACGGGCTCCATGCGGTGCTCCAGGCTCTGGAAGGTTTGCACCGCCTCACGGATCTTACTCTTGCGGATCTCCATCGTGGCGCCCGCTACACACGCTGCCATAGTATTATATTGGTTGTGCTTGCCTTTAAGGGCGAAATCGTACACGCTCATCTGCTGCTGCTCGGCACCCGGCACGTTTACGTTCAACTCATTGTCCTGCACATAGGCACCGGGTTCTTCTTTTCGCTTCAAGCTCATGGGAATTTTATTTACGCTGTTGGGGATAAGGTTCATGTATTGTTCGATCACTTCGTCGTCCGCATTGTAGATGAAGTGATCTCCGGCGCGCTGGTTCATTGCGATGCGGAACTTGCTCCGGATATAGTTTTCAAACTGGTAGTTATAGCGGTCGAGGTGATCTTCGGTGATGTTGAGCAGGAGCGCCACGTCGGGGCGGAAGGCGTGGATATCATCCAGCTGGAAGCTCGATATCTCGGCCACGTACAGCGGCTTAGGATCTTCAACAACCTGCCTGGCAAACGAGTAGCCGATGTTGCCCACCAGCGCGCAGTCCAGACCGGCAGTTCTGCACATATGATAAATAAGCGCGGTAGTGGTGCTCTTGCCGTTGGAGCCGGTGATGGCGATGATGGTGCTTTCGCCCTTGTAGCGGTATGCCAATTCGATCTCCGAGATCACCGGTATGCCGGCGGCGCGGATCTTCTTCACCAGCTCGTTCTTTTCCGGGATGCCGGGACTCTTCACCACTTCGTCAGCATTGAGGATGCGCTCTTCGTCCACACCCTTCTCGGCGTAGGCGATGCCTGCCCCCCCCAGCTCGTTGCGGTAGCCTTGCTTCAATGCGCCCTCGTCGTACAGGAATACGTCGTAGCCGCGCTGGCTGGCCAGCAACGCTGCCCCCACCCCGCTCTCTCCGCCGCCCAGTATTACGAGTCGCTTCATGTAAGTGTGTTTATTGGTCTATTAGTTTATTGGTCTATCGGTGGCCGATTATCATTTCTCATGTTCTCACTTCCTCATGTCCTCACCTCCTCATGTTCTCATGTTCTCATGTTCTCATGTCCTCATGTTCTCATGTTCTCATGTTCTCTCGTTCTCTTTCTCTCAACCCTCTTCCCTCCTACATCTGAAATAAATAAAGTTGGTGTTTAACATCCGGTCCGTTCGTTCGAAGGGTGGTTCTTCATCAGGGTTGTATCGTCTAGCGCAGCTTGAGCGTTACGATCGAGAGCACCACCAGCAGGAGGGTGATGATCCAGAAACGGGTAACGATCTTGGCCTCGTGGTATCCTTTCTTTTGATAGTGATGGTGCAGCGGGCTCATCAAAAAGATCCGCCGTCCCTCACCGTATTTGCTTTTCGTGTATTTAAACCAGGTCACCTGCAGCATCACGCTCAGATTTTCCACCAGGAAAATGCCGCAGAAGATGGGAATCAGCAGCTCCTTGTGCACGATGATGGCCAGTGCCGCAATGAGCCCGCCGAGTGTCAGCGATCCCGTGTCGCCCATGAACACCTGCGCCGGGTACGAATTGTACCAAAGAAAACCAACGCAGGCCCCGAGCATTGCCGCAATAAAGATGGACAGCTCGCCCAGGTTGGGGATGTACATGATGTTAAGGTAGTCGGCGATCAGCAGCGACCCCGATGCGTAGGCAAACACCGCCAGCGCAACCGATATCAGTGCCGATGTGCCCGTGGCAAGGCCGTCGAGGCCATCGGTGAGGTTTGCCCCGTTCGACACCGCGGTAATGATGAGGATCACGATGGCGATGTAAAGCACCCAGGCATAGCCACGCAGGCTTTGCGGCAGGAGGCGCGCGTAGTTGAACTCGTGGTTCTTCACAAAGGGAATGGTGGTCACCACTTCCTTCGCATCCACGTAAGTGCGCGTCTTACCGTTGATCTGCGTTACGTGTGCGCCCACGGGTGGGTTGGCGCCCTGGTATTCGCGCCAGGTCTTAACGTTGCCATTGAACCATAGCGTGGCGCCAACCGTGATACCGAGTGCTACCTGTCCGAAGATCTTGAACCAGCCGGCCAGTCCATCCTTGTCGCTTTTCTTATATGCCGAGCCCTGTGCCTGCGCGATGCGCTTGGCGCGGAGCTTGAGGTAGTCGTCGATGAAGCCGATGACGCCGAGCCAGATGGTGCTGAAGATCATCAGGCGCACATACACCTTTGTGAGGTTGGCCAGCAACAGCGTGGGGATGAGAATGGCGAGGATGATGATGATGCCGCCCATCGTAGGCGTTCCCTTCTTCGTGCTTTCACCCGCAAGACCGAGCTCGCGCACGCTCTCCCCGATCTGCTTCTTCTGCAGGTAGCGAATGAGACGCTTGCCATACACGGTGGTGATGAAGAGCGAAAGCAATACCGCCAGCAATAGCCTCGTGGTGATGAAGCCAAAGGCGCCGCTACCCGGGATGTGCGTCCCGTTCGACTCGAGCCATTGTATGAGGTGATACAGCATGTGGTCCTTATTGGTGAATGGTCAATGGTCAATGGTGAATAAGATCACCACTGCCCTCTCCATTGTTTTCATTTTCGTTTCTATCATTACAGGGCGCAGGCCTTTGGTGAAGAACATTGCCCATTCACCATTGACCATTCACCTTTTCATTTATCCAGTAGCTCAAACATTTCCTGCAACACTTCCTTGTCGTCGAAGTGCTGCTTCACTCCCTTCACGTCCTGGTACTTCTCGTGCCCTTTGCCGGCAATGAGCAGGATGTCTTCAGGTCCCGCCATGCTCACCGCGGTCTTAATCGCCTGGCCACGGTCGGCGATAGACACGAACTTGCGGCGTGCCGCGCTGTTCAGTCCTTCCTCCATGTCCGCCAGTATCTGCAGCGGGTCTTCGCTGCGCGGGTTGTCCGAAGTGAAGATCACCTTGTCGCTGTGTGCGCAGGCCACCTCGCCCATGATGGGGCGCTTCGTTTTGTCGCGGTCGCCGCCACAGCCCACCACGGTAATGATCTGCTCGTGGCCTTTGCGCAGTTTCTTGATAGTGGTCAGCACATTGACAAGCGCATCGGGCGTGTGCGCATAATCCACGATGCCGAGGATGCGGCCCTTTGCCGATACGATGTAGTCGAAGCGGCCTTCGGCACCCGAAAGGTTGCTCAGAGCCTGCAACACTTCCTGTTTGTCCTCGCCCAGCGAAACGGCCGCGCCATAAACGGCCAGCAGGTTGTAGGCATTAAACTCGCCGATGAGGCGGAAGTGTACTTCCTGCTCATTGATGGTCATCACCAGCCCGGTGAGCGCGTTCTCCAGGATCTTCCCTTTGAAATCAGCAACGGTGCGCAGGCTGTACGACATCTTCTTCGCAGCCGTGTTCTGCAGCATCACCATCCCGCGCTTGTCGTCGGCGTTGGTGATGGCAAAGGCCTCGGCAGAGAGGCCATCGAAAAAGCCCTTCTTGGCTTTGATGTATTCGTCGAAAGTTTTGTGGTAGTCGAGGTGGTCGTGGGTGATGTTGCTGAACAGCGCACCTGCGAAATGCAGGCCTGCAATACGGCGCTGGTGCACCGCATGCGAGCTCACTTCCATGAACACATGGCTGCAGCCGCGCTCCATCATCTGCGCCAGCAGCGCGTTCAGGCTCACGGTATCGGGTGTTGTGTGGGTAGAGGGGATGATTTCGCCGGCCACGAGGTTCTCCACGGTGCTCACCAACCCGCAGGTGTAGCCAAGTGCGCTGAACAGTTTGTACAGGATGGTGGCGATGGTGGTCTTGCCATTGGTGCCCGTAACGCCAACAAGCTTCATATGTGCCGAAGGCTGGCCGTAGAAGTTGTGCGCGATGATGCCTGCGGCTTCGGCGCTGTCTTCTACCTGCACGTAGGTTACGCCTTCCTTCAGTTCGGAAGGTATCGTTTGGCATACGATGACGGCTGCACCGAGTTCCAGCGCTTTGCCAATGAACGCGTGCCCATCCGACGCCGATCCCTTCACTGCGACGAAAAGCGCACCCGGCGCCACGTTGCGCGAGTCGATCTGTACGGCAGCAACGGTGGTGTTGCTGTCGCCGGCGATGGCCCTGAGGCGCACGGTGTATAATATGTCGGCGAGTACCTTCATCAGTTGAGCAAGAGGGTTACTGTTTGATTTTTTGTGATCGGCGTGCCCGGGGCGATGTCCTGCAGGAGCACCTTGCCGCGTCCCTTAGCAGCCACCTTCACGTTCATATTCTCAAGCACATACAGTGCGTCACGCAGGGTCATGTTGCGCACGTCGGGGATGGCCTTTCGGGGTGTGGCAATCGGCCTGGCAATTGCGCCCGTGGCCGAAGCATCCATCCGCGCCCATTCACCCACTTTCGAAGAATCACGAACCGAGCGAACGCCCACCGTACGAAGCACGTCTTTCATACCCGGCGCATAGCCGGCATACTCGTAACGCACACTGTCGGGCGTCACCTGCACCGGTGTTCCGCGCTTGCGTTGCACCTTGGTAGCATAGAGCTTCAGTGCCACTTCCTTGAACACCGGCGCTGCCAGCTGTCCGCCAAAGTGCCGCGGTGCGTGCGGCTGCGTTTTCACCACTACAATGCAGGTGTACTCAGGCGCGTCGGCAGGGAAGTAACCCACGAACGAAGCCTGGTACACGCCATCGCCATAGCGGATGATCTGCTGCCCTTCCTTACCGGCAACGTGCGCCGTGCCTGTCTTTCCGGCCACAGGGAAGGGCATGTCCTTGAACACTTCCTTCGCAGTGCCTTCGGTGGCCACGGCTTCCATGCAGCTGCGTGCGGCCGTAACTACATCGGCACGCACGATCTGCGGGTCGAGCACTTCGGGCTCGATGTCGCGAACGACCGCACCGTTGCGGCGGACGCTGCTCACGAGGTAAGGCTTCATCAGCTTGCCGTTATTGGCAACGGCATTGTACAGCATCAGGGTTTGGATAGGGCTCACTTCGATGGCATAGCCGAACGACATCGTCAGCATGGCGTGCAAGCCCTCTTTGTTCTTTCTCCATTTAGGTAGCAACGGCGATTCCTCACCCACCAGGCCCACACCGGCTTTACGGTCGAGGCGGAAGCGGTGGAGGTAATTTTTGAATTGGTCGGGGTTGGCGGCAAAGGCTTTGAAAGCGAGCTTGGCCATGCCTACGTTGGAAGAGTGGGCGAAGGCTTCGCGCACAGTGAGCACAGGCTTGGGTGCGCGCTCGGCATCGTTAATCACACGAACGCCCACGTATTCGGCGCCTGCGCTGCCCACTTCCACGAGGTCGTTGACGCGGCTGGAGCCCGATTCGAGCACAGCCAGGAGCGTGGCGAGCTTGATGGTAGATCCGGGCTCGGTTGTGTGAAGGGCATAGTTGAGATCCTCGTCATAACCGCCATCGGCGCGGCGGCCGAGGTTGGCGATGGCCTTGATCTTGCCCGTCTTCGTTTCCATCACGATGCAGGTGCCGTACTTCGAGCCATTTTCGCTGAGAACCTTGTACAGCGCATTCTCCGCCACATCCTGGATGTTGACGTCGATGGTAGTAACGATGTCCTTACCGTTTTCCGGGTCGATCTCGTAGCCTTCCACCGGAACGTAGGCGCCGCCGGAGATGAAACGCACGAGTCGCTTGCCCGACACACCGCTCAACACGGTATCGTAGGTGCGCTCGAGGCCCACGCTGTGATCTTTGTCGCGGGCGAGCCCGATGGTGCGCCGGGCCAGCATCCCGAACGGGTTGAGGCGGCGCGTGTTGGTCTCCACGATCACGCCGCTTTTGTTGCGACCGAGGCGCACGAGCGGAAAGCTTCGAAAGCTCTTGTACTGATCGAACGAAAGATTTTTGTGCAGTGAGTAATAGCGGTTGCCGTTGTTATAAGCAGCCTTCAGTTCTTTTTTGTATTCGTTGATGGTCTTTTCGGGGCTGCCGGTGCTGTCGCGGAAGAAGTTGCTGCAGGCGATCGCGAAGGAGTCGAGATTGGCCTTGAAGCGCTTGCCGTTCTTTTCGCGCAGGCCTTCCGCACCGAAGTCGATGTATACGTCGAAGTAGGGAATGGAGGTGGAAAGCATCTGGCCGTCTTCGCTGTAGATGGTTCCGCGCTCGGCGCCGAGTGCCACGTACTTCTGGTGGAGCGAGTCGCTGAGTGCGCGCCAGTGGTCGCCTTCAAAGCGCTGGATGTAGAAGGCACGGCCCATCACCAGGAGCCCCAGCAGCGCAATGCCGATGAAGCTGAGGTAAACGCGCCATAATATGTCCTTCTTTATTTCCAACGCTCTTTAATTCAAAAGTCAAAATTCAAAAGTCAAAACCCGGATCGTCGCCAGCGCTTTTGACTTTTCACTTGTTAATTTTTACTTGGTATCGAGTCGCTCAGCACCATCGGAGCCGCGCTCATTTCTTTCAAACCCAATGGGGCCACGGCTTTTACGAGCTCGCTTTGCTTGCTTTGAAAAAGCACTTGCCCCTTCACCGTTTTGTATTCGTACTCCAGTTCCTTCAGCTCCCGTTGCGTTCTCGCGATGTCGCGATTCAGTTTGTCGGCGAGGTGGCCGTTGTAGATATACACTACCGCCAGCGCTGCGAGAAACAGGAAGAAAGGCATCTGCTGCACTACGTTGCCGTAGTTCAGCAGCCGCTTCCAGCGAAAGCGGAGATCGAAGTCTTTCTTGTTGGTAACCTGTTCCATAGTTTGTTTTCGTATAGACGCGCCATACGCGTCTCCGGAGACGCACATGGTGCGTCTTTACACCTTCTCCGCCACTCTGAGCTTTGCGCTTCTCGATCTTGTATTCCGCTTCAATTCGTCCCCTCCTGCCTCGATCGGTTTCTTGTTGACGAGCTTTAGCGGATTATACCGCTTCTTCGATTCGAAGGGATGTTCTTCTTCCGGCTCGAAGGTTCCGTTTCGAAAGAACACCTTCACCAGCCGGTCTTCCAGCGAGTGGAAGGTGATGAAAGCCGCGCGGCCACCGGGTTTCAGTGCATCGGGCACCTGCTCCAGCAGCTCCTTCAGCGCACCCATCTCGTCGTTCACTTCAATGCGGAGGGCCTGGAACACCTGCGCAAAATATTTGTTCGGGTTCCCCTTCACCACGCTGCTCACCGCGTTGCGGAAGGCGGTAGTGGTATCGAAGGAGGTCGTCTTCCGTATTTCTACAATAGTCCGTGCCAGCGTTTTCGCGTTGGTCACCTCGCCATACGCACCGAGCATCTTTTGCAGCTCGGGTTCGCTGTAGGTCTGGAGCACCGAAGCCGCTGTCTTCTCGCCACGCTGGTCCATCCGCATATCGAGCGCTCCCTCGAAGCGGGTTGAAAAGCCGCGGCTGCCTTCATCAAACTGGTGGCTGCTCACACCGAGGTCGGCCAGAATGCCATCCACCTGCGGCACGCCATGGAACTGAAGGAAGCGCTTCAGGTGGCGGAAGTTGTGCGGCACGAAGGTCACGCGGGCATCATCCGGCACATTGCGGGCTGCATCGGCATCCTGGTCGAATACGATCAGGCGGCCTTTGGAACCAAGCGCCTTCAGAATGTGGCTGCTGTGGCCGCCGCCCCCGAAGGTGCAGTCCACATACACGCCGTCTTCCTTTATGGCCAACGCTTCCAGCACCTCGCTGAGGAGGACGGGGACGTGGTAGTCGGCATTGGGAACGGCCGATCCAGCCGAACCGTGAGCCGTGAGCGTTGAGCTGGGAGCCTTTGCAGCTATTTCGCCGGGAGCCTTTTGCTCACGGCTGACGGCTGATGGCTGACGCTTCTTACCCATTGAAACCTCCCGTCTTGGGCGCCATCACCGAAGCAGCAAGCGCGCTGAAGTCGGCAGTGGAAACGGATTCAAAGAACTTCTGGTATTCGGTCTTATCCCATATCTCGATCTTATTCAACGCGCCGGTCAGCACGAGATCCTTGCCCAGGCGGGCATACTCCGAAAGGTTTTTCGGAATAAGGATACGTCCAGCCGTATCGGGCTCCACTTCTACCGCTCCGTTGAGGAAGTAGCGGCGGAACTCGCGCACCTTCGGGTCGAAATCGTTGAGAGTGGAGATCTGGTCGAAAAGCGGCTGCCAGCTCTGCATTGGGTAGAGCGTGAGGCACTTCTCGAAGCCCCTGTTCAGCACAAAACGCGTAGCTTCGCCTTCCGGCAGCTGGCGCTTGAAACCGGCAGGCAGCAAGAAGCGGCCCTTGGCATCCAAGGTTGCTTCATACTCGCCGAGAAAGCTGATTGGGGTCATTTTTGGGATTAGTTGACACAAAATAACACTTTTTACCACTTTTGCATAGCATATGCGGAAGGGTTATTTTATCCACCTACCCATTTACCCTGTGAAGGCCTGATTTCACTCGGTTCCACGGTATTTTTCAGCGTCAAAGAGTACCAGTGCGGTGAATTTAGTGTGCATAACCGAATGGCTGGTGTGGATAAACCCGCAGTTATTAACAACAGATGGACAATCTTTCGCTTCAGGATTTCGATTACACGCTCCCCGACGACCGGATTGCAGCCTTTCCCCTTCCCGAGCGGGACGCTTCCCGCCTTTTGGTGTCGGAAAGTGGGAAAATCACCGATCGGAGCTTCCGCGACCTGCCTTCGCTCCTTCCGGAAGGCGCGACACTGGTATTCAACGACACCCGGGTGATCGAAGCGCGCATCCACTTCCAGAAGCCAACCGGCGGCATCATCGAGCTATTTTGTCTGGAGCCCTACCAGCCTTCCGAAATGACGACGGCCCTTCAAAGCGAAGGGCCGGTGCGCTGGCGCTGCCTGGTGGGCGGCGCATCGAAGTGGAAAGATGGGCAGGTGCTTGCGAAACAACTCGAAGTGCTTGGGGAATCCTGTACGCTGGAGGCGCGCCTCCTTTCAAAAGAGCCCGACGACTATATTGTAGAACTACGATGGAGCGGCGGATTTCCGTTCGCCGAGGTACTTCACGTGGCGGGCGCCATTCCGCTTCCTCCCTACATCCGCCGCGCCGCGCAACACAGCGACGCCGAGCGCTACCAGACCGTATTCGCCCGCAACGAAGGGTCGGTGGCGGCACCCACTGCCGCGCTGCATTTCACCGAACACATCCTGCAACAACTCGAAGCCGCTGGTGTGCGCCGTGTGCCGGTGACGCTCAACGTGGGTGCAGGCACGTTCAAGCCGGTGAAAAGCGAAACCATCAGCGGGCACACCATGCATGCCGAGCACTTCAGCGTTACTGCCGCCACGCTCCGCGCACTCATAGAAGCAGGACCCATCGTGGCCGTAGGCACTACCAGCCTCCGCACGCTTGAAAGCCTGTACTGGCTGGGGGTAAAGACCGCCACCAGCGGAAGCCTGCAAACCGAACTCAGTCAATGGGAAGCATACGAACTCGATGGACAAATGAATTACCGGGAGAGCATCACCGTAGTTCTACGGGAACTCCAAAAAAGCGTTATGGAAGAAGTGCACTGCCGCACGGCATTGCTGATCCGCCCCGGCTACCAGTTTCGCTCCGCCGATGCGCTCATCACCAACTTCCACCAGCCGCGTTCAACGCTGATACTGCTTGTGGCAGCCTTCATTGGCGGCAACTGGCGCGCGTTGTATGACCATGCATTGGAAGAAGGGTACCGGTTTTTGAGTTATGGGGATAGCAGTTTGCTTTGGAAAAAGTAGAGAATGAACGCTGTGTAAGTAATGGACCTCATTGCGAGGGATAGAGGCAAAGCCGATATCGAAGCAATCTCACCCGGGCAATGACTTATTCAGGCTTTCCCACATCAAGCAAAAGATAGCTTCGTCCCCCGAAGCTTCGGGACCCCTTCGGTCGCCTTCTCGCAATGACGCCGGCCCGGTCGTGCCGCCGCTCACGGCTCACGATTCACGATTCACGATTCCTGCTCCTGGAACAACGGAAAATCCATCGTAAACGCCGAGCCCTTGCCCAGCGTGCTTTCTGCTTTGATATGCCCCTGGTGGGCTTCCACAACTCCTTTCACATAAGACAGTCCGAGGCCGAAGCCCTTTACGTTGTGGATATTGCCGGTATGGGCGCGGTAGAATTTTTCGAAGATGCGCTTGAGCGTCTCGCGGTTCATGCCGATGCCATTGTCTTCGATGCGGATGAAGAAGCGGCGATCGTCGGCGCGGGTGGAAAGCTGTATGCGCGGAGCTACGTTTTCCTTCGAGTACTTCACCGCATTGTCCATCAGGTTGTTCACCAGGTTGGAGAAGTGCACTTCGTCGGCGTAGATGAGCGCGTTGTCGGCATCAAGCTTCAGCTCAAGCGAGCCGCCTTTTTCCTGCAGCCGCAGGATGAAATTGTCGGCCACATCCTGGATGATCTGGTGGGCGTCGAGCTCTTTGCGATTAAGCTGGATCTCCTGCCGCTCCAGCAGTGCGGCTTTCAGGATCGTTTCCACCTGGCGGTTCATCCGCTGATTCTCTTCCTTGATGATCTCGCTGAAGTAGGAAAGCTTCTTCACATCGGCCTGCACTTTCTCGTTGCGCAACGCATCCACCGCCAGCGAAATGGTGGCAATGGGCGTCTTGAACTCGTGCGTCATGTTGTTGATGAAGTCGTTCTTGATCTGCGCAAGCTTCTTCTGCCGGAACATGGTATAGAGCGTGAGTCCGAATGCCGCCATGATGATCATGGTGAACAGCACGGCGAGTGCAATACGCGAGCGCAGCTGCATGTTGACGATGCTTTCCACACTGGGGATGAGCACGATGAGGATCTCGTCGGGCACGAGGTTCTCCATCGCGGAGCTGCCGGGCGGGTTGATGGGACGCAGGTATTGGTAATGGTTTGCCGAGTCGGCATTCCAGTTTTCAAAACGATTGGAACGGCGGCCGAGGTAGAAGCCGTTGAGGTTGGTGGCGACCCCGAATTCGAACGGAACCTTGTCGAGCTTTTGGGCATCGAACTCGCGGCGGATCTTCTCATAGATCTCCTGTGCAGTGAAACGCTGCGAAATGGTGTAGGTATGCGGAAGGTCGAGGCGGGAATCGAAGCCGGGGAAGGTGCGCGCACCGCCAATGCCGGAAGCCGCCGACGCCCCTTTGTAGGCACCGAGTTCGTCGGCAACGCGGTCCACAGCCTCGCGTACCTTATGCCGCACCTGCTCCTGCTGCACGAGCATCACGTTCTTCAGCCACGAATACTGGATGTACACGATGCCGGCCAGCGAAAGACTGATGAGTACGATTATAAGTGGGAAGACACGTTTCACGCGGGGAAAGTAGGAATTAGCTCCGGTACGCAAAAATAGGGCTGAGGCCTAACCCATCGTGGCATCAATTTGTTGCCTTCAGAGCTTTAACAATTTTGTGGTCTAACCCGTACATTTAATTATGGTGCCCCCCGACTCCGGAGTCCTGCTCATCGCCGACCCATTTCTGAAAGACCCGAACTTCATGCGCACCGTCGTGCTGCTTACCGAGCACCGCGAAGATGGCGCCATTGGTTTCGTCATTAACCGCCAGTACGAGAACACGCTCGACGAACTGCTTCCCGAGATCGAAGGCCACAAGCTGCCGGTGTATTATGGTGGTCCTGTTCAGATGAACACCGTACATTTCCTCCATCGCTACCCCGAACTGATACCCGGCGGCGTGGAAGTGGTGAAAGGCGTATTCTGGGGCGGCGATTTCGAAGCGGTGGTGGCCCTCATTAACAGCGGCGCCGCCGACCCAACGATGATCCGCTTCTTCATCGGCTACTCGGGCTGGAGCGGTGGCCAGCTGCAGGGCGAGCTCGACGAGAAGACCTGGCTAACGGTGGAGGCCACGCGCCGCCTCATCTTCCACGAGCAGGCCGAAGAGATCTGGCGCGACTCTCTCAGGCACCTTGGTGGCGACTACGAAATGATGATGAACTTCCCGATCGACCCGCAGCTGAACTAACGGAAGTGGTTTATTGGTTTATTGGTTCATTGGTAAGTGAGCTGCCAACCTCGAGGCGATTTGGCACCCGCCTTCGGCTACGCTCAGGCCGACACAGCGCTTGTCAGGCTGAGCACGCCAATGCGACCCCAATACCCCATTACCCCATTACCACATCACCACATTACTCTAAAACCACTCTCCGATCCTTCGGATACTTCACTTCGTAGCTCAGGTGCAGCGTGCGTGTGGCGCCGGCGGGTAATTCGAACTGCCAAACGATAAGGCCGGTTTCTTTGTTACGCTCGCCATCGGTCTTTTCTTCTTCCACAGATATTTCCTTGATCGTCGACACAGGCACCTGGTCGTTGATGGTGATGTTGATGGCCGTGCGTTTGTTGTTGCGCACTTCGATCTCCCAGCCACGGCTGTCGATGCGGTTGGAGCCGAGGAAGCGTTTGGTGCTGTATTCCTTCACCAGCTTGCGCGTGATGCGGATGCCATTGTCTTTACCGAGTGGAAGCGACAAGGTATCGGAAGCTGCGCTGAGGTCGAGGTAGGTTTTGCCGAGGTAGGCGCCTTCGAAATACAGGCTCGCTTCGCCCGGCGTGAGATCGAGCTGCTGCCAGCCGGTGATGCGCGCCGTGAGGAATGCGGCGGGGTCCACCTTCGGAGCTGCGAAGTATTCGTAGCTGGCGGCCACTTCCATTTGCTTGATGCCGATGGTAGTTGTCTTGCCGTCGGTTTCGAGTGTGTATTTCTCTTCGATCTTATACACCGTGGTGGTGGCCTGATACTGCGTTTGAATGGACACCGCCTGGATCTCTTCTGCCCGCACCTTGGCAGTGGAATAGCCCACCGAGCTTGTGCCGCGAATCCGCACACCCGACGTGACCACTACTTCTTCAAGATTTGTATTGGCGCTCTGCAAAGCGATCGTGTAGTAGCCGGTGCGCACCTGCGTATTGCGCGCCTTGTAGCCAACGGCAGAAGCGTTGATGGTGCTTCCCTGCGGCACCCCGGATAGCCTGAAGAAACCATTGGCATCTGCAGCAACCGCATTGGACGTTCCGATCACGAGGATCGTTGCGAAAGGCACCGGCGCTCCCGTTTCGTCCACGATCTTTCCGCTGATATCACCCGGAGCTCCGGCCGGGGCCACTGGTGCGCCAGGCATATAGAATCCCAGCATCCAGGGTTGCAGTTGCGAGGGTGTTGCATTGTCGTTGGGGGTGCCCGTGCTCAACGTGAGCGCCACATCTTTCCACGTTTCGCCGCTGCGCTGGTATACGTTTGCGTTCATCAACACCTGCAGTGGTTTGCCTACTTCGGTCACACGTACATCGTAGTTGGCGTACCAGCCGGCGTCCTTTACGTTATACGACAATTGGAAGCGCACGTTGCGCGGCTCCCTGCTATCGAGCAAGGCAGTAACCACGTATTGTACCGAGTCGCGTTTCTTGCTAAACTCACCGAGCTGCGTCTGCAGTTTGTTGATATCGGCAGCCTGCTCGTCGATGCGCTTACGGATTTCGAGCTGCTTCTCATACACTTCGGTCAGGCGTTGCCGTTGCAGGTCCAATGCGGCTTTGAGGTCGGGCGCCTTCACACCTGTACTTCCACCGATGGACTGATTCTTTACGATCATCTCTTCCTCTTTCAGGAAGACGTCGAGCAGCTTTTCGTCGGCGAGCTTGCGCTGGCTCAACGTATAAATACGGTCTCGGAAGTTGCGCTCATCCTGCTCGATGCGGCGCTCCGTGAGAAAATCCCTGGTAGCCTTCACCGAGAGGAGCGTGATGGAAGCATCGGCCTTCAGCTGCACGCTTTGCGGGTCGAGCTGGCTGCTGAGGGTGGTGAACTGGATCTCGTTGCGGCCTGCCGAAAGAGAAGCTGTGGCGGCCCGCTCCACACGGGCACCGGTGGTGTAAACCGTTACGCCCTGCACGGGAGCTTCGATGTTTTGGCGACGGGGCTGGGCGAGTACGGCAGCGTTTGCGGCGATGAAACCGCAGATCAGGAACAGGATTCTCATGTGCGAAGGGTTAGTGCTTCCAGTGTAGGCAAGCGGGAAGGGAAAAACGCTGCAAAGGACAATCGTTAATCGTCAATCGTGAAACCGCGATGCGCGGCAAAGAAAAACGGAAGCCTTGGGCTTCCGTTTTTAAATATCGGCGTCAGCTTTGACGATTGACGATTGACGATTCACGTTACTCGTTGCTCGTAGCACCTTCCACCAGCACCGTCACTTTGTTATTGAGCACTTCAACGAAGCCGCCCTGGATATCAAAGGTCGCCGTGTGGTTCTGCTTGTCGCGTAGCACCTTCACGCGGCCGGCCTTGAGGGCGCTCACGAGCGGTGCGTGCTTATCGAGCACTTCGAAGGAGCCGCTGATGCCCGGCATTTGCACGCCGTACACTTCGCCGGAGAAATGTTGAAGCCGCGGATCGTTTCCTCGATGGGAACGAGTACGCCTTTCAGACCGGTGAACGCTTCGGCCACGTGGAAGGGCTGCGACAGGAAGCGCTGCACCTTACGGGCGCGGCTTACCGTCAGCTTGTCTTCGTCGGAAAGTTCGTCGAGGCCGAGGATGGCGATGATATCCTGCAGTTCCTTGTAGCGCTGGAGGATCAGCTTCACGCGGTTGGCAGTGTCGTAGTGCAGGTTGCCCACAACCGACGGCATCAGAATACGCGAGGTCGAGTCCAGAGGATCCACCGCGGGGTAGATACCAAGGTCAGCGATCTTACGGGAAAGTACCGTGGTGGCGTCCAGGTGAGCGAAGGTAGTTGCAGGAGCCGGGTCGGTCAAGTCATCCGCAGGCACGTAAACGGCCTGTACGGAGGTGATCGAACCGTTCTTGGTAGAGGTGATGCGTTCCTGCATCAAACCCATCTCGGTTGCCAGCGTGGGCTGGTAGCCTACCGCCGACGGCATACGGCCAAGGAGGGCGGAAACTTCGGAACCGGCCTGTGTGAAACGGAAGATGTTGTCTACGAAGAAGAGGATGTCGCGGCCTTTGCCGGTGCCATCACCGTCGCGGAAGTACTCGGCGATCGTAAGACCCGAAAGGGCTACACGCGCACGGGCGCCCGGGGGCTCGTTCATCTGGCCGAAAACGAAGGTGGCCTTCGAGTCGGCGAGTTCTTCAGCATTTACTTTGCTGAGGTCCCAGCCGCCTTCTTCCATCGAGTGCTTGAAGGCTTCGCCGTATTTCATGATACCCGCTTCGATCATCTCGCGCATAAGGTCGTTGCCCTCGCGGGTACGCTCCCCTACGCCTGCGAATACCGACAGACCGGAGTATGCTTTTGCAATGTTGTTGATCAGCTCCTGGATCAGTACCGTCTTACCTACACCGGCACCACCGAACAGACCGATCTTACCACCCTTTGCGTAAGGTTCGATCAGGTCGATCACCTTGATACCTGTGAACAGGATCTCGGAAGCCGTGGAGAGGTTTTCAAATTTGGGGGGCTTGGCGTGGATGGCGCGGCCATTCACTTTCGGCACCGGGGGCAAACCGTCGATGGGGTCGCCGGTTACGTTGAAGAGACGGCCTTTAACCGCTTCCGTGGCAGGCATCATGATCGGGCCACCCGTGTCTACCACGTTGAGGCCGCGCGTAAGACCCTCTGTACCGTCCATTGCAATGGTACGTACGCTGTCCTCACCGAGGTGGGTCTGCACTTCGAGCACCAACTTGTCGCCGTTGTCTTTCTGTATCTCTAGTGCGTTGTAGATTTCAGGAAGGCTGCCTTCGAACTGTACGTCCACTACGGCGCCGATGATCTGTTTTACCTTACCGACTTTTGCCATAAAAAGCGTTTAAAGAAGCTGTTTTATTGGGTGATGGAGCGTAGCGCAAGCAGTACACCCCGTTTTCAGGCTGCAAAAGTAGGGAAAAGCCCTCTGACCCCAAGTAGGGACGCAGAGAATTTTCAATGTTCAACGCTCAATGTTCAATTTTCAAGGGAGGGCCCACTTGAAAATTGAATATTGAATATTGATTATTGCAGATTTTCCCGGTTTACGGCTCCAAATTGCGCTAAATATCGCTCGAGCGCTTTCTCCTTCATCTTGGCCTCCAGCACGATGTCCACCTCTTTCCCGTAGGTGTTGATGGGCTCATAAACGAAATCGGCATGCGCCTCGGCCTTGGCGGTGGGCTCCTCGTGGTTGCGGCGGGAGCTGGAGTAGTGGAAAACGGGCCGCAGGTCCCACGTTCCGTAAGCGAGGTAAAACGCCTCCTTTTCCGGCATTCCGCCGTTGTAAAGGCGGTGATGAAAGTAGTCGAACACGATGGGGATGCCCGTTGCTTCGTGGAGTGGCAGCAGCTCGGCTACGGTGTAAAGGCCCGCTTTGTCGTCGTTTTCGACGGTAAGGCGTTGCTTCAGCCCGCCCGAAAGGCGCTCCCTGAAGTTCCGCTCAAAACGCTTCAGGCTTTCCGTTTTGTCGCCATAGGCGCCGCCTACGTGGATGTTGATCTTGTTCCAGTGCGACGGCGGCAGCCCCATCAGGTCGAACAGCCGGGAATGGATCTCAAGATCTTTGACCGTATTGTCGAGCGTTGCACCGCTGCCCGCAAGCTTATTGAACGGCCCGGGATGCGTGCTCAGGCGAATGGGCAGGCGGCCGCAGGCTTCCAGCACTTCGCGGATGGAGGTAAAGTCGGGCATCTGCTCCAACGGGTATTCGGAGGCCCAGGGAAACAGCTCGGAGGTGATGCGGAACACATGGATGCCGTGGTCTACGTTCCACTGGAGGATCTGCAGGAGCGCCTGCACGTTTTGAAACGCCAGCTGCGAAGCATAGGCCACGCCCTTTTGCTGAAAGGTGCGCTTGATCATCCCGCGGTTGGTGCTGATGCCTTCTTCTGCCAGCTCCACGTTGATGCAGGCGTATCCGAGGTTGAGCATAGGGGCCTAAACGCAAAAGCTGCGCCGGGGCAATGACAGCGGAGCTATCATTATAACCCATTTGCATAAACTTGCGCGCCCTATCCATTCCTACGGCATCGCGGTACTGAAAAAAAGCGCGAGCAATTTTTCCGCCGAGGCTTGCGCGATCTCCGGCGTGCGGAAGCGCCAGTGGGGCAAGAGTTCGCTTTTGTAGGGTTCTACCAGCAACACGCCCAGCTCTCCTTTCCCCATCCGGTACAATTCCGGCTGCTTGCGGAAATCGATGTTGTTAAAGTCAAGGCTGTAATCGAAACCGTACTTCGCTTTTGCCATCGATGGATCCTTACAAATTCAGTTCCCGACGCGGTACGAGGCACCCGGACGCGCTTTCACGATTGACGATGGACGATTGACGCCACCCCAGCGGCACAGCTTTTGTAAAACACTGTAGCATATGAAGAAGCTCCTCCTCTACCTGGCCTTCGGCACCACCATGCTGGCGGCCTGTAATGCCCAAACCGGCGGCGACGCAGACGACAACAGTCCCGAAGGACGTGCCGTGACCGACAAAAAGATCAGCAAACGCGACGCAGGCATCACCCGCACCAACGCCTACAACGACCTGTTCCTCGACAGCACCGCCCTGGTGAATTATATCGCCACCAACAAGGTGCCCGACTCAATCGCGCGCCGCCTCACCAGCTTCTACAACGCGCGCAACTACCAGTATGCCTGGTTTGCCTCCGACGGACTTACCGAACAAGCCCGCGGCTTCTGGAACCTGCTCGATTATACCATCAACCATGTAAAGGATTCTTCGCTGCGCGACAAGGCCCTGCAGAAGCGGATGGATGCGCTCACGAGCGAGGAGTCGCTGCGCTTTTCGGCGGGCGACAAAAACACGCTGCAGACGGAGTTCCAGATGTCTACCGCCTTCCTCAAATACATGCTGGGCTACTATGCCGACGGACAAGTGAAGCGTAAGGAGATGGAGCGCTTCATCCCGCGCAAAAAGGAAGACGCGCAATACCTCGCCGACTCGTTGCTTACCAAAAAGCACAAAGACAATAAATACTACGAAGACGTGAACCCCGCCTACGGTGCATTGAAGCAGGAAGCGGGCCGCTATCTCGATATCGTGCGCAAGGGCGGCTGGCCGCAGATCGCTTCCATCAAGGATATCAAGCCGGGAGCGGCATCGCCGGTGAACCTGCAGCTGAAGCATCGCCTGGCCATGACGGGCGACATGCCCGCAGGCGATACCAGCGCCGTGTACAACGACACGCTGGAGCAGGGCATCCGCAACTTCCAGGAGCGCATGGGCTACACCCCCACCGGCAAGCTCACCGATGCGCAGCTGAAAGACCTGAACGTGTCGGCGCAAACGCGCCTCGAGCAGATCCTGATGAACATGGAGCGGATGCGCTGGATGCCCGTGGCGCCCAGTGGCAACCTGATCGTGGTCAACATCCCCGAGTTCGTGCTGCACGTGTATGAAGGCAAGGAAAAGGCATTCGACATGAACGTGGTGGTAGGCAAGGAAGGCCACAGCACGATGATGTTCAACGGCGACCTCAACCAGGTGGTGTTCAGTCCGTACTGGAATGTGCCGCCGAGCATCGTGCGCAACGAGATCCTTCCGAAGCTTTCGTCGAACCCCGGTTACCTCGAGAGCCAGAACATGGAGCAGGTGGGCACCGAAGGCGGGCTGCCGCGCATCCGCCAGCGCCCCGGCCCCGACAATGCCCTGGGCCGCGTGAAGTTCCTCTTCCCCAACAGCTTCAACATCTACTTCCACGATACGAATGCGAAAGGCATCTTCTCGAAGGACAAGCGTGCATACAGCCACGGCTGCATCCGCCTTTCCGAGCCCGAGAAGATGGCGCAGTACCTCCTCCGCAACGACCCGCAGTGGGATCCTGCATCCATCGAGTCGGCCATGAATTCGGGCACCGAGAAATACGTGCGCCTGAAGAACGCAGTGCCGGTAGTGATCACGTATTACACCGCCTGGGTAGACGAGCGCGGCCGTCTCAACTTCCGCGACGACATCTATGGCCATGATCGCGACCTGGCGGGAAAGATGTTTACAGGGAAGAAGCAAACCGCCAAGCGGTGAGCGAATGGGGTAATGGGGTAATGGGGTAATGAAAAGGCACGAAGACGCCGCTGCGCGGCATAGATCCCGGCGCTGCGCACCGGGATGACCACCGCACCTGGAGAGAATGAACGGGCGCGGCCGGGCGCATCCTCCGACAGCCCCCGAACGCATCCTCCTAATTAGATCCCGGTGCTGCGCACCGGGATGACGGCACCCACTGAATGTAAATGTTAAGGGCGCGGCAAGGCGCTTCCCTATCACTGGGGATGCATCCCCTGCCGCGCCCTTTTTCTTTTTCTACGCGCCCACGTCATCCCGTACCCCGTCCGGCTGAAGGACGGATGGAGTACGGGATCTAATTGCGGACGAACGCGCACCCTCCCTGTAGATCCCGGTGCTGCGCACGGGATGACGGCACCCACTGAATGTAAATGCTAAGGGCGCGGCAAGGCGCTTCCCTATCACTGGGGATGCATCCCCTGCCGCGCCCTTTTTCTTTCCCTCTATTACCCCACGCCTTCCCGAAATCCGTCGCGCACGCATTACCACCCGCCTTCGCTGCGCTCCGTCGGGCAGGCATCACCCCATTACCCCATTACCCCATTAAATTTGCGCTATGTACCAGCTGACCGAAGTGACCACGCCAGCACGCGCAAAAGACTTCCTCAATGTGAATGCGGTGGTGAACAAGAATAACCCGCACTATATCCAGCCGCTCGATAAAGACATCAACGACGTGTTTGACCGGGAGAAGAACAAGACCTACCGATTTGGCGATGGGGCCCGCTGGGTGCTGCGCGACGACGCTGGGAGGCTGGTGGGTCGCATCGCGGCCTTCACCAATAAAAAGTACAGGAACAAGGGCGACGAAGTGCCCGTGGGCGGATGTGGCTTTTTTGACTGCATCAACAACCAGGAGGCCGCCGACATGCTGTTCGACGTAGCGAAACACTGGTTGCTGCAGCGCGGCCTGGAAGCCATGGACGGACCGATCAACTTCGGCGAGCGCGACCGCTGGTGGGGACTCGAGGTGGAAGGATTCCAGCCACCACTCTACGGCATGAATTTCAATATGCCCTACTACAAGCAGCTGTTTGAAAACTATGGCTTCAAGCCCTTCTTCAACCAGATCTGCTTCGGCCAGCATATAAAGGAGCCGCTCACGCAAAAGATCATCGACCGCGCCGCGCCCTACGAGGCTGATCCCTCCTTCACCGCGCGCACGATTGAAAAGAACAAGCTCGAGAAATATGCCGCCGACTTCACCAAAATATACAACGCGGCCTGGGCAGGTCATGGCGGGCTCAAGGAGATGAAGACCGAGCAGGTGGTGCTCATGTTTAAAAAGATGAAGCCTGTGCTCGATGAACGCCTCGTATGGTTTGTGTACCGCAACGGGGAACCGCTGGCGCTCTTCGTCAACCTGCCCGATCTGAACCAGTGGTTCCGGCACCTGCACGGAAAGTTCGGGTTGCTGCAAAAGCTGAAGTTTCTCTGGCTCAAAAAAACAAAGCCCTGCACAAAGGCCACGGGCCTCGTGTTTGGCGTGGTGCCCGAATTCCAGGGTAAAGGGCTCGATTCCTTCCTCATCAAACGCGCCGGAGCCGTAATGCAGCACATCGAATACGAGCAATACGAGATGCAATGGATCGGCGACTTCAACCCCAAGATGATCAACGTGGCGAAAAACATTTCGGAAACCACTTACGTGAGCCGTAAGCTCACTACCTACCGCTACCTCTTCGACCGCACGCGGGAATTCAAACCGCACCCGGTGCTGAATTAGGTGGGAGTTGGAAATCCGGATTCGGGTGATACCGTCATGCGCCGTCATTGCGAGCCCGCGAACGAAGTGGAGTGGGCGAAGCAATCTGCCCGGCACCAGGCCAGCAGCACGAAGGGAGATGTGATCCGGGCAGTATGTGCGGGAGAGGTGCTATATTCCGGATATGGAAACGCTGGCAAAAATCCTCATCGGGCTCGTTGCACTGGAGCACCTCTACTTCCTCTACTTCGAAATGTTTGCGTGGGAAACGATCGGCAGGAAGACCTTCCGTTCGCTTCCGGGCCACCTGTTCCCTGCCACCAAAGGCCTCGCCGCCAACCAGGGTTTATACAATGGCTTCCTCGCCGCCGGCCTCATCTGGAGCTTCTTCATCAACGACGCCGTATGGAGCAGGAACGTGGCCTTGTTCTTTCTCGCGTGCGTGGCCATCGCCGGCATCTTTGGTGCAGCAACGGCCAGCAAAAAGATCTTCTTCGTGCAGGCGGTGCCGGCGCTTGCGGGTATCGCGTGCCTGTTGCTGATGTGACGTCACGAGCTGTGCGCACTCCGCCCCGCCAAGGCACTCCGTCGTGGATCCCGGTGCTGTGCACCGGGATGACGGCCGCCCCCCGAGGGTAGATACTACGGGCGCGGCGGGGAGCATTGCACGTTACTCGTCGATATTGCCCCTGCCGCGCCCGTTTGCTACATAAAAAACGGATCGCGCTCGCGATCCGCTGTTATCGAAAATCTGAAATCAAACTCCGGGCTCAGAGTTTATCCTGGCCTCCGCCTCCTGTTCTGACGCGGCCTTGCCCTTTCTTATTGAGATGATACGATCGTAGTCGCCGGTGATGGCATTGACCTTCCGCTCCAGGTCAGGCCAGGGCTCGCCGTTCGCGGATTCCTCCTGGAAATGGGGGCATTTGTCGAGCAGCTTCGCGTAGAGGCGGCGGGCTTCACTGCGTTTGTCTTTCATCTTGAAGGGCAGCTCCCGATCGGCGTTGAGGCTGGCTCGTTCGAGGAGCGTATCGTTCACCGCGGTGTTGGCGGCTTTGAGGGCAGCCAGCCAGCGTCCGAAACCTAAAAGGGCCAGGTCGTCGGCATGCACGGGGCGTGCAAGGTCGGCCAACAGGTTGCCGATGACCGCCGTTTCGGCATTGAGACCCAGCTTGGTGATGTGGCTGGTGGTGCCGTACTTCTGCGTCACCTGTCCGATGCGAGCGGCAGCGGCAGCCATTGCGGCATCGGGATCGTTGGCATGGATGGCAACAAGCTGGTAGAGGCAGCTCAGGTGCTGGTCGCGCAGACCGTCCTGCGCCACGGCTTGCTCGGTAAGCTGCTTCGCGGTATCGCGCTTATACAGCTGGTCGATGTCGGCCTCTACCGACTTTAGATCGGCGAGCAGCGCCACCACAGTGGGCGGAAGGTGGCGGGCATCGTCAAACTGGGTGCGGAGCTGGGCCAGAAACTGGATCATTTCCGCGATGCGGAGGTCGTACAGTTGGATTCGATGGAACATAATTTTAAAGTTTTGGTTGTACCTCTAATATAATCCAAATAGTTCACGCATCATAGCGGCAAAAAAAAGGGCCCACACCGGGAGGGCGGGGCCGGAACGGGCTGTTCCGCGGCCAAGCTTGGTTGTTTGACAGGAAACCGGGGCTGGAACGGGGCCAGGAAACGATTCCTGGGGGCGGAACGGGCTGTTCCGGGGCCAAACTTCGTTGTTTGACAGTAATCCGGGCCTGGAATGCAGGCAGGAAACGATTCCTGGAGGTGGAACAGGCTGTTCCGGGGCCAAACTTCGTTGTTTGACAGTAATCCGGGCCTGGAATGCAGCCAGGAAACGATTCCTGAAGCTGGAACAGGCTGTTCCGGGGCCAAACTTCGTTGTTTGACAGTAATCAAGGGTTGGATCGGGCAGGGAAACGATTCCGGGGGGGTGGAACGGCTTGTTCCGTGGATGGAGACGGGTGGGGGGTTGAATGATCAAAAGTCAAAAGCGTCTGGCGGTGCTGCAGACGCTGCGGGGATGGATCGGGTTGCGCAAAGCGATACCCTGCCGGGTGGATTTGCGCGATCGACGAAATCAATCGGAAGAACGCATTGCGTATATTAGTGTGTTAGCAGCAACCCGTGTTGACAGTCCGTACATTTTGATTGACTGCAACCTTATCCTTTGACAAACGACTTCTATGGTTTGACTTTTGTAGTCAATCGCATCAATAATCACCAAAATTAGAGACATGGAAAATATGAACGGTATGAGCTACAAGAAATTCACAGTGATGATGATTATCTCTTTCATCATTATGTATGTCGTAATGTTCTTAAATGTCGACAGCATTGAACATTATCACACAAGTACGACAAGGATTTATATGGCAATTTTGATGATTGCTCCTATGGCAATAGTCATGATGACCATGATGGGAAAAATGTACCCAAACAAAAGGACAAATACAGGAATTATCATTACAGCAATCATTGTTTTTATTGTGACACTTGCCGCACTACGGACGCAAACACCTATCAGTGATGTACAATATATGAAAGCAATGATACCTCATCACTCATCCGCAATCTTGACGAGTAAGCATGCTAATATTAAAGACCCAGAAGTAAGAAAATTGGCAGACAGCATTATTGCTGCGCAAGTTCGAGAAATTCAACAGATGGAAACTATACTGAACCGGATGAAATAAGATAATTCCGACAGAATATTAAGTTTGCATTACGCGACAAAATAGGGTATGCTGCTAACATTGCATTGGCAATATGGCGGGTGACGACTATATTCTCAGCTTTTTATTCATTAATCGGCTTCGGTTTCGTCAGACGAATAATGCCGAGCAACAGAATAAACAATGAGCTTTTGTATCTTTAATCAGCAGCGGCACCGGGCAGACAGAACTCAGAATACCGCCACATCGCCAATGCTTCAACGTTAGGCGAAAATGCCCAGGCGAACCCGTCCTATAACTTTAGTTCCCAATACGGGAACAATTCCTACCTTTGCCAAAAGACATTAGGTGCGGGTAATCGCCAAAAAGACACTTCGCGACTTCTGGGTTAAGCATCCTGACTGTGAGCAACAGCTCAAGGCTTGGTATCAGGAAGCCGATGCATCTTTTTGGAAAGGTCCCAAGGACATCAAGCGGGATTATCCCAGTGCAAGCTTTCTTGCCGACAATCGTGTTGTTTTCAATATCAAAGGCAATCACTACCGCCTCATCGTAAAGATCAATTTTCCTTACCAAATGGTGTGGATCCGCTTCGTTGGCACACACAGCCAGTACGACAGGATCGACGCCACAACGATTTGACCCATGACAGTGTATCCAATAAAGACGAAGAAAGACCATCAGGCAGCCATGCAGCGTCTCGAAGCTATTTTTGATTCCCGACCCGGCACGGCTGAAGGAGATGAGTTGGAGGTGCTTAGCATCCTTATAGAGAAATACGAGAATGAGCAATTTCCGATCGGCCTGCCAGATCCGATTGAAGCCATTCGTTTCCGCATGGAGCAACTTGGCTACAATCAGGCGGACCTTGCAAAGATTGTCGGGCTAAAGAGCCGGGTTAGCGAGATTCTCAACCGAAAACGCAAGCTTAGCCTGGAGATGATCCGCCAGCTTCATGATGCGCTGAACATCCCGACTGACGTCCTTATTCAAAGCTACTGACCAGGGCACTTCGCCTAACATGAACTATGTCGATTTCCAGATACAGGATCTGTGCAAAGAGCTTTATCGTTGAGCCGAAAGTGCCCCACACAAACATCACGGCACCCCCTCCGGGTGCATTGTCCTTTCCCTTTACGACTCCCCGGCTTGCGCCCGGGGCCAGCGACACGGCACCCTCCCGGGTGCGCTCCATACTACCTGGATGATCGCGGGCAACGAAGTGCGCCCTACCAACGCAGGTCGTTCCCTACATCCCCCGCCCCCATCCGCGATCCGATTCGTATCTTGCAGCCCTCAAGCTGCCATGGAAAAATTCATCGTCTCCGCCCGCAAATACCGCCCCCAGACCTTCGACACCGTCGTGGGCCAGGAACATATTACAACTACCCTCCGCAACGCCATCAAAACCGGCCACCTGGCGCACGCCTTCCTGTTTTGCGGACCGCGCGGCGTGGGCAAAACCACCTGCGCGCGGATCTTCGCCAAAACGATCAACTGCCAGAACCAGACCTCCGAAGGCGAGGCCTGCGACAGCTGCGCCTCCTGCACATCGTTCAACGAAGGCACTTCGATGAACATCCACGAGCTCGATGCCGCGTCCAACAACTCGGTAGACGACATCCGCGCGCTGGTGGAGCAGGTGCGCTTTGCACCGCAGGCAGGCAAATACAAGGTATACATCATCGATGAGGTGCACATGCTCTCTTCGGCGGCCTTTAACGCCTTCCTCAAAACCCTCGAGGAGCCGCCGTCGTATGCCAAGTTCATCCTCGCCACCACCGAAAAGCACAAGATCCTTCCCACCATCCTCAGCCGCTGCCAGATCTTCGATTTCAAGCGCATCACCCTGCAGGATACCGTCAACCACCTCGCCGGCATCGCCTCCAAAGAAGGCGTCAACGCCGAAGAAACCGGCCTCCAGCTCATTGCGCAAAAAAGCGAAGGCTGCATGCGCGATGCGCTTTCCATCCTCGACAAGATCGTGTCGTTCACCAGCGGCGAGCTTACCTACAACAACACGCTCGATCACCTCAACATCCTCGACGCCGATTACTACTTCAAGCTGATGGACTGCATGCTCGACCAGGACCTGGCCGGCGCGCTGCTCCTCTTCGACGACATTAACAAGAAAGGCTTCGAAGGCGACTCCGTGCTCAACGGCTTTGCCGAGTTCGGGCGCAACCTCCTCATCTGCAAAGACAGCCGCGTGGCTTCCCTGCTCGAAGTGGTGGAAAGCTTCCGCAAGCGCTACACCGACTACGCGCAGAAAGTGGATACCGGCTACCTCGTAAGCATGCTCAACGTGCTCAACGAATCGGAGGCCGCATTCCGCAGCGCACGCAACAAGCGCCTCCACGTGGAGCTTGCGCTGGTGAAGCTTTGCTACCTCAAGCAGGCACTGCACCTGTCGGCCGATGCCGCTGCTCTGGGTAAAAAAAAAGTAACGGATAATGCGCGCGTTGTTGCATTCAAGGCCATCCCGGCTATCGTGCTCGAAAAGAAAGGCACACCCGCGGCAACGAACACCTCAATAGAAAGCGCAAAGCTGGTCATCGAAGAGCCCACCGCGGAACGCGTGGAAGCACTGGCACCGAAAGTGGTGGAAGCTCCCGCACCGCCCGTTGCGCAAGTGGGTGCTGCCGCGCCGAAATCGTTCAAGGGAAAGATGAACCTCGACGCCATCCGCAACCAGGCTGCCGCCAAAGCCGGCGTGGTGAACACCGACCACCCGCTGACGATGGAAAAGCTCACCGAAGGCTGGGCCGCGTTCATCAAGGTGCTGAAGCACGAGAAGAACCCTGCCTGGAATCCATTCGAGATGGCGCAGATCATCATCAAAGAAGAACACGTGTTCGAGGCAGTGGCCAACGACAACATCGCCTATCGCTTCCTGGAAGCCGAGCGGGCCAAGGCTACCGAGTTTCTCAAAACGTTCATCGGCAACCGCCAGCTGCAGATGCTGCTTACGCTCAGCGAAACCACCGAAGCACCCGACCTGAGCGCGCTTCCACTCAGCTCGCGCGAGCAATTCAACAAGCTGGTGGAGCAATACCCGCTCGTGAAGGAATTGCGCGACCGCCTGCGGCTGGAATTGGATTACTGACGGCGTAGTTGGCTGAATTCCGGAACTTAGGGTAGCCAAAACGATCAATATGAGATCCTCCTGCCTCAATTGCCGTCAAGCCATACGAGGTCATTTTTGCAGCAACTGCGGCCAGAGCGCGCACGTGCACGCCATCAACGGGCCCTACCTGTGGCACGAGCTGCAGCATGGTTTCCTGCACGTGGACAAGGGTATCTTCTTTACCATCAAGGAACTCTTCACGCGGCCCGGCAACAGCATCCGCGAGTTCATCGAAGGCCGCCGCGTGCGTCATTTCAAGCCGCTCTCGCTGGTGATCATCCTGGCCGGCCTGTACGGCTTCCTCATGCACTTCCTTCACATCAACGTGCTTGCCGGCAACGTGGAAGTAACCGGCGACGGTCCCGACGTGGCGCTGGCGCAGCAGCGTGCCGAACATCTCTCCGAGTGGGTGGCCACGCACTACTGGATCATTTCGATGGTGCAGATCCCGGTGTGGGCAGCAGCCACGCGGCTCGCATTCTTCAAACAGGGCTACAATTATTTCGAGCACTTCGTGCTGCATAGCTTTCTCGTTGGGCAAAGGCTGGCGTTGCACATCGCGCTGGTGCCGCTATACTACCTGCTCAACGGAACACCGGCGCTTCGTTATACCGACCGCGCGCTGGGCTGGGTGGGATTGCTGCTGATGGCCTGGTCGCTACTCCAGTTTTTCCGCACGATGCCGCCTGGCCAGCGCATCGCCCGCATCTTGCTCGCCGCCGTCATTGCGCTGGCACTGATGCTTGCCCTGTTCCTGCTTACCGCACCCTTCCTATGGAACGCGGCATTCTAGTTCCATCCGTTCACCTTCTTATCTTGACGCATGCGTTCGCTTAGACTTTCGTTTTTCTTTTTGATAGTACTTGCTGCGCAGCCCGCTTCCGCGCAGCCCTGGATCCCGCTTTCCTTTGCGCCGAAGCAACTTCCATTCAACGGAGGCAGCATCCACTACGTGGAGTCGGGCCGCGGGCGAGCCCTCATCTTCCTGCACGCCGGCTTCCAGGACGTGGGTATGTGGCGCGACCAGCTGCTGCACTTCAACCGCGACTACCGCGTGATCGCGCTTGACCTCCCGGGCCATGGCGCCACGGTAGACGGCAAGCGAACGCCCGCTGCAGATTCGGTGTTGCTCGCCCTGATGGATGGATTGCAGATCGAAAAAGCTGCGCTGATCGGCCTGTCGTTCGGCAGCGCCGTTGCACTGGAGTTTGCCAGCAAGCACCCCGAGCGCGTTACGAAGCTCGTGATGGCCGCACCCGCCGTGGCGGGAATCGAAGAAGTACAGGAGCTGCATCCCACTACCCTCGAAGCTTTCAACGGAATGATGCAGTTGTTGGCGGACAAGGACACTGCCGCGGCCGCCGCGCACTTTGTGAAAAGCTGGTACATCGGCCCCAACCGCACGCAACAAACAGTTCCATCGAAACTGTATGAATACGGGTTAACTACAACGCTGCGCAACATGCGCAACCACCATGCGTCGGGCTGGGCGGGCTTTTCGAAGCCCCTGCCCGTGCAGCGGATCGCCTCGCTGAAAGTGCCGCTGCTGCTGCTTGTGGGCAGCAACGACCTGCCGCAGGTGGCGATGGTGAGCGCATACATCCGCAAAGTGCTGCCGGACACAAAAGAAGTGATCTTCCCCGGCGCCGCCCATATGCTCAACGTGGAGCAGCCGGAACGATTCAACCGGGTGGTACGCCGCTTCCTCGTTGGCAACTGACGATGGGCCTGCGCCCGCTTTCCCTGAATTGTGCGCCCCGAGCGTTGCGGCTTGTTACCTTGCATTCAAAGCCGTTTCATGCAACACCGGCAGATCTTCCAAACCCAGTCGGCTTCGCGCTGGCACCGCTTCCAGTGGAGCACGCGCTTACTCCTGCTCGTTTTGTTGCTTGCGCTCGTCGCAGTGATCATCACGCTGGTGCGCGCGCAAAGCCCGCAGATGCCGCAGCTGCGCGAGTTCAGGCAGGCGCTTACCGATAGCACCACGCCGCCGGGGCGAAGTCTGCTCGCCCGGCGCTACAAAAGCTTCCGCGAATACATCAGCGAGAAAGACCTGGTACGCCATGCGCCTTACCGCCGCGCCGGTGCCACCCCATCGCTTACGCAAAGCCCGCTGCGCGCCGCTTTCTATGTAAACTGGGACCCCGAATCGCTGGTGTCGCTGCAACGCAACATTCACCAGCTGAATTTGGTGGTGCCCGAATGGATCTTCTTCGACCCGAAAAGCGATACACTGGTGCTGCAGGCCGACACCCGGGCGCTGGCCGTGATGAAGGCAGCGGGCGTATCCATCATGCCCATGGTGACCAATGCGCTGAAGGGCACCTTTCATGGCGAATTCATACACCCGCTGCTCCACAACGCAGCACGGCGCGAAGCGTTCATCACGCAACTGCTCGGCCTCCTCCGCCGCAACGGTTTTGCGGGCGTGAACATCGATTTTGAAGAACTGCGCGAACCCGTGAACGAGCCGCTGATCGCCTTTCAGCGCGAGCTCTATCAACGCCTTCATGCGGCGCACTTCCTGGTGAGCCAGGACGTGGTGCCTTTTAATGAAGACTACAACTACGAAGCGCTTGGCGCGAGTAACGACTACGTGTTCGTGATGGCGTATGACCAGAACGGACAAGCAACGAAAGCGGGCCCGGTGGCGCACCAGAAGTGGATCGAGGCGGCGGTGGAAGAAGCAACGAAGAAACTCCCCGCACACAAGACGGTGCTTTGCCTCGCGGCCTATGGCTACGACTGGCCGCGCGAAGAAAACAAGCCGGGCGATGTGGACATCGTATCGTACCGGAAGGCCATCTCACTGGCCAAGGAAGCGCAGGCACCGATCGACTTCGACAATGATTCGTACAACCTGTACTTTTCTTATTACGATGATGCCGACGTGCCGCACGACGTGTATTTCACCGATGCGGTGACTACCTTCAATGCGTTGCGCTTCGCAACGGAAGCACAGTTGGCGGGCACTGCCCTGTGGCGCCTCGGCTCCGAAGACCAGCGCATCTGGAAGTTCTACAACAGCAACCTCACGCGCGATGCTGCGCTCCGCCTCGACCTGAACAACATCGGCCAGGTGCTCAGCGCCGAAAACGTTTCGTATAGCGGCTATGGCGAAGTGCTGGATGTGCTCGCAACACCGGAGAAAGGCAATATCAATTTCGAGGTCGACAGCACTGATGGTCTCATTTCGGAAGAGCACTACACCCATCTTCCTACTTCCTTCATGGCGCGTAAGTATGGCTGGAACGGCAACGACACGGTGCGCAACCGCAAGAAGATCGTCCTCAGTTTCGACGATGGGCCCGACCCGGCATGGACGCCGAAGATCCTCGACATCCTGGCACAAAAGCGCGTGCCCGCAACCTTCTTCGTGGTGGGTTTGAATTGTGAAGAGAACATTCCACTCGTAAAGCGAATCTACCGCGAAGGACACGAGATCGGCAACCATACGTTCACCCATCCCAACATCGCCGAAGTGAGCCGCAAGCGCGCCGTGGTGGAAATGGAATCTACACGGCTGCTCATCGAATGCATTACCGGCCACAGCACCATCCTTTTCCGCGCACCTTACAACGCTGATTTTACGCCCGAAAAGATCGAGGAGCTGATGCCGGTAGCCATTGCCCGCACGCACAATTACCTCGATGTAGGTGAGTCGATCGACCCTGAAGACTGGGAGCCCGGTATCGGTGCCGACAGTATTTTCCAAAGGGTGGTGAGCCTGAAGCAACGAATTGAACGAGAGGGGCGCGACATCACCGGTGGAAACATTATCCTGCTTCACGACGCAGGAGGCGATTCGCGCAAAGCCACGCTGGAGGCCCTCCCACGCATCATCGACTATTTCAAATCGCGGGGTTACCAGTTTACCACCGTTGCCGACTACCTGGGTAAAAAGCCTGCCGACGTAATGCCTCCTGTTCCGAAAGGCAGCGGCTACTGGCTGATCCAAAGTAATTACGTCGTAGCCGTTGCGGGTTATTGGCTGGGCAAGGTGTTGTTCACGCTGTTCGTCCTGTTCATCGCGTTATCGGTTGGAAGGCTGCTGTTGATGGCGCTGCTTGCTTTGCGCGAGCATCGGCGCGAGCAACTGGGTGTCGTTGCGCTACCCGCAGCTACGCAGTTCCCACTGGTGTCCATCATCGTGCCGGCCTACAATGAAGAAGTGAACGCCGTGGCGTCGATGCACAACCTGCTGCGCACCGACTATCCCAACTTCAACATCATCTTCGTGGACGACGGTAGCAAGGATGAAACCTTTGCCCGCATTACCGCGGCATTCGAAGGCCACCCGAAAGTGCAGCTCTTTACCAAGCCTAATGGCGGCAAGGCTTCCGCGCTCAACTTTGGGATCGCACAAACGGCCGCCGACTACGTGGTGTGCATCGATGCCGATACGCAGCTGATGCCCGATGCGGTAACGCAGCTGATGAAGCACTTTCTTGTTCCGGGTGAAGCATTGCTGAGCAGCCCTGTGGGCGCCGTGGCGGGCAATGTAAAGGTGGGCAATGAAGTGAACCTGCTCACGCGCTGGCAGGCCATCGAGTACATCACTGCGCAGAACTTCGACCGGCGTGCTCTTGCTGCCGTCAATGCGGTTACGGTGGTGCCTGGCGCCATCGGGGCTTTTAGCAAAGAGGCGCTGCTGGCCGCAGGCGGCTTCACCACCGACACGCTTGCCGAAGACTGTGACCTTACCATCCGGATCCTGCGTGCCGGCTTTGGCATCCGTAGCGAGAACGCAGCGCTGGCTTATACCGAAGCGCCGGAGCGATTGAACGCGTTTCTGAAACAACGCTTTCGCTGGAGCTTCGGCATCATGCAAACAATGTGGAAGCACAAGGACCTTCTATTCAGCGGGCGCAACAAGTGGCTGGGATGGCTGGCAATGCCCAACATCCTGTTGTTCCAATATGTAATACCCGCGTTCATTCCCCTTGCCGACCTGTTCATGGTGCTCGGCCTGGCTACGGGCAATGCGCATAAGATCCTACCCTACTATGGCGTCTTCCTTCTGGTAGACGCATCGGTGGCGCTGCTTGCCTTTACGCTCGAACGCGAACGCATCGGGCGACTGCTTTGGCTACTGCCGCAGCGGTTGATCTACCGCTGGCTGATGTGGCTCGTTTTATTCCGCTCGGTACGCCGCGCGGTAAAGGGCGAGCTGCAGCAATGGGGCGTGCTCAAGCGCACCGGAAACGTAAAGCACCTGTCCGGATCGGTTTCCTGAAAGCATGCGTACCTTCCCAACCAAGCCCAGTGCAATGCGATAAACCTTACCCATGCAACAACTAACCGAACAACTCGATGCCGCCGCCGCGGGTCTGCTTGTGATCAGCGAAAGTGAAGCGCCCCTTTTGGTATGCACACTCGAAGGAAGGGAAGAAACGGAAAGCGCCCTGCGTCGCCTCTGCGGGCAACCCGATGACGCTCCCGTAGAAATACAGGATGCCTTGGCTTTTCTTCAAAAGCAGGAAAACATATACGCGGGGCAACCGGAAGCCGGGCGCTTTCGCCAGCTGTCGGCCCTGCTCAGCACACACCTACCCGATATGCAGCTTTACCGCGTCGGCAGCATCCGCATCGATGCATTCCTGCTGGCCACGCTCCCCGACGGCACACGCATCGGCCTGCGTACGGTGCTGGTGGAGACATGAGTAATGAGTAATGAGTGATGAGCGCGTGGTGGCATTGCAAAGGCTTCCATCCCTACTGCGTAGGTCCGCTATCCACGCGGCTTTCGAGCGTGCTTTGAATGGTAGAAGAGAGTGCCGATAGAATGTTGTAGCCGGTGGCCGATTCGATGGTATCCACCGAAGTGCGGTAAGAACCCCAGCTCGTAGAAATACTGTTCGTGTTCGGTGTGTTGACGGCGATCACGCGGGTGCTGGTGGTCACGCGCGACACGTCGCTGCTGCCGCGCGGCAACACGAGGATCACCTTCCAGATGCGGTTGGGTACGGTGATGCGTCCGGCGTCGATGGTGCTTACGGTGCCGCTGGAGCCCGTGCCGCCCGTGCCATATGAGCCCATGACGATGTATAGTTCATTGCCCTGGTTGACGAGCGTGCGGCAGTAGTTTTCCAGGTTGGCCCAGGTTTGCTGGTTGTTGTAGGCGCCTGCGGAATCATGTTGGTCATGAGGAAGGTGGCGCTGTTGTCGGCCACGCTGTAGGTGCGGTCGGCCGACGGGCAGTTGTGCCCGCGGTCGAAGCCGGAGCCGCTGTAGGACGTGCTGCCGACGCGGAAAGATTTGCGCGGAATTAACCCCTAATTATCCCCACTGCAATGCGCTACTCAACAACGCGGGGCTTCAGTTGGTATGTATGTTTTTCCAGGCTGAGCAGGTCCCAGAACCAATAGCGACCGGTGGCGTCGGCGTCGAGGAACCAATACGAACCCTGTTTGTCGGGCGCCCCGGGCTGGTAGTACCAGCTGGTGCCCGCGTCGGCCGAAAACAACAGCGCATCGTCGAGAAAGAGATAGATCCACTGTCCGCGTTCCCGTATTTCTACGGGCGGGCGCCGCAGCGTAAGCCTTCCTTCACGGAACTGCAGGCGGCGGCCTTCCTGCAATACAAACGACCGGTAAGCAATGGGCGGGTCAACAACAGGCAGCCTGCGCGTACTGCGTGCCCGGTATTCTTTTTCGGTTTCGGACGAAAGTCTGAAATGCCAACTGCCGTTTACACGAACAACGCGGATGTGCGTCACGCTGTCTTCCCGGCCCAATCCCCAATGCCCAAGGCTGGCCTCCGACGAATCGATGCGCTCGAATTGATAGCTGTTGTAGTTGTCACTGAAGCTTGCATTGGCGGGCGTTACCAGAGAATCAACGATCCCCCAGTCGCGCAGGAGGTAAAATACTCCCTGTGTTCGGTACAAAGGATTGTTGACACCAAGTGGATAGCGGCGGAAGTGCGCGAGCACGTGACGGCCGTCCAGGAATTCGAGCTCCTCTACGGGGCCGCTGTGCATCATCCGCGCCAGTTCGGGCCTGGGCCTCCAAGTTTTCCCCGCATCATCACTGCGGTACCACGCGAGGTAGTATGGATATTTTTCAAAGTCCGTTTGCGGCTCCATTTTCCCCATGGAGTCGCGCAGGCCGGAGAGGCAATAATGGTAGGAATGAAAGGGATCGGCAAACATCCGGCTGACGAAGAACTGCTGCGGTCGCGGGCGCGGTTTCCACAATTGCAATGTGTTGCTTTGCAGCTGGAGGCGGCCCGCCGCTTCCATGCTCCAGTAAGAGTTCGCCGTATCCCACGTAAACGAAATCCGCCCAAGCACCACCCCGCTTTCAGTAGTGGGCAACACCGGTCCCGTCCAGCGCCCATTGCGGAAAGGCATCATCGAAGCCGACATCCGTATCGGTTCTTTGCGCTGTTGAACGCCAAAAAAGCTATCCACCAGCGACTTCCGCAACAGCGGCTCCAACAGCTTCGATCCCACCCGCTCGCTTCCGGAAGCCAGCGCCGCTTCGAATGCAACCGAAGACACCCGAAGGGCATCCACTCTTCTATTGACCACACGCAGGTTTCCTTTCAACTCCAGTTCGGCTGAATCGAAAAGATTGCGATACCAGGAAGGAAAATACACCCACCCATCGCGGAAGGTTGCCTTCACCCCCTGCGCGGGCCACAGGTGCATCGACGCGCTTCCATGTACCACGGCAATATGCGGCAACCGCTGCGGGTCTTGCGGCAGCGCCAGTGCGCAATCATTGATC
The DNA here is from genome assembly GCA_004173235.1 of Chitinophagaceae bacterium. Taxonomy (GTDB): domain Bacteria; phylum Bacteroidota; class Bacteroidia; order Chitinophagales; family Chitinophagaceae; genus Flavisolibacter. Next base: position 191,527 of record SEAC01000020.1, on the reverse strand, counting down.
ACAATCCAGTCGTCAAAAGTGCGCGCGTTCGGCGGCGTCGCTACAAGTTTTTCCTGCGGAAAGGATGTGCCGTTGTAGTGCGCGTCGTTAATGACAACAGTGTAGCTCGAGTCGCTGCGAAAGTCGATGCGCCGTCCCGCATCATCACGCAACTCATACGAGAAGCGCCGCGTGCGATCGCGCCAACCGGGCTGCGCTAGTACAGTGCTGCTTTGCATGAACAGCCACAAAAAAAAGAGCCCGCGGAGGACTCTTTTGCTATGTTGTTGCCTGGTGTTCATTGCATCATCTGATTTACCAGTCGATCTTCAGGAAATTGTTCTTGCGCACCATGTCGGCCATCCGATGGCTTGGGTCGATCTCCACCGAGATGATGTCCGTGAGCGTGCGGCCGCTGCTGATCTCGTAGGTGGGATGCGTCCACTTCCAGGCCTCATAAACCTTGCGTCCTTCCTGGCCGGGCTCCGGAGCCTTCTCGCCAAACTGAAGGTATTGCGGAATGTAGTGCCACTCGCTCGAACCATCCTTGAAAGTGATCTTCAGGTCGATCGGCATGGGCATCATCCCGTCGTTGCGCAGGCGCACACGCGTGCCGCTTCCATCGCTCCAAAGGCTATCCACTGCATAGTCGATGGTCTTGGTGGTGTTCACCCAATAGCCACGGTACCAATCCAGCTGCAGCCCGCTCACCTTTTCGGCCACGCGGATGAAGTCGTTCGGATTGGGATGTTTGAAGCGCCATTGGCGGTAGTACTCGAGCAGGATGCGATCGCGCACGGCCGCTCCGGTGATGTAGCCCAGCTGCTCGATAAACACGGCGCCTTTGAGGTAGGCGGCATTGCTGTAAGCATAGTTGGTATTGAACTGATCGGCGTGCGTGGTGAGCGGCTCCTCGCGGCCACTGCGCACGAGCGATGTAAAGCCACCATAGATGTCGTCGAACAGGTTGTTCTTCTTCGCAGTGTCTTCCTTCGCACGCTGGTCGGCGGGAAGCTTGCTGCGGCGCACAACCGAATCGTAATAGTCACCCACGCGCTCTGCCGCCCACTCGGTGAATCCTTCGTCCATCCAGGCGTGCTCGCTCTCATTGGTGGCAAGCATGCCCTGATACCAGGTATGCATCCATTCGTGGAAGGCAGTGCCGATGCCCGAGCCCGAAAGCATCGTGCAGTTGGGATATTCCATGCCGCCATCGCCACCGTGAATGAACGAATATTGTTTGTAAGGGTAAGGACCAAACGTCTTTGCGATGTATGGGTAAACGATCACCGCGGCATCGGCCATCAGGTTCCATTTGCGATCTTCATCCGCGCTGCCTGTTGGGTTTTTGTAAAGCACATTCACCGTAGGTCCGTTGGGCACCTGGCGCACGAGGTGCTTGTAGCCGGGGTCGGCCGCCCATGCAAAGTCGTGCACGTTGGGAGCAGTGAATTTCCACGTGCGCTTGCCGGTTGGGTTGAGCGGCTTCGCGCCTTTTGCTTCATAACCAAAGCCTACCTCGTTTGGATTGGCAATGTAGCCCGAACCACCGAGCAGGTATTTCTTGTCGATTCGGATGGTAACGTCATAGTCGCCCCACACGCCGTAAAATTCGCGTGCTACATAAGGCGTGGGATGCCAGCCTTCGTAATCGTACTCAACGAGCTTCGGATACCACTGCGTCATCGTGTAGCGCACGGTAGTTTGCGGATTGTCGCGGCCACTGCGGCGCACCTGCAGCGGCACCTGTGCGGTCCAGTCCATATCGAAGGTCACTTTCGACTTCGGCAGGATGGGCTTATCCAGCTGCACCTCGAGGATCGTCTCGTGCTCTTTCGTTTTCTGCACGCGCCCGTCCATGCGGATGGAGCTCACACGCTCGTAGCCGATCTCGTCGGGCTTGAGGTTAAGGATGCGGTCTTTCACCCGCTGGTCCCAGTCCACGATCTCCCGGCCGTTGCGTGTGGCCAGCACCGTGCTTCCCTGGCGCCGGCTGCGCGCATCCATCATCGAGTTGGGTTGAAACGCATTCCAATAAAGATGAAAGAAGACGCGCTTCAATGTATCGGGAGAGTTGTTCCAGTATTCAACTTTTTGCTTGCCGGTATACTGATTCGTTTCCACGTTCATGTCAACGTCCATCGTATACTTCACGCGCTGCTGCCAGCGATCGGGTTGGGCGTGTGCGTTGAGCGCGAGGCCCAGCGCCAGCACAGAGAGCAATCGGGTGTGTCTTTTCATTCGCTTTCGGAAGGGTTTATCTAAGTGCGACAAGATAGCCCCAAAACCGCATGGATGGCCTACCGCAGGTGGAATTTTAACGGCCCGCTAAATGAAAACCCCGGCCTGCCGACCGGGGTTTGAAATCGTAGTATGAAGCGTTGCTTACAACGCCATCTTGTCCTTCACCATGCGGCCCGCGCGGTTGAAATACAGGTAACGTTTTTGAAAGTCGCCCTTGCTCACCTTGATGCGGAATTGTTCGCCGCCACCTTGCTTCGCATTGAGGTAAAGCTGCGTTACTTCTTTTACCTGCCAGTCGGAGAATTTGCTTTTCATAAAGCCATCCTTCACATCGGCAGAAAGGTTCTCGAATGAGATGGCACGGTCGGAGCCTTGCCACGCACCTTTCTTGTTGTAATGGGCGGTCATCCGCGACGTGTCCATCATAAAGCGCACGGTATAGTCTCCCAGGTTGTCGCCATACGAAACCTGTTTGGCATCGGGGTATTGACGGGAAAAAGAATCGGTGACTGCGGAGGGAATCTTGCCCAGCTGGGCGGATGCGGAAAAGGAAAACACTACAGCACAAAGACAGGCCAGCACGAGGGAACGAAACATAAGGATTGTGGTTTTTTAGGAAGCCGGAAATTAGGATTTTCCGCCGATAACGACCACGATTTCTCCCTTCACGCCCTTTTGTACAAAGTGGTCGTGCACTTCCCGGAGCGTGCCGCGCACGTGCTCTTCAAAGAGTTTGCTCAGCTCGCGGCTCACGGAGCAGGGCCTGTCGGCACCAAAATACTCCATGAATTCGGCAAGCGATTTCACGAGGCGCATCGGCGATTCATACAGCACGATCGTGCGCTCTTCTTCGGCAAGCTGCGTGAGCATTGTGTGCCGCCCCTTCTTGGGAGGAAGAAAGCCTTCGAAACAAAAACGGTTGGTGGGAAGGCCGCTGCTTACCAGCGCCGGAACGAAAGCCGTAGCGCCCGGGAGGCTGTCAACCTTGATGCCGTTGCGCACGCATTCGCGCACCAGTAGAAATGCGGGATCGGAAATACCGGGCGTGCCTGCGTCGGTGATGATGGCCATGTTCTTGCCCGCGAGAAGCTGGTCTACCAGGTGCTGCAGCACTTTATGCTCGTTGTGCTGGTGGTAGGGCGTCACCGGTTTCTGAATGTTGTAGTGCTGCAGCAGCTTGCCGCTCGTCCGCGTGTCTTCGGCAAGAATAACATCAACGCCCTGCAGCACTTCGATGGCGCGGAACGTAATGTCTTTGAGGTTGCCGATGGGGGTGGGAACTAAATACAACATGGGTGATGTAGGATGGCTGATGGCTGATTTCATGTGGCATGTCTTTCGAATCAGACATCCGACCTCAGCGATCAGAGATTGATTTCATAGTATTCCATCACAGGGTTTGCCAGCAACTTCTTGCTTGCTTCTTCAGCGAGTGCGCGTGCGGCTTCTTCCGATTCCGCTTCGATCTGCAGGGTGATGCGCTTGCCGATGCGCACATCGCTAACGCCTTTCAATCCAAGATTGGAAAGACCGTTGCTCACGGCTTTGCCCTGCGGGTCGAGCAGGTCTTTGAGCGGCATCACGTTTACCTGTATCGTGTAGGTCATAAAAAGGGGTTGTGAAAAGGTTTTGAAAAGGTTCAGAGAGGTTTTGAAAGGTTCTGCGCTGCAAAGAAAATGCAATTCCGGACAATAGGCTTAACGTTCGACGCCGTTCTCGGAAGCGCTAGACGGTGATGTCCTTTTCCTCGCGCGGGTTGCTGTGCGAAGGTGCGGCGGCGGCGGTTTGCACCGGCTCCTTGTTGAAGAACGAGAGCACCACGTAGAGCAGGAAGATAGCGGGCACCGAGAGCCAGCCGAGCAGCAGGATGAGCACGAGACCGGCAGCAAGCAGCCCATATTTCAACCCGTTGTTGCGCAGCGAGTAGTCGCGAAACTTCAGCGCCATGAACGAGTGGCGGCTCACCATGAGATAAGCCACCAGCAGGATGATGGCGTAGAGTGTCCACGGGTTGAGCAGCACGTTGGCCACGGCTTCATTTTCATTGTAAAAAAGCACCAGCGGCAAAGATGCAATGAGGAGCCCGCCGGCAGGGGAAGGCACTCCTTCGAAGTTGTATTTCTGCGTAGTGCTGATGTTGAACTTCGCCAACCTCCAGGCAACGGCGCCGGTGAAAATGAATGCAGGAAAAAGCCAGATCCAGTTCACATCGAGGCCGCCTTCATTGCGCGCGTAGGCCATGCGCAGCAGCTGGTACAGGATCATTCCGGGCGCAACGCCAAACGACACCATGTCGCTGAGCGAATCGAGCTGCTCACCCATCCCACTTTGTGCTTTGAGCAGTCGCGCCAGGAAGCCATCGAGAAAATCCACGACGGCAGCGGCAAAAAGAAACAGTGCTCCCCACCAGATCTTCTCCGGGAAGTTGATCGCCGTGCCCGTCACCGAGCCCTCATCGATGCCTACGATGTTCTCGCCCGTTTGCAGGATGCATACGATGGCGAGGCAGCCGAAGATGAGATTGAGGAGCGTAAAGAAGTTGGGGATCTGCTTCATGCCGACAAATATAGCCCGAAGGGTTTTGAGGGTTAGAGAGTTTTGAAGGGTTTTGCAGGGTTCTGCGAAGTTGGAACACGCACCTCGCAAAACCTTCCCGAACCTCAAAACCTATCAAAACCTTTCAAAACCTTTCAAACCTTATCCCCGCATCGCTGCTTCGATTTCCTCCACTGTCATCGGTATGCCTTCAAAGAGATCCACGTTTCCATCTTTCGTGATCCAGATGTTGTTTTCGATGCGGATGCCCATTGCTTCTTCCTGAATGTAGATGCCCGGCTCCACGGTGAAGAGCATGCCTTCGCGGATCGGCTCGGTGCGGCTGCCGAGGTCGTGCACGTCGAGGCCGAGGTGGTGCGAGATGCCATGATAGAGATACTTGCGATACGCGCGGTTGTCGGCGTCCTCATTCTTCACATCCGACTCGCTGAGCAAACCGATCTTGAGGAATTGCTGCGTGGCTTCCGCTCCCACTTGATCGGTGTAATCGATCAGCGTGATGCCCGGCTTCAGAAGGCTCTTCGCATAATCGTGGAGGTGCAGGCAGGCATTATATACTTCGGCCTGCCGCGCAGTAAACTTGCCGTTGACGGGAATGGTGCGTGAGAGATCGGCATTGTAGCCGCCATACGACGCACCGAAATCGAGCAGCAGCAGCTCGCCGTCTTTGCACTCCCCGTTGTTGCTTACATAATGCAGCGTGCGTGCGCGGTCGCCGGAAGCGATGATAGACCCATAAGCCTCGCCCGACGCGCGTTGCGACAGGAAGCTGTGTACGATCTCGGCCTCGATCTCGTATTCCATTACACCCGGCCGCACGAAGGCACACACGCGCTTAAAGGTTTTGGCGGTGATGTCAATGGCCTTCTTCGTCACGTTGACCTCGTAGGGTGTTTTTATGGAGCGCAGGTCGCCGAGGATGCGCGCGGCGCGCTCGTAGCGATGGAGCGGGTAGCGTTGCTGCAGCTCGCGGATGTAGCGGTAGTCGCGCGTGTCGAAGTGCGCGCCATGGCGGTCGTTTTCATTCGTATCGAGGTAGATGTTGTCGGCGAGGTGGATCCAGCCCTGCAGCATTCCTTCGAGGCTATCGAGCCACACGATGGTTTGCATGCCGGAGATCGCAGTAGCCTCCTCGCGGCGCAGGCTCTTGCCGTCCCATTTTTCTTTCAGCTCGTTGGGGCGCACCAGCACGAGTACCTCGCGGTATTTCGGATCGGGGTTGTCGGGGAAGAGTACCACCATCGTGTCTTCCTGCTGGATGCCGCACAGCCAGTAGAGGTCGCTGTTTTGCCTGAAAGGATGAAGTGCATCGCCGTTGCTCGGATATTCATCGCCCGAAACGAACACGGCGATGGAATTCGGCTTCATCCGCTCCACGAAGCGCGCGCGGTTGGAGAGGAACAACTGGGAATCGAGGGGCAGGTGCTTCATGGCAGCAAGGTACTGGGGAATCGTGAGCCGTGAGCCGTGAGCGGGAGGCTGCGAGTAGGCCGGTATTCAAAGACTCCATATATGGCAGAGCTTCTTCGCTAATGGTGCTCACGGTTGACGGCTCACCGCTCACGCTAATGTGTATTCACCACACGGCTCCGAAAATGCTATGGCACAAACTTTTACCTTTGCAGTCTAAACAAACGATTGCTTCTATGTCAGTACCTACAATTTCCTTCCCGATAGGGAAGCTGGTGAAGATGGGCTTAACCAAAACGGATAGCATTCATTACCAGTCAACACCGGAAGAGCTTGTGCAGGACTCGCTCCGCCTCGGGGAAGGAACGCTTACGGACACGGGCGCCCTTGCCATCAACACCGGCGAATTCACGGGACGCTCACCGCAGGACAAATTCACTGTAAAAGACGAGATCAGCGAGAACACCGTTCACTGGAACAATTTCAACATCGCCATCGACGAGAAGTACTTCTGGGTCATCCGCGAGCAGATCCTCAACCACCTTAATCAGCAGCCGGAACTGTGGGTGCGCGACTGCTACGCCTGCGCCGACCCGCGCTACCGTCTCAACATCCGCGTGGTGACGGAGAAGCCCTGGACCAACCTCTTTGCCTACAACATGTTCCTCCGTCCCGAAGAAGAGGAGCTCGAAAACTTCAACCCCGAGTGGACCGTGCTTTCCGCGCCCGGCCTGCGCCTCGACCCGGCGGTTTGCGGCACGCGCCAGCACAACGCCGCAGTGGTTTCGTTCAAGCACAAGACCATCCTCATCGCCGGCAGCGGTTATACCGGTGAAACCAAGAAAGGTATTTTCAGCGTTCTCAACTACATTCTCCCGCAGGAAAAGAACGTGCTCAGCATGCACTGCTCGGCCAACATGGCCGACAACGGCGATACGGCGGTATTCTTCGGACTCTCCGGCACGGGCAAAACAACGCTCTCGGCCGACCCCAAGCGCAAGCTGATCGGCGACGACGAGCACGGCTGGACCGCAGACGGCATCTTCAACTTTGAAGGTGGATGCTACGCCAAGCTGATCAACCTCTCCGAAGAAAAAGAACCCGAGATCTTCCACGCCATCCGCCCGGGCGCCATCGTGGAAAACGTGAAGTTTTTCGAAGGCACCAACAAGATCAACTTCGACGACGCGAGCATCACCGAGAATACGCGTGTTTCCTACCCGCTGGATTTCATCTCCAACGCCGCCGAGCCTTCGATGGGCAACGTGCCGCATAATATCTTCTTCCTTACCTGCGATGCCTACGGCGTGCTGCCTCCCATTTCCCGCCTTACCAAGGGGCAGGCGATGTACCAGTTCATTTCGGGCTACACGGCCAAGGTGGCAGGCACCGAAGCGGGCGTTACCGAGCCGAAGCCGACCTTCTCGGCTTGCTTTGGAGCACCTTTCCTTCCGCTGCACCCGGGCAAGTATGCCGAAATGCTGGGCAAGAAGATGGAAGAGAACAATGTCAACGTCTGGCTGATCAACACCGGCTGGACCGGCGGCCCCTACGGCGTAGGCAACCGCATGAAACTGGGCTTCACCCGAGCCATGATCAGCGCCGCCCTCGAAGGCAAGCTGGACAATGTAGAAACCGTAGCCGACCCGATCTTCGGAGTGGCCATTCCGAAAGAAGTTCCGGGCGTCCCCACCGAGCTGCTCACGCCCCGCAACACCTGGAGCGACGGCGCGGCTTACGACGAGAAGGCGAAATATCTTGCCGGCCTGTTCGTGAAGAACTTTGAAAAGTATGCCTCGGGCGTTAGCGACGAGATCCGCAATGCCGCTCCCAAGGCTTAAATAGCTACGCTTGCTGTATGATTGACAGAGCCCTGGCACCGCGCCGGGGCTCTTTTTTGGCACCCACACTATCCCCCCAGGAAATCGAGGTGGCGCTTCGCATCAACTGGCAGAAGGGAGCAGCGCATGGATCGCGAACGGCGCTGAAAAAGCGTTTTTCACCCCCGGAAACGGGCGCTTTACCGTATGTGTCAACGCTTTAACGACTTGCGGTAGTAATTTGAATACGAAATCCAGATGACTTACCGTTAACCGTGCATATGAACCTGACGTCCTTTAGTCTTCCCGTACTCCTGCTTGCTTTTGCTTCGATGCGTCCCGTCCCCGGTGCCGCTCCTGCGCCTTCTGCCACGCCTTCGTTGATGATTGCGTCTGCATCGTATGCCGAAGCGCCCCTGCGCGAAGAGAACGCCGAGCTCATTCCCTGGAGCGCCCGCCGTGTAGTAAACTGGGAAGACTTCCGCAGTGCGCCCGTGCAAGGCACCGAAGCTGTGGCCTCCACCAGCACTACGTTGGGTCTTTCCTACCAGGTGAAAGACGGCGTGCTGACCTTCAACATCACCTGCAACTTCCAGAAGACGAAATCGTGGGGACTGATGAAGACCGACTACATCCTGGCGCATGAACAAGCACACTTCGACATCACCGAGTTGTGCGCACGCCAGCTCTTTAAAGAACTTTCGGAATACCAATATGAGCGCCGCAGCGTAAAAGCCGACCTTACCCGCATTTACAACAACATCGTGGCGCAAAAAGAAGCGCTGCAGAATCAATACGACGGCGAAACGGATCACAGCCGCAACCGCAAGCTGCAGGCTGAATGGCTCCAGCGCATCGAGCAGGAGCTGGAAGCAACGCAGGAGCATGCAACGTACCCGTAAATGTCTGATGTAGGATGTCTGATGTAGGATGTCGTTTAAATACAAGAAAGGGATCGCGCTGCGATCCCTTTCTTGTTGGCGCAAATGCCAGACATCAGACATCCGGCATCGTCCGTCTATTCAAACACATGGAAGCGGACATTGAGCTGCAGCCAGCTTTTCGTGTCGCGGCCTTCGATGTGTGCGGGAGTCCATTTGCCGCTGTTTTTTACGAGGTTGAGCGCGGCTTCTTCCAGGCCGTAGCCAATGGGTGCGCCCATCGTGCGGGCCTCGCCTACCGAGCCATCTGCATTGATCGCAAAGCGCAGCGTAACCACGTAATGGCCGGTCTTCAGTCCCTGCTTCGCGGCTTCCATTCCGGCATTGAGCACCAGCGCGGACGAATTCACGTAACGGCTCCACTTGTCGGTGCCACCCGGAAAGAGCGGGGGCGTATCGAGGTAAGGATACACGAAATCGCTGTTGGCAAGATAAGAGCGCACATCCTGAAGGTTCTGGCGCTCGATGTCGGTTTGTGCAAAGGCCCCGGTGCCGGCGAAGGCAAGCGTGAGGGCGAGAATAATCTTTTTCATTTGTAGGAGGTTAGCAACTACTTACCTCAAACAAAATGCGTGCAGTTTTTTTATAATGGGTGGCCGGGCTTATCGCTGTGGTTTTAATTTCCCGCTTTGCTGGGGAAGAGAAAGGTTGGGGAAGTTGAATAAGGTTGTCAACCGCGAAGAAGCAAAGAAAAGAAGTAGTTACGCGAAGGTTTCGTAACAAATCGTTCCTTTCGGCGAGGCGATTTACAATACATTTCGCGTAACAACTTCGCCCCTTCTTCTCTTTGCGGTTCCGAACCTTTTTTGGTTTCTTATCCTTAGAACAACCCGAACAGCTCCGCATCAATCAGGTTCACGATCTTGCCGAAGTCTTCGGGGCGCTCACCAAACTTGTTGTCGTCGCCGTTGATGATGAGCAGCGGGCCTTCCTTATACCCTTCGATCCACTTGTTGTAGTAGTCGTTGAGGCGCTTGAGGTAATCGAGGCGGATGTTTTCCTCGTAGTCGCGGCCGCGCTTCTGGATCTGGCCAACCAGCGTAGGTACGGAGCACTGAAGGTAAATGAGCAGGTCGGGAGGCTGCACCATGCTTTTCAGCGTAGAGAAGAAGGTAAAGTAGTTGTCGTAGTCACGCTTCGTCATCAGCCCCATCTCGTGCAGGTTGGGTGCGAAGATGTGCGCATCCTCGTAGATGGTGCGGTCCTGGATGACGGTTTCGGTTCCTTGCTGGATATCGATCAGCTGGCGGAGGCGGCCGTTGAGGAAGTAGATCTGCAGCGGGAAGCTCCAGCGCGGCATGTCTTCGTAGAAGTCGTTGAGGTACGGGTTGTCGTCCACGTCTTCGAACTGGGGTATCCAGCGGTAATGCTTGCTGAGCATTTCGGTGAGCGTGGTCTTGCCTGCGCCTATGTTGCCGGCGACGGCGATATGTTTGGGCTTCTTGTTCTTCGGCATACGGTGAAAGCAGTGGGATGGAGCGGCTCAAATTAGCGCTTAGGGTTGATTCAGGCAATTTTTTATTGGAGGTAATTCAGTCCCACCAGGCGCCGCGCCTCGGCTATGGTGCGGCCTGCGCTTTCGCGCGCTGCCTCAGCGCCGCGGGTCATGATGCGTTTCAGCGAATCCGTGTCCTTGCGGAGTTCTACTGCCCGTTCGCGGATGGGTGAAATGAAGCGCACCATATCCTCCGCCAGCTGCTTTTTCATATCGCCGTAGCGGATGTTGGCGCTGTTGAAGTCGGCGGTGAACTTGCCTACCACATCGGGAGCGCTAACCAGGCTCATGATCTGGAAGATGTTGCGTATGTATTCGGGCATTTCCGAGTCGGGCTCGGCTGGACCGCTATCGGTCTTCGCCTTCATCACTTTCTTACGAATCAGTTCATCGTCGTCGGCGAGGTACAATGTCGCGTTCTGGTTTTCGCTTTTGCTCATCTTGCCTGCGCCATCCAGAGAAGGCACTTTGATGAGCTCGGCGCCGAAGTTGAACGCCTGCGGCTCGGGAAACAGCTCGCCATAGCGATGGTTGAAGCGCTGTGCGAAGTTGCGCGCCATCTCCAGGTGTTGCTCTTGGTCTTTGCCCACGGGCACATAGAGCGCACGGTGGATGAGGATATCGGCGGTCATCAGCACGGGATAAGTAAGCAGGCCCGCGTTTACATTCTCCGGGTTGGCCCGCACCTTGTCTTTGAAGGTCGTCGTCTTCTCTAACTCGCCTTTGTAGGCCAGCATATTCAGCAGGAGATACAGTTCGGCGATCTCTGGAACGGCGCTCTGGCAGTACAGGGTCACCTTTTCGGGGTCGAGGCCCGCGGCGATGTTTTCGGCGAGCACGTTGAGCACGCTGTTCTGGAGTTCGCTCGTGTCGGGGTGCGTGGTGAGCGCGTGCCAGTCGGCCACAAAGAAATAGCAGTCGTAGGCTTCCTGCATCCGCACATAGTTGCGCATGGCTCCGAAGTAATTGCCCAGGTGCAGCTGCCCCGTGGAGCGGATGCCGCTAACGACGATCTCTTTGTTCATAACGGCGCGAAAATAGTTTGAAGTTTTCAGTTTGCAGTCTATAGTTGGCGTTCCGGCGCCACCATACGGGCATTCACCTTTAGTTGGCAACTGAAAACTGAAAACCTGAAACTGAAAACTATCTTTACCCCATGCAAGGCATCATCCACCTCGAAGGCATCCGCAAAAACTATTTCCTCGGCAAGCAGGTCATTGAAGTGCTCAAAGGCATTACGGTTGATATCGTGAAGAACGAATATGTTGCGCTGATGGGCCCATCGGGATCTGGAAAAAGCACGCTGATGAATATCCTTGGGTGCCTGGATACGCCCACCGGCGGCACGTACGTGCTCAATGGAAAAGACGTGAGCCGGATGAGCGACAATGACCTTGCGGAAGTGCGTAACAAGGAGATCGGGTTCGTTTTCCAGCAGTTCAACCTGCTGCCGCGCCTCACCGCCGCCGAGAACGTAGCACTGCCGCTGGTGTACGCCGGCATCGGTAAAAAGGAGCGCATGGAAAAAGCGCTGCACGTGCTCGACATGGTGAGCCTCGCCGACCGCAGCCACCACAAACCCAACGAAATGAGCGGCGGGCAAAACCAGCGTGTGGCCATCGCGCGCGCGCTGGTCAACGATCCATCGATGATCCTGGCCGACGAACCGACCGGTAACCTCGATACGAAAACATCGTACGAGATCATGGACATCTTCGGAAAGATCCACGCCTCCGGGAACACGGTGATACTGGTGACCCACGAAGAAGATATCGCCACCCACGCCCACCGCATCATACGCCTCCGCGACGGACTGCTGGAAAGCGACAAGCGCAACGAAGCGCCGGCAATGGTGAGTTAGTGTATTGGTTTATTGGTTCACTGGTTTATTGGTACAGACTCCGCTGTTTGGAGATACGTTTCTTCACGAACTTTACGGCTGTTTCGTTCGTTCACCACAATAAACCCTTAAACTCCTCTCCAGATGGCATTCAAGATATACACGAAGACCGGCGACAAGGGCACTACGGCGCTCATTGGCGGCACACGCGTTTCGAAAAGTCACCTGCGCATAGAAAGCTACGGCACCGTAGACGAGCTGAACTCCTGGATTGGCGTGGCAATGGATCACGTGACCGATGGACACACCAACCGCATCCTGCGCGAGGTCCAGGACCGGTTGTTCACGCTGGGCTCGGCGCTGGCCTGCGATCCGGAGAAAGAACCCAAACTGCGCATCCCCGACCTGAAAGCCGACGACGTGACGCTGCTCGAAAAAGAGATCGACCGGATGAACGAGCTCCTCGAACCGATGCGGTCTTTTATCCTCCCGGGCGGCGCACCGGCTGTTTCGTTTCTCCACGTAGCACGCTGCGTTTGCCGCCGCGCCGAACGCCTCTGCGTGGCGCTGCAGGTAGACGACCCCGAAATGGAGACGCTGATTCTGCAATACCTCAACCGCTTAAGTGATTATCTTTTTGTGCTGGCGCGCTACGCTGCAAGCCTGTTGGGCGCGGAGGAGATCAAGTGGCAGCCGAGGGTGTGACCTCAGATCACCTTCCCATCCTTCATACTCACCACCCGGTCGCTCAACTGCGCGAGTTCTTCGTTGTGCGTAACGATCAGGAAGGTTTGGCCCAGCTCCTGCCGAAGCCGGAAGAAGAGGTCGTGCAGTTCGCGGGCATTGGCCGAATCGAGGTTACCGGTGGGCTCATCGGCAAACACGATGTCGGGATTGTTGACCAGCGCGCGGGCAACCGCCACACGCTGCTGCTCTCCACCGGAGAGCTCGCTGGGCTTGTGCTGAAGGCGATGACCGAGCCCAAGCAACGCGAGGAGGCGCTCCGCTTCGGCACGCACGCTGCTGTTGCGGCGCCCCGCGATCCACGCCGGGATGCACACGTTTTCGATGGCCGAAAATTCGGGAAGCAGGTGGTGAAACTGGAACACGAAGCCGATGCTTCGATTGCGCACTTCGGCCAGGCGGCTGCTGGATAACTGCGACAGCTCGGTCTTGCCCAGGAACACGCGACCGGCATCCGGGCGATCCAGCGTTCCGAGAATATGCAGCAGGGTGCTTTTGCCGGAACCCGAAGGCCCTACGATGGAAACGATCTCGCCTTTTTCGAGCGAAAGATCGACTCCCTTGAGCACCTGGAGCTGACCGAAACGTTTATGGATACCTGTGGCCTGGAGAAGAGACATGGGGGCAAATATAGTTGGTGGTTTGAGGTTTGGAGTTTGTTGTTTCGCATTGCGCGGCGCGTCAGTGGTGCGCCAACCACCGGCAAACCGCCAACGACAAACGTCAAACGGGCCCCTGAAAGGCGGCCCTTGGAAAATTCGCGAATACCCCTACTTTTGCCGGAAATTCCGGGGCAACCCGGATGCTTAACCGGTTGATTGGCATAGAAATTAGTCCGGTTACCGGGAATCATAACGACCGAATAAAAACACGATACCATGTTCTGGACACTGGAATTGGCCTCATACCTCGAAGATGCTCCCTGGCCGGCTACGAAAGACGAGCTGATCGACTACTCCATTCGATCGGGTGCGCCCATCGAAGTGGTGGAGAACCTGCAGGAGCTCGAAGACGAGGGAGAAGTGTATGAAAGCATCGAAGACATCTGGCCCGACTACCCGTCGCAGGAAGACTTCCTTTTCAATGAAGACGAGTACTGACGATGAGTAATCAGTAATCAATAATGAGTAATACAAATGCCCCGCAATCGCGGGGCATTTGTATTCGTAGAGCCGGCCTACTCATTGCTCATTACTCATTACTCATTACTCATCACCCGACGGCATCATTGTATCCACGATCGCCTGGCTCACCCCCGTGTAAGAGAAGCCGCCATCGTGAAAGAGGTTCTGCATGGTGATGTAGCGCGAAAGATCGGAGAACATGAACACGCAATAGTTGGCGCAATCTTCAGCGAGGGCGTTGCCGAGCGGGCTCATCTTTTCCGCATAATCAACAAAAGCGTCAAAGCCTTTCACTCCCGAGCCTGCCGTTGTGCGTGTGGGTGATTGCGAAATGGTATTCACACGTACTTTGTTGCGCACACCGTAGTGATAGCCGAAGGAACGTGCGGTGCTTTCGAGCAGGGCCTTCGCATCGGCCATTTCGTTGTAGTCGGGGAACACGCGCTGGGCCGCGATATAGGAGAGTGCTACTACCGAGCCCCACTCGCTGAGCGCATCCAGTTCCCATGCGGTGCGGAGCACGCGGTGCAGGCTCGTTGCCGAAATGTCGAGCGTCTTCTGGTGCCACTCGTAATTCAATTCGGTATAGTGCTTGCCCTTCCGCACGTTGATGCCCATCCCGATGGAGTGCAGCACGAAGTCGACCTTGCCTCCGAAGTGCGCCATCGATTCTTCGAAAAGCTTCTTCAGGTCGTCCATGTTGGTCACGTCGGCGCCGATAACCGGTGCGCCGATCAGCTCGGATAGTTTGTTGATCTCGCCCATGCGTAAAGCAACGGGCGCGTTGGAAAGCACGATCTGCGCACCCTGTGCGTGGCAGGCCAGGGCGGTCTTCCACGCGATGGACTTCTCGTCGAGCGCGCCGAATATGATTCCTTTCTTTCCTGCCAGTAGGTTGTTGGCCATAGATATCAGTTTTAATCCGGATGCCGGTGCACAAATATAATGTGGTGATGTGGTAATCAGGTTATGTGGTAATGGGCTAAGGATGACGCATAAGACTAATTACCACATCACCACATTACTGCATTCATCAATTCATCACCATCTCGCGTGCATTCTCCAGCGCGGCGGCAGTGGGCTTTTCGCCGCTGAGCATCTTGGCGATGGCAACTACGCGTTCGTCGGTGCTCAGCGTGCGGATGCCGGTCTTCACAGCATCGTCCTGCACGGTTTTGTATACGAAGAAGTGACGGTCGCCCTTGCCCGCGATCTGGGGCTGGTGCGTGATGCAGATCACCTGGCGCGCGGCAGCAAGGTCTTTCAGGATAATGCCCACCTGGCGTGCGGCTTCTCCCGAAATGCCCGTGTCGATCTCGTCGAAGATGAGGGTGGGAAGGTTCATCGAAGTAGCAACCAGCGATTTGATGCAAAGCATAAGGCGACTCAGCTCGCCGCCGCTGGCCACTTTGCGCAACGGTTGAAACTGGTTGCTCTTGTTGGCATCGAAAAGAAAATCGATCGCATCCAGGCCGAAGGGTAGCAGCGCTTCGCCCGCAACCACCTGCACTTTAAGGCGCGCGTTTGGCATGCCCACCTGCGCAAGCATCGC
Organism: Chitinophagaceae bacterium; assembly: GCA_004173235.1. Classification (GTDB taxonomy): domain Bacteria; phylum Bacteroidota; class Bacteroidia; order Chitinophagales; family Chitinophagaceae; genus Flavisolibacter. The sequence goes on along the minus strand of SEAC01000020.1, from coordinate 175,822 downwards.
ATTCACACGCTTTTCGAGCGAGGCCACCTGCGCGCTGCGCGCAGCCGACAGCTGCAACGCAAGCTTCCGCGCCTCGCCTTCCCGTATTTCTACGGTCTTGCCCGCACGGGCGATGTCGTCGTCGATATTGAGCACCGCCTGTAGTTTTTCTTCAAGGCTCGACTTGATAGCCAGTAATTCGGTCGTGGTTTGCACGCCGTGCTTCTTCAGCAGTTTATAACCGGTAGAAAGGCGTTCGCTGATCTGCTCGATGGTTGCCGGATCCGATTGCACCTTCCCGCCGATGCGGTCGAGTTCGTCGGCAACATCCTGCAGCTCGATGTAAGCCGACTCCAGGCGTTGCGCAAGCGAGGGAAGATCGGGGTGCAGGTCGCGGAAAGGCTGAAGCCCCGCGGCCAGGGAGCGGATGCTGCGCACGATGGGTGTCTCCCCTTCCTGCAGCTCGTATTGCGCCCTGGATACGGCATTCTTGATACCTTCCGCATTGCTTTGCACCTTCAGTTCGCGGTCGAGCTCTTCCAGCTCATGCTCCTTAAAGGCCGCCTCTTCCAGTTCGTTGTATTGAAACTGGTGGTAGTCGAACTCGCGCGCAGCCTGTCCCTTCGTTTCTTCGAGGCGGGCCAGCGTGCGGCGCGCTTCGGTGAGTTCTCCGTATACAGCCACGTACGATTTCAGCACTGCGCGGTTGCCGGCAAGTGCATCGAGCACCTGCCGCTGGAACTCGCTTTCTCCCAGCTCCAGCGTGTCGAACTGCTGGTGCAGGTCTACAAGGAGCGAGCTCAGCTGGTTCAGCTGCGCAAGGTTTACCGGCGTGTCGTTCACAAAAGCCCGGCTCTTGCCGCTCGGGGCGATCTCGCGGCGCACCACCAGGTCGTCCTGCACATCCAGCTCTTGCTCCTGCAAAAACTGCAGCACCGCCTCGTCGAGCGCTTCGTGGCGAAACAGGCCTTCTACCACGCACTTGCGATCGCGGTGCAGGAGCGCGCCCGCATCGGCACGACGGCCCAAAATGAGGCCCAGCGCGCCGAGGAGGATCGATTTACCGGCACCGGTTTCACCGGTGATGATGTTGAGGTGTTCGGAAAAATCCACTTCGAGCTGGTCGATGATGGCGTAATTCTGTATCGCAAGTCGGGATAGCATACGGCTAACAAAGTAAACGAAAACGCACGGGTTTTGCGGGCACAGGAGGCAAAAAATGATAAATTTTTTAGCAAGAATCGGGGGAGGCGACAACAGTGCGCATTGCGGGAAGGACAACAGCAAACCGCTAAGGAAAGAAGAAAATAAGGTTTACGCGAGGGGATCAGGACGGCAACAAGGCCCCTCAAACGAAAGAGGTCCCGCAATGACGGGACCTCCTTACCGATAAACTAATAAACAGTAAACCGATTACTTCACTTCGATGGAGTCGCTCAGCTCGGTATCAACGAGGATACGGCCGCAGTTCTCGCACACCATTACTTTTTTGCGCTGCTTGATCTCGCTTTGCTTCTGGGGCGGGATGGCGTAGAAGCAACCACCGCAGGCGTCGCGCTCTACTGGCACCACGGCGAGGCCGTTGCGGTACGAAGAGCGGATCTTTTCGTAGGAAGTGAGCAGGCGGGGATCCACAGCCGTGCGCGCTTTTTCAGCGTCAGCCTGGTACTGCTTCTCTTCTTTTTCGGTGGTGGCGATGATTTTCTCGAGCTCACCTTTCTTGCCGCTCAGCACGGCATCTTTGCTGCCGAGGGCTTTCTTCGCTTTCTCGAGGGCGACGGCCTTTTCGGAAATTTCCTCTTTGGCGTCTTTGATATGCTTTTCGCAGAGCTTCACTTCGAGCTGCTGCATTTCGATCTCTTTGTTGATGGCTTCGAACTCGCGGTTGTTCTTCACGTTTTCGGAGTCCTTCTCATACTTCTTCACCAGCGCTTCGGCCGTCTGGATGGCTTCCGTCTTCTGGCTGATGAATTCCGTGATGCCGTTGATCTCCTCTTCGATGCGGAGCTGGCGGGCGTGGAGGCCCTGGATCTCGTCTTCAAGGTCGGCCACTTCCATCGGCAGCTCGCCCTTCAGGATCCGGATCTCGTCGAGCTTGGAATCGATCTTCTGGAGGTTGACGAGTGCGGTCAGTTTTTCTTCGACCGAGTATTCTTTTACGTTTGCCATGAGCGGATTTGACGTTTTGTTTGTTAGTCGCGACACCCCTTTCCTACGCGGGAAAGTAGCGCAGCGGGTTCGTCGCTACCGACGATTTAAGGACGGCAAAGGTAGGGAATTTTCCGGCGATTAGCTCCTGCAGCAGGTCCACAGTAAACTGCTCGCTCTCCCAGTGCCCGATATCGGCCAGCAGCATCCGGCCTTCGGCGTCGAAAAACTCGTGGTATTTCACATCTGCGGTAACATAGGCGTCGGCGCCGGCAGCAAGGGCGGTGCGGATGAGAAAGGCCCCGGAGCCGCCGCAAAGCGCCACCCGGCGGATGGGCCGCCCGGGGAAGACCGTGTGCCGCAGCGCCTGCAGCCCGAAGGAATCCCTTAGCTTTTCCAGGAAGGCCACCGGCTCCAGCGCCTCGGGCAGGTTGCCAACGAAGCCCGCCCCGATGCCGAAATGCGTATTTTCCATGGCAAAGATGTCGTAGGCAACCTCTTCGTACGGATGCGCCTGCACGAGGGCACGCACCACCTGGTCTTCGAGGTAAAAGGGAAACACGGTCTCGATCTTCGTCTCGCGCTCCAGGTGCAGCTCTCCCACTTTTCCAACATAAGGATCCGCACCGTCTCCGGCCTTGAACGATCCCTCGCCCTCCGTATTGAAACTGCATTCGGAGTAATTGCCGATGTTGCCGGCCCCGGCCGCAAAAAGCGCATCGCGCACAGCATCTGCCTTGTCCACAGGCGCGAAAGTGATCAGTCGCCGCAGCTGCCTTGACTTCGGCGCCAGAACAGAACCGTCCCTGATGCCCAGCTTGTCGGCCATCCTCCTGCTCACGCCTTCCACCACGTTGTCGAGGTTGGTATGACACGCATAGATGGCAATATCGTTTTTGATCGCGGTGATGAGTGCTCGCTCGATATAGGTCTTCCCGTTGATGCGCTTCAATCCCTTGAACACGATCGGATGATGTGCCACCACGAGGTTGCAGCCGCGGGCTACCGCCTCCTCGATTACTTCGGGTGTGGCATCGAGCGTGCACAACACACCGGTGCACTCCCATCGCTGGTCGCCGGCGATGAGTCCTGCGTTATCATAATCTTCCTGGAGCTCGGGCGCGGCAAAGCGCTCCAACACTTGTAGGATGTCCGTTATCTTCATGCAAGCAAGTTAAGACACGTTCTATGCCTGGATCCCCCCTCCTTACCAACATCATGCGCAACGACCCGGGGCGCTCGCTCGAATCGGTGCGTCGCATACGGGCCGCACGCGCGCGTCGCAAGCGTTTCCGCGCCGGCGCCATCGATGCGTTCCAGGTGGCCATCGGCGTGCTTTCGGCAGGTTTCGGGCTCAAAGGATTTCTGCTCCACAATGGCTTCATCGACGGTGGCGTCACCGGCATTTCGCTGCTCACCGAACACGTTACGGGCCTTTCGCTGTCGCTGCTGATCGTGGCGCTCAACATCCCGTTCATCATTCTTGCCTGGCGGCAGATCGGCGGCGTGTTCAGCGTGCGGAGCATCATTGCCATCACGTTGCTGGCCGTTTTGCTTGCGCTTGTTCCCTTTCCGGCCATCACCAACGACAAGATCCTCGTGGCCGTGTTTGGCGGATTCTTCCTCGGAGCTGGCATCGGCATGTCCATCCGCGGCGGGGCCGTTCTCGATGGCACCGAAGTGCTCGCCATCTATCTCAACCGGCGGAGCAACCTCTCCGTTGGCGATTTCATCCTCGTATTCAACATCTGCATCTTCGCCGTGGCGGCATGGCTGTTGTCGGTGGAGACGGCGCTGTACTCGGTGCTTACCTACCTGGCTGCTTCCAAGACCATCGACTTCGTGCTCGAAGGCATCGACGAGTTCACCGGCGTAACGATCATCTCGGTGCGCAGCCGGCAGATTTCCGAAATGATCACCGAGCTTGGCCGCGGCCTCACCATTTACCAGGGCAAGCGCGGCGTGGGCAAAAGCGGCGAGCAGGCCAACACTACCGACATCATCTTTACCGTCGTAAGCCGCCTCGAACTGAATCAACTAAAGACCAAAGTGTCCGAGATCGACCGCAACGCATTCATCGTGATGCACCCCGTGAAGGAAACGCACGGTGGCATGGTGAAGAAGAAACCGTTGAAGAAGATCAAGGGAGCGTAGGAGGATGTGAGATGTTAGATGTTAGATGTTAGATGTGAAATGTGAGATGTGACATGTGAGATGTGCCCGAAATCACAGATCTGACGTCTTCTCCATTCGTGCCGCGTCGCGCGTGTTTTTCTGCACGGCAATGGCTGCATACAAACTCAATACAAACGACATTGCATAAAACCCTTTCTCTGCGCGCGGAAGCGTGGCGTTCCATAGGCCGACGGTCATCAGCACAACGGAGGCGATGGTGGCAAACCATGCCAACGCATAATAGAGCCCGGTGACCGGAATCCCTTCGAGGTTGTCGCGAACAGCTTTTTGCACCGACACCGAAGAAAAAAGTCCGAAGAGCAGCACCGTAAAATAGTAGCCCTTCTCATTGAGCTCCATATCCGCATTCCAAAGGCCGATGATGAAAGCGAGAAAGCCGACGCCCAGTGCGAGCCAGGAAGCACCGATAAATGCGGGCGAAGGTCCTTGAGTTTTTGCTTGTTCCATATACCTGTTTTTGGTAGCACCAAACCTATCAATGCCTTCAGGCCGCCCACTTGACAAACATCAAATCCGAACCGGCATTCCGTTAAAATGAAACGCCTTCGATCGCAACGCATTAATTACATGAGAAATCTGACATCAGACATCCGACATCAGACATCCGACATCCGACATCAGACATCCGACATCAGACATCCTCACTCACACAATCTTCCCCCGTATCCTGCTCAGCGTTTCGGCACTGATGCCTAGCCAAGATGCGATGTAGCCCAATGGAATGCGCTGCAGTAATTCCGGTTGCATGTCGAGGAGGTCGCGGTAGCGATCGGCGGCGGGGCGAAACTGGGCGTTGACAAAGCGTTCTTCAAGGCGAACGTAGTAGCGCTCGTAGGCAAGCCGCAACACGCGCTCCAGCAGCGGGTAATCGTTGAGGAGGGCCGTCAGCTTATCTTTCGATATCGCCCAGAGCCGCGCGGACTCCAGCAGCTGGATGCTTTCCACCGACACGGTGCCGGTGCTGAAGCTGTGAAAAGACGTCACGAATTCTTCGGCCAGCGCAAACCAGTGCGTCACTTCTTTTCCATCGAGCAGATAGAACCCGCGCAGCGCACCCTCCTCCAAAAAATAGAGGTGCCTGCATTGCTGACCGGCGCGCACGAGGTAGTCGCCCTTTGCAAAAGTGAGGGGCTCAAATGCGTCGCTGATGGCTGCACGCGTTTCTTCGTTGAGCGGATGGTAGGCGGCAACATGGTGTAGCAAACGTTCGGGCATAATCATCGTTTTCCGAGCCAGAAGCCCAGGGTAAAGGATCGATCGATACAGTTGGTTCTATCCCGTAAAAATACGGTACCGCCCTCATCCACGCGTTGTGCCTTCGGTGAGGCGCGTGGCCAGGTAGCGAACCGCCCATTCCTGCGCGGCAGTGTCCGCAGCTTCGAAGAAATAGATGTTGCCCGTCCCGCTGATGATGGCCGGCACCAGTAACGAGGTCGCAGCCCGCGAAGTAAATGAGCCCTTCGTTGGAACGCGGAACGAATTGCTCCGTGCGCCTTCCAATCGGATCGCTTCGATGTTCCGGAAATCAAGCTCCTTGCGCTTTGAAAAGAACAGCCGCTTTTTTTCAACAACCAGCGCATGGCGGCTAACCGTCACCGTCTGAGATTCGGTGAGCGAGTTGATGGCCGCGAAGAGCATGCCTCCACCTACCAGCCAGAAAGGCACAGAGAAGAGTGCGAAGAACGATGAGCCCTGTGCAGCGAAGTAGGTCCACACCGCAACGAACGAAAGCCAGAAGAGCGAGAAGCCGGCGAAGAAGAACGTGCCGCAGCCTGCCTTTTGACGCGGCAGGTGGATGCGCACGCCATCGAGCTCCCGCGACATTTCGAGGCCCGAGCCGGGAGGCGGCTCACTTCGCACGGGCGCGGCTGCCGGGCCGCCGGGCACGAGGTCGCTCAGGCGATGCAAGGCACCACAGTTGCCGCATTGCGCGAGATCGGTGGTCACGTTGATGTTTTGCGGGTCGATGCGCTGGCCGCACGACGGACAAGCTAATTCCATCGGGTTAAGGTAGAGCTTTTTAGTTGGTGCCGCGTGAGGCCCGCGACTACATTTGCCCCAATGGCCAACTACTCCGAATACGTAGCTCAGATGCAGCGCATCGCCGACATCCGCAATGCCGCTGCGGTTTTGCAATGGGACCAGGAAACCTACCTGCCGCCGAAGGGTGCGCATTTTCGCGGACAGCAACTGAGCACGCTTTCCGAGCTGGCGCACGGGCAATTCAGCAGCGAACACCTGGGCAACCTTCTTAACGAGCTGCTTTCTTCCACCACGCTCGATGAAACGCAGCGTCGCAATGTGGAACTCAGTAAAGAGGACTACGACAAGAACCGCAAGTACAGCGCTTCGCTGGTGCGCCGCTTGTCGGACGCAAGCAACACCGCCTTCCATAGCTGGATCGAGGCACGGCGGCAAAACGACTTCTCCCTGTTTGCCCCGGCACTCACCGAAATGGTTGCGCTGAAAAAAGAAGAGGCCGATGTGCTGGGCTGGACCGGCCATCCCTATGACGCGCTGCTGAATGAATATGAAAAAGGAGCAAGTACGCAGCAGCTGGACGCGGTTTTCACTGACCTACTGCCGCAACTGAAAGGCCTGCTCGACGAGCTGCTGGCCCAACCGGCTGCCGACGACAGCTTCCTGAAGCAGCAATATCCCGCCGATCAGCAATGGGCATGGGGACTTCACCTGCTGCGCCAGCTGCATTTCGACGAAGGAGCCGGCCGGCAAGACCGCAGCGAGCACCCGTTCACCACGAGCTTCTCCCCGCAGGATGTGCGCATCACCACGCGCATCGACGAAGGCGATTTCGGCAACATGACTTGGAGCACGATCCACGAGCTGGGCCACGCCCTGTACGAGCAGGGCCTGCCTGCGGAGCAATATGGGCTGCCGCTGGGCGAGGCGGCGTCGCTTTCGATCCACGAGTCGCAGTCGCGGCTATGGGAAAATAACGTGGGACGGAGCCGCGCATTCTGGCAACACTGGCTGCCGGAGCTGCGCAACTGGTTCCCGGCGCAGCTGGAGGGTGTGGATGCCGATCACTTTTTCCGGGCCATCAACAAAGTGCAGCCTTCGCTGATCCGAACAGAGGCGGATGAGGTTACCTATCATTTTCATGTGTATATTCGGTACAGCCTCGAAAAGGCGCTGATGGACGGAAGCCTGCAGGTGGTGGACATACCGACCTGGTGGCGGGAAAGCTACCAAGAGTGGCTGGGCGTGACGCCTCCCGACGATAAAACGGGCGCGTTGCAGGATGTGCACTGGAGCCACGGCTCGTTTGGGTATTTTCCCACCTACAGCCTGGGAAGCCTGTACGCCGCGCAGTTTTTCGCCACTGCCGGCGAAGCAATGCCGGGGCTGGAAGAGGAGATCGCAAGGGGAAACACGGCCGGACTCCTCGGATGGCTGCGCCGCGAGATCCACGCCCATGGCCGGCGCTACAGCAGCGACGCGCTCTGCCGGAAGATATCGGCACAATCGTTGAGTAGTGCGTACTTCATCGGGTACGTCCGACAAAAATATAGCCTCGGCTAAAAAAACATGGTCCGCTTATGAACCGCATCACCAGCCTCTCCTTCCTTCTATGCGCCGCGCTCAGCCTCGGCAGCTGCAAGAAATTCATTGAAAACAAGCAAGAGCAGGCAGCGGTCCAGATCATCACTAATGGCCGATGGAAGATCAATTCGTTCACTACGGGCGCAGCCAGCCAGACAGCGCTTTTCGCCCCCTATCTTTTCCAATTCAACACCAACGCCACGGTTGATGCTTATAACGGCGCCACCCTCGAGATGAGCGGTGGGTGGACCTACGACATCCCGGCGCGCACCGTTACGGGCAATTTCCCCACTTCGAGCGAGCCCCTTTCGCTGATCAATGCAACCTGGCGCATCACCGATTCGGGCGAGACCTATGTGGACGCAGAATGCACCGTAAACGGCGAAATCCGCCGGATGCACATGGACAAACAGTAGCCCGGAACGTTACGGCTCTGTTTTTGCAAAAGGTTCGATGCGGCCACCATTCCCCAGAAGTGGTGGCCCCCCTAAACACCGTCCGCGTGAACCATCGAATCCTGTTACTACTGCTTTTGCTGGCAGGCGCTTATCGTGGCCAGGCCCAGCTTACCGCCGATTTCACCTCCGACATCCGGCAGGGTTGTTCGCCCATTGTGGTGAACTTCCAGGACCGCTCTACCGGCGGCCCCGTCACCTGGTTGTGGGACTTTGGCAATGGCGCAACTTCTACACTTCAAAACCCGTCGGCAACCTACTTCAGCGTAGGCACCTACACGGTCACGCTCACCGTTACCAACAATAACGGGGCAACGACCAACTCGGTGACCAAGACGGCTTACATCACGGTGCTGGAGGACCCTACCGTTCGCTTTACCGCCGACCGCACCAATGGCTGCTCGCCTGCGGTAGTGCAGTTCTCCGACCAGTCGATCGCGCCCGGAGGCGCCACCATAACCAACTGGGAGTGGGACTTTGGCGATGCACAAACCGCCACCGGCCCCACCCCTACGCACGTTTTCCGCGGCGCCGGCTCGTACACCGTTACGCTCACCGTGACCACCAGCGCAGGCTGCCGCAAACTGTTTTCGATGCCGAATTACATCAATGTGAACCCCGGCGTCACACCCCGCTTTACGTGGACCGACCCAGGCGTATGCCGAGCCCCGGCGAATGTCAATTTCACCAACAACTCGAGCGGCCCGGGAACGATCTCCTACAGTTGGAACTTCGGCGATGGCGGCACTACCGGAACGGAGTCGCCCTCCCATACGTACCAGACCAACGGAACCTACCACGTAGTGCTCCTGGCCACCAGCTCGCTGGGCTGCTCCGACTCGGCCGCCTCCGACATCATAGTGGGCCGCGTAAACACCGATGTGGAAGTGCCTGCACACATTTGCCCGCGCCAGGTGGTGACCTTCCAGAATGCCAGCCTTCCGCGCCCGATCGCATCGCAGTGGACCTACTCCACCGGCTTCCGCGATTCGCTGCCGAACTCGAGTACCTCCTTCCCGGCACCCGGCACCTACACCGTTACGCTGGTAAATACGTACGCCACCTGCGTGGATTCGATAACGAAGACATTCACCGTGAGTCCGGTGCCGCAAACATCGTTTACGGTGTCGGATAGTGGCCGATGTAAGCCGCCGCTCAATGTGCAGTTTACCAACACCTCCTCGCTCAGCACCAGCTATCAATGGATCTTTGGCGATAACGGTAGTTCTACGGATGCCAGCCCTGCGCATACCTATAATTCGATGGGCTCATTCAACGTAACCCTGATTGCCACCGACACCAGCGGTTGCGCCGATACCCTCACCCGTCCGGGGTTGATCAACATCCGCAAGCCGATCATCGCCTACGTGGGGCTGCCCGAAGAGGGCTGTGTGCCCGACACGGTTGGTATGAAAGCCAACGTGCAGACCTTCGGCACCGTTACTTCCTGGTCGTGGAACTTCGGAGATGGCAGCGCGCCTTCCAACCAGGATTCGACAGGCCATATCTATCCCAACCAGGGAACCTACGACGTCATGCTGACCATCAGCACGAGCGATGGCTGCACCGTTACCGATACACTGCAGGGCGCAGTAAAAGTGGGAACGCTGCCCGTGCCGCAGTTTGTGGGCACGCCCACTACTGCCTGCGCCGACCCCGGCGTGACCTTCACCAACCAGAGTACCAACGCAACGGATTATCTATGGGAATTCGGTGACGGAACCACATCGACAGAGATCAACCCGATACACGTTTTTGCCGATACAGGCCGCTTCAACATCCAGCTCACGGCCATCAACAACGGTTGCCGCGAGCAGCTCATCAAGCCGCGCTACATTACCATTCTGCCCTCGGTATCGAAATTTACCTGGCGCCCCGACTGCAGCAACCAGTTGCGTTACACCTTCATCGACAAATCCATTTCCGCCACCGGCTGGACCTGGGATTTCGGAGACGGAACGACGTTCACCGGTCAAAACCCGCCGGCGCATACGTTCCCTGCTTTTGGCACGTACATCGTGAAGCTCACCACTACCAACGGAGGTTGCACGTACACACTGGCAAAGGATCTCGTTGTAACGGACCGCACGCCTTCCATCAGCGCGGCCGACAGCGTCGGCTGCCGCCCCTTCAATACGGTCGTGCGGGCCCAGGGGCCCGATCTCGGCATCTTTCGCAAATTCCACTGGAACTACGGCGATGGCTCACCGCTCGATACGTCATCGGGTGCTGGTGCCCGCCATATTTACACTGTGCCCGGCTCTTTCAACGTAACGGTTACCGCGTTCGATTCGTTCGGATGCCGCTTCACCCACACCGATACCGCGCTGATAAGCGTGAACGGACCGATCGCCGCATTCGGCGCGCTCAATGCACGCGGCTGCCGCGGTATGGAAGTGACCTTCCTCGATTCGTCGACCACCGACGGACGGAACGGCATCCGCCAGTGGAGGTGGGATTTTGGCGATACCGTGCAGCATACGTTCACAGCTCCTCCCTTCACCCACACCTTCGACAGCACCGGCGACTTCGATATCAAGCTGGTCGTTACTGATTCGGCGGGCTGCAGGGACAGTGTCATCCGTCGCCAGCTGGTGCGCACCTCCTCCATCGTTGCCGACTTCACCGCCATTCGCGAATACTGCCCCGGCAGCAACTTGTATTTCCCCAACCTAACCAGCAGCGACTTTCCGTTTACACAGGAGTGGCAGTTTGGCGATGGCGGCACTTCAACGGACTATAACGCGTTCCATAATTATGCAGACACAGGTTACTATTCCATTACGCTGATGGTGGAAGACTTCCTCGGCTGCCGCGATACGCTGCACCGCGACACCTTTATTCATATCAAGCGGCCTACGGCATCGTTCACGGCCAACAACCTCGTAACGTATTGCACGCCCTTCCAGGCGCAATTCCGCAACACATCCGACTTCTATTACCTGAGCGACTGGAGCTTCGGTCCCGGCCTCGGCACATCCACGCAAACGCATCCCTACGCTTACTACACACAACCGGGCACCTATCCCGTGAAGCTGGTGGTGACGGGCTATGGCGGCTGCCAGGATTCGGTGGTGCAGAACATGGTGGTGCACGACCAGTCGGACGCGCGGCTAGACTATACGCCGCTCAATGGATGCACGCCGCTCAACGTGGACTTCAGCGCCTTCGCACCGATGAACGCACGCTTCGTGTGGGACTTCGGCGACGGCAACGTGGTGGATACTACGCTCAATGCCATCCGGCATTTGTATACCGACTTCGGCGACTTCGTGCCGCGGATCATCATGCGCGAACTTTCGGGACAGTGCACCATCGCGCTGGTGGGCACACGCACCATCAGCCTGCTGGGAACACACGCGCGGTTTGAGCTGGACAGCATGACCTTCTGTGACGCTGGCACCATTCACCCCAACTCGGATTCCACTACCGCCAACGACCCGATCACGAGCTACCAGTGGATCTTTGGAGACGGCGGTACCGCATCGGTGCCCAACCCGGTGCATACCTACACTACACCAGGCAACTACGACGTAACGCTCGTGGTTAACACGCAGGCCGGCTGCACCGACACGATGGTAAAGAGCCCGGTGAAGATCGTTGCCTCGCCGCAAGTGGCCATCAATGCCGATTCCATTGTATGCCGCAATGATCGCGTGCCCTATCGGGGTCAGCTACTTGTGCCCGACACATCGGTGGTGGCATGGACCTGGATCTTCCCCAACGGCAACAGCTCCACGCAGCAAAACCCGCCCGACCAGGTGTACGATACAACCGGCGTGTTCGATGTGCTTGCCGTAGCGGTGAACAGTACCGGCTGCCGCGACTCGCTGCACCAGCAGCTGACCGTACACGGCCTGCCACAGGTGACGCTGCCCACGCAGATCACCAAGTTTGTGGGGGTGCCCGCCTTGCTCAATGCGCAATACTCTTCGGGCGTTACCACCTACAACTGGGCGCCTTCCGACAACCTGAATTGCGTAAACTGCCCGCAGCCAGTTGCTACGCCCAGTTTCAATACGTTGTATACGGTGACGGCAACAGACAGCAACGGTTGTAGAAATACGGCCCGCGTGCAGGTGCTGGTGCTTTGCCAGGGCGCGCGTGTGTTTGTGCCCAACACGTTTTCACCAAACGGCGACGGACATAACGACCGCTTCTTTGTGGAAGGCGCAGGCCTCGCGCGGCTGAAGTCGCTGCGCATTTTCAACCGTTGGGGAGAGGTCGTTTTCGAGTCGCGCGACTTCCCCGTCAACAACTCTTCGTATGGCTGGGATGGAACGTACAAGGGACAAAAAGCAGCACCCGATGTGTATATATACCAGCTTGAGGTCTTCTGTGAGAACAGTGAAGTACTCAAGATGGAGGGAAATGTGGCGTTGATCCGTTAACCGATGGGAACACGCATAAAATCTAAACACCGACCGACGATGATCACCTTCCGAAAATTGTGTGCGGCATTGGCCGTATGCCTGGCAGGTGGAGGCGCACAGGCGCAAGACCTCCACTTCTCCCAGTTTTTCCAGGCGCCCCTGACGCGCAACCCGGCGCTGGCTGGCATCTTCACCGGCGACATCCGCGTGCAGGCGCTCTACCGCGACCAGTGGAACAGCGTTACCACCGCCTATCGCACCACATCGCTCAGTGGCGAATACAAAATGCCCATCGGCAAGGCCGACGACTTCCTCACACTCGGCGGACAGGTGTTGTATGACCAGGCGGGCACCGTGTCGTGGAAAACGACGCATATTATGCCGGCAGTGAATTACCATAAATCTTTGAGCACCGAAGTGAACCGCTACCTGTCTGTAGGGTTCATGGGAGGCATCGTGCAAAGCCGCATCGACCGCAGCAAAGTGCAAACGAGCGATTGGTACAATACCGGCGGTGGCGATGGCGAAGCATCGCTCAACCCGAAGGCAACGTATGTGGATATGGCCACCGGTGTTTCTTTCAACACGCAGTGGCGCCAGAAGTCGGAAGACAACCTGTTCGTTGCAGTAGCCTATCATCACTTCAACCGGCCCAAGCGTTCTTTCTTCAACGATGCATCGGCGGATCTCCAGCCTAAGCTGGTGTTCTCAGGCGGCCTGCGCTTTTCGGTTACGGAAGCCAGTTACCTCAACCTGCAGGGCGACTTTTCGAAGCAGGCGCAATTCCAGGAAAGCATGATAGGCGTGTTGTATGGCCTAAAGATCGGACCCGAGCTCGACAACCCGCGCTACACCCTCCACGGCGGTGCCTTCATTCGCTGGAATGATGCGGTGGTGCCCGTCATCAAGCTCGATTACCATCCTTTTTCCTTCTCGTTTTCCTATGACGTGAACATCTCCAAGCTGAAGACCTCATCGCAGGGACGTGGCGGCTTCGAAGTGGGCATCACTTACATCGGCAAGAACAAGCGCCGCGAAGAGATGAAGGGAGTTATCTTCTGTCCGAAATATTAGGAATCGTTGGTGGTTTGTCGTTTGTAGTTTTTCGTTTATAGTCGGGGCAGCCGATGGACACATGCCCTTAGCATCGAACATCTACTGAATTTAATCCTGCAACCATTGTTCTCTTTAAAAAACCAATCATGCTGAAAATAGGTGATACTGCTCCCGGGTTTACCCTCCCCGATTCCGAGCGCCAGATGCGGAGCCTTTCGGACTTCCGGGGCAAGCCGGTTTTGCTGCTGTTTTTCCCCGCAGCGTTCACATCGGTGTGCACGGCCGAGCTCTGCTCCGTGCGCGACGAGCTGGGCCGTTACGAAAAAGTGGGTGCGCAGCCGCTGGGAATTTCCGTGGATCTCCCATTCACGCTTGCCCGTTTCAAGGAAGACCAGGGACTGAACTTCCCGCTCCTGAGCGACTTTAACAAAGAAGTTTCCACTGCGTACAACGCACTTTACAGCGAATTCATCTTAGGATTGAAGGGAGTTTCGAAGCGTGCGGCCTTCCTGGTGGATGGCGAGGGCATCATCCGGTATGCAGAAGTGCTCGACAATGCGGGCGAACAGCCGGATTTCACCGCCATAAAAACCGCGTTGGCCGCTCTTTCGGTGCCTTCCTCGTAATTCTTTCCGAAAAACCGGCAAAAGTTTTGTCTTTTAGTAGTTAGTTGGTAATTTAGTCACACTAAAAAAGGAGAAAAAGCGTTGAAGCGAATTGTACTTTTCACATTACTGGTCCTCTCCCTGGCTGCCGGAGCAAGCGCGCAAAACCGCGCTTCGTTTGCAGGCGACCCGGTGAGCGTCCTGCGCTTCTTCCCCAACCCGGCTACCACGCAGGTCACCTTCGACTTCAGCCGCAGCTACGACCGCGGTTACTCCATCCAGATCTTCAATTTCCTTGGGCGTAAGGTGTACGAGGCATCCAACGTTGCCCAGCGCACTTCCATCAGCCTAACCGATTTCCAGCGCGGTGTGTACATCTATCAGCTGTGGGACAAGAACGGAAAGATGATCGAATCGGGTAAGTTCCAGGTTTCGAAATAATTTAAAAACCCGCCTCCGGCGGGTTTGTGGTTTGTGGTTTGTGGTTTGTGGTTCCGCGATGCGCGGCGAAAGTGGTACGGGCGTCAGCCAACTATAAACTACAAACCACAAACTACAAACGGCTTTTACCCCACCTCCACGATCAGGAACTTCAGATACTCCGTATTCTCCATGCCCCACACGATCGGGTGATCCTGGCTTTGCTTCTGAAACGTCACCTGGCGGATGCTGCGGCGTGCGTCTTTCGCAGCCATCTGGATGATCTCGAGGAAGAGGTCGGGCTGCACGAGGTTGGTGCAGCTGGAAGTAACGAGGAAGCCACCTGGCTTGAGCAGCTTCATGCCGCGCAGGTTGATCTCTTTATAACCGGTGATTGCTTTTTGTATGTTGGCGCGGCTCTTTGTAAACGCCGGCGGGTCGAGCATTACAACGTCCCAGCGGCGGTCTTCCTTGCCCCAGGCCTTAAGCACGTCGAAGGCATTGGCCTGCTCGAATTTCACCACCTGCTCCAACCCGTTGAGCGCCGCGTTGCGGTTGGCTTGGTCTACCGCGCCCTGCGATATGTCGAGGCCCAGCACCGACTTCGCCCCGTAATGCGCCGCATGAATCTCGAACGTACCGGTGTACGTGAATGCACCGAGTACGTCCTGCCCTTTTACGATATGCTGGATGGCGCGGCGGTTGTCCTGCTGATCGAGGAAGTAGCCGGTCTTTTGCCCGTTCTCGATGTCTACGTGAAACCTGAGCCCGTTTTCCTTAATGATGATATTCGTGTCGAATGGCGCGCTGAGAAATCCTTTTTGCTGCGGCAGTCCTTCCAGCTCGCGCACGGGCACGTCGTTGCGCTCGAAGACGCCTTTGGGGCTGAACACCACGTTGAGCGCCTGCACCAGCTCGGGCTTCCAGCGGTCGATGCCGAGGGCGAGGGTTTGGATGACGAAGTAGTCGTTGAACTTGTCGATGATGCACTGGGGCAACCCGTCGGCCTCGCCGAAAACCAGGCGGCAGTTTTCCGTGTAGCCGATGGCCTGTCGGTACTTCCAGCACTGCTCGATCTTCTTTTTAAAAAAGGCCGCATCGACGGTGGTTTTGGGGTCGCGCGATAGGAGGCGCACCATGATCTGGGAGGCGGCATTGAAATAGCCCTTACCGCAAAATTTGCCATCGCCGTAAAAAACATCCACCACGGCCCCCGGCTCGGGCGAGCCTTCGACTTTTTCCACCTCGTTGGCGAAGATCCAGGGGTGGCCGTTGAAGACGCGGGGCGCGATTTTGCGACGAAGATGAACTTGGGACATAGCGGGCAAAGGTACGGGATCGTAAAGCGTGAAGCGTTAGCCGTGAGCCGTGAGCTCGCAGTGCGCGGCGTTTTTATATATGTCCAGTGCTATCTCCGCATCCGCGAGTATCAGCATTCACGGTCTACGATTCCGCCAGTGCTCACGGCTGACGGCTCACGGCTGACGGCCGACGACTCCCGACAATCTGTCCGGCAAACCCCGCTGGCGCGACTCTTGTCCCTTACCTTTGCCCCCAATTTTGTTGTACTATGAACGAAATGAACGAGAACCTGAACGGACAAAATGACCCGGTAGAGCCCACCGGAACTGTCAATATCAACGCAGACGAGAACGCTCCGGGCGATCAGCACCTCAACGAACCAGTGGCCGAAGAAGGTGAACTGGAGGCCCTGAAGGCGCAGCTCGACGCGAAGAGCGACCAATACCTGCGCCTTGCCGCCGAGTTCGACAACTACAAGCGCCGGACGGCCAAAGAGCGCATCGAACTCATTCAAACCGCGGGCAAGGACGTCATCGTTTCCCTCCTCGACGTTCTCGATGACTCGGAGCGTGCCGAACAGCAGCTGGAAAAGACCGACGACGTGGCCCAGATCAAAGAAGGCATCCGCCTCGTCTTCACCAAGCTGCGCAACACCCTAGGTGGGCGCGGCCTCAAACCGATGGAAGTGAAAGGCCAGGAATTCAACCCCGACCTCCACGAGGCCATCACCGAGATACCTGCCGGCGACGAGCACAAAGGGAAGGTGGTTGACGAAGTGATGAAAGGGTATACGCTCAACGACAAGATCATCCGCTTTGCAAAAGTGGTGGTCGGGAAATGAGTAATGAGTAATGAATAATGAGTTTTGATTCTCTTGAGCGACAGCGCTTTACTCATTACTGATTACTCACTACTCATCAAAAACAAGCTAACAGAATATGTCCAATAAGAGAGATTACTACGAGGTGCTGGGTGTGGCCAAAGGGGCCACGGCGGACGAGATCAAGAAATCGTACCGCAAGGTGGCGATGCAGTTTCACCCCGACCGCAACCCGGGCGACAAAGCTGCCGAGGAGAAATTTAAGGAGGCGGCGGAAGCCTACGAGGTGCTGAGCGATGCCGACAAGCGCCAGCAATACGACCGCTTCGGGCATGCAGGCGTAGCTGGTGCCGGTGGCCGCGGTGGCTATGGCGGTGGCCCCAACATGGAGGACATCTTCAGCCAGTTCGGCGACATTTTCGGCGACGACATTTTCGGCTCCTTCTTTGGCGGACAGGGTGGTCAGCGGGGTGGCGGACAGCGTCGTACACGCGGCACGCGCGGCTCCAACCTGCGGATCAAGCTCAAACTCACCTTCGAAGAGATCGCCAAAGGCGTAACAAAAAATATCAAGGTCAAGAAGTACGTGCCCTGCAACGTGTGCAGCGGGTCGGGCGCAAAAGACAAAGGCTCGGTGCAAACCTGCGGCACTTGCGGCGGCTCTGGCCAGGTGCGAAAAGTAACGAGCACCTTCCTGGGACAAATGCAGACCGTGACCACCTGCCCCACCTGCAATGGTGAAGGATCCGTGGTAACGTCGAAGTGCACGCACTGCAAAGGCGAAGGCCGCATGTACGGTGAAGAGACCGTTACTATCGACATCCCCGCCGGTGTGCAGGAAGGAATGCAGCTCAATATCAGCGGCCGTGGCAATGCGGGCGAGCGCGGCGGCCCTTCCGGCGACCTCGTGATCCTCATCGAGGAAGAGCAGCACAAGGATCTCGTTCGCGAGGGCCTCAACGTGGCCTACGAACTATTCCTCTCTTTCCCCGACGCCGTTTTCGGCACCTCGGTGGAAGTGCCTACGATCGATGGCCGCGCCAAGATCAAGATCCCGCCGGGCACGCAAAGCGGAAAGGTGTTCCGCCTCAAAGGCAAGGGCTTCCCCGCGGTCAACTCCTACGAGAAAGGCGACCAGTTGGTGCAGGTAAACATCTGGACACCGCAGCACGTGAGCTCCGATGAAAAGGCGGCCCTCGAGAAACTGCAAAACTCCACCAATTTCAAGCCGCAGCCGGAAAAAGGATCGAAGTCGTTCTTCGATAAGATGCGGGAAATGTTCTCGTAAAATAAAATCTTTCAAAAGAGGCTGACCCGAGAGGGCAGCCTCTTTTTTATGCAGCTTTGAACCGCGGCCCGGAGGCAATTCCACTGATCACCCTGGCCGCGCCTTGTTTGCCCCTCGCGGGCGTCGTCATCCCGCGACGAAGGAGCGGAATCTATAGATACGTGCTTGCCGTGGATGCTGCACGGGTCCCTGTGCTCCGCACCGCGATGACGGTGGCCGTTTGGGGTATCGGAAGCGGGGCCCGGAGGCAATTCCACTGATCACTCTGGCCGCGCCTTGTTTGCCCCTCGCGGGCGTCGTCATCCCGCGACGAAGGAGCTGCATCTATAGATACGTGCTTGCCGGGCAGGACATCGTGCCAGGATCCAGGCACTTATCGGCGAGAAATGAACGCCCACGTATCAGGACGCTCCAGCCTTCTTTCTTTTTTTGGAAGTATAGATCGCCTTGGCTTTTTCTACGAGTTGCACAAACTCTTTTTGCAGCGCATCGTTGGGGTCCCCACTGCTTTGGGCAAGCGGGAGTATCTCATTCCAGCATTTGTCTTTTACATGCTTCGACTCCTTCAGCAGCGAACCGAAAAGGATCACCGCGGACGCGAAGCGATAGGGCCGCGCCAGTTGTGCAAAAGGTGTAAGCGTCAAACCCGGACTCAGGTAATCGATGCAGGGTTCGGTAGACTTTGGCTCGCGGTAGTGGAGTGCAAAACGAGCGGCACCCGCAGGAGAAACCGTTGGCGAAACCGGCTCTATTTCGTAGGCAACGAGCAGCGCCGAGCCCGAACCGACCTCACCACCTTCAATGCCGGCGGAGGTGTCTTTCATCGCCCCCATCTTATTATCAAAGCCAATGAGGCGATAGCGTTTTACGACGGCAGGATCGAAAGAGACCTGGAAGGATGCATCGTCGCCCACCGAATACAGCGTGCCCGTAAATTCCTTCACCAGCACCTTTTGCGCCTCGCCGTAGGTGTCGATGTAGGCGAAGTTGCCGTTACCCATCTGCGCCAGCGCCTGGATCTTCGAATCTTTGTAATTGCCCATGCCCACGCCGAGGCAGGTGAGGTATACCCCCGACTTTCGCTCTTCGGAGATCAGTTCTTCCAGGTCGGTTTCGGAGCGCAGCCCAACGTTGAAATCGCCGTCGGTGGCAAGTATGACGCGATTGTTTCCCTTGGTGCGGAAGTGCTCGCGCGCGAGGTCGTAGGCGAGCTTCACGCCCGAAGCGCCGGGCGTAGTGCCCCCGGTTTCGAGTGCGTCGATGGCACGAACGATATCGGCCTTGCGGTCGCCGCCGGTGGGGCGCATAAACACTTCAACCGAACCTCCATATACGACGATCGAAACGGTGTCCTCGGCGCGCAGGTTCTCCACCAGTCCCTTGAACCCCGCCTTCAGAAGCGGCAACCGGTTGGGCGCATCCATCGAAGCGGATACGTCGACCAGGAAAACGAGGTTACTGGGCGGAAGGTGCGCCAGCGGCAGCTTGCGCGAACGGATATGCGTGAGCAGCAACCAATTGGACTCATTCCAAGGGCAGGTGGTAAGCACCGGCTCGATGGCGAAATTGGCGCCGCGCTCGGGCTCGCGGTAAGCAAAGTTGAAGTAGTTGAGCAGCTCCTCGATTCGGATCGCTTCGGGCGGCACGATCGACTTGCTGTTGATCATGCGGCGCATGTTGCTATACGAAGCGCGGTCCACGTTGAGCGTAAGCGCCGTTGCGGGAAATTCTTTTGCGGCAAGAAAGCCGTTCTCCACGGTGCTGGCGTAGGTTTCGTCACCATTGAACCACTGTTGCTGCTGGTCGAAGCGCAGGTTGGCAGTGCGCGAGGCGAGCTGGTGCAATTGCTTGCGCGGCGCCTTGCGGAGGCTCACGCGCATATATTGCGCAGCATCGGCGAACAGCGCTTTTTTCTCGTAGCCATCGAGGGAAAAAGTAAGAGAGTCTTTGCTTTGATTGGAGAGGATGCCAAAAGTCCCGTCGGGGCCGCTGAAGGCAAAATAGCCGGTTGCCCGCTGCAGAATGCTTACATTTTGCAGGATCGTGCCGGATTCATCGCGTACCTCCCCTTTAAAGTAATTGTTCTGGGCGGCAGCAACTTCATATAGCAGCAACAGCAGTGCTATGGATAGCGCTTTTCTCAAGAGCGTTTTCAATGGATATCGGAGAGAAGATACGGAAAATTGTCAGAAAGCTCAGGCGTTTCCGGACAACTGGTAAATTTCGCGCAGGTTGCGGCCAATTCCATCGTAGTCGAGGCCGTACCCCACCACGAATTTATTGGGGATGGCAAAGCCCACGTAATCGAGCTTGAGGTCGAACCGGGTGGCCTCGGGCTTGTGCAGCAGCGTGGCAATGCGCAGCGAAGCCGGCTGGTTGTGCTGCAGCTGCGGAAGGAACTCGGCCAGCGTCTTACCGGTGTCTACGATATCTTCAATGATGATCACGTCGCGGCCGATGAGGTCCTGGTCGAGGCCGATGGCCGTAACCACACGACCGGTGCTCTTCGTGCCCGCGTAAGATGCAAGCTTGATGAACGAGATCTCGGTATCGATCGTGAGGTATTTGAAAAGATCGGCGGCAAACATGAACGCGCCGTTGAGAATGCCGATGAAAAGCGGGGCGGGCTTGCCGCCGTAGTCCTGGTCGATCTGTGCCGCCAGCGCGCGGATACGTTCCTGGATGGTCGCCTCGGAAAGATAGCTATCGAAGGTCTTGTCGTGCAGTTTGATTGGTGCTGTCATTAACTCTTTTTGATGCGTACTTCCTGGCCCACCTTAAGGTCGGCGCTGGGCAAGTTATTCCATTGCTGGATATCTTCCACGCGCACGCCGTACTTTTTTGCCAGCGAGAAGAGTGTCTCCTTCGGTTGCACCTTGTGGAAGATGTAGGCCGCGGCAGCCTCGGCCACGATGCTTCCGGTCGATGCCGTGGCGGTGTTGGAGCTGGGCGCAAACTCGGGCTTCGACGCGCGTCCCGACAAAGCAATGAGCTCGCCGGCCACAAAGGCGCGGTTGTAGCTCAGACCGTTGTAATCGAGCAGCGCATCCACGCGCACGCCTTCGCGCTGGGCCACTTCCCAAAGGGTTTCCCCTTCCTGGGCCACGTGCAGGTCGGAAGCGCCGCTGCGCTTTTTGCGCTGGAGAAAAATGAGCATGTCGCGGTCTGCCACATCCACCGGCTTCAGGTCGTTGAAATCAAAAAGAAAACTGAGCGCAACATTCTGCTGCTGCGCCAGGGCAAGAAAGGAAGTGCCTTGGGGCACGTGAATCACCGGCGTTTCGTTGATGCGGAAGATGCCTGCAGGATAGCGCGGTGCGGGAGCAGGAGCAACCGTGGCCTCGCTGGTGACGGAGGAAGCATATTGCGCATCGCTGCTACTGTTTGTGTTGGCGGCTACATCCGCATTCGCATTCGGGTTGGGTTTGCGGCCCAGCGCGATGAGTGTATAGTCCTGGAGATTATAGTCGCGGATGATTTTGATGAGGATCTGGGGGTACTTCGGGTTGGTGGCATAGCCGGCCTTCTTCAGTCCATGCGCCCAGCCTTCAAAATCGGTGGGGTCGAGCTGGAAGAGCGCACGGTAGGGAGAGCGGTTCTTCAAAAAGTCGGAGTGGTCGCGATACGATTGCTCGGGCGCCTCGTAGCTGCGGAAACATTCGCCACGCGCATCATCGTCGTGGTAAACGCGCGCACCGGTCCATTCTGTTTTACACTTGATGCCGAAGTGATTGTTGGAACGCATTACGAGATCGCTCTTACCCGCGGAAGATTCGTGGATGCCCTGAGCCAGTGTGATGGCCGCCGGAACACCGGTGCGGATCTCTTCGGCGATGGCGATATCGCGGTAGCGCTCGATGTATTGACGTACGGCAGAAGAGTTCTGGGCAAAGGCCGAAGCAGAGAGCAGTGCGCATAGCACACAAAGGCTCATCTTCAAAACGGTCAGGCTTCTCATTTTCATCGGACGTGGTTTTGTGTTCGTCGTCCCGGCTCGCCAGGATCTTAGGTCAGGTTATTTTTCGCAACAGGAACAGGCCGTCGCGCAGCGGCAAAAACACCCGTTCCACACCCGGGTAGTCGCGCACAAAGTCATTGAATTGCTGAATGGCCTTTGCGTTCTTACCCTTGATCTCTTCCGCCAGCACCTGGCCGTGAAAGAGCACGTTGTCCACAAAAATAACTCCTCCCACCCGCAATTTGGGCAGTACGGCGTTAAAATAAGCGGTGTACGAAACCTTGTCGGCATCGATGAAAACGATATCCCACGTTTCGTCGAGATCACCGATAATTTTCAACGCTTCACCGATGTGCAGACGTATATTTTGTACTGATTTTTTTTCGAAGAAGCGCTGCGCCGTAGCCGCATCGTCGGGTCGAAGCTCGAGCGTATGCAGCTCTCCTCCTGCTACCAGGCCCTCCGCCAAACACAGTGCGCTGTAGCCGGTGAACGTACCGATCTCCAGCACGCGGCGCGGTGCGATCAGCTTGCTCATCATCGCCAGGAAGCGGCCCTGGAGGTGCCCGCTCAACATATGCGTATGCGGATGATTGGCGTGCGTAAAAGCAGCCACCTCTGCAAGCAAAGCATCTTCCGGCGAAGTGTAGCGCGCGGCGTACTCGTGCGCCTTTTCGTAATCGATGAAGTCGTTCATGAGCCTATCGGTTTAGTGTCAGAGCGCGTTCTCGGAGGCAGCCGTCAGTTCGCGACCGACCGGGGCCGGCTTCGATATCAGCAGGAGCCCGACGAAGACGAGTACGCCGTTGAGGATCAGCAGCTCGGGGCCGATCTGAAAGCCCCCCAGCAGTTCGGCCTGGAAATGATCGATCAGGTAACAGAGCACGGGTGCAGCTATGCACACATATGGAACGAGCCCATCCTGCACGAGCCGACGCGTAACCAGCCCGAAGGTGAACAGCCCGAGCAGCGGGCCATACGTATAAGCCGCCACCTTGAGAATAACGCCGATCATCGACGGGTTGCTGATCCACTTGAACAGCATCACGCACAGTAGAAATACGGCCGCAAAAACGAGGTGCACGGTCTGACGAACGCGCTTCTGCTTGCGCTCATCCCAATCGGCGCGGCGCTTGATGCCGAGTATGTCGATGCAGAACGAAGACGTGAGTGCGGTGATGGCGCCGTCGGCACTCGGAAACAGCGCCGAGATGAGCGCGATGATGAATACGATGCCGATCACCGGCGGCATATGCTCGAGTGCGACGGCAGGGAAAAGCTTGTCGCCCGTTGCCGCAACGCCGCTGCTTTCGGCATACAGGTGAAGCAGGCCGCCGAGAAACAGGAATAACAACAACACACCCGTGAGGATGAGCGAGAAGGTGAGCATGTTCTTCTGCGAATCGCGTAGCCTGCGCACGGAGATGTTCTTCTGCATCATCTCCTGGTCCATGCCCGTCATAGTGATGGTGATGAAGGCGCCTGCAAGGATCTGTTTGAGGAAGAACAGCTTGCTGTTGGGATCGGTAAAAAAGATGCGCGTGTATCCCTTGTCGCTCATGGCGCGGATACCCCCGCCGAGGTCGAGGCCCAGCGTGTTGAGGATGTAAAAAGTGCAGATGACGAGCCCGGCGAGCATGCACGTTGTTTGAAGCGTATCGGTATATACGATTGTTTTCACGCCACCTTCAAACGTATACAGCAGGATCATCAGGAGGATGATGGCAGTGGTGAGCCAGAAAGGAATCCGCATGCTGTCGCCGAAGGCCTTCTCCATCAGTTCCTGCAGGATATTCACCACAAGGTAGAGGCGTGCCGTTGCACCCAGCGTGCGCGACAGCACGAAGAAGGACGCGCCCGTTTTGTAGGAAGTAAACCCGAGCCGCTGCTGGAGGTAGTTGTAGATGGAGGTAACGTTGAGGCGGTAATACAGCGGCAGCAGCACGAATGCGATGGTGACGTAACCGATGATATATCCGAGGGCGATCTGGAAATACGCAAACCCTTCTTTGCCCACCGCGCCGGGCACGCTCACGAACGTGACGCCCGAAAGCGAGGTGCCGATCATCCCGAAAGCCACCAGCATCCAGTTGGAATTGCGGTTGCCGATGAAGAAGGATTCGTTGTTCGACTTTCGCCCTGTGATCCAGGCCACGAAAAGTAAGATCACGAAGTAGCCGATCACGAGGCCCAGGAGCAAGTTCGCCGACATGTATTACCTTTTTGTGTTCGCTGCAAGATAACCACCCTATTTTTTGAAGTTCGCGAAAATTGCCTTCCTTTTGCCAAAAGCAACAAGAATGAACATCCAGGCGCTCGCCATTTTCTGTGGGTCGAAATACGGCAACAATCCTGCGTTCCGCGCCGATGCGGAAGCGTTGGGCAAGATCCTCGCAGCGCGCGGCGTGACGCTCATTTACGGCGGAGGCCGCAACGGGCTCATGGGCGCATCGGCCGACTCGGTGATGGGCGGAGGAGGCACCGTGCGCGGCGTCATCCCACAAGTGCTCACGCAGTGGGAACACCAGCACACCGACATCTCAGAGCTCGTGGTGGTGGAAGATATGCACGTGCGCAAACGCACCCTCTACGAAATGTGCGATGCCGCCATCATCCTCCCCGGCGGCTTCGGCACGCTCGACGAGCTCTTCGAGATCCTCACCTGGAACCAGCTTTCCATTCACAACAAACGCGTGTTCCTGCTCAATACCGCCGGCTTCTACGATCACCTCATGACGCACATCAAACTAATGCAGGACGAAGGTTTCCTCTACACCAAGGTGGAGGAGCAGATCACGGTCGTGGATAGTCCGGGGGACCTTGAAAAATACCTCTGAGGGAAATGTCTGATGTCTGATGGAGTATGTCTGATGTAGGATGTCTGATATCTGATGTCAAAGAAAAACGGATCGCGATGCGATCCGTTTTTCTATTTCAGACATCCGACATCCGACATCAGCGATCATCTCCGCAGTGGCCCTCCCCGGTCGAAATCCGGGTTGCGCTTGCCGCGGAAGAGCGGGATGTTGATGCCTGCGCGCACCTGCGGCTGCATGTGCCCGTAGTTGTCTACGTAAGGTGAGTTGGGGTCTTTCAGCACATCGAACAGCACGGCGAGATAACCGTATGGTCCGCCACCGGTGCGGCCCGAGGTGTAGCCCGCGCCCAGCAGGAGGCTCGTTGCCTGCCGGTCGTCTTGCTGCACCGTGCCGCCATTGGGCGGATAGTATTTGAAGTTGATGAAGTTGTGCTCGATCTGTGCCTGCGCAAAAAGGAAGTTGACCGGAAAGATGCGCGTGAACAGGCCACCGCCATACACGCTCTGGCGCGCCTTGTCGTCGAGCGGTACGCCGCCATAACTATAGAGGTACCGCTGCTGCGTGAATGTATAATTGACGGCGATGCCCGCGTCGAGCCAGTGTGTGAGCTCGTAGCCGAGCACGGGGTTGATGCCGCCGAGGAAGTAACCGGTGCCGAAGCCGATGGACAGCGAGCCGCCCGTGAACAGCTTTTCTTTACGGAAGCCGTGCGTTGAATCCTGTGCGAATGCCGATGCGAGGAGCGCGCAACCAAAAAAGGTCAGAAGGAGTTTTTTCATATCAGTCGTTCTCAAATATTTTTCCGGCATTGAGGATGCCATTGGGATCAAACAATTTCTTGATGCCGCGCATCAGCGACAACTGCACTTCGTCAAACACGATGGGCATGTATTCCTTTTGCACGAGGCCGATGCCGTGCTCGCCGGAGATGGTGCCACCGAGATCTTTCACCAGCGCGAAGATCTCACGGATGCCGTCCTTCAACGAACCATTCCATTGCTCGTCGCTCAGGTCGCCCTTGATGATGTTCACGTGTAGGTTGCCATCACCCGCGTGTCCGTAGCAAACGGAGTGAAAGCCATATTTATTGCCGATCGATTTTACGCCGGCCAGCAGCCGCGGCAATTCGGCGCGCGGCACCACCGTGTCTTCTTCTTTATAAATGGAGTTCGACTTTACTGCTTCGCCCACGCGGCGGCGCAGCTTCCAAAGCTCGGCTTTCTGTTGCGCATCATCGGCAAAAAGAATATCGCCACAGTCGAAACCGGCCACCAGCGCCGCGATGCCTTCCATGTCTTTGAGCAGCACGTCCACGTCGTTGCCGTCCACCTCGATGAGCAGGTGTGCAACGATGTCGTCGCCGATCGCAACAATGCTGTTGTCTACAAAACGCATCACCCACTCCAACGCATCGCGCTCCATGAACTCCATAGCGCTCGGCGTGTAACCGGCGCGGAAGATGGCGCTCACTGCGGCGCAGGCATTTTCAGCCGAGCGGAACGGAACGAGCATCAGCAGGTCGTGTTGGGGGTGCGGCAGCAGGCGGAGCACGATCTTAGTGACGATGCCAAGCGTTCCTTCGGATCCAACTACGAGTTGCGTAAGATTATAGCCGGTAGCATTTTTCAGCACGTTGGCCCCCGTCCAGATAATGTCGCCCGAAGGAAGCACTACTTCGAGGTTGAGCACATAGTCTTTCACCACGCCATATTTCACGGCTTTGGGACCACCCGAATTTTCAGCGATGTTGCCCCCGATCATGCAGGAGCCGCGGCTGCTCGGATCGGGTGGATAGAAGAGGCCTTTCTCGCGCACCGCATTTTGCAGCACCTCGGTGATGACGCCGGGCTCGGTGGTCACCTGGAGGTTGCGCTCGTCTATTTCGGTGATGCTGTTCATCCGCTCCAGCGACAGCAACACGCCGCCCAGGTGGGGCAATGCGCCACCACTGAGGCCGGTGCCCGCGCCACGGGGCGTTACGGGAATCCGCTCGCGGTTGCAGATGCGAAGAATGGCGCTGATCTCCGCAGCGGTGCGCGGCTTCAGCACCACGTCGGGAAGAAAGTGCAGGTCCTCCGTTTCGTCGGAAGCATATGCATCGAGCACTTCCGGATCAACGAAGACCCAGTCGGCGCCCACGATGCCCCTGAACGCATCGAGCTGCCGGAGTACCGGCGAATCAACGGTTAACATGCGGCAAAGTTCGGGAGAAACGCCTTCAATGCGCGCCAGCCAACTACAAACCACAAACGATGAACTCCAAACTTGTCCCTAGTTCTTAAAACTCGGGCAAATCGTCTGCCTGCGGTTGAAGCTGTATTTCGTAAGCACGCCCTGCTTGACGAGGGAGAACTCGAGTGCGCCGCGCGAGCTGTTGAACGCTTTGAGGGGCGACATGGTGATGTCGTAGCTGAAGGTGAAAACGTAGTCGTTCAGGCCAAGGCCGATCATCGGTATGAGCGCCTCTTTGTAGCGGTAATACATGCCCCCGACCAGCACCTTCTCGCCATCGCCCGAAAGGTTGTAATGTGCATTCAGCCCGCCCACGGCTTCAAACGAACCTGCCTGGCTGCTGAAGTAGAAATTCGGGTTGACGATCCATTGGTCGTTGACTTTAATCGAGCCATTGAGGAACGCCGTATTGCGCATCGGGATGCGGTTGTCCACGTCGCTTGCATCGTTGTTGAAGAACGACTCGCGTGGGCGGTTGATGTGGCCGATCGAAAAGCCGCTGTTGACGTAAATATTGCTCGTGGGAAAATACGCGAAGTTGAGGCCGGCCTGCAGGTCGAGGTAGCCAACGCTGGTGCGGTCGAGGAAGGCCGACGTGGGAAGCTTGTTGTCGAAGAAGTGCCCGTCAAACTGGTCGGGGAATTTGAGTGCCGACATATCAATGCGCTTGCTGGCATAGCCTACGTTGAAGCCGGCGCTGATCAGGCTCGAATAGCCGAGCATCTGGTGATAAGCAACCGAGCCATATACCTTGGTGGATGTAAGATTGCCCGCGCCGGCAACATCCTTCAAAACCATTCCGCCCAGCCCGATCCAACCATTCTGAAAGCGATCCTTTCCGATCTGAACATCGCCGAATGCGCTCATCGTTTTGTAGGGCACCGACATGATCGAGGACCACTGGTTGCGATAGTTGACGCCAATGCGGTAGTCGCCGTCGGGAATGAAGCCCGTGTTGGCCGGATTGGTGGAAAGCGGGGAGTTGAAAAACTGCGAGAAGTGCAGGTCCTGGGCGGACGCGCTTCCGCCGGCCAGTGCCAGGATGCTCCATATGGTTAGT
The DNA here is from genome assembly GCA_004173235.1 of Chitinophagaceae bacterium. Classification (GTDB taxonomy): domain Bacteria; phylum Bacteroidota; class Bacteroidia; order Chitinophagales; family Chitinophagaceae; genus Flavisolibacter. Next base: position 147,547 of record SEAC01000020.1, on the reverse strand, counting down.
AAACGCTTCATAGCTCCTCCACTTTTATCGGATTAGGGTAATATCGCCTTTCCTGGTCGCCTTCTTTCCATCGATGAACGTTACTTCGAGGGTGTAGGCATACACGTCCATCGGCTGCAGCTTTCCGTTAACGGTGCCATCCCAGCCCAGGTGGCGGTCGGTGGTTTCAAACACTTTCTGCCCCCAGCGGTTCCAAATGGTGAAGTGGAGCCTGGCGATGCCAAAGCCGCGTGCAAACACGAGCGAGTTGACGCCACCGCTCATGGGCGTGAACGCGTTCGGCACGTCCACCGCAGGCTCTACCAGCGTGGTCACCCAGCGACGCGCCGTATCCGGGCAGCCCACCGCATTGTATGCAATGAGCAGCACGAGGAAAGAATCCGCCGTGTTGTATTCGTGGCGCACCGGCAGCAGGTTGTTGGTGAGCAACGAGTCGCCATCACCAAACAGCCACTTGAAGCGGATGGCGTCGGAGGAAGAAGTGTTCTGGAAGGTGAGTGCCATGTTGGGCACGGGCGGCTGCGGGCTCACAGTGCCGATGCCGGCCACTGGCTTGCCAAACAGCTCGATGCGGGCATAAGCGGTATCAACGATGTTGCACGTGCCCGAATCAATTGCAATGAGCCGAATGTTGTAGATGCCCGGGGCTGCGTACAGGTGCGGCGGCGGTGTGGCGCCATCGTAGGTGGTGTTGTCGCCGAAGTCCCAGTGGAAGGTCTGGCCGCCATCCGAAGTGTTGGTGAACACGGCATAGTACGGGGCACAGCCAGTTGCCGGGGTTTCGATGCGCGCTTTCACCAGCACCGCCACGTTCACGATGGTATCGATCGATTCGGGCGCATTGCAGAAAGAAGTGTCTACGATGGTGAGGCGCACACGGTAGCTGCCGGGACCGGGGAAGTTGTGCGTGAACACGCTCGCATCCCGCGTTTGAATAATGCCTTCGTCGAGGAAGTCCCACACGAACGTGGAGTTGGTGAAGGGCCGGCTCGGTGCCACCGGCGTTGTATTGGTGAATTCAAACTTAAGCGAATCGCAGGGGTTGAGCTTGCGGAACGTAAAGCTCGGCGTAGCCTGCAGCACACCCACGCGGATGTGGAGGTACGAAGTGTCGCTGACGTTGCAGCTGTTGGGATCTATCGCAACGAGGCGCACGCGGTAAGTGCCCGCGGCCGTGTAGGTGTATTGCGCATTGGGCACCGTTGTCGTCTGGTCGTTAACACCGTCGCCGTTGAAGTCCCACTCATAGGTTACCGCATTGGCGATGGTGTCGCGGAACTGTACGGTGAGCGGCAGGCAGCCCGCCGTATCCCGCACAACGCCGTCGATGGCCGATTGCACACCTGCCGCGAGACCCGAGAGGTTGAGCGCGATCTTGATCATGCCGAGGTTGCAGCTGTTGGATGGGTTCTGCTCCGACCATGCACCCGGCGTGGCAGGCCAGAACGGGTGCGGATTGCCGCAATTGGCGCAGGTAGACTGGTAAATGACGCCATTGGCGTCGAAGCGGCTGGTGCCACCGTCTACGTGGTCGGGGAAGGAAGCGGGAGAATTTTCGCCAAAGAACGATCCATACAACTGTTGCGTCGCGTTCTTCTTCAACACGAAAAAATAGAAGTCTTTGCCGTCGGTTTGGGCCGGCGAGCTGTAAGGCGGGTTCATCACCAGCGCATCAGAAGTCACCGGCAAACCAAACGTGCCGGCAGAGGGGAAGTTGGACACCTGCCCGCCCCAGCCCGACACGTATACGTTCTCGCAACGGTCTACAAGGAAAGCGGTGGGTGAAATATTGACCTGCGCCGCGTTGGCGGTGCCGAAGGCAAGCGAGTATACAAAAGCGCTCAGGTCGGGTTGCAGCTTGGCAATGAACTGGCGTGAGTTGTTGACGTGGAAGGCCGCGTTGATGTTCGGCCATTGCCCCATCGTTTGCCCGGTAATGTAAGGAAAGCCGGTGCGGTCGAACTGGATGCCGAAGATCTGGTCGTATTGCGGAGTGCCTACGAACGTGCTGCGTACGAGCACACCGTTGTTGTATTGCGCAACGAAGCCATCAATATCGCCATTGTTATTGGGGCCCATGGTGCCGGCGGTTTGCGGGAACGTAGTGCTGCTGGTGCCTCCTGCTACATAGAGATTGCCGTTGATGGGGCTGATGGCAAGCACGTAAGCCGCGTCGTCGGAGGTGCCCCCCAGGTAGGTAGCCCAAAGCAGCTGATTCATACCCGGGTTGATCTTGAGCACCGCGGCATCCTGCCTGCCCCGGAACACCGATCCATCGGTGACGGGGAAGTCGGTCGACTTGGTGCAGGTAGCCACATAGGCGTTGCCTGCCGCATCGAGGATCACTTCGCTCCGTCCATCGTCGCCATAATTATAATTGAGCGACGCACGGTTTCGCTGCGCATCGATGTTCACGCAATCATCGGCCGAACCCGCTACGCGCATGCTGCCCAGCAGCGCAGAACCGGTGGCATTCAGCTTCAGCACAAACAGGTCGTATCCACCCGCGGTGCCCACCGTGGTGGTGGTGGGAAAGTTGTCGGAATTGGTGCGACCTGCCACAACGAGGTTGCCGGCCGGATCGCAGAACAGGCTGTGCGGCTGCTCTTCGGCCGAGCCGCCGATGTAGGTAGCATACACACGGTTGGAACCATCCGGAGTAAGTTTGATGATCCCGATATCAACGCGTCCGCCCGACATGTTTTGCTGGAACGAGCCCTGTTGCGTGGGAAATCCGTTGGCGAACACGATGCCCCCGCCAAAGAAGGCGCCGTCAGGGCCATACGTTGCAGTGAAGCCCCAGTTGTCGGCGGTGCTGCCGGCAAAGGAGGCAAACACGATCGTCGGATCGATCACCAGCACCTTTTTCTCGTCGTAGTTGCGGAGGTCGAAACGGAGCACGCTGTCTTTCAGACGGTAGTTGCAGGTAACGGTCTGGCGGCCCGCATCCCCATACTGGTATGCGTAGGGGGGCATTTCGCGCACCGTACCTACCGACGTTTCGATGTTCAACTCTTTGTCTTTCACCTTGAGGCCATTGGTATAACTGTAGCGCAGCGCAATTTTGGAAGGATCGCCGCCGGGATGCACGATGAGGTCGTATTTGAGGCGGCCGTTATCGGAATAGTAGCGCAGGTCGATGTTGGGGTAAAGGTCTTTTACGGTGACGCCTCCAAACTGGCGGCAGTTGCCGGCCCAGGCCGAAGGATCGTTACCATAGATGTAGTTGTTGATGCCGGGTAGCGGCTTGTCGGCCTCGAACACCGCCTTTTCATTGGCTCCGATGAAGTCGGCGCTGTAGGCATGGCTGCGAACGGTCAGTTGCTGGCCGGTCTTCTCGCGCCGGTGGAGCATGTCCATTGCGCGGGTGAGGTCGGCCACGTCCTGCTGCAGCACGGTAAATCCGCCGTTGCGCAGGAAGAAAGCGCCTGCGGGAACCTCGGCGCGGTAGCGCACGAACGATTCCCACTGACCTTTATTTTCGGTAAAAGACAGGGGCGACTTAGGCTGTGCGAAGGTGAGCAGGGCACAGAGAAGGCAAAGGGCGGACAGTATGGGTTTCTTCACGTTCAAGCTCTCGTAATATAAACAGAATATACGAACGAAATGTTGTGCTTCGATTGTGCGCTATCTGTTAAGATATGCGGCTCCAGGGGGTCTTACCCATTTGCGACAAGAGGTACTGTTTCAAACGCACGTGGTCGGCCGACTCCAGTTCCGGGTCTTCTTCCACCAATTGCTCGGCGTAGGATTTCGCCGCGTCGAGAACGGTTTTGTCTTTGACGAGATCTGCGAGCCGGAAGTTTAACGATCCACTTTGTCGGGTGCCCTCAATTTCTCCCGGTCCTCTGAGCTCCAGATCTTTTTCTGCAATTTCAAAACCACTGTTCGTTGCGCACATCATCTTCAGGCGTTCCCGCGCGTCGTTGCTCAACTTGGGGCTGGTCATCAGTACGCAATAGCTTTTTTCGGCACCGCGGCCCACGCGGCCCCGGAGCTGGTGCAGCTGGGATAGTCCAAATTTTTCCGCACTTTCAATTACCATCACCGAGGCATTCGGCACGTTCACGCCCACTTCGATGACGGTGGTGCTCACCATTATCTGAGTGTCGCCCTGCACAAAACGCTGCATGTTCGCCTCCTTCACTTCCGAAGTTTGCCGGCCGTGCACCATGCTGATCCAATAGCGTGGCTCTGGGAAAAACGCCTTCACGTTCTCGTAGCCCACCATCAGACTTTCATAATCCACCTTCTCGCTCTCCTCGATAAGCGGGAAGATCACGTAGGCTTGCCGTCCCTTCTCCAGCTCGCCGCGCATGAATTCCATCACGCGCGTGCGCTGGTCGTCGAGGCGATGCACGGTGTGCACGGGCAGGCGGCCGGGCGGCAGTTCGTCCATCACGCTGCAATCGAGGTCGCCGTAGGCCGTCATTGCCAGCGTGCGCGGGATGGGCGTTGCGGTCATCACCAGCACGTGCGGCGGCACCGTAGCCTTCTTCCATAAACGCGCACGCTGCGCCACGCCAAACCGGTGTTGTTCGTCCACGATGGCCAGTCCCAGGTTTTGAAACTGCACCACTTCCTCGATGAGCGCGTGCGTACCGATAAGAATACGTACGGAACCCTCCAGCAGTTCGCCGAGGATCTTTTTTCTTTCTGCCGTCTTTGTGCTTCCCGTAAGAATACGGATCGGCAGTTCCATCGGTGCGAGCAGTTCGCTGAGGCCCTTGTAGTGTTGCTGCGCGAGGATCTCGGTTGGCGCCATCAGGCATGCCTGGTAGCCGTTGTCGTTGGCAAGCAGCATGGCGAGCAATGCCACGATGGTCTTACCCGAGCCCACGTCGCCCTGCAACAGCCGGTTCATCTGGTGGCCCGATGCGGTATCGGTGCGGATCTCCTTCAGCACGCGCTTTTGTGCGCCGGTAAGCTCGAAGGGAAGGTGTTCTTTATAAAAGGTGTTGAACAGGTCGCCTACCTGGTCGAAGAGGACGCCGCGCGAAAGGCGGTGGCGCTCGGAGCGGGTACGGGCCAGCCGCACCTGCGCGATGAACAGCTCTTCGAACTTGAGGCGACGGATGGCGTGCGCGCATTCTTTGGGGCTGCGTGGAAAATGAATGCCGCGGTAGGCCGCGTAGCGTCCCATCAGCTTGCCTTTTTCAAGGATAGCATCGGGAAGGTTTTCCGGAAGTTCTTCGTGGGGAAGTATTTCGAAAAGGGCCTGAACGAGCTTTCCGATGGGCCGTCCGCCGAGGCCGCGGCTTTTCAGCTTCTCGGTGCTGCTGTACACGGGCTCGAGGCTGTTGGGCACGGCGTCGGGGTTGTAGGGCTCGATCTCCGGGTGCACCAGCTGGGGCTTTCCCATGAAGAAAGAAAGTTTGCCAAACACCGTGTATTGAGCGCCTTCGCGCAGCAGCTTCTCCACCCAATTGAGGCCTTTGAACCAGGTGAGCTCGATGGTACCGGTCTCGTCGCGCAGGTAGGCAAGCAGGCGTCGCCCGCTTTTTTCACCGGCGGTTTCTTTATAGGTTAGAAAGCCGCGCACCTGCACGTAGTCGAGCGTCGGGTTGAGGTCGATCACCGGCGAGAACCGCGTTTTGTCGATATGTCGGTAGGGAAAATGGTGTAGCAGGTCGCCGAAGGTGAAGATGCCCAGTTCCTTCTTGAGCAGGTCGGCCTTCTGCGGGCCCACGCCCTTCAGGTATTCGATGGGATTGCCCAGTATGTTCGTGTAATTCGGTATGGCGCTGGTGTTTGCGTAAAAATACGGCAGAGCGGGTTAGAAGTTGAGGAGTTGGAAGGTTGAGGAGTTGGAAAGTTGAATAGTGGACGGGTTGAAAAGTGGGCAGTACCCAACTCTGTAACCTATTAACCCCTTAACTCTTTAACTCTTTAACTCTTTAACCCTTTACCTCTCTCCCCCTCCTCGCCTTCTCCCACAACACCGACTGCCCGCCCTTTCGATGACGCCACCAGCCTTCGAGCAGGCATGCGTTCATAAAGAGGAAATAAAACGGCACCGTGCACAGGAAAAATGCGCGGTTGCGGCGCAGCAGCAGCGCACCGGCGCCGGCCAGTAGATATACGGTTCCCTGCAGGGCAAGCAACAGGTCGTACAGTGCAGCGGGATGCCCGATTGCGAGCAGCAGGTTGAGCAGGAGGAGCAGGGGCAGCGCGGGCGGACAAAAAGCCCAGCGAAGCCAGCGCCGTACGAAGAACTGGAAGGCAAGCGCCGGTTGCTGCAACAGCTTTGCCCACGAAAGGCGATCGAGCAACTGAAACGCGCCGGCAGCGATCCGCACCTTACGACGCCGCTCGTCGTCCAGCGACGCGGAAGGCGCCTCCAGCGCAAACGCTTCGGGCTCATACGCGATCCGCTTCCCCTGCATGCCGATCTCGAGCGAGAGCGCCAGGTCGTCGAGCACCGTGTCGTCGGGCAGGACCGTAAATAACGGACGCCGCAAAGCGAAGAGCTCGCCGGCCGCGCCCACCACGCTGTAAAAACGCGCGTCCAGCTTTTTCAGGAACGATTCGTAGTGCCAGTACCAGCCTTCGGCAAAGCCCATCCCGGAGCTGTGCTGCACGCGCTTCTCGCCTGCCACGGCACCCACGCCAGGATCATTGAAATGGCGGAGCAGTTTACGCAGCGCATCGGGAGGCAGGCTCGTATTGGCATCGCTGAAAACGAGCAGCTCAGTATCGGCGAATGCCACCGCCCGGTTGAGCGCCGCCGTCTTGCCGCGCCGTTCGGGTTGATGCAGCACCTGCACGCCGGGAAATGCGGCAACTCCTTCGCCGCTGTTGTCGGTAGAGCCATCGGTCACCAGCAGCAGGCGCAGCTCGCCGGGGTAGTCGAGGGCAAGGGCGTTCCGGACCTTCCCGGGCAGGATCGCTGCTTCGTTGTAAGCCGCAACCACCAGCGTTACCGAGGGCCAGGTGGATGATGCAGGCGCCGTGCGTTGGCGGCGAAACAGATCGAGGGCGAGGAGCAGCACGGGATAGCCCACGTAGGCAAAAAACACGCCTGCGAGCAGGAGCCAGAACAAAACGGCAGCCAATCCCATTGCGGCGCTAAGATACCGATTAGGGAAGGTTTGAAGTGGTTTCTCAGGTGGAGCACATTGGTTGATCGGCACGTGCCCCGGATGCATTTGGAAAATTGGTCAAACTCCCTACATTTGCACTCCCACGCCAACTTAGCTCAGCTGGTAGAGCGATTCATTCGTAATGAATAGGTCGTCAGTTCGAATCTGATAGTTGGCTCGAAACAGGCCCCGTTTTTTCGGGGCCTTTTTTTTGTCACCTGCGGCCGCGCTGTGAAATTAAGAGGAGATTAAAAGTTGCGGGCTCATCTGTTCGCACGTGCAGGAAATTTTTATTTTGCCTGCCCCTTAGCCTATCGGTACACTCGTTGCTGGGTCGCCTGTAGTTGCTAGCCGTAACAAAAACACTACCGAAAGTGGACCATACGAACTTTCTCCGGCTGGATCTGGAAGCATTGAAAGTAATGTACGTTGACGCCGCCACGCGGCTCAAAGAAGCACTGCTCAATGGCGCGGAATGGAAGGCACTCCAGGAGCTGCGGCACGACGTGACCGAACTGGAGATCGCACTTTACAAAAAGATCCGTTCTACCGACGATTCTGCCCCCTTTCCCGACCCTGCCTCCGGGCCGGTGACCACCTGATGCGGGCAACGCCTTCTATGCAGGCTTTACCAAAGGCGTAACGATTTCGCTTCCATTTCCCATTTTCCGGCCCGCTATTGGCAAAGAGGGCTTTTATGGAGCATGTGAAAGTACAGTTTCAAACACCCCAGGACTTCCAGCAATTCCGGAAGATGACCCCCGACGCGATCGTGTCGATGTCCATCGCCGACCTGTTCGTGATCTGCAACTGCGAACTGCTCGATATCGCACATGCCATCAACCAGTTTGGCGCCGTGGTAACCGATATGCCGGCCGATCATTCCTGATCCCGGGAAACAATTTTATTCGCCTGAAGGCAACGCATCCGAGCGCTGGATGAGCCTGCGGATGGCTTCGTTGCGGGCGCGCACAAATTCACTGTAAAGCTGGTTGGTTTGAGCCGAAGCGTCTTCCTGTGCTGCGGAATGCTCAAACTGCTGCTTCAGCCGCGCGAGCTCCGCCTGCAGCTCCTCATCATTCAATTCTTCTACATTCAACGCATTGGGTGTTTAAAGGATAGGGCAAATATCTGATTTTCCGTTAAACGAATGCTCAACGACCCGACTGCAGCGCATCGAAACCCGCCCGGATCACGTCCAATGCCTGCGCGCGCAGCTCTGCGTCACCGGCTTTCATTTCGTGAAGCAAGGCACGGCATTCTTTCAAGAATTTAGGAGCGAAGCCTGGGTCTTCCCGCACGATCTCGCTTGTGTTGTCGATAATGTCGGCATACTTCACCGTTTGCGCAGCAGTGCTGACGCCGGCCATTCGGGCCACCTCGGCTTCCTTGCGGCGCTTCCGCCCCCATTGCGGGTGGGCCTCGTAGGTGTATACGTCGGTGAGCTCAACCACCAGCTGCATCACCGCTTCAGCTTCTTCTGCAGCTGTAATGGAATGGAGGAAGTGCGACAGCTCCCCTTCTGTTACAGGTGTGTCTTCGAGTACATCGTGGAGCAGTGCCGCCGCCAGCTGCGCACGCGTTGCCCGGTGTGCGGCGAGCAGCTCCATCACGCGCACCGGGTGCACGATGTAGCGGTCGGGACTGTATTTGCGGAGCTGCGTGCCGTGGGCTTCATCCGCAAACGCACGCACCCGTTCCAGAAAATGTTCCATCACCGATTTCTCTGTAATTTAGTCGGTTTAGATAGCTCCCTTAACAAACGCCCTTGGAATCGTCTGCTACGAACAACATTTTCGAACTACTCCTGGAATCCGGCAAGTCGATCGCATCGGAGATCGAGCTGGAGACCGTTGTGCAACGCGTTACCGACATCGGCACGGAACTCTCCGGCGCACAATTCGGTGCCTTTTTTTATAATGTGGTCAATGCCGCCGGCGAATCGTATGTGCTGTACACGATCTCGGGTGTGCCCCGCGAAGCGTTCTCCAGGTTCCCGATGCCGCGCAACACCAAGATTTTCGAACCCACCTTCTCGGCGCGCGGCACCGTACGCTACCACGACGTAACTAAGGAAACGGCCTACGGACAAAACCCGCCCTACCACGGCATGCCCGAAGGCCACCTGCCCGTGCGCAGCTACCTTGCCGTACCTGTTATCAACCCGTTTACGCGCGAGGTGATCGGCGGCCTTTTCTTTGGACACCCCGAGCCGGGGATCTTTACCGAAGCATCGGAAAAGCTCATTGAAGGAATGGCGCTGCAAGCAGCCATTGCCATGAGCAACGCGCGCCTTTTCGAAGACAAGAAACGCATCGAGCGCAGCCTGCAGGAAGAGCGCGACCAGTACCGCAGCATCTTCGACGCCAGCTCCGACTCGATGATCATCTATAACGAAGACGGCCTCATCGTGGAAGCAAATCCTTCCGCTTGCCGCATCTTCGGGTTTCAATACGAAGACCTCATTGGCCAGCACGCCAGCCGCCTCTTCGACGATCCCAACGACTTCATTCGCCTCAAAGAAATAGCGATGGCCGGTGGCCGCTACTCGGGCCGCAACCGCCGCATCCGCAGCGACGGCTCGCGCTTCGAAGTAGCCTACCACGGCTCGCAATTCCTCTTCCGCGAAAAGCCGCACGTGCTTTCTGTTTCGCGCGACATCACCGAGGAACAACGCCTGCAGGCCGAGCTCCGCGAGCAGGAAAAGAAAGCAATGGCGTTGCTGGAGGAAAAAGTGCGCGAACGCACGGCCGAACTGGAACAACGCAATTACGACCTCCTGCAGTTTGCCTCCGTAGCGTCGCATGACCTGAAGGAGCCGGTGCGCAAGATCTCCGTATTCAGCCAGCTGCTGCAGGAGAAGCTCCACGACCAGCTGGATGCCGGCACCAACCGCTTCCTCGACAACATCGTGAATTCATCACGGCGCATGCTGCGTCTCATCGACGACCTGCTTTCCTTCTCCAAGCTGTCGCACACTGAGATCGACTTCCAGGACGTAGACCTCAACGAGCTGCTGCGACGCATACTCGAAGACCTCGAACTTCCCATCAAAGAAAAAGACGCCGTCATCCACATCGGCAAGCTTCCGCACATTGAAGGCGTGTCGCTGCAGTTGGGACAAGTGTTTCAAAACCTGCTGGCCAATTCGCTGAAGTTCACGCAGAGCGGCCGCCGCCCCGAGATCCGCATCGAAGCCGAGCCCGCCCCCAACGGGCACTGGATGTTGCACTACAGCGACAACGGAATCGGCTTCCGCAGCGAGCAGGCAGACAAGATATTCGAAGTGTTCCAGCGGCTCCACACGCGCGACAAATACGAAGGCACCGGCGTGGGCCTGGCTATAGTCAAACGCATCATCGACAGCCACCACGGGCATATCCGCGCAATCGGCGAAGAAGGCAAAGGCGCCCGCTTCGATATTCTGCTGCCGGAACAACAATCCACCCATCCTCGCCATCCGTCCGGCGCTGTTCCATCTTCCTAATATCAGCAACGTCTTTCTCACGCACCGCCCGCGCTTATGACCCTGCAGCAACTCGAATACATTGTAGCGCTCGACACGCACCGGCACTTTGTAAATGCCGCGAAACATTGCTTCGTAACGCAGGCAACGTTGAGCATGATGATCCGCAAGCTCGAAGACGAGCTGGGGGTGCGGCTGTTCGACCGCAGCCATCAGCCCGTGACGCCTACGCCGATCGGCGAGGTGCTGGTGGCGCAGGCCCGCCTCATCTTGCAGGAAGCCGGAAGAATGACGCAACTGGTGGAGGAAGCACAGGGCACGGTGAGCGGCGAGTTGCGCCTCGGTGTCATTCCAACGTTGGCGCCTTACCTGCTCCCCCGCTTTCTACCCGCGCTGCTCGCATCTTACCCGCAGCTGCAGGTGCGCGTAACCGAAGCCAACACGAGCGAGCTCATCGACCGTCTGGAAGATCATACCATCGACGCCGCACTGTTGGCAACGCCGCTGGAACGCCCGACGCTCACCGAGCACCCGCTATTTTACGAGCGCTTCTTCGTGTATGCTGCTGCCGGTGAAAAACTGCCGCGCAAGAACGGCGTGGTTCCCACCGACCTCGACACCGACCGATTATGGCTGCTTTCAGAAGGGCATTGCCTGCGCACGCAGGTGATCCAGCTTTGCGGTGGCCAGGCAGGCAACCGCAGGCTTGCGTTCGAAACCGGGTCGCTCGAAATGTTGCTTCGCCTGGTAGATGCGCAGGGCGGCATCACCATCCTGCCCGAGCTGGCCATTGATGGACTTAGCGCTGCGCAGCAAAAGAACGTGCTGCCCTTTCGCAGCCCTGCGCCGGTGCGTGAGATCAGCATCGTTACCACGCCGCACTATGCACGCCGCAAGATTGTAGAAGTACTGTCTGAAACCGTGCGCGCGCACCTGCCTGCCTCCGGCAGCGAACGCTTTCGCAAGAATGTGCTTGCGCCGCTGGGTTCCTGAATTCTTCAAAGCGTTACGATCACCTTTCCGCGCGTGCGGCCCGTTTCCAGCTGCGCGTGTGCAGCAGCCATCTCCGTAAAGTGAAAACGGTGTTCGATCAGAGGTTGCAGGTTGCCGCCTTCGAGGAGGCGCGCGAGTTGCTCGATATCTGCGCCGCTCGAATGAACGAGGTAGTTCTCCGCGCGAAGCCCACGCTGTTGCGCGGCAAGCACTACCTGCTCCCTGGCTCCACCAACGATCGATACCAGTAGCCCGCCGGGACGCAGCACGTCCAGTGAGTGAAGCGCGGTATCGCCGCCGATGGGATCGAGCACGATATCGATATCGTTTGCTACGTCGCGAAAGTCCCGGGCACGGTAATCGATGGCCTGCGCCACACCGATGCTGTGGAGGAAATTGTGGTTGGCTGCCGACGCGGTTCCCAGCACTTCCGCACCGAGCTGCCGCGCGATCTGCACGGCAAAATGTCCCACGCCACCTGCCGCTGCGTGAATGAGTACGCGCTGGCCCGCCTGCAAACCACCGCGATGTACGAGGGCCTGCCATGCCGTAAGTGCCGCCAGCGTGGTGGCCGCCGCGTCTTCCGTAGAAATACGGTCAGGGATATGTGCAAAGTGATCGGCAGGTGCGGCAACATATTCGGCATACGCACGCCCTGCGCCGGGAAAGTTCACCATCCCGAAGGCACGATCGCCGGGCCTGAAGCCGGTAACGCCTTCCCCTACCGCTTCCACGGTTCCGGCCACGTCCCACCCCAACACGATGGGTGGCGTTTCCGACAACTTCGCGAAGAAGGCGCCTCCCTTCCGGGTCTTGAAGTCCACAGGGTTGACGCTCAGCGCTTCGTTGCGGAGAAGTATTTCGCCGGCGGCAGGAGCGGGCTTCGGCAGTTCGGTCCATTCCAGTTGTTCGGTGCCGCCAGCGGCTTTGAGTACGATCGCTTTCATCTTATGCAGGATAGTTTTTTTGTTGAAAGAGGGGCGCAACGAGTTCGAGCGAGCGGCTGCGTGCGTCGAGGTCGTAGATGTGGGCAGTGATCATCAGTTCGTCTATGCCGGTCTCGGCTACGAAATCGCCGAGGCGTTCTTCAACCGTCGCTTTGCTTCCGATGAACGAGTAGTGCGCGAACTGCCGCACGGCTGCTTCCTCCGCAGGTGTCCAGATGCTGCTCATATCGTCAACGGGTGGCGGCATCGGGCGGCGCTGGTTGCGTATCAGCCCGAGCACGAGTTGGTGAAACGAAGTTGCGAGCCGCTGTGCCTCTGCATCGGTGTCGGCAGCTATCACCGACACGCACGCCATTGCGTGGGGTTCCCGTAGATATACGGATGGCTCGAAGCGTTGGCGGTACACGGCGAGGGCCTCGTGGAGGTAGGTAGGTGCGAAGTGCGAGGCAAAAGCGAAGGGCAGTCCCAGCATGGCTGCGAGCTGTGCGCTGTAGGTGCTCGAGCCAAGCAGCCACACGGGCACCTGGGCGCCTTCGCCGGGAATGGCGCGCACGCGGGCTTCCGGGTCGCGGGGGCCGAGGAAGCGAAGGAGTTCCATCACGTCGCGTGGGAAGTCGTCGCCGCCCTGCAGGCTGCGGCGGAGTGCGGCCGCGGTGAGTCCGTCGGTGCCGGGTGCGCGCCCCAGCCCGAGGTCGATGCGACCGGGGTATAGTGCTTCGAGTGTGCCGAACTGTTCGGCGATGACGATGGGCGCGTGGTTGGGAAGCATGATGCCGCCCGCGCCCACGCGGATGTTTTTTGTTTGCCCGGCTACGTGGCCGATGAGCACCGAGGTGGCTGCGGAGGCAACGCTTTCCATGTTGTGGTGTTCGGCAAACCAGTAGCGGGTGCAGCCGAGGCGCTCGGCATTTTGTGCGCCTGTCACGCTGCGGCGGAAGGCGGCTGCCAGGTCTTCGCCTTCCACGATGGTGGCCAGGTCGAGCACGGACAGCGGTATTTGGGAGAGGGGCTTTGCCATAGGTTTCTTTGAGACTGCAAATTACCGCAGGGCCATACGCAGCACGCGGGGTGCCGTGGCCGCACTGTGCAGGAACATTGCGTCCCACAAAAGCAGCTTTCGTTCCCCTGGGCCCGCACCGTTGGCTCGCGAACGTTATTTTTAGTGCTTCCGCAGTGTACTTCAAAGCTGCAAGGGATAAAGATCTTGGTCTCTATAGAAGGGCCGTTCCGCGAGGGGCGGCTTTTTGTTTGGTTCCATCTGGTGCTGCGCATCCTGGCTTCATCCTCTTTAGATCCCGGCGGCAGCGCCGGGATGACGGCTCCCCTTTTTTTTTTAAAGGAAGGCCCCCGATGTAGCATCCACCACATGATCCGGCAGTAGCGTCCGCACAAGCCTGGCAATGGAAACTCTTTCATTGTTCCTCGGGCGCTGCGCCAAGACTTCCTCCCCTTTAGATCCCGGTGTTGCGCTTACTGCATCCTCCCCTTTTGATCCCGGTGTTGCGCGGAGTGCATCATCAGCATTCGATCCCGGCGCTGCGCGTAGTATTCCGCGAGGAGGTCCTGCACTAACGGGGCCCCATCGCCCGGATGCTGGGACAGAGGGAGATGCTGTCATGGGGCCCCTTTGCGCCCCGCGCAGCGCCGTCATCCCGGCGCTTGCCGCCGGGATCTACCGGCGACTGCGTTGGGGGAACAATCGCAATGGACAGTATGAAAGTACCCCTTTGCATACCTCCAACGACTGCGCGCAATGCAACGCCCCATTACATCCCGGTGCTGCGCGGAGTGTATCCTCCCCTTTAGATCCCGGTGTTGCGCTTACTGCATCCTCCACTTTAGATCCCCGTGTTGCGCGGAGTGCATTATCAGCATTCGATCCCGGCGCTGCGCGTAGTATTCCGCGAGGAGGTCCTGCACTAACGGGGCCCCATCGCCCGGATGCCGGGACAGAGGGAGATGCTGTCATGGGGCCCGATGCGTTCCTGCGACGCCCGTCATCCCGGCGCGGCGCGGAGTGCATCATCCCCATTAGATCCCGGCGCTGCGCATCCTGGCTTCATCCTCTTTAGATCCCGGCGGCAAGCGCCGGGATGACGGCTCCCCTTTTTTTATAAAGGAAGGCCCCCCGATGTAGCATCCACCACATTTAACGGCAGCATACACCGCGGCTGCACAAGGGGTTTCGGGTATCGGAGAGCAGTAAGGTGTGTGGGTGGTAGAAATACAGGTGCGGGTTGACGGTGCGGATTAGTTCCAGCTTGCGTTGGCGGGGCCATTCTTTCAATTGCTTTTCCCTTTGGATAGCGGCAACAATACCGGGCACCTGTTCGAAGTAGACAAGGTAGAAGCACTGGTAGCGCGCCGTGAAAGAACCAGGATGAAGTTGTTCCCGGTGCTCGCGCAACCTGCGGCGCAGATCGCTGGTGACGCCGACGTAAAGGACCGTGCGCCGGTAGTTGGTGAGTATGTACGTGTATCCGCCTTTCATCCATCTAAGGTGCAACCCACATTGTCGCCCGCACTGTGCATTTGGCCAGCAGTTCATGGGATTATTCCCAGTATTCCGCGAGGAAATCCTGCACTTACGGGGCCCCATCACCCGGATGCCCGGAACAGAGGGGTCTGCTGCCATGGGGCCCCTTTGCGCCCCGCGCAGGGCCGTCATCCCGGCGCTTGCCGCCGGGATCTACGCGCCGCGTATGCGCGGGGGGAATGAGGGCGCCGCACACTCAGGGGAACAGTCGCGACTCGCACGCAGGAACGAGGAAGTCCTGCACCTAAGGGGCCCCATCGCCCGGATGCCCGGAACAAAGGATACTGCTGACATGGGGCCCCTTTGCGCCCCGCGCAGGGCCGTCATCCCGGCGCTTGCCGCCGGGATCTATGCGCCGCGGATGCGCCGGGGGAATGATGGCCGCGCACACGCGGGGGAACATTCGCGGCTTGGACGCAGGAATGAGGAAATCCTGCACTTACGGGGCCCCATCACCCGGATGCCCGGAACAGAGGATACTGCTGTCATGGGGCCCCTTTGCGCCCCGCGCAGCGCCGTCATCCCGGCGCTTGCCGCCGGGATCTATGCGCCGCGCATGCGCCGGGGAATGACGGAGAGGCATGCGCGAAGGGAATGAGGGCGACGCATGCGCGCGGGGACGCCGCGGACGCATAGAACGAAAGCCCCTGGCCGGCATTCCCCCTGGCAAAATGCATCACCCTCCTTTAGATCCCGGTGCTGCGCGTAGTGCAACACCCTCGTTGATGTCCCCGCTGCGCGTTGTAGCATCACCCCCCTTTAGATCCCAGTGCTGCGCACCGGAATGACGCCACCCGATGGAGCATCCCACATGCTTCCTGCAGCCCGCACCGCAGCTGCGTGATGGGCGCCGTCACGCGTCCTCCCGCTCCCCTTCCAGCTCCAGTTCCATGCTCGCCTTGCGCAGCCGGCGGCGAAAGCGGTAGTTGAGCACGAGCGCGTGGGCAATGATGGGCGCGAAGAGGGAGACGCCGAGGAGCCCGCCGCGGAGCATCGACCAGTCGCCCGAGCCGTCGGCGGCGCCGGCAAGCAGCCACCCGAGGCCGAGCACGGGGCCGGGCCAGCGCGCAAGCGACAGCGCCGCGGTGACCGCTCCCGATACACCGATGAACAGCGCCGCGAACGCGAAGAGCCGGGCATACTCCAGCAGCCCCGGCGCCTGCATGCTCATCGTGAATTCAAAAAAAGATTCGGGCAACAGTAGCCGCACGGCGATAGCCAGCGCGATGGTGCTCAGCACCCCGGCGATCATGGCGCCCAGCGACCCCAGAAAAGAATAGAAGGCCTTCACAGCAGTAAGGTAAGCAAGGAACAGCAGCCCTTACGTGCGCGCATCGGCGCGGAGCAGCAGCGCCTCGCCCTCCCGCTTCTCGCGCTCAATGCGGCGGCGCTTGCGCCACACCTGCAACGGTGGCACACTGGCTTCCACCGATGCTTCAACCCCGCGCAACGGTGGCAAAACCGCATACCACGGAGCCCCAACCACAAACGACGATGCCATAACCCCGCAGAGCGAAGGCGCAACCCCAAACGACGGAGCCATAACCCCGCAGAGCGAAGGCGCAACCCCGAACGACGGAGCCATAACCACGCGCAACGACGGCACAACCACGTATGCCGGAGGCCTACCCCCGCCCGACTTTGCCGCTACCCCACACAACCTTCGCTCAACCCTCGGTTACAGCGGCGTAGCCCTTGCGGTGTAAAGCGCGCTCATCCCACGTACAGCCGGCTGCGTTTTGCAAAAAAAGAGCCCCTCCGCGAAAGGAGCGACTCGTAGATGGTTCACCAAAATGCGTGTGTTGTTATCCGAAGTTGCGAAACGAAATTCCCTTCAGCGGGTTGTCGCCGCCTTTGCGCGATTTGAAGTAGTTGCCCATAAGCTTGCGGCGTGCGCTCATCCCGCGCTCTTCATCATAAAAAAGTTTGTTGCGCTCGCTTCGGGCACTGCGCAGGGCCGCCGCAGCCTCATCTACCCCCTTTCCGGCATCACCCAGGCTTTTGTGATACGCTTTGAGTGCTGTTCAAAAATACAATGGACTGGACCAGAAAATCAGGTCTTGGAAGGAGTTGGACATAGTTGGCGCTTTCATTATCTCCAGTATTCAGGATGCGATCAATCAAGAGGATTCCTTTGTTGCTGACATAACGGCTTTGAATTTTAACGTCACCTACGAAGTCGGATATGCAATTGGTAAAGGCAAAAAAGTTCTCCTTGTAAAGAACAAGGCGATTATTGAAATGGATCCTAAGATCGCGGAGGTCGGAATTTTTGACACTATCGGGTATCTAGAATATAATAACTCAGATGAACTCTATAAGGTACTCTTACATTCAAAAACTAATGCCCTCAGGGGAGATGCCCCAAAACTAAACAACAAAGCACCCTTGTACATCTTAGAACAGAAATTCAAGACAGATTACGCAACTAGGATTACTTCTAGGATAAAGAAGGCTCGGTACATATATAGGAGCTTCGACCCAAACGAAACGCCACGACTATCAGCTAATGATGCCATCAATCAGGTCTCACAATCGTACGGCGTGCTAGTATCTCTCCTATCGAAAGAAACAACTGATCATAAAATTCATAACCTACGAGCAGCATTCATTCTTGGGCTCGCCCACGGAATGGAAAAAGCAGTTTGCGTCCTACAACATGGTGACGATCCCGTGCCAATTGACTATCGGGATTTTGTAAACGTTTATTACAACTTTGATGATATCGACACAATCGTTGCAGAATTTGCAGCGAAGGTTGTTGAAGCCTTCCAAGACGGACATTCCTACGAAACGTCTAGGGACACTACCATTTTACAAAAGCTTGATTTCGGCTCTTCCTCAGCCGAGAATGAAATGAAGACCCTGCAAGGCTACTATCTTAAGACCGATGCTTTTAATCGAGCTTTGAGGGGAGAGGTTCAATTGGTTGTTGGTCGAAAGGGGTCCGGTAAGTCTGCAATCTTTCTTCAAATACGTGACAAAGAAAGAAGCAAAAGCAAAAACATCGTTTTAGATCTCAAGCCAGAGGGCTACAAACTTATCAAGTTCAAAGAACAGATTCTGCAATATTTGCAGGAAGGCACACTGAGTCATACTATAACAGCATTTTGGGAGTACATCCTTTTACTAGAAATTTGTCACCGGGTTATCGAAAATGACAAAAGCAGGCATAAAATTGATACGAACTTATTCGAACCCTATCGAGCTTTAGCAGAAAGCTATAAAAAAGAGCATTATTTAACTGAAGGTGATTTTTCTGAGAGAATGTCAAAGCTCATGGACAATTTGACGAGCTCATATAAAATCAAATTTGGACAGTCCACTAACATTAGGCTTTCAATCCCAGAGATAACGAATCTGCTGCACAAGTCAGACATCTCTGCATTAAGAAATGACTTGGTTAATTATTTGAAACACAAGGATAAAGTTTGGCTTCTACTTGACAATATCGATAAGGGTTGGCCTTCATCGGGATTACAACATGAAGACTTCTTAATTATGAGAACGCTAATAGATGCGTTGCGGAACATACAAAGGAGTCTGAGCAAAGAGAGAATTGATTTGTACCCTATACTCTTCTTGAGAAACGACGTTTATGAATTGTTGGTGGAGAAAACATCGGATCGACAAAAAGAAGCTAAAGAACTCATTGACTGGGTAGATCCAGATCTATTGCGTGAAATACTAAGACTGAGAATTGTTTCAAGTTTGGAAATCGAAACAGACACTTTCGAAAACATTTGGAGAAAAATCTGTGTCAGTCATTATAAGGGAGAAGAGACCTCTCAGTACCTGATCGAGCGATCTTTAATGAGGCCACGATTTTTGATCAATATCATCAACCAATGCAAAGGCTTTGCAGTGAACTTAAATCATATCAAAATTGAAGCGGATGACATTGAGAAAGGCTTTCGCTCTTACTCAACTGACCTGTTGACGGATATCAACTACGAAATCCGAGATGTGCTGCCTGAGGCGGAAAACATTCTCTACACGTTTATCGCTTCTGAGCCGGAACTTTCTGAAAATAAACTAACTAATTTGTTAGAAGAAGTAGTTCCGCCACAGGGACTAACAGCCAAAGTTGTCGACTTGCTACTTTGGCACGGATTCCTTGGCGTTAAGAGGATATCTGATGACACCCCTCACTATATCTACAATTTCAACTACAACATGCCTCTTTTAAAAGGATTTATACACAAGTTCAAACGCGAGATCGTGTACATCATCAATCCTTCTTTCTGGCCGTCATTGTTGATCGAACAGGGTAAGAAATATCAATACTAGCTTGTCAAATCGTACTTGATGAATAATCAAGGTGAAGTCCAAGGTTCTCCCCCAAAAATTTCGTGCCTGGTTAAAATCTAAAATCGATATCTGTGCCGGATAATTCCCATTTGCGTAAGTCAAACCTACTAAGCGCCTTCTTGCGCGTACCTTCGCCCCATGCCCCCCCTCAATCTCCCCTCCCTCCTCTCCAACCTCAACATCGCCGCCCTTAACCCGATGCAGGAGTCGGCGCTTGCCGCCGCGGAGGAACACGACAACCTCGTGCTGCTCGCGCCCACGGGCTCGGGCAAGACGCTCGCCTTCCTGCTGCCCATCCTCAACGGCCTGCAGCCAGGCATCTCCACGCAGGCCGTCATCGTAACGCCCTCGCGCGAGCTCGCCCTCCAGATCGAAGAAGTGTGGCGCAAACTGAAGACCGGCCGCAAGGTGCTGGCCACCTATGGCGGCCACAAACGCGAGATCGAAGAAACGTCCATCGCCGGCGAAGCACCCGTGCTCATCGTGGGCACCCCCGGCCGCCTCGCCGATCACCTGCGCCGCGGCAACATCCACAAAGACACCGTCACCTTCCTCGTGCTCGACGAATTCGACAAGTCGGTAGAGCTGGGCTTCCAGGACGAACTCGAAGAAGTGCTCAGCCACCTGCCCAACATCCAAAAACGCATCCTCACCTCCGCCACCTCCGCCGAGATACCCGCATTCGTGGGTGCTTCCAACGCGCACGTGCTGCGCCACGAAGCCGACCCGTCTACACGCGCCGACGGACAAACCGACGACGAGGAAGCCGGCGTCAGCTTCGGCGCCCGCCTCACGCTGCAGGCACTGCGTGCTTCCGAAAAAGACAAGCTCGACACGCTCTTCCGCTACCTCTGCCTCCTCGGCCGCGGCCCCGCCATCATCTTCCTCAACCACCGCGAAAGCGTGGAGCGCACGGCCAGCTACCTCCGCGAAGCCGGCATCGCCGCCGGCTGGTACCACGGCGCCCTCGAGCAGCGCGAACGCGAAGTGGCCCTCGCCCGCTTCCGCAACGGCTCCGACCCCTTCCTCGTTACCACCGACCTCGCCGCGCGCGGCCTCGACATCCCGCACATCCGCGCCGTGGTGCACTACCATATTCCCAACTCCGAGTCGGAGTTCACCCACCGCAACGGCCGCACCGCCCGCGCCGACGCCTCGGGGACCGCCGTGCTCATCGTAAGCCCCGGCGAAGACATCCCCGAATACATCACCGGGCCCGTCGATTTCATCGAGCTGCCCGAAGACCTGCAGCTGCCCGAAAAGCCGCGCTGGACAACGCTCTACATCAGCGCCGGCAAAAAAGACAAGGTGAACAAGATCGACATCGTGGGCTTCCTCTCCAAAGTGGGCGGCCTCAACAAAGAAGACATCGGCATCATCGAGGTGAAAGACCATATGGCCTTCGCCGCCGTGCGCCGCAGCCAGGCCTCCCGCGTGCTCGCCGACATCAAAGACGAAAAGCTGAAGGGGAAGAAGATTAAGATTGATATGGCGAGGTAAGGGGGGAGTTTGAAGTTTGTGGTTTGTAGTTTGCAGTTTTCGGTTTGCAGTTTGCGGTTTTCCAGTTTGCGGTTTGCGTTTTTGGTTTGCAGTTTGTAGTTTGCGTTTTGCGTTTTTCCAGTTTCCAGTTTGCAGTTTGCGCTTGCCGTTTTCCAGTTTGCAGTTGCGGACACCAGCGACGGCCCCCATCCCTTGCCGTCATTGCGAACCAGCGAACGAAGTGGAGCTGGTGAAGCAATCTCAGGGAGTAGGTAACTGAGCCCTTCCCGATTGTCTTCGGCGCTCCATTTGCAAGGGATATCAACGAACCTCCCAAAACCCTTCAAAACCTATTCAGAACCTTCTCAGAACCTTTTCAGAACCATCTCAAAACCTTTCAAAAACCTATTCAGAACCTTTCCCCATATGCGAACACGACAGTTAGGCAATTCCACCCTCTACGCCTCCCGCCAGGGCCTGGGCTGCATGGGCATGAGCGAATTTTATGGCGAACGCAATGATGAAGTCTCCGAGAGCGTGATTAAGGAGGCCTTCGATCGCGGCATCACCTTTTTCGATACAGCGGATATCTATGGCCCGTATACGAACGAAGAGCTCGTGGGCCGCGCCATCAAACCCTTCCGCCAAAACATCGTGCTGGCCAGCAAGTTCGGCATCGTCCGCGACCCCTCCGACCCTACCAAACGCGGCTTCAACGGCCGCCCCGAATACGTACGCGCCAGCATCGAAGGATCGCTCACGCGCCTCGGCACTTCCGTCATCGACCTCTATTACCTCCACCGCCTCGACCCGCAGGTGCCCATCGAAGACACCGTGGGTGAAATGGCCAGGCTGAAAGAAGAAGGAAAGATCCGCGCCATCGGCCTCAGCGAAGTGAATGCCGAAACGCTGCGCCGCGCACACGCCGTGCATCCCATCGCAGCCCTCCAAAGCGAGTACTCCCTCTGGACCCGCGACCCCGAAGACGCAGTGCTGCCGGCCTGCCGCGAGCTGGGCATCGCCTTCGTGGCCTACAGCCCGCTGGGCCGTGGCTTCCTCACCGGCGCACTCAAAAGCTTCAACGACTTCGCAGCCGACGACTACCGCCGCAACTCACCGCGCTTCCAGGGCGAAAACTTCCAGAAGAACCTCGACCTCGTAGCACGCATCGGCACCCTCGCCACCACCAAAGGCTGCACCACGGCGCAGCTCGCCCTTGCCTGGGTGCTCGCCCAGGGCGACGACATCTTCGCCATCCCCGGCACCAAGAAGCTCGAATACCTCGCCGAAAATATCGGCGCCATGGATGTCGCCCTAAGCCCCGAAGAACTCGAGCTGCTCGACGCCATCGCACCGAAAGGAGTGGCTGCCGGAGGGCGGTACCCGGAGAGCATGATGCGCAGCGTAGAGAAGTAAAGCGCACGGAAATCACGGAATACACGGAAAGAAAATACACTCTTTGTATTGACGGAGGCTGCGCGCCTATTCGGAACGAGAACGCGGTACGATACACGTAAAGTGATGCCTTGATCGTAACCGGGCACGCAGCCCCCCATTGATCGTCCACCTTCGGGTTTCCGTGTATTCCGTGCGCCACCCGTCCTGCTGTTACATTTGTCCCATGCAATTCGGACTCTTCACCTTCGGCGACATCGGCACCAACCCATCTACCAACGAAACCATCACCGCACAGCAGCGGATGAACTACCTCATCGAAGAGGCGGTGCTTGCCGAGCAGGTGGGTGTCGACGTGTTCGGCATCGGCGAGCACCACCGTCCCGATTACGCAGTGTCGTCGCCCGCTACCGTGCTTGCCGCCATAGCTGCGCGCACATCCACGATCCGTCTTACGAGTGCGGTCACGGTGCTTTCGTCCGAAGACCCGGTGCGCGTGTTCCAACAATTCGCTACCGTAGATCTACTGTCGAACGGGCGCGCGGAGATCATGGCGGGCCGCGGGTCGTTCATCGAATCCTTCCCGCTCTTCGGCTACGACCTCGACGACTACGACGTGCTCTTCGAAGAAAAGCTCGAAATGCTGCTCCGCCTGCGCAACAGCGTTATCGTTAACTGGGAAGGCAAGCACACGCAACGCATCAGCCAGCGGGGCGTCTTTCCGCGGCCGGTGCAGCAGCCGCTGCCGGTGTGGATCGCTGTAGGTGGCACGCCAGCAAGCGTGGTGCGCGCCGCGCAGAATGGGCTGCCCCTCGCCATCGCTATCATAGGCGGACAGCCTGCGCATTTCGTTCCGCTGGTAAATCTTTACAAGGAAACCTGGACGAAGTCGGGACACGATGCCGCGCAGATGGAATTCGCCATCAACGGACACAGCTTCATTGCCGAAACATCGCAGGCCGCGCGCGATACCTTCTGGCCTGCCTATGCCGCCGTGATGACGCGTATTGGCCGCGAGCGTGGATGGCCGCCAATGACGCGCGCCCAGTTCGACGCAGGTTGCGCTCCCAGTGGGCACCTGCTCGTGGGCTCGCCCCAGGAGGTTGCCGATAAGATCGCATACCAGCGCGAGATCTTCGGCTGCACGCGCTTCGCCGCGCAAATGAGCATCGGCGCCGTGCCGCAGCAGGCACTCATGAAATCCATAGAGCTATACGGCACGCAGGTCATCCCGCAGTTCGCGTAAATTCACAAAAACACCTACTATGCATAAGGCACTTTCGCTGCTCGCCTTCACGCTCCTGCTCACCCTGGCCGCTTCCGCGCAAGACGCACTGCTTGGTCGCTGGTGGAGCCCGAAGCGCGACGGACAGATCGAATTCTACAAAAGCAACGGCAAGTATTTCGGCCGCCTCGTGTGGACCAAAAACCCGGGAAAGAAGGATGATAAAAACCCCGACGCATCACTCCGGGGCCGCGAACTGATGGGAAGCAACCTCTTCACCAACTTCAGCTACGACAGCGACGATAAGGAGTGGGTAGACGGCAAGGTGTACGACCCGCAAAACGGCAAAGTATACAGTTGCAAGCTCTGGATCACCAACAATGGTAAAACGCTGAATGCACGCGGCTTTATCGGGTTTTCGCTGCTGGGGAGGACGGAGCGGTTTGAGAAGGCCCCCTGACCTTACCCCCGGCCCCTCTCCAAAGGAGAGGGGTGCCTCAGTTGTACAGACTAATTAGTTTGTTGCTGCATGTTGGTTGCACATTCATGAAGCGCCCTTCGTATTTCGTCCAATACAACACGTGTATGTTCCAGAACTTGTTCGTTGGTGAATCGGATTAATTTAAAACCCAGTGCTTCCAGATCGGACGTGCGCTCCAGATCATATTTGCGTTGTTCCTCTTCTTCATGAATGCTGCCATCAACCTCCACAATCAATCGCACATCGATACAAATGAAATCGGGTATGTAACGATCAACAACATGCTGCCGTCGAAACTTGAAACCGTCTATCTGGCGATTTTTGATGTGTTTCCAAAGCTTCGCTTCAGCTGCAGTGGGTGACTTGCGATTTTCTTTTGCGAAAGGGAAAACAAACTTGTAGATGGCTGGATGGGATAATTCATAGTGTTTCCTGATCGGCCTTTTCATGCACTAAAGAACCCAACTTCAAGTGACTGAACCATGTGTTTTTCACCACATTCAGGCGGTGTTTTTCTCAAAGAAAGGCAGTTAGAAGACAGAAAAAAATGTCCCGCAGAGGCACCCCTCTCCTGGGAGAGGGGCCGGGGGCGAGGTCGGGATACCTCACCGGGCCGCCAGCACCACTATAAACGTCGCACCCGCTCCAACCCGGCCCTCCGCACGGATTGACCCGCCGTGGTTCTCCGCCACTTTCTTGCATATGGCCAGGCCGATGCCGGAGCCCGTATACGTGCTGCGATCGTGGAGGCGTTGGAAGATGGTAAAGATGCGCTGCGCGTACTGCTGCGAAAAACCGATGCCGTTGTCGTGCACGCGGATCTCGTAGTATTCCTTTCCGCCTTCGGTCACCTCGCGACATTGCACTTCCACGCGAGGCGGCACGCCGGGGCGCACAAACTTCAGCGCGTTGTTCACGAGGTTGTAAAGCAACTGGTGCATCTGCAGCGGGATGGCAGGCAGCGTGGGCAATGATTCGGATACGATCTCTGCACCATTCTGTGCGATGGCCAGTTCCAGGTCCTGCCGCACCTGGTGAAGCACTTCGTTGAGGTCAACGGGCTCGCGATGTTCGGCGCGGTCGAGCGATGCAAATTCGAGCAGGTCGCGCAGCGAGCGGCTCATGCGGTCGGCAGAGGCGCTGATCTTTTCAAAACGGTTGCGGGCCAGCTCACTCAGTCGTTCCCACTCGTGCTCGCGGATGAAATCGGCGAACATCCGGATCTTCCGCAGCGGCTCCTGGAGGTCGTGGCTGGATACGTAAGCAAACTGCTCCAGCTCGGAGTTCTGGCGCTCGAGTGCTGCATTAGCAGCTTGAAGTGCTTGCGTACGCTCTTCCACCATGCGCGTGAGCTCGGCGGCAAACTGCTTTACCTCGGTAATGTCCTGCACCACGCCGAGCAGGGTCACTGGCTTTCCGTCTTCAAAAAAGATGCGGCCTTTGAAGCGGCACCAGCGCAGGCTGCCGTCTTCGCGGATGATGCGGCACTCGTATAAAAGATAGCCATCCTTGAAAGCGCGCTCATAGGCAGCATCACGAATGTGCAGGTCGTCGGGATGAAGCACGCGGATGTACGATGCCCGGTTGTTACGGTCCGACACGCCCATGATGTCGGCCATCCGTTGCGAAGCCTTCAAATCATCGGTGGTAAGATCCACATCAAAAGTTCCCAGGTCTGCCGACTCGATTGCAATCCGCGCACGTTCTTCCGAAAGCTCGATGGCACGGCGCGATTGCACCTTGTCGGTAACATCGATCACCAGCGCCATGATGCGGCTGCAGCGACCATCGTTCTCGCGCATCGGCTCGTAAACAAAATCTACATAGATGGTTTCTTCCACGTTGTTGCGGAGGATCTGCACGGGCACCTCGCGCCCGATAAACCGCTCACAGGTGCGCAGCACGTTGCGGAGAATATCGTCGAAGCCCTGGTCGCGCACCTCGGGGAGTCCTTCCCACAAAGGACGGTGCTCAAAGCTGGCCCGCTCGCGTTGCACGATCGACAGGTACACATCGTTGACCAGCTCCACGATCATATCCTCCGTACTCAAAATGCAGATGCCCATGGGTGCCTGCATGAAAAGCCGGCGCAGGTTGTCTTCGCTTTCCGCCAGCTGCGCACGCACCTCTTCTTCCTTGGCCATTGCAGCGCTGCGCGTGAGCGCCGTGCTGATGTGCAGCGCAGTGGTTACAAGGTATTGCTGGTAGGCTGCGTCCATGATTCGACGCGGGCTGACGGCGCAAACGAGGAAACCGGTAAGGGTGCTATCGGTGTACAAGGGAAGCAATATCGCATTGCGCGCTGCCTCCGGCCAATAGCCGGGGAGGTCGTGCAACGCCACGTGTGTGATCGGCTCCAGGCGGGCCGCACCACTTTCTCTTACAGCCGAAAAAGTCCAGGCCTCCGGCTCGATCTCCATGCCTTCGGGCAATCCCGCTGCATTCGCCTGCACAATGCGGCCGTCGGCTTCGATGGTGTAAAAGATCACGAACGGGATCGAGATGGGAATCTCCGAAAATGCGGCGCCAGCGTTCACAAACACTTCCTGCGCATTGCGCGCGGTGCTGAGGTCTTCCACCAGCTTGCCCAGAAAGCGGTTCCGCCGTTCGTTGATGATGCGGTAGGTGGTTTCGATGCCGGCATTGAACACACCCGCAACGCTGCCGTCCGACTCGAAGATCGGCGACAGGCTATAATCGAAATAGGTTTCTTCAATGAAACCGAAACGCTGCATCGGAAGAAACTGGTCGGTGGAACGAAACGAACGTCCATCCGCGAGCGTCTCTTCGAATTGCGGGCCAACGGTGTCCCAGATATCCGGCCACACATCGGCAGCGCGCTGCCCGAGTGCCCATGGATGCTTGTCGCCAGGTATGGCGCTCCACGCATCGTTATACAAAAGATAAAGCTCCGGGCCCCAGTAAATGGCAATGGGAAAGCCCGCGTTGAGGCAAATGCTGAGCGATGTACGTAGTAGTACGGGCCACTCCTCGATCGGTCCCAGCGGATGGTTCGACCAATCGAAATTCCGGATGCGCTCGCCCATCTGGCCGCCGGACTGGAGAAACCGGGCGTAAGTGGCGGACTGCGTGCTATCCATTCGTGAGCTTTGTTAAGGGATGAGGTGGGCACCGCAAAAATAGGTCTTCGCACATTGCCGTTTACTAATGTGCACTTTGACGGCCGGTGTTTAACTTTGAAATGCTTCGGCTACCCTTAACCTCAACTTCTAATGAATTCCAGCAACGTTCTTCAACGCAATAACGTACACGTTTTCGGCAAGGGCACTACGCCCATGCTTTTCGCACACGGCTTTGGCTGCGACCAGAATATGTGGCGCTACCTCACGCCCGCCTTCGAAAACGATTACCAGATCATCCTCTTCGACTACGTTGGTTCCGGTCATTCAGACGCATCGGCTTACAACGAACAACGCTACAGCTCCCTCCGGGGGTATGCACAGGACGTGCTCGACATCTGCGCCGAGCTCAACCTCCGTGATACCATCTTCGTTGGCCACTCGGTTTCGTCCATGATCGGACTGCTCGCGGCAAATGCGGAGCCTTCTTATTTCAGCCGGCTCATCATGGTAGGACCCTCACCCTGCTACATCAACGATGCAGGCTATAAAGGCGGATTCGAACGCAAGGACATTGAAGGCCTGCTCGAAACGATGGACCAGAACTACATCGGATGGGCCAACTTCCTGGCGCCGGCCATCATGGGGCACAAAGACCGACCGGAGCTAGGTGAAGAGTTGACGCGAAGTTTTTGCTCCACCGATCCGAAGATCGCGCGGCGCTTTGCGGAAGCCACATTCTTTTCCGACAATCGCCGCGACCTCGCGCAAAACAGCGTGCCTTCCCTGATCCTTCAATGCTCCGAAGACATCATCGCTCCTTCCGAAGTAGGTGAATACCTTGCAGCAACGATGCCGAGGAGCACCTTGCGCGTGATGCGCGCCACCGGCCACTGTCCGCATATGAGCGAGCCCGAGGAAACGATCCAGTTAATGAAAGAATACCTCTCAACAGCAGCCTGATGGATGCACGGATCGCAAAATCTCCCTGCCTTTATTTCGTGACCTCCGACGATGGCATACTGCTCGACATCAACGAAGCGCTTGCCGCGCGGCTGGGTTACAGCGCCGCCGAGCTGGTCGGTCAACGCTCCGATCTCCTTCTGCCGCCCGCCACGCGCATCTTTCAGCAAACGCACTTGTTTCCTTTATTGAAGATGCAGGGCTTTGCCGAAGAGATCTTCCTGCACCTGCGTCCACGCACCGGCGACGACCTCCCGATGCTCATCAACGCCGAACGGCGTGAAGAGGTGTTGGAGATCCACTATGCCGGCATCGTGGTGCGCCAGCGCAAGCAGTTTGAAGAAGAACTTATCGCAGCACGCAAAGCTGCGGAGACGGCACTCAACGAAAATTCTGCGCTGCTCGAAGCGAAGGAAGCGTTGCGGAGGCACAGCGAGCAACTGGATGCGGAGATGGAGCAAACGTCGCGGCAGAACTCCGAACTGCGGCAATTCAACAGGGTAGTAACGCATGATGTGCAGGAGCCGCTGCGCAAGCTGCAGGTATTTGCCAATATGATGCTGGAAGATGGAGCCCGGGCAGAAAAGCATCCGCTGGTGGAGAAGATCTGCAGGGCAACGGGCCAGTTGCGCGACATCATTGCAGGACTTCAGCAATACGTATGGCTGAACGATGCACCTATGCGCATCGAACCCGTTGACATCGTTCCGATGCTGCGGGCCATCGCTGCACGTTCGGAGAAAGATTTTCCTGCCGTGCACCTGGCACTCCACATGCCGGAGGAATGCAGCTTTCCGGCCGATCGCGAGCAATTGCATTGGTTGCTTTACGAGCTGCTTCACAACGCGATACAGTTTCGTAGAGAACCATCGTCGGCAACGGTGCGTGTGCGCTACGATATCGTGCAGCAAAACCGGTTTCGCAATCTCGAGGATCACTATGCCTACGAAGAGTATGGCCGGCTGCGCATTGAAGACGACGGGCAAGGCTTTGATCCCGCCTATGCAGGCCAGGCCTTCGAATTGTTCCGGAGGCTTCATAGCAACAGCGGCCGCGGCATCGGCCTCGCGTTGTGCCGGAAGATCCTCGACCACCACGGTGGAAGCATCCGGCTGGAAAGCACGCCCGGGGCTGGTACGGCCGTTATCTTATTCTTTCCGCTCGCACGGACGCAAGCGTCCGAAGGAGCACAAAACACCGGATATGTATCAACCGAAGCGCATACTGTTCGTGGAAGATGATTTTGAAGATCGCGAGTTGCTGATTGATGCAGTGCGTGCACAAACCAACGGCATTGACATTGCCGTTGCTGAAAATGGACTGCAGGCCGTTGAATACCTGGCATCGATAAAAGGCGGTGACCGCCGTCCGTGCCTCATCGTGCTCGACCTCAACCTACCCTTTATCGGGGGACGCGAGGTCTTTGGCCGCATCTGCGCCGACGAATCGCTGAAGAATATTCCCGTCATCATCTTCACGAGCAGTCTCAACCCCCACGACAAGGAATACTTCAATTCACTGGGTGCCGAATTCATCAGCAAGCCGATGGACTACAAAGAAATGAACCGGATTGCCGGCCACATTATCCAGATGTGTGGATCCTAGCTACTGCGCGCAACAGAGCCGGGCTCCAATCCCGTAGTTCTACGGTAGCGGTGCAGCGCGACGCCCGAGTGAGGTCACTTCGAATCGTTGCTCCTGCACTTCCTCCCAGGGTGTGCCGTTCCGCCGCCATCCGCAACTGATGTAAAAAAGGTGTTTGATAGGTTAGCACTTTATCGTTTTCCAATCCTGTGCCAAAAAATAAGTGCTGCAGCATTTGCTTCATCAAGAGTGCGGCAACTCAGGCGATGAGCCATGGCAACAACCATTTTTCTCCAAAAAGTCTTGGTAACTTCCCAAAACCTGACCTGCAAAAAATTGAAATTATGAATGGCTATACAACTGTCACCGACACGCTGAACGCATTGAAAAAAGAGGGCTACGTACATGATTTCAACCTGAAGCCCGATTGCGTGGAATGCGAATCGCTCAACATCACTCTGCATCCCGAAGACTTTATCATCGACAAGTTCTTTCGCTTTGAAGGCGCAAGCAATCCCGATGACAGCGCCATCATCTATGCCATTTCATCTAAAGAAGGAATAAAAGGCACCATGATGGATGCCTATGGTGTATACGCGGACAGCCTCACTACGGATATGATCAATAAGCTGAAGATCCTGCGCTAGCAAATCAAGCATCAGTAGAAATACAGTTCACTTCCCAATACAGAAAGTAAAAGTCCGCTTCTGGTAAGCGTTTCACACATCGTAGGTGCAAGATGCGTACAAACTGATGGCGTTTTTGCGCTTTTGCCGCGGTTTCCGCCATAATGATTCATCAACGACGATGTTGCTTTGCCTCTATCTGCTAACCACCCATGTTTCAGTACCCCTTTCGTAGCATGTCTGCATATTCGTTGGGGAGAGGGCTTTCTTCAATGGCCCTTGCAGCCTTCTCCACATCGTACTCAACCCGAACAAACTCCGCCTGCACGGAGTCCTTCGCACCGATGGAGCTGTCGGCGTTGATCGTGAGCAACACGTAACATCCGCGGGGATCGCCGTCTTTCGGCTTCCCTACAGACCCAGTGTTGATCGCGTGGCGGAAGTGATCGCCCTGGTCTCTTCCCGCCGGCAGAATGCGGTGGTAAGGCTTGTGGGTGTGGCCGAAGCACATGATGTCGGCATCCGCGCCTTCCATGATCCGTAGCAGGCTCTTCTCGTCCCGGTCTTCGAAGAGGTACTCGTTGATCTTCCGCGGGGAACCATGTACCAGCACCAGGTTCAGTCGCTCGTGTTCGTTCAGCTTGAATTCCACACGGATGTGCGCAGGCAGCGTGCGGAGGTAGCGGCGCTCGTCGGGTTTCACGATCGAGTTCGTGTAGGAGATCGAGATCTTTCCCATATCCTTCTCGCTGTCCGTCTTGTAGGCACAGCCGCACTCGTCGCTCATGAGGCCGATGCCCTGGTCGTAGTTGCCCGCGATGGTGGGGATGCCCCGGCGGCGGATCTCGTTCACTACTTCGTTGGGCCAGATGTTGTATCCTACCAGGTCGCCGAGGCAATAAACCGCATCGGTCTTTTGTTCCTCGATGCTTTTCAAACAGGCTTCCAGTGCAGGAAGATTCGCGTGGATATCGCTGAACAGAGCAATTTTCATGATGTTTGATTTACGCTTCCGACGAAACGCTTTCGTCTGAATCGATTGTGTAATACTTCTTTCGGAGCCAGAAGGCGACGTTCACCAGGGCGATCAGCGCAGGCACCTCCACCAATGGCCCGATGACGCCAGCGAATGCCTGGCCAGAATTTATTCCGAACACTCCGATAGCAACTGCGATGGCCAGCTCGAAATTGTTGCCAGCCGCCGTGAAGGCAATGGAGGCGTTGCGCGCGTAGTCGGCTCCCATCTTCTTACCGATGAAGAAGCTCACCAGGAACATGATGGCGAAATAGATTACCAGTGGGATGGCGATCCGTACCACGTCTAGCGGGATGCGCACGATCAGCTCGCCTTTGAGGCTAAACATCACCACGATGGTGAAAAGCAGCGCGATGAGTGTGACTGGAGAAATGAGGGGCAGGAACTTGTTGTGGTACCAATCGTCACCTTTGGCCCGTCTCAGGATTAACCGTGTGAGCAGCCCCGCTACGAACGGCAGTCCCAGGTAGATGGCAACGCTTTTCGCAATGGCCCCGATCGTTATGTTGACTTCCGTGCCGCGGATGCCAAAGAGCGGCGGCAGTACGGTCACGAAAACGTAGGCGTATACGCTGTATAAGAGCACCTGGAAAATGCTGTTGAGGGCGACAAGGCCCGCGGCGTATTCACGGCTTCCCCCGGCCAGCTCGTTCCACACGATCACCATGGCGATGCAGCGGGCGAGGCCGATGAGTATGAGGCCCACCATGTACTCAGGATAGTCGTGCAGGAAGACGATGGCCAGCACGAACATGAGGACGGGTCCGACGATCCAGTTGAGGAACAGGGAGGCTCCGAGCACCTTCGTGTTGCGGAACACCTGGCCCAGCTGCTCGTAGCGAACCTTTGCAAACGGCGGATACATCATCAGGATGAGGCCCACAGCCAGCGGGATGTTGGTAGTACCGCTGGAAAAGGAGTTGATGAACCCTGAAGACGACGGGAAAAAGTAACCAATAGCGACGCCGATGGCCATGGCCCCGAAGATCCATAACGTCAGGTAGCGATCCAGGAACCCCAACCGCTTTCGTTCAGCAGAAGGGGCACAGTTGTTTGCCGACATGAGCAGGTGAATTGTAGTTAAAACCAAACGATTCAGCAGCAGCCACCGGCAGGGTCGCAGCAAGGTTTCTGTGCGTAAACAGTAATGCTGAAGATGCCGACGTCTGAGCGCTTGAAGGAGTCCAGCTCGGAATCCGATAGATAGTTGCGCAGGATGTCGTCGGGGATGATGATGGGCTTTTCTTTTTGAACCAGGATGCTGGTGAACCCGTTTACTTTGATCAGCTCCAGGTACACATCCCGTTGGATCGCACCACTTACGCACCCTGCATACATTTCCGCGGCATTCCGAAGGTTGGCAGGCAGATTTCCTACCAGCACGATGTCGGAGATCGAGAAGTGGCCACCAGGCTTCAGCACACGGAAGATCTCTTTAAACACACCGTCTTTGTTCGGCACCAGGTTCAGGACGCAGTTGCTTACGATCACATCGGCAGTGTTGTTCGACACCGGCATCTTCTCGATATCGCCCTGGCGAAACTCCACGTTGTTGAACCCGCGCACTTCGGCATTGTGACGGGCTTTTTCGATCATCTGGGGAGTGAAGTCGATGCCGATTACCTTGCCGCTTTCACCCACCTCATGGCGGGCGATGAAGGCGTCGTTGCCGGCGCCCGATCCGAGGTCGATCACGGTCTGGCCCGGCTCGATCATCGCAAACTGGGTGGGGAGTCCGCAGCCGAGGCCCAGGTCAGCATCTGCGTTGTAGCCTTCGAGCCGGGTATAGTCGTCGGACATTATGTTGTAAACCTCCGTAGAGCACCCACCTGCGCCGCAGCAGGAGGCAGCATTGGTGTTTTTGTCCTGGCCGGCAATCCGGGCATACTTTTCCCGCACCAGATCTTTCAGTTGTTGTTCTGTTTGCATAACTGTCGTTTTTTGTTTATTGTAATATTGCGATTATTGGGAGCAAAAAAAATCAGCAGCAGGCGGTGCCGCCCTTATACGATCCAAAGAGCGCGTCCAGCTCTTTTTGAAACCGGCCCCACACCTTCGGATCGATGCAGTAGCATACGCTCGTGCCCTCAACAGTGCCCTGAATCAGCCCTACACTTTTCAATTCCCGCAGGTGTTGGGAGATCGTTGCCTGCGCCAGACCCAGCTCTCCTACCAGATCGCCGCAAATGCAGGCGTTGGCCTTGATGAGGTGTTGAAGGATGGCGATGCGGGCAGGATGCGCCACCGCCTTAAGCATCGTTGCCAGAGCGTTCTGCTTCGCCGTGTACATTTCCGATTTGGTGATTCCCATATGCGATATTTGATTGCAATATTACGATATAGCAATCAATTTTCATTTATTTCGTTGCCGTCTGCAAAAAAATAGTTGCCCGCAGACGAGCGTGGGGCGGCAGGTCACTTCCCGATACAAAACTTACTGAAAATGTAATCCAGCTGATCCTCGTTCGTGATCTCGCCGGTGATCTCGCCGAGAAAATGCATGCAGCGCCGGATGTCGAGCGCAAGCAGGTCGCCGGGAAGGCCGGTGTCGAGGCCGTCCAGCACTTCCTGCACCGATTGCTGCACTTCCTGGAGCGCCGCGTAGTGACGGGCATTGGTAACGATCACGTTCTCGCTCTGCGTCGCGCCTTCGAGCACCTTTTCCACCATGGCCTTCTTTAAAACATCGATCCCATCACCGGCCTTCGCAGACAAATAAAGCAGGTCGGTGCGGTCCTGCCAGCGTGCCTGCAGCTCCGATGGCGTGCCGGCATCCACCTTGTTGGCCACCGATATCCAGGGCTTGCCTTCGTGCGGCAGCTCGCTTTCCAGCTCCCGTAGTTCTACGGAGGATGTGTTGAAAGCATCAAACAGGAACAGCACGAGATCGGAGGGTTTCTTCGATGCTGTCGCGCGTGGTGCCCGCGATCTCACTCACCAGCGCACGCTCTTCGTTGAGCAACGCATTGAGCAGCGTGCTCTTGCCCGCATTCGGGCGACCGATGATGGCCACCGAAACACCGTTGCGCAATACGTTGCCGAGACGAAACGACTGCAGCAGTTGCCCCGTGAGCGCACGCGCCTCGTGGAGCAGTGCGCGCAGCCTTGAGCGGTCGGCAAACTCTACGTCTTCCTGCGAAAAGTCGAGCTCCAGTTCAATGAGCGCCGAAAACGTGAGCAGCTGCTCGCGGAGAACACCCAGCGCTTTCGAGAATCCGCCGCGGATATTCTGCAGCGCGGTTCGTGCGGAAGCCGCTGTGTTGGCGGCGATCAGGTCGGCCACCGATTCGGCTTGAGCCAGGTCGAGCTTGCCATTAAGGAAAGCCCGCTGCGTGAACTCCCCGGGCTTCGCCAGCCTTGCCCCTTCGGCAATACAGGCATCGATAACGCGGGCCTGCACGTACGGAGATCCGTGGCAGGAAAATTCCACCACGTGCTCGCCGGTATAGGAACGCGGTCCTTTGAAAAGCGAAACCACCACTTCGTCGAGGTCCTCGACCAAGTGCCGCAGCATGCCCACGTGCATCGAATGCGTGCGTTGCGCCTCGAGATCCTTGGAAGGAAAGAGCCGGTTGGCAATCGCCAACGCCTCTTTGCCACTCAGCCGGATGACCCCAATAGCGCCGACCCCGGGAGGCGTGGCAAGGGCAACAATGGTGTCGGACCAACCGGACAATTTGTTCAACATGACGCAAAGGTAGAGCCGCACCATGTGCGTCTCAACTTTGCAGTTGTGGGATCAATCGACGCATCCCATGCGGCTCACATGTACTCCGACGCAGCAGGCGAGGAATGCAACGGCGGAGGGTTGCTACCTGCGGTGGGGGGCAGGGCAACTTCGTTGCCGGTTGCCACCTGCGGTGGCAAAAAAAAGAGACGCACATGGTGCGTCTCTACGGGTATAAAACCGATGCGATTATTCGGAGATCATGAACGTGATCGGCTGCGTGCGGTAGGCTTTCACCTGGCGGCCGTTCTGGATGGCGGGCGTCCACTTCGGTCCCTTTTTCACGGCGCGAACGGCTTCTTCAGCCATCCCGTAACCGGGGTCGTTGAGGGCGTCCACATCGCTCACGTTGCCTTCCTTGTCCACCACGAAGCGAACACGCACCGTGTAGGAGCCCGGAGGGGCATCACCGGGAGCCTGCAGCGTGCGCTGGAGGTAAGAACCCCAGTTGCCCGGCTGGCCGGCATCCACTTCCACCTTGGTAAAGGTCTGGTCGTAGTTGGTCTCGTCTTTCGGGGCAGCAACCACGCCTTTGTTTTCATCCACGGGAGGAACGGCTACGTCCTGCTTCACGCCTTCCTGGTTTACTACGTCGATCTTGGTGTCTTCGAGCTTCTCTACTTCCGGCGGAATGTCTTCTTTCTTCACCTCTTCATCCTTAACGATCTTGGGAGGTGTGAACTTGGTCATTTCCACTTTCGGTGGCGGCTCGGTCTTGGGCGGCGGTGGCGGTGGCGGCTCGGGCTTCTTCTCTTCGGGCTGCTCGATCTTCTCCAGCTGCACGTCTTTCACCTCGATCTCGGCGGGGCCGTTGTCGAGCTGCTTGGAGATGAACGAAGCCACCAGGCCGAGGATCAACAGCGCGGCGGTAGCCAGCAAGGCCGTCGTGATCCGCTTGTTGTAAGCCCGGCGCAGCTCGTACGCCCCGTACTCCTTGTTGCGGTTCTCGAACACGATGTCGAGGATGTCCGCACTCAGAATCTTATTTGCTTCCATTAGTTGTTTTTGTTTTTAGTGAGATGCGCCCAGGGGACACATTCCACAACATTGGGACCATTATTGTGGGCTTCCGGCTGGCATCGGCGTGCCTTCGGTAGCATGCACGAGCATGTTTTCCTGGGGCGTAATGTCGATCAGCGCAAAACGCTTGATGTTGGCGATCGTCATTTCGTCGAGGATATCCACGGTGTTCTTATACGATGCCTGCTCGTTCGGCTTGATCACGATCACGATGTCTTCGGGAGGCGTCGTGCGCTTCTTTTGCATGATCACCGAGCGGATGCCTTTCTCCGGGTCGAACGAGGTCGTTTTGAAGTTCGACGCGTCGGGAGTGAGCTGGCCTTCGTAGTAGTACACGTGGTTGTCGTTGCCCAGCATGATGGTGAGGGCGCCCGACTCCTTCGCTTTGTTCTGCTCCTCCGGCTTGTCGGTATCCTTCGGCATGAACAGCGACATTGCTGCCGGCGTGCTCATGGTGGTGGTAAAGATGAAGAAGGTGATCAGGAGGAAGCCCAGGTCTACCATCGGCGTCATGTCCACGCGGGTGGACAGCTTCTTCGCTTTCTTGACGCCCGGGCCTTTCTTATGGCCGCCATCTCCACCGGTATCTATACTTGCCATTTTCTTTGCTTTTGGGTTGAATGATTGGGTTTACTCCGTCGTCTTGCCTGAGGCGCGCTCCAGCGAAAGCGGGCTTCCGGCCGGCGCTTCTTCGGGCATCGTCACGAGCTTGAACTTGTAGATATCATTGCGCTTGAAAGCCTCGAGCACGTTCTTGAAATCAGGGTACTTCGAGCTGTTGTCGCCTTTGATCATATAGTCTACCTGCTGACCGGCCAGCAGCGTCACCGCGTCGCGGATCCAGTACACCAGCTCGTTGGTAGCGGAGTCTTTCACCGGGATGCCGGGCCAGCTGTTGGGGTTAGTGGCCTGTCCGGACAGAACCTGCTTGAGGTTGGTAAACGGAACGCCTACGGGGCCGGGCTTCGCAAACTCGCGCATTTCGGCTTCCGTCAGGCCGAGGTTGCGGCCCTGGTTGACGTTCTTGATAAGATCGTACTTCTTGCTTTGACCAGGACCATCCTTCGGCATGAAGTCGAAGAATACGCGGCCCTTGGGGTCCATCGCCACCAGGATGGCATCGTGCTCGCCGAGCTTGATCGTCGACACCGAATTCGGGGTCGTAATCTCTACCGGCTCCGGTGGTTTGAATTTGGTCGCCAGCATGAAGAACGACAGGATCAGGAACGCCACATCCACGAAGGGCGTCATATCCGTATCGGTACTTTTCCTGGGAATTTTAACACTTGGCATGTTGAGAGAAAATTTGATTGATAAGATGCTGGTTGCTCACGATTTCCACAAAACAAGCTCCGCTTATTTGTAAAGCGATGCAAAGCTTTGCGTCAGCGTGAAGCCAGACTCATCGATGCCGTAAGTGATGCTGTCGATCTTGGTAGTAAACACGTTGTACATGATCAGGGCGAGCGCCGACGTACCGATACCGAGGGCGGTGTTGTACAGGGCTTCCGAGATACCAACGGCGAGGTCGGCTGCGTTGCCACCACCCGAGTCACCGAGGGCGGAGAACGATTTGATCATACCGATTACCGTACCGAGTAGGGCGATGAGCGTACCAACCGAAGTGATGGTGGAAAGGAACACGAGGTTCTTCTGCAGCATCGGAAGTTCGAGGGCCGTAGCTTCTTCAACTTCCTTTTGGATGGACATTACTTTCTGCTCCGTATCGAGACCACCTTCGCTGATCATTTCCTTGTAGCGACGGAGACCGGCCTTCATTACGTTGGCTACCGAGCCACGCTGCTTGTCGCACTCGGCGATTGCTGCGTCTACGTTGCGGTTGGCGAGGTGATACTGCACCTTGCGGATGAAGTCGGCGATGTTGCCCGAACCCAGTGCGCGGCTGATGGTGAGGAAGCGCTCGATGGAGAACGTGATCACCATAAGCAGCATACCGATCAGCAGGGGAACGATGATACCACCTTCATAGATACGGTTGAATGCGGTCTTCGGGTGTTTATGCTCGGGCCAGAATCCGCCGGTTGCGGCGGGCTCACGGAAACCGTCTGCATTACCCATGCCATAGCGCCAGATGATATAACCTACAATGATGCAAATGATGGGCGCCAGCCACGAGATGATGTTGCTGCTGCGTTTCGGCTGCACGGAGGTAGCCTTTGTGGAAGTTGCAGTTGCAGCGGGTCTTTGATCAGCCATGATTCTGTTTTTAGATTTTTTGAGATGAATATTGAACTAACGATTAAGAGGTCACAATTCTAAGCAAAAAACGGTTCAATTGTTAACAAGGTTGCATTTTTTTTGATGGCAGGAAACCCGCGCCGGGCCTCATTCGTAGCGAAGCGCCTCTATCGGGTTGAGGCGTCCGGCCTTCAGCGCCGGATACAATCCTGCCAGCAGGCCCACGCCGCTGCAGATGATGATGCCCAGCAGCACCCAATTCCACGGCACCACGAAACCCGTGCCCATCGCAATCGCCACGATGTTGCCCGTGAGGATTCCAATGATGATGCCGAAGATTGCGCCGAGCACGCTGATGATCAACGACTCGAACAAAAACTGCATGCGCACGGTGCGGCTCTTTCCGCCGATGGCCTTTACCAGTCCCACCTCTTTGGTGCGTTCCGTTACGGCCACGAGCATGATGTTCATCAAACCGATGGCGGCGCCGATAAGCGTGATGATGCCGATAACGGTGGCCGATATGGTGAGAAAGCCCAGGCTGTTCATCGCCTTCTCGGCAATGCTGTCGCTGCGGTCGATCACGAAGTTGCTTTCTTCGGTGGTGCTCAGGTGGCGCACGGGCCGAAACACGCCTTCGGCCTCTCCCATGGCTTCCTCCACCTGGTGGAGGTCGTTGACAAGCACGCCGATGGCAAAAGATCCGTTGGGGTCGAAGTAGCGGCGCACGGCCTTGTAGCTCACGATCACGATGTTATCGCGACTGAACCCGAACGACGATCCGCGGCTCCCCAGTATCCCCACAACGCGGAACGGAATGCCGTTGACGCGCACCACCGCTCCTACCGCGCTTTCCATGCGGGGCTTGAAGAGGCGCTTGGCAACGTCGTAGCCGAGCAGGCAAACGTTCTGCGCGCTTTGCACCTCCTGGCGGCCGAAGTTGCGACCGCTATGCAGCGTGAAGCCGTTGAGCGCGGTATAGTTTTCATCGGCACCGAAAAGAAATACGTTGGGCGTTGTTTTGCGCGTGCCGTTGTTGATGATGGCATTGCGCGAAGCGAAGGTGGACAGGCCAACAGATGCGGGAAAGTGATAGGCACGTGCGAAGCCTTCTGCCTGCTCCTGCGTGATGGGCTTGCCCAGCGAGGATTTCTTCTGCCGGCGGCCTCCCTTCTTCGACACCTTGAGGTCGTTGTTGTTGCCCCCGCCAAACTGCACGTTGCGCTCTTTGTAACGCACCGTAAAACCGTTGGCGCCCATCGTGGAAAAGCTCTCGGTAAACTTCTGGCTCATGGCCTGGATGCAGGTGATGATGAAGATGAGCGCCCAGATGCCCATGGCGATGATGGCAACGGTAATGCCTGTGCGCAGCTTGTTGCCGCGCACGGTGCGGGAAGCGAGAGAGTACACGTCGGTTAGCCTCATGACGCCTGTAAGTTAAGTTGGGAAGTTGGAAGTGGGAAGTTTTGCATTACCGCTTGGACAAGAAAAAGCCCCGCTCCGCTGCGGGGCAAATAGTAATTTTTGTAAGTGGCAACGTCGAACGTTTGCTTCCGACTTCCGCTTTAGAAGTAAAGCCACTGCGTAAGCAGCTCCGGAAACACACCCAGGAGGATCGTTGCGGCGGCCAGCAGCACCAGTGTCACTTTGAAGCCGCCGGTTACCTGGAGGGTGGCACCGCTGTTGCCTTCGCGGAAATACATGGCCTGCAGCAGGCGGAAATAATAATATACCGAGATGGCGGCCATCAGCACCGCAAAGAGCGGCAGTGCCAGCGAGCCGGCCTGCATGGTTGCGCGCAGCATGTACAATTTAGAAAGGAAGCCTGCCGTTAGCGGAATGCCTGCCAGCGATAGCAGGAACACTACCAGCGTGGCAGCGAGCAGCGGTTGCTGGCGCGCAAAGCCGTTGAAGCCTTCAAAGCTCTGGTCTTTCATGCGGATCAGCACGGCGAAGATGCCGATGGTGGCAAAAGAATAAGCAGCCGCATAGAGGATCAATCCATCCTGCGCGTCGCTGTTGAGTGCGTACACGGCCATCATCATAAAGCCCGCCTGCGCAATGGACGAATAGGCCAGCATCCGCTTTACACTTTGCTGGAACACCGCCGTTATGTTGCCCACGAAGAGCGTTACCGCCACAATCACCGCAACCAGCAGCTTCCACTGCGGCGCGATGTTGGAGAAAGCATCGTTGAAAAGACGCATGAACGCAATGAAGCCGGCAGCTTTCACAACCGTTGCCATAAATGATGTGAATACGGTTGGAGATCCATCGTATACGTCAGGCGTCCAGAAGTGGAACGGCGCCGCCGACACTTTGAAAGAAAGCCCGAACAGGAGCATCATCATGCCGGTAGTAAGCAGCACGGGAACCTTGCCGTCAGCAGGTGTGAAGGGCACCGTAGCGAACGTGCCCGTTGCGCCGTACACGAGTGCAATGCCCATCAGCAGCAAGCCGGTGGAGAACGAACCCATGAGGAAATATTTGAGTGCCGCCTCGTTGCTTTTGAGGTTGTTCTTTTCGGCGCCTGCAAGGATGTAAAGTGGAATGGAAAGCACTTCGATGCCGAGGAAGAGAATGAGCAAAGACTGGAAACCGGCGGTCATGGCCACACCGGTGAGAATGAAAAAGATGAGTGCAAAATATTCGCTGTAGTGATTGCCCACCGCTTCCATGTCGCGCGCGGACAGAAGAAAATAAGCAAGTGTGGAAACCACGGCCACCAGCATGAACAGCGACGAGAATCGGCTGAAGCCCAGCATCCCCTCGGTGTTGATGTGCAATAGCCGCACGCCCTGCAGGTCGAGGATGGTGCCGGCAAGCACAACCAGCAGCAGCACGATGGCGAGTCCGCGCACGGTTGCATTGCGCTTCACCGAAATTCCGCTGAACATCATCAGGACACCGCTGATCGCCGAAAAAAGAAGTGCGTTCATATCTTATCGTACTACAAAGTTTGAATAATTGGCCACTTTCAGCAGGCCGTTCACAA
The DNA here is from genome assembly GCA_004173235.1 of Chitinophagaceae bacterium. GTDB lineage: Bacteria > Bacteroidota > Bacteroidia > Chitinophagales > Chitinophagaceae > Flavisolibacter. Next base: position 106,402 of record SEAC01000020.1, on the reverse strand, counting down.
AGCCTTCAGTTGCGCTGATGAGGGGCTGCGGGTAGAAGCCGAACCAAAGGATCATTCCCACCACCAGCAGCAGTGCCACCGTTTCGGGCGTCTGCAGGCGATAGCCAGCCTCGGTGCGCTCGTTGGCGGCACCGAAGAAAACGCGCTGCACCATCTTGAGCGTGTAAGCCGCTCCCAGGATGATGCTCGTTGCAGCCAGCACGGTGAAGAGCACATTGTATTTCGTTCCTCCCGAGCTCCAGATGCCGTTGAACATCAGGAACTCACCCGGGAAGGAATTGGTAAGCGGCAGGGAAATGTTGGCGAAGGCAACTACCACCAGCAAAATGGTGAGCGCTGGTGCTTTGTGCGCGATGCCTCCGAGCTCGGAAAGCTTGCGCGTGCCGAAGCGGCGCTCGATCAGCTCCACTACGATCCAGAGACCGATGATGTTGATGCCGTGGTGAAAGAGCTGGATGAGCACGCCCTGCAGACCGGTGCGGGTCTCCGCAAAAATGGCCGCACCCATCAGCCCGATGTGGGCGATGGAAGAATAGGCGACGAGGCGCTTGAGATCGTCCTGCTGCAGCGCGATGAGTGAAGCGTAGATGATGCCAATGACGCAAAGGCTCATTACCACATCACCCCAGATGAACGCGGCATTGGGCACCACGGGCAGCACCCAGCGCAGCACGCCAAACACGCCCATCTTCACCATCAGGCCGCTGAGCACCATCGTCACCGCCGTGGGCGATTGCTCGTAGGTGTCGGGCTGCCAGGTGTGGAAAGGGAAGATCGGCATCTTCACCGCAAACGCGACGAAGAGCATCCAGAACAGGAAGCTTTGCGAGCCGTTGCTCAGGCGCAGCTTGTAAAACGCCTGCATGGCGAAAGAGCTGTCGGGTGTTTGCGCATAGAGATACAGCAGTGCGATGAGCATGATCACCGAACCGAGGAACGTATAGATGAAGAACTTGAACGTAACAGGAATGCGGCGCTCGTTGCCCCAGCCCGAGCAGAGGAAGTAGACGGGGATAAGCGCGAGCTCCCAGAAGAAGTAGAACAGCAGCGCGTCGGTGGCGAGGAACACGCCCATCAGGCCGGCCTGCGTGAGCAGCATCAGCCCGAAGAAGTTGGCGGCCTTGCGGTAGTCCGTCTTCCACGTAGCCAGCAGGATGATGGGATACGCTACGCCCGTGAGCAGGGTGAGGATGCCGGAAAGTCCATCCAGCGAAAGGCTGAACGAAGAGCCAAGCGAGCCGAGCCAGGGTGCGTTGAATGCAAGCGTTTCACCGGAGCGGAGTGCTGCGAAGCCGGCAAGCGAAAGCGCCATCACGGCGAAAGCTACGAGCAGCGCCCAGCCGCGCGCCAGCTTCGCATCCTTCAAAGCGAAGGTGACGAGGCCGCCGATGAGCGGAAGAAGGAACAGTAGTAATACGGTCATAATACAGTCAATTCAATTCAAAAGTCAAAAGGCAGCTTGCCGCCATCGTTTTGCCATTCCGAGCGAAGGCGAGGAATTACTTTTTTAGAAAGAATTCCATCACAAAGAACAACACCATCGAGATCACCATCAACAGCACGTAGCTTCCTACCTGCCCGCTTTGCAGCCAGCGTAGTTGGCGACCACCATAGTTCACCGCGCGGCCCACCCCGTTTACGAGTGCATCGATGCCGCTGCGTTCGATGAACACATCGGCAAAGCGACCGAGCCCGTTGAGCGGTTTTACGATCACCGAATCGTAGAGTTCATCCACATACCATTTGTTCTCCAGCACTTTTCCAAACGCGCCGTTCTGTTCTTCGCGGTAGTTGCGGTAGCGGAACCATGCAAACCCGATGGCAAGCAGCGCAAGAATCGTGGTGCCGGCCATCAGCGCCAGCTCGGTACCGTGCGATACGCCTGCATGCTCCACATTCCCGTGGTGCTGCGCGATCACCGGCGAGAGGAAAGCAGCGAGCCGCTCCCCTCCTTCTGCAAACACTTCGGGCACGCCCACAAACCCGCCAACGATCGAGAGGATGGCCAGCACGATGAGCGGGATGGTCATTGCTGCGGGGCTTTCATGCACATGATGACGCTGCTCCTCGGTGCCGCGGAAGGAACCGTTGAACGTAACAAAGAGCAGGCGGAACATATAGAAAGCGGTGAGTGCTGCGGTAAGCAGGCCCACTACCCAGAGAAACTTTTCGTGTTCGAATGCGCTGAGCAGGATGGCGTCTTTGGAGAAGAAGCCGCTGAATGGCGGGATGCCGGCGATGGCAATGCAACCAATGAGGAAAGTGAGATAGGTGATCTTGAGTTTCTTGCGCAGGCCGCCCATGAAACGGATATCCTGCTGGCCGCTCATAGCGTGGATCACAGAGCCGGAGCCGAGGAACAGCAGCGCCTTGAAGAATGCGTGCGTCATCACGTGGAAGACGCCGGCAACGTAAGCGCCGGTGCCGAGGGCGAGGAACATGTATCCGAGCTGGCTCACGGTGGAATAAGCGAGTACCTTTTTGATATCGTTCTGCTTCACGGCGATGGTGGCTGCGAGAAGCGCGGTAGCACCACCCACATAAGCGATCACGGTAAGAGTGGAGGGCGCAAGGTTATACAGGATGTTGCTGCGCGCGATCATGTAAATGCCTGCGGTCACCATCGTTGCGGCGTGGATCAGCGCCGACACGGGCGTTGGACCTGCCATGGCGTCGGGGAGCCAGGTGTAGAGCGGGATCTGTGCGCTCTTACCCGTTGCGCCCACGAAGAGGAGCAATGTGATGCCTACGATATCGGTGGTATCGAGCGTGTGTAGTGAGGCGATGATGCCATTGGCGCTGAACAGCTCGTGGTACGATAGTGTGCCGAATCGCTGCAGCATCCAGAAGAGTGCGAGGAGGAAGCCGAGGTCGCCGATGCGGTTCATCACGAAGGCCTTTTTTGCCGCCTTGGTGTAATCGATGTTTTTGAACCAGTAGCCGATGAGCAGGTAAGAGCAAAGGCCCACGCCTTCCCAGCCGATGAACATGATCAGGTAGTTGGCGCCCATCACCAGCAGGAGCATCGAGAATACGAAGAGATTGAGGTACGCGAAGTAGCGGCCGAAGTGCCCGCGGTTCTCTTCGTGCATATAAGCCGTGGAGTACACGTGGATGAGGAAGCCCACGCCCGTGATGATCAGCAGGAACAGGGTCGACAGCTGGTCGATCTGGAATGCGAAGGGGATGTGCAGCGTGCCGACGTTGATGAAGTCGAAGTACTTGTAGGGAACGCTCGAGAACTCGCCCCGCGAGAAAAGCATGCAGCTGATGATGAAGGAGCCGAGCACGGTGCCGGAGCCGATGATGCTCACGAGGCCCTTCGACAGGAAATTACGCCCAAGCCCGTTGATGAGGAAACCGGCGAGGGGTAGAAGCGGTATGAGTGCGATCAGATTCTTCATGACGAAGGAAAATTCAAAAGTCAAAAGTCAAAAGCGTTTGCAACGAACCGGTTTTTGAATTTTGACTTTCGCCTTTTGAATTAATGTTTAAGACGATTCAGAAAGTTAATATCTACCGAGCGCGTGTTGCGGTATAGCATCACGATGATAGCCAGGCCGACGCTTACTTCAGCTGCGGCAACCACCATGATGAAGAACACGAACAGTTGTCCGTCGGTGCCCGCCGTAGGGTTCGTGGCGGCGAGCGCCTTATAGTGCATCTTCGAAAAAGCCACCAGCAGCAGATTCACAGCATTCAGCATCAGCTCAATGCACATGAAGATGACGATGGCATTGCGACGCGTGAGCACACCGATGATGCCGGTGACGAACAGCGCGATGGAGAGAAAAATGTAGTATCGGATATCCATGAGGATGTTATTCGCTTGTTTTGAGGTTTACTCCGCTTCCAACGTTCCTGCGGTTGTTGCGGCCGCGGTAGCCACGGCGGCACGGCCGGTCTGGTCGCGCTTGCCGATAACTACGGCGCCTACCATCGCAGTGAGGAAGAGCACCGAGCTCAGTTCGAAAGGCACTACGTATTCGGTAAACAGCACGCGGCCAAGGTTCTGGATGAGGCCGATGTCGCCCGTACCCAGTTGGGTTGCGCGCGCTTCGGTGCTGCGCAGGCCGGCCACGAGCACCAGCAGCAGGCATCCGCCCGCAACGGCGCCGATGAGCCGCATCCAGCGTCCCTTCTGCACTTCGGTGTTCTTATCGAGGTTCATCAGCATGATCACGAAGAGGAACAGCACCATGATGGCGCCGGCGTACACGATGATGTTCACCACGGCCAGGAACTGCGCGTTGAGCAGGATGTAGTGACCGGAGATGGTAAAAAAGGTTACGATCAGCCAGATCACGCTGAAGATGGGGTTCTTGCTCGTGACCACCATCAGCGCACTGCCGATGGAGGCCACCGCAAGGATCCAAAAGAGTATTTCCGTAATTCCCATGAGCAGGTTGTGGTTTATTTCGATTGGGGGATCGTTCCTTTCGCTTTCGCGTAGCCTTCCGGATCCGTCGTCGGGTCGGGTATCAGCAGGTCGTCCTTCTTATAAATAAAGCCCTTGCGACCGTAGTTGGCGGGCGCAAAAGTTTGAGAGAGGTAGATGGCATCCTTCGGGCAGGCTTCTTCGCACAGTCCGCAAAAGATGCAGCGCAGCATATTGATCTCGTACCTGGCTGCGTACTTCTCTTCCCGGTAGAGGTGCTCTTCGCCAGCCTGGCGCTCCGCCGCTTCCATCGTAATGGCTTCGGCAGGGCAGGCAAGGGCGCACAGGCCGCAGGCGGTGCAGCGCTCACGTCCTTCCTCGTCGCGGTTGAGGATCTGCAGCCCGCGGAAAACTGCCGAGAATGGGCGCTGCTCCTCGGGATAGCTGATCGTCGGCTTCTTCTTGAACATGTGGCTGAAGGTGATGCCCATGCCCTTGATGATCGCGGGGATGTACAGCTTCTCGGCCACCGTCATCGGCCGGCGATCTACCGGCTTGTTCTTATTGGTGAGTTGCATTTGTCAGGCTTACTTGTTGAGTTTGCGACGGCTGCGAAATTACTCCTTTTTGAGGGGCGGGCGCAGCGTCATTATTGAGCCACAGAACGAGTCCTGCGGTGATTACCATGTTGGCGAGTGCCAGCGGCAGAAGGCCACGCCACCCGAGGTTCATCAGCTGGTCGAAGCGGAAGCGCGGGATGGTCCAGCGGATCCACATGAACAGGAAGATGGAGAAGAATGCTTTGCACATGAGGCAGGCGAAACTGAGCAGTCCAACCCACCACGCGCCGCCGTGCGCCGCTTCGTTGAAAAACGGGATGTCCCAGCCGCCGAAAAAGAGCGTCGCCATCACCACACCCGAAATGAACATGTTGATATACTCCGCAAAGAGGTAGAAACCAAGCTTCATCGAAGAATACTCCTGATGGTAGCCCATGTTCAGCTCGTTCTCCGCTTCCGGAAGGTCGAAGGGCGTGCGGTTGCACTCGGCAAGGGCGCAGATAAAGAAAATGAAGAAGCCAAGCGGCTGGTAGAGCACGTTCCAGCCATGCTGGATCTGGTAGTCCACGATCACGCTCATGCGCAGGTCGCCCACGATGAGCAGCACGGCCAGGAGCGAAAGGCCCATCGCCAGTTCGTAGGAGATCATCTGCGAGGCGCCGCGGATGGCTGCCAGCAGCGAGAATTTATTGTTGGAGGCCCAGCCGCCGATCATGATGCCGTATACGCCCAGCGAAACCACACCGAAGATGTAGAGCACGCCGATGTTGATGTCGGCGATCTGCAGCGGCATGGTGTGGCCGAACATCGTCGAGGTTGGTCCCCAGGGGATGACCGCACTCGTCATGGTAGCCGTGATCATTGCGAGCAGTGGGCCTGCAATAAAGAGGAATTTCGAAGACGTGTTCGGGATGATCTCTTCTTTCATGAACAGCTTCACGCCATCTGCAAGCGGTTGCAAGAGGCCGAAAGGCCCGGCGCGGTTGGGGCCGCGGCGGTCCTGGAGGAAGGCCGCGATCTTGCGCTCCGCATAGGTGCTGTACATCGCCACTACCAGCGACACCGTTACGATGATCGCCACCAGTGCAAATTTTTCAATGAGGGTGATGACCCATTCTGCCATTAGTAAGTGCATAGTTGCTTCAGTGTGGAGCTGCGCCCCGTGATGATATCGTTTCGTGAAGCGTCAGCCGTCAGCCGTGAGCAGGTAGCCGGATGGCGCTCACGGTTCCAGGCTCACGGTTCACGGAGTATTGGCATTCGTCGAATCCGTTCCCATTTTGTTTCTTCCCACGCCTTCCTTCACATCGGTAACGTTGACGCCGCTGGCCTGCGGGTGGCCGTTGAAGGTGGCGCTGGTTGCCGGTCCGGGAAGCACGTTGAGGTCCACTGTATTTACATCGGAAACGCTGTGGATGTCCATCAGCAATTTCGGATCGCGGCCCTTCATCACATCCTGGAAGGTTTCTTTCGGCACTACCGTGTTCGTGTAGTGTCCCGCATTGATCACCGAGTGGCGGTCTACGCGCGTAGGACCTTCGATGGTCCAGTCGCTCACCTGCTTCTTCTCGAAGCGGCATTCGTTGCAGATCCAGCCCGTGCTGCCATCGGAGTTGTTACCCACTTCACCCCACTGATCTTTGCGGGCGGTAACGCGCAGCACGTCGTCGCCGCGCATCCACAGGCGCACTTCACCCTTGCAATGGGTGCAATCGCGGTGCGCGTCCACCGGCTTGGTAAACCACACGCGGTTCTTGAAGCGGAACGTGCGGTCGGTAAGCGCGCCTACCGGACAAACGTCGATGACGTTGCCGATCATTTCGTTATCAAGCGACTTCTGTATATAGGTTGCGATCTGCGCGTGGTCGCCCCGATCCAGCACGCCGTGCTCGCGGCCGCCGGCCACCTGGTTGGCGGTGTGCACGCAGCGGTAGCAAAGAATGCAGCGCGTCATGTGCAGCTGGATATAAGGCCCGAGGTCGATACGCTCGAAGGTGCGGCGCTTAAACTCGTAGCGGGTGCCCTCCTTACCGTGCTGGTACGAAAGATCCTGCAGGTCGCACTCACCGGCCTGGTCGCACACGGGGCAGTCGAGCGGGTGGTTGAGCAGCAGGAATTCAACAACGCCCTTGCGTGCTTCGAGCACCGTGGGGTTGGTGATGTTTTCCACGATCATTCCGTCCATCACCTGCGTGCGGCAGGAGGCCACGAGCTTGGGCATCGGGCGCGGGTCGGCGGTAGAGCCTGCAGCCACGCGCACGAGGCAGGTGCGGCAATAACCACCTGTCTTATCGAGCTTGCTGTAGTAGCACATCGTGGGCGGCACTATATCGCCACCAATCTTGCGGGCGGCCATGAGGATCGTAGTGCCCTGCTCGACTTCCACCGTGATGTTGTCGATCGTTACCTTAAAAAGTTTCTTCTCTTCTGACATATAAAGTCAAAATTCAAAAGTCAAAAGTCAAAAAGCAGGTCGTAGACTCCGCTCGTTGGCCAGCGTACTCAATTCGAATCACTCACTTGTGATAATACTGGCGATTATCTTCGAAAGCTCGTTGGCTTCCTGGAGCAACTCATTTAGTTTTCGTTTGTCCAAATCCATCGTTTCACGGATCAGGCAAATCCAATATTTCGTTTCATTGGCCGACTTCAAAGCGATCGCTTCTCGCCGTCTTCCAATAAAAAAAGATCTTCAAACTCCATCCGGTCAAAATTTAGAAGTCTCAAACCTATAAAACTGTGCGAACAGCGAGGCCTTTTGACTTTTGAATTTTGACTTTCTATTTATCCTACGGCAACCGAAATCGGATCCGCATAATGCGCCAGCCCGAAGTTGCGCTTCTGGCTTTCCTCGGGGTTCAGCACGTGCCATTCAAATTCGTCGCGGAAGTGGCGGATGGCCGCAGCCACCGGCCAGGCAGCCGCATCACCCAGGGGGCAGATGGTGTTGCCTTCGATCTTGCTCTGGATATCCCACAGCAGGTCGATATCGCGCATATCGCCTTTACCGTGCTCGATCTTGTGCAGGATCTTTTCCATCCAGCCCGTGCCTTCGCGGCAGGGCGAACACTGGCCGCAGCTTTCGTGGCGGTAGAAGCGTGCCAGCGAATAAGTGTGGCGCACCACGCACTGGTCTTCATCCAGCACGATGAATCCACCCGAGCCCATCATCGAACCCGTGGGGAAGCCGCCATCGGCGAGGCTTTCGTAGGTCATCATCCGCTGCTCGCCTTTTGCCGTTTTGAGCAGGAGGTTGGCAGGCAGGATGGGAACCGAAGAACCACCAGGAATGCAAGCCTTCAGGCGCTTGCCTTTGGGGATGCCGCCGCAGTATTCCTCGCCGTATATGAATTCTTCTACCGAGATGGTCATGTCGATCTCGTAGATGCCGGGCTTGTTGATGTTGCCGCAGGCCGAGATGAGCTTGGTACCGGTTGATTTGCCCACGCCGATCTTCGCATACTCCTCACCACCGATGTTGATGATGGGCACCACCGCTGCGAGCGTCTCCACGTTGTTGACCACGGTGGGGCAGTCGTAGAGTCCCTTGATAGCGGGGAAGGGCGGCTTGATGCGTGGGTTGCCGCGCTTGCCTTCGAGCGATTCGAGGAGCGCGGTTTCTTCACCGCAGATATAGGCACCCGCGCCGCGCTGCACATAGATCTGGCAGTCGAAGCCCGAGCCGAGAATGTTCTTTCCGAGGAAGCCCGCCTGGTTGGCTTCGGCAATAGCCTGCTCCAGTATATCTACGATCCAGGCATATTCGCCGCGGATATAGATATAGGTGCGGTTGGAGCCCAGCGCAAACGAAGAAATGATGAGCCCCTCGATCAGCAGGTGCGGGAGGAACTCCATCAGGTAGCGGTCCTTGAAGGTACCGGGCTCCGATTCGTCGGCGTTGCAAACGAGGTAGCGCGGAACGCCCTCGGGCTTGGCAAGGAAGCTCCACTTCATACCGGTAGGGAAGCCGGCGCCACCACGGCCACGGAGGCCGCTCTTCTTCACTTCTTCCACGATGTCGGCAGGGCCCATTTTGAAGGCCTTCTCCACGGCGGCATAACCACCGTTGCGGCGGTAGGTTTCGTAGTAGCGGATGCCTTCTACGTGTTCGTGTTCGAGTAATAATTTTCTACCCATGGTGTACAAGTCAAAATTCAAAATTCAAAAGTCAAAAACCGGTTCTACGCTGTTGGTATCGCATGAGCGTTTTTACTTTCGAATTTTGACTTTTTAATTATTAGCAACCGCATTTCTACGGCATTCGTCAATGATCGCATCCACCTTTTCAGGAGTGAGGTGCTCTTTGTAAAATTTGCCCAGCTGCATCATGGGCGCATAACCGCAGGCGCCAAGGCACTCAACGGTCTTCAGCGTGAACATGCCGTCGGTAGTGGTTTCACCCACGCCGATATCCAGCTTCTGCTTGATGTAGGCGATGATATCGTCGGAGCCGTTCACCATGCAGGGGCCGGTCTGGCACACCTCAAACAGGTACTTGCCGATCGGCTTCAGGTTGAACATGCTGTAGAAGGTCGCCACCTCGTACACTTCGATCGGCTTCAGGTCGAGCAGCGAAGCCACGTAATCCATCGCGTCCGACGACAGCCAGCCATTGTTGGCTTCCTGTGCCAGGTGCAGCACGGGGATGAGGGCGCTCTTCTGCTTCCCTTCGGGGTAGCGCGCCACGATCTCGCGTACTTTATTGAGTTTGTCTTCTGAAAAGGTCATTGTCGTTCGTTTTAGGAGACGCACATAGTGCGTCTTTACTGGAGACGCACATGGTGCGTCTTTACGCTATCGGAGACGCACATGGTGCGTCTTTACATCTCACACAGAGACGCACATGGTGCGTCTTTACCCATCCATTTCGCCGGCGATCAGGTTGAGCGACGACATCGTGATGATGGCGTCGGACAACATGCCCCCTTTTACCAGTTCTTCGTAGGCCTGGTAGTATACGAAGCAGGGACGGCGGAAGTGCAGGCGGTACGGGCTGCGGCCACCATCGGAGATGAGGTAGAAGCCCAGCTCGCCGTTGGCGCCTTCCACGCTGTGGTATACTTCGCCCGGCGGTATATTAACCTCGCCCATGACGATCTTGAAGTGGTAGATCAGCGCTTCCATCTTCGTGTACACATCTTTCTTGTCGGGGAGGTAATACTCGGGCACGTCGGCGTGGTACACCGATGCATCCGCGCCCTTTATGTCCTGGAGCTTCTGGTAGGCCTGGCGCACGATGGAGATCGACTCCCACATTTCGCCGTTGCGCACCAGGAAGCGGTCGTAGCAGTCGCCGGTGGTGCCGGTGGGAATGCTGAACTCGAAGTCCTGGTAAGAGCAGTAGGGCGAATGCACGCGCACATCGTAATCCACACCCGCTGCACGCAGGTTGGGACCGGTGAAGCCGTAGTTGAGGGCGCGCTCCGCTCCAATGGGGCCCGCGCCGATGGTGCGGTCCATGAAAATGCGGTTGCGCGTGAAGAGGCTATCGAACTCCCGCAGTACGTCGGGGAATTCGGCAAGGAATTTTTCCAGCTTGGTAAAAGCGATGTTGTTGAAGTCGCGCTCGAAGCCACCGATGCGGCCGATGTTGGTGGTGAGGCGCGAGCCGCACACTTCTTCCCAGATCTCGTAGATGAGTTCGCGGTACTGCATCACGTAGAGGAAGCCGGTGAAAGCGCCGGTGTCTACCCCGATCACGGAGTTGCAGATGATGTGATCGGCGATGCGGGCCAGTTCCATGATGATCACGCGGAGATAATCTACGCGCTTCGGCGTTTGGATGCCCAGAAGCTTTTCGCAGGTCATATGCCAGCCCATGTTGTTGATGGGCGCCGAGCAGTAGTTGAGGCGGTCGGTCAGCGGCGTGATCTGGTAAAGCGGGCGGCGCTCGGCGATCTTTTCGAAGGCCCGGTGGATATAGCCGATGGTCTGCTCGGCCGACACCACGGTTTCGCCATCGAGCTCCACGATGTTCTGGAACACGCCGTGCGTGGCCGGGTGCGTGGGGCCGAGGTTGATGGTCGTCGTTTCCTTCTCAAGCGCTCCTTCCGGAAGCGGGATGTGGGAATGCGGATTTGTTGTGGCCATTGTTATCGTGAATCGTGAATCGTGAATCGTGAATGGCTTTCATCCAAAATTCCGGCTTCACCGTTTAAACTTATTCTTACTCCTTGACCCTGCGGAGGGCTTGTCGCCCTGAGCGGAGTCGAAGGGCATTACTCATTGTTTGCCAGCTGCGCGGGCGAGCCGTCTTCCTGGCGGTTTCCGAAATCGAACGAGCCGCCCCGACCGAACATCTCGTCGTCTTTATCGATGCGCGTCTGGTCTTCGAGCGGGAACTCCTTGCGCAGCGGGAAGTAGTCCATCTCCTCAACGTTTTGGATCCGCTTCAGGTTGGGGTGGCCCGTGAAGTTGACGCCAAAGAAATCGTAGGCCTCTCGCTCCTGCCAGTTGGCGCTTTCAAAAATAGCCGTTGCGCTCGCCACGTCGGGCTTCGCTATGGGCGCAAACACTTTGAAGCGGATGCGGATGTTGTCCACCAGGTTGTGCAGGTGATACACCACGGCGATCTCGCGGCCGGCAAACGCCGGGTAGTGCACGGCCGTCACATCGGTAAGAAAACGGAAGCCCTGCTCATACAAAAAACGGAGCACGTCAATGTTCCGTCCGGTTTCCGCTTCGAAAGTCAGCATGCCGTAAGACTCCTCGAAACCCTTGACGGTGTCGCCGAAGTGCTCCTGGAGTTGCTGCTGGATTTGTTCGTTACTCATGAAAGTCAAAATTCAAAAGTCGAAAGTCAAAAGCTCATTCAGTATCATCGGCGAAGAACCCATTTGACTTGTTACTTTTGACTTTTTAATTATTGTATACCGTAGCTCTCGAGGAGCGTTTTATAATGATCGCTGTTGCGGCGGCGCAGGCTTTCCTTGCCCACAAGGTCCTGGATGCGCAGGATGCCGTCGATGATGGCCTCGGGGCGCGGCGGGCAGCCGGGCACATACACGTCTACAGGCACCACCTGGTCGATGCCCTGGAGCACGCTGTACGAGTCGAACACACCGCCGGAGCAGGCGCAGGCACCCACGGCCATCACCCATCGGGGCTCAGCCATCTGCAGGTATACCTGGCGCACCACCGGTGCCATTTTCTTCGAGATGGTGCCCATCACCATCAGCAGGTCGCACTGGCGCGGCGAAAAGCCGAGGCGTTCGGCGCCGAAGCGGGCAAGGTCGTAGTGGGAGGCCATCGTGGCCATGAATTCAATACCGCAGCAGGAAGTGGCAAAAGGGAGCGGCCAGATGGAATTCTTGCGCGCGAGGCCCACGGCCTCGCTCAGCTTTTGGGCAAAGAATCCTTCCCCCTGGAAGCCATCAGGCATTTCAGCCACCGAGATGTCTCTCTCCAGCGGTTTTTCGTGTATGTTGAACGATACGGGACGTGCCATAATAATTCAAAATTTAAAAGTCAAAAGTCAAAATTGTTACGCGTTAACGAGGTCAAAAACAGTGCGGAACTGGGATGGCTCCGCTTTTTGACTTTCGAATTTTGACTTTTTAATTCAGTCTTCCCATTTGAGCGCACCTTTCTTCACGCAGTAGATGAACCCGCACAGGAAAAAGGCTACGAACATCACCACAGCCACAAACCCATCCCAGCCCAATCCACGGAAATTAACCGCGTAGGGATAGAAAAAGATCACTTCCACGTCAAACAAAACGAAAAGAATGGCCACCAGGAAATACTTGATCGCCATCGGCTGACGCGCAGCTCCATGGCTTTCGATGCCCGAGGCGAAGTTTTCGAGCTTGTCGGCAGTCTTGCGCTTGGGGCCCAGCAGGTGGGTAACGCCCATGAGGGTACCAATCATCCCGAATGCAAACAGGAACTGAAGCGCTACGGGAAGGTAGCTGCCAGCGCCTTGCACGTCTTGCACAGCGCGGGTAATGTCGGCTTGAAGCAAATGGAACATAAGCTTTTGAATCGCCGGCAAAAATACAGCACCGCCATCAATCCCGGCACTAATATTTCACGGCGCCAGGGCCACGAAAAAGCCCCCGGACCGGGGGCTTCAGCTTGCTATTTTTTGACTTTCGCCTTTGTCTTGTCGTTTTCCGTTTTCACTTTGGTGGCTCCGGAAGGCCTCGAAGGCCGGGCCGGCGCCGCGGGCTTTTCCAGCCGCTCGATCACTCCTTTCAGCGATGGCTCTTTGGAAGGATCGAAAGCAATGGCCTGGCGGAGGAGTTCGGCTCCCTTGGCACGGTCACCTTTCTCGTTCACATAGTAGTTGGCGAGGTTAGTGGCCGCCTCGTAGCCGTAGGGTGCAAACCGCACCTTATCGGTTGCCGACACTCGGAGCACCTGCTCGTATTGGGGCACAGCCAGTCCCTGTTTGCCCGAAGTGTCGATGTTGGCGAGGGCACGGGCGCTCCACAGGTAACCGTAGAGGCTGTCCGGGAAAGCACGGCTGTAAGCCTGGAACGCGCTGTCGGCCTTCGCAAACGCACCGCCCTGGTAGTAAGGCAGGCCCACCTGGAAGAGGCTGGCAGGGTTTGAGTTCGGGTTCACGCGATACTGGGCAAGGCGCAGGTCGGCCTCGGCCACTTTACGGCCGCTGGACTTGGCCCAGTCAATGCCTTCCTGCAGGATGAGCAGCTTGTTGCGCAGCGTCGTGTCGCCTTCCATCGCATCCATATAAACGTTCACTACTTCATTCGGAGCTTCTTTCGAATAGATGGCAGCCTTCAGAGAATAGTCTTTAGCTACGAATTCGTCCTTCTTGGCGGTAGCAAAGAGCTGGTCCACATACTGGCGGGCTTTTGCAGTGTCCTTCGGTCCTTCGAGGTACGAGTAGGCCATCAGGCGGTAAACCGTGGGCTCGATCTTGGCGTTTCCGCTCTGCTGGATGATGCGGTCACCGATCGCGATCGCTTCGGAATACTTCTTCTGCAGGTACAGCGGCTGTGCCTTGAAGATCTCGTTCTGGAGCGAAGGCTCGGCAACGGCTACATACTTCTGCGCCCATTCGTTGGCAGCGGTGAAGTCCTGCTTGTAAAAGAGGTTATATACATACTGACGCAGGTAGGCAGGGCCATACTTGGGGTCAGCGGCGATGGCATTGTTGAGGTTCTCGGTTACCACGTCCCAGTTGCGCTGGGTTTCGTAGATGCGTGCCATGCGGTAGAGGGCAACGGCACGCTGGCCATTGGCGGCAGCCACACCATATGCTTTTACGGCCTCGCCACCTTCGTGCGCACGGCGGTAAGCGTTACCGAGGTTGATATGCACGTCGGCATTGGCCGGAGCCAGCTGGGAGGCAGCCTGGAGCTTCGAAAGGCCGTAGGCCACGTCGCCCGAAGGTGTTTCCACGTTGGCGCGGCCAACCGCGTTGAGCACGGCCGGGTCGTCGCCTTTCTTGCCACGGCTCAGGTTGAGCGCCATCTCAAATTGCTGGCGTGCTTCTGCGCTTTTGCCTTCAACGAGCAAAACGTGACCAATGCCGGCCACCAGGAGGGGCGCATTGCCATTGGTGGTCAAAGCACGGCTATAGGTAATGCGGGCATCGGCAACTGCGCCGAGCTCAAGTTGTGCCTGGCCGAGCCAGTAGATGGCTTCAAGGTTATTGGGGTTAGCGGCCAGTATCTTCTCAAACGTGGCCTTCGCGCTGTTGTTCCGCTCGGCATAGATGTGGTTCACCCCTTCCTGCACGGATTGGGCGGCACCTGCCAGGGCGAAGAACACGGCGAGCAACATAACAAGGGCAGATTTCTTCATGGTCCTATCTGAGTTTATATTCGATTTAGAGCGCAAAAATTATTCTTTAGTTTACCAGTGAGATGTTAAGGTTGACTTTCTAACTGTTTATTAATCACTTACGCGTGCATCGCGGATCTGGAAGTTCATCAGCGCCGGCATCAGAAATGCGCGGTTGAAGATGAGCTGGCCGCTCTGCGTCGTGAGGTAGTTATAAAAGCCATGTCCGAGGCCAATATGACGTTCCTTCAAAATGCATACTAGATCGCGGCGCAGCGGGTAACGTTTAAAGTAAATGTTGTATTGCGCCGGCGTCACGTATTTGTCCGGGTTGCGTGCATCCTGCAGCGATGCCACGCGCACGCGGCTGAGGTAGCTGAGTTGCGAGCTGTCCTGCCGGTTGCCCACCCAGCTCACGCCGATAAAGCCGATCGCGTCTTTGTTGGCCGCCACGTAATCGATCACGGCCTCGCTCCCTTCCGCCGCCGTCACGTTCGATCCGAGCTTCCCTCCCTGGAGCAAGGAGTCTACGATGAAACGCACGGTGCTGGTTGCCTTCAGTCCATCAAATACAGGGCGAAGCTTTGATGCCGATCGTCCCGAAAGCAGCGCACGCAGTTCCTCGGTGCTGAAAAGCGAGTCGGGCGATTGCGGATGCGTGATCACCGCGATGGCGTCATAGGCCACTACGTTGTAGCGCAGGTCAGTCTTGAGCGAGTCGTTGACGATGTTGCGCTCCGCCGCGCTGTAGGTGCGCGTGGCAATGATGCAGCGCGTGGAGTCGGTAAGCAGGTCGCGCAGGCAATCGGCCTCGGGCTTGTAATGGGCGATGATGTGCGTGCCGGGATGCAGCGACTCGTACACGGCGATCTCGCTATCGATAACGGGCTTGAACGACTCGTCGACCGATATGTGGATGGTGCCGCTGTCGGGCGTATCGGCCGGCACCCCCAATGCGGGACCGCTCTCGCCGCAGCCCGTGAACAGGGCCGAGCAAAGCAGCCACAGGGGCGCGCTCCGTACCAGTTTAGCCATCAGCCTTTTCATTCGCGGAAATAGTTCTTCTTGTAACCCCGGTAAATGCGCCAGCAGCCGTAACAAAGAAAAAGGAGGCCGATGAAATAGTTCCAGGTGTCGGGACGGCGCCCGAGCAACTCGCGGTTGCTGATCTGGAAATATAGGAACAGGAGTCCCAGCACGCTGAATACCAGCCCCATCGTGTAGTCCATTATCGAGCGTATGCGGCTCACCTGTTTCCGTCTTTTCTGTTCGTATTCCTCTACCATGATAACTCCGGGCAATTTGGGTTGGGCAAATTAGCACATTTTCATTCGTCAGGGGCCTGAAAAGTGACCGGCTGCACGAACGAAGTAGCAACGGCGCGGCCGCGTTGGAGGGCGGGTTTCCAGCGGGGCATCTTGCGCAGCACGCGCAGCACTTCGTTGTCGAATGCGCTGCCGGCAGACTGCACGATCTCGAAGCGGCCAACGGCGCCCTCCTCATCTACCCAGAACCGAACCAGCACAGAGCGCCTTTCGCCGGGCTGCATATCCGAAGACGGAACGAGGTGCCGCACCAGGAAGTCGGTCCACGCTTTCATACCACCCGGAAACGACGGCGCGGAGGTAATGCCCTCGGGCTCCGGGGCCGTCTCGATAGGTGCGGGAAGGGGCGCCGGGGGGCCGGGTTCAACGGCAGGAATCGAAGGCCCGTCGCCAGGGCCGCCGTCCGAGCGAACGGTTCCGATGGCGGCCGTATTGAAATTATCGTTTGGCGGCATGTTGGTGGGGCCGTTGGTGATCACCGGCTTAGTGAACACGTCGGTGCGCACGGGCGCGCCGCTGCGGCGGGCGGGCTTAATGGGCTCCGGGTCGGGCGTCTTCGCAGGCGCCTGCGCCAGCACGATGTCGATCACTTTCTGGGGAGGCAGAAAGCCGCGTTCGGGCTTGCCCGCCAACACGTTCATCAGCAGCAGCACGAGCAACACGGTGCCGAGCATGATGCCGATGGAAAGACTGAGGCGGTTGCCGTAATATTTGCGGAGCACATAGGCACCATACTGTTTGTTGCGGTGCTCGAAGAGCAGGTCGAGCAGCGAGCTGCGGGTAATTTCGTTGGGACTCATGGCGTTTGGTTTTGTAAAGAGATGCGGCGGCGAATCCAATTCCATACCCCATTACCCCATTAGCCAGACCCATCCCCTGCCCCTTCCCTAAGGGAAGGGAAGTCACATCATGCAGTTCCCTTATTACCCCATTCCCCCATTACCTTTGCGCCCGATGAAAATCCTGATGGTATGCCTCGGCAACATCTGTCGCAGCCCGCTTGCGGAAGGCATTTTGCAGCACAAGGCAGATGCGGAGGGTCTGCAGTGGACGGTGGAAAGCGCGGGCACCAACGGCTACCACGTGGGCGAAGCGCCGCACCGGTTGTCGCAGAAAGTGGCGCAGCACAATGGCGTCGACATCTGCCGGCAGCGCGCACGCCGATTTGTGGCCGAAGACCTGCATCGCTATGATAAGATCTACGCCATGGCCAACGACGTGGTGGTGGATATGAAGCGCATCGCCGGGCGGCACTGGAACGCAGGCAAGGTCGACCTCCTGCTCAACGAGCTGCACCCGGGCAAGAACGAAGACGTTCCCGACCCCTGGTACGGAGAAGAGCCCGGGTACCATGATGTGTACTCCTTGATAGAAGCCGCATGTAGTGCGGTCATTAATAGATACGGAGAAGTCAAAAGTCAAAATTAAAAAGTCAAAAGCGCTTGCTATGCAGCATTTGACGAAGAACCAGTTTTTTACTTTTGAATTTTGAATTGATTATGAGCAACAAACCATCCCTCCCACAAGGCACGCGCGACTTCGCTCCCGAAGTAGTGCGCAAGCGTCAATATATATTGAATACGATCCGCACCGTGTTTGAGCGCTACGGCTTTCAGCCGCTCGAAACGCCGGCAATGGAAAACCTCGATACGCTGATGGGCAAGTATGGCGAGGAAGGCGACAAGCTCATTTTCAAGATCCTCAACAACGGCCTCGACCGCGCGGAGAAAGAAGCCAGCGCGCGTGCCGCCTTTGAAAAAGTGCTGCAGGGCAAAAGCACGAAAGACTTCACCGAGCGCGCGCTGCGCTACGACCTTACCATACCTTTTGCCCGCTTCGTTGCCATGAACCACGGGCAGCTGACCTTTCCCTTCAAACGCTACCAGATGCAGCCGGTGTGGCGGGCCGACAAGCCGCAGCGCGGCCGCTACCGCGAATTCTACCAATGCGATGCCGACGTGGTGGGCTCGCGCTCGCTGCTCAACGAAGTGGACCTTTGCTGGATCTACCATACCGTATTTCTACAACTGGGCCTCGAAGGCTACGAGCTGCGCATCAATTCGCGCAAGCTGCTTGCCGCGCTGGCCGAAACCTGTGGCGGTGCCGACAAGATGATGGACATCACCATCGCCATCGATAAGCTCGATAAGATCGGCCTCGAAAAAGTGAAGGAAGAACTGGCCCAGCGCGGTTTGAACGAAGAGCAGATATCCTCCATCGAACGCTTCCTTAACATCTCCGGCAGCAACGAAGAAAAGCTGGATGCGATCAAAGACTTGTTCGGTGAAAATGAAACAGCCCGTAAAGGCATAGAAGAAATAGCGTTCGTGACGAAGATGGTTTCCGGCGCTGGCGCTGACGGCTCACCACTCACGGCTCACGACCCCGGCCCGAACATCTTCTTGGACCTCACCCTCGCCCGCGGCCTCAACTACTACACGGGCATCATCTTCGAAGTGAAGGCGCCCGCCAACGTGAAGATGGGCTCCATTGGCGGCGGTGGCCGCTACGACGACCTCACCGGTTTGTTTGGCGTTCCCGACATGCCCGGCGTGGGCATCTCCTTCGGCGTCGATCGAATCTATGATGTGCTGGAGGAGTTGAAATTGTTCCCGGAAACCGTCACGCAGGCTACCACAACGCTCTTCTTCAACCTCGGCGAATCGGAAAGCCGCGTAGCCTACGCGTTGCTGCACGGACTACGCAGCGCCGGTATCTCCGGTGAACTGTACCACGAAGCTTCGAAGATGGACAAGCAGTTCAAGTATGCCGAAAAGAAAGGGATCCCCTATGCCGTCATCATCGGCTCGCGCGAAGTGGAACAGCAAACGGCGGTAGTAAAAGAGCTTGCAACGGGCAAACAGGAAACGGTTGCGTTCAGCGAGCTCGTCGGCCGCTTCGCGGCGAAGAGAAAGAACGCGGATCCTTTATGATTTTTATGATTTGCGCGGATAAGGTTTTTTTGTGCGTCAGCAAATCATAACAATCTTAATCATCTGCGAGACCCCGAAGGGGGCATCTGCGTTCTTTCTCTTACCGTATTGCCCGCACTGAATTCACCGCCGAATCGAAAAGCGCTTCCGATTTGCCTTCGCTCACATTGATGTAACCGGCACGAAGCGCGCCCTTCTTGTCTTCACGCCACACGCGGCCCGTACGCGAGGACTGCTCCTTGTAGAGCGTGTCGCCGGTGCGCATCAGCCTGGGCACGTGGCTGTCGCGCGGGATGGGCTGAATGTCGCCGCCCTTGGGTGCATAGGCCACGTAAAAAACGGTGCCGCCGGCATACTCGAAAAACCTGACGGCCCTGCCCGCACTGTCGGTTTCGTTGCGCACGCCCTTCCAGCCTTTAGGCACCAGGAACGACAAGCCCGCCGGCCCTTGCGCCGAAGTAAAATCCGCCGATGCGGAACGCATGGCCTTGTAGGGATTGCAGGCAAAAAGCAGGAACAAAAAACAGGGAGCGAAGCGTTTCATAATCGGAAAATTAGGCAAGAACCAGACCCGGCTTCCCACTTCCTGCTTCCAACTTTCGCTAAACGCTTTCGTAGATGACCGCCGCGCCTTGGCCCACACCAACGCACATGGTGGCAAGGCCGTACTTTTCGCCGCGGCGTTTCATTTCGTGGAGCAGCGTGGTGGAAATGCGCACGCCCGAGCAACCAAGCGGATGGCCCAGGGCGATGGAGCCGCCATTGACGTTCACCTTTTGCGGATCCAGCTGCAGGTCGTGGATGGAAGCCAGCACCTGCGCGGCAAAGGCTTCGTTGAGCTCGGCCAGCCCGATGTTGGCAATGGAAAGAGCGGCGCGCTTCAGTGCCTTCTGTGTAGCAGGCACCGGGCCGATGCCCATGATGGATGGATCAACACCTGCAACAGCCATCGAAAGCACCTTCGCGATCGGCTTCAGGCCATACTTCTGCACGGCTTCTTCCGAAGCAAGCAGCATCGCCGCCGCACCATCGTTGAGGCCGGCGGCATTACCAGCGGTTACGGTGCCGTCTTTTACAAACGCCGGCTTCAGCGAAGCGAGTTTTTCAAGTGATGTACGGCGCGGATGCTCGTCGGTGTCTACCATCTTCCGCTCCTTGCCTTCCTGTATTTCTACGGGAATCACTTCATCGGCCCACTTGCCTGCCTCGAGGGCAGCGAAATAATTCTCCTGAGAGCGCAGCGCCCACTGGTCCTGCGCTTCCCGCGAAATGCTCCATTGCTTCGCCACGTTCTCGCCGGTTTCACCCATGCTGTAGGGGTAATGCATTTCAGACAACCTGCTGTTGACGAAACGCCAGCCGAGCGTCGTGTCCGCCACTTCGGCAGTGCGCTGAAACGGGCTCGTCGACTTCGCCATTACGAAGGGCGCGCGGCTCATGCTTTCCACGCCGCAGGCGATGATGAGCTCTGCATCGCCGGTCATTACCTGGCGCGCGCCATCCATGATGGCCTGGAGGCCCGAAGCGCAAAGGCGGTTTACGGTGTTGCCGGGGACGGTTGGGGGCAATCCCGCCAGCAGCGCTGCCATGCGGGCCACGTTGCGGTTGTCTTCACCCGCCTGGTTCGCATCTCCTGCAATCACATCTTCGATCGCCTCGGGGTCCACGCCCGGGTTGCGGGCCAACAAAGCTTTTATGGTATGGGCCAGCAGGTCGTCGGGGCGCACCGAAGAAAGCGCGCCTCCGTAGCGGCCAATGGGGGTTCTGAGGCAGTCGATGACGTATACGGGACGCATGGAAGAAAGTTTAGAGTTTACAGCTTTGAGTTTACAGTTAGGAAAACCACACCTGCACTTATTCTCTGTGATTTAATCGAAAACTATAAACCGAAAACCGAAAACGGGTTCTCGCTGTTAAAAGCAACGCAAGATAACACCTCCCCGCTACTCCCCTGCGCCCTTTAAGGTATCTTTGCGGCATGAGCGCAACGGCAAATTCCAAGGGCGTACGCAACATCCGCGAGCTTTCGCTCGACGAGCTGACCCAGTATTTCGAAGTGATGGGTGAGCCGAAATTCCGCGCCAAACAGGTGTGGGAATGGCTTTGGGCCAAGCAGGCCCACTCGTTTTCGGCCATGACCAACCTGAGCAAAGAGCTGCGCCAAAAACTGGGCGAGCACTTCACGCTCCCCGTGCTCACCATTGACGCCACGCAGCAAAGCTCGGACGGCACCGTGAAAAGCCGGTTCCGCACCCACGAGGGACACTTGTGCGAGGGTGTGCTCATCCCTACCGAGGAGCGCTTTACGGCCTGCGTATCCTCCCAGATCGGCTGCTCGCTGGCCTGTAAGTTTTGCGCCACCGGCTACATCGACCGCAAGCGCAACATCGACTTCGACGAGATCTACGACGAAGTGGTTCTCCTCAACCAGCAAAGCGAGCGCATCTACGGACATAAGCTCACCAACATCGTCTTCATGGGAATGGGCGAGCCGCTGCTCAATTACAAGAACGTGCTCCGCGCCATCGAACGCATCACCGCTCCCGACGGTCTCGGCATGAGCCCGCGCCGCATCACGGTTTCCACGGCCGGTGTGGCCAAGGCCATCCGCCAGCTCGGTGACGATAAGGTGAAGTTCAAGCTCGCGCTTTCGCTCCACGCGCCCAACGACGCCAAGCGCAACGAGATCATGAACATCAACGCCTCCAACGACCTGCAGTCCCTTGTGGACGCGCTCAATTATTTCTACCAGCAAACCAAGAACGAGATCACACTCGAATACATCCTTTTCAAAGACTTCAACGATTCGCAGAAAGACGCCGAGGAGCTGGTGAAACTCTATCGCCGCATTCCTGCCGACCTCGTCAACATCATCGAGTATAACCCCATCGACCTGGCGAAATTTGAAAAGCCGACCGAAGAAATGACCGACGCTTTCATGGGCTACCTCGCCAAAAACCGCGTCAACGCACGCCTCCGCCGCAGCCGTGGTAAGGACATCGATGCGGCCTGCGGGCAGTTGGCGAACAAGAACTAAAAGGAAAAGCCTTGTGGCACATGTCCGATGTAGGATGTAGGAAATAAAAAGAGAAACGGAGTGCCTGGCATTCCGTTTTTCATTGCCCCGAAAATCAGACGTCCGACATCAGACATCCGACATCAGACATCCGACATAAAAAAAAGCGCTCCGTAGAGCGCTCTTTTCCTATCTGGCTATCAACACTTTTCTCTTAGAATCCAACAACAGCCTGGATCACGTAGCCACTGAACTGTCCGCCTTTGCGATAGTCGCCTGTGGGGAAGTCTTTGTAGTTCTGCCAAACATATTCGCCTTTCAGCAACACGTTCTTGGTGAGGAACCAGCCGGCTGCAAGGGCAGTGCGGTCAACGGTTACTTTTTCTGCGAAGCCTGCCAGCTCGGCGTCCACTTTGTTGTAGCGGGCTCCTACGAAGAGGCGTTCGGCGGTGCAGAAGCGGTAGATGAATTCACCGGCGATCTGGTTCACCTTGCGGCGGCTGTCTTCAGTTTTGGTGCGGCCTTCGGCCTGCTCCCAGGTGGCGAAGAATTCGGCGCCTTTGTACTTGATGAACGCGTTGAGCATTACGGCATCTACGGTTTTGCTGAACTTGGGATCGAGGCGGCCCGAGAAGGCGTTTGCAGTGTAGCTGCCGCCGGCTTTTTCCATTACCATCAGGTAGTTCGAGCCGGTGCGATCGCCACCGTAGAGGGTGTTGGTGCCCGAGCTTCCGTTGTGGTAGTACGACAGGGCGCCGCGAACACGCAGGTTACCCAGCTTCTGGTCGAATCCGCCTTTTGCATAGATGGCGGGCGACTTGTGGATGTTCTCATCCTGGGTAGTTTTCACCAGCGAATCCACGTTACCCTTGATCATACCGTTCGACACGCCGATCATTCCGAAGAACCCCATGCGGGTGTGGTAGATTTCGCCACCGATCTCCGTGGCATAGCCGTCGAGGATCAGGTTTTCAACGAAGGGGTTGTAGAGTGTCTGGCCACCATCCGAGCGGCGGAAGTGGGCATCACCGTAGTTGATCTCGCCGTGTCCGATCTTGATGGTCGTGTTTTCCATCAGCTTGTTCCAAAGCTGGCCTTTGAAGGGCAGCTTGTCAAACTGGATGTAGCCGCCTTTTACCCAGGCTTCGTTGTGGTGGCGCGAAGAGAGGTAAGTTACCACGTTGAGGCGGATGCCGTCGGCCAGCTGGATGTCGAGGTTGAGGTTAGCGGAAGCGGTGTTGAAACCTGCGGTCAGCGGGTGCAGGCGGTTGGCGTCGGTAGGCGCCTGGGTGTAGTCGTTTTTGTGGGTCAGGTTCTGGAACGACTGGGTGAAGCCGGCTCCGAGGCGAACGCGCGGGCCTTCAAATGCAAGGCTGTCGGCTTTCGGCGTTTCAAAAACGTTGATGCCTCGCTGGTCGTACGGGCGCCAGTTGGTGGGGCGGCCATAAAATTCCTTATCGCTGTTTTGTGCGCCGGCAAACACCGGGGCAGCCAGGAGGGCCAGGAGGGCGGCGCGGGAGATGAAGTTCGTTTTCATGATGCAGTTTTTAAAAGTGTAGAGCAGAGGTTTTTTTTGTTATTAGTTGAAGCGGACGTTGTAAGTAATGGTGAGTTCATCTCCGCACCGAAGGGCGCCAAGCATGAAGCTGGGGGCTTTCAGGCCGTACTCGCTGAAGCGGATGGTCTGGGTTCCGGTGATCTGCACCGAGCCATCGGGGTTGGTCACGGTGGTGGCGTTCAGCACGATGTCGCGGGTAGTGCCCGAGATGGTGAGCTGGCCGTTGGCCCGAACCGGGGCGTGGTTGCCCGTGGCGGCACCGGTAACTGCGCTGACCAGGCGGAAGGTGATATTGGGGAATTTGTTGGCATTGAGGGCGTTGTAAGCGCGCGAGTCCATCGAGCTTTCATTGCTCTTCAGGCTTTTCACCGGCAGGTTGAAGATCATCGGCGGGTTTACCGAGGCGATCTTGGTGGGGAGGACCGTGAAGTTGGCTTCCAGCCCGGCGCCGGCAGCCTTCATCGACCAGTCGTGCAGGTTAGAAGTGCCTTTCAGCACGATTTCGTAGCTGGCGGTTTTGTGAACGGGCTGAGCGGATATGGTGGTTGCGGCGAAGATGAGCGGCAGGGCGATCAGCAGGCGGAAGGGGTTAATGCGTGTCATGGCTTTTTGATTGATGACACAAAACTACCGTCGCCAGGAGGCCCTGTCGGTGAGGAGCACCCGCCTGCAGCATGATAGAAGAGCCTAAGCCGACTGAGGAAAGTCAGAAAGTACCCATTTTAAACGGGAAATAAAGAAGTTCACTAAGAAAAAATACTTATTTAACGTTTTTCGCCCGTTTCATCGATGGAAAACACCCCTTAGTCGATATAAGTGTAAGTACCGACACCTGCACAAGTACTTTTGACTTGTCAACCAAACAAACATGAAAGCTTCCGTACTCGCCGCCCTCCTCCTCATCCTCTCCTTTACTTCTTTTGGCAATGTAGTTCCCGACAAGACCCCCAAATCGAAGGTGGGACTGACGGCAGCCAGCTACCCCGGTGGGCACCGGGCTTACAGCGCCTTTGTTTCGTCGGTGCTCACGAAAACCATGCACGCCGGCATCGGCCGCCAGCTTCCTGCCGGGTCTTACGTGGTAACGCTGAGCTTCGACATCAACGCCCGCGGTCAGGTGACCAACGTAACGGCCATCAGCCAGAATGGTTTTGGCCTCGAGGAAGCGGCCATCGCCCAGTTCCGCACGAGCGGCCGCTGGAACCCTGCGCGCAGTGCCAACGGCACGGTGAAGACCACGCAGACCCAAACTTTTCGTTTTGACGTGTTTTAATATTCTTGGTTTCGTAATAGACGAGGGGCCCTTTCGGGCCCTTTTTTCGGGTCCGTGCTGTGCTCCCATTTGCTCCTACACCAGCCGTTCATGGGCTATTAGTAGCGATGATAGGAAAACATGCCCTACCTCCCACCTCCCATCTCACATCCAACATCTCACATCTCACATCCCCATCCTACCTTCGCTCTCCGCTTTTTCAACGGGTGTGTATATGGATATTAAAGTGATCGCGTTCGATGCCGACGATACCCTGTGGGTGAACGAGCCCTACTTCCGCGAAACAGAAACCGCCTTTTGCCAGCTGCTCGAAGATTTCATGCCGCTGCATAGCGCCGAGCGCGCGCTGCTGACCACCGAGATCAAAAACCTTCCACTTTACGGTTATGGCATTAAGGGCTTTACGCTTTCGATGGTGGAAACGGCGCTCACCATTTCGGACGGACACCTGAAGGCCAGCGCCTTCGGCCGCATTCTCGAACTGGGCAAGGAACTGCTGGCACGCCCCATCGAACTGCTCGACGGCATCGAAGAAGTGCTGGCCGAACTCAAAAGCCGCTACCGCCTCGTAGTAGCCACCAAGGGCGACCTCCTCGACCAGGAGCGCAAGATGAAGAACTCGGGCGTGGATCATTATTTCCACCATATCGAGATCATGTCCGATAAAAGAGTGAGCGACTACCGCAAACTGGTGCACCACCTCGACATTGCGCCGGAGCAATTCCTGATGGTAGGCAACTCGCTCAAGTCGGATGTGCTTCCCGTGCTGGAGCTGGGCGGCCACGCCATCCACGTGCCCTACCACACCACCTGGGCCCACGAGGTAGTGGAAGACACCATCGAGCACGCCAACTTCCGCAGCGTGGCCTCCATCCGCGAAATCCTCCCCCTATTAAGCTAACGAAAGCTGAAGCGTGCGATTTTGACCTTTTACTTTTGACTTCGAACGAAGTAGCCATGCCTTATCCACTCGATCTTTCCGCCTGGGCGCGCCGTGATCACTTCCAATTCTTCCGGAAGTTCGAGGAGCCGTTCTTTGGCATATGCGTGGAGCTCGATTGCACCGCGGCCTACCGGCGCTCGAAGGCCGAAGGCAGCTCTTTCTTTCTCAACTACCTGTGGTGTGCGCTGAAGGCAGCAAACGACACGGAGCCATTTCGTTACCGTATTGAGGGCGATGAAGTTGTTGTATACGACGCTGTGCACGCCTCTCCTACCATCAACCGCCCCGATGGCACATTCGGCTTTGCGTATATGGACTACCACGAAGAACGTACTGTATTTCTACGGGAGGCTGCCGTGGAGCGCGATCGCGTGCGGGCGTCCACCGGCTTGGTGCCGGCACTTTCGGGCGAAAACGTGATCCATTTTTCATCGCTGCCCTGGGTGCGCTTCACAAGCGTGTCGCACGCACGGGCATTCTCCTTTCCGGATAGCTGCCCCAAGATCGCTTTTGGCAAGATGACGGAGCAGAACGGAAGCCGCACGCTGCCGGTATCACTTCATGTGCACCACGCGCTGATGGACGGCTATCATGCCGGGATGTTCTTCGAGCGGATGCAGTCGCAGCTTGCCGAAGGCTAAGCACGTACCTTCGCACCGGATGGCTTTCATCGAAACATACCGCTTTCGCGCGCGCCTGCCCAAAGCAGATCTGCTGCATTTTGTGGCAATGGCCCCCAGCGGTGCCTACGTGTTCGTGGTGCCTCCCGGCCCCGACCTGTTTGGGCTTTTCAGCAATGCTGATGTGCTGGAATTCTTTTGTAACGAATGCCGCATAGATGAATTTGAAATGATCGCCGACAGCCAGTGGAAGCAATTGCGTACACAGCCAGGCTGCCGCGTTTGGGGCGATGCGGCACTGCTCGAGCTCTGACCGTATTTCTACGGATCAGCGCAGAAGCGTGACCGTTCCTTTGCGGAAAACTTTTTGCCCGCGGTAGTCCGTTCCCTCCGTTACATAGATTACCGTTTGTGTGCCCAGAGCAACATTGCGGAAGGTGCCGTCCCAGCCGTCGTCGCTTTGCGTGGTGCGAAAGAGGAGCTCGCCGTTGCGGTTATAGAGGGCGAGGTAATGGAACGTCTTGATGCCCACCGGCCGAACGCGCAGCCGGTCGTTGCGGCCGTCGGCATTGGGCGTAAACGCCGCGGGAACATACAACTCAGGGCCGTGATAGCGCTTCACCGTAATGCTGCTCCGGCTTTCGCATCCGAATCGATCCACCGAATACAATTCATACCGCTTGTCTGATGGCCACAGCGCGATAGGATTGCCTGCTGCAGCATCTGTGAGGCCGTCGGCAGGGCTCCAGCTATACGTGGAAGCACTGTCGCCCTGCGCGTTCAGCTGCACCGGCTCACCGATGGCTGTCATTGTATCACGTCCCGCAAAAGCGCGGTTGGCATACACATTCAGGCTACGGGCAATGGTATCGCGGCAGCCATCGGGCGCCGTTGCAATCAGCTGCAGGAAGCGCGTGCCCGCTTGCAGGTAGGTCTGTCGAACCTGCGTCACACCTGTGATGCTTCCCGCTCCCAGGTTCCACCGCCAGTTGCTTACAGAGCCCGACAACACCTGCGCCGTAAACAGCATGGGGCGTCCTGCGCAGGAATCGTTCTGCATGACAGCAATGCGCGGATGGAGCGAAAGCGTGATGATGCTGTCGGCAGCATCGCTCGTGCAGCCAAAGTTGTTTTGTACGATGAGCCGCACCGTGCGTTGTCCGCCACTCAGCACAACGTCGGGGTTTTGCAGCGTGCTCAGCGGCGCGCCATCCACCGACCAGAACCATCCTGAAATCGTTTCGCCTAGCGTATTTGCGGGCTGAGTAGATTGATCGCGAAGCTGCAGCGGCTCGTTGTCGCAAAAGCCCGAAAAGCTGAATGCGGCAGCAGGGCGGTTGTGCACGGAAAGGGTCGTGCGCGCTGTATCCGAGCGGCAGCCCTCGGCAGTGGTCACAACCAGCGATACCGGCACCGGGCCCGTCGCAGATGCGGGAAGCGCGGGGTGCCGCAGCGTGCTCATCGAGCCGCCGATATTCCACCACCAGTTGCTCACCGAAGATCCGGGCGCAAGCGAACTATCCGAAAGCACGGCAGCCTGCGCGCCGAGGCATATCGCCTGCGGTCCGCCGATCACCGCTGTGGGCGAAGGGATGACGGTAACGTTGTGCACTACCGTTCCCGAGCAGGCGCCGCCATTGGTCACGTGCAGTTTCAGTTGAAAGGTGCCGGTGTCGAGGTACGAGTGAATGTTGGGCTGAAAGGCGGATGCATGATCGGTGCCTCCATCGCCATAGATCCACCAGTAGATCGCACCGCGGATGGGCACCGTCGTGTTGGTCATCGTAAAGGAATTGCCGAAAAAGCATTGTCGGTCCTGGTTTACCGACATCGTCAGCGGAACGGGGGCGAACACATTTACGCGGATCGCGCGGCGCGGGCCTTCGCATCCGAAGAGTTGCTTTTGCGAAACCCAGAAGGTTTGGGTGCCTACGACTGACGTGTTGGGCACGGGTGCCGACGTGCTGCCGGTGCCTCCCGTAGCGCTCGTATACCACAATAGCACGTTGCCGTTGGTGGCGGTTGCGCCGATGGCAACCGATGGTTGATCGAGGCAGTAATACAGATCGCCCGGGCCTTGCGGTGTATCCGGGCTCGGGTAAGGAGCCACAAGCGCCTTTAGCGTATCGCGGCAGCCATAGCCCGGGTAAGGCTCCAGGTCGACCCAGAAGTAGTCGGCATTGGGCGGCGGAGGTGAAAGCGTTACGCTTTGCCCGTTGCCCACCACCTGCGAGAAGTTGGAATTATACCAGGTATAGTTTTGAAACCCGTAGGGCGCGGACAACTGCAGCGAGTTAGACGACGTGCAGTAAGGAGCGGCCGCCAGCACACCCGAGCAATTCTCGCTCACGTCGATGTATGCGTAGCCGAAGTGCCCGCCGCGCGTGCAATCCGACACCCGAAAGTCGAGCTTGATATTGCGCCCGCCCATGCCTACAAACTGCAGCGATGCGGGCGTCCAGTCTTTATACACCACCGTAGGGTCGGAATTCGAAATCTGGAAACCGGGTATGCCTCCGTCGGCAACAAAGTCGTAGTTGGAGCAATTCACCACGGTGCCGTTCATGTCGTCGGTTGCCGACACGGTGAAGCGCGGTTGCTCGGAGGGCGCGTGACCTGGATTCTGCAGCACCACGGCATAAAAGAAGGTAAGCACGAAGGTGTCGAGGCCGGTGGGCACGGTGAACATGTAGGTCATGCCGTCGGCTTCCTTGTTCGTTTGCTCGTTGCCCAGCATTACGGAATAGCCGCCGCCATAAGGGCAGGTTTGGGGGAAATTGCCGTAGGGATCAAACATGCCGTCGGCAGTGTCGGTAATGGTGTGGTGGCCGAAAGTAGGCGCCGAGTTGTTGAGCGTCATCACGTTGATGCCGCCAACGCTTTCCACACGGCCCTTGAAACAATCCCAGTTGGTGAAGCGTCCCTGTTCAAAGCCCACGTTGGGCGGGCACTGCGCGTGCGCACCGACAAAGCCGGCGATGAAAAGCAGGATGCATAGGCAGCGTTGGTACATCAGTAGTGGTTGAGGCGGGGTGGTCCTGAAATGAGGCCTTTAAGTTACAACACTGACCGTTTTGCCGGTCAGTTTGTTGCATGAACTGCAGCCCTTTCCTTGTGAATGGTAAAATTGACGCTGCGGTGATGGGAAAAACATCAGGAAACGGTGCTTATTTTCTGTGCTGCCGCTGGTCTTTTTCACCTCGCTCTGAAAACGGGCCGGGATAGTTTTACCAAAAGAAAACGATGCTGGTAAAGACCTTCGGCGCCGCGGTATTTGGGGTGAATGCCATCACCATCACGGTGGAAGTGAACTGGATGGAAAGCAACGTGGGCGTGCTGCTGGTGGGATTGCCCGACAATGCCGTGAAGGAAAGCCTGCAACGCGTAGAAAGCGCGATGGGCGCCATCGGGCACGAGCTGCCGCGCACACGCCTCGTGGTAAATCTTGCGCCCGCCGACCTCCGGAAGAGCGGATCGGCTTTCGACCTGCCGATCGCGCTCGGATTGCTTGCGGCTTCGGAGCGCATCGAAGACCCGGTGCGGCTCGAGCGCTACCTGATCATGGGCGAGCTGGCCCTCGACGGAACCTTGCGGCCCGTGCGCGGCGCGCTGCCCATGGCGCTGCAGGCCGCACGCGAAGGCTTCAAGGGATTGCTGCTGCCGGCGGCCAACGCCCGCGAAGCGGCACTCGTGGAAGGCATCAACGTATATGGAATGCGGCACCTGCGCGAGGTGCTCGACTTCTTTGCAAACGGCGAGCAAGGCGTGGAGCCTGTACAAGCCAACCTGCACGAAGCGTTCGCTGCCGCGCAGGAACGCAGCGACGTAGACTTCGCCGATGTGAAAGGGCAGGAGAACATCAAGCGGGCACTGGAGATCGCTGCTGCCGGTGGACACAACGCCATATTGATCGGGCCGCCCGGTGCGGGTAAAACGATGCTGGCGCGCCGGCTGCCCGGCATTCTTCCACCGCTTACACTGCAGGAAGCACTGGAGACGACGAAGATCCATTCGGTTGCCGGCAAGCTGCCCGAGGGCGCGACCTTGGTGGCCACACGCCCGTTCCGAAGCCCGCACCATACGATCTCAGATGTGGCACTTTGCGGAGGGGGGTCTATCCCGCAACCCGGCGAGATTTCGCTCGCACACCACGGCGTGCTCTTCTTAGACGAATTGCCGGAGTTCAAGCGAACCGTGCTGGAAGTGATGCGCCAGCCAATGGAGGAGCGCCGCATAAGCATCTCCCGGGCACGCGTAGCTGTTGACTTCCCGGCGTCCTTCATGCTCATTGCCTCGATGAACCCCTGCCCCTGCGGCTTTTACAACCACCCCGAGCGCGATTGCCAGTGCAGCAGCCAGACCGTGCAGCGCTACCTCAACAAAGTGTCGGGCCCCCTGCTCGACCGCATCGATCTGCATGTGGAAGTGACGCCTGTTGCCTTCAGCGAATTATCGGGGGCGGGCAAGCAGGAGGGATCTGCAGAGATCCGCGCCCGCGTGATCGCTGCGCGCGAAAGACAGGCAGTGCGCTTCGCTGACAAGCCCGGGCTCTATTGCAATGCGCAGATGGGGAGCAAGCTGTTGAAAGAAGTGTGCGCCCTCAGCAGCACCAGCCAGGCCCTTTTGAAAAAAGCTATGGAGAAACTAAACCTCTCGGCCCGCGCCTACGACCGCATTCTCAAAGTGGCACGCACCATCGCCGACCTCGGCGGGGCCGAAAACATCGGCACCGAGCACGTGGCGGAAGCGATTCATTACAGAAGTTTGGACAGGGAAGGCTGGGCGGGGTAAGCTTATGGAAAAAAAGCTCTCACGGAGACTACACGATAATCGCTATTAAGTTTCAACACCTGAATAGTCTCCTTCGGACGCCCATTGTCAGAAGCATAGTCACCTGCAACCATCACAGAAATGTGGTTACTATCAGTAGAGCTGACTGCAATGCCATTACTGAATTTGAAACTTTGGCTTGGGCGATTCTTGAAGAAGGCGCTGTCGGTTGACAGAACTTTCTCCCGCGTAGGGGCGGTCAGCGTATAATAGCGACTAA
The DNA here is from genome assembly GCA_004173235.1 of Chitinophagaceae bacterium. Classification (GTDB taxonomy): domain Bacteria; phylum Bacteroidota; class Bacteroidia; order Chitinophagales; family Chitinophagaceae; genus Flavisolibacter. The sequence goes on along the minus strand of SEAC01000020.1, from coordinate 74,993 downwards.
GAGTATCTGCAAGATAAAAGGCCATGCTGTCCAAATTGCCACGGTTTTTTGCAGTTAGAAAATGTGCAACAACAAATTTGGCGGAATCCTCTTTTGAGAACTTTTCAATATAAACGGAAGCTACAGACTGGATACTATCTTTTGCTCTCGATTCGATAGCCAGTTCCTCGTTCCCTTTGCGAATGTGAAAGACCGAAGTAACAAGAAAGATTAAACCCAACGCAATCGCCACGGATAGTATCCACAGATTGCGCCTCCGATTTTTTCGTTCGTATTTCTTTACGGTATCGAGCAAGTCTTTTGTAGAAAATTCCATCATCTTAAATGTTTTTTACAATCACGCCTTGGATGATACTTCGGATATGTCCCTGCTCGTGTTCATCTTCCTTATTGAATTCAATATTCAGCCTTATTGTATTGCAGATGCTCATACTTTCCTTTTTCGCGACAAACTCTTTAAATGAAAATCCACTGAGTGAAGTAATAAACGACCCTGCGGCGCTCGCTACAGCTGTGTAGCTAGCATTGAGCTGTCCAACAAAAACGATCAACAATCCCAATAGGATAATGAAACACGTGTACATTATGTACAACCGATAAGACTTGGTTTGATTCTTAATCAGTTGATCAATCAGTATGAGGTTGTTTTGGTACATGCTCAGTGGCAATGGCAAATAAGCAATTGGTCAGAAGTAGCCAAATTACGAAATATGTTAAAAAATGCAGACAATGCGCTCATCCATCACCATTTTCTTGGTGTAACAGGGGTTTGCACGATGCTATCTTTAACGAATGAAACTGCTTCTCTCCTACCTCAAACCATATAAAGGGATGGTGGCCATCACCCTGCTGCTTGCCGCCATCAACATCGGCTTCTCGCTTTGCGATCCCATTATCTTCGGACAATTGATCCGGCTCGCCTTTGCAGCCTGGCCGGAAGGCACCACAAAAACCCTCACCAGTGCCGAATTCCTTTGGGGACAGCCCGGCACAAAAGGCGTAGTAACGCTCCTGCTGTTTTCCATCGGGGTGGCCATGATGAGCCGCATCGCGAAAAACTTCCAGGATTATTTCCTCCAGGTGGTCATCCAGAAATTCGGCGCCAAGGTGTTTACCGACGGCCTTCGCCATTCGATGCAGCTACCTTATGCGGAGTTTGAAGACCAGCGGTCGGGCGAAACGCTTTCGATTCTCCAAAAGGTGCGTACCGACACGGAGCGTTTCATCTCCAACTTCGTCAACATCCTCTTTACCGTACTCATCGGCATCGTGTTCGTAGCCATCTTCGCCGCCCGCATCACGCCGATGCTTCCCGTGGTATACTTTGGTGGCATCGCGCTATTGATCGTCATCTCCAACCTGCTGAGCAAAAAGGTGAAGACGATCCAGAAAAGCATCGTATCGCAAACAACGCAGCTGGCGGGCACCACCACCGAATCGCTCCGCAACATCGAGCTGGTGAAAAGCCTCGGACTCACCAACCAGGAAGTGGCGCGTCTCAACAAGAACACCTACAGGATCCTCGGGCTCGAGATCACCAAGGTGAAGCGCATCCGCTCCATCTCCTTTGTGCAGGGAACGTTTGTGAACACGCTCCGCCAGGTGATCCTCTTCATGCTGATGTGGCTCGTGTTCCGCCACGAGATGCCCGCGCACCAGCTGGCTACGATGCAGATCTTCTCCTTCTTCATCTTCGGACCGCTGCAAGACATCGGCTCCATCATCGTATCGTACCGCGAGGCCGAAGCATCCCTCAATAATTTCCAGTCGCTGCTGAAAAAAGACGTGGAGCCACGCCCGAGCAACCCGCAACACCTGGGCGCCATCCGCGCGCTTGAATTCCGCAACGTCACCTTCCAGCACCGCACCGCGCAGCACAAGGCCATCGACGGCATTTCGTTCGAAGCGCGCACAGGTGAAACGATCGCTTTCGTGGGACCTTCCGGCTCGGGCAAAAGCACGCTGATGAAATTGTTGGTAGGATTGTACCGCCCGAAAGAAGGCGCGATCTACTACAACGGCCTCGACGAAACGAGCATCGAATTCGACGACCTCCGCAATCAGATCGGCTTCGTAACGCAGGACACGCAACTCTTTGCAGGAACCATCCGCGAAAACCTCCTCTTTGTGAACCCCGAAGCAACAGAGGGCGACCTGAACGATGCGCTCCACCGCGCCTCCTGCGACTACCTCCTATCGCGCGCCGAAAACGGCATCGATACCGTGATCGGCGAAGGCGGACTGAAACTGTCCGGCGGTGAAAAACAACGTCTCTCCATTGCACGCGCACTGCTCCGCAAGCCGCGCCTCATGCTGTTCGACGAAGCGACGTCCGCGCTCGATTCCATCACTGAAGAAGAGATCACCGAAACGATCCGCGACCTTTCTTCGCAACGCGAGCAGATCACCGTGCTCATTGCACACCGGCTGTCCACCATCATGCATGCCGACCGCATCTACGTGCTCGAAAAAGGCGTAGTGGTGGAAACAGGAACGCATGCCGGGCTCCTCGAAGAAAAAGGCTTGTACTATGCCATGTGGCGCCAGCAGATCGGCGAAAGGAAAAATCTCGCGAAAGCTTAAAAGGGTTCGTTGATTCTGCATCCTCCAAAACCTCTCAAAACCTTCTTTCTATTTAAGCTTCCACTCCAGCGGCACATTCAGCTTTACCGAAAAGTTGCGGCCGGTGTTGAACACGCCGCGACGGCCGGTAGCCGCATTCACATCTGTGTACTTCAGGCGGCTCAGGTGATTCTGGTACGCCAGGTCGGTGAGGTTGTTGGCCGAGAGGTGCAGGCTGAAAAGCGTACGGCCCTTCATTACCACGTCGCCGCCAAGGCCTGTGTTGAGCAAGGAGTAAGCAGGTGTTGCCGTCTCTGTATTGTAGGCAGCGAAAAAGCGATCCTGGCGCAGGTAATTATCCAGCTCAACGCGCATATACAGGTTGCGAAAGCGACGCCCTGATTTCGGGAATGTCACACGCAGCTCGTTCACCAGGTGAGCAGCCGGTATTGAAGGAAGATAGGATACTCCCCCCACCGGCTCGCTGAAGCGGCCGTGCACCAGCGAAAAAGAATTCTCTAAATGGAGCCAGTCGAGCGGGTGCGGGTGGATGTCGGCCGACAATTCAAACCCGGCGAGCGTTGCATCGTGCTGTCCATACTGAAACGCCTGGAGATCGGTTCCGTTCACATTTACAAGCGAGTCTCCGCCACCTGCGGCTTCCAGACGCTGGTAATAGATGTAACCGAGAATGCGGTTGTAAAATGCGCTTGCCGAAAAAGAAATGTGATCGTAGTCGGCTTCCACACCCGCATCGAACTGCCAGCTGCGCTCGGAGCCAAGATCCTTCTGCCCGTATTCATAGCGATTTGTGCCTTCGTGCGCACCATTGCTCGCGAGCTCGGAAAGCGACGGAGCGCGAAAGCCACGCGCCGCGTTGAAGCGAAGCGTGTAGCGGGTTCCGGGCGTATAGCTCACGCCGACACTGCCCGACACATTGCTGAAGTGGCGGTCGAAGTATACGAACTTCGGAACCCCAGCCTCCGCGTATGGAAGCGATTGGAGCGCGCGGTTGTCGAAGCGCAGGCCACCGGAAAGCACCGCCTTCGAAAACGTTTTTTGCACGTACATGAAGCCGCCAATGTCGAACAGGTTGTATTCGGGAATGATCACCTCTTCGCCGCGGTTGCGGTTTTGCTGCTGCATGCCGCTGAGGCCGATAGTAGGCTGCAGGCCTTTGATCTCCTGGAGATGCCACTGCAGGTTGTACGTGATCGTGCGCAGGTCAAAGTGGAGCGAAGCGTTGCCCGGGTTTTCGGGCGATCCGAATTCCCTTCGGATGTTTTGCTGGTAACCCAGGTTCAGCTTCAGCCTGCTGCGCCCGGTGCGAAACGAATTATCACTGGCAATGCGGTAGTGCTGCACGTTCTGAAAGGGCGCGGCCAGCGTGCGGCTTTCCAGTTCGCGATCGGTGGCCACATGCTCGAGCGCGGACTGGGGGTACATCAAAAATGCACCACTCGCCGCATCGCGCGCGCCTTCCACCAAACCAAGGTTTTGATTGAAGCTCGAAACGATCAGGTGGCTGTATCCCCAGCGCTTATTGATGCCCACATAACCTCCGAAGTTGCGCTCGTTGAAGCGTGAGTTGAGCACCCTTCCGTCGTAGCGATTGCGGTAGTCCGCCGCCGATTTGTAACTTCCATATGCATTCCAGCTGAAGCCGTGGATGTTGCCGGCGAGGTTCGCGTGCAAACCGAGTTGCCCGTTGTTGGTCTGGTAAGCGGTGTAAGCACTTGCGCGCAGCGTTCCCTCGGGCACGGGCACGTTGCTGATCAGGTGAATCACACCCGCAATGGCATCGGAGCCATACATCAGCGACGACGCACCCTTCAATATCTCCACGCGGCTTACACTGAGCTCATCGATTTCGATACCGTGTTCGTCGCCCCATTGCTGCCCTTCCTGGCGCTGGCCGTCGTTCATCAGCACCACGCGGTTGTAGCCCAGACCGCGGATGACTGGCTTCGAAACGGCGGGCCCTGTGCTGATCTGCGCAATGCCCGGCTGCTTCGACAAGGCATCAATGATGTTGGTGGAAGGCGTTTCGAGCAGTTGGGTTTTTCGAAGCACCGACACCGGCACGGGTGTGTTGCGGTTGCTGGTGGAAGAGGCCACGCCCGTCACCACCACGCCGCGGTTCTCTATAACGGCCGCGTGCAACCGAAAATCCTGCGTTTCGTCCGCAAGCAGGTCAAGGTGCACCACGATGGGTGTGTAGCCGGTGGAACTCACCTCGGCCAGGTAGTGACCCGGCGTAAGGTTGCCGATGCGGTAATGGCCGTTGCTATCGGCGGAAGTGCCGCGGTGGGCTTCGGAGAAATAGACCGATGCCCCCGGGATCGGCTCGCCGCTGGCAACGTCGCGCACTGTGCCGCGGAGGCTTAGTGTACGTACTTGCGCGGACGCGGAAAAGGCAATAAAGGAAACGAGCAGGGCCGGAAAAATCTTCATTGCGACTGGTTTACAGCCCCAAAGGTAGATTTTTGCAACTTCGCTGCAAAAGATTCGAATTTTTTAACTGCTTATGGGTACGAGCTGCCGGATTACGCCTTGCCACTCGGCATGCGAGTCGGGTTTGGTGAGGTAGAGGGCCGCTCCCAGCCGCTGGCACACATCGCGGTCGAGCTTGTTGTTCGAGGTGGTAACGATGGCAACCGGTATGTGCAGGAGTGCGGGATCTTTCTTCAGTTGCTGGAGTGTTTGCCGGCCATCCATTTCGGGCATGTTCAGATCGAGGACGATGAGCGCCGGAAGGTGGCTGTTTTCTGCGCGGAGGTATTCGAGCACCTGCCGGCCGTTTTCCACGAAATGAATGTCCATGCCCGCACCTACCAGGCGCAGGGCCTCGCTCACCCAGGCGCGGTCATCCGTGTCGTCGTCGGCGTATAGTACAAGTTTCGATTCAGCCACCGGTCTTCGTTTATTCAACTCTGCCTTACAAAGATGTGTAAAAAAAAGGGCGCCTTCCTGCCCTTTGTGTAAATGACGTAGAAACCGGGGCGGATTACCGTAAATCTACGGAGTGCCCTTCGCTACGGATTGGAGCTAGAAGCGTTCGATCACACCTGCGATTCCTTGCCCGCCGCCCACGCAGGCGGTCACCATTCCGTACTTGCCGCCATTGCGTTTGAGGTCATTGAGCACCTGTATCGTCAGCTTCGCGCCGGTGCATCCAAGCGGGTGACCGAGTGCGATGGCGCCGCCGTTCGGGTTCACCTTTTCCGGGTCGAGGCCTGCCTCGCGAATGACCGCGATGGCCTGTGATGCGAAGGCTTCATTGAGTTCCACCGTGTCGATCTGGCCGAGGTTCATGCCTGCCTGCTGAAGCACTTTCGGGATGGCGGCAACAGGGCCGATGCCCATGATGCGCGGGTGCACGCCAGCCGATGCGCAGGCCACGAGGCGGCCGATGGGCGTGATGCCGAGCTCTTTCACCATGCGCTCGCTCATTACCAGCACGAAGGCAGCACCATCGCTGGTTTGCGAGGAGTTGCCAGCCGTAACGGTGCCCCCGGCAGCAAACACGGGTTTCAGCTTGCCCAGTGCTTCCAGCGAGGTGTCGGCACGCGGACCTTCGTCTGTGTCCACCACGAACTGCCGGCTCTGGCGTTTTCCTTTTTCGTTTACAAAAACTTCTTCAACCGTTATCGGGAGCACCCCTTCCTTCAGGTAGCCTTTCTCTATTGCGGCCAATGCCTTCCGGTGCGAGTGGTAGGAAAATTCATCCTGCGCTTCGCGGCTCACGTTATAGTCTTTCGCCACTGCTTCGGCGGTAAGACCCATGCTCAAATAGTAATCGGGATCGTCTTTGGCGATGCTGTAGGCGGGAACGGTTTTCCATCCTGCGGTGGGCACAAGGCTCATGCTCTCGGTGCCGCCCGCAATGATGCAGTCTGCCATGCCCATCCGGATCTTGGCGGTGGCGATGGCGATGGTTTCGAGGCCCGATGCGCAATAACGGTTCACCACCATGCCGGGTGTGTCGTAACCAACAGCGCGTGCGGCAATGATGCGCCCCACCTGCAGGCCTTGCTCCGCTTCGGGAACTGCGTTGCCCACGATCACATCGTCGATCCGCTTCTTGTCGAGCGCCGGCACGTCGGCCAGCAGCCGCTGGATCACTTCAATAGCCAGGTCGTCGGGACGGTAAAAACGAAAGCCGCCGCGTTTTGCCTTGCCCACTGCCGTACGGTAGCCGGCTACGATATATGCTTCCTGCATCGTGATTCGGTTTTGTGTCCTAAAAGTAAGGGAAGAACAAATTAGTTGCATCAACAACCATCCAATAGCTAGGACAGACTTCAAAATTCCAAATAAGACGAAATATTTCTCCTTATTTGAAATTTGTCGAGAATTTAATCCAATTTTACAGGGTGGCCAAACTAAGAAGCATACCACCGGAACAAATTATTGCCAGGATCCGCCTTGAAAATCCATGGTGGGAGTCGCCCACAGCCCCGGTGCGTTCGGCGGCCTTACCAAAGCGACTCTACTTCCAGCCTTTTCTCCAACAGGCCACTCAGAAGTCTGTTCATCGCGCCCTGGTGTTGATGGGCCCGAGACGTGTTGGGAAAACGGTAATGCTTCAGCAACTTGTAGCGCAGCTTCTAAAAGATGGCTATGCGCACAAGAAAGTAGGCTATGTTTCCATCGACGCACCGATCTATAACAACCTCGGTCTGGAGCAGATTTTCGCATTGTGCAGACAGGCGACCGGCGATGAAAACCCTGCCGGATATACCATCATCTTCGACGAAGTGCAGTATCTGAAAGAATGGGAAGTGCATCTCAAATCGATGACAGACCTTTTCCCCGATACGCGGTTTATCGTTTCGGGATCGGCCGCTGCCGCGTTGAAACTGAAAAGCAATGAAAGTGGAGCGGGAAGGTTCACTGATTTTCTTTTGCCCCCGCTCACGTTTGAGGAATTTCTGCACCTCAAAGGATGTAGCAGCATCGTAAGTGACGCCGATAATGCTGCAGACCGCCAAGGCTGGGATGCGGCCATGCTGTCGCTCAACGAACAGTTTTTGCAATACATCAATTTTGGCGGATATCCGGAGGTGCTTTTTAATGACTCCATCCAGGCTGATCCCGGACGGTATGTCCGGAACGATATCATCGACAAGGTTTTGCTGCGTGATCTGCCCAGCTTATATGGAATCCGCGACGTGCAGGAACTGAATTCGCTCTTCAATGTAATTGCCTACAATAGCGGAAACGAAGTGAATCTGGAAGGCCTTTCGCAACAATCGGGTGTTGACAAATCAACCATCCGCAAGTATCTCGAATACCTGGAAGCAGCATTCCTGGTCCGAATTATTTACCCGTTGGGGATCGACGCACGCCGTTTTCTGCGCGCCAGCCGTTTTAAGATTTACCTGACCAATCCGAGTATGCGTTGCGCGCTGTTCACTCCAATTAGTTTCTTAGACGAACACTTTGGACAAATGGTAGAAACCGCAATCTTTGCCCAATATGCGCATGCGAATATGACGGGCGAACCTTTACACTATGTGGCCTGGACTGGAGGCGAAGTAGACCTCGTGACTGCAACACGTCCTGGGAAACCGTCCTACGCTTTGGAGATAAAGTGGAGCGATCAATATTTTCGCAATCCGAATAAGTTGAGATCCTTGCTGCGGTTTGCACTGGAGAACCAACTGGAAGCCGTGGCCGCCACAACGATCAACGAAAAAGGAATGCAACAGGTGGGGAACACGGAGATTCATTTTCAACCTGCAGCCCTATTCTGCTACAGTATCGGGCGCATTGGATTTATGCTCAGATGGCTACCGATCCAACGCAGTTAAATCTTCACCATGTATCGTTTCCTCCGACACCTGTTCTTTTTACTCCCCGCCGAACCAGCGCATTACCTTGCGATGAACTTGCTGCAAACTGCTTGTGCCATTCGACCGGTGCGCATGATGTTGCGCAGGCATTTTCGCGCGGCCGCAGCATCAAAACAGCTTTCCGGCCTCTCCTTTCGCAATTCCGTGGGACTCGGTGCCGGCTTCGACAAGAACGCCCGCTACCTGCGGGAACTGGAAGTGCTTGGATTTGGATTCGTGGAGATCGGCACGGTCACGCCGAAGCCGCAGGCGGGCAACGACAAGCCGCGCCTGTTTCGCCTGCCGAAAGACAATGCGCTGATCAACCGGATGGGATTCAACAATGATGGCGTGGAAGTGGTGGCGGCACGGTTGAAAAAATGGCGGGAAAAAGAAGGCGCGCGCGATTTCATCATCGGCGGCAACATCGGTAAGAACAAGTCGACCGCAAACGAAGACGCCTGGAAGGATTACGTCACCTGTTTTTCGGCGCTCCACCCTTACGTGGATTTTTTCGTAGTGAACGTAAGCTCGCCCAACACCCCTGGGCTGCGCGCCTTGCAGGAAAAGGGTGCGCTGCACGGCATCCTTACGCGCCTGCAGGAACTGAACAACTCTGCTTCTGTGCAACGACCCATCCTCCTCAAGATCGCACCCGACCTGGGCGAAACGCAGCTCGACGAGGTGGTGGAGCTGGCGCTGGAAATCGGGCTGGATGGCCTTGTTGCGAGCAACACGACAGTTAGCCGAGGCGGATTGCACACCAGCCCCGAAGAAGTTGCGGCCATTGGTGCCGGCGGCCTCAGCGGTAAGCCCTTGCGCGAGCGATCGACCGCTGTGGTGCGCTATCTGGCACAGCGCTCGGGAGGCCGCATACCCATCATCGGGTCGGGAGGCATAAGCACTGCGGCCGATGCGCAGGAAAAGCTGGGCGCCGGCGCTACTCTCGTTGAAGTATGGACGGGCTTCATTTATGAGGGTCCGACTATTGCAAAACGAATCTGCGGCGGCCTGGGCCCTATTTGACCCAGTCGCAATTGCACATCAGCAATTCAACACATGAGCACATTCTCCCATTAGCCCATTATTTTGCAGCCATGACCGAGTTATTTACGACGGAAAGCCTCATCTCCTTTTTGGTGCTCACCATACTCGAAGTGGTGCTGGGCATCGACAACGTGATCTTCGTGAGCCTCATCCTCAACCGCGTGCGCGAAGGCGACCGCAAGCGTGCACGCCGTGCATGGATGATCACGGGCATCCTCGTGCGCAGCTGCCTCCTCCTCGGCCTCAGCTGGCTGCTGGCACAGCGCGGCAAGCCCCTCTTCTCCATCGGCGACCACGGCTTCGACATTGCCTCGCTGGTGATGCTCGTCGGCGGTCTCTTTCTCATTTACAAATCGGTAAAGGAAATACACGGCAAGCTCGAAGGTGAAGACCCGGATGCAACGCTGAAGTCGGGCAACTACCTGTCGCTCGGCAAGGCCATCGTGCAGATCATGCTGATCGACGCGGTGTTCTCATTTGATAGCGTCATCACGGCAGGCGGCACGGCCAGGCACGTGGAGATCATGATCGCGGCCGTAATAGTCGCCATGGTGATCATGTTCCTTTTCTCTCCAAAGATCTCGGCGTTCATCCATAAGCACCCAACGCTGAAGATGCTTGCGCTTTCCTTCCTCGTAATGATCGGCCTCAGCCTCGTGATCGAAGGCTGGGACCATGAACGCTCGGAGCAACTGCACCTGAAGAACTACATTTATTTCGGTATGGCCTTCTCCTTTGGCGTGGAAATGCTCAACATGGTGATGCGCAAACGTGCTAAGCCGCCCGTACAACTACGGGAACCGCGCTACCGTGAAGAGCGGCAGGATGATACGGCGCATTGAACGAGTTTGGGGTTGTCGTTTGTAGTTGTGTGAAGGCGGCGAGAGCCACACAAAAACGCACCTTCTAAAGCATCCGCAGCAGCGTTGCGGCAACGATGCCTGCAGTTTCGCTTCTTAAGCGGGTGTTGCCCAGCGTGACGGGCACGAAGCCGGCGGCGAGCGCGCTTTCAATTTCTTTCGTGGTGAAGTCGCCCTCGGGACCGATGAGCATCAGCCGGTCCGCTCCTTCCCGGAGTTCGGTGCGGAGCTCGCGCTTTCCGCTCTCTTCGCAATGCGCGATGAAGCGTTGCGTCGCACCATGATCCAATATCGAAGCAAAGGTTTGCGGTTCGGCAAGGCGCGGCATCCAGCACTGTTGCGATTGCAGCATGGCAGCTTGCAACACTCCCAGCAGTCGCTCGCTGCGAAACTTTTCCTTTTCCGTTCTTGTTGTCACAAGCGGGATGATTTCATTTACGCCGATCTCGGTTGCTTTCTCGAGAAACCATTCAAAGCGTGCAGCATTCTTCAGCATTCCAATCGCGATGATTATGCGCGGGGCGGCCTCCTGCTCGCTGCTGCGTTCGAGCACGCGCACGGTGCAGCGCTTACGGTTATCGTCTTCAATCAACGCACGCGCCTTGTTGCCCCTGCCATCGGTGAGCAGCAGTTCTGCACCACGCTCCATGCGCAGCACACTAATCACATGCTTCGACGTGGCTTCATCGAGTTGTATCGAAGCAGGACTGATATCCGCGACAAAAAAGTAGGGAAGCGCCATGAGAGGGAAAAGGCAAAAGTAAAAATTCAAAAGTCAAAACGCTTACGGCACCAACGAATTCGAAGAAGCTGCTTTTGACTTTTGAACTTACAATTTTTATTTAAAAAGGTGCGTCCTCATCGCTGTTGAACTGATTCATCTTCGAACCGGTCTGGATGAACATCCGAGCACCGCCGCCGCCGCCATCGTTGTCCGACACGGGCTTCCAGCTTCCCGGCAATTGCGGGCCGCCAAAGCCGCCGTCGTTGTCGTCGTAGAAGCGCTGGATCTCGAGGCGTGCGCGGAGCACGATGGTTTCGAGCGAGCCGTTCCGGTGCTTCGCTATACGGATGTGCGTTTCGCCCTTGTTGCTTTCGCCCATTTCGTTCTGCGTTACATCGTAATACTCCGGCCGGTAGATAAAGCAAACCATATCGGCATCCTGTTCGATGGCGCCCGATTCACGGAGGTCGGAAAGCTGCGGCATCTTGTTGCCGTCCTTGCGTTTCTCCACTTCACGCGACAACTGCGACAGTGCGATGATGGGCACCTGCAGTTCTTTCGCGAGGCCTTTCAGCGAGCGTGAGATCGTGGAGATCTCCTGTTCGCGGTTGGTATTCTTGTTGTCGCCGCCGGCGCTCATCAGCTGCAGATAGTCGATGATGATGAAGCCAACGTTGTTGATATTCTTCAACCTCCGGCACTTGGCGCGCAGTTCGAAGATGTTGAGGGCGGCCGTATCGTCGATGAAGATGGGCGCCTGCGCAAGGCGCTGGATGCCCTTTGCATACAGTTGCTTCATTTCGTGCTCCTCGAGCTTGCCGCGGGAGATCTTCTCGAGGAAGATCTCGCTTTCGGCGGCGAGGATACGCTGTACGAGCTGGGCGGCACCCATCTCCAGCGAGAAGAAAGCCACCGGCGTCTGCTTGCGCGGGTCGAGGGCGGCGTTGCGCGCCAGGTTGAGCGCGAAGGCGGTTTTACCCACGGCAGGGCGTGCCGCGAGGATGATGAGGTCGGTATTCTGCCAGCCGTAGGTCACCTTATCGAGCGTGGGGAAGCCGCTCGGTACGCCGGTGATATCCGCATTCTGGTGGCGCAGGTCTTCGATGCGCTGGATCGTCTTCACCAGCACCGTATCGATCGATTCGTAGGAATTCTTCAGGTGGTTGGATGTCACCTCGTACATCTTGCCTTCCGCTTTATCGAGCAGGTCGAACACGTCTGCAGAATCCTCGTAGGCTTCGCTGATGATCTCGCCCGAAATGCGGATGAGCTCACGCTGAATGAACTTCTGGAGGATGATCCGCGCGTGGGCCTCGATGTTGGCCGACGACACCACCATGTTGGTGAGGCGCGTAACATAGTACGGCCCACCCACCACTTCGAGGTCTTCGAGCATACGAAGCTCTTCCACAACGGTGAGGATGTCGATCGGCTGGCTCTTGTTGGCCAGGCTTTTCATCGCCCGGAAGATCTTCTGGTGGGCGTCTACATAAAAGCACTCGGGCTTCAGTATTTCTACAACAGCGTCGAAGGCGCCTTTTTCGAGCATGATGGCCCCGAGCACGGCCTCTTCGAGTTCTTTGGCCTGCGGAGGCACCTTGCCATACACCATCGTGCTCAGGTCGAGCGCGGGCTTACGGCGATTTTTTGGAAAACGGTCTTTATTGAGATTGGTAAGATCCATGGTTATTTGGTAGTCAGTCTGCGAATATAACCGGCCCTTTTCGGCGCCCCCGTTCCACAGGGACAATTAATCATACACAGGCAATGCACCGCACTGTCCACCGACAGAAGGCACTTTTCCACGCATGCTGGCTGGTTGCCCACAAAACTCCCGCTTTTTCCCCACCCCACCCTGGGTTGTGCACAAATTCTGTCAACAAATAAAAGGAACGGATTTCTTGGAAAATCCGGCGGCGCCACTTCGGCTTCGGTTTGCGTTCCAACCCAAAAAAAACCCGATTCCGGCGCGGAAACGGGCTAAAAAAAGCGTATGTGGATAAAGCCCTAGTGGTCGTTCAGGGGCAGCCCCAGGCGCTGGTAGTCGGTCCAGTTGACGTATTCGGGGGCTTTCCGCTCTACGTTCATCGTGATGCAACTGTCTACGGGGCAAACGAGCTGGCACAGGTTGCAACCCACGCAATCGTCCTTCTTGATGGAATAAGTGTTGTATGGCTTGCCATATTCGAGGTTGATCGCCTGGTGAGACGTATCCTCGCAGGTGATATAGCAGAGGCCGCAGTGGATGCACTTGTCCTGGTTGATGTGGGCCACGTGGTGGTAGTTGATGTCGAGCTCTTCCCAGCGCGTCATCGTGGGCACCGATTTGCCAATGAAATCGTTGATCGTAGCAAATCCCTTATCATCCATCCAGTTATTCAAACCCTCGCACAGATCTTCCACGATGCGGAAGCCATGCGTCATCGCAGCCGTGCACACCTGCACCGTTGTGGAACCAAGAAGCATGAATTCCACCGCATCCTTCCACGTGCTTACGCCGCCGATACCCGAGATCGGAACCGTGCGCGTCACCGCATTCTGGCTGATGGTGGTGAGGAATTTCAACGCGATGGGCTTCACGGCGGGGCCGCAATAGCCGCCAAACACCGATTTGCCGCCCACAAACGGGTTGGGCACGAAGGTGTCGAGGTCGATACCGGTTACCGACTGGATCGTGTTGATCAGCGACAAGGCGTTGGTACCCGCTTCCACGCAGGCCTGCGCGGTAGGCACCACGGAATGCACGTTAGGCGTGAGCTTCGTGATCACGGGGATGGTTGCTTTTTCCATCACCCATTCCACCACCATTCGTGCGATCTCGGGGTCCTGTCCTACCGACGCACCCATTCCGCGCTCGGTCATGCCGTGCGGACAGCCGAAGTTCAGTTCGAAGCCATGTGCGCCAGTGTCTTCCACCTGCGCAATGAGTTCGTGCCAGCTTTCCCGCGTGTTGTCGGCCATCAGCGATACGATCATGGCGCGGTCGGGAAAGAGGCGGATGGCTTCGCGGATCTCGCGGAGATTGAGTTCCAGCGGGCGGTCCGAAATGAGCTCGATGTTGTTGAGACCCATCACGCGCTTGCCGCCGTAGTTCACGGCCGAATAGCGCGACGAAACGTTCTTCACCTGCGAGCCCAGCGTCTTCCACACCACGCCGCCCCAGCCCGCCTCGAAGGCTCGGAGCACGTTGGTGAGTTTATCGGTGGGGGGCGCCGATGCGAGCCAGAAAGGGTTCGGCGATTTTATGCCCAGGAAGTTTGCAGATATATCGGCCATGAGATTAGTTTGTGGTTTGTTGTTTGTCGTTTGTCGTTTTCCTGTTGCCCGGGAGACGCATTTGATGCGTTGCTGTTTCCGGGAGACGCATTTGATGCGTTGCAGTTTCCGGGAGACGCATATGATGCGTTGCAGTTTCCGGGAGACGCATATGATGCGTTGCAGTTTTCGGGAGACGCATATGATGCGTTGCAGTTTTCGGGAGACGCATATGATGCGTCTGTACGGGGGTTAAATGATCGTTTCGGGAGCGGCTACGTTCGCTTTTGCGCTGACGTGGATGCCGAGATAGTCGAAGATCGCGGCGGCGCCATCCTTGCCGGCCTGCACCGCATCCACTACTTCGCGTCCGCCGTTTACACAGTCGCCACCGGCAAACACACCTTCGATATTGCTGCGATTGCCGCTCACGGCAAGTTTGCCATTGGCGTGCTGGAGGTCGGCTTCTTCCACCAGCGCAGTGAAAGGCATCTGCCCTGCCGCTTTGATGATCATATCTGCCTCGATGAAGAACTCGTTGCCGGCAGGCACGGGCGCACGTCGTCCCGAAGCATCGGGCTCGCCCAGCTTCATCTCGGTGCATACCAGCCCGGTGACCTTCCCGTTTTCACCACGCACTTCGTGGGGTGCCGCGAGCCACAACACCTTGCAGCCGTCGAGCAAGGCGAGGTCGAGCTCCACCTGCGTACAAGGCATTTCTGCCTGCGTGCGGCGATATACGATCGTCACTTCTTTCGCCCCGAGGCGCTTGGCCTGCGTAGCTGCATCGATAGCGGTCATCCCGAGTCCGATCACGATCACGCGATCGCCCACGGCCGTCTTCGAAAGGTCGTTCGTTCGGAGGTGATAGATGAACGAAATGGCATCCACAACGCCATCCAGTTCTTCGCCCGGCACGTCGAGACGCCGGGCGAGTCCCACGCCGAAGCCCAGAAACACCGCGTCGTATTCCGACTTCAATTGCGCAAGCGAAAAATCGCGGCCCAGCGCCTGGTTGTAGCGGATGCTGATGCCGCCGATGGAAGTGATATAGTCCACTTCCTCCTGGCAGAATTCCGGCGTCACCTTATACGCAGCAATGCCGTAGGTCATCAGGCCGCCGCCCTTTGCTTCCTTTTCGAAGATGGTCACTTCCACGCCTTCGCGGGCCAGCACGTGTGCACACGAAAGACCCGCGGGACCTGCGCCAACGATCGCCACGCGGCGTCCGTTGTCGGGCTTGCGCGTGAACAGCCTCCATTGCTTTTCCATCGCCATTTCGGTGGAGTAGCGTTGAAGTTTTGCAATGGGTATCGGTGCTTCGTCCAGCAGGTTGTATACGCACGATCCTTCGCACAGTTTTTCTACCGGGCACACGCGCGAGCAGCCCGCACCCATCACATTGCTTTGCAGGATGGTGTGTGCCGAGCCTTTTACGTTGTCGGTGCTGATCTGCTTGATGAACTTGGGTATGTCGATGCTCGTAGGGCAGCTCTTGGTGCAGGGCGCATCGTAGCACATCAGGCAGCGATTCGCATCCACCAGGGCCGCTTCCCGGCTCGTGAAGGGCGGGTGGACGTCGGAAAAGTTCACCTCGTATTCGGCAGCACTTAGTCGGTTGTTAGTTATGGACATAAACGGTCGTTTGGGGGAAGTAAAAATTCAAAAGTCAAAAGTCAAAACGAGTACGACGCAAGCGGCAACCAGATAAGCGCCACGGGGAGCGACCCTTTTGACTTTTGAATTTTGACTTTTGATTTATAGCTCAACGAGTTTCTCGTACGTCTCGGGCCGGCGGTCGCGGAAGAACTGCCAGGTGGAGCGTACTTCTTCGATCATATCGAGGTCGAATTCCGACACCAGCAATTCGTCGTTGTCTTCGGAAGCCTGCGCGATGATCTGTCCGCGCGGATCCACGAAATACGAAGTGCCATAAAACTTGCCCAGGTTCCAGGGAGCTTCGGTGCCTACGCGGTTGATGCAACCCATGAAGTAACCGTTGGCGGCCGCGTGGGCAGGCTGCTCCAGCTTCCAGAGGTATTGCGACAGACCGGCAACCGTAGCGGAAGGATTGTATACGATCTCGGCGCCATTCAGTCCCAGCACGCGCGCACCATCGGGGAAGTGGCGGTCGTAGCAGATGTACACGCCGATCTTGGCATAGCGCGTTTGAAACACGGGATAACCGAGGTTGCCCGGCTTGAAGAAGAACTTCTCCCAGAATCCCGACGTGTGCGGAATATGGTTCTTCCGGTATTTGCCGAGGTAGGTGCCGTCGGCATCGATAACAGCGGCGGTGTTGTACAGCACACCCGCCTGCTCCCGCTCATACACCGGGGCGATGATCACCATCTGGTACTTCTTTGCGTATTCCGCAAGGCGATTGGTGGTGGGTCCGGGAACGGGCTCTGCAGATGCATACCAGTCCTTGTTTTGTCCGGGGCAGAAATACGGCGTGTTGAAGATCTCCTGCAGGCAGAGGATCTGCACGCCTTGCTCACCTGCTTTCTCGATATACGCTACGTGCTTCTGAAACATTGCTTCCTTGATCTCGTCGATCGTTCCTTCGCCCTCGGTTTTGGGCAGGCTCATCTGGATCAGGCCTGATTTGATGATGCGTGGCATAGAGAATAGTTATTAGTTTATTGGTTCAATTGTTTATTGGTACTCCGGACCTACCCGTTCATTACTCATTACTCGTCACTCATTACTCATTAGATATGGTCGGTCACCTTGCTGCGTTTGATGAATTGTCCATAGCCTTTCTGCAGCCTGCACTCGTTCTTGTCGATGGCAACCTGTCCCCGTAGAACTACGGTCTTCACCCTGCCTTTGAGCTTGCGCCCTTCGTAGGCGGAGTAGTCCACGTTCATGTGGTGATCGTTCACCGAGATCGTATGTTCCTCGTTCGGGTCGAACAGCACGATGTCGGCGTCGGAGCCGATGCCGATGGTACCCTTGCGCGGGAACATGCCGAAGATCTTTGCGGGGTTGGTGCACGCCACTTCCACGAACTTGTTGGCCGTAATCCGCCCGCCGTTCACGCCTTCGCTGAACAGCAGTTCGTAGCGATGTTCGATTGCCGGGTGGCCATTCGGGATCTTCGAAAAGTCATCCTTGCCCATCAGCTTTTGCTCCCACTTAAAGGGACAGTGGTCGGTAGCCACCACGTTCACCAGACCCTGGTTGATGCCTGCCCAAAGCGTTTCCTGGTCTTTCTTCTCGCGCAGCGGCGGGCTCATCACCCACTTGGCGCCATCGAAGTCCTGCTCATACAACGAAGCATCGAGCAAGAGGTATTGAATGCAGGTTTCCACGAACACATGCTGGTTGCACTTGGCAGCTTCGCGCACGGCGTTGAGCGCGCCTTCGCAGGTAAGGTGCACGATGTAGCCCGGGCAGCCCGTGTATCGGCTCATGGCGGCAAAGCGCTCAGAAGCTTCGGCTTCGGTTACTTCCGGTTGCGAGAGGTAGTGATAGATCGGCGCGCGCTTGCCTTCCGAGCGATGCCTGGCCACCAGGTAGTCGATCATGTCGCCGTTGGTGGCGTGCACGGTCACGAGGCCACCGCAGCGCTTCACTTCTTCCATCAGGCCGATCATCTGCCGGTCGTCGATCATCAGCGCGCCTTTGTAGGCCATGAACGTTTTGAACGATGTGATGCCTTCGTTGTCTACGAAATGCGCGATCTCCTTTTTGGTCTCGTCGTTGTAATCAGTGACGGCCATGTGAAAGCTGTAGTCGCCCACGCAATTATTGTTGGCGCGCCCCTGCCATTCGGTGAGCGCATCCTTCAAAGAGTTTCCCTGCTTTTGCAAAATGAAATCGATCACCATCGTGGTGCCGCCATGAAGCGCAGCGCGGGTGCCGGTTTCATACGAATCGCTCGATGAAGTGCCCATGAAAGGCATATCGAGATGCACGTGCGGGTCGATGCCGCCCGGCATGACCAGCAGGCCATTCGCGTCGATCACCTCGCAGCCGTCCTCGGGCAGGTTGCGACCGATGGCTGTGATGACTTCTCCGTCGATGCGGATATCGGCCTGCATGTCTTCAGAGGCCGTAATGATGCGTCCATTTTTAATGAGTAGGGGCATAAGCAGTTTGTTCTTCGGCGATGTGCGCTGGCTCCGCATCGGGAACCGCACGTCGGCGCATCAGCAAGATATAAATACCGCCCGATAGCAGGAAGCCCACAAACCAGGCAAAGTTGTAGAGGTCGGTCACCCACGGAAGCACGCGGCTTGCGGGCACGGCTTTGATCGTAACAAGAAAGCCCGGGATGTTCGGCAGGATGCCTGCAAGCAATGCACATACTGCGCGTCCGTTGAAGCCATCGCCATAACTATAGCGGCCGCGCGGATCGTAGAGCTCGCTCACCTTGAGCTTTTGCCGACGAATGAAATAATAGTCTGCGATCATAATGCCGCCCACGGGACCAAGCAGGCCCGAGTAGCCCACGAGCCAGGTGAAGATGAAGCCGCTTGGATCGGCAACGAGCTTCCACGGAAAGATGAGCGCACCGAGTATGCCCGTAATGAAACCACCCGTGCGGAACGAGATCTTTTTGGGAGCGATGTTGGCGAAGTCGTTTGCGGGGCTCACGATGTTGGCGGCAATGTTGGTGGCAAGCGTGGAGATGAGGATGCCGATCATGGCAAGGCTCACCACGATGCGGCTCTCGAAACGGCCGGCAAGTTTCACCGGGTCCCACTCCGGTTGTCCATACAGTAAGATGGTTGCCGAAGTAACGAACACGCCGATGAACGAGAAGAGGGTCATCGATGGTGGAAGGCCGATGGCTTGCCCCCGGATCTGCGCGCGCTGGCTTTTCGCATACCGCGTGAAGTCGGGGATGTTGAGCGAGAGCGTTGCCCAGAAGCCGATGATGCCTGTCAGGGAAGGCACGAAAAACTTTTTGAAGGCGCTCCACTCGGCGTCGGTGGTGGGCTTTTCGAGTATGGGGCCGATGCCTTTGGCCGCGATCACTGCCCAGGCGAACAGTGCCAACGCTGCCAGGGGAAGAAAGATCGCTTTAAACACCAGCAGCTTGCGGATGCTTTCGACGCCTTTGTATACCACCCACATGTTGAGCATCCAGAACGCCGCGAAGCAGGCAAGCGGAAGCGGTTGCGGAAACAGGCCGTTAACGGATATCTCCGGCAGCGACGGGTTCCAGGCACGCAGCAGGTGGTAAAGCGATGCGCCACCGATCCAGGTTTGAATGCCGAACCAGCCGCAGGCTACCACCGCGCGCAGCAACGCAGGGATGTTGGCGCCTTTCGTCCCAAAGGATGCCCGTGCAAATACGGGAAAAGGAATGCCGTACTTGGCGCCGGCGTGCCCGTTGAGCAGCATCGGCACCAGCACGATGGCATTGCCGAGGAAGATCAGTACAATAGCCTGCCACCAGCTCATTCCCTGCTGGATCATTCCGGATGCCAGCTGGTATGTGGGAATACACAGGCTCATCGAGATCCACAGCGCGGCGTAGTTGCCCGTGCCCCAGGTGCGTTTCTCCTGCGGTATCGGCGCCAGGTCCTCGTTGTAAAGCTCCGACTCTTTGATGTTTTGATTCATCTCACTTTGTTGAAGGAGACGCATAAAATGCGTCTTAACGGGATCATCCCCTCAGCACATTGGCATCCGCGATCTTCAGCGCTTCGCTGATGATGGCGAGCCCTTCGTCGATCTGCTCTTTGGTGACGCACAGCGGCGGCGCAATGAACACATAGTTCCAGCGCACAAACGTGTACATACCCAGCTCGCGGATCTTCGCTGCCACCTTGTTCATCACGACCATCTCGTCGGGCTTCGCGTTGAACGGCGCCATCGCCTCGCGCGTGCTGCGGTCTTTCACGATCTCAAGGCAGCCCAACAGGCCCTGGTTGCGCCAGTCGCCGATGCTCGGATGCTGCTTCTTCAGCTCCTCGATGCGGCCATTGAGATAGCGCTCCATTGCGCGCGTATTTTCAATCAGGTTTTCGTCTTCGTAAATCTTGAGCGTTTCCAACGCCGCCGCGCAGCACACCGGATGCGCAGAATAAGTGAGACCGAGTGGAAGCATCGCGTCGTCGAACTTCGAAGCGATCCGGTCGGTCACCATCAGGCAACCGAAAGGCAGGTAGCCGCAGGTAAGTCCCTTTGCCATGCAGATCATATCGGGCACGATGTCTTCGTGCTCAAAGCCAAACCACTTGCCGGTGCGTCCGAAGCCGCTCATCACTTCGTCCATGATGAGCAGGATGCCGTGCTGGTCGCAAAGTTTGCGGATGCCTTTCAGAAATCCTTTGGGATAGGTAAAGCAGCCCGAAGAGCCGGATGCGCCTTCAAGGAGAATAGCGGCAATGTTGCCCGGACCTTCGAAAGCAATCGTGCGCTCGAAGCGTTGCAGGCATTCCTTCAGCAAATTCTCTTCGCCATACTCCCAGCGATAGCCATAGGGAATATCGATGTGCACGAAGTTGGGCGCCTGCTGGCTGTCCATGGGCAGCTTGCGCGGATCGCCACCTGCCGAGGCCGCCCCGTAAGAAGCGCCGTGGTAGGATTGATAACGGGTGATGATCTTATGGCGTCCCGTAGAAATACGGGCAAGCTTGAGTGCGTTCTCGATGGAGGTCGCTCCGCAAAGCGTGAAGAATGCCTTGTTCAGATCGCCGGGGCAGATTTCTGCGAGCTTCTTGCCCAGTTCGCCGCGTGCTTTCGTTACGCAGCTGGGCGTCACATAAGCCACTTCCTGCATCTGCTTCATCACAGCTTCGGTGATGCGCTGGTTGCCGTGGCCGATGTTCACGTTCATCAGTCCCGAGGAGAAATCAATGACCCGGTTGTCATCGTAATCATAGAGGTATACACCTTCGGCATACTTGATGGCAAGCGGGTTCTGTCCTTTCTGCTTGCTCCACGAGAAGAGCGTATAATCGAGGTTGTCCTGCACGATCTGCTGCGATTCGGTGCGGGTGTCTAAAGCAGTATCCATGATAGCTATTTTTTCTTTCTTAGATTGGTTGGCGTAGGAGAGAAAGAACGCAGATTTTTTATGATTATTAAGATTTGCGCAGATTAGTACGCGTGCGAAAGCAAATCATAATCGATCTTCATAAATCTGCGTATCCGCCAACTGGCGGATCTGCGTTCTTTCTCTAACTCATCCAGTTCACCCCTGCTTCAGGGCTCCACTTGATGGTCGTCTTTTTAAGCTTCGTCCAGAATTCGATCGAGCTTTTGCCGGTGATGTCGCCGACGCCGAACTTCGACTCGTTCCAGCCTCCGAAGGAGAATGGCTCGCGCGGCACGGGTACGCCCACGTTCACGCCCACCATTCCTGCCGATGCGCGCTCCATGACATAGCGGGCCACGCCACCGTTCTGCGTGAATACGGACGCTGCGTTGCCATATGGGTTTGCGTTCTCGATCTTCAGTGCTTCATCCACCGTGCGCGTGCGCATGATGGAGATGACGGGTCCGAAGATCTCCTCGGTGGCCACGGCCATGTCGGGCTTCACGAAGTCGATGACGGTAGGACCAACGTAAGTGCCCTCTTCCTTGCCGGCAACAACCGCGTTGCGGCCGTCCACCAGCACTTTGGCGCCTTGCGCTTCGGCCTCGGTGATATAGCGCTCGATGCGCTCCTTACTTTCTTTATTGATCACCGCACCCAGGTTCTGACCCGGTACGATCTTCCTGGCTTCTTCTACAATGCGCGATACGATGTGATCCACCTCGCCCACGGCTACCATGGCCGATGCGGCCATGCAGCGCTGGCCGGCGCATCCGCTCATGGAAGCGGCCACGTTCTGTGCCGTCATATCGGGGAGGGCATCCGGCATCACCATTAGGTGGTTCTTGGCGCCACCCAGTGCAAGGCAACGCTTATAACTATTGGTAGCGCGTTGGTAAACGATCTTGGCCACGCGTGTGGATCCTACGAACGACACCGCTTCGATGGAAGGATGATCGCAAATGGCTTCCACCATCGCCGTATCGCCATGTACCACGTTGAATACGCCATCGGGAAGCCCCGCCTCTTTCAGCAGTTCCGCAATGCGGCCGGCTGACAGGGGAACCTTTTCGCTTGGCTTCAGGATCATGCAATTGCCGAGGGCCAGTGCGTTGGGAATGGTCCAATGCGGCACCATGCTCGGAAAATTGAAGGGAACAATGGAAGCTACGACGCCCAGCGGAACGTGCTCGGTGCGGCACTCAACGCCTTTGCTCACTTCCAGCACTTCACCTGTGACCAGCTGCGGCAGCGAGGTGGCGAACTCGGTGAGCTCGATGCACTTTTCCATTTCGGCACGTGCCTCGTCGTAGGTCTTGCCGTTCTCTTCCATCACCAGGGTCGACAGCTCTTTGAGGTTGTCTTCGAGCAGGCGCTTATAGCGGAAAAACACCTGCACGCGATCCTTGATGGGCGTGCGCGACCACAGCGGGAAAGCCTTTGTGGCGGCGGCTACGGCCTGGTCGAGCGCGGTCTTGTCTGCCATCGGAACAGTGGAGAGCAACTGCCCGTCGAGGGGCGACACGACCGTCATGCTGCGGCCGGAGGTGGAGGGAACAAATTGTCCGTCGATAAAATTCTGTATCGCGGGGTACTTCATAAGCAGTCTTTGGTTGTTAATTGCAATCGGGGGACGTCCAATATACCGCTTTTTGCAGATATGAAGAATTATTCCGATCAGCAAGAAGATTACTTCAAGGCCGGGAGGGCACGCCAGTTCAACGCTTTGGAGCGCAGCACCGGCAGGTTGTTGTAGAATAGCGTAAGCGTGCTGTCACCACCGGCCTCGTATCGAATCGCCTTCCATTGCCCGTTCATGAGGAGGCGCAATTCGCTGCCGGCGGTGTCGGTGCGCAGCTGGTAAGGATGCATCGTGGCGCCGTCTTTCAGCACCAGGTATCCTGCGCGATGCACGAAAGCCATCGATGCGCGGGGCAGCAAGGATGCAGGCGATTGCCATTCGATTTGATAAGCCCCGTGCAGCGGCGGCCGCAAGGCGGCATCGTCATTCCACGGCTTCCCCTGCAGCAACGGCCATGCCGCCTCCACAGCGATCAACAACATCACCCCATACTTACGCACTACACGCGTCGCCGGCGCATCCCCAGCAACCGCCGCCGCGCCCCTTCCCAAAAAGAAATCCAGCCAGTTGCGCGCGTCAGGCGCCAAAAGCAGCACGGTAAGGAGCAGGAGGAAGCCGGAAAACAGCTGTACGCCGATGCCGAAGCATACGTCTACCGCGAGCACCTGTATAAATACGGTAAGCGCCAAAAGCAGCCCCCCACGCCGCGTACGGCGAAAGAGCAGCAGCAGCGCCGCAAACAATTCGGCAGTTCCCAGAAACAGGTTATAGGGCCGCGACGTGCCGAGGGTGCTCCAGTAAAGGGTGTCCTTCTCGAGGTCACCAAAATTTGTATAGAGTGTCGTTGGCTCGGGCAGGTAGAACTGGATCTTCAAGATCTTGTCGGCGCCATAGCGGGCGAGCACCGCCGCGAGGTAGCAAAGAAGCAACGAACGCAGCAACCCGACGACAACAGAGCGTCTCTCCGTAGAAATACGGAGCAGGAGGAGCGCGCAAAGGAAACCGGCACCGGCGCAGGCGGCGTAGAGCACGGCCTGTGCGGCACTGTCGGAACGATACAACCCCGCGCCGAAGATTTCCGGCAGCATGTGTTGCTGAAAGGCAAGCAGGTGCCACGGGAACGGCAGCAGGACGGCCACCCAGCAGCAGAAGATCAGGGCGCTATGGTACATCAGGCGCGGCAAGCAGTTCAGCTCGGGAGTGCAGCCTGTCGGTAGAGGCGGGTGATGCCGCCGCAAAGCAGCAGGGCAAAGAGAGCAGTGCCACCGGCAAAAAGCGGTGCCGGGGCGGGCGGCTGTGGGTCGTTGTCGCTGCGCGCAAGCATTGCGACTGCAGCATCCTTCCGGTCTCTGAGTTCGACGGACACTACCGGCTTACGCTTCTTTCCTTTACTTGCAGGCCGCGTGGCAGCGCGGGTGCTGTCGTATCCCACAAATTTCGTTTCCCCCAGTCCCGGCACCTGCTGCGCATGCAGCGCACGACGGATGGAATCAAGGGCATGGGGACGCGAGAAAACGGGATGATCGTACAGCGTGTCCACCACCACCTTGATGGGCCGCGGCATGGGCGCTGCACGCAGGCTGTAGAGACGGTAATGCCCCGTTACCTTTACCGCAACGCCCTTACCGAGGTAAATAAGGCTGTCCACGTGCACCACGATATCTTCCCAGTCGTTCGGCAGGCCAAAGTCGGCGCCCGAGGGCTCGGGCAACTCCACGTTGCCGCCGATGCTTTTGCGCAGCAGGTCGTGCGTTTGAGCGAAGGCGGAGGTGCCGAGGGCTATAAAGAATAGCAACAGGACAGTTTTCATAAACAGCGGCGGTTTTATGTTCGGAAGATACGCCTGCTGGGCAAAGGGTTGCATCGGGCCCGCTGGAATGGCTTCCGAAAGCCGAATCAGATGACTTGACAAGCCTACAGGAGTCTGTCACTCACCTCGCGGATATATTCAGGAATGCTAACATTTTCGATGTAATTCTTCGCCAGTGCTTCTGACCCTAACGCACTCGCTTTTTCTTCAAACAACGCGGAATTAAAATCTGCGAAATCATAAAACAACTTGAGCGGAGGGTCTTGCTGATGAACCTTGAGCGTTTCGCTCGACCATTCGTGCGATACTCTTTCGCTTTCCTCGACTTTACAATAGAAAGGTCATGAATTCCATATTTGCAGCTCTTGATGATTCCCGTAATCTTCTCAAGCCTGATCTGGCCTGAATCGGAAACTTCCAATGAGAGTCGCGGTATGAATCCGTTCTTAATAATGACGTAAGCCATTGGTTTCAGAAGATTATTGATATAATCCTGATCGAATGGACAATTAATGAATACGCTATTGTCAAAGGCCATTACTTCCCGTCTTTTGGAGGAATGGAATCATTGCCGTAAGAGTTTTTCTCCTGAATCATTCCATTCTTCTTATGGATATATAATTCAGTCTTTTCGTTTTTACTGAGTTCGCGACCATACTGCACTGCCTTCTCTTTTGTATCGAAAGATCTTGAAGCTTTCGACGCACCGGACTTCTTTACCGCCCAACCAGACGAAGATGGCACCACATGGTTTGTTGACTTCTTGGACATACTAATCAGTTCTTGCTCAGTAAATTTACAACTTGTCTTATTCCGCCATGCCTTCGTAAATCCTAATTTTCAGGCGTGACGTGATGGTCCCTAAAAATTTTTCGGGCGAACAACCTCCCCCTTTTTCCATATCCCTAACCGCTCTACCGAAATCGTGCAGAACCATTGGCCGTCCAAACCTTGCTGCAAGACTTATCTTTGCCCCCCTACTTAAATCAATTATGACCATTTCTTATAACTGGCTTTCCGAATATTTACCCGTGCCTGTCGACCCCGAGCGCCTGTCGCGCATCCTTACGGCCATTGGCCTCGAGGTGGAATCGATGGAGCCTTTCGAAGAGGTAAAAGGCGGGTTGCAGGGCCTCGTGATCGGTGAAGTGCTGGAGGCCGTGCAGCATCCCAACGCCGACAAGCTGCGCCTGACGAAGGTGAACACCGGCACCGGCGAGCCGCTGCAGATCGTGTGCGGCGCGCCCAACGTGGCCGCCGGTCAGCGTGTGGTAGTGGCCACCGTAGGCACCACCATCTACCCCGCCACCGGCGACCCGCTCACGATGAAGGTGGCGAAGATCCGCGGTGAAGAGAGCTATGGTATGATCTGCGCCGAAGACGAGATCGGCCTGGGCTCCTCGCACGCCGGAATCCTGGTGCTGCCCGCAGATGCGCCCATCGGAACACCCGCGGCCGAATATTTCAAACCCTACACCGATATCGTTTACGAGATCGGCCTCACGCCCAACCGCGCCGACGCCATGAGCCACTGGGGCGTAGCGCGCGACGTGTGCGCCTACCTTTCGCACCACGACAAGAAAGATTACCGCCCCAGCCTGCCCGGCAACAACATCAAACCCGACGGCAACAGTATGCCAGTGTCGGTTACGATCGGGAATGCCGAAGCCTGCCAGCGCTACAGCGGCGTTACGGTCTCGGGTATCACTGTAGGCCCTTCGCCCAAGTGGATGCAGGACCGCCTGAAGGCCGTGGGCGTGCGCCCCACTTCCAATATAGTAGACATAACTAATTATATACAACACGAAACCGGCCAGCCGCTGCATGCGTTCGATTACGACCAGATCGCGCAGCAGCAGGTGATCGTGCGCAACGAAGCCGAAGGCACGCCTTTCATCACACTGGATGAAAAAGAACGCAAGCTGTCTTCTTCCGACCTGATGATCTCCTCGCCCGATGGCCCGATGTGCATTGCCGGCGTCTTTGGCGGCGCAAAGAGCGGCGTCACCGACCGCACGAAGAACATCTTCCTCGAAAGCGCCTTCTTTGAGCCGGGCACCATCCGCAAAACCTCGTTCCGGCATGGCCTGCGCACCGATGCAGCCACGCGCTTCGAAAAAGGCATCGACATCTCCAACACGCTCCACGTGCTGAAGCGCGCTGCGCAACTGGTGAAAGAGATCGCCGGCGGTTCCATCGCTTCTGATTTCGTTGACGTATACCCGAAGCCGGAGCCAAAGAAAGAGGTGATACTCAAAAATCAATACCTCAAGAAGCTCAGTGGCAAGAACTATCACCCGCAAACGGTGAAGAACATTCTCGAAAGCCTCGGCTTCCGCATCATCAAAGACAGCATGGACGCGCTTTCGGTAGAAGTGCCTTACCATAAGCGCGACGTCAGCCTGCCTGCCGACGTGGTGGAAGAGATCCTGCGTATTGACGGCCTCGACAACATCGAGATTCCTGGTGCCATGACCATCACGCCTTCGGTGGAAGACAACTACCGGGCAGAAAGCCTGAAGCAGAAATTGGCCGATGCGCTCGTGGGTCTCGGCTACAACGAGATCCTCACCAACTCCATTACCCATTCTGCTTACTTCGGCGAAGCACAGCTCGCATCGTCGGTGCGCCTGCTCAACAACCTGAGCACGGAGCTCGACATCCTCCGTCCTTCCATGCTCCCTACTGCGCTCGAGGTGCTTTCGTTCAACGCCAACCGTCGTGCTACGGACCTGCGCTGCTTCGAATTCGGCAAGACGTACAGCAGTCGCGGCACGGGCCAGTACATCGAGCAGAATCACTTCTGCCTTTATGTAACCGGGTCGGTGCAGGTGCAGGGCTGGAAAGGCAAGGCCGTTGCCGCTGATAGCTACTATGTGAAAGGCATCATCGACAACCTGGCTGCGCTCGCGGGCATCAGCACGGAGTGGAGCAGCGGGGGCGAAGCTGATGGACTAAGCAACGTGCTTACGCTGCAGGCCGGCCAAACGACGCTCGGCGTGCTGGGCCAGGTAAGTGCCGCAGAAAGCAAGCGCTTCGACCTGAAGGCCCCGGTGTTTGTTGCCGACATCAACTGGGACGAATTTCTGAAGGTAGCCTTACCCGTAAAAATACAGTACCGCGAAGTGCCGCGCTTCCCGACGGTGGAGCGCGACCTGGCGATGATCGTGCCGGCAGCGATGCCCTACGAGAACATCCGCCAGCAGGTAGGAAAGCTCCGGCTGAAGACATTGAAGAACGTACGTCTATTCGATGTTTTTGAAAGCGAGAAGCTCGGTGCCGGCAAGAAGTCGATGGCCGTGAACTTCACGTTCCTCGACGAAGAAAAAACGCTCACCGACAAAGAGATCGACGGCTGGATGCAAAAGATCATGGGCACGCTCGAGAAAGAGCTTGGTGCTGAAATCCGCAAGCAATGAGCAGCGTTCACCAAATGATTAGCCTGCAGGAAAAGCTGCAGCAACTGGTGAAGCAGCAGCAGCGGCTTCGCAAGGAAAACACGGAGCTGCAGCAACAGCTTGCGCGCGCCGCCGAAGAGCGCCAGGCACTGAGCACGCAGGTGCACGATCTGCAGCAGGCCGTGTCGCTGATGAAGCTCGCGGCCGGCAACCTGAGCGACATCGAGAAAAAAGAATTTGAAAAACAGGTGACGCGCTTCGTGAAAGAAATTGACAAGTGCATTGCCTATCTCAGTGTATAAAATCGCTGACGTAGGATGTCGGATGTCCGATCGAGGCGCCGGCATCAGGCATCAGACATCAGACATCAGACATCAGACATCATATATGGATCTCATTCCCATTAACCTCGTCCTCGCCGACCGCACGTATCGCATTAAGATCCAGCCCAAGGACGAAGCCGTGGTGCGTCATACAGCAAAGACCATCAACGACAAGCTGGTGGAATTCAAGACGGCCTTTGCCGGAAAGGATATGCAGGATTACATCGCGATGGTGCTGATCTGGTTTGCCACGCAGCAAAACGCCTCCATCACGCAGGAGCTCAACGAAACGGCTCTGGTGGAAAAACTCGCGCAGCTCGAAAAACTCATCGACGGCGCACTCTCGGAAGAAGGCAATTCCTAACCCCCGAACCCTTCAGAACCCCGCAAAACCTCTCCAAACCCTTCAAAACCTCTCCAAACCTCCCTCAACCGCTCCTTACGGCAGCAACCGGTCCAGCACCGCCCAAAGATGCTCTCCCGTAAGGTTGCGTGCAAGGATCTGCCCGTTGGGATCGATGAGCACGTTCTGCGGCACCGCCAGCACGGCAAACTTCTTCAGCACCGGGCTTTCCCAATAGCGGAAGTCGCTCACCTGAGTGCCGGGCAGGCTATCCTCGCGGATCGCTTTCAGCCAAAGCCCTTTGTCGGAGCGGTTGCGCTCCACTGCAACGCCCAGCAGGGCAAGGTTGCGTCCGCGGAAGTAATTGAATGCCTCCACGAGGTTCGGTGCCTCCAACCGGCAAGGCACACACCAGGAGCCCCAGAAATCGATCAGCACATATTTGCCGCGAAAAGAGGCCAGCGTAACCTCGGCACCGCTGGTGTCGCGCAACTTGAAATCGGGCGCCTGCTGGCCCGCCGATACGCGCGCGAACTTCTGCAGGTCGTCGCGAAAAGCGTTGAGGTGCGGGTAGCGGTATTTCACCGGAAGGTTTACAAGGAACTGCAGCATCCGCTCGGGATCGCCATGGAGATGCCAGTAGGCGCTCAGGATATGCGGCGTGAGGGGCGAAGCGATGTTGAGCGCAAGAAAGCGGCCGTATACCTGCTCGCGAAAAACCGCCGTCACACTGTCCACTTTGCGCCCGATGTACACCTGCCGCGGAAGGTCGTTGAGTAGCGCCGAGTCGGCTGAAAGCTCGCGCCAGCGCTGAATCTCCCGCTCGTAGGGTGCAGCGGCCGCCACCAGTTTCAGATAGTCGTCGTGCGCCTCAGACCCTTCGATGCGCGTTCGAGCAAGCACATCTTTCGTTTGCACCGTGATGCGGCCGGGCGACAAAAACAGGGGAATATTGTAGCGATAGATCGGTGTGTCTTTCGAATGATTGAGCGGCTCGTCGGAAATGAAGGAGAGCAGCGCCAGCCGTGGCATGTTCACCGGCAAGCTGATGCTCCAAACACCATCCACGATAGCCACCGGCTGCGTGATCGAAAACTGGTTGGTGTACATCAACTGCACAAAGCGCACGTGCGGCAGCCCGCTGATGCTGCCCTCGATCCGCAGCTTCTTTCCCTGCGCAGCCGCGCCGATGGCACACAACAACACTAGCAACAACAGTAACGGGTTCTTCTTCATAAGCGGTGTATTCAAAGGTAGCGTCCGATCTATTCTCCCAGAATGGCAGCGAGCGTATTGAGCAGGTTCTGTCCACGGAGGTTGGTGGCAACCACAAACCCCGCAGGGCTGACGAGGAAGTTGGCTGGAATAGAGCGGATGTTGAGCCGCCGCGGCAGAAAGCCATCGAATCCCTTCAGCTCGCTGATCTGCGGCCAGTATGGGCCGTCCGTC
Organism: Chitinophagaceae bacterium; assembly: GCA_004173235.1. Classification (GTDB taxonomy): domain Bacteria; phylum Bacteroidota; class Bacteroidia; order Chitinophagales; family Chitinophagaceae; genus Flavisolibacter. The sequence continues at coordinate 44,803 of SEAC01000020.1, read as the reverse complement.
GCAGCGGCCCGGGCAGCGCCTCCAGGAACTGCATCGTACGTACGGGCTGCACCGTGGCCAGGTTGCTGAGGGCGAGAACGAGGCAGGCCGCGCCCAGCAGTTGGGATCGTAATAGATGCATAGCAATTGGTTGGTGCCTGTAAGATAAAAACAAAGCCGCGACTTCCGCCGCGACTTTCTTTTCAGGCTAACCTGCTTTTCTCACTTGCCCAGCACTTCCGCCAGCTTCGCCTGCAGCTCTTCGCCGCTCAGGTTCTTGGCAACGATCCTTCCCTGTGGATCGAGAAGGATGTTGGCGGGGATGGCACGGATGCCGTACTGCTTTGCGGCGGCGTTGTCCCACCAGGCGAGGTCGCTTACGTGGTTCCAGGTGAGGCCGTCGTCGTGTATGGCCTTCATCCAGGACTCCTTCTTGCCGGGCCGGTCGAGCGATACTCCGAGGATGGTGAAGTTGCGGTCTTTGAAGGTGTTGAACGCCTTGACTACGTTGGGGTTCTCGCGTCGGCAGGGCCCGCACCAGGAGGCCCAGAAGTCAACCAGCACATACCTGCCGCGCAGCGACGAAAGTGCTACGGGATGGTCGAGCGTGTCGTTCATGGTGAAGTCCATGGCGGTTTGCCCGATCGCGGTTTTGCGCGAGATGGCGATCTGCCCGGCGTACGACTTGCCCGAAGGGCTGTTGCGCTGGGCTTCCGGAAGGGCGTCGAAGAGGGGGCCTACCTTGTCGGCATCCACGTAGTAGCCGCCATACTGGCGCAGGGCATACAGCGCGATGGGCGACTGCGGATTGCTACGGAGGAAGCTGCCGTATACCGTTTCGGTGCGCAGTTCGTCGAGCGAATCGATGGAGTGCTCGGCGCGGTTGCGGGCCTCCACGTTCTTTTCCTGAGCTGCCTTGCGATACTCCGCCACGAGCGCGTCGATCTGCGCATCGTAGGGCGCCATCTGCTTGCTGATGCCTTCATAATCCGCCTGCGCTCTGGAGCCTTTGAACGTGGTGTTGGTCACCGAGTCGCGGGTGGTTACGTCGAGGGTGCCGGGCTCGAGAAATACCTGCTTGCGGTATTCTTTCATGCCGACGCCGTTTTTCGTGTACACCGGATCCTGGCCGCGGAAAACGAGTTCGGCCAGCACCGGCTCGGCCAGCGGCCGCTTGTATTTGTATTCGCCTTTGGCTACACGGATGCTGTCGAGCACGCGGTCGTCGCCGTTGCGGAAGCTCACGAACACCCACTGCACGGCCGGCACGCCCTTGATGCTGCCTTTGAGCTTGAGCTCGCCGCCCTGCGCGAGCACGGCCAGCGGGAGGAGATTCAAAAGAAGAAGCTTGAGTGATTTCATAGTGCAAAGTTTACGAAAAAACGGGGTCGCTGCGGCACCGTTCATCCTGCACATACGCCTGACGCACAATTGCTCCGCACTCTGTATCTTCGTCCCCCCTGCCCCAACGGGCAGCGGAAGACCGTATACGTACAGCAACAAATAAAAACCGCAAAAAGCAATGGACCTCAGCATAATCATCGCAGCCGTCGTAGCCCTCGTTGTGGGCCTGGTGGTGGGCAAGTTCGTGTTCGCGAAAGACACGCGAAAAAAAGTGGAAGAAGCCGACCTGCACGCCCAGAATCTCATTAAGGAAGCCGAACTCCGCGCCGAAACCATCCGCAAGGAAAAGGAAGTGGCCGCCAAGGAGCGCTTCGTTCAGCTGAAATCGGAGCACGACCGCGACGTGAACGACCGCAACCGCAAACTTGTAGACGCCGAAGGCCGCATCAAGCAGAAAGAAACGCAGCTGTCGCAAAAAACCGAGCAGCTCGAGCGCCAGATCAAAGAGAACGACAGCATCAAGCAAAACCTGTCGCGCCAGCTCGAAGTGGTGGCCAACCGCCAGAGCGAGCTCGAAAAGCACCAGGAAGAACATACCCGCCGCCTCGAGAAGCTGGCCAACCTCAGCGCCGAAGAGGCCAAGGCGCAGTTGATTGAAACGCTGAAGAATGAAGCCCACTCACAGGCGCTCGGCCTCCAGCAGGAGATCATCGACGAAGCCAAGGCGAAGGCCAACAAAGAGGCCCGCAAGATCATCATCCAGACCATCCAGCGTACCGCCGCCGAACAGGCCATCGAGAACGCCATCACCGTATTCAGCCTCGAAACCGACGAGATCAAAGGCCAGATCATTGGTCGCGAAGGCCGGAACATCCGCGCCATCGAAGCCGCCACCGGCGTGGATCTTATCGTAGACGACACCCCGGAGGCCATCATCCTCTCCTGCTTCGACCCGCTGCGCCGCGAGATCGCCCGCCTGTCGCTTCAGCGCCTCGTTACCGACGGCCGCATTCACCCCGCGCGTATTGAGGAAGTAGTGGAAAAAACGAAGCGTCAGCTCGAAGAGCAGATCATGGAGATCGGTGAGCGCACCGTTATCGAGCTCGGCATCCACGGCCTGCACAAAGAACTGGTGCGCCTTGTGGGCAAGATGCGCTTCCGCTCTTCGTATGGACAGAACCTGCTGATGCACAGCCGCGAAGTGGCCAACCTTTGCGGCATCATGGCCGCCGAGCTGGGCCTCAACGTGAAGCTGGCCAAGCGCGCCGGCCTCCTGCACGACATTGGCAAGGTACCCGACGAGGAAAGCGAGCTGAGCCACGCACTTCTCGGAGCCAAGCTGGCCGAGAAGTATGGTGAGAACCCCGCGATCGTGAACGCCATAGGCGCCCACCACGATGAAATGGAAATGGCCTATGTCATCTCCCCCATCGTGCAGGCCTGCGACTCCATTTCCGGAGCCCGCCCCGGTGCCCGCCGCGAGATCATGCAGCAATACCTTCAGCGAATCAAGGAGCTGGAGAACCTCGCACAAAACTATAATGGCGTAGAGAAGGCCTACGCCATCCAGGCCGGCCGCGAGCTGCGTGTGATCGTGGAAGCCGACAAGGTAACCGACGGCGAGAGCGAAAAGCTCTCCTTCGAGATCGCCCAGAAGATTCAGAATGAAATGACCTACCCCGGCCAGATCAAAGTGACGGTGATCCGCGAGAAGCGCGCCGTGAACGTAGCCCGGTAAGTCAAAAATAAAAAGTCCAAACTCAAAAGCCTTCGCTAGCTGCGAAGGCTTTTGGTTTGGAGGACATTCGCTCGCACCACACGAATTGCCCGACAAATGAGGAGATTTTTGAATTTTTACTTTTGACTTTTGACTTTTACCCTTACCTTTGCCGTCCTTAAATCACAAGTTATGAACTCCGCCGCTATCGCATTTGTACACGAGCAGCTCACGGCTACTAAAGAATTCCCGAAGTTCAAAGCGGGCGACAATATCACGGTTAACTACAAGATCATTGAAGGAACCAAGGAGCGTATCCAGTCTTTCAAGGGTGATGTGATCAAGCGTCAGGGCACCGGTGCCACTGCTTCGTTCACCGTGCGCAAGATCTCCGACGGTGTTGGTGTGGAGCGCCTGTTCCCTATCAATTCGCCCAATATTGATTCCATCGTGCTGAACAAGTCGGGCCGCGTACGCCGCGCCAAACTGTTCTACCAGCGCGAGCGCAGCGGTAAGAGCGCGCGTATCCAGGAAAAGAAGCGCGCTGTTGTTCAGAAGCCGCAATCTGTCTAAAGGAAAGAAACGTATGTTAAAGCGGAAGTGCAGACTTCCGCTTTTTTATTGGCGTAGGTTATTTCGGTACCTTTGAATCCGATTCTGTCATAATTAAACTACTATCTATGTTTGGTATGGGTGCAAATGAGATCATTCTCATTGTCGTTCTGGTCCTCATTCTCTTCGGAGGCAAGAAAATTCCGGAGCTGATGCGTGGTTTGGGAAGGGGTGTTCGTGAGTTCAACGACGCCAAAACCAACGTACGCCGTGAGATCGAGGAAGGGATGAACGAGAAGGAGCGCGCCGCTGCAAATTCCAGCGCCAGCCAGTCGTAAGAAACTGACTTTTAACATTTTAGAAAGCCGTTGCGCCGTTTTTGGCACGACGGCTTTTTTGTGCGCCTTAACGCAACTCTAACAGTTTTTAGGGAAAATCCTCAACATTCCGTGGTATCTTTGTCACGCAGTTGACCAGGGGGTCGGCTTGCTACCAGAGCTAACGGATAAAGGTGTGATCAGGCCTTGTGTGCGATTGAATAACCCTAAAACGTGGTGATGAAAAAACTTCTATTGTTGACGACCCTGCCGCTTGTTGCCTTTCTTTACTCCTTTGCCGGAGCAGATCAAGGACCTCGCGATTTCGAACGCTCCCTCAACGACTCCATCGTTAAGGAAGCATCGGCCAACCCGAAAGGTGGTTTTAAAGACCTCTTCGAAGGACAAAGCGCCGACGGCAGCTTCTTCAACGTTCAACTCAATCCCAAAGCGGTTTCGTTCGTTCAGGACTATATGGAGAGCAACTCGAACAAGCTCACCAATATGAAGTCCTGGGGCCGCACCTATTTCGACCTGATCGACAAGGTGCTGGCGGAGCACAAACTGCCTTCCGAGCTGAAATATCTGGCCGTGATCGAGTCCGACCTCAAAACCTCCGCTACCTCCTGGGTAGGCGCAGCCGGTCCGTGGCAGCTGATGCCCCAGACCGCCCGCGAGTTGGGTTTGCGCGTAGGCAAGAAAGTAGACGAGCGCCGCGACTATAAGAAGAGCACGAATGCCGCCGCCCGCTACCTCAACGACCTCTACAGCGTCTTCAACGACTGGCTGCTGGTGGTTGCTGCTTACAACGGCGGTCCGGGCAATGTAAACAAGGCCATCGCCAAAGCCGGCAGCCGTAACTTCTGGGATCTCCAGTATTACCTTCCCGCCGAATCGCGCAACCACGTGAAGAAATTCATCGCAACCCACTACATCATGGAAGGCGACGGCGGCGTAACCACGATGACCCGTACCGAGCGTGCCGACTACGCCCAGCAGGTGGTGGAAACCACTCCGGTTGCAGGCGTGCAAACCACCACTGTTTCGGGTAAGTACAACGGCAACATCATCGCCCTCACGCTGGGTATGGATGCCGCTACGTTCAACAAGCTGAACCCTGCTTTCGACAAGCAACTCGCCCAGAACGGAACCTACGACCTGCGCCTCCCCGCCGAAAAGATGCACGCCTTTGCCGAAGCCCGCAACCAGATCCTGGAGCAGTCGGTGAAAGCAGCACTCAGCCTGGCCACCCGCTAAACGAATTATAGCCTTACCGACATAGAAAAGCCCCGCCAGGGGCTTTTGTCATTAGGTATTGGTCTACTGGTTTATTGGTGTATTGGTTTATTGATAACTTGGTTCCTTCCGACGTTCCGCATCCTTCAAAACCCTCAGGAACCCTCAGGAACCTTCAATACCTTCTCGATTGCCGAAGCCTTCAGGCGGCATTCTTCCCACTCCGCTTCGGGTGTGCAATAGGCGGTGATGCCCGAGCCTACCTGGTAGCACAAGTACTTTTCGGTGGCATTGTAGAGGAGCGAGCGGATGACGACGTTGAAGTCGAAGTCGCCGTTGTGGAAGTAGCCCAGCGATCCGGAGAATAGTCCGCGCGCCGAAGGCTCATAGCGCCGGATCAATTCCATCACGCGCTGCTTGGGGGCACCGGTCATAGAGCCCATGGGAAAGGTGGCATCGAGGATGCCGGAAAAGCCGATTCCGTCTTTGAGCGTGCCGGCAACCGTCGAGATCATCTGGTGCACCTGAGGAAAACTATATAACCCGAACAGCTCGGGAACGGTGACGCTTCCATCTTCACAGATTCTCGAAAGGTCGTTGCGCACGAGGTCCACCACCATCACGTTCTCTGCCCGCTCCTTCGGATCGCGCTGCAGGCTGTTGCGGAGCGCAAGATCGGCTTCCGCATCCGGGAGGCGGCGCGCAGTGCCTTTGATGGGTTGCATCTGCAGCCGGGTGCCTTCCTTCCACAGGTAACGCTCCGGACTGGCGCAGAGCAGGAATTTATCATCAAGGCGGTAGAAGCCGCCGAAGGGCGTAGGCGACAGGGCCGACAGGCGCGCATACGCGGCCCAGGGATCAAAGCTTTCGGGCTCCGCCCAGTATTCCTGGCAGAAGTTGATCTCGTAGCAGTCGCCGCGCTGGATGTGCGCAAGCAGGGAGCGAATGCGGGCGAGGTAGTCTTCGCGCTGAAGCCGCGCGTTCACCGCCACGGCTTGCTGCGCATCTTCCAACACTTCCGGTGCAGCAGAAAGGGCGGCGTAAACCGCCTCCGGGTCGTCGGCTTCAATGGCCAGCTCCTCCCCTTCGATGCGCAGCAGCACCTCGGGTTCGAAGAAATAGAAAGGATGAAAATGGAGCCGGTCTTTCGGTGCAGGTGGCAGGTCAAAGGCCGCGTCCTGCAACTCGAACGCAAGGTGCCCGAACGCCCAGGGCCGTGTGGCCAGATACGCGTCGAGGCGGGTGAGGTCGGCGGCACTGCCGGTGCAGCAACTACGCTGGCCTGCGGCCACGAGGCCATCAAAGCGGCCCGGCCGGAGCGCGTAGCTATGGCTTTCCAGAAAACAAAAAATGTTGAACCGTTTCAACCAGTTCAACATTTTCATTCGGCTCGCCGTTGTGGCCGGCCAGGTATAGTTACGTTGTATCAGCAGCCGTTTGTTTACGGTTTAGAAATCGTCGTCTTCATCATCGAAGCTGCCGGCGCCGGCGCCACCACCGCTGAAGAGATCCTTGAACTCCTCGTCGTCTTCGATCTTAAAATCTTCTTCTTCCTCGGCTTCGTCTTTCTTGCCGCCGCCTTTTTTCGATTTGGGCAGGTCGAATTCTTCAAAGTCAGGGTCCCACTCTTCGTCTTCTTCAGTCGCTTCTTCATCCAGTTCCTCGTCGTCGGCGTCGTCTTCTTCCTCTTCGGAAGCAGCACGCTTGGCCTTCATCAGCAATTGGTCTACAAAGTCGTCCGTAACAGTCAGAGAGGGTTCGTTCTCAAGTATAAGCGCCATAATGGGATAATTATCGGTGTAAATTTTCGGCGAAGTTTTTATATGTCCAAATTTTGCGGCTTTTTTTCTGCTCCGGCTCATCGGAGCTACAGCCGCACGATCTGCTCGCGGCCCGGGCCGTTGGATACATAACGCACCGGCGTACCCAGTTCGTCGTTGATGAAGCCGATGTAATCTTTCATTTCCTGCGGCAGCGCGTCGGCATTGTTGCAGCCGGTGCTGTCGGTGTGCCATCCGCGCACCGAGTGGTATACCGGCTCGATCGCGTTGCGGGTCATCTGGAAAGGAACTTTGTCGCTCGCCGTGCTGTCTACCCGGTAGCCCGTGCACACCTGCAGCGTTGGAAAAGCATCCAGCACGTCAGCCTTCGTGAGCACCACCTGCGTCACCCCGTTGATCATGCAGGCGTACTTCAGCGCCACAAGGTCCATCCAGCCACAGCGGCGCGGACGGCCCGTTGTTGCGCCAAATTCGGAGCCGACGCGACGCAGTTCTTCGCCGGTTTCGTCGTGCAGCTCGGTAGGGAAAGGCCCGCTGCCCACGCGTGTGCAATACGCTTTCGAAACACCGATCACTTCGCGGATGCGCTGCGGCGCCACGCCCAGGCCCGAGCAAACACCGGCAGACGTGGTGCTGCTGGAAGTAACGTACGGGAAGGTGCCGAAATCGATATCGAGCATCGAGCCCTGGGCGCCTTCTGCAAGCACCTTCTTGCCGCGTCCGATCTGTTCGTTGATAAAGTATTCGCCGTTCACCACGTTGAGCGTACGAAGGAATTCGATCGCCTCGAAGAACTCTTCTTCCCAGGCGGTGATGTCTTCGTTGAAGTGATACGTATCGAGCAGCTTCTGGTGCTTGAGGCGCAGCTTGATGTAGGATGTGGTAAAGCTTTTGTGCAACAGGTCGCCCACGCGGAGGCCGTTGCGGCCGGTCTTGTCCATATAGGCCGGCCCGATGCCCTTCAGCGTCGACCCGATCTTGCTGTCGCCTTTAGCGAGCTCCGCTGCCTTGTCGAGGGCGCGGTGCGTCGGCAGGATGAGGTGCGTGCGCTCGGCAATGAACAGGTTTTTGCGCAGATCCACACCAAAGCCCGCCACGGTAGCGCATTCGCGCGCGAGGGTAACGGGATCGAGCACAACGCCGTTGCCAATGAGGTTTACCGCTCCCTGGTGAAATACTCCGGAGGGGATCTGGTGGAGCACCACCTTCTTGCTGTCGGGGCCTACGTAGAGCGTGTGCCCTGCGTTGGGGCCTCCCTGGAAGCGTGCAACGATATCGTATTGCGCCGCGAAGTAGTCAACGATCTTTCCTTTTCCTTCGTCGCCCCACTGCAAGCCCAGGATAACATCTACCATAACGTGCGTTGTTGTGCGGCAAATGTAGGGACAAAAAAAAGCCATCCGCCCGGAGGGGATGGCTTTTTGAAAAGCGTTGCAAAATCTTATCGGATGATGGTGACCACGCCCTTGCGGGTGATCACTTTTCCTTCTTTAGTAACCCCCTCGGCAACCCATACAAATGTTCCGGTGGTCAGCTCCTTGCCTTCGAAGCGGCCATCCCAGCCAATATTGGAGCTGAGCAGGTTATACACTTCGGGTCCGCGGCGCTCGCCTTTGTATTCATACATCACCTTACCCCAGCGGTCGAACACGCGGAAGTAGCTCAGCGTTTTCACTCCTACGCAAGCGGGGCGCAGGAGGTCGTTCTTACCGTCGCGGTTAGGCGTGAAGGCCGAAGGCACGTAGATCTCGGGGCCCTGGAAGGCACGCACGTAGAAGTATCCGTCGCCGGTGCAGCCGTTCGAATCCGTCACGTGCACTTTCAGCACATCGTTGTGCTCCACCAGCAGAATCGGATCCGCGATGTTGGGATTGGTGAGGTTCGGAGGCGTTTGTCCAAGGGCGTTCGTCCACACAAACTGGTTGGCCGCAGCGATCGCGTTGAGGTGCAGCGTGTCGCCGATGTACATCACCGTATCAGGAGGATTCACAAATACAGGGATCGGTGCAGTTACACTTACAAACACTGTGTCGGGGATGAGCGATGAGCAACCGTTGGCGTCCTTCACGTGGAGGAAGTACGAGATGCCGGGTGCCGGTGCGCCGGTAACCGTGGGGCTCTGCACATCGGGGTTCGACAGGTAGTTGACCGGGCTCCAGTGGTACTCGGTGAAGCCGGGCGATGCGTTGAGCTGCGCGGTGGCGCCGGCGCAAATGCCTGCCGCCGTTCCAGCATCCGGGATCGGAGCGGCATATACCGTTACCGGGATATCGTCGAATGCCGAGCAGGAACCCAGTGTGTAAACGAGGTGGTAAGTAGTATCATGCAGCGGGCGGACGGTTACCGACGACTGCGCCGAGTTGTTCGGGGTCAGGCGCGGGCCGGTCCAGGTAAACTGTGTAGCGTTGGTCACGGGCGTGATGGTGGCCTGTCCGCCTTCGCAGATGGGCGCGATCACCGGTGCGGTGTAGGTGAGGTTATTCACCTGGTTCACGGTCACGTATTGCTGCGCCTGGCAGTTATTGGTGTCACGGATGGTGATCTGGTAGCTGTTGGCAGGAACGCGGAACGAACTGTCGCGCTGGAGGATGCCCGCATCGAGCTGGAAGCGGTAAGGCGCGATGCCTCCGCTTACATACACATTCAGGCGGCCCATCGTGTCGCAGCTTGCATTGCCTACTACGATGGAATCGATCTTCAGGAGTGCAGGCTCGGTTACAGTAACCGTGCGGGTTGCCGTTACGCAGTTGTTCGCATCCTTCACCTGGAAGTTGAACGTGCCGGCGCCCGTGGGGAAGGTTGCGCTGCTGTTGAACGGACCGTTGTTGAACGAATACGTGTACGGTGCGGTGCCGCCCGTTGCGGAGAGCGTAACCGACCCGTTGGCCGCGCCATTACAAACAGGGCTCACCGAAGTGGGCGTGCCCGGAACGAGCTGCGACGGCTCAGTGATGGCAACGGTGATGCTGTTGGAGCAACCCACGGCATCGCGGAACCAGATGGTATGCGTTCCAACGGCCAGTCCGCTGATCGTTGGCGACCCCTGCGTGCTGGCAAAGTTGTCGGAGGAGAACGTGAACGGCGCCGTAGCGTTGTTGGAAAGCGTGAGCGTCGCGCTGCCATTGCTGCCACCGAAGCAGGAAATATTCGTGTGCGTTTCGGTAGCGGTGATGGCCGGGCCGGCGGTGATCACGGCCTGGAAGAGTCCGGATACACAACCCGAAGCGTCGCGGAACGACAGGTCGTAGCTGCCAACGGCCAGGTTGGTGAAGGTGTTGGACGTCTGCCAGCCGCTCGTGCCGATCTGGTATTGATAAGGAGCGATGCCGTTGGTGGGGTTCAGCGTGGCCGAACCGTTGGAGGCGCCTCCGCAGGATGTGGTGACTGTGGAAACACCCGCCGTCAGCGGCGTGGGGCCTGCCACGGTGGTGCTGAACGTGTAGCTGCAACCCGATGCATCAGCAACCGTAATGTTGTGGCTGCCGTCGAGCACGTTGCTGAAATTGTTGCTTGGTTGCGGCGGGCTCGCATCGAGCGCATACGTGAACGGTGCTACGCCGATGCCCGAAGGAACGGTTACGGTGATGGTGCCGCTGGGCGAGCAGCCCGAAGCCGTGCTGGTAGCCGTTGCCGTAAGTGCCGGCATCGAGCCCACGTTTTCCGTGATGGTAGTGGTGCAACCCGAAGCATCGGTCACCACGATCGAGTGCGGACCGCTGGCCACGTTGCTGAACGTGTTACCTGCCTGCGGAGGATAAGTATCCAGCGCATATTGGAAGGGCGCGATGCCATTGCTCATGGTAATGGTAATGGTGCCCGTGGGGTTGCAGCCCGAAGCCGTGCTGGTAGCAGTGCCGCTCAGCGGGGCCGGCGCAGCAACGGTAACAGGTATCGTTACGGTGCAGCCCTGTGCGTCGGTAACGGTTACACTGTGTGAACCGGAAGCGACGTTGGTAAAGTTGCCGGATGCCTGGGGCGTGCCGGTATCGAGCACATAAATGAAGGGGGCAACGCCATTGCTCATTGTAACGGTGATAGTGCCCGAGGGGTTGCAACCCGAAGGCGTGCTGGCGGCGGTTCCTGCAAGCGGAGCAGGTGCGGTCACTGTGGTGGTGAGGGTTACGGTGCAACCTGCAGCATCGGCCACTACAACGGTGTGCGCACCGGCAGTGATGCCCGTGTAAGCGCCGGTTGCCTGTGGCGTTCCGGAGTCGAGTGTGAAGGTGTACGGAGCCAGGCCCGCGCCGGGGTTAACCGTAGCCGTAATGGTACCGCTCGGAGGCGTACAGCCCGATGGGGTCGAAGCGATCGTTGCAGCCAGGGCAGGATATGTTGTAGTTGTGAAGGTCGCTGTAGCGGTGCAACCTTTCGAATCAGTTACCGTTACCGAGTGCGGACCCGAAGCGACTGCGTTGAATACGTTCGAGCTTTGGGACGTACCGTTGTCGAGAGAGAAGGTGAACGGAGCCGTGCCTGCACCCGCGGTTGCGGTAATGGTGCCGATGGGCGAGCAACCCGAAGGCGTGCCGGCCAGCGTAAGCGTTGGCGCCGGCGTGCTTCCGATAGTAACACTTACTGTATAAGAGCACCCTGCGAAATCTTTCACTTCAACCGAATGGTTGCCTGCGGCAATTCCGCTGAAGGTGTTGGAAGATTGCGGTGTGCCGCTGTTGAGTGCATACGTGTAGGGTGCCACACCCGATCCCGCAGGCACCGTAATGGTGATGGTGCCCGAGGCAGGGGCGCAACCTGAAGGCGTGGTGGTGCCCGTGGCCGTGAGGCTGCCGGTAGTAGATACAGTGGCAGTAGTAGTGGCGGTGCAACCACTGGCGTCGCGTACCTCGATGTTGTAGGTGCCGGGAGTGAGCGCCGTAAAGACGTTGGAGCTCTGCGGAGTGCCGCTGTTGAGCGTATACGTGTAAGGAGCCGTACCGCCTGCTTGCGTAACCGTGATGGTGCCCGACGGTGTGCAACCGGAAGGAGTAGCCGTGGCCGTGGCCGTAATTGCCGCAGCAGCCGTGATTACGATGTTGCTGCGCGTCACGCTGCAACCAACGGCGTCGGTTACTACTACCGTGTAGGTGCCGGCGGCGAGGCCGGTGAACACGTTGGTGGACTGGCTTACAGCGCCGGGGTTGAGCACGTAGGTGAACGGTGCCACGCCGCTGCCTGCATTGAGGTTAACGGTGATGGAGCCCGTGGGATTACAACCGGCGTTGGTCACCGGAACGGTAGCGATCGTAGGCTTTGGCAGCGCGGCAACAATGCCGTTGATGGTTTTGGTGCAGGTAGCGGCATCCTTGATCACGATCGTGTGCAGACCTACTCCCACAGGGAAGAAGCTGGGGCTCGACTGGAAAGGTCCGTTGTCGATGCTGTACGTATAAGGAGGCGTGCCGAGGCTGCCGGCTACCGTGATGGAGCCCGTGGGGGTACATCCGGAAGGCGTGCTCGATATCACCGAGCCAGCCAGGTTGTTGATGTTGCTGATCACCGCGGGAACCTGGCGCACGCAGGTAGTAGTAAGGTCGGTCACCGTTACGTTGTGGTTGCCGCCGGCGATACCGGTAAAGTTGGGGCTCGACTGCGGGGTGCCGCCGTCGAGGGAATAGGTGTAGGGGCCCGTGCCGCCTGCCGTCACCGACACCGTGATGGTTCCGGTTGGCGAACACGCCGCCGGCGTAGTGGCGGCAGTTGCCTGCAGCGGGTTGATTTGCGCAACGGTTAGGGACATCACGTTGGTGCAACCCGTAGCATCCTTGATGGTCACCGTGTAGTTGCCTGCCGGAAGGTTGTTGAATACGTTGGAGCTCTGCGGAGTACCGCTATCGAGTTGATAGGTATAGGGCGGGGTACCCGTGCCTGATGTCACATTTATCGTTATCGATCCATTGGGCAAGCAGCCGGCGGGCACAATCGTAGATGTTGCAGCGATACCGGAAACTACCGACACGCGGAAGGTGTCGAGTCCATAATTGAAACCACCCGGGTTGTTGGGATCGTTATAAACGGCGCGAACGATGTAGCTGGAGGTGTTGGAAACAGGTACGCAGAAATTAGGGAATGAAACAGGTACCAGCCCTCCCGATGGTGTTCCTGCAACACCGGTGGTCATGACCGAACCAGAGCTGTTAAGCAGTTCAATTCTGTTCAAGAGTGAAGGGCCCCCTTTCGGAATAAAACGCCAGGCTTCGTTCATGTTCGGTGTGCCCCAGCGCGGGTCGGTTGCACTGCGTCCTGGTGCCATCAATCCACGGGCACGCGTTTCATCCTGAATGCCGATGATCGCTCTGCCATCGTTCCACGTAGTGCAAATTTGCTTGCTGAAAACGAAAACCTCAATGATATTGGTTGTCTCATATAGAACGATCTGATGCGTATTCTCAAACTGAGAGGTACAGTCAAAGAGCGGAACTTTATAAAAGCTGAATACGAACCGGCGGTAGGGCGCCGTTCCCACGATCTGGTATTGGATCTTCCGTGTCGGCGAAGTCGTGGCCCCTGGGTTGATATCGTGGTAGGGACCCATAATCAGAGCCTTATCGTATCGCGTACTGGGCAGATTCACTCCCGCGCTGGTACCCGTCGCTGTGAGGCCGGTGCCGCTGGTGAGCATCGCATAGTGCGCAAAGTTTCCAGAAAGACTTACATCGAAGGAGATCACCCCGTTCGTACTGATCACCAGACTGTTATAGCTGGTTCCCCAGAATTTGAAGTTGAAAGGAAGGTTAATGACCGAACTATACCGATCATCAATGGTCAGTGAGGCGGATGTGCCGCTGGGATCGTCGGGTGGCGTGTAAGGCGAAAAACAACTGCCGGGTGCGGCCCCCTGGCCTGCTATTTGAACCACTTCGTAGTCGTCCGTCTGGCCGTGAATGTCCGGCACTTTGGTAGACAGGGGGAAGCAAACGGGCACCACGCAACTTTGTACGATGGTGTCGCGGGTACAACTAAAGTTATATCCCTGCGCGCGTGTCGCAAATTGGAACAAAACAACAAAAGCAGCCAGCAGGGCGATGCGTAGTTTCATAGCAGCTTATTATTTGGCAAGTATGTTTAAGTGGAAATACCGAAAAATTGGCTACAAGTTAATATAAATTTTAACGAATTCCCAGCTTTTTTCGGCGATTTCCCGTAAAACGGCGTCAGAGCGTTTCGGTGTCGAAACGGTCCACCGACTGAATCCCGTGGAGGCTTTTCAGCTTGTCTACGAGGGCGTCCAGCTCATCCCTGTCATGCACAAAAAGCTTGATACTGCCCTCGAAAACGCCCTCTTTCGCCTCGATCGTGATGGCCGCGATGTTGATCCGCAGCTCGCCGGAAATGAGGTTCGTGATCTTGCTCACCACGCCCACATCGTCCAAACCGATGATGCGGAGGCCCGTCAGGAAGGAGATTTCCTTGTTCTTGGCCCATTTCGTTTTTACGATCCGGTGGCCGTAGCTGGCCATCAGCTTGGCGGCGTTGGGGCAATTGGTGCGGTGGATGGTGAGCCCCTTGCCTGTGGTGACGAAGCCAAAAACATCGTCGCCGGGGATGGGCTTGCAACAGTTGGCCAGGTTGTACACGATCTTGTCGGAGCTCTCCCCGAAGATGATCAGCTCCGTGTCTTTCTTGGGCGTGTAATGCGGCTCGTGCTTGTGCTCGGGCAGCTTCACGGGCTTCGGGGCATCGAGACGGTCGCCGGTGACCTTGAATTCCTTCAGCTCCTTCAGGTCGACGGCCTTGATGGCGATCTGGTAGAACAGTTCGAGCGACGAGGAGTATTTATAAAAATTCGCGATCTCGTCGGTGTTGTGCTGGCTCATCGACGCGCCCATTCCATCGAGCTTGCGCTGCAGGATGTACTTGCCTTCTTCCGCAACGGTGCGCTTCTCCTCCTTCAACGCGTCTTTGATCTTCGTTCGCGCCTTCGCCGTTACCACGAAATCGAGCCAGCCCTCGTTGGGCTTTTGCTTGTTGGAGGTGATGATCTCCACCTGGTCGCCGGAGCGCAGCTTGTGCGAAATGGGCACGAGCTTGTGATTTACCTTGGCCCCGATGGTGCGCGCACCCACCATGCTGTGCACGGCGAACGCAAAATCCAGGGCGGTGGCGCCGGTGGGCAGCATCTTCACCTCCCCTTTCGGCGTATACACGTAGATCTCCTCGGCAAGGAAGCTGGTCTTGAAATCCTGGAGGAAATCCACCGAGTCGGTATCATTCGAATTGAGCACCTCGCGGATCTGGTTGAACCATTTGTCGAAGCGGCTCTCATCGGCCTGCCCTTCCTTGTACTTGTAGTGCGCGGCGAGGCCCTTCTCGGCAATCTCGTTCATCCGCTTCGTGCGGATCTGCACTTCCACCCACTTGCCCTGAGGCCCCATCACCGTGGTGTGCAGGGCTTCATAGCCATTGCTCTTCGGGTTCGACAGCCAGTCGCGGAGGCGCTCGGGCGAAGGGGTGTATTCATCGGTGATCATCGAGTACACCTTCCAGCATTCTTCTTTTTCTTTTTCGGGAGTGGATGTGAGCAGCACGCGGATGGCAAAGAGGTCGTATACCTCCTCGAAGGCAACGCCCTTCTTCTTCATCTTGTTCCAGATGGAATGAATGCTTTTCGGGCGGCCATAGATTTCAAACGTGAAGCCGGAGGCAGTGAGCTTATCCTGCAGCGGCTTGATAAATTCGTTGATGTAGCGGGTGCGCTCGCGCTTCGTTTCGGCAAGCTTGCGCGCCAGCGAGCGGTAGGTGTCCGGCTCCAGGTACTTCATCGACAGGTCCTCCATCTCGGTCTTGATGTTGTAGAGGCCCATGCGGTGTGCCAGCGGGGCGTACACGTACACGGTTTCCGATGCGATCTTCAGCTGCTTTTCCTGCTTCATCGAATCGAGCGTGCGCATGTTGTGCAGTCGGTCGGCGAGCTTGATGATGATCACGCGCGGGTCGTCGGTGAGCGTCAGCAGGATCTTGCGAAAGTTTTCGGCCTGCTGCGACGCATTCACATCCACCACGGTGGAAATCTTGGTGAGCCCATCAACGATGCGGGCGATCTCGGAACCGAATTCGCGTTGCACATCCTCGAGCGTTACGTCGGTGTCTTCCACGGTGTCGTGCAGCAGCGAGCAGATGGTGGAGCGCACGCCGAGGCCGATCTCTTCCACGCAGATGCGGGCAACGGCCAGCGGGTGCAAAATATAGGGCTCGCCGCTCTTGCGGCGCATCGACTTGTGCGCTTCCGCAGCCATCTCGAATGCCTGGCGGATCATTTTCCGGTCGCCAGGCTTGATGCGGCTTTTCAGGCAGCGCAGTAGTGCCCGGTATTCGCGGAGGATGAGGCGTTTTTCCTGTTCTTCGTTAAGGTTGTATTTCGGTGCCTGCGCTACAGTTTCCATGCCTTTCAAATTTACGCCTTTTGCACGCACGAAAAACCCCGGCGCGGGGCCGGGGTTGTTCAGAAAGGTGTATCCATTACTTGCGAAGGAAATCGTAGCGGAGCATGATCTCGTGGGCCGAGCCGCCGCCGTCGAAAACGCTTACGGGCTTGCGGTACAGGTCGATCGAGTAGCCGATGTTGAACTTCTTTTTCACCTTCACGCCTACACTGCCCATCCACGATTGGTTGACACGCAGGGCGATGCCGTACCAGAACAGGTGGTTGTGCTCCACGCGCACGCCGCCCTGGAATTCAACGGGGGCGTTGGGAAGGTACACGGCCAGGAAGTTCGGGTAGATGTTGGTCACCTCATCCACCTGCCAGTCATAATAACCGTGTGCAAAAAAGTGGCGGTAGTTGCGTGCCTCGATGGGTGCCGCATTGGCATCCGTGAAGCGAAGCTTGCTTTGAATGAGCTGGCTCACCGAAGCGCCGATCTGGAAGCGCGGGTGGGTAAATGCAACGCCGAAGCCGGCATCACCGCGAAACTGGCTTTCCTTACCGGCCAGCACGGGGTCGGTGGAGCTGAGTGCGTTGGAGATCTTGGCGTGGTCGAGCGAATATTGCTGCAGGCGTCCTTCGATGCCGAAGGAGAGCTTGCTTTCATTCTGCATCTTGATGATGTACGAATACGCCATCTGCAAACCGGTGCGGCGCGTGGGGCCGGTGACGTCGTTGTACACATAGCCGCCGATGCCCAGGTTCGCTTTGGGAATGTAGGTGTTGCCGAAGATCAGCGTCGTTTGCGGTGCGCCCGAAATGGACGACCACTGCGTGCGGAAGGCGCCGCCGATGGAGCCGTACCCGCGCACGCCGGCCGTTGCCGGGTTGTGCATCGTTGGGTGCAGGTCGTACAAACTGAACACGGGTAACTGCTGCGCCGCACCAAACAGCACCGAAAGCGACAGCACGAGGGTCAATAGGTTCTTTTTCATGTTGGGTCTCCTGGTTTGGTATTAGCGAACAATGGTTACGTCTCCGCGACGGGTGACGATCCGTCCGTCCGTCATGTAATAAACCACCTGGTAGTAATAAGTGCCATCTGCGATGTGTTTGCCCTGGTAGGTGCCGTTCCAGTCGCCGCGGTAGTTCTGGTTTTCATACACCCGGCCACCATAGCGGTTGAACACCTGCGCCACGATCCTGGTGGTGCAGCCTGCGCCGTTCGTCACCAGCCAGTTGTCGTTGATGCCGTCGCCGTTGGGCGTGAAAGCGTTGTGCGGGTCGATGCAATCGCCCAGTATAACTACGGTAACGCTGTCGCGGCCCACGCAACCTTGCGGCGTGGTAACGGTGAGCGTGTAAGCAGTAGTTACCGCGGGGCGTGCCCAGGGTTGCAGCACCGTGGAATCGCGGAGCGTGATGCCCGGCGACCAGGAATAGCTGTAGGTGCCTGTGGGCGAAACGGCTGCAAGGAGGCGAACCGAATCACCTACCTGGATATATTGCTGCGCACCGGCATTTACCTGCGGAGGCTGAACGGCCTGAACCGTTACCGTAGCCGTGGCGGTGCATGCACCGGTGCCGGCCGTAACCGTATACGTGGGCGCTGTGCCGATGGTGATCGACGTGTTTGCAGAAGCGGGGTTGGCCACGCCTGTTGCAGGCGACCAGCTTACCGACGAAGCGTTGGTAGTAAGCGACACCGTTTGCGATGTGCCCACGCAACCCGAAACGATGGATGTGGCAGGAGTGATCGTGATATTGTTCGTTTGACCAACAGTTACCGGCGCCGTTGCGGCAGTGCAACCGAGCGCGTCGGTTACGGTAACGGTGTAGCTACCGGCAGCGAGGTTGTTGAACTGGTTAGAAGGCTGCGCAGTGGACGTGCCGCTGAGCGTGTAGGTGTAAGGCGCAGTGCCCGCAGTTGCGGTAACGCTTACGGAACCCGTGTTCGAAGTGCAAAGCGTGTTGGCCGCCGTTGCCGATGCAGCAACCGCAGGCGAAGAGCCCACCGTAGCAGTGATGGTTGAAGTACAGCCCACGTTATCGCGCACCTGGATCGAATAGTTGCCGGCCGCAAGACCCGTGAAGGCGTTCGACGGCTGGAAGGTTCCGGTGCCCAAGGCGTAGGTGAACGGAGCAGTTCCCGTAGCGGTTACCGTTATGGTGCCGCTGGCAGGGTTACAACCCGAAACCGTGGTGGCCGCAGTTGCCGCAGGAGGCGTTGTGCCGCCAACGACCACGTTGATGGTAACCGAGCAAGACCGCGCATCGGTGATGACGATCGTGTGGTTGCCCGTTCCAACCGCGGTGAACACGTTGGTATTTTGAGCGGTGCCCGCGTCGAGCTGGTAGGTGTAGGGAGCAAGGCCGCCGGCGGGTGTAACCGTGATGGTGCCGGAAGGCGTACAACCCGAAGCCGTGCTGGTTGCAGTTGCCGTGGGAGGCGTGCTGGTGGGGATCGTGATGTCTACGATGCCTACGCAGCCGTTCGCGTCTTTCACGCTGAGGAACTGCTGTCCGGCCGGAAGGCCCGTGAGCAGTGCCGCGGTCTGGCAGGAAGTGGCGCCAGAAGGTCCGAGGCAATAAGTATAGGGTGCGATGCCGCCGGTAGCCGTGAGCGTGGCCGTGCCCGAAGGCGCGCCGCAACCCGTGGCCGTTACCGTAGCCGATGCCGATGGGTTGGCTGTTTGGGCCACCGGAGCATTGATGGTAACCGTGCAACCGCCCGCGTCTTTCACCGTAACGGTATGCGGTCCTACGCCCACGTTGTTGAATACGTTCGAAGCCTGGTAGGTAGTGCTGCCATCGAGTGCATAGGTATAAGGTGCGAGGCCGGTTAGCGCCGTTGCGGTAATGCTGCCGTTGTTGACGGTGCAACCGGAGGCGGTGCTCGTGGCCGATGCCGTGGGGTTGTTGTTGATGCCCACGTTGACCGTGATTTGCGTGAGGCAACCTGCGTTGTCGCGAATGGTCACCACGTGTGAGCCGGAAGGTACCGCTGTGAAGTTGCCGTCATTCTGGATGGCGCCCGAATTGAGCTGGTACGTATAGGGAGCGGTACCGCCACTGATCCAGGTAGCCGTTACCGTTCCGGTGGGCACCGTACAGCCCGATGGCGTACTCGTTGCCGAACCGGCAATGCCCGCGGCCCCGAAGTTCACGAAGATGGGCTGAGAAGATTCGCAACCGGTAGCGTCTTTTACAAAGGCATTATAGAGGCCGGGAGCAACACCCAGGAACACGTTGGCCGATTGGTATACACCGGCGGGGTTGCCGAAAGGTGCGATGGCATACGTGAAGGGAGGAACGCCACCACCGGGCTGAGGTGTGAGCGTGATGGAGGAAGGCGTGGTGCAGGTAGCCGCAGCAGAAACCACCCCGATCGAGAACGGAAGGCCCGGGCGGTTGATGCGGATGGTGTCGTTGCCGTAGATCTCCACGCTTGGGTCGTCGATCTTTTCGTAAACGGCGCGCATGCGGAACGGCGTGGAGCCGACCGTGGAAACGCAAATGTTCGGGAACTCGACGCTGGTGGCGCCGTTGGCACTCGTGCCTACGGTTCCCAGCCCAACGAGCGTGCCGGTCATATCAAACAACTCAACCCGCTTGAGCAGCGATCCGCCCGAAGCCGGAACAAAGCGCCAGGATTCGTTCATGTTCAATCCTTCCCATACCGGGTCGGAAGCCTTGCGCCCCGGCGCCATGATGGCCGACGTGCGCGACTCGTTCTGCATACCGATCATCGCGCGGCCCTGGTTCCATGCGCTGCAGGACTGGCGGCTGAATACGAATACTTCCACGATACCGGTGGATTCGTAGAGCACGATCTGATGCGTATTCTCAATAAGGTTGCTGCAGCTGAACTGCGGCACTTTATAAAAGCTCAGGATCCAGCGGCGATACGGCGCAACGCCGAACACTTGGTATTGGATGCGGCGGTTGGGCGAGGTAGTCGTTGCCGGGTTTATGTCGTGGTAAGGGCCCATGATCAGCAGCTTGTCGTACAAGGTGCTGGGCAGGTCTTGCGGCACACCGGACGTGGCCGAAAGCGTACCGCCGTTGCGCAGCATCGCGTAGTGGCTGAACTGGGTGGCTTTCGAAATATCGAAGGATACCAGTCCGTTGGTGCTGGCCACACACTGCGTATAGTTGGTTCCGAAGAAGGGAAATGTAAAGCCGATGTTGATGGCCGTGCTGTACTTGTCGTCGATCACGAGGCTGGTGGCCTGTCCCGCCGGGTCGTCGGGCTGCACGTATGGGATGAAACAACCCGAGACGTTCGACAACGGAGCCACGTTATAAGTGCTCGTGTTCGCACGAAGGTCGGGCACCTTCGCCTGGAGGTTCACGCACACCGGATCACAACTTCTGAGGGTAGTGTCTCGGGCGCAGGAAAAGTTGAAACCTTGTGCTTGAACGGATGCCGCCGCGCAAAGGCAAAGCAGTGAGAGCAGGAAAAGTCTCATAGACAGTTAAGTGTTAAAAGTGTTTGGCCCCGCATCCGATTTCCGGGAGATTTCTGCTTAGAAATAACCCAGTTCGCGCATGGAAGCCGTCAAATCTACTGAATTTATTTTTTCCTTAACAGTGAACATTCTCTTCCCGCTTCCCTCCGTTCTGTTCCCGAAAGCCCCTACCTTTGCCGACCTTTCGCGGGTGTGGCGAAATTGGTAGACGTATCAGACTTAGGATCTGACGCCGCGAGGCATGGGGGTTCGAGTCCCTCCACCCGCACGAAGCCGCTTCTGTATTGGAAGCGGCTTTTTCGTGGCCTTTTGAGAAGCACCAGTCCATTTACCCAGATGCACGCATCCGATTCAAACCTGCCGTTGCGCACGTGCAGCTGCGCCGCCGATAATTGGGCGCAATGCCGTATTTTTGCACCCCATTAAAAAAACGGGCAAAAGGCCCGGCCACTGCCGCCGGCCTGCTCCAGATACAACAATATGGCTACGATCACGCAACAAGAGATGGCGCCCCTGCACAAGCAGCTGCACGTTACACTCGAGAAACAAGACTACCTGCCCTCCTTCGAAAAGGCGCTGAAGCAATACAGCAAGCAGGCCAACATCCCCGGCTTCCGCAAAGGCATGGTGCCCGCGGGCCTCGTCAAGAAAATGTACGGCAACTCGCTGTTCGTAGACGAAGTGCTGAAGCTGGTAGACAAGGAAATGAACGAATTCCTGTCGAAGGAAAACCCGAACATCTTCGCCAACCCGATCCCCGTTAAGGTGGACATTGCGCAGCTGGACATGAACAACCCGGGCACCTACGAGTTCACGTTCGAAATGGGCCTCAAGCCCGACTTCGAGCTGCCCAACCTCGCTTCCTTCCCGGTGAAGCGCTACGAGGTGAGCGTGGACGATGCTATGATCGACGAAGAAGTGGATCGCCTGCGCGGCCGCTATGGCAATATGACCGAGCCCGAAGCCGTTGACTCCGACGAGAACGTGCTCAACCTCAATTTCACCGAAACCGATGCGGCCGGCAACGAGATCGCGGGTGGCGTGAAAAAGGACAACTCGGTGCTCGTGCGCTATTTCAAGGAAAGCTTCCGCCCTACGCTCACCGGCAAAAAGACCGGCGACAGCCTCCAGGTGGCTTTCAACGAAGCCTTCGGTGGCCAGGAAGCTGAGTGGATCCTCCAGGACCTCGGCATCGACAGCGGTAGCGACCGCTACTTCCGCCTCGACATCACCAAGGTGGGCCTCATCGAAAAGCGCGACCTGAACGAAGAATTCTTCGCGCAGATCTTCCCCAACGACAACGTCAAGACCGAAGAGGAGCTCCGCAACCGCCTCCGCACGGAGCTCGAAGGCCAGTGGGCTACAGAGGGCCGCAACCAGCTGCACCATACGCTGTATCACACCCTCCTCGATAACACGAAGATCGAATTCCCCGAAGCATTCCTGCTCCGCTGGCTGCAAACGCAAGGCGAAGGCGGCATGAAGACGGAGGAAGAAGCGGCGGCAGAGTTTCCCCAGTTCAAGAACCAGTTGAAGTGGAGCCTCATCACCGACAAAATTGCCACCGATGCCGGCATCAAGGTGGAACAGGAAGACCTGCGCACGTTTGCAAAGCAGCAGCTGCTCGGATACATGGGCGGCCAGACGCTCGACACCGAAGCTGAGTGGGTGAACGACTACGTGAACCGCATGATGAAAGACAAGAAGTACATCGAAGATGCCTACAACCGCATCCAGACGGAAAAGATCTTCCAGTGGCTCGAGACCAACGCCCATGCACAACCGGAGCCGATCAAGCGGGAAGCCTTCATCGAAATGAATCAGAAGCACAATCACGAACACCACTAAGACAAGTTTGTCGTTTTTAGTTTGTGGTTTGTAGTTAAAGAGGCGCCGTTTTACGGCGCCTCTTTCCGTTTGCGCCGCATGGCGCAACCACAAACAACAAACTGCAATTCCGGACAGAATGTCTGCTTTCCGCCCGCGCACGGTATTTGCAAACCGGTATTCCACTAAATTGCCACAATTAACAACAGACGATATGAGTTTTTCCTCCGAATTCGAGAAATATGCCGTCAAGCACCGGGGCCTTTCGAGCAACACGCTGAATAGCTACGCGAAGTACAACTTTACGGCGCTGACCGCGAACGTGATCGAGGAACGCCCGATGAACGTAGCCGTGATGGACGTATACAGCCGCCTCATGATGGACCGCATCATCTTCCTGGGCTATCCCATCAACGACGAAGTTGCCAACATCGTGACCGCGCAGCTCCTCTTCCTT
This sequence comes from Chitinophagaceae bacterium, assembly GCA_004173235.1. Classification (GTDB taxonomy): domain Bacteria; phylum Bacteroidota; class Bacteroidia; order Chitinophagales; family Chitinophagaceae; genus Flavisolibacter. The sequence goes on along the minus strand of SEAC01000020.1, from coordinate 21,763 downwards.
GATTCCACCGACCGCACGCGCGACATCAATATGTATATCAACTCGCCCGGCGGCTCTGTATATGCAGGCCTCGGCGTTTACGATACCATCCAGTATGTGAGCCCCGATGTGGCCACCATCTGCATCGGCGTTGCCGCCTCGATGGGATCGGTGCTGCTGGCAGCCGGCTCCAAGGGCAAGCGCGCCGCGCTCAAGCATAGCCGCATCATGATGCACCAGCCTTCCGGCGCCATCGGCGGCCAGGCTACCGACATCGAGATCACCGTGCGCGAGATCAAAAAACTCCGCAAGGAACTTTACGAGATCATCTGCAACCATTCCAACCAGACCGTGGAGCGCGTTGAGGAAGACTTCCAGCGCGACTACTGGATGACGGCCGCCGAAGCGAAAGAGTATGGCCTTGTTGACGAAGTGCTGCTGGTGAATCCCAAGAAAGAAAAGAAAGCCGAGAAATAGACCCATCCCCTACCCTTCCCTACGGGAAGGGAGCTGTAAAGACGCACCATGTGCGTCTCTTTAAAACAACAAACACTCCAGACAAATGAGCCTCAACGATATCTTATACAACAATCGCCTCCACATCATGAGCCCTCAGCCCAACCCCGAGGAGCCCGAGCACGAAGAAGAAGAGAAAGAAGAACGCGCCGAGGTAGATACGAAAATGCTCTACAAGCGCATGGAGCAGCACTTTTACGAAACCCGCACCATCTACTTCTGGGGCGTGGTAGACGATAAGTCGGCAAAGGACATCACTACCAAGCTGCTCCTCCTCGACTTCGACAAACCCGGTGCTGAGATCAAGATGTACATCTCCTCCCCCGGCGGCTCGGTAACGAGCGGTATGGTGGTATACGACATGATGAAGATGATCAAAAGCCCGGTAAGCACCATCTGCATGGGCCTGGCGGCTTCGATGGGCTCCATCCTGCTTAGCGGCGGCACCAAGGGCAAGCGCTACATCTTTCCGCACGGCGAAGTAATGATCCACCAGCCTTCCCTCGGCGGGCACATCCAGGCCGTAAGCCAGGACATGGAGATTCACGCCGAGCAGATCCTCCGCACCAAAGAGCTGGGGGCAAAGATCCTCGCCGAAAACACCGGCCAGACCATCGAGCGCATCCGCAAGGATTTCGAGCGCGACTACTGGATGGATGCCGAAGCGAGCCTGAAATACGGCATCGTAGACAAGATCATCGACAAGCTCGTGTAAGCGGGGATCGCACGCGTTCTATCGCGAAGACACGACGACTACGACACTACGTTTTATTTGAACGCCTCCGTTGGAGGCGTTCTCTTTTTCCGTCGATCCGCTCGTGCCGTTGTGCCGTTGTGCCGTTGTGCCGTTGTGCCGTCGTGTCTCAGTGGCCGCAGGCCCTCTTTGTGGAAGCGTAACAAACAGCACCTCAACGGCGTTAAACGGTATAATTGGCGCCCTTTGACCTAAAATCAACCTAATTCAGCCGTTTTAACGCGCCCGGGCTGGCTTTTTTCTAACTTTGCCCGCTGTCCGTGCAGCCAAATGAACGGCAAAGCAGACTAACTAATCAGAAACATCCTATGGCGAAAAACATATTACATTGCTCCTTCTGCGGCCGCAGCCGCGACGAGGTAAAAATCCTCATCGCAGGGCAGGAAGGACATATCTGTGAAAACTGCGTAGAGCACGCGCGCGAAATCATTGACCAGGAGCTGCTCGTGCGCGACGACAAAGGCGCCGGATCCGCAGCCTTCAAGCTGACGGTGAAGAAGCCGCTCGAAATGAAGAAGTTCCTCGACGAATACATCATCGGCCAGGACGAAGCGAAGAAAGTGCTCTCCGTAGCGGTGTACAACCACTACAAGCGTCTTCAATACAAAACCGATAACGCTTCCGAGATCGAGATCGAAAAAAGCAACATCGTAATGGTGGGCGAAACCGGCACGGGCAAGACCCTGCTGGCCAAGACCATCGCCAAGCTTCTCAACGTTCCCTTCGCCATCGTGGATGCAACCGTATTTACCGAAGCGGGCTACGTGGGCGAAGACGTAGAGTCGATCCTCACACGCCTCCTGCAGGTGTGCAACTACGACGTATCGGCAGCCGAGCGCGGCATCGTGTACATCGACGAGATCGACAAGATCGCACGCAAGGGCGACAACCCTTCCATCACCCGCGACGTGAGCGGCGAAGGCGTGCAGCAAGGCATGCTGAAGCTCCTCGAAGGCACCGACGTGCTGGTGCCGCCACAAGGTGGCCGCAAGCATCCCGAGCAAAAACTCATCAAGATCAACACGCAAAACATCCTCTTCATCTGCGGCGGCGCCTTCGACGGCATCGACAAGATCATCGGACGCCGCGTGCAGACCAACACCATCGGCTTCAACGTAGACAAAGACGAGCAGGAGAACATGAAGAAAAACCTGCTGCGCTACGTGAATGCGCAGGACCTGAAAAGCTTCGGACTCATTCCCGAGCTGCTGGGCCGCCTGCCCGTTGTTACCCACCTCGACCCGCTCGACACGGCTACGCTCCGTGCGATCCTCACCGAGCCTAAGAATGCACTCATCAAGCAATACGTGCGCCTCTTTGAGCTCGAAGGCATCAAGTTGCACATCGAGAACGACGTGTTCGACTTCATGGTGGAAAAAGCCGTTGAGTACAAACTCGGCGCCCGCGGTCTCCGCTCCATCTGCGAAAGCATTCTTACCGATGCGATGTTCGAGCTCCCCTCCTCCTCGGAGAAGTTCTTCACGCTCGACCTGGAGTATGCGAAGCGGAAGTTTGACAAGAGTAAAATGTCGCTACTTAAGGTCGCTTAACACCGAATTCAAAATTCTAAAGTCAAAAGCGTATCATCGCTGGGGTTTTGAATTTTGACTTTTTACTTTTGACTTTAAATAAACTGGAAACTATGTTTGGAAGCATGCTAGGCGGTGGCGGCGATATGCAAGGCCACGTTACGGAAATCACGGCACGACTGAAAGAAAAAGCAGGCCTCAGCGACGAGCAGGCTGCGAAAGTGCTGGAAACGATGAAAGACTATCTCATCGAGCAGTTCCCGATGATGCAGGGCATGGTGGAGAACATGCTCGGGAATGGTAAATAAGGCGAAGTTTTTTACCGCTAAGAAATAAGTAAAGAAGTTATTACGCTAAGAAATGGCCGTGCTCTGCACGGCCATTTTTCATTTTCTTCGCGCATCGCTTATTCTCTTCTTTTCTTCGCGGTTGAAAAACAACTTCCCACTTGCCCCGCCTTCTTCTCTTCCTCCCGCTATTTGTTTTGCTTTCCTGTCAAAAGACGGAGCGCAACGTGCATCGCTCTTTCTATTATTGGAAGACGGTGTACGACCCGACGGCAGTGGAAAAGCAAACGCTCGACTCGCTCGGCGTTGATGCATTGTTTGTGCGGCTGTTTGATGTGGACGTGGACGAAAGCACCGGCGCAGTGCAGCCACAGGGAAAGCTATCGTGGAAGCAACGGCCGGATGGACTCCGCATCACGCCTGTCATTTTCATCACGCAGGAAGCTTTGCGGAGTGGCGACAGCACGGCGCTCGACTCGCTGGCCGCGCGCATGGGCAGACTTACCACAGCGCTCACGCGCGGCATTCCGCTTTCCAGCGAATGGCAGATCGATTGCGATTGGAGCGCAGGCACTAAGACGCGCTACTTCCGGCTGCTCCGGCACTTGCGCCAGCAAGAGTTTGCAAAGGGAAAGACACTCTCGGTGACCGTGCGGCTGCACCAGTTGAAATACATTGCCGAAGCCGGCATTCCGCCCGCCGACCGTGGCCTGCTGATGGCTTACAACATGGGCGACCTCCGGGATCCTTCAGCAAAGAACTCCATCCTCGACAACAACGAGCTTGATAAGTATATCCGCGGTGCGGCACACTACCCGCTTCCGCTCGATGTGGCATTGCCCCTCTTCGATTGGTACGTCTGGTTCTCCGGCAACCAATACAAAGGACTCATTCATCACTTCGACAGCCCGCAGTATCAAGCTACAGGCCGCATTCCGATAACGCGCGACACCACCATCGAAGGGTACACCTTTCGTAGCGGCGACTGGCTGCGCCACGAGGCGGTGAGTGCAGAAGCATTATCGGCCGCAGCGGGCCGCCTCTCCCTGCAATTGCCATCTGCCGACGTTCGCGTACTTTTATTTGACCTGGACGAACAAAACAGATCCCGGTACCAACTCCATGAACTGGAAACTTTGTTTGAGCGTTTTGGTCGCAGCGGGCCTCGGCCTCGTGCCCCAAAACGGCGTTAGCTGCGCGGGTGGCGATGCCGACCCGAAAGATTACTTCACTTCTTTCTTCAGCCGCAAGGCAAGCGGTGCCGATGAAAGCTACCGGCCCTTTTATTACACCCTGGTGCGCAACTTCTACGATGCGGATGAAAGCTCCGGGATGGAGTCACAACCCAATGCCGCGTTGGTGAACGAATGGAGCCGGTATTGCGGCGGCACATCCACCAGCGACACCCGCGACGTGCTTTTTCGCTACGATCTTCCTACGCTCGAACGGCTGCACAATACGAACGACGCCCTTCCCGATTCGCTGCGCAACAATGCTTGCGCCGTATACCTCGCGGGTAAGACCGATGCCGTCGACTACCTGCTCTTTGCCAAAAAGATGGAGCTGCTCACGTCGAACGGCAGCGACTGGGATGCGCCCGCACGCGACAGTGCACAGATGGTAGCAATGGCCGGCCGCGCACGGCAACTGCATGCTTCTGCCGGCACCGACTTCCTCCGCACACGCTATGCCTTCCAGGTATGCAAAAGCGAGTTTTATGCCGAGCGGTTTGCAAAATGCATCGAAGCATACGACCGGTTGTTTCGCGTTGAAACCGGCAGCGAGGTGCAAACGCTGGCCCTGTCTTATAAAGCCGGCGCACTCTTCCGGCTGGGACGTAAAGAAGAAGCAGCGTACGCGTTCAGCCGCGTATTTGCCGCCACTTCGCACGACCGCCGCGGCAGCTTCCTGGGCTTTTTGTGGAGCAGCAACAATGCCGACAGCTCGTTGCGCGAACGCTATGCTGCACAGGCCCGCACACCCAAAGAAAAAGCCGCATTGATCGGTCTGTTTGGGATGTATGGCGAAACGCCCGCAACGGGAGTGTTAGAGCAGGTGTATGCGCTCGATAAGCAATCGCCGCTGTTGCCGCTCCTCGCATCGCGCGAGATCAGCAAGCTGGAAGAACAATACCTCTCGCCCATGATCGGCCACCAATTGTGGCAGGAGGCGCCTACCGCGATGGAGCGCAAAGCACAACTCGAATCGGGGAAGCTGCGTGCCGCTGCCCTGGCGCACATCCTGGAGCGCTTCGCTGCCGACGCCAACGTGGAGCAACGCGCATTCTACGCTGCCGGCGCGGCCTACCTCTACCTGCTCGACGAGCAATGGAACGCAAGCCGCACGCAACTTGCCGCTGCCGAGCAACTACAGCCATCGGCTGCGCAACAAGACCAGTTGAAAATGCTCCGCCTGCTGCTCGCCGCCAACGAGCCGCGCCGCCTCACCGCCCGCGAGGAAGATGCACTGCTCCCCGCAACCGAGTGGCTTATATCCAGGGCGCGCACCGACGACGAATACCGGCCTTTCCTCCGCGACTTCTTCAGCGAGCTGCTCCACACCCGCTACGTTGCGCAAGGCGATACCGTTCGCGCCAACCTGGCCATCGGCGTCGGCGACCTGCACTTCTTATCGGGCGGCTCGAATGCCTGGTGGAACGGCAACGGGACCACCTACCTCCACGAACGGCTGACGGCTGCGCAGACCGAAAAACTCTACGCGCTGCTCAACGCCCCGGCTACCCCATGGGAGCGCTTTATGGCAACGCATGCATCCATCAACCGCAATACGGTCGTGGAAACCATCGGCACGGGGCACCTCCGCGAAGGCAACTATGCAAAAGCCATTGAGTGGCTGGAACGTGCCGATTCGCTCGAGCCCATGCAGGGAACGGTGTATGATGCCGACTGGAACGACAAGCCCGTAAACGTCGATCCTTTCCACGACTACCTCAACGACTGGCAGCGGTACGGCAAGCGCCTTCCGCAGCCCTATACGAAGCTCACCTTCGCCCGCAAGATGCAGGAGCTGCATCAGAAGGCGCTCGTATCTGCTGCAACCGAAGACATTGCAAAGGCCAACTACGAACTGGCGAATGCCTATTATAACATGAGCCAGTACGGAAATGCATGGATGGCCGTGAGCTGGAGCCGCGGCAGCTCCGATTGGAACGAAGGAGGGTACAAAACCGCCTGGGAAAAAGACTTCTTCGAAGTGAACCGCGCACGAAAGCACTATGCGGAAGCGCTCCGCTGGTCGAAGAACCGCGAGTTCAAGGCTGCATGTCATTTCATGATGGCCAAGTGTGCGCAAAAGCAGATACCGCGCCCTTCCTGGAGCAGCAGGCATACGTACGAGGAAATGGAGCGTCGCGAAACCGCCTTTCAAAAGAAGTTCAGGAACAACGCGCTCTTCCCGGCGTTTGTAAAAGAATATGGCAGCACGAAATTCTATCAATACACCTACAAGCGTTGCAGCTATCTGCGCGACTTCGTGAAGAAGCAAAAGACAGTTTCGAAGAAGAAATAGAACCAGGAGAGAAATAGAGCTTAGCTGAATATCAACTGGTTGCCCATCCGCTTGTGTTGACCCCATTTTGCAGACGATTTTTGCGATGTACAAAAAAGGTCCCGCACGAGGCGGGACCTTTCACATATCAACTAGTAACCGACAACTTTTCAACTTAACTGCACCCCATGCTGTTGCCGCAGTTCAAACACTTATAGCAAGTGCCGCTTCTCACCGTGATGTGACCGCAGGTGTTGCAGGCAGGCGCATCGCTCTGCATGCTCTTTGCAGCTGCATTCACCGCACCAAGGCCATTAGAGGAAGTCTTTACCGCAACAGGCTGCTTCGAAGCCACCGCTTTGGCCGCTTGCGGGGTGGTAGCCACCACGCGCACCGACGACAATTCGGGCTTGTCGGCGGAGGCTCTAACCGCCGGCTCATCCCAGCTCTCCTCGCCGGTGTTACCCACTTCGGGCTTATCGAGCACGTGCACCAGGTCGGTGCGGTTGAGGTACTCGTAGCCCAGCACGCGGAAGATGAAGTCGACGATCGACGTGGTGCTCTTGATGTTCGGGTGCTCCACGAAACCGGCCGGGTCGAACTTGGTGAAGACGAACTTCTCCACGTATTCATCCAGCGGAACACCATACTGCAAACCGATGGAAATAGCCACGGCAAAGCAGTTGAGCATCGAACGCATGGTTGCGCCTTCCTTCGCCATATCAATGAAGATCTCGCCCAGCGTACCATCGGCGTACTCGCCGGTGCGCACGAACATCGTTTGCCCGTTGATCTTGGCCTTTTGCGTAAAGCCACGGCGCTTGGCGGGCAGCGAGCGGCGCTCTACGATCGATGCCAGCTGGCGCTTCAGCGCGGTGTCGGGCGATGCCTGCACGCGCTTCTGCACTTCTTCCAGCAACTCCTCGATGGTGAGCTTGCTCATGTCCACGATGTTGCTTGCTTCCTCTTCTACCGATGCAGTTGCTTCGTCAGCAGCCGCTTCGCTGTTATTCGACTTTTTCTTATCGCTTTTATTCGACAGTGGCTGCGACATCTTCGAGCCGTCGCGGTAAAGTGCGCAAGCCTTGAGGCCAAGCTGCCAGCTGAGCATATACGAATCGGCGATCTCGTTCACCTCCGCTTCGTGGGGCAGGTTGATGGTCTTGGAGATAGCTCCCGAGATGAACGGCTGTGCCGCCGCCATCATACGGATGTGGCCATGGGCGTGGATGTAACGCTCGCCCTTCTTACCGCACTTGTTGGCGCAGTCGAACACCGCGAGGTGCTCGTCTTTCAGGTACGGCGCGCCTTCGATGGTCATCGTTCCGCAAACGTAGTCGTTCGCTTCCTCGATCTGATCGTCGCTGAAGCCAAGGGCTTCCAGCAGGCTCCATTCAAAATTGTAGTATTGCTCCGGTGTGAAGCCAAGGCGCTTCAGGCACTCTTCGCCGAGGTTGTAAACGTTGAACACGAAGCCCACTTCAAAGGCGCTCTTCACGGCCTTATCCAGCTTCTCGATTTCGGAGGCGATGAAGCCTTTCTCCGAAAGCGACTGGTGGTTGATATGGGGCGCGCCGGCAAAGGTGCCGCTGCCTACTGCGTACTTGATGATGGCATCCTGCTCCTTCTCGGAGTAGCCCAGGTTGCGCAGCGCCGTAGGAACACTTTGGTTGATGATCTTGAAATAGCCGCCACCCGAGAGTTTCTTGAACTTCACCAACGCGAAGTCGGGCTCCACACCCGTAGTGTCGCAGTCCATCACCAGGCCGATCGTGCCCGTGGGTGCAATCACCGTCGTTTGCGCGTTGCGGTAGCCATACTTCTCACCAAGCTCCAGGGCTTCATTCCACGACTTGCACGCTGCAGAGAGCAGGTAGTCGGGGGTGAACTGCGCCTTGAGGCCCTGCGGCTTCACGGAAAGCCCTTCGTATTCGGCAGCGTCGAATGCAGCAGCACGGTGGTTGCGCATCACGCGCAGCATGTGCTCCCTGTTTTCTTCGTAGCGTGGGAATGAACCGAGCACGGCGGCCATTTCTGCCGATGTCTTGTAGGCAACACCGGTCATGATCGCGGTGAGGGCACCGGCGATGCCGCGGGCCTTCTCGCTATCGTAAGGGATGCCGCTCACCATCAGCAACGTGCCGAGGTTGGCGTAGCCGAGGCCGAGGGTGCGGTAGTCGTAAGAGAGCTGCGCTACTTCTTTCGAAGGGAATTGCGCCATCAATACCGACACCTCCAGCACCACCGTCCAGAGGCGGCAGTTGTATTCGTAGCCTTCCACGTCGAACACATTGGTGTCGGCGTTGTAGAATTTCATCAGGTTGGCCGATGCGAGGTTGCAGGCCGTGTTGTCGAGGAACATGTACTCCGAGCAGGGGTTCGAAGCACGGATCTCGCCACCTTCGGGGCACGTGTGCCACTCGTTGATGGTGGTGTTGTATTGCGTGCCGGGATCGGCGCAGCGCCAGGCGGCGTAAGCGATCGTGTCCCAGAGTTGCTTTGCAGGAACTTTCTTCATCACGCGGCCATCGGTGCGCGCGGTCAGCTCCCAATCTTCACCAGCCTCCAGCTTTTCGAAGAAGGAGTTGGGGATGCGTACGGAGTTGTTGGAGTTCTGACCGCTCACGGTGCGGTAGGCTTCGCCTTCGTAGTCGGAAGGATAGCCCGCCTGGATGAGGGCGGCCACTTTCTTTTCTTCCTCCACTTTCCAGTTTACAAACAGCTCGATCTCGGGGTGATCGAGGTCGAGGCAAACCATCTTGGCAGCACGGCGCGTGGTGCCGCCGCTCTTGATGGCGCCGGCTGCGCGGTCGCCGATCTTGAGGAAGGACATGAGGCCCGACGAGGTGCCGCCACCGGAAAGCTTCTCGCCTTCGGCGCGGAGGTTGGAGTAGTTGGTGCCTACGCCGGAGCCGTATTTGAAGATGCGCGCTTCGCGCACCCAGAGGTCCATGATGCCGTTCTCGCCCACGAGGTCATCATCTACGGAGAGGATGAAGCAGGCGTGCGGCTGCGGGCGCTCATATGCGGAAGTAGATTCCTTCAGCAGGCCGTCCACGGCATCCACATAATAGTGGCCCTGGGGCTTGCCGGAGATGCCGTAGCTCTCATACAGGCCGGTGTTGAACCACTGCGGCGAGTTGGGCACGCACATCTGGGCGAGGATGGAGTACACGAGCTCTTCGTAGAAAACCTGTGCATCCTTTTCGGAAGCGAAGTAGCCGTACTTGAAGCCCCAGGCGCGCCAGCAATTGGCGAGGCGGTGCGCCACCTGCTTCACCGAGGTTTCGCGACCGAGCGACCCATCGGGCTGCGGTACGCCGGCCTTGCGGAAATACTTCTGGGCCAGGATGTCGGTAGCGATCTGGCTCCATCCCTTGGGCACTTCCACGTTGGTCATTTCAAACACCACTTCCCCACTGGGGTTGCGGATGACGGAAGTGCGGTAGTCGTACTCGAACTGGTCGAACACCGGGATGTCTTCCCGGGTGAATTTGCGCGAAAAGGTCAGGCCCTTCGCCGTTTTTCTAGCATTGCCCATAGCCATCGAAAATTTATGTTGTGGATTAGAAGTTTGTCCTGCCGACCGAAACCCGTTCGGGCGGACGACGAAAGTATCTTTCGCGCTCGAAAAAGTGAAGTCGGAAATACGCACATGGGGGTCGAAAAATGTTGATAATTCGCAAAGCGGGCGCGGGGCCTGCCTTCAACGATTTCTTCACGCAAAATCCACATAACCCGGCGCCGGAATATTTGGCAGGTGCCGTCAAAAAACGTATCTGTTGCCTCCCGGCAAGCACGGCCGTTAACTGGTTTCCGGGCCGCCGGGGCTATGTAAAGGGGGCAATGGTACAGGCATTGCAAAACTTTCCGCATTTTTGCAGCGTATGCAGGGCCTTGTTTATCAATCGTTACAGGAAAAGAAGACAGGTGGTGCGAAGTCGTTCGCCCTCCTCATCGATCCGGACAAGGTCAATGCCGGCATCCTGGACACGCTCATTCCCCGCGCCGAAGCGGCAGGGGTAGACTACTACTTCGTGGGCGGCTCGCTGGTGGTCACCGACGGGCTCGACGCCTGCGTGCTCCAGATCAAGGCGCGCACGCGCAAGCCGGTGATCCTCTTCCCGGGGGCGCCTTCGCAGCTGAGCAGGCATGCCGATGCGCTGCTCTACCTATCGCTCATCTCAGGCCGCAACCCCGAGTTGCTCATCGGGCAGCACGTATTGTCGGCTCCCTTTGTGAAGAAGAGCGGCCTCGAGCTCATGCCCACGGGCTATATGGTGATCGATGGCGGCGCGCCCACCACGGTCTCCTACATCTCCAATGCGGCGCCCATTCCGCACGACAAGGCCGATATCGCCCTGTGCACCGCCCTCGCAGGTGAGATGCTGGGGCTCAAGCTCATTTACCTCGATGCAGGCTCGGGTGCACGCCGCCCCGTGAGCGCCGAGATGATCGCAGCCGTAGCAAAGCATATCGAAGTACCCCTTATCGTCGGTGGCGGCATCCGCACCGGCGAGGCCGCCTACGCCGCATGCAAGGCCGGCGCCGACGTGGTAGTGGTGGGCAATGCCATTGAGAAAGACCAGTCGCTGCTGGAAGAGATTGCCGCGGCGGTGCGTGGCGTGGCGACTTTCTAATTTACAGTTTACAGTTTTTAGTTTACGGTTCTCGGTTTTCACACCTGTACGCAACAAAGAGCCCCGGCTTTCGGCCGGGGCTCTTGCAGTTACTGGTCCTGAAGATTATCGTGCGATAACGATGCGGGTAGAAAGTACGGTGGCGCCATTGGAAACGCGCACAGTATACATCCCGGCCGCAGCCGTATGCAGATCGAGGGTGATGTCCTCTGTCTTGTAGGTAACATTCTGATTGCGCTGCAGCAGGCTGCTGCCACGGGCATCGAGTACTTCAATGCGCAGTTGTCCCTGCAGGCCGTTCACGCGCAGGTGCACGGTACCGCGAGAAGGGTTGGGGAATGCGCTCAAAGAAGCTTCGATGGTGGGCTCGGCTTTGACCTGGGTGCGGGTTACCGCGCTGCTGTTGCAGGCGCCCAGGTAGCTTCCGTTGCCGAGCTGTGCAGGAACGGCATTGGCCGAAACACAGATCTGTACCCACGGGTTGGAAGCGCTGCCGGTGCCATGGCATACCAGCACTTTGTCCATCTTGTTGCCGCAACGTGCATCAACCACGTTGATCGTTTTGCGGAAGATAGCCTTGCAACCCTTGCTGTCGGTAACGATCACCGTGAACGTCACCATACCCGAACTCACAGCGGTAGCCGTGATGGAGGCGGGATTGGCGCCTGCAGTGAAGTTGGCAGCCGCACCGGTCTTGCTCCACGAATAGGTGTAGGGCGCTGTGCCACCTGTAGCCGTTACGCTGATGGTAGCCGACGCTGCCGGAGCATACTCGCTCGTGTAGATTGTGTTGGCTTTGCCACCCGAAAGCGTGAAGTTGTTGAAGCTTCCGCTGATCGGTGCATTGATGCGAACCGTTGCAGTTGCCTGCGTTGCGTTTCCGCAAACATCCTTCAGTGTCCACGTGATCGTGTTCATTCCTACGGCAAACGTGCCGGAAGCATTAGCCGTTGCGCCCGTGCGCAGCGTTTGTCCGTTGCTGCCCTTCACCACGTAGGTGTAGGCAACAGCAGTGCAATTGTCGGTGCCTGCAACCGGTGCCACGTTGTAGTGAGAAGAAGTGCTGTCGAAGCAAAGCTCCACCGCGCCAAAGTTGCTCGTCACCACAGGTGCGGTGCGATCCAGAACCGTAAGCGTTTGTGTGAAGCGGGCGCTCCTGTTGCCGCTCACGTCGGTGAAATTCCACTGGCGAACGCGGGTGTAGGTAGAACCACAACCGGCCGTTGTTTCATCGATTACCAGGTGCATAGACACCGGTGCGCAATTGTCCGTAGCCGAAGGGGCGAGGGCAAGAGCCGAAGCGATGCCCGCTGCATCCGAACATTCAACCGTACGATCGAGCGCAGATGCCATTGTGGCCACCACCGGTGCGGTAACATCCTGCACGGTGATGATCTGAGCGCAGCTGCTCTGGTTGCCATTCTTATCGGTGGCGGTCCAGGTGCGCGTGATGGTGTAGTTGTAGTGAGCTGCGTTGTTTACATCGCTGCTTTGTGTGCTTGCATCATTGCTTACGATAGAAGCAACACCGCATGCGTCGGTTGCCGTAGCAATACCTGTGCTTGCAGTGCTGTGGTCATCCTGGCAATTCAACGTAACCGATGCCGGGCAGCTGATAACCGGAGCCACATGGTCTTCCACAGTGATCGTTGCAGGCGCGCTCTGAACGTTGCCATGCACATCCACCACGGTAAGGATAACGGTGTTCGTACCTACGTTGCTGCAATCGAAGCCCGTTTTATCGAGCGACAGGGAAGCGATCGCGCAGTTGTCAGACGAACCATTGTTCACCTGCTGTGCATTGATCGCTGCGGCACCGGCAGCGTCGAGCTGAATGGTGAGCGCCTGCGTGCGCACAACGGGGCGCTCCGTATCAGTCACCGTAATGCTGAAGTTGCTGTTGGTGCTGTTGCCACAGGCATCGGTAGCGGTCACCGATACTACCGTAGTTCCTACAGGGAAGAACGTTCCGGGCTGTTGGCTGTAAGAGAGCGAAACGTCTCCGCAGTTGTCGGAAGCCGTTGCTGCAAAGGCAACCACGGCGCCGCACTCCCCGGCGTTGTTTTCAACAGTAATATTCGAAACAGCAAGCGAAGGCGCCGCTGTATCCTGCACGGTGATCACCTGCGCAGCAGTGCTGCTGTTGCCGGCAGCGTCTGTCGCAGTCCATGTGCGGGTGAGGGTGTAGCTCGAAGGGCAGGATCCATCCACACGCTCTTCGCGGTATTGAACCTGTCCGTTGAATGCACAGTTGTCGGTAGCGGCAACGGAAGCTGCAGCAGGAACTGCATTGCACTCAACGGTCTCGCTGGCTGGAACACCAGAAAGCACCGGTGCTTCGCGGTCTTCTACAACGACAGAGAACGAGCGCATATCGAAGTTGCCAGCTGCGTCGCGAACACCATAGGTTACCGTCGAGTGGCCTACAGGGAAGATGGAGCCGTTGGGCTGACCATCGATCTGCATCACGTAGTGCATCGAGCAGTTGTCGGCCGACGTGGGCGGAGTCCATGTTACCCGTGCGCCGCAGATGCCGGGTTCGTTGCTCACAACGATATCGACAGGCATGTTCACAAAAGTGGGGCGCTCGTTGTCGATCACCGTTACGAGGAACGAACCGTCGCTGGTAAGTCCTGCAGCATCGGTTGCACGATAGGTAACTACCGTAGTACCCACCGGGAATACGGAACCGGGTGCAGGGCCGTCGATGAGGGCAATGCTGTGACCGGTGCAATTGTCCGCCGACGAAGGAGCGGTCCAGTTTACGGCAGCACCGCAAACGTTCGCATCATTCATCACGGTAATATCGGAAGGCATGCCGGTGATCGAGGGAGCTTCGGAATCGATAACGGTTACCACGAAGGAGCATACAGCGCGGTTGCCGCCTGCATCTACAGCCTCCCAGGTTTCGGTGCTGGTGCCGATGGGGAACGTGGCGCCGCTTCCGAGGCCGGAAACAAGCGTGGTGGGAATGTTGCCGCCTTCGAATTCTACCACGAAAAGCGCATTCTCATAATAGAGCCAATCGTTCCAGGTGCCGTTGGGCCCCCAGTTGATAACCGCCCAGTCTTCATTGCCACCCCAGTTGTTGGGCTCGCCGCCGTTCCAGTTGGTATAGCTTACCGGCTCGCTCGTCACCCAGCGGAATTCACCCTCGTTCTCACGATCGGTGTGGCCGATCCAGATGAAGCTCGGGCTCATCGCAGAAACGAACGCGTTCTCGCTGGCGTTGCTGATCGTAACCAGGTGGCCACCCAAAGCGATGGCGCGTGCGTGTGCGTCTTCGGGGCTGGTAGCATCGTTGGAAAGGAAATACGTGTGGCCGTTGAACGTGCCCTGGTAGCTGTAGCCAGGGATCGAGGTAGGCAGCGATCCGTTTCCGCAGTTGTCGGTGGCGGAAGGCGCATTGTAGTGCACCACCGCTCCGCAGCTGTTACCGTCTGCGTTCACCGTGATGTTGAACGGACAGGCGATGACGGGAGCAGTCATGTCGCGAACGATCACCGTTTGCGTTTGTGTGCTGCTGTTTCCGTTGGCATCGCTGTATGTCCAGTTGATGGTATAATTGCCTTGCTGGCTGAACGTAGTTGCATCGGTGGTAGTTGCCGTAACGATGCCCGAACAGTTGTCGTTGGCGGTGGGTGCAACGGCCGTTACGGAGCATTCGCCGCGCAGCGTTTCGAGGCTGGCATTCATGGGCACCGGCGCTTCATTGTCGGCGATGGTGACCGTGATGGCGTTGGACGTTCCGTTGCAACCATTGGTAGAACCGATGGCGCTGTACGTGCCGCTTTGAGCCACCTGGATGGACGTGCCGGTTGCGCCGTTGCTCCAGGCATACGTATTAGCACCGCTGGCAGTGAGGGTAATGGGAGAGCCCGGGCAGCTGCTCAGCGCAGAAGCCTGGATGGAGGTCTGCACGTTGCAGGGATTAACCGTGATCGTAAAGTCCTGGCGGATCTCCGGGTGATCGTGGTGATACTTGTCTTCAGCAATTACCGACAGCGCAGACGAGCCGGCAGAGCCTACGGGTGGTGTTCCGGAAAGAACGCCGGTGGTTGTGCCCGTTTGCGTGAACGACATCCACGAAGGGAGGTTCATCGCAATGATTTGCATCACATCACCGTAAGCGAGATCGGGATCTGCAACGGTGATCGCATAGCTGAAGGGTTGGTTCTCGACGATCGTAACCGATCCGGGATTTGCGGATACGAACCACGGCGTCGTGTTCACAAGAATGTTCATCGAGTGGTTCTTCGACTTGCCGAGGTTATCCATCGCGGTGAAAACAAGCGGGTGCTTGCCCCAGTTGGCAAGGGCGGGTGTCCACGAGAAATACGCAACCGAAGTATTACCGGATGCCGAAGGAAGCGCAGGGCTGAATGAAGCGCCTGCAGGGATCGATGCCGAAACGATCTGCACGTTGACCGTAGGGTCGGGTGCGGTGACCGATACGGGCGTCGTGTAGGTCGCACCGGGCACAACAACCTCCGTCCATCCGGCCACCGGTGTGGGCGGAACGTTGAACACCGGGTTGGTGCCTACGATGATGGTAACGGTTGTGGTCGACTGGTTGCCGCTGTTATCCTGTGCGGTAAACGAAATAACACGCGTGCCCAGCTGCGCCGCGGTCGGCGTCCAGCTGAAGGCGACGGTTGCAGGATTACCGCTCGTGGGCAGCGCGGGTGTGAGCGAAACGCCGGTAGGAAGACCTACGGCCACCAGCGACGCAACCTGGTCGCCGGGATCGATATCGGAAGCGCTAACTGTGAACGATACATTTTGTCCGGGCTGAATGTCATACACCGTTCCCGATGCGGGTGTGGTGGTGTAGTTGAACGCGGGCGGGGTTGAAGCCTGCACGATCTTCACCATCAGGTCGATCATCGTAGTGGCACCCTTGCTATCGGTTACAATGAATACGGCGCTGTACAGGTTGTTGACCGCCATGTTGGGGTTGCCCGTTGTGCCGGGTGTCACCGTTGTATTGAACGTCACACGGCCCGTCGAGTTGAGGGTCATCGTGTTGGGCTGAACGCCGCCGCCCATTTCGGCAGCGGTGGCAAAGCGGTAAGTAAGCAGGTCACCGTTGGGATCGGTAGCTGCAAGCTGGAAGGTGGCTGCCGTGCGTCCGAAAGGAAGGTTCACCGTAGGGGGCATTCCCGATGCAGGACCCGAGTTGCCGGCTGCGGCACCACCGATGGTCACCCTGGCTTCCTGACGATACGAAAGGTCCGCGTTGTTCTTCAGGGTCGACAGGCGCGCATTGCTCGAAAAAGCAGCCGTGAACGTTCCGTCGGTGTTGAAGGTTTTGGTGATGGTGGCTTCACCATAGATCCAGTCTTCCGCAACGTTCACCGAGGTGATCACGAGGTTGATGGCGGAGGAAGTGGAGTTGTCGCTGTAGGTGAGCGAACCGACATTGATGCTTGTTCCAGGCACCGCATTGGTGTACGCTGCAGAAAAGCTGCGTCGGTAGGCCTGCGATACTTTGAATTGTACGGTGCGGCCGGATACCCAGCTCCAACTGATGTTGCCGTAGCGAAAGTGCGATGCGTCGGCAGCCGTTGCTATGAAAAGCAGCAGCAGCGTGCAAACGAGCAGCCGCGATCGATGGAGGATGCGGCGGTTTTTGCTTCCCGGGGAAGTGTTTTGACTCATAATTGGTATTTAGTGTGCAGTTAGAAAAAAGGCACGGCACTGCCAGCACGGACACGAACCGGTGTGTCAGTAGAACTACTGATCCGGCCCAGGGTCTGAGCAAGCAATATCGTACCGGTTGAAGGGGGGCGAGAACAGAGGTTAGGTGGACGCGGAAGGCCGCGTAGCAGCAATCATTGGGATAGGGACTGTGGCTTTATGAAGGGTTGGAGAGAGGCAAAAGAAGTTGTATTTTCTAATAAAGCAAACTCATTAGAGCTATTTTAATTTGGCGTAAGGGCAACCACTTATACCATACCGTATTTCTACGATCGTCGCTGGGATCGAGCGCCCTTATTCCGGGAATGAAAAGGGCGCTCCGTGTGGAGCGCCCTTGTATTTCTACGGTAGACGAAATTATTCGGTTACCCGTGTAGGTGTGGCTTTACCGGAAATGATCGTCGCGGCACTTTTGGCGATGGCCTCCGTTACCTGCGCGAGGTTGCTCATGTCGAGCGTGCCCACTTCGTCGGAAGGCTTGTGGTAATGCGGCTCCACATCCATTTTGGAGGTAGACAGCGTGTGCGCCGGCACGCCCAGTCGCGCCAGGGTGGCGTTGTCGGAGCGATAGAAAAGCTGCTGCTGCGGGTACGGATCGGGGTAGAAGTTGAAGTCGCTCCCCTTCAGGGCTTCCTGCAGGATGGCGCCCATGCTGCTCTTCTCAAAGCCGGTGATGTAGGCGGAGTTCTTGCCCCACTTCGATTCGGTGCCCACCATTTCAATGTTGAACATAGCCACCACGCTGTCGGGCCGCAGCTGCTGCGAAAAGTACGTAGCGCCAAAGCCTCCGCTTTCTTCGGCAGTAAAGGCGGCGAACAGCAAGGTGCGCGCATTGTTCTTCTCCTTTGCGTAGTGTTGTGCCAGCAGCAGCATCGACGTGATGCCGGATGCATCGTCGTTGGCGCCGTTGTAGATCGAATCCCCGTTCACGGGCTTGCCGATGCCGAGGTGATCGTAGTGGCCGGAGAAGATCACCTGCTGGCCGGCTGCCGCCCCTTTTCCAGGAAGCGTTCCCACCACGTTCATCATCTTCTCTTCGGTAAAGGTGTGCTCGGCTTTGATGGTGTACGCCGACGGTAGCGTTGAGCCTAGTAGAAATACTACATCCTGTGCGCTGCTAAACAGCGAGCGCTTGAGGCCGGGAAGCCTGCTGAAGCTTGCTGCGAAAGATGTGTCTACAAGCACGATGGTGCCACCGGTGCCCGCCAGTGCTTTCTGCGCAGCACGAAAGAAAGCGCGCTGGTCGGCGGCATCGGCCGCCCCGATCCGCTTCACCGTGAAGCCCGATTTCTCGTTCACCTTCAGGTCTTTCTTCGTGGTAATCACGATGACCTTTTTGGGGTCGGCCTCGGCGCCATCCATTTCCACTTTGAGCGAGGTCATCTTGGGGCGGAGCACCGAAAACTCCTGCAAAAAGCCGCTTGCACCGGGCAAGGGCTGAAGGCCCGCCTTGCGCATTTCTTCGGCGATAAAGGCAGCGGCCTTCTCCGATCCCGGAGTTCCCGGCCGGCGTCCCGCCAGTTCGTCCGAAGCCAGGTAGGTCTCGATCCGCATCGCTTCCGACACCGGGATCAACGGCTGCTGCGCGCTGCCGGAAAGACTAAAAGCAATAGCCAAAGGCAATAAGATCTTCTTCATATTTCTACTTCTCTGTTTTTTCGCGTTCCCTTGTTTCTCTTTCTTGTTCTCTTGTTCTCTCGTTCTCACAACGACATCATCTCCTTAAACTTCACCGTCTGCCTCCTGCTCACCTCGATCTTCTCTCCTCCTTTCAGCTCCAGCAGCAGTCCGCCATTGAAGTACGGTTCGATCTTTTCGATGAGACGCAGGTTGACAATGTGCTTTCGGTTGGCGCGGAAGAAAACCTTTTCGTCGAGGCGCTCTTCAAGTGCGTTGAGCGATTTCAGGATCAGCGGCTTGTTGGCTCCGAAGAAAACCTTGGCGTAGTTGCCTACACTTTCAAACAGGCGGATCTCTCCGAGGCGCACAAACCAGCAGCGGTCGCCGTCTTTTACAAACACCTGGTCCCCATCGGTGAGGAGGCCGCGGGCGCCGTCGGCGCTCACGAATGCGGCACCGCCGCCATGGCCGCCTTCCGATGCGTGCAGCTTTTGGATGGCATCCGACAGGCGCTTCGGCTCTACCGGCTTCAGCAGGTAGTCGAGCGCATTCACTTCGAATGCCTTCAGCGCATAGTCGTCGTAGGCCGTAGTGAAGATCACCTCGGGTGCGCGATCGAGCTCGGCGAGCAGGTCGAAGCCGGTCTTGCCTGGCATCTGGATGTCGAGGAAGATCAGGTCCGGGTTGTGCGTCTCGATCTTCGCAAGACCTTCGTCCACGTTGCCCGCTTCGTCCACCACTTCAATTTCAGGAAACTCCTGAAGCAGCTTCCGCAGCTCGGTGCGGGCCAGCCGCTCGTCGTCAATAATGATTGCTCTCATTGGAGAAAAGTTTATTGGTTTATTAGTTTATTGGTTTATTGGTTTATTGGCAAGGACGTACCCACCATTTTTGTTACCCTATTACTCCATCACCTCATCACCTCATCACCTCATCACCTCATCACCTCATCACCTCATCACCTCATCACCCCATCACCACATTACCCCCCGCCTTCGCTCCGCTCTGTCGGGCAGGCATTACCACATCACCACATCACCACATTCCCTCACACCGGTATCTCCACCTTTGCTTCCACCAGATCTTCCGTAAGCTGCCGGATCTGAAATCGGGCTTTTTCGCCGTACAGTAAAGCGAGCCGATCCTGCGTGCTGGAGAGGCCGAAGCCGCCACCGGTTGCCGGAAGCCTGTTGAGGTGACCCGTGTTTTGCACCGTCAGCTCGTAGAATCCTTCATGGCGATCGGAAGCGATGCGCACGAGGCCGCCACGCACCTGCTTGGAGATGCCGTGCTTGATGGCATTCTCCACGAGGGTTTGCAGCATCATCGGCGGCACGTCGCATTTGAGCGTTTCGGAATCCACCTGGTATTCCACCTGCAGGCGGTCTTCGAAGCGGATATGCTCCAGCGCGAGGTAGTCTTTTACGATCTGCAATTCATCGTTGAGCGGAACGGTCTCCCCTTTTTCGGCCCTGAGGCTCGAACGGAGAATGTTGCTCAGCTCGGTCACCGCGGTGCGCGCACGCGCCGGGTTCTCGTCGATCAATGCACGGATGCTGTTGAGCGCGTTGAAGATGAAGTGCGGGTTGATATGCGCCTTGATGGTTTTCAGTTCGAGTTCCTTCACCAGCGTTTCGAGCTGCAGCGTTTCCATCTGTTGCTTGCGGCTTTTGGAAACGTAGTGAAACATGAAGTAGATCAGGTTCCAGATGAAGAACAGCCAGAAGTAACCAAAGGCACCATCGAGGATGAGGAGAAACACATTCTTCTTGAGGTAATACAGCTCCTTGTCGCTGAGCAGGTGCATGCCGTTGAGCCCGCACATATAGGTAAAGGAAGCGAGGAAAGAAAAGCTGACGGTCATCAGCAGGAAGTGCACTGCCTGTTTCTCCACCGGCTTCTGCACCACGTCGGTGCCGCGGATGAGGGCCCGCATCAGGATGGTGGAAAGGAGGCCGATGGCAAGGTAAATGGTCAGGCGGCCGAAGAACGTCTCGGCCGAATGCCAGTCCTTCAACGTACCGAACGAGTACGCGAAGAAGGTGTTGATCAGGGCGAAACTCCCCCACCCGGCTCCCTGCAGAATCCAATACCTCGAAAACTTGCCCAGAATCATAGGAAGACAAATCTACAAAAGCCCTGCACTACCCAAGAGTGAATTGTAGGAACGGCCACTGGCGGGCCTGAATGGAGCGAGGGGCGGAAATTGGGGTGCGGGGCAGCCCAAAAGCTGCCTATAGTGTAAGTACCCATGCATTGCTAGGAGTAATTCTTACGCGCTGCATGCTTCATCGTACTCTCCTAAGTGGAAGACCGCAATTTGTAAGGATTAAGAGCGCCAGCCCATCCGTAGGGCACTGGGCGGGCGTACCTTAGATATGTCCGCAATTCCCGAACACCGTCCTTATGAGAATCTGTATCCTTACCCTGCTTCTTGGCGGAGCCCTGCTTGCTGCCCACGATGTGAAGGCACAGGCTTACGGCCGCGTGGTCATCAACGAGTATATGCCCTGGCCTTCGGCATCCTGCGGCACTACTTCCGAATTCATCGAGCTGCTTAACTTCGGACCCGGGCCCACCAACATCGGGTGCTACATACTCACCAACGGTAAATATTCGGTCACCATTCCTCCCAACACCATCATCCAGCCCGGCCAGTTTTTCGTGATCGCCGGACAGGGCTCGCTGCCCATCGGTGGGATTGGCTCTCGGCCGCGCCCCTCCTCCCCCAAAGGGCGCCCGTCATCCCGGTGCGCAGCACCGGGAACTACGTGCGCAGCACGGGGAGCAGCCCCTGACCCGACCTACCGTAGATCCCGCTCCTTCGTCGCGGGATGACAACCCCACCCAAAGGCAAGTTGGCGCGGGCGGGGGGAACGGTGGGATCAGCTCCGGGCCGCGCCCTTCCTCCCCCAAAGGGCGCCCGTCATCCCGGTGCGCAGCACCGGGAACTACGTGCCCAGCACGGGGAGCAGCCCTGACCCGACCTACCGTAGATCCCGCTCCTTCGTCGCGGGATGACAACCCCACCCAAAGGCAAGTTGGCGCGGCAGGGGGATCAGTGGGATTGGCTCCGGGCCGCGCCCTCCCTCCCCCAAAGGGCGCCCGTCATCCCGGTGCGCAGCGCCGGGAACTACGTGCCCAGCACGGGGAGCAGCCCCTGACCCGACCTACCGTAGATCCCGCTCCTTCGTCGCGGGATGACAACCCCACCCAAAGGCAAGTTGGCGC
>SEAC01000033.1 GCA_004173235.1 Chitinophagaceae bacterium | reverse complement strand
AAAGCGCAAAGACGCAAAGTTGACATGTACAAAGCACTGTTGCTCGGCGGTTATTAGCAAAGAACGCTCGCGTCACGTTCATCAAGAATCATATTCGACGGAAGGCAAACAATTTTTTTTCTTTGCGGCTCTGCACCTCCGCGCCTTGGCGTGTCCTGTCGCTTGCGACGCTACCTTTATGCTATGATCGTTACCGTTTTTAGCACACACGCCTTTGAGAAAAAAACGCTCCGCGCGGCTATGGCAGAGGCCCACGAGCTGAGATTCCGCACGCCTGGATTGTCGATTGATACCGCGACACTTGCTGCGGGCTCCGAAGCCGTTTGCATTTTTGTGAACGATGATGCCTCTGCACCAGTGTTGCAGGAACTGAAGCGGGCTGGGGTGCGCTTCCTCGTGTTGCGCTCGGCGGGTTTCAACAACGTGGACGTCGAAGTTGCGAAGGCGCTCGGTATCCGCGTGGCACGCGTGCCTGCTTACTCGCCTTATGCGGTTGCCGAACACACAGTGGCACTGATGCTTGCGCTCAATCGAAAGCTGGTGAAGGCGCACAACCGCGTGCGCGACGGCAACTTTTCGCTCGATGGTCTGATCGGTTTCGATATGCACGGCAAGACTGCCGGCATTCTCGGCACCGGCAAGATCGGGCAGCTGGTGGCGCAGATCCTGTGCGGCTTCGGTTGCCATGTGCTGGCTTACGACCCTGCGCCGGATGCGGCCTGGGCCGAACGCCACGGCGTAACCTACGTGTCGCAGGAAGCATTGCTTGCACAGAGCGACCTACTCTCGCTGCATGCGCCGCTGACGCCGCAAACGCAGTACCTCATACGCGCGGAAACGCTTGCGCAGATGAAAGACGGCGTGCTGATTGTAAACACCGGCCGTGGCGCGCTGATACACACGCGCGACGCCATCGCTGCACTCAAAACGGGCAAGATCGGCTACCTCGGCCTCGACGTGTATGAAGAAGAACGCGGGCTGTTCTTTGAAGATCACTCCGAAGAGATCCTTCAGGATGACGTGATCGCGAGGCTAATGACATTTCCCAATGTGCTCATCACGAGCCACCAGGCTTTTCTTACAGACACGGCATTGCAAAATATCGCCGACACCACGCGGGCCAACCTCGATGCGTTTGCCGCGGGTGGGGTTTGTGCGAATGAGTTGTAGGGAATTCCATCTTTGCTCTTTGCAACACCAAATGCGGAAGCAGACGAAGTTCGTCAGGACATATTTCGCATAGCCGCCAACGGCTGTCGTTCTTTTTCAACTGTTACAGCTTCTTCACTTGAAAGTCTTTTCAGATACCAGAAAGTAAGAAGCGGCAAAGCCAGAACCTGGAACAGGAATACGAACAACGACAAACCACCCTGGAGTTGGTTTCCGTTTGCTTTTACCAGGATTGCCTGCCCGGTGTTTCCGTTGGAGAAGACAACCATCGAGAGCAGGTTCCAGCCGAAATGCAAGGCGATGGGCAAGTAGAGTGAGCCCGTTCTGGCAAAAGCAAAAGCCCACGAAAGACCGACCGTTGCCGTCATTGCGAACACAATGAACATCAGGAACGGATTTCCGAAAATATTGTACGAGAACCAATGGTAAATGCCAAAGCAAATTGCCGAAAGGATACAAGCTTTTGCAACGCCTAGCTTTTTGATGGCTATGTATAGCAAGGCGCCCCTGAAAATAAACTCCTCGAACAATACAGATACGAACGTCCGCCTCGTGTTTTCCAATATCCCTTTCGCAGTTGCCTGGTTATTCAGCACCCAGCCATTATCGATGAACGCTGTTGTCATAAGTTGCCATAGCGCGCAAAAAGAAGCAGCCAGAAGGAGCCCTGCGATCCCGTTGATCAACCTGCTTCGTGTGGGCCGGAATCCCAAAACGACAAGGTGTTTTTTACAGACAAACCAAAGGAGAAGCCAGGATAGGGTCAGTTGGACGAGGATTCCAATCATTGGGTGAATGTAGGTTTTGATTGCGACGATAGGAGCTACTTATCCACCAGATTACAAAAGCCCCTTAACCTGATTTGTTATATGGAAATCGACATAATTCATGTTCTGCGCTGTGCTAGTTGAGGAACTCTTCGACCTGAAGTCGTAACGCCTGCAAGTTATTCGTGACAATGCTCCAGATTACTTCGTCTGAAACGGAATCGTAACCATGAATCATTCGGTTACGCGTGTCAACAATCTTTCGTGCATCGGCGAACGGCAAGTCAGGCTGGACAGCCAACACGCGGCTCATTGCTTCTCCGACGATTTCCAAATTGCGCTCGATAGCCCGTTTGGTTTTAAGGTCGGCTTTATAAGTGGAAAAGTCCTGGATATCGACTAAGAATGTTTCGATTTCATGAATCACGGTCAGGCCATCACCGAAACCAACTCCAGCGCGGGACGCACCAAGGCCTCCTCACCTTCCACTTCAATAAGCTGCCGCACACCGGCGGGACGAACGCTTTTAGAAAAGAGCTTCCATGCAATGTCGGGCGGTATGCTGATCCGCGCAGAAGGTTTCGCAGCTGCTTCTTCTACCAGCAACCACCGATCGGCGCTCCGCTGCAGCCACCAGTCGCCGCCAATGTCGGTGCTGATGCGCAACTGCACCACTGTTGCGTGAGGGGCAGCAACATCGCGGTAGGCAAAAGGCAGCGCCCGTAGAAATACATCCATCAGCGGGTGGAACAATTCCTTCGTCATCAGCCCGGGCCTGCCCACAGCATCGCGGATCTGCTGCTGGTGCAGCCACTTCTCCGTGTACTCGCGCGCAATGTGCATCCAGTTGAGGCTACGCGCTTCGCCGGCCCAGGCCACCGGCCACGGCGCTTCGGCAAAAGGATCGAGGGAGGCGTAGTAGGCACAAAAGCCGGCACCGGTGGCCTTGTGCAGTAGCAACAGCATCTCCGGGCTCACGCGCTTCATCGCCTGCACCCAGTCGGCATTGAGCCGGTTCAGGTAAGCAAGAAGGTCGTCGTAGCCGGCAACATCCTGCGGCGGATCGCCGGCAAAACCATCGCGGAGGATTGAAAGCACGCGGATGTTGCCATCGAGCAGGTGCGCAGCCACATCCTTGACCCGCCACTTCGGCGCTATCGTTTGCGCGTTCCACTCCGACGGCGAAAGCGAGGAGAGCAACTCCAGCAGCATGCGGTCGAGCAGCGCAAGATGAGGTGCGAGGAAAACGGGCTTCATAGGTACTCAAAATACAACCGCCTTGCGAAGAACCGACGCCGTCAGTCGATGTATTTAGAATACGCAGCCTTATAACCCTTCATGCGTGCCAAAGGCGTCAACAGTAGAAATACGGCCCGCTGCAAGGCGAACGAAGGACGCGCCAGGCGGAACACCCGCGCATAACGCTGCGCCAGCAGCGACGTTTGCAACAGCGGTGGCACACCCCTTTCGTTGGTCTTGCCGTCGTTGGCCAGCCCGGTAACCGTTTCCAGAAAATGCTCCGTATCGAGCGCGGGGCGCACCTTCCAGTTCACTACCGCCTTAACCGAACCTGCATTCCACATCGCATGCCGCTGGTTGCGCGGAATATCGAGCCTGTCGCCCGCGCGCAGCAGGTGCATGCCATCGCCCAGCCGCACCGTTAGCTCGCCCTCGAGCACCGTAAAGGTTTCGTCCTGCACCGGATGGTAGTGCAGCGGCGGCTCTTTCGAATGTGCTGAAAAAGAAGACTCCATTTCAAGCAGCTCGCCATCGGTATCGGCAGCAGTGTGCAAAAAGCGGAAGCTTTGCCCGTTGCGGCTGTTGTGCATTGTTTTATCCTTGTAAGCCATACGCCGTAAAAATAGAGCGACCGTATTTCCACGGTGGCCTGTCAGCGCCTCCTCCACCGCGTATTTCCGCGCTCCAATTACGGCCGGCTGCCTGTTCATACCGAAAATGCTGCAGTTCATCACAAGTGGCCTCACAAAAAAGTGTAAACGGCAACGCCAATAGTAACCTCTGTGCTAGCTTCGGCGTCTTACGCAAACCAATGACCCGCCGCTGCCGCCATATGTTGCTCTGCTGCATGCTCCTCCTGGGCGTGCTGTCGGCATCGGCATCGCCGGGCCCGGGGATAGGCGGCCCTGCCGATCGTTCGTGGATCAGCAGGCTTCACATTCCCGCCGCTTTCTTCCTCGAGCCCGATTCGGTAGCAACGGTGATTCCCTTCAACCGGGTGGGCAACCTCATCCTCGTGCAGGCGCAGGCCGATTCCATCGAAGGCAACTTCATCTTCGACACCGGCGCGCAACACGTGCTCCTCAACAGCACCTACTTCCGCGACTACACAGCCACAACCGTCACCGATGTGGAATCATCTGGCATCAACGGCGGCACCGCTCCGCTGCAGCGCATCACACTCGGCAAGCTGCGACTGGGCACGCTCGGCTATCCGCGCATCGATGCCGACCTGGGCGAGCTGGGACATATAGAAAACAGCAAGGGCGTGCGCATCCTCGGGTTGCTGGGAATGGAACTTTTCCGCGACTGCGAGATCCTCCTCGACTACGACGAGAACCTGCTCTACATCCACCGGCTGCGCAAGCGCGAGGCCGCTTTGTATACCAACGTGGCTGCACAAAGCCCGCCATCCGAATACACCGAGCTGCCCATCGAGCTCAAGGAGAATTACATCCTTGTGCGCACAACCGTTGCCGGCAAAGAGCTGCGCTTCGTGATGGACTCCGGCGCCGAAACGAGCGTCATCGACTCACGCCTTCCCAACAGCGTGCTGGAAGGCCTCGTGGTAACGCGCCGTATTCAACTTAATGGCTCGAGCCGCAAGAAAGAAGCCGTGTTTGGTACGCTGCCCGAGCTCACCGTGGGCCCGCACCAACTGAAGAATGTGCCGATGCTGGTGTCGAACCTGGAGCAAAGCTGCTTTTCGCAGTTTGATTGTATTAACGGCATTTTGAGCTTCGATGCCCTGTCGCCCCGTCGTATCGGGTTTAACTTTGTCACGCGAAAATTGTATCTATGGCGCTGATGCGTACATCTTATCACTGGCTGAAGCGGGCCTTCGTGCTGCTGCTCCTGGCGCTCCTGCCGCTGGGAAGCTTGCTGGCGCAATCCGCCAACCAGTTCGACGTACGCAATGGCAGCATGTACATCGAGCTGGTGAAGGCTTCTACCGACAAGCAGCTGCTCACCTTTATCCGCATGTTTCAACTCGAAGACCTCGACCTGCTCAACTTCGTGCGTGCGGGCAAGACCGACTCGATTCGCCGCAAGGGATGGATGGTGGAGCAGAACGACAACCGTGTTGCCGTGCTCCGCAAGCCACTGCTTGCTGCCGATAAGATCTACGACCCATCGGAGCGCATGAAGCTGACCAGCGCCGCCGACCGCCCCACACCGCGCCGATATGGCGTCAACCGCTTCCGCAACAAGCGTCCGTTTGCGGTGCAGGATTCGATCGTGTACTTCTTCCTCCGCGCGCAAACCGGCGCCGGGCGCGTGCAGCTGGCGGGCTCATTCACCAACTGGGAAAACGGCGCGCTCGGAATGAAGCGCACCGACTCAGGCTGGATCGCCGCAGTAAAACTTCCGCCCGGAAAATACTGGTACAAGTTCATCGTGGATGGCGAATGGCAGGCCGACAACGATAACCTGCAGAACGAGAACGATGGACAAGGCAATATCAACTCTGTCTTCTTCGTGGTGAACAGGGTCTTTCACCTCGCCGGCTACGATGCTGCGCGCGAAGTATGGCTCAGCGGGTCGTTCAACGACTGGCGCGAAAAGGAATTGCGCTTCCAACGCGGCACGGATGGCTGGTACCTCCCGGTGTACCTCGCCGATGGAACGCATTCGTATAAGTTCATTGCCGATGGAAAATGGATCGCCGACCCGGGCAACAACAAAACATTGTCCGACGGCCATGGCGGCACCAACTCGGTGCTCCGCATGGGAAACGGCCACCGGTTTGCGTTGGAAGGTTTCACCAATGCGCGCCGAGTAACGCTTGCAGGCAGCTTCAACGGCTGGAACCGCAACCAGCTGGAGCTGGCGCGCACCGCAACGGGTTGGGAGCTTACGTATGCGCTCGGCCCGGGGTTGTACGAATACAAGTTCGTGGTAGATGGCCGCTATGTTGCCGACCCGGCCAACAGCCTCAATACCGATGGCAAACGGGGCAACTCCATCCTCGTGCTCGGCGCCAACTACACGTTCCGGCTGCCGGCAAAGGGCGATACGAAAAGCGTTTATGTAGCGGGCGATTTCAATGGCTGGAACCCGCGCAGCCTCCCTATGCGCCGCGAAGGATCGGAGTGG
The DNA here is from genome assembly GCA_004173235.1 of Chitinophagaceae bacterium. Taxonomy (GTDB): domain Bacteria; phylum Bacteroidota; class Bacteroidia; order Chitinophagales; family Chitinophagaceae; genus Flavisolibacter. The sequence goes on along the minus strand of SEAC01000033.1, from coordinate 19,842 downwards.
GTGTTCCCGCTGCACCTGTCGGCCGGCAAGCACCGCTACAAGTTTATCGTGGATGGCAAGTGGATCCTCGACCCGGGCAACAAGCTGTGGGAGAACAACGAATTTGGAACGGGTAATTCGATCGTCTGGATCCCCTGACTCTGCCACAAAGCAGGGAGGCTTATCTTTGGAACACGGCCCGCGCCGCGCAAAACACCTCCAATGATCAAGAAAACCGCCCGCATCGCCGGCATCGTGCTCGGTGTCGTCTTCCTCCTGCTGCTGCTCGCACCCTTCCTCTTTCGCACGCAATTGGTAGCAGCCCTCAAGAAGGGGTTGAATGATAACCTTAATGCGCAGGTCGATTTCAAAGACGTATCGCTCTCCTTTTTCCGCGAGTTCCCGCGCGTATCGGTAGCCATCGACAGCCTCCGCATCGTGGGCAAAAACGAGTTTGCCGGCGACACGCTTTTGCAGGCGGAGCGCGTGCAGACAGCGCTCCACTTCTGGAGCGTGGTAAGCGGAAGCAACTACCGTATTTATTCGGTATCGGTAGATGCGCCGAAGATCAACGCCATCGTGCATGCCGATGGCAAGGCCAACTGGGACATTGCGCTTCCGGATACGGCGTCAACAGCTGCTTCATCAAGCCCGTTCCGCCTCGAGCTGCAACGCTATGCGCTGACGAATGCCGACATCCGCTACCGCGATGAAAGCGCCGGCATGGAAGCCATCATCCGTGGGCTCGACCACGAAGGCAGCGGCGACTTCAACGCAGAGCGCTACAAGCTGAAGACAAAAACGAAAGCCGGCGCGGTATCGTTTCGCTATGGCGCCATCCCCTACCTGTCGGAAGTGAACACCACGCTCGACGCCGACCTCGACATCGACAGCAAAACGAACACCTACCGGTTTGAGAACGGACGCGTCCATCTCAACGCGCTCGAGCTGCTCACCAATGGCTCGGTGCAATTACTCAACGACAGCAGCTACGCGCTCGACCTCAAGGTTGCTGCACCTTCCACTACATTCCGCGAAGTGCTTTCGCTGATCCCAGCCATCTACCAGAAAGATTTCGATAAGATCAAAACTGCGGGCACGGCAAAACTTGCAGGCTTTGTAAAAGGAACCTATAGTCCAACACAGCTGCCGTCGTTCGATATGAAGCTGGATGTGGCCAACGGCTCTTTTCAATACCCCGATCTTCCGCAGCCGGTGCGCAACATCAACCTGGCACTGCAGGTGCAAAACCCCGACGGCGTGCCCGATCACACGGTCATCCGCGTTCCGTCGGCACACCTCGAAATGGGCAGCACGCCCATTGATGGACACTTTGTGCTGCAGCAGCCGATGAGCGCGCAAAACATTGACGCGGCACTGAAAGGACGCCTCGATCTCACGCAGGTGGCCAAGATGGTGAAGCTGGAAGCGGGCACACGCCTCGCGGGGCTGGCCCAGGCCGACGTTACCTTGAAAGGATCGGTAGCAGCATTGCAACAAAAGCGGTACGAAGGATTCCATGCAGGCGGCACGCTGCGGCTCGACAACTTTCAGTACAGCTCCAAGGAATACCCCGCGGGCGTGGAGCTGCGCACGCTCCTCGCATCCTTCAACCCGAAGAACATCACGCTTTCGCAACTCGCAGGACGCTACGGCAAGAGCAACTTCGATGCGAGCGGCACACTCGACAACGTGCTCGCTTACGTGCTGAAGAATGATCCATTGAAAGGAAGGCTCACCTTTCATGCCGACAAAGTAGACCTGAACGAGTTCATCCCGGTGTCGAGCGACACAGCCACCAGCAGCACTGCAGCCGCGCCTTTTCTCGTGCCTTCCAACCTCGACCTCGCCTTGCAGGCCGCAGTTGACGCGGTGCATTACGACAAGCTCGATCTGAAAAATCTGCAGGGCACGCTGGAAGTGAACAGCCAGACCGTATTCCTGAAAGACGTACGCGCAGCTGCGCTCGATGGAACGATGCGCATCAACGGAGCGTATTCCACACTCCTCGACAAAAAGCATCCCGACATCAGCCTTACCTACGACGTGCAGGGCCTCGATGTGCAGAAGACCTTTCTTGCATTCAATACCGTGCAGAAGCTGATGCCCATTGCAAAGTACATGGGTGGAAAGCTGACGTCGCAGATGAGCGTTACGGGGAAGCTCGGCGCGGGCATGATGCCCGATTTCGCATCGCTCACCGGCAAAGGCAACCTCCTGCTAATCGAAGGGCTGCTGCAAAAATTTGCGCCGGTAGACAAGCTTGCGAGCACGCTGCAGATTGCGCAGCTGCAAAACCTGTCGCTCAAAGACGTGAAGAGTTATTTCGAGTTTGCAGAGGGCAAGGTGCTCGTGAAACCGTTTACCGTTAAAGTGTCCGACATCGAGCTCGAAGCGGGCGGCCTCCATGGCTTCGACCAAACGCTGGAGTATGTGCTGAACCTGAAAGTGCCGCGGAGCAAGATGGGTACGGCTGCCAACAGTTATGTAAACAACCTGGCGGCGCAGGCGGCTGCGCGTGGCCTGCCCGTGAAGATTGGCGAGACGGTAAATCTTAAAGTAAACCTGGGCGGAACCATCCGCAACCCGCAGTTGCGCACCTCGCTCAAAGAGTCGGGCGCATCGATCGCCGAAGACCTGAAGACCCAGGCCATAGCCATCGTGAAAGGAAAGGCCGACAGCGCACGAAACACCCTACGCGACTCGTTGAATGCAGTGAAGGCGCAACTGGCCGAGGACGCCAAACGCAAGTTGCTCAACGGCATCACCGGCACAAAGGACAGCACCGCGGGCACAGGCACCGACGACATCCGCAAAAAAGCGGAGAACACCGGCCGCTCGATTTTAAAAGGATTGTTTGGCAAAAAGGAGAAGGATACGACGCAGCACTGATTTCATCCCGGCAAGGACCTGCCGAATCGATCCCGGCACTGCGTGATCATCCGGTGGTGTCGAACCGCTCCTATCATTGTCCGTCCGATGCCGGCTCGTCGCGCTTCTTTTTCTTGAACAGCCCGCGCAGGAAGCCGCGGCGCTTTTCTTCTTTTGGAGCTTCCTCCACTGTGGCTGCTGCAGGCGCAGTTTCGGTCTTCGTCACAGCGGGCTTGTCTTCTTTTTCCTTTTCCCTTGGTGCGGCTGCCGGCGTTTCGCGACGCGGCTCGGTAGCGGGCGCCACATTGTTTGTGATGGCCGCAGTCTTTACCTCGATCGGTGCAGTGCCGGCTACCACCGTCGACTCAGGAAGGGGTGTTACGGGAGCTGCAACGCGCGCCCTGGGCGCGTAGTGCACAATCGGCGCGGCATTTACAGCCAGTGCACTATCGGCGTGTTGCGTGCTGTCTGGAGCAGTAGTCGCCATTGCATAACTTACGGCAGCAGGCTGCGGAAGCAGGGTAAGTGCGCGGGCCGCGTGTGCATCTTCATTGGTGAGGCTTTGCGCAGCCACTTCCACTGCGGGCGTGCGCACCTGTATGAGGTGTGCAAACACACCACCGCGCCAGCCGAGTACGACCAGGGCCGACAGGGTGCAGAAGAGGAGGAATTCGGGAAGAGCGCCGCGCGGACGTTCGGGCTTATGGTGCACCACTTCGAGGTCGTCGGGGTCAACGAGGGGACGGCCGCTGCCCATGTCGGGGCGTGCCGTGCCGATATGGATCGGCGGCTGCTGCTGGTAGAGGGCGGCTAGTGCGCGCCGGCGGAGCGCTTCCGCACGAAGGCTTTGCTCGCGGTCGCTGATGTGCTCTAATGCTACGGTTTCGGTGGGCGAGTAGGAATATCCTTTCGGCAGGGCGTCCTGTACCTCGGGCAGCTCGAAGGCTTCCGTCCAGTTTTGGCTGCGTCCTTCTACCCACAGCAGGTCGCCGGGCAACAGGCACTGTTGCAATAATTCATCAAGTGCGAAGGGACCCGATTCCCGGTTGTTACGCAAGAGGTAATAGTGTTCGCTCATAAAATGGGGCAATTTCTTTGAAAAGGCCCTCCGGTGGCTTGTTTCAAGCGGTCCAGACAGGTTTAATCGCCTTTACTACTACCAACGCCGTGCCTGTATTTCAGAACCCGCGCGCGGCATGCATTTGATCCGCTTTCTTTTAACAACATCGGAATTCCACAGAGCCGACCATCGTATTTTTCCGGAACGATCCGTAAAAACCGCGTGGCGAAAAAGGGCAGTTTTGCTCTTGTGGCACCTGCTCATCCATTATACTTTTGTATCAGAAGTTGACTGAGCAATCAGTCTTGCCAATGCCTCGAAAAACCGTCCTGAAATCCAATCCTACCGAAGAATCTTAATCCGTATCAGTCAACTTCTTTTTCTTTTTTTACTGCAACCACCAACTAATCGCCGAAGGGGAACTAAACTTGATTTAGCAAGAATTCCTGACCATGGGCGACACCTTCTCCTACCGGATATTTCTCATCGATGACGATGTAGACCTGCTGATGCTGCTGGAGCGCGTGCTTGCGGCTGCGGGTTACGTGGTGGAAACAGCAGCCAGCATCGAAGAGGCGGAAGACCTCCGCCACCGTTTTGCACCGCACCTCTACCTGATCGATATCAACGTGCGCGGCGAAGATGGCCGCAGGCTTTGCTGGAAGATCAAAATGCAGGAAGGCACGCCCTATGTAAAGGTGCTGCTCCATACCGGCTACGATTGGAACAGCGGACGGGGAGCGCTTTTCGGCGCCGACGAAGTGCTTGCCAAGCCGGCACCTTCCGAATACCTGCTGCTCCGCATGCGGTATCATCTCAAACGAATGGAGTTGGAGCGCGCGAGGGGGACGGGGTTGGATCTCCCAGCCAGCAACTGAAAACTGGAAACTGGAAACTAAAAACTTATATCCTTTACTCCGCCTGCAGCAACACCGAGAACACGCTTCCGGCGCCGGGCCTGCCTTCTGCATGGATGGCACCGCCGTGCCGCTGAACGATCTTGTGGCAAAGCGCAAGGCCAAGACCTGTGCCTTCAAATGAATCTTTCGAATGCAGGCGCGTGAAGGTTTTGAAGATCGATTCGGCGTGCTCCTGGTCGAAGCCGATGCCGTTGTCGGAAACGGATATGAGGTGGAACGCCCTGCGAACGGGCAGCCCTGCCTCCTTTATTTCCGCGCTGGTTGCAGGGCGTGAAGTGACCTGGATCACCGGCGCACGATCGGCCACGACGAACTTGAGCGCATTGTGCACGAGGTTGAAAAAAAGCTGTTGCAGCAAGAGCGTTATGCCCGACACTTTCGGCAGCGCACCGATCTCGAGGTGCGCACCCGTCTTTTGCAGCATCACTTCGAGGTCGGAAGCGATGTGCTGGAACACAGGACCCAGGTCCACCGGCAGCAGTTGGTATTCCATCGCGTCGATGAGCGAATAGTGCAGCACGCCATCCACCAGCTCGGACATGCGGCGCGCGGAAGTGTGCATCTTTTCGAGGTATTCCTGGCCGCGCGCGGGCAACAGGTCGCCGTATTCCTGCGACAGGCGGCTGCCGAAGGTGCGGATCTTGCGCAGCGGCTCTTTCAGGTCGTGCGAGGCGATATGCGCAAACTGCTGCAGGTCGTCGTTGGAGCGTTGCAGCTCGCCGGTTTGCCTGCGCAGCATTTCGTTGAGGTCGGCCAGCTCGCGTGTGCGTCGCTCCACTTGCTGCTCCAGTTCACCGGCAATGTCTTTGTGTGCCTGCACGTCGTTGGCTGCGCAGATCCAGTTGCGGATGACGCCCTTCTCGTCGCGAAGCGGAAGCACGTGGGCGGTGAACCATCGGTAGCGGCCCGTGTCCTGGTGACGAAGGCGGTAGTCCCAGCTTGCTGCTTCGCCGTTGCGGAGCGCATCCTGCCAGGTGTCGATCACAACAGGGAGGTCGTCGGGATGGATCATCGCGATACGTCCGTCGCGGTCCACGTCGGCGGTTGCCTGCCCAGTGTAAGTCTCCCAGCGCTCGTTCACATACTGCGTTTTGCCGTCGCCGTCCACGATCCAAACGATCTGCGGGATGCTGTCGGTCAGGAGCCGAAAACGTTCTTCGCTTTCGCGGAGCGTTTGCTCGGATTCTTTCTGGCGGTGTATGTTGGTAGACGTGCCGATCCAGCTTTGCACGTTGCCTTGCAGATCCAGCTGGGGTACTGCGCGCACGAGGTGCCAGGCCCAGCTGCCGTCGGAGAGGCACATGCGGTGTTGTATCTCGAGGGGATGTCCGGTGGCAACGGTGTGCTGCCAGCGGAGCGCGGTTTCGGCGCGGTCGTCGGGATGAATGGCATCAAGCCAGTCCCAGGTGCCGTCGGTATTGCGCCGGGCACCTTTATATTCCTGTATGCGGCTGTTGAAGTAGATGGCCACTCCGCCGGTGTCGGCGATCCAAACCAGCTGTGGCATGGCGTCGGCCAGCTGGAGGATGGGCTCGGCCAATGGGTTGGCCTGTGGCAGTTGTGGGTGCATTTTTTAGTTGGTTGCTACGCCAAAGGTCGCGGAAAGGAACCTGCGTTGAAGCCGCAATCGGTCCGGCGGTTCAAACATCGGTTGAACCGGGCTCAGGCTTCGGTGGAGGACTTGAGGAAGGCCAGGATCTCTTCCAGTAAACTGCGGTCATTGCTGAGTCTAGGCACCTTGTGTTGCCCACCCAGCTTGCCTTTGGAGCGAAGCCAGCGCTCGAAGGCGTGCGCACCAACGGCATGTATCTGCGGCCCGCGCAAGGCGATGTCTTTGTAGCGCTTCGCCTCGTAATCGCTGTTCTCCTGCTTCAGTGCATCGTCCAGTGCCGCAGCGAACGGGGACACGTCCTCAGGCAGTTGTTCAAACTCGATGATCCATTCGTGCGCACCGTTTTCGCCATCGGAGAAATAGACCGGGGCGGCGGTGTAATCGTTCACCACCAGCCCCGTGGCGCGGCAGGCAGCAGCTATCGCTTTGTCGGTATTGTCGATGATCAGTTCTTCACCAAACGCATTGATGAAGTGCTTCATGCGCCCGGAAACCTTGATGCGCCATGGATTGAGCGACGTGAACTGCACCGTATCGCCGGGCAGGTAGCGCCACAGGCCGCCGTTGGTGCTGATCACGAGCGCATATTGCCTGCCCAGCTCCACTTCGTCGAGCTGCAGCGTGCGCGGCTGTGGCTTGTGCCACTCGCCGGCCGGAATGAATTCGTAGAAGATGCCGTGGTCGCAGAGGAGGAGCATCCCTTCTTCTTCGATGTTGTCCTGCGCTGCAAAGAATCCTTCCGATGCATTGTACATTTCGAGGTAGCGGATGGGCGCGCCGATGAGCTCGGCAAAGGCCTTGCGATAGGGAACGAACGAAACGCCGCCGTGCATGTACAATTCGAGCGAAGGCCACACTTCTTTGATGGTGCTCTTGCCGGTGATTTCGAGAATGCGCCGCATGAGAACCATCAGCCAGGTGGGCACACCCGCCATGGACGTGACATTCTCCTGTATCGTGTGCTGCGCCAGCTTTTCGATCTTTTCTTCCCACTCCGACATCAGGATGATGGGCAGCTCGGGCGTGCGCACCCAGTTGGCCCAAAAGGGGGTGTTCTGCATCACCACCGCGCTCAGGTCGCCGTACTGGATTTCTTCGTTCAACTGGCTTACCTGGTGCGAGCCGCCGATGATGAGCCCTTTGCCTGTGAGCAAGTCGCTGTCCGGGTACTGCGCATAATACATGGCCAGCACATCTTTCGATGCCTTGTAGTGGTTGTCTTTGAGGCTCTCTTCCGAAACGGGGATGAACTTGCTTTTGTCGGAAGTAGTGCCGCTGCTCTTGGCAAACCAGCGCACCGGCGTGTTCCAGAGCACATGCTCCTCGCCGCGCAGCATCCGGTCGATCCAGGGCTTGATGTCGTCGTAGTTGCACAAAGGCACACGCTCTTTGAATTCGCGGAGCGACTGGATGCCCGAAAATCCGTACTGCCGGCCGTAGTCGGTATACTGTCCCGCGGCCAGCAGGTCTTGCCACACGTCGCGCTGCGTGCCCACAGGATCGGAGCGCCATTGGTCGATAGACCAGAGCCGCAGGCGGGCCAGTCGCGATATGGCTGGACTAAGGAGCTTCATTGTCGCGGGCAAGATATGGAGAGGTGGGAGAAATCGGAAAAACGAAATAGGAATCAGCGCCGTTGAACCCGCGCCGCGTGCCCCGCTACCGGATATCCCATACGATCAGTAGCTACCTTCGATAGGTAGATTCCGCTAGCACGGCAAGCGTCTCTTTTTCGCGTTTTCCCGTTGACCGAAAGGTGCCGGCTTTTCGTCGCCCAAAACAGCCCATCCACCTACGATCCGCGCCCCTCGCGGCTTTCCGGATGGAATTTTGCTTATCCACGAAAAACCACCACTTATGAACGAACTCCTCTCCCGCCACTCGCTGCGCAACATCTTCAAGCTCTTTTTTGTGATCGTGTTGCTCCTGGTTCTGGTCAACGTATTTCACTGACTTTTCTGAATGTTCTTCTTACGACTAACGCCCGCCGAATGGCGGGCGTTAGTCGTAATGTTCGATGAGCAACGTTCCATTGTCAATTGCGCGGTATCGCTCTCTTTTCTGACCTACCGATCGGGATTATAATCGTAAGGCAACAGGTCGGCCAGGTTTTTCCAGCTCCAATAACCCTGGCTCACCCAGCTGCGTTGTTCGGTGAAAAAGCCGTTGGGCTTTACCAGTATGGCATCGCGGAGGTCTACGTACGACATCTGGTTGGGAACATTCTTGGGGAGGTTCATCTGCTCGAGGTAGGAAGGCTCCGGGCGGGCCTTTACATACGAAATACTCACCGTGCGCGGAAACCAGAGCTCCACGTTGCCCGTGCTGTCGTCGGAAAAATAATAGGCGGAATCGTAGGGGTTGGTAAGCCGGTCGAACTTGGTGTTGCTTGTTTCCGAAAGCAGGTCGACGGTAAAGCCTTCTTCCTTGAGCGTGCTGTCGTAATAAGCACGAATGAAGTGCAGCCGCGAGCCGGCGTAGGTTTTCTGGCGCGCCTTTGCCCAGGTGGCCTGTTGCGCGGCGTCGCCTTCGAGCGGGAGAAAGAGGCAGTTGCCGCGGTACGAATTCAAGCCCGACTTGTAGTAATGCACAAAAGAATCGAGCGCATACTGTAGTGTATAACCGAGCGCATTGTTGGTGATGCGCAGCGGCTCGGAGGCAAACACCTTCAGCTTGTCGGTGCGCTTGTAGTAAAAGAACTTGAGGGCTGTGGGGTTTTCGAGCTTTGTATCCTTCGCGTTGGCGGTGCGGCCAATGAAGTGATCGAGAAAAAACGATCCGTACTTCTCCCAGCCATCGGCCACTTCGTTGTTGCTTTGGATCACGACTTCGGTGAGGCTTTTGTCTTCTTTCTTCAATGCGATATCAAGCGTGCGGTCGGCATTGCCTTCCACATTCACCCGCTGCGCTTCGTAACCAGTAAAAGAGATAACCAGCTCATATCCCCCCTTGCCCAGTTGCAGGCTGTAGGTGCCGTCCGGCTTCGAAACGGTGCCTACCGTGGTGTTTTGCGCAAACACCGAGGCTCCCGGCAGCGGCTGCTTCGATTCGGCGTCGGTAACGGAGCCGGAGAGCAGGCCTTGTGCCGACAACGCAAAAGAAAACAGCAGCGCCACATGCAGGAAGAAGAGTTTTTTCATATTGGTGGCTAAAGATACCTTCTCAAAGAAGTGCATCGAAATGAAATTGTTGAAAAAAAGCTGTTAAATCCTTGGCACCTTCGGGTATCTTAGTAATTCAACCTAAACACATGCGACCCCTGAACCAACTGTTTGCCATTACTTTCCTGGCAGTAGCGCTTAGCGCCTGCCGGCGCGATACCTCCGATACGAATCGAACGACAGCCAACGATTCCCTGTATCCGACACTGATCACGACAAGCGACTCGCAGTATCTTTCGCAGGCATGGTACATTGTCGATTACAAAAAGATCACGAACGACGATGCCGCTAACACGCTAACCATTTCGCTGGATACGATCCAGAACATGTACTGGAAGTTCTATTACGACAATCAGAACCGCCTGATCCGAGCAGAACAGATGGACACGCTGCAACAATTTCACACGTGGACCATTGCACGCGCGGGCAACGATATTACATGGACGAATGAAACAGGCTGGACTATGAATGCCCGGAGCACTTCCCTTACCAACAATCAGCGCGCTATCCGTATCACAGAAACACAGCAGCCCGGGCAGGAAAGTCATCGCTATCAGCTGTTGCTCAATGCAAACGACCAGGTGCTTACGAGCATCGATTCCACTTTTTTCAACGGCAATTTCTTCAATCAGAGTGTTGTAACATCTTTTTATAACGGCAGTACACGTGTGCTCGATTCGCTCACTTATCAATCTTGGCCGAACGAGAAAAGGCTGCATTACACACGCGATTCCCGTCCCAACGAAGCCATTGTGAGGCTCATCGATCGGATGCGGGGCTCCGATCTGAAGTGGTTTCCGGTGCGCTGGGCTACCCGGGTCGGATTTGCCGGCCAATACCCGAAGCGCTTTTTCTTTCCTGCTATTTTGTGCAATGGCTGGGAATACTACCAGGATGACCGTACCTATTTTTTTGGAGGGACGCCGGGGGACGTACAAACAAATTTCGACAGCGACAACCGATTGACACAAATCCACACGCGCACGTCTTGGCCGGATGTACGGATCGATTTCAAATATTGAACCTTTCTTCTGAAACGGCGGATGACCGTCATTCGCACTATAAACCTAGTATCCTCAAAACTCCTAGTTGTTTTTCCCGAGCAACCGCAACACTCCCTCGAACGCTTCCCTGTTGGCCTTGCTCCCGATCGAAGCTTCGATATCTTTCTTCTCGCGCCGGGTGAGGTGAAAATTGAGCGCTGCTTTGTTCTCCTGTTTATCGGGGATGTACTGGAAAGAGATACGGTGAATTGGGAATCGGCTGGTGCCCAGGTAGTAAGCTGCCATATCGCCCTGCGCATAGTCCATCATCTTATACCAGTTGTGCTGCAGCAAAAGGAATGGCTTTACTGCATTCTCCGTCATGGTGGCGGCATCGTAGGGATGTTCCCAGCCGCCATCCATCCGGTCGCGGATCTGGATTACGAGCGCGCCGCGGGTATTCTTTTCGATCCAGCCATGCATCGAAGAAAGGAACCGTAAAGCCGTTTCCACACCGTAATTGTCCCGCAGACCACCATCCATTACATCGATCGCGGGCTCAGTGGGCAGCAGCACGTTGGGGAGCACCACGGGGAAAGTGGCGTTCATCCGCAGCGCAGTAAGAATGCGCAGATTGTAGGGATCCTGGTTGCGAAAGAAGCTTACAAAATCTACGGCGTCGGGCGAGGCTGGCTGCATGCTGTCGGTTGTGGGGGCCATCATGAAACGGAGCGGCTGCGTGGAGATGAGGAGCTTCTTGGCATCGCGCGTGATGACGTTGTGGTAAAAGATGAGCGGTATGCGTGCCTGGCTTTCATCCTTGATATAGTCGCGCAGGTGGTGATTGAGAAAGCCGCGCGTATTGTTGTTCAGGGCAAGCTCGAACGAATAGCCGCGGTCTTTCATGTAGGTATAGGGTCCCACCGTGAATTTTTGCTGCGGCGCAAACAGATCGCGCACAACGAAAGAGGTGAAGGTGGGATTGAGCAGGTCTTCGGCGATGTCGTCTACCCACGCGCGCGACTGAAGGTTGATCGCATCGCCGTATTGCAGCTTGCGGCGGTAGAGCTCGCGGTAATAGGTGGCACCGATCATTCCGCCCGAAGCGCCGGTGATGAGGAAGGTGCGCTTCATCATGCTGTTGCCGGTGAGCGAGTCAAGGTGCTGCAGCACATTCATGGTGAATGTGGCGCTGCGCGTGCCGCCGCCGCTGGTGGTGATGAGCACCAACAAAGGCTTTTCTTCGCCCTGGCGGGCCTTCCAGCGATCGAGCACCAGCTCCATGTTGGCGCGGTCCTTCGCCACATCGGCCGGGTTGGCCAGCGAGTCGAGGCTTTGCTGCGAGTAGTGCGGGCGCTGCGTGCGCTTGTAATCGAGCCCGTATGCACGGTTGCGCGGGTCGATCCATTCCCGTTCGTACATCAAGTTGAGCGCGCACAGGAAGAGCAGCAGCGCGGGCACGCTCCAGCTTTGAAAGAAGTAGGCGAATGCACCAGACACGCCGATGAGGATGGCGCAGAAAAGTGTGATGGACGCCGCGGCGGGAAGCTGGAACGCGCGCAGGTCGAGGAAGTAGCCGATGACGATGAGAAAGAGGTACGCGATAATCATGCAGAGCACTGCGGCAAAGTGGTGGCGCTTGAAGATCTTTTCCATCAGTTCGTCCGAGTAGTGGCTCACATCGCGGCAGCGGCGCACGCGGAGTAGCGAGTCGAGAAACCATTCGGAGCGGATGAGCGCGCGGCCATCGCGGGTTACGTGCTCCGGTTGCAGGTGCGCAATTACGTTGCCCGCCTTTTTGAACAGCGGCTGCAGGCCCCGAAGAATGGTGCGGTCGGCACGGAAGAAATAAAAGAACGAAATCGTGAGTATGAGCAGCAAGCCCGCAACGAAGCCAAGGATCAGGAAGAGTATCTCCACGTTCGGGATCAACTCGCGGTAGTGTGCGAAGTAGTAAGCCTTGAACAGGAAGAAGATGAGGAACACGCCGGGAAGGATCGCGTTGTTGATGCAGTATTTCAAAAACGGGTACTGTGTGGCCGCAAGAAAAGTGAAGTGCCGGCTGAAGAGAATGAACGTAGTGATGTTCCAGCACATGATGAACACGCCAACGGAAGCGCCCACCACGAGCGTGCTGAGTGCATTCACGTTGCCGAGATATTCGGGAGCGAGAAAGAGCGCTTCGGCACCGAATGTTTTCATGAAGGCGCCACCCACGGTAGCGAAAAGCAGCAGCCAGAAGATCAGGAGGATCTGGTATTTCCGGAAGTGCAGGAACAGTAGTTGTACGGGTAACGAATAAAATATGCCTCTCAGGTACCTCATGAAGGTCAGTGCTTGTGCCTGTGTAAGTTAAAGCCTTTTCGGTGCGCAGTGGAAACGAGTGGAACGCTAAAACACCGACGGGCGTTTATTGCGCAGCAGAAAAACGTTTGCGATGAGTGCCAGCAACAGGAAGAGCGCGCACAGCTGGTGCAGTTGCGCCATCCATTCAAAGGTGTTCCACTTCGTGGCGCGGATGCCGGTGGAAGTGAGCACCGTGGCAATGCCCAGGATGACCTGCAGCAACACCAGCACCGCGGGCATCCAGCGGCTGATGCCGAAGGCTGCCGTTGCACGGTAACGGAAAGCGCGGAACGTCCACATCGCCAGCAACACCGTCAGCACGTAGGCAAGGTTGCGGTGAATGAAATGAATCGTCACCCGGTCTTCGATGATGCTGCGGATGCCTTGCGGAAAGAGCCGCGGCACGAACGTGCCGTTGATGTCGGGCCAGGTGGGAGCTGCCGGTGCGGCGCGGTGACCGGCCATCAGCGCACCAAAAATGAGTTGAACGCCCAGCAGCGCAATCAGCCACCAGCAGGCAAGGCGAAGGCGCGGCGCCGTTACTTTATCGTTCTCCCGCGTAAGCAGCTGCAATGCAAACCAAAACGTGTAACAAAGGAGCCCGAGTGCAAAGATGAAATGAAGCGCGAGGCGTGTAGGCTTCACGTAGATGGCATCGCCCTCGAGGCCCGAAGCCACCATGATCCAACCCACGGCACCCTGCAGGGCACCCAAAAAGAAAAGCACGAGCAGCGGCTTGATCATGTCCTGCCGGAAGCGTCGCTGCACCAGGAATACCACGAAGGGTATCGCGAATACAACGCCGATGAGGCGACCCCAGAAGCGATGAAACCACTCCCAGAAAAAGATGAATTTGAAATCCCCGAGCGTGAAATCCGGGTTGAGCAGGCGAAACTGCGGCGACTGCTGGTATTTATGAAACTCGGTCATCCACTGCGCATGATTGAGCGGAGGCAAAGTTCCGGTCACCACGTTCCACTCGGTAATGGAAAGTCCCGAGCCGGTAAGCCGCGTGATGCCGCCGAGCAGCACCTGAACGATGACCATCGCCACGCCGATGAGCAACCAGATGGCCACAGGGCGCGCGGAACGATACTTGGAAGTGGAACGCACAGGGAGGTGGTTTGATGAGCAGGGCAAAAGTAACGAGAGAAGGTTTAGGAGAGTTGAGGGGTTAAGGGGTTGAGGAGTTGAGGGGTTCTGAGGGTTTTGAACCGTTTTGGGAGGTTCGCGTATTTTTGCGGAGTGCTGCGTTCCTCTTTTCAAAAGCTGCTGATTGAAGCCGGTCTCGACGAGGCGGGGCGCGGATGCCTTGCCGGGCCTGTGTATGCCGCGGCGGTGATCCTTCCGAAAAAGTTCCGGCACCCGCTGCTCAACGATTCAAAGCAACTCACGGAGGCGGAGCGCTACAAGCTGCGTCCCATCATCGAAAAGAAAGCCATCTGCTGGGCCGTTGCCTCGGTAGACCCGCCCGAGATCGACCGCATCAACATCCTGCGCGCCGCGCTCAAGGCCATGCACCTGGCAGTGGAACAGCTGCCCGTTGCGCCCGAGCTGCTGCTGATTGACGGCAACCGCTTCACGCCGTACCCGTTCATCCCCCATCAGTGCATTATCCAGGGCGATGGCATTTATGCGTCCATCGCGGCGGCATCCGTGCTTGCCAAAACTTATCGCGACGATCACATGAAGCAGCTCCACGAAGAGTTTCCGCTGTATGGCTGGGCCTCCAACAAAGGCTACGCCACGCGCGACCATCGCGAAGCACTCAACCAGCACGGCCCCTGCCCGCTGCATCGCCGCTCCTTCCGGCTCGACTACAGCCAGCCCGGCTTGCTGGACGCAGAAGCGCTCCTTGCCGACGAGGCGGTTTCCTGATCGCCCATTTCTTCTTCCTCTCTATTTTGAACTTTATGCAGCGTTTCTTGTATTAAGAGCGTCTATTAGTTACTTGCTGCACATTTTTTCAAAAATCTGCTGTAAAGAAATGGTTGAAGGTTAAAGCAGAAAGGCCCCTGTCCCGGGGTCTTTTTGTTTATACGGTTTTTTCCGATTCGCAGCGCTGTTTGCAACAAGCTGCACAACTGACAGTGGTCAGGAATCGGCCGGGAACGTGCGGGTAGCTTTGCGGGCAAAATCGTTCTTTTATGAACCAGTCCCGATACATTCTCACTGCTTCCTTTGTGCTGCTGGCCGCCTGGAGCCTCTTCTGGGTGAGTGAAAAAGTTGCTCAAACCGCTGCACTCAACCAGCCTGCGCCTGCCGTTGCTACTGCCACAGCTGCACCCGCGGCAAATGCACCTGCGGCCAAAGCCGCCGCACTTCCCGGCAAGGCTGTATTTGCACAGAATTGTGCCGCCTGCCATTCGCTCGACAAAAACCTCACGGGTCCTGCCCTCGCAGGCTTCACCGGCCGCGGGCCCTGGAGCGATCGCAAAAAAGTATATGCCTGGGTGCACAATCCCGCAGCGTTCATGGCCAAGGATGCCTACACCAAAGACCTGCAGAAGCAATACGGCGCAGTAATGATGGCGTTCCCGCAATTGAGCGAAAAAGACATCGACCAGATCGTGGAATACATCGAAGCGGCCGGATCCTGAATCGTTGCTTCAATCCCATAGGCCGGCGCCCATCCGCACCACCTCGGGGTCGCCGGTCGAATAGTCGATGACGGTGGAAGGGATCATCCCGCCAACGCCGCCATGGATCACGGCATCCACCTGCTTGCCAAAGCGGTCGTGGATGATCTCGGGATCGGTGAAGTCTTCCACCATTTCTCCCGGCAGCGTGGCGCTCAGGATCGGGTTGCCCAGCTCCTCCACGATGCAGCGCGCAATGTTGTTGTCGGGCACGCGAATGCCCACGGTGTCGCGTTTTGTTTTGAGAATGCGCGGCACTTCGCGGCTTGCCTTGAGGATGAAGGTGTAGGCGCCGGGCAGGTGCTGCTTCAGCGAGCGGTAAACAGGCGTGTCGAGCTGGGCCGCGTACTTGCTCAGGTCGCTGAGGTCGTAGCACACGAACGACAGGTTGGCCTTTTGCGGGTCTACGCCTTTGATCTGGCAGATGCGCTCCACCGCCTTGTGCTGGTGAATGTCGCAGCCCAGTCCGTAAATGGTATCGGTGGGATACACGATGATGCCGCCATTGCGGAGCAGGTCGGCCACCTGGCGCAGCAGCCTCGGCTGCGGGTTGTCTGGATGAATGTGTAGGAGCATAAGATAAACGCGCAAAAGTTAAGCCTTTTAACAGGCCTTTCGCCGAAAACGGGGCTTGTGGCCGGGTGTAACAAATTAATTTTGCGCCAAATCAGGACCGCATGCAACTCCAACCTGTTCCCGTCTTCGACGAGCTGGACCCCCAGCGCTTCCGCGCCGAATTCTACCGGCCGCAAAAGCCGGTGGTGATCCGCAAGCTGGCGCAGCGATGGCCAGCTTATCAAAAATGGAACTGGGAATACTTCAAGGAGCTGGTGGGAAACCAACGCGTGGCGCTTTACAACAACGTGAAAAGCGATGCCTACACGCCCATCAACACGGCCGATGACTATAAGACCTTCGGCGATTACATCGACAGCATCCGTAGCGGACCTGCAGGCTGGCGCATCTTCCTCTTCAACATCTTCGACCACGCACCTCAACTGGTAAAGGATTTCAGCTGGCCCGAAGACATGATGAAAGGCTTCGTAAAAAAATTCCCAATGCTCTTTGTCGGGGGCGCCACGTCCATCACCCACATGCACTTCGACATCGACCTTTCCAACATCCTCCATACACAGTTTGCCGGTCGCAAGCGCGTGCTGCTCTTTCCTTTTTCCGAGCAGCATAAGCTCTATCGCAAGCCTTTCGAAGTGCTGAGCCTTGCAGATTTTTCCAACTATTATTCCGATGGCAGCAAAGTGGATTACGAGCAGTTTCCCGCACTTCGCGAGGCACGCGGCTACGAGGTGATCCTGGAGCACGGCGACACGCTTTTCATGCCCGCCGGCTACTGGCATCATATGGAATACCTCGACAGCGGGTTCGCCATGAGCCTGCGCGCGCTGCAGCCTTCACTCGGCGGCAAGCTCAAAGGTGTATGGAATCTTTTCGGCATGCGCTCCATCGACACGTTGATGAAGAAGACGGTACCGAAGTGGTGGTATGAGCGCAAGAAGAAACAAGTGTTCGACAATGCCGCCCCTTATGTGCCGTCGTTGCGAGCGAAGCATCTCACGCTAACGGACGCCGAAGCGCAATAAGAGGAAGCCACATGTGTTCAGCAGATGGCTTCGGAAAATCGCCTCCGCCTCCTTTCCCCGCCATGACACCTGAACGATGCGCTCACCCGATCTCGCTTTCACCCGGGCTCGTAAGAAACTCGGATTGATCGCCAGGATTGCGTAATGGCGTTTGCGGCGCACCTTTCGGTGGCTTGTCCTCGTTGCTTTTGTTTTGTTCGAGCAGCCACCAGGCGATGGCCGCACCGGCAGCTATACCTGCGCCCAGCAGGATCCAGTGTTTCGTTTTCATCCGCTTACAATTTTCTACTTGCTTTAAAGTTACGCCACGTCGCGCCGCAGCCCCTAATTTTATGCGATAATCAGGCCAATGGAGATCAACTCGGTTTGTGTTTGCGGCGCCGGCACAATGGGCAGCGGAATCGCGCAGGTTGCAGCAACGGCGGGCATTCCCGTGGTGTTGTACGAACTCAATGCAACAGTGCTTGAAAAAGCGCGCGCCGGCATTCAAAAGAGCCTGCAAACCCTCTTGGAAAAAGGAAAGCTCGATGCAGCAGCATCCGAAGCCATCTTCAGGCGCATCCGCTTCAGCGGCAACATCGACGATTGCGTTGCCGACCTCGTTGTGGAAGCCATCATTGAAAAGCCGGAGGCGAAGACATCGCTCTTCACGCAACTTGCCGACAGGAATGGCGCAACCACCATCTTCGCTTCCAACACGTCCTCTCTTTCAATCAACGACCTGGCTTCTGCCCTGCCCGTCAGCGAACGCTTCGCCGGCTTACACTTTTTCAACCCCGCGCCGCTGATGAAGCTGGTGGAAGTGGTTAGAGGCGCGCACACGTCCGATACGGTAGTGAATGCTTTGCTCCAATTCACCCGCATGGTGGGAAAGGTGCCGGTTTTGTGCAAGGATGCTCCGGGCTTCATCGTCAACCGCGTTGCGCGGCCTTATTACATCGAGTCGTTGCGGATGGCCGAAGAAGGAATTCCCTACGAAACGATCGACCGCCTCCTGGAAGCACAGGGCTTCAAGATGGGACCTTTCAAGCTGATGGACCTGATCGGCAACGATGTGAACTATGCGGTGTCGTGCTCGGTGTATGCGCAGATGGGCGCGCCGGAGCGTCTCAGGCCTTCGGCCCTGCAGCAGGAGCGCGTGGAGAGCGGCAACCTCGGAAGAAAAACGGGGAAGGGTTATTACGATTACCAGAAATAATTATCGGAGCCGTCATGCGAGCGAAGCGAAGCAATCTCTTTTGATGGACTCCAGGCTGAGCGGGCGGAAGACCCAACCTTTGTAAAGATTCCTTCAGGCTTTCGTTTCACTCCAGCCTTCGGAATGACGTTTATAAAAAAGACATGATCCTCGTAACCGGCGGCACCGGCTTTTTAGGTGCTTATATTTTGAAAGAACTCGTCGAACGCGGTCTTCCAGTGCGCGCACTGCGGCGTTCGGCAAAGGAGCCGTTTTTTATAGACGCTTCCATTTTGCAAAAAGTAGAATGGGTGGAAGGCGACATACTCGACGTGGTGTCGCTTGCCGATGCGATGCAGGGCGTGGACAGCATCGTTCACTCTGCCGCACTCGTGTCTTTTCACGGTGCCGATCGCAAGCGGCTGTTGCAGATCAACCGCGATGGAACGGGCAACGTGGTGAACGTGGCGCTCGAAGAAGGCATCCGGCGCATCGCTTACATTTCGTCGGTAGCTGCGCTGGGCCGCACCCGCGAAGGCGGGCATGTAGATGAAACCAAAAAGTGGACGGAAACGAAAAGCAACACGCAGTATGCCGTAAGCAAGCACCTTGCTGAAATGGAGCTGTGGCGCGGGTTTTCGGAAGGGCTTGAAGGAGTCATCCTCAACCCGAGCACCATTCTCGGCTATGGCGATTGGCACGGGTCGAGCAGCGCGATCTTTCGCAACGCGTATGGAGGATTTCCCTGGTATACGGAAGGTATCAATGGGTTTGTGGGAGTGGAAGACGTTGCGCGCGCGACTGTAGAACTACTGTTGTCCCATATCACCGGGCAGCGCTTCATCGTCAACGGCGACAACTGGTCGTTTCACAAATTGCTCGATACAATGGCCGATGGGTTCGGCAAGAAACGCCCTTCGCGTGAGGCCACGCCGTTTCTCGGGGAGATCGCATGGCGAATGGAAGCCCTCAAATCGAAATTCACGGGCCGCAAGGCCCTGCTCACGAAAGAAAGCGCGCGCGTGGCGCACAGCCGCACTTCGTTCGACAATGCTGCCCTGTTGAAAGCGCTGCCGAATTTTCAATTCACACCACTCGAAATTGTGGTTGAAAAAGCCTGTGCGCGCTATCAGGAGGCCGTGGCTGCCGGCAAGCTTGCACCCTGATCATCCGTTGCTTTTGAGATAACGGATATCGCTGCCGGCATCCGGGCTTAGCTGGATAAGGCCCGACTGCTTTTCCATTGGGAGCTGCACACAAGGCTCGAAGCTGAACACGCAAAAACTTCCGTATGCCCGGCGCGGCAAAGTTCCACTAAGATTGAGGTTGGATCGCTGGTGGGAAAAACACCTGGCGCTGGGAAAAATCCCGGAATAATGCGGGTGTTTCCGCATGGCTGTTCTCCTGGCCTCACGGTACTTTGCTTCGGAGCTTGAGATGCGCCCCTTTTACGGAGAGGGGGCAGGGGGTGAGGATGCTCCCCCTCGCCCTCAGGG
>SEAC01000030.1 GCA_004173235.1 Chitinophagaceae bacterium | reverse complement strand
CATTCCGAAAATTGTCGAGTCATTTGTCGAATCTTTGTAAACTTGATTCAACCTTACCTATAAAATTTTAGCACCTAATTTCCATTAGTGCTGTTGCTTCCCTTTCTTTCAAAGAACTTCAATCCTTCCGTATCGCTACTTCCAAATTGTTTTGCAGATGACCCGGTTTCGAACCGCAGACCGCCTAACTCTTAAGCGTCTCACCCATCGTTTTCTAAAGAACCCTTTCGTTTTGCACCGCCCCGTTTTTCGAAGCGGAGTGCAAAAGTAAGAGCCTTTTTCGTTTCAGCCAAATTTATTTTCAAAACCGGCCGTAATTTTTAAGAACTGTGCCTCTTTTTCAGAAGCGGAGTGCAAAGATAGTAGCCTTCCTCATCACCACCAAACTTTTTTCGAAAATTTCTTTTCAGAAAATCGCTTTAACGTTTTGAAAACCAACTATTTAAAGAGCAAACCGTTCTTTCGAAGCGGACGGCAAAGATACGGTTTCCAGGGCCTCCGTTCCAAATCTTTTTTGAATAATTCTTCCAATAGATCGTCCCGGAATGAAGCAGAAAAAAGTAGCCAACCGTTGTTTCAAAAAGCGGACGCAAAGATAGGGACCCCAGCCGTGGCCTCCAAAAGATTGTGCTTCAAAAGGGGCAAATACCCGTGAAACCGAGTGTCAGTGCGGGAAATAATCTTCAGGGTATTTTACCCGCAACAGATACAGACCGCGCGCCGCAATGGAAATACCGCATTTAGCCTCCTCCGTAAACAGCTTCCGGAAGGCATCCATACCCAGCTTCCCACGGGCCACTTTCATTTGCGTGCCCGTCAGCAGCCGCACCATCCCGCGCAGGAAGCGGTTTCCCTCCACGTGGTAAGCCAGCTCCTCTCCCTTGTCGACCCACTCCGAAACGCGGATCTGGCAACGGAAGTTCTTCACCTGCGTGTTCGTCTTCGAAAATGCCCAGAAGTTCGTCTGCTCCTTTATATAAGCAGCCGTCTCCGCCAGCGCCTCGCGGTCGAGGGCATACGGATAGTAAAGCGCTGTCTCCTGCAGGAAGGGATTCTTCTCCCGGTACAGCCGGTATTCATATTCCCGCGCAATCGCATCAAACCTCGAATGAGCCTCATCCCCCATCGCCTGAAGCGACTTTACCACGATATCGCCGGGAAGGATCGCATTGAGCTTGTACGACAATTGCGGGTGCAGCGAAGTAGCGCAATCAAAATGAAAATAGTTCTGCAGCGCATGCACACCCGCATCCGTGCGTGACGAGCCCGTGAGCGCAACCGGGTGCCGCTGCACCAGCGCGATGGCCTTTTCCAGTTCCGATTGGATGGTAAGCGCGTTCTCCTGAACCTGGAACCCACTGTAGCGCGTGCCTTTGTAGGCAACCTCGAGAAAGTAACGGGCCATATTATTGAACGGTGGGACGAGTGAGCTCATAAAGACGGTTGACCAGGTAGGCATCCTTCAGCTCGCCTTCCAGCTCTGGGAAATTCGGCTGATCGGCTACATGGCCCCAGGCCGCCTCGAAAAAGTTGTAGCGCCCGAGGTCGGTAAGAAACAAGGTACCCAGCAGCTTTACCTGCGCCACCGAGTAACAGCGCTTCCTGAATTCCTTTCGCGCCGTGGTCACCATGGCGCCTTCGTCTTCCGAGGCCGCCATATTCTTGCGGAGCTTGAAAAAGTCCTTTTGCTCCGCCTGCGCTGCACAGGTGGCATTGCCGATCGCCCAATCGCGCGGGCGGCCTGCCGGCTTTGGCGCAGCAACCGGATCAACTTTCACAGCTGCCGTGGGCGTTACTTCCGCCGGTGCAGAAGGCGCCGCAACGGGGAGCGCAGCCTGGGCAGGAGCACGGGTGCTGTCTGCCGGAGTCACAACCCGATCGGCCGCAATGGCGGGTACTGAATCGGCTACCGGCGCGGCGGCAACACGCCCGGCCTGCGGCGCGCGGGTGCTATCGGGTGCGGCAGCAGCGGCTGGTACGAATTTCGGGTTCGGAATAAGCAACCGGATGGTATCGTTCTGCTCGCCGAGGTTGTCGACGAACACAAGACCGAAACCCTCCGTAGTGGAGCTCTCGGAACGACGCGTTACCTGCGAGCGGCGATACGGCGCTTCGGCTTCCGCCGGCGGCGCGGACACGGCAACTGGAGCAGTCGTGTCGGCAATGGGCCGGGCACGCACCGTATCCACGGCGGTTGGCTTCACTTCAACCTGCACCACCTCAGGCTCTGGCCTGGCGGGCATGGGCGCGGGCGGAATTTGCTCCACGGCAACGGAAGGTGCGGATGGTGAAGGACCGGAATTCAAGAGGGTAAGATCATCCGAAGCCTGCACAAGGCGGCGCGTAAAGGGGTCGGCCTGCGCAAGCAGCGTGCGGCTTTCTTCTTCGGAAGGGCCAACAGCGGCAAGCGCCCTGGTGAGCGTCAGTTCCTGCAGGTCGAACAGGTTCCAGGTGCCACCCACCTGCTTCAGCACATACCCCTTGTCCTCGCCCTTGAGCGAAACCGCGAAGCGGCTCTCCGCGGTCGAGCCCGGGAAACCCACCTGCAGAACGTAGCTGCTGTCGCGGAGGTTTGCAACGATGACATAACCGGTGGCAGTGGAAGAACTCACTTTTTCGCCGAGGCGAACATAAAAGGGAGCGCCGTTATCGCTCTGCACGTAAATGAAATATACTTTTTGCGCGCCCGCCACAAGGCCCATCAGGAGAAGCACGCAGAACAGTCCGATTCTTTTCATGTTCCCCAAAAATACTGTTTTTGGCGGGCGATGCCAATCAAATGCCCGTTCATACCGGCGAACGGCGCACTGGTAGAATTTAGCGTACCGGGCTCATTAAGCCATTAGATTTGCAACACTCATCAAACTCGTAATATGAAATTGCTTTTTCTCGCAGGTGCTCTTTGCCTGACCGGCGCAGGTGCCTTTGCCCAGGGTACGGCAGCGCCCGCTGTTGCCACAACGCCTTACCGGGCCACCACTGAAAAGATCAACGACCTGGTGCACACCAAGCTCGACGCCCGCTTCGACTTCAGCAAGTCGCAACTCAAAGGCAAGGCCTGGATCACGCTGCGCCCCCATTTCTACGCCACCGATTCGCTGCGTCTCGATGCCAAGGGAATGGACGTTCGCGAGGTGTCGCTCGTGAAAGGCGGAAGCAACAGCAAGCTGCGCTACGAGTACGACGGCGAACAACTGAACATCCACCTCGGACGCAGTTTCCGCAACAACGAGACGTATACCATATATATCGACTACACGGCGAAGCCCGACGAATACCAGGCAAAAGGATCCGCCGCCATCACCGATGCAAAGGGACTGTACTTCATCAACCCGCGCGGTGAAGAAGCTGGCAAGCCCACCCAGGTGTGGACGCAGGGCGAAACGGAAGCAACATCCGTGTGGGTGCCCACCATCGACCGGCCCAACCAGAAAACGACCGAAGAAATACTGATGACGGTGCCTGCCAAATATGTGACGCTGAGCAACGGCCTGCTGGTGAAGCAAACGAAAAATGCCGACGGCACGCGTACGGATCATTGGAAGATGGACCTGCCGCACGCGCCCTACCTTTTCTTCATGGGCATCGGTGAGTTCTCCGTTACCAAAGACAAATACAAAGGCAAGGAAGTAAGCTACTTCGTAGAGAAAGAGTATGCATCTGTTGCGCGCCGCATCTTCGGCAACACGCCCGAAATGATGGCCTTCTTCAGCCGCATCACCGGAGTGGATTTCCCCTGGTCTAAATACGCGCAGATCGTGGGCCGCGACTATGTGAGCGGAGCGATGGAGAACACTACTGCCACGCTGCACCAGGAGTCGGCACAGCAGGACGCGCGCGAGCTTACTGATGGCAACGGCTGGGAAGGCACCATCGCCCACGAGCTGTTTCACCAGTGGTTTGGCGATTATGTAACCGCCGAAAGCTGGAGCAACCTCACGCTCAACGAGTCGTTCGCCAACTACTCGGAATACTTGTGGAGTGAGTATAAATACGGGAAGGATGCGGCCGATGCGCACAACTATACCGACATGCAGGGCTACCTGATGAGCGGCAGCGACAAGAAAGATCTGGTGCGCTTCCATTACAACGACAAGGAAGATATGTTTGATGCCGTGAGCTACAACAAAGGCGGCCGCATCCTGCACATGCTCCGCAACTTCGTTGGCGACAGCGCTTTCTTTAAAGCCCTCAACGTTTACCTCACCACCAACAAATTCAAAGCCGCCGAAGCACAGCAACTGCGTCTTGCGTTTGAAGAAGTTACCGGCAAAGACCTTAACTGGTTCTGGAACCAGTGGTACTATGGCAGCGGCCACCCGCGCCTCGACATCAACTATAGCTACGACGAGGCCAGCAAAATGGTGCGCGTGATCGTGCAGCAGAAGCAGTCGGGCGACAAGGTATTTGTGCTGCCCACAACTATCGACATCTACAACGGCGCCAATCGCACGCGTCACAACATTTGGGTGGATAGCAAGGCTGATACCTTCAGATTTGCCGCCACTGCACGCCCCGACCTGGTGAACTTCGACGGCGACCGTGTGTTGCTGGCTGCGAAGACCGAGAACAAGACACTCGACGAATACGTGCACCAGTATAAATACGGTGGCACCTACCTCGCCCGCCGCGAAGCCATCGAGTATGCCGCGCGCCGCCAGGATGAGGCCAAGGGCATGGACCTGTTGCTTTCTGCGCTCAACGACCGCTTCGATGGGCTCCGCTCCTATGCAGCTTCACGCGTTGATCTGAAAAAAGAGAACGTGAAGACCGCGGCGGAAGCGGCCATCGCCCGCCTCGCTGCATCCGACCCCAGACGCAGTGTAAAGGCCGTTGCAATCAGCAAACTCGGCGACTATAAAAAAGCCACGTACGCCAACCTGTTCCGCACGGCGGTGAGCGATTCTTCGTACACCGTTTCCGGCAATGCCCTCGAGGCGCTGGCCAAGATCGACAGCGTTGCCGCACTGGCAGAAGCCCGCAAGGTTTCGAAGGTGCCGCTCAAAGGCAAGATCGCTTCGGTTGCCACACGCATCCTCCTCAACGCCGGCGATGAGTCGGCTGCCAATATGCTCATCTCGAACTTTGAGGGAATGGCGCTGAGCCAGGCCAAGTTTGAAGCCATTTCGCCGCTTGCCGAGCAGCTGGGCCGCATCAGCGATCCCGCCCTCTTCCGTCGTGGTGTGGATGCGATGACGAAGTTCATTGCGCAGGTGCCTGAAAACTTCCGCGACCAGGTGCAGATGTTCATCAGCCAGCAACTGCAATCGATCCAAAAGGCGCAAACCACCGCGGGCCGCAAAGAGCTGGCCGACTACGTAGAAGAGAAACTGACGAAGAAAGGATTTTAAGCAGGATTATTGATTTCCGGTTGATTAAAGAGAGAGGCTTCCCTTGCGGAAAGCCTCTCTCTTTTTATTTGTCCATCGGTAGCTGATCAACCTGCAGATCCGGTTTGCCCAGCGCGCGTCTTTTGCTGCTTGCGGATATCGTTCCACTTGCTGTAGGCATCGGCGCCCATGATCTCCTTCAGCCGCACGTTCTTGTCGGCGTTGATCTTGTTCTTCGCTTCCAGTTTCTGCTCCTCGGTAAGGGCGGTGTTGGCTTTGAGGTCTTTGCTTGCCTTGCCTGCCGCGTCGAGCGCTTCTCGCACGGCCGTGATCTGTGCGTCGGAGAGGCCTGCATATTTGAAGGCTTCGGTCAGATCAGCTTCCTGCTTTTCTTTCATCCGCGCTTTTTCTTCCTTTGTTATGGGGGCATCGGTCGAAGACGCCTGTGCCGAAGCGCCAAGCGTCAATCCGGCTGCACAGCAAAGAAGGAGTAGGTATTTTTTCATCATTTTTTCTTTGCTTAAAAATACGCCTCCCGGGCTTCCTGCCAGCCACGGACTACGCAAACGTTGCCAAAGCAAAGCAAAAAAAGGCGCAGAAACTGCGCCTTTCAAAGATGTGTGAAGAAGGATCGGTAGCGCTACCAGCCACCGCTGGCTCCGCCGCCGCCTCCGCCGCCGCCGCCGAAACCGCCAAAGCCTCCGCCTCCGCCGCCACCGAATCCACCAAAGCCGCCACCACCGCCACCTCCAAAAGAGCCGGGGAAGAAGAAGCCGCCACCGGTTCCGCGGTACCCGCGCCGCGACATGTAGCCGCCTCCGCCACCACCTCCGCACATACGCGAAATGACGATGATGACGATGATGCCGAAGATGATGGAAAAGATGCTGGTGCGTCCACGGTCGTGGCCGCCGCTGTAGCCGGGGTCGCCCTGCTCGCGCGAGGAGTAGCCCTCGGGCGCTTTATACTCGCCGGTAGCCGCTTTGAACAGCGACGTACTTGCGTCGTCGAAGCCGCGGTAGTAATTGCCCGAGCGGAAGGCCGGGATGATGTCGTTCTCGATGATGTTCTTGGCCGTGATGTCGGGGATCGCTCCTTCGAGGCCGTAGCCCACTTCAATGCGGATCTTCCGGTCGTTCATCGAAGCGAGAAGAACGATGCCGTTGTCCTTACCCTTGATACCCACGCCCCACTGCCGCAGGAATTCGAGCGCCACTTCCTCTTCGGGAAGGTCGTCGAGCGAGGGGACGGTGATAATGGCGATCTGCGAGGTAGTGCTGTCGGCGTACCGCAGCAGCTTTTCCTCGAGCGCCGCCTTCTGGTCGGGCGTGAGGATGGCTGCAAAATCGTTGACCAGCCGGGGCGGCGTTTGCGGTGGGTATTTTTCGCGTACGAATTTTTCCACGCTTTGGCCAAAGCCCAGCAGCACGGCCAGCAAAAGGGCAAGAGATAGCAGGAACTTTTTCATGGGCTATTTTCCGAACACGATGTCGTCCGGTAGTTCGTTCTTGTCGGTGTCGGAGTCGTAGGGGAAATAGGACTGGAGCGCTTCACCGAGGCGCGTAATGCCCACGCAGATGCCATCGGCAAGGTGTTCGGAGCGAAACTCCTGCAGCATGCCCGCGATGGTTTGCTCCCAGTAGGCCGCGCCCACCTTTTCGTGGATGCCCGCATCGCCAAAAACCGCTGCCTGCCGGTCTTTCACCGCAACGTACACGAGTGTAGCGTTGCGCAGGTCGGTCTGCTGCATTTCCAGCTCCGTAAAAACTTCCCTGGCCCGGTCAACCGCATCGAGGTAGGAGCAGCGGCTTTCGATGAAAACGCGCACCTCACCGGAAGTGCGCCGCTCGGCAGACTGGATGGCCTGCACGAGCTGCGCCTTCTGTTCGTCGGTGAAGAAGTCTTCCTTCCGGCCGAAAAAGCGGGAGAAGATTCCCATGCTTATTTGTTTTGCGGTTGTGGCTCGGTGTTGGTGCCGGGTGCCGGGGCCGTTGAATTGTTCGCTGCCGGTGCAGTTCCCGAGGGAGCCGTTCCGCTGTTGTTGTCGAAGTTCACCGTGGGAGCATTCTTAGCGCCCGGGTCAGCCTCGAAGTAGCCTTTCTGGCTGAATCCAAACCAACCCGAATAAATGTTGTTGGGGAAGGTGCGGATCGACGTGTTGTATTGCTGCACGGCGTCGTTGTAATCCTTGCGGGCTACGGCGATGCGGTTCTCCGTTCCTTCCAGCTGCGTTTGCAGGTTGCGGAAGGCATCGTTGGCGCGGAGGTTCGGGTAGTTCTCCGAAACCACCAGGAGGCGGCTGAGTGCGCCCGAGAGTTGCGCCTGCGCCTGCTGGAAGCGCTGGATGTTCTCCGGGGTGAGGTTTTCGGGGCTGATCTGCATCGAAGTGGCCTTCGCACGGGCGTTGATCACGTCGTTGAGGGTTCCGCGCTCGAAGTTGGCTTCGCCTTTTACCGTATTTACCAGGTTCGGGATGAGGTCGGCGCGGCGCTGGTATTGCGTCTGCACATTGCCCCATTGGCCGCGTACATTTTCTTCCAGGCCTACCGTGCGTTTCTGAAAGCCGATGGCTCCGCATCCGACGCATCCGCCGAGTACGAGCACTATGCCCAAAATGACCACCAGAACCAGGGTTGAAGTCTTCATTGTTTTTCGTTTGTTGTTTAAAGTTATGTCATACCATCAAAATGCGCACCATGGATCGGCTGCGCTCACCATGGCAGTAAAGTGCGGCCAGCCTGTCAGGACACGCATTCGAAACACCCTGCACACTGTTTAATTTGCCAGCTTTATCGAAATCGAGCTGGCACCCTGCGCAGCCGAAGGGTTACGCTTTCACGGCCGCAATACCCGGCAGTTCCTTCCCTTCGAAGTATTCGAGCATGGCGCCGCCGCCGGTGGATACGTAGCTCACTTTGTCGTGGTAGCCAAACTGGTTGACTGCCGCCACAGAGTCGCCGCCGCCCACAAGTGTGAAGGCGCCGCTCGCCGTTGCTTCGGCAACGGCCTTGGCCACGCATTTGGTGCCGTGCTGGAACTTCTCCATCTCGAACACACCCATCGGGCCATTCCAGAGGATGGTGCGCGAGTCGTGGATCACCTTGGTGAACATATCGGACGCCAGCGGGCCGATGTCCAGTCCCATCCAGCCATCGGGGATGTTGGTGCTGAGTGCCGACGAAATGTCCGCATCCGCGGCAAAGCGGTCCGCAATGATCGAGTCGGAAGGCAGGTGAATCGTAACGCCTTTTTCCTCGGCCTTTTTGAGGAGGTCGCGCGCCATGTCGAGGCGGTCGTCTTCGCAGAGCGAGGTTCCGATGCGGCCGTCCATCGCCTTGAAAAAAGTATAGGCCATGCCGCCACCGATGATGATGTCGGTAGCACGCTCCAGCAGGTTTTCAATGATCAGGATCTTATCCGATACCTTTGCTCCGCCGATGATGGCAGTGAAAGGTTTTTCGCTGTTGTGCAGCACTTTTTCCGCGCTTTTCACTTCGCTTTCCATCACGTTGCCGAAGAGTCGGTTTCCCTTTTCGAAAAACTGTGCGATCACCGCGGTGGAAGCATGCGCCCGGTGCGCCGTTCCAAATGCATCGTTGACGTATACATCGCCCAGCTTCGCCAGTTTCTCCGCAAAAGCTTTGTCGCCCTTCTCTTCTTCTGTATAAAAACGCAGGTTCTCGAGCAGCAGCACCTGGCCCGGTTGCAGGGCGGCAGCCTTTTTCGCCGCGTCGGCGCCAATGCAGTCGTCGGCAAACTGCACTTCCGTTCCAAGCAGTTCCGAAAGGTGCTTCACGACGTGCTTCAGCGAATATTTTTCCGTAGGGCCTTCCTTCGGGCGACCGAGGTGCGACATCAGGATCACCGAGCCGCCGTCCTTCAGGATCTTCTGAATCGTAGGAAGCGTTGCGCGGATGCGGTTGTCGTCGGTGATGTTGAATGCTGCATCGAGCGGCACGTTGAAGTCGACGCGAACAAGGGCTTTGCGGCCCGAAAAATCGTAGTCTGCGAATGGAGCCATAACGGGGTTGTTTGTGCGGTCAAATGTAAGGTAGGGCGCAACAAAAAGCCCCGGCGTGATGCCGGGGCTTGCTAGCTGCTTGTCTTATTTGGAGATGAGTCCGGCAAAATGCTTCACCGTGCGCACCAGCTGCGACACGTAGCTCATTTCGTTGTCGTACCAGCTCACGGTCTTCACCAGCTGCACATCGCCGTTGGTGATCACTTTCGTTTGCGTGCCGTCGAACAGCGATCCGAAGTGGATGCCGATGATATCCGTAGAGGTGATCTCGTCTTCCGTGTAACCAAAGCTGTCGTTGGCAGCGGCTTTCATGGCAGCGTTGATCTCTTCCACCGTTGTTTTTTTGCCAAGCACCGTTACCAGTTCGGTGAGCGAACCGGTGATGGTGGGCACTCGCTGTGCGGTGCCGTCCAGCTTGCCTTTCAGCTCGGGGAGAACGAGGCCGATGGCCTTGGCTGCGCCGGTGCTGTTGGGAACAATGTTCTGGGCCGCAGCGCGTGCGCGGCGCAGGTCGCCTTTCGGGTGCGGGGCGTCGAGCGTATTCTGGTCGTTGGTGTAGGCGTGGATGGTGGTCATGATGCCCGACAGGATGCCGTAGCTATCGTTGAGCACTTTCGCCATCGGCGCAAGGCAATTGGTGGTGCAGGAAGCGCAGGAGATGATGGTCTCGGAACCGTCGAGGATCTGGTGGTTCACGTTGAACACAACCGTCTTCAGGTCGCCGGTGGCGGGTGCGGAAATGACCACGCGCTTGGCACCTGCCGTGATGTGCGCTTCGGCCTTCGCCTTATCGGTAAAGAAGCCGGTCGACTCGATCACAACGTCTACATCGTGCTGGCCCCAGGGAATTTGTGCCGGGTCTTTCTGTGCGTAGATCTTCACTTCGTGACCGTTCACCACGATGGCGTTGTCGGTCGCCTTCACATCCTGGTTGAAGCGGCCCTGTGCCGAATCGTACTTGAGCAGGTGCGCCAGCACGGCGGGGCTGGTGAGGTCGTTGATGGCCACGACGTCAATTCCTTCCATATTGTGAATCTGGCGGAATACCAGGCGTCCGATCCGTCCAAAGCCGTTGATGGCAACTTTTACTGACATATTCTAAGCGGTTTTTTAGATGATTAATGCGCCGCGAAGGTATTGAATTGCCGGAAATGAGAGGAGTACAGTTGGGAGGAGAACAGAGAGAACAAGAGAAAGAGAGAACAAGAGAACGAGAGGGACAAGAGGAAGAAAAATAAATTTTTGATTATACCGATTGGTATATATTTACGGCGGGAATATGAATAAGGCTGAGAAAACGCGACAGTTCATCATTGAGAAGACCGCTTCGATATTTAATGCGAAGGGGTATGTGGGTACGTCGATGACAGACCTTACCGAGGCCACGGGGCTGACGAAGGGCAGCATCTATGGCAACTTCCGCAACAAGGATGAAGTGGCGCTGGCGGCGTTCGACTACAACTTCGGGAACGTGACGGCTTATGTAAAGGAACGGATCCTGGCGCAGGAGCACTCGATCGAGCGACTGCTGGTGTACCCGCGGATGTACCGCAACTTTTTAAAAATTCCTTTTCTTAAAACCGGTTGCCCTATCCTGAATACATCCACCGACGCCGATGACACGCACCCGGCGCTGAAGAAGCGCGCGGCCGATGCCTTGCGCTTCTGGAAGCAATCGGTGGAAAACCAGGTAAAACGCGGCATCGAACGCGGCGAGATCCGGGAGGATGCCGAGCCGGCACTGGTGGCCGTGCTGCTCATGTCGCTGATCGAAGGAGCCGTGATGCAGGCGAAGGTGACCGACCGCTCGCAGGAGCTGGGCCAGGCCATGGACTTCCTCGAAAACTACATCCGGTCGCTGGGCACCTGATATTTTTTTACCCATAAATATACCGATCGGTATTTTTTAAAGAACATCCCTTTATGAAGTATTATGAAAAAGAGCCGGAGAGTTACGTCAAGATCCGCTTTGCCGATTGCGACCCCTTCAACCACCTTAACAACGCGCGCTATATCGACTACATGATCAACGCCCGCGAAGACCAGCTGCTGGAATGCTACGGCTTCGACCCCTACGAGCTGGCCCGCAACGAGGGACTCGGATGGGTGGCAGCGCAAACCCAGGTAGCCTACCTCGCCCCTGCCCTTCCGCTCGAAGTGGTCACCATCAAGACGCGCCTCCTCTCGGTGACCGGTAAAAGCCTGTTGGTGGAAGCGCTCATGTACGACCCCGACAAGACCACCCTCAAAGCGGTGCTTTGGACTACGCTCGTGCATTTCAACATCCGCAGCGGCAAAAGCCAGCCGCATCGCTCCAACCTGCTCGACTTCCTGCAACAAATAGAAGCCCCGTTGAACGTACCCACCGTGTTTGAAGACCGCGTGGCCGCACTGCGTCCGCAACTGAAACCACAGGCTTGAACCAAACCAACAAGACGCTTATGAACGCTTCCCGCTACTTCCGCAACAAACCACTCGCCGCGTACACCCGCGACATCGAAAGTTCGGAGCTGCATCGCTCGCTGGGCAAATGGGCCCTTACCGCGATCGGCGTCGGCGCCGTCATCGGTGGCGGCATCTTTGTGCTCACCGGCGTGGCCGCCAACCTGTACGCTGGTCCGGCACTCGCGCTCTCCTTTTTGCTCGCCGGCATCGGCTGCCTCTTCGCCGCCTTCTGCTATGCCGAATTCGCATCCATTCTTCCTGTATCCGGCTCGGCATACGCATACTCGTATGGAACGGTAGGCGAACTCTTCGCCTGGTTCATCGGGTGGAACCTGATACTGGAGTATATGATGGGTGCCACTACTGTTGCGGTCAGCTGGTCGAAGTACTTTGTAAAACTGCTGCACATGGCAGGCGTGCACAACATTCCGTTGTGGCTTGTCAACGATCCGGTGTCGGCACGCGAGGAAGCGTTGCGCCTGGGAATCGAAGCGCCGGTTTTCGCCATCAACCTCCCCGCGCTGCTGGTGGTGCTGTTGGTAACATGGGTGCTCTTTCGCGGCATCCGCGAATCGGCGCGCACCAACAACCTTATCGTAGCGATCAAGGTGTGCGCGGTGCTCTTCGTCGTAGCCGTAGGTGCCTTCTACCTTACGCCCGCCAACTGGCACCCCTTCGTACCGAAACGAACCGTTGATGCCACGGGCACGAGCCACTACGGACTGCCCGGCGTGTTCACCGCCGCGGGCATCGTTTTCTTCGCCTTCATCGGTTTCGATGCCGTGTCTACGCAGGCGCAGGAGGCGGTTAATCCCACGAAGGACATTCCCTTTGCCATCATGGCCTCGCTGGGCATTTGCACCTTGCTTTACATCCTGGTATCGCTCGTGCTCACGGGCATGGTGCCCTACAAAACCCTCGACCTCGGCGCGCCGGTGGCTTCCGCCTTCGAGCGTATTGGGCTGCCATGGGCATCCTTGCTCATCACCATTGCTGCAGTCATTGGACTGGTGTCGGTGATGCTCGTGATGTTGTTGTCGCAAACGCGCATCTTTTTGAACATGGCCAAGGATGGCTTGCTACCGAACGGCATGTTCGGCTCGGTGCATGCGCGTTACAAAACACCCTGGAAAAGCACGCTCCTTGTGGGATTTGTTGCAGCAGTGATCGCAGCAGTAACACCCATCGAAAAAGCAACCAAGATGACGAGTATAGGAACGCTGTTCGCATTCGCCATGATCTGTGCGGCGGTGCTGCTGTTGCGCAGGAAAGCGCCCCACCTGCACCGGCCTTTCCGCGTGCGCTACGTTGGGCTGGTTGCCACGCTGGGCGTCGTATTCAACCTGCTGCTGATGTTCAGCCTCGATGGCGCCACCTGGGTGCGCTTCGTTGTTTGGAGCATCGCAGGCATCGCCGTTTATTTCTTCTACGGAGCCCGCAAAAGCAAGCTGGCTCAAACAACTTCCTAAGCATGCAAACAAATACGGGAACGGGCTGGACGGTCGCGCGTGGCACGCAGGCCGATCTTCCGGTCATCATGCAGCTATACGACGCTGCCATTGATTATCAAAAACGCAACGGCTTCATCGGATGGGACCGGATAGACGAGCGCTTTATCCAACAAGACCTCGACCGCGGGTTGTTGTACGTGATCAGAAACGAAGGAACGATCACAGTGGTCTTTTGCATCTGCTACACCGACGAGCTGATCTGGCGGGAGCGCGAGCGTTGTGATGCGCTTTACCTGCACCGCGTGGTGGTGCATCCGCAAACGCGCGGCGGCCGCCTTTTTGAGCGCGTGCTGGAATGGGCCTGCGTGCATGCAGCGGAGAAAGGACTGCGCTATTTGCGGATGGATACGTGGGCAGACAATGAAAGGCTCATTGCATACTATGAAGGCTACGGATTCGCATTCGTGGAGCGACATCGCACGGGTAACGATGCCGCCCTGCCGGAGCAGCACCGCAACCTGAACGTTGCCTTGCTCGAGCGCGCGATATTTTGATGCACACAGAACAAACGGGAATAAGTATCGCTTTTCGTTTAGTGCTCGTGCTCGCCCGCGTTGGTCATCCTGGCAAGCACAAAGAACGCGCCCTTGGTGATGATCCGCGCACCTTCCGGAACGGGTTTCACGGGCCTGATCTCGGTGTAGCCTACGTCCGACGCGCCCTTGATCACCTGGATGCGCTCGAAGGTCGCACCGGTCGTTTCGGGATGCGCGTTCTCTTTGGAGTGCACATCCACTGGTGCAGCGTCCGTTTTTACGAAGATGTAATCCTGTCCACCGAAAGAAACGATCGCTTCGGTTGGTACCGCAGGCAACACTGCGGTCCCGATGCTGATGAGTGCAGTGATGTTCATGCCTTCGATCAGCCCGGTCTTGTCGCCTTTTACGATCGCATGCACTGGTATCGTTTTGGATGCTCTTGCGAACGCCGTACCGATGGAATAGATCTGCGCATCGTACTCGGTGCCCGGGCTGTTGGTGAGCGTGAAGTGGATCACCTGGTTCTTGTGCAGTCGCGGGAGGTCTTTCTCGTAAACGAACAGGTCGAGGTGAAGCTGCGCGTTGTTCACGATCTCGGCGATGGGCGTGGACGCATCTACATTAGAACCGATCTGAGCCTGCACCGTACTAACGGTGCCACTGATGGGAGCCACTACGCGCAGGGTTGAGGTGAGTGTGCCACCTTCGCGAACGCCCAGCACCGAAAGATGCTTTTGCACCGCTGCCCGCTCGGCGCGCAGTGTTTTCAATCTGGTTTGAGCCATCTGCAGGTTCTTCAGCGGCGCGGCCTGGCCTTCCACCAGCTCTCGCTGCCTGCGCTCCTCGATCTCCGCCATGCTGATCTCCGCATTCACGGTTATGAGCGATCGCTGCAGCTCCACGATCTCGGGGTTGACGATGGTGGCGATGGCTTGTCCCTTCTGAACAAAGTCGCCGGGCTGGATAGTGAGCGTGCGCACCACACCGCTGTGCAAAGCCGTAACAAAGGCCTTGTTGTGGTTGGGCACGGAAAGCATGCCGTTCGCGCTGATCGAGGTGGTGAGGTTCTTCCTATCAATCGTCCCCAGCTGGATCTCCACCGTCTTCATCTGCGCATCCGTAAGCGACACAAAGTTGGAAGGAGCTTCGTCATGGTGCGCTTCCGCTTCCTTTGCCGGTTCGGCCTGCTTGCCGCCGCAGCCGGCCAGCAGCACTATGCTCATTAAAGCGAACAATACATTTTTCATATCGATCAACGATTTAAGTAGTAGTTAATCTGGATGGCCGACTGGTTGTAACCATTCAGGATGTCGAGATAGGCTTTCTGAATGTCGATGGCCTGGGAGAGGTATTGGAACAGATCGGTAAGGCTGATCTCGCCACCGCGGTAGGCCAGGTTTGCCGCCTTGATGATTGCTTCCGACTGCTGCAGCCCGGACTCTTCGTAGTAGCGAAGCAGCTCCTGGTCTTTCCGCAGTTGTTGCAGGGCTGCCTTGTAGGCGGTTGTAAGCGCAACGCGATCGTAGTTCAGAACGGATTCCTGGTACTGTCGCTCCACCTGCGCTGCGCGCACTTTGCTGCGGTAGGCACCGCGTCCGAATATGGGCACGCCAACCGTCACCGAAAAACCTGAATACGGGTTGGAAATTCCGTAGAGGCGCTGCGTGAAAAAGCGGCTTTCGAAGTTGGGTTTATTGCTTTGGCGCTGCAGGTTCCATTCGGCTTCGGCGATATGAATGTTTTGCGCCTGCATTTCGAGCGAAGGATGCGCATCCAGCGAGTCGGGCAAATCGGGCACCGTTACTTTTTCAACCGGAGACGAAGGCGGAAGAAATGCGGCAGATGTATTCAGCACCCGCTTGAGTGCTTCCTGGCCCGATGCAATATCCCGCTGAAGCAACCCGAGCTGCACATGGATCTCGCGCGCGCGCGCCGACGCAGACAAGGAGTCGAGGCCCGCGCTTTCCCCTGTTCGCACCCGCAGCGAAGCCGCACGGGCAAACGACGAATAGATGCTGTCGAGCCGCTGCCAGAGCACCTGTTTGCTTTGCAGGTACCAAAGGGCATAGTATACCAATTGCAGGTCGCGGCGGATCTCCAGCGCGCGCACCTGCCTTGCGGCTTCCGCGGCGCCCACCTGCTGTTGCAGCAGGTTGCGCTGCGCTTTGTACAGCCCGGGCCACTCGAGGTTTTGCGCCAGGCCGATCTTGAGGATCCCTTTGCCGTCTGCGGGAGTGATGTCTTCATTCTCCACGAACACGCCCGTGCGTGGGATCGCAAATGCAGGGCCGGCCAGCGCGCGCGCGCGTTCGATCTGCAGGTCGGAAGAACGAAGCTGCAGGTTGTTCCGGAGCGCCGTGTCGTAGGCTTGCTGAAACGAGATATGCCCGGCCTGCGCGAAGAGTGCGGGCGAGAGGAACAACGCGAGGATCAGCATCGTCGTTTTCGCTGCAGAAACGCCGCGGATGGACCTTGCTTTCGAAAAGATGATGTAGAGGAGCGGAAGCAGGAACAGCGTCAGTAAGGTTGCGGTCACGAGCCCTCCGATCACCACGGAAGCCAAAGGCTTTTGCACTTCTGCGCCTGCACCTTTGGAAAGCGCCATCGGCAGAAATCCGAGCGACGCCACCATCGCGGTCATCAGCACTGGCCGCAAGCGGATCTTCGTTCCCACGATCACCCGTGCGAGCACGTTGTTCATACCGTCCGTCTGCAGTTGGTTGAACGTGCCTACCAGCACGATGCCGTTGAGTACGGCCACGCCAAACAGCGCGATGAAGCCCACTCCCGCCGAGATGCTGAACGGCATGCCGCGAAGCACGAGCGCGAAGACACCGCCAATGGCAGCCATCGGTATGGCGGTAAAGATCAGAGCCGCCTGCCTGAGCGAGTGAAAAGTAAAATAAAGCAAGGCGAAGATGAGGAGCAGGGCAACGGGAACGGCTATGCGCAATCGCGCAGAGGCTTGCTCGAGGTTCTCAAACGTGCCGCCGTAGGTGAGGTAATAGCCTGTGGGCAATATCATGCTGCCACCCAGTTTTGCCTGGATGTCTTTCACCACCGATTGCACATCGCGCCCTTCCACATTGAAGCCCACAACCAAACGTCGCTTCGCGTCTTCGCGGCTGATCTGGGCTGGCCCCTCTTTGACAGCAACTGCGGCTACCTGGCTCAATGGGATCTGCGCCCCGGCCGGTGTTGGAATGAACAGGCCGGAAACGTCTTCGATTGAATTGCGGTGCGTGCTGTCGAGCCGAACCACCAGGTCGAACTTGCGTTCGTTTTCAAACACGACACCCGCGGTACCGCCCGCAAAAGCGGCAGTGATGGTGCGGTTCACATCAGCAATGTTGAGCCCATAGCTGGCAATGCGGCGGCGATCGTAGGTAACGGTGATCTGCGGAAGGCCGGCGGTCCGTTCAATCTGCGGCTCGGTGGCGCCGGGCACCGAACTCACCACGCTGGCAATGCGCGGCGCCAGTGCGGCCAGCGAATCGATATTTTCACCGAAGATCTTGATGGCTACATCCTGGCGCACGCCCGTCATCAATTCATTGAAGCGCATCTGGATGGGTTGGTTCACTTCAAAGAACACACCGGGAATGTCTTCCAGCTTTTCCAGCATCAGTTGCGCCAGCTCGTTGTAGTCCTTCGTGGTTTTCCATTCCTTCACATCCTTCAGCACTACGATCAGGTCGGAAGCTTCCGGCGGCATCGGGTCGGTGGGCACCTCCGCGCTGCCTGTTTTGGCAACCACTTCTTTTACCTCCGGGAAAGAGCGCAGGATGCGCGAAGCCTGCATGGAGGTCTCAACGCTTTGTGTGAGCGACGATCCTTGCGGCAGGATGCAATGGAACGCGTAATCGCCTTCCTGCAGCTGCGGAATGAACTCTCCACCGAGGCGAGAGAAGAACAGGATGGCAAGGGCCATAGCTGCAACGGACAGTCCTACGATCCAATACTTCGCACGGATGGCCCAGCGCAATGCAGGCGCGTATAACCGTTGAAAGAAATCCATCATCCGGTCAGCCAGGTTGCGTTTGTGGCCGAGCGTTTTCGGTAGGAAGAGCGCACACATCATCGGGATGTAGGTAAGCGAAAGCAGCAGGGCGCCGAGGATGGCAAAGGCAACCGTCTGCGCCATCGGGCGAAACATCTTTCCTTCGATGCCTACGAGCGTGAGGATGGGAATGTACACGATGAGGATGATGATCTCGCCAAACGCTGCGCTGTTACGGATTTTGGATGCCGACTCGAAAACCTCGTCGTCCATCTGGCGTTGCGTGAGCCGCCCGGCACCTTTTCGCAGAACCAGGTGATGCATGGTGGCTTCCACGATGATCACCGCGCCGTCAACGATCAACCCGAAATCTATCGCACCAAGGCTCATGAGGTTGGCCGACACGCCAAAGACATTCATCATGCCCAGGGCGAACAGCAGCGCCAGCGGGATCGCAGATGCCACGATCAGCCCTGCGCGCAGGTTTCCGAGGAAAAGCACCAGCACGAAGATGACGATGAGCGCGCCTTCCACGAGGTTGCGTTCGACGGTGGACATGGCGCGGTTTACGAGGGAAGTACGATCAAGGAACGGCTCGATCTCCACATCGGCAGGCAGCGACTTTTTGATGGTCTCCATTCGCTCCTTCACCCTTCGCACCACTTCGGCACTGTTGTTTCCTTTGAGCATCATTACGATGCCGCCAACAACCTCATGCTCGCCGTTGTGGGTCATCGCTCCATACCGGATCGCGTTGCCGAAGCGCACGTTCGCCACGTCGCCTACGAGCACCGGAACACCATTGTCGTTCTTTATCACGATGTGGGACACGTCTTCCAAAGAATGAATCAAACCCACGCCGCGAATGAAATAGGCGTTGGGCTTCCTGTCAATATAGGCGCCTCCCGTGTTTTCGTTGTTCCGCTCCAGCGCCTCGAACACATCGGCAATGCTTACGTCCAGCGCCTTCAGCCGGTTGGGATCGATGGCCACTTCGTATTGCTTCACGAATCCGCCAAAGCTGTTGACTTCCGCCACGCCGGGCGTGCCATACAGCTGGCGCGCAACGATCCAGTCCTGCATCGTGCGCAGGTCCATCGGCGTGTATTTGTGTTCGCTTCCTTTCTTCGGATGGATCATGTATTGATAGATCTCACCGAGGCCGGTGCTCACGGGAGCAAGTTCCGGAGTACCCATTCCGGCAGGAATCTGTGCTTCGGCCTCTTTAAGCTTCTCGTTGATCAGCTGGCGCGCGAAATAGACGTCGACGTGTTCTTTGAATACAACGGTAATAACGGACAGGCCAAACCGCGAAATGGAGCGGATCTCCACCAGGTCGGGGATGTTGGCCAGCGCCTGCTCGATGGGGTAAGTAACGAATTGCTCCACCTCCTGGCTAGCAAGCGTGGGGGCATTTGTGATCACCTGCACCTGGTTGTTGGTGATATCGGGCACCGCATCGATGGCAAGCCTCGACGCGCTCCAAACGCCCCAAACGATCAGTAATAGTGTAGCGATGCCTACGACAATCTTGTGCCGTATGCTGAATAGAATGATCTTATTAAGCATAGGAATTAGCCTTCTTGGGAATAAGAAATGGTCCCGTTCATTGTACGGGCACAGCGAGTGGGGAGAAAGACTATCCTAATTGCGGGGGCTGCCACACAGGCAACGATCGGTCGTAGACCGATGCTGGTGTGTGGGGGAAGCGGAGGATGGAAGGAACTTCTGTGATGTCGGCCACCGCTGGGGCAACATGGTTCACGAAGGCCCCGGCGCAGCAGGAACACTGGCAAAACGGAGGACAGGTGTCTGACGACTCATCATGATGCCCCTCTGCAGCTTGCAACGCTGAAACGGAAGATTCGCCCGTGCCATGAACGGCCGCGTCGGCGCAGGGCATCATGCTCAGCGTCAGAACGAGGAAGGCCATCAGGAACGCGAAAACTTTCACGGTGCAAAAATAACGCGGAGCTTCCGAAGGGCGCAAAACGAAAATTGTAGCGTGGTTGCAGGAGCGCGTGGGAGGGCGCCCAATAAAAGAGCCCCCGCAGATTGCAGGGGCTCTTTTCGTCTTAGTACCGCGTACGGGATTCGAACCCGTATCGCCTCCGTGAAAGGGAGGTGTCCTAGCCCTTAGACGAACGCGGCATTTTTAAGAACTATCCCGTTGTTTTCGGGAGTGCAAAGATAGGGGCGTCCAACTTTTCACCAAAAAAAGTTTGAAAAAAATCCCCCGCCGGGGCGAGGGATCGCATTGATTCTGAGCAAACCGATGTTATCGATGTGCAGGTTCGAATGTACTAAAGAGACGGCGGGCCGTCAAACCCGTTGCAATATTGAGTTTCATCAGCATGCAACCGGCTTGCTTCGCTATGCGATGCCGATCTCGAAATGCCGCTCGGGAATCGTCACGTCCAGGAAGCCTTTCGACACAAGGCGGCGCTTCAGCTCCTGTTGCACTTCATATTCGCCGTGCACGAGAAAGAACTTTTGCACCGAGCGCGGATCCTGGCCGTGCAGCCACTGCATCAGGTCTTCATAATCGCCGTGGGCGCTCATGCTGCGGATCGAGCCCACCTCCGCATGCACCTCGTGGCGCACTCCGTAAATGCCCACTTCCTTCTCCCCTGCCATCAGGCGGCCACCTAAGGAGTGCGGCTCGCAATAACCCGTCATCAAAATGGTATTACGCGAGTTCTCGATGTTGTTGCTGATGTGGTGCTTCACGCGGCCCGCTTCGGCCATCCCCGAAGCGGAAATGATGACGCAGGGCGCATCGCGGTAGTTGAGCATCTTCGACTCGTCCACCGTTTTTGTAAAGTGCAGCCCGCGAAACTGAAAGGGGTCATCGTCGGTTTGCATCACCTTTTGAATCGTCTTGTTGAAATATTTCGGGAAGCGCTTGATCACCGAGGTGATGTCGGTGCTGAGCGGGCTATCCACGAAATAATCCACCGCAGGCAGCCTGCGCTCGAGCTCGAGCTGGTTGAGTGCATACAGGATCTCCTGCGTGCGCCCCAGGCTGAAGGCCGGCACAATGAGCTTGCCTCCTTTTTCGATACAGGTGTGCGTAATCCACTGCAATAGCTGGTCGAACGAAGTGGAAACGTTTTCGTGAAGCTTGTCGCCGTAGGTAGATTCCATGATGATGCAATCGGCCTGGTCGAACGGAGCGGGCGACCGAAGGATCACATCGCGGTAGCGGCCTACATCGCCGCTGAACGTGAGGCGGTACGGACGACCCTTTTCCTGGATGCGCAGGTGCACGCAGGCGGAGCCCAGGATGTGGCCCGCATCGGTGAACATGCACTCCACGCCTTCCAGCACGGTGAACCATTCGTTGTAGGGCCGCGCCTCGAAGCGGCCGAGGCAGCTCTTCGCATCGTCTACCGTATAGAGCGGCTCCAGCAGCGGCCGGCCCTGTGCCTTGCTGCTTTTGTTGTGTGCGCGCACGTCGTTCTCCTGGATCTCGGCTGAATCTTCGAGCAGCAGGTTGGTGAGCGCCTCGGTTGCGTCGGTGCAATAGATGCGGCCCGCGAAGCCTTCTTTCACGAGTTTGGGAATAAGGCCGCTGTGATCGATATGCGCATGCGACAGCACAAGTGCATCCACGGTGGCGGGATCAAATCCCCAGGTGCGGTTCATGGCGTCGGTATCGCGGCCCATGCCCTGGAAGAGGCCGCAGTCGAGCAGGATCTTTTTTCCGTTGGAGAGCGTCAGCAGGTGCTTGGAGCCGGTGACGGTGCGCGCGGCACCGTGAAAGGAAATCTTCATATGGCGTTTGCTTTAGCGGTTTTTGCTTTGAATGACCAGGTGAACGAAAATTCGGCCACGATTTCACCGGCCTCGTTGCGACCGATGCTGGTAGCGGTAAATTCCTGCGGCGCACCACCCTGTAATGCTGCGTCGATCGTGCGTTTGATGGCGGCGCCCTCGCTGCACGTGAAGCGCGTGATGCCGGTGGCCTTCTTAAAATACCGGCCCGTGTTGGCGGTGATGAGCATCGAAACCGGCGTGTGCGTACCGTAGATATACTGCATGCAGAGTGCGCCCGTGCTCAACTCGGCAGCCATCGACAGACAGGCGAAGTACGTGGAGCGAAAAGGGTTTTGCGTGAACCATCGGAAGGGCACGTCCACCACGCATTCGGCATCGGTGCAGAAGCGCATACGCAGGCCCGAAAAGTAGGCCGCCGGCAGTCGGGTAAGCAGGAACAGGTTGAACCGCGTTTTGCTTTGCACCAGGGTTTGAAAGGAGGGCATCGATGGAAGTTTCGGAGGGTTTGGAAGGTTTTGGGAGGTTTTGGGAGGTTGAGGCTACTCCTCTTTGTAGAATACCGGATCGAAGGCTGCGGGCGACCAGCCGCGGAGGAAGGAAATGACCTTTTCGCGGTCGTAGCCGTTGCCTTTTTCCAGCTGGCCGCTGTCCTGCGTGTGAAGCCGCTTGCCGTCGGCATCGAGCACAAGCAGCACCGGGAAGCCGAAACGCTGCGGGTAGCCAAGTTCCGCAAGCAGGTCGAGGTTCTTGTTCTCCTTGCTGTAGTTCAGATGATACACAACGTAGTTGTCGCGGAGCAGCGCGCGGATGGTG
Organism: Chitinophagaceae bacterium; assembly: GCA_004173235.1. Classification (GTDB taxonomy): domain Bacteria; phylum Bacteroidota; class Bacteroidia; order Chitinophagales; family Chitinophagaceae; genus Flavisolibacter. Next base: position 131,007 of record SEAC01000030.1, on the reverse strand, counting down.
GTGTCGGCACTGGTAAAAGCGTTGAAGCGGTAACACCAGACGCACCAGTTGCCGCCCACCTGGATCAACACGTGCTTTTTTTGAGCCTTTGCCTGCGCCCGGGCGGCTGCAAGGTCTTTGCGGGCATTTGCCGAAGGATGATACAGGCGCGTGCTGTCGTTTGCAAGCACGGGCATCGTACAAATGAGCAGCAGGGCGATCAGTAGACGCATTCCCATAAGACCCCAAATTACCGAAATGCCGGTTGCGCGCACTGCTTCGTCGTGCGAAAGCGCCCTTTTCGTGACGCCGGCGAACCTTTTCGTGTAATTGGTCGTCTATCATGCTCTTATATTTGAATCTTCGTTCACACAAACCCCAAATAACCCCAGACAATGAAAAAGTTATTCCTCTTTGGCGCACTTGCCTTCAGCTTGAGCGGCTTTGCACAAAAAGTAACCGGCAAGATCGGGCTCCAGAAAGGCCAGAAGCTGGAAGTGGCGACTGAAACCAAGCGTAACGCCACCCAGGAGCTGATGGGCCAGACGATGGAATCGTCGATGAGCAGCAGCAGCCTGGAGGTATACGACGTGCAGGATGCCAGCGCAACCGGTGCCACTATCGAGCACAAGGTGAAACAATTCAAGTTCAGCGCCGAAGGCGGCGGCCAGGCTCAGAGCTTCGATTCGGAAAAGCCTGAAGACCTGAAGGGTGAGATGGGACAGATCATCGACAAGAAGGTGCTCAAGAATAAATACACGATGACGATCGATGCTGCCGGCAAGGTTGCTTCCGTTCGCCTGGACGATGACAACGCCGCAGCCAAGAAAAAAGACGAAGAGCAGGGCGGAATGGCCGAAATGATGGCCGAGCAGATGGGCGCCAACGTTGCCACTCCCAAGGCCGGTGACCCCACGCTGTTTTCCGTGATCCCCGCCAACCGCGAAGTAGGCGTTGGTGATACCTGGAGCGATTCCACCGGCAAAGACGGAATGCGCATGAAGAAAACCTACACCGTAAAATCGATCAGCGCAGACGAGGTAGTGGTTGCCTTCACGTCGGAAACCCGCGTTGAAAAAACAATGCAGATCATGGGCAACGATGCTTCTATCAACACCACCGACAAAGGCACGGGCACCATCACGTTCGACCGCAAAAGCGGTGTGGTGAAGTTGATCAGCAGCACGAGCAAAACCGAAGGCGCCGTAGAAGCACAGGGAATGACCATTCCGCTGACTGCTGAAACCACCACAACGGTTACCGTGAAAGCAAGCTGAAGAATATCGAATAATGAACAGCGAATAAAGAATATCGAAGTTGGCTGTTGCAAGAAGCCCCCTCTGCCAAAGGCGAGGGGGCTTTCTCTTACGAGTCCGGTCTACTCATCACTCACCACTCATCACTCATTACTCATTACTCATTACTCATTACTCATCCCTCCACCTGGTTGCGCAAAAGGTCTTCGAACACATCGCGGCGGCGGATGAGGCGCGCCTCGCCGTTCTCGACCAGCACTTCGGCAGGCTTGAGGCGCGAATTGAAGTTGGAAGCCATCTCGAAGCCATAGGCGCCGGCATTATAAAATACCAGCAGGTCGCCCTCGCGCACCTCGGGCAGCGTGCGGTCCCAGGCGAACGTGTCGGTTTCGCAGATGTTGCCCACAACCGTATAAATACGGGAAGCGCCATCGGGGTTGCTTAGGTTGCCGATGCGGTGATAGGCCTCGTACATCATCGGGCGAATGAGGTGGTTGAAGCCGCTGTTGACACCCACGAATACCGTCGCTGTCGTTTGCTTCACCACGTTGCACTTCACCACGAAGTAACCGGCCTCGCTCACGAGGAACTTACCGGGCTCAAACCACACTTCGAGATCGCGGCCGGTCTCCGCCTTGTGCTGCGCAAAGGCCTCGGCCACTTTTTCGCCGAGCGCCACCACGTCGGTGCGCACATCGTCTTCGTGGTAAGGCACCTTGAAGCCAGAGCCGAGGTCGATGAAATCGAGCTGCGGGAAATGATCGGCGATGCCGAACATCACTTCCAGTCCTGCGAGGAACACGTTGATGTCTTTGATGTCGGAGCCCGTGTGCATGTGCAGCCCCTTTACGTTGAGGTTGGTCGATTTGATGACGCGTTCGATATGGCGCAGCTGGTGCACCGAGATTCCGAATTTCGAATCGATGTGGCCCGTGGAGATCTTGTAGTTTCCGCCTCCCATGATGTGCGGGTTGATGCGGATGCAGATGGGATAGGAACTGCCGTATCGGTTGCCGAACTGCTCGAGGATGGAGATGTTATCAATGTTGATGGTGACGCCCAAGGCGCGTCCCGCGTCGATCTCGTCGAAGTCAACACAGTTGGGCGTAAAGAGGATGCGGTCGGGCGTGAAGCCTGCCTTGAGTCCCAGCTGCACTTCGTAAATGGATACGCAATCGAGCCCAGCCCCGAGCCCGTTGACGTAGCGAAGGATGTTGATGTTGGTAAGCGCCTTGCAAGCGTAAAAGAAGCGTGCTTTCACCTGCGTGAATGCTCCGGAAAGCGTTTCGTATTGCTCCTTGATCTTCTCCGCGTGGTACACGTAGAGCGGCGTGCCGAACTGCTCGGCAGCGGAAAGAAGTTGCTGGCGGGAAAGGGATTGGGACATAGAAGTACAAAAGTAAGCGGGGAAAGAGGGAAGGGAACCGCGAAGAGAAGAAGAAAAAAAGTATTACGCTAAGCATTACCCGGGAAAGAAGGCAAGCACCGCGAAGAGAAGAAGAAAAAAAGGATTACGCGAAGGATTACCTGGAAAAGAAGATCGGAACCGCGAAGAGAAGAAGAAAACAAGAATACGCGAAGAACCTGGTGAAATCAACAGGATTCAGTCAGGAAAAAACAGGTTAAGGATGGTGATAATCCCATGGCGGCCAGTGCAAGGAAAGGTAGGTTTGTAAAAACAATGGAGACGAACATCGAAAAGATTGCAGCCGACATTGTCGATGCTGCCATTACCGTGCACAGGGCACTCGGACCGGGGCTGCTGGAATCTGCCTACAAGCTCGCCTTTGCGCGGGAGATGGAGCTGCGTGGCTACAAGGTGCAATTGGAAGTTCCGGTTCGCTATTATTACAAGGGCGTTGACCTGGGCAAAACTTATGCAATGGATGTCCTCATCAATGACCTGGTGCCGGTAGAAATCAAAGCGGCCGAAGCGCTGGCACCGATTCATCTTGCACAGACGCTTACGTATTTGAAGTTGTTCGATCGTCGGCTTGGCTTCCTACTCAACTTCAACGTCGTTCTCATGAAGGAAGGAATGCGCAGGGTCGTAAACAACTGGCACTTCCAGAATGCCCATGAAAAATAAATGGTAACCTTTCCCCTTCTCCGCGCAACCTTCTTTTCTTCTTCTCTTCGCGGTTATGGTTTAGAAGGGCCGAAGGCCTATGCTTGATCCGGCTTCACGCTATCAGAGGGTGCGTCGTCATCCGTATCCCCATCCTCGCCGCGGGCGCTGTCGCCGGCGCTCTCGTCGAGCTCGTCAGGGGTGAATTCCACTTCGTCGCTGGTTTCTTCAATGCGGATTTCCTGCTGTTCTTCCTCGGGGAAGTCCGTCTCGGAAAGTTCTTCCTCGTCGCCGTTCTCATCAGAAAGATCGGCCTGCAGGTCATCGGGCGTCGCTTCAACGGAAGCTTCTTCGGAAGGCTCCTCCTGCGCTTCGCCATTGACGACGTTCTGCACCGGAGCGGAGTCTGGAGTGGCACCGGTCTCATCCTGCTCTTCCACGAGTTCGCCGTCGTCGGTCACCAGCAGGCCCGAGGTCTGGAAGTCTTCGGGGTTGACGAGCGTGCCCTGCACCATCTGGTCGGCAAGCACTTCGCGGATCTTCGGCAGGTCGTCGGCCGAGTTGATGCCGAAATAATCCATGAAGCTTTTCGAAGTGGCGTAGATCAGCGGGTGGCCGGGAAGTTTTTCGTTGCGGCCGGAGATGATGATCAGTTCCTTTTCCAGCAGCTTCTGCACGCTGTAATCGGACGAAACGCCGCGGATGGATTCGATCTCGCCCTTCGTAATGGGCTGCTTATAGGCGATGATGGCCAGTGTTTCGAGCGCCGCTGCCGACAGGCGTTTGAGGAACTTCTCGCCATTGAGCTGCGCTACGGTTTTATGGAATTCTTTCTTGGTAAGAAACTGCCAGCCTCCGCCGCTCTGGCGCACTTCGAACGGATAAAACTCGGAGTTGTATTTCTCCACGATGCCTTCAAGCGCGGCATCCACCTGTTCTTCCAGCACCTTGTCTTCCATGAACCCGAAGGCCTGGTTGATCAGCTCGGTGAGCTCGGCCGGCGTAAGCGGCTTGTCGGAAGCAAAGATCAACGACTCGATATGCGGAATAAGGCTAGATATCTCCATAAGGAAGGCGAATGTACAAAAAAAGCCCTGCGGGCCCCGTGTGGAAGGAATATCGAATATCGGGCAAGGAACAGGGAATAACGAAGTATGGTCAAAAGGCCGCGGGCGGCCTTTTAACGCTAAGACGCAAAGACGCTAAGACGCAAAGGTGCAATGCCTCCGAAATGAAAAAAGGGAAGCGAACTTCCCTTTCAATATTCGTTACTACTTCGCGCCTTTGTGTCTTTCGTGATCAACAGCGCTTGCGCTGTTATCCCTGAAGCGCTGCCGCACCCGACACGATCTCCGTAAGCTCGGTGGTGATGGCAGCCTGGCGGGCTCGGTTGTACGAGATCTTCAGGTTCTTCAGCAGCTCGTTGGCATTCTCCGAAGCCTTGTCCATGGCCGTCATGCGGGCGCCATGCTCGGAAGCATGTGCATCCAGAACAGCCTTGAACAGCTGTGTGTTCAGGATCTTCGGCATCAATTCGGCAATCAGTTCTTCTTTATTCGGATCGAAGATGAAATCGGCGCGGGCGGCGGTGCTGCCTTCGGTCTTCTGCGACTTCTGGATGGGGAGGAACTGCTCGGTAGCAAAGCGCTGCGTAGCGGCATTCTTGAACTCGCTATACACTACTTCAACAGCATCGAACTCGCGGGCCAGGTAGCCCTGGATGGCGGCCTGCGCTGCGGCCTGCACGCCTTCAAAGGAAAGGTTCAGGAACGTGTCTTTGAAGCGGTCGCTCACGGTGTAGCCGTTCTTGGCGAAGTGCTCGTAGCCCTTCTTGCCCATGCTCCAGATGGTGACCTGCTTGCCCTCGTATTTTTCGCGGATCAGTTGCTTTACCATCTTGATGACGTTGGCGTTGTAGGCGCCTGCCAGACCGCGATCGGAGGTGATGGCGAAGATGAGCACGCGCTCAACGGGGCGCTCCTGGGCGAGGGCGTTGCCGCCTTCCACCTCGGTGTTGCTCACGATGTTGGAGAGCATTTCCTGCAGCTTGCGGGCATAGGGGCGCATCTGCTGGATGGCGTCCTGCGCGCGGCGCAGCTTGGCGGCGCTCACCATTTTCATTGCCTTCGTGATCTGCTGGGTGCTCTGAACCGATTTGATCCGGTTGCGTACTTCCTTAAGTTGGCCTGCCATTTCGAAGTTTGTGGTTTGTAGTTGGTGGTTTGTCGTTTTGAAGCTTCAAACCGGCGCCCCGCCCTTCCCCGAAGCGTTCGGGGGGTGGCGAAAGCGGTGCAAAAGTAGGGCAACGAGCCCGGAATTCCATCTTTCATGCAGAAACAAAGAGCCGCCCGGCGGGGCGGCTCTAAAGAAATTTGTGCAACATCAGGCATTGGGAGCGGCAGGGGCAGAAGCCGCCTCGGCGCGTCCAACGCGCTGGCGCACCATCAGCCGGTACTCTTTGGTGAGCATCATGATCTTTTCGATGAGGGCTTTTATCGGCTCGCCTCCTTCCAGCTCGTTCACCGCATTGATTTTCCGCACCAGTTCGTCGTAAACCTTTGCTGCTTCCTCGCGTTTCTTTTTCATGGTGAACGCAAGTTCTTTCGACACCTTTTCTTCGGTGCGATCCAGGAAGCGCTGCTTGAACAGTTGGTTGGCGGCGGCCAGCGGCACCGTCCACAGCGCCGCGCCCGTCCGCGCCACCGCATCGGCCAGTTCGGGCCGCGTAATGTCGGCCAGCGCGGAGTCTATATCGGTGCTCTCCGCAGCGTAACCTTGTTTCGTTACCGTTTCCGAATCACCATAAGGATTCAGAGCAGCCCGCAGCGCCCGGCCGTCGGCAGCAATGCGCTCGTCGTTGTGATACTCCAGGTTGCGGCAGTGCCCAAGCAGGCCGGTGTAGAGGTCGTCGCGGGTTTCATCGATCTCCACCAATTCTTCGGTGATGAGCGAGGACGGGTCTGACTTGTGCAGGGCGTCGAGCTCTTTGGTGACGGCACCGAGGCGTTCTGCCAGCGGGCCTATCGCACCACCGATATTAGCGGTGGTAAGCAGTACGAGAATCTGGGAAAGAAGCTGGAGCAGTTCTGCATTGCGCAGGCGGAGGAAGGAGATTTTTTGCAGCATCGTTATTGGTTTTAGTCCCTTTAAGTTAACTGCTTATTGCGCGATTTTATGCCGTGCGGGCCCTTTTTTTCTAACGCATTGATTTTCACTCATCAGTTGAGCCGCGCCCGGCGCGGCGCGCTCGCTTAGGGCTACAAAGGGGCGCCGCGCCGGGCGCGGGAGGGCAGCATAGAGGTAGTGGGGTACCCCGCGGCAGGCGCGCGGTGGCTCTGTGCCCCTACAACGGGGCGAGGCGCTGTGCGCGGCAGGGTGGCAGCAGAGCAGGCAGTCGTGATGCGGCGGGCGCGGCAAGCCGCAACGAGGGTAAGAAGCAGTGTCGCGTGGGGCGTTATCGCACTGCGGTCGCTGAACCTCTTCAACCCCTCCTTTACAGGCAATCGCGTCATTCTGCCAGCCCGGTTTTCACACCCCCGCCAGATAGGCGATGCCCGGTAGGTGAGCCGGCCTCGCATCCCACACCCGCCACTTTGGTTAAAATAGGTGCGCCCACCTTCGGTTTTACCCCCTTCCGCACCGCTTTCCAAGGCAAAAAAGGCTATCTTTGGCGCCCTGTCAAATTGGCCTCAAAAGCCCATTAGCACCCTTTTTGACCGGACAGGCGTTCCCGGCCGCTTTGGCGGCGGATCGCAACCAATAAAACTTAGAAACGTTATTATGATCGGTTTCCTTTCGAAAATCTTTGGTGGCAGCAAGTCGGAAAAAGACGTGAAGGCCATTCAGCCCATCGTGGGCAAGATCCAGGAGCAATTCCAGGCTTTCGCTTCGCTTTCCAACGACGACCTCCGTGGCAAAACGGCCGCCTTCCGCGCCCGCATCGCCGAGCACCTCACCGACATTGACGCCCGCATCGCGGCCACCAATGCCGAAGCCGAGGCCCTCCCCCACAGCGACCTGGCCGGCAAAGACGCCATCTACCAGGACGTAGACAAGCTCAAAAAAGAACGCGACCAGAAGATCGAAGAGGTGCTCAAAGAGATCACCGCCGAGGCTTTTGCCGTGGTGAAGGAAACAGCCCGCCGCTTCAAGGAAAACGCCGAGCTCGTATCCACCGCCACCGACCTCGACCGCGCGCTGGCCGCAGAAGGAAAGAACTACATCCGCATCGAAGGCGACAAATCCATCTTTTCCAACACCTGGACGGCCGCAGGCGGAACGGTTACCTGGAACATGGTGCACTACGACGTGCAGCTGATTGGTGGTGCCGTGCTCCACTCCGGCAAGATCGCCGAGATGGCCACCGGTGAAGGTAAAACCCTCGTATCTACACTCCCCTCCTACATCAACGCGCTCGCCGGCGAAGGCGTGCACGTGGTGACGGTGAACGACTACCTCGCACGCCGCGACTCCGAATGGAACGGCCCCATCTTCGAATGGCTTGGCCTGCGCGTGGATTGCATCGACAAACACCAGCCCAACTCCGAAGCGCGCCGCAAAGCCTATATGGCGGATATCACCTACGGCACCAACAACGAATTCGGCTTCGACTACCTGCGCGACAACATGGTGCACAGCCCCGAAGAGATGGTGCAACGCAAGCACCACTTTGCGATGGTGGATGAAGTGGACTCCGTGCTGATTGACGATGCGCGTACGCCGCTCATCATCTCGGGCCCCGTGCCCAAAGGCGACCAGCAGGAATTCCTTACGCTGAAGCCCCGCGTGGCTTCGCTGGTGGAAGCACAGGAGCGCCTCGTGCGCGGCTTCCTCAACGAAGCGAAAAAGCGCATCGCTGCCGACGACGACGATCCGAAAGCAGGTGGCGGCCTCTACCTCTACCGCGCATACCGCGGCCTTCCGAAGTATGGCCCGCTGATCAAATACCTCAGCGAACCCGGCATCCGCGTAAAACTCCAGAAAGCCGAGAACTACTACATCGGCGACCAGCAACGCCACATGCACATCGCAGATGAAGAACTGCTGTTCTCCATCGACGAAAAGCAGAAGTCGGTAGACCTCACCGACAAAGGCCTCGCCACCATCACGCGTGCCGGCGAAGACCCTGAATTCTTCATCCTGCCCGACATCAACCTGCGCGCCGCCGAGATCGACAGCAGCGACCGCACGCCCGAAGAAAAGCTGCAGGAAAAAGAGACCCTCTACAACGACTACAGCGCCAAGAGCGACCGCATCCACACGGTGCAGCAGCTGCTCAAGGCCTACACCCTCTTCGACAACGACGTAGAATACATCGTAACGGAAGACCGCCAGGTGAAACTCGTGGACGAGCAGACCGGCCGTATCATGGAAGGCCGCCGCTACTCCGACGGCCTCCACCAGGCGATCGAAGCAAAGGAAGGCGTGAAGATCGAAGACGCCACGCAGACCTACGCCACCATCACGCTGCAGAACTACTTCCGTATGTACCACAAGCTGGCCGGCATGACCGGTACGGCCGAAACGGAAGCGGGCGAATTCTGGAGCATCTACAAGCTCGATGTAGTAACGATCCCCACGAATATCCCGATTTCGAGGAAAGACTCGCAGGACCTCGTATACAAAACAAAGCGCGAAAAATTCGGCGCCGTTATCGAAGAAGTGATGAAGCTGCGCGAAGCAGGCCGCCCGGTGCTGGTGGGTACCACCTCGGTGGAGATCTCCGAGCTGCTTAGCCGTACGCTGAAAGCAAATAACATCCCCCACAACGTGCTCAACGCCAAGCAGCACGCACGCGAAGCACAGATCGTTGCCGAAGCGGGCTTTGCCGGCGCCGTAACGATCGCCACCAACATGGCAGGTCGGGGTACCGACATCAAGCTCGGACCAGGCGTGAAAGAAGCCGGTGGCCTGGCCATCATTGGTACGGAGCGCCACGAAAGCCGCCGTGTGGACCGCCAGTTGCGCGGCCGCGCCGGCCGCCAGGGCGACCCGGGTACATCGCAATTCTTCGTAGCCCTCGAAGACGACCTGATGCGCATGTTCGGATCGGAGCGCATCGCCGGGCTGATGGACCGCTTTGGATACAAGGAAGGCGAAGTGATCCAGCATTCGATGATCACCAAGTCCATCGAGCGCGCGCAGCGCAAGGTGGAAGAAAACAACTTCGGCATCCGCAAGCGACTGCTGGAGTATGATGACGTGATGAACATGCAGCGCAACGCCGTGTATGAGCGCCGCAACCACGCCCTCTTCGGCGACCGCCTCGCGCTCGACATTGACAACGCGTTCATGTCGGTTGCAGAAGACCTCGTTGCTACCTACCGCGAGAACGAAGACTTCGAAGGATTCCGCGCAGCCTGCATCATCAACTTCGCTACCGAAACGGCGATCGACGAAGACACGTTCAAGTCGGGCAGCGTGCATGCGCTTGCCGAGCAGCTGTACAACGAAGCCGTGGCTGCTTACGATGCGCACAAAGTGCTGATGCAGCAGGAGGCAACGGAAGTGTTTGAAGGCATGCTTCGCCAGCAGGGGGCGCACATGGCGCAGGCCATGGTGCAGGTGCCCTTCCGCGATGGCCGCAAGGAAATGACCATCTACATGCAAACGGGTAAGGTGCTGGAATCGAAAGGCCGCTACCTTACCGATACGATGGAGCGCAACATCACGCTCGCCATCATCGACGACTCGTGGAAAGAGCACCTGCGTGCAATGGACGACCTGAAGCAAAGCGTGCAGACGGTATACCTCGAACAGAAAGATCCGCTGGTAGTATATAAGGTGGAAGCCTTCAACCTCTTCCGCCAGATGAGCACGGGTATGAACCGCGAGATCGTTTCGTTCCTCTGCCACGCGCAGCTTCCTTCGCGCGATGGCGACGTGGCGCAGGAGCGCATCCTGGAAGGCCGTCCGATGCCGACCGATATGAGCCAGCTGCAGGAGAACAAAGCAGAGATCGATGCACGCGGCCAGGACTATGCCGCCAACGAGCAGGACTACTTCGATCCCACGCACGACGACGTGCAGGTGAAGCAGGAGCCCGTGCGCGTAGGCCCGAAAGTGGGCCGCAACGATCCTTGCCCTTGCGGTAGCGGAAAGAAATACAAGAACTGCCACGGGAAGGACGATGTCTGATGTCGGATGTCGGATGTCGGATGTCTGATGTCTGATGTGCGTTTCGCCGCCATATGCAGCACAAAAGTGATCGCACAAAAGCCCCGCTCCGCGGGGCTTTTGTTACTCCGAGCGCAGCGAGGAGTCTGGGAAAAACACCACCAAATCCTGTTCTTTTTCCCATGGATAGCTTCACGACTGTTGGTAGCTTCGGGCGATGCCGCGTAAACGAAGCTATTTCACCTACATCGTTACCAACGTCCACCGTACGGTGCTATATACTGGCGTTACGAACAACCTGCAGGCCCGATTGCTGGAGCATTACAATGGGCTATCGAATTTCACGGCCAGATATAACACACATTACCTTCTATATTATGAAGAAACCCCCTACATCCTCAATGCTATACAGCGTGAGAAGGAAATAAAGGGATGGTCGCGGCCGAAAAAGGTGGCTTTGATCAATCGGCAAAACCCTGAATGGGCATTTCTCAATACACGCTTCTTCAATACATGGCCACCACCACCAGGGTGGCTGCTGCGGTGACTCCTCGCTTCGCTCGGAGGGACAAAAAACGCGACGCTCGGAGGGACAAAAAGCGCGACGCTCGGAGGAACAAAAACGTCGCCCTGCAAAGACTGTCCGAAAAAGCGGTAATTTCCGGCAACAACCACCGCATCGGCAGCCGGTGCAAACAGGCACGGCACTGCACTTACGGGCTGAGGCCATAACCATCCCACCATGCTCCACGTATCGATACTTATACCCGAGGGCGATTGCAGCCTCACCCATATCGAAGCCAGCTACCAGATCCTCACCGAAGTGAACAACTTCCTGCGTGCCGAAGGGAAAGCGCCGCTCTTCAACGTGCAGCTGGTGGGACTTACTTCCCATACCGGGCTGCGCAAAGGTTTGTTCGTGGTGCATCCACACGCACTCGTGTCGGAGATCAGGCACAGCGACCTCATACTCATTCCGGCCTTGCAGGGCGGCGACCTGGCAGCGGCGCTCGAGCGCAACGAAGCGTGGGTGCCCTGGCTGAAAAAGCAACACGCGGAGGGAGCCTGCATTGCTTCGTTCTGCCTCGGCTCCTTCCTGCTGGCGCAAACCGGTTTGCTAAAGGGCAAGCCGTGCACCACGCACTGGAGCGCTGCCGCGGCCTTTCGTGAGCGCTTCCCCGAAGTGCTGCTGCTCCCCGACAAGATCCTTACCGATGAAGGTGGCATCTGCACCAGCGGCGGCGCACTTACGTTCACCAACCTGCTGCTTTATCTGATTGAAAAATACGCCGGCCGCGCCATCGCCATCCAGACGGCGAAGGTGTTCATGATCGACATGGATCGCGAAAGCCAGTCACCGTTCATTGTTTTCAAAGGACAAAAAAATCACGAGGACGCACCCATACGCGATGCGCAGGATTTCATCGAACAACACTATGCCGACAAGCTGAGTGTGGACGACCTGGCGGTGCGCTTTGCCATCGGCCGGCGCAACCTCGAACGACGCTTTAAAAAGGCAACTGCCAATACGATCGCCGAATACATTCAACGCGTAAAGATCGAAGCCGCCAAGTACCGCCTGGAATCCACGCGCGACAACGTGAACGAGGTGATGTACGACGTGGGTTATAACGATCCAAAAGCCTTCCGCACCATCTTCAGAAAGTTCACGGGCCTGTCGCCGGTGCAATACCGCGGCAAGTACAGCCGGCACCGCATCCCCGAGGAAGCGGCCACGGATTAGTGGGAAAAAACCCATTTAACAGTGGGGGAAATCCCTTGGTGGCGGCTGCAGGCTGTGGGAGTTTTGGAAAAACAATCACCATGGGCCTTTCCATCTATTACCAGGGACGCATTAAAGATCGCGCCCTCCTGCCGCAACTTTTCAGTGCGGTCGAATACATCTGCTGCGAATTGGAATGGGAACACAAGCGCTTCAACCAACCCGGTGCGGAAGGCCTGTTCTTTGCGCCCGATGGCAGCGAGCCACTCAGCCTCACCTTCGATGCAGACGGATTGCTCACTGACTTCCGGTACGTTGCCTTGAAACTGGAACCTGATGAAGCCGTAAAAGGCATCATCGTAAAAACGCAATACGCCGGCGCCGATGCGCACAAAGCCGTTATCGATCTTTTTCGGTGGCTTTCGAAGGAATACTTCAGCGAGTTCGAATTGTCGGACGAAAGCCGCTACTGGGAAACCGGCGACGAGGCCGTGCTGCGCGAAAGCTTCGAGCGCTACGACCTGCTGCTCAATGCCGTGGCACGCGCACTGGATACGTTTGAAGAGCGGGACGGTGAGACCAGGGAGCAGACCGCCGACCGGCTGGGCCGCTACCTCGAGGAGCGCTTCGGTGCTTCCGTGCGCCGGATCGATACGCTCGATTGACTTCCAGCACTTCGCGATCACTCTTAACGATGCTCGATCGACGAAGCAAGCCCCATTCACCGGTTCCTTCCCGCAGCTTACCGGTAAAAAAGGTGCTGCTCCCCTATTGCGTCTTGCCCACAGCGTCCACGCCTGCTTTCTTTGCTGAAAAGAAATCATCATGGACCAAAGAGACTTTCGCAATAAGGCTGAATACATGCAGCAGCGCTGGGAGGCCCGCTGGGACCGCCGCGCACAGCGCCACAAGGGTGGCCGCGTGTGGACCGGGCTTTTCCTTCTTATCGTTGGCGGGTTGCTCCTCGCACGCCAGGCAGGTGTATTATTCCCCGGCTGGTTGTTTACCTGGCCCGTACTCCTTATCGGTATCGGCCTATGGGTAGGCGCGCGTCACCGCTTCCATGGGTTTGGCTGGATCATTCCCATCGGCATCGGCGTGCTCAACCTGCTCGGCGAATTCAACGACTTCACGTTTGTGCGCCCCTACATAGGGCCGGCCGTACTCATTTTCCTGGGCCTTGTATTCATCCTGAAACCGCGCCGCAACCGCTTCCCGGAGGAGGGCGCCGGCCCTTTCGCTTCCGCGCCGGTTGCTGAAGCCGATGCTTCGGCCCCGGTGCTACCCGGCAGTGCGGAACCCCTAGGAGCTACAGAGCGCATTGACATCACCGCCGTTTTTGGTGGCGTAAAAAAGAACGTGCTCAGCAAGGAGTTCCGCGGCGGTGAGATCGTCACCTTTATGGGCGGCGCGGAGATCAACCTCACGCAGGCCGACTTCTCGCAGCCCGTGCGCATCGATTGCACCAACGTTTTTGGCGGCACCAAACTCATCATCCCCCCCGACTGGGAAGTGCAAAGCGACATCGTAGCGGTGTTTGGCGGTGTAGACGACAAGCGCCCGCCGGCCACCAGCCCCGCCCCGCACAAACGCATCCTCCTCGACGGCACCTGCGTCTTCGGCGGCGTAGAGATCCGCAGCTTCTGATCCCGAACCACAGAACCCAAAACCTCCCCCCATGCAATGGTTCCTAGCAAAAATCGTATACCGCATTACCTGCGGCGACGGACAGCACCAGGCGCAGTTTGACGAGCAGCTGCGGCTGCTCCAGGCATCCACCGAAGCCGAAGCGCTGGAGCGCGCCACGGAGATCGGACTCGCCGGCGAGGAACGCTTCCGCAACCAGGACGCGCAACTCGTAGCCTGGACCTTCGTAAACATACCGGAGTTGTACCCGCTGCATGCGCAGCTGGATGGCGCTGAATTGTATTCGCAGGTGCGCGAAACGGATGATGCCTCCGCCTACGTTAATTTCGTTCACTACAAGGCGCACTGCATCCGCGCGCGCGCCGAACAAACCGATTCCAGCTTTGCCAGTTTCCCTTTATAAATCCGTTCGTTCCCGCGTGCTGTCCGGCATTGGCTGGTGGGCCATCGCGCAGTTTCATTTTATGATCGAGCTGCACTTTGGCGTCGACGGACTTACGGCAATTATCGATGCGGTACTGAGCACCACGATGCTCGCCGCGCTTTGCTGGCTTATCGATCTGAAGTTGCGGTACTACATACCCGAACGGAGCAAGGCGGCGCACCTGCTCGCGTTTTGCGCAATGATCACCGTCATTTGGCTATTGCTGGTGCGCTGGTTTCTTCCGCTTTTTGTTTCCTCCTCGTTCGTGCAATTGTTTTACGATTCGCTGCCTTTCCGCGCCGCCTTCGGCCTGCTCATAACGAGCTTCATGGCGCTGCTCAGCGTGTTGTGGTATACGCTGCAAGACCGCCAGGAGATGGAGCGGCGGCGCAGCGAAGCGGAAGCCCTGTCGCGCGATGCGGAACTGAACAACCTTCGCCAGCAACTCCAGCCGCACTTCCTGTTCAACAGCCTCAACTCCATCAACAGCCTTATCGGGATCAACCCGGGCAATGCGCGCAGGATGGTGCAGCAGTTGTCCGAATTTCTGCGCGGCACGCTCAAGCAGGACCAAAGGCAATGGGTACCTTTCGAAGAGGAGCTGGCGCACCTCTCGCTGTACCTCGAAATCGAAAAGGTGCGCTTTGGCCACCGGCTGCAAACAGAAGTGATCAACGAAAGCACCGGGCTCGCCATTCCCGTATTACTACTACAACCCCTGGTGGAGAACGCCATCAAGTTCGGTCTTTACGACACCACCGACGACATTACCATCCGCGTGCACGCCCGCCAATCGGAAGGCAGCCTGCTCATTGAAGTATGCAATCCCTTCGACCCCGAAACGAGCGCTGCGCGCAAAGGGACAGGCTTCGGGCTCAGCTCGGTGCAACGCCGCCTTTACTTGCTCTTCGCCCGCAACGACCTGTTGCAAACCGAAGTGCAGGACAACATCTTTTGTACACGGATCAAAATTCCACAGCCATGAAAGCACTCATCATAGACGACGAACCCCTTGCACGCGCCTTTGTGCGTGAGTGCCTGCAGGCTTACCCGCAGGTAGCGATCGCTGGTGAATGCGACAATGGGTTCGAAGGCGTGAAAGCCGTGCAGCAACTCCAACCCGACCTCCTATTCCTCGACATACAAATGCCGAAGATCAATGGTTTTGAGCTGCTCGAACTCCTCGACCAGCGGCCGGCCGTGATCTTCACGACGGCGTTTGACGAGTACGCGCTGCAAGCTTTCGAGGCGCATGCCGTTGATTACCTGCTGAAGCCTTTCAGCCCCGAGCGGTTTGCGAAAGCAATGGAAAAGGCGCTCGACAACAACAGCCGTACGCAGCAACAAAAGTCGGTGGCCGCATTGCTCGATGGCGGCACAGATGGCGGGCAGGCAGGACGCATTGTGGTAAAAACGGGCGGTAAGATCCGCATCATTCCATGGAGCGATATCCATTACCTGGAAGCAGCGGATGACTATGTAAAGATCCACACGGCCGATGGCGCACACCTTAAAAACAAAACGCTCGGGCATTACGAGCAAACGCTGCCTGCTGCTCAATTCGTTCGGGTGCACCGCTCCTTCGTGGCCAACGTGCAGGAGATCACGCGCATCGAACCTTATGAAAAAGACAGCCACCTTGCCTTGTTGAAGTCGGGCAAGCGCGTGCCGGTGAGCCGCAGCGGGTATGCGAAGTTGAAGGAGGTATTAGGGATATGAACGAGTTAAGCATTCCTCATTATTCCAACCCATATTTCGCCTTGTAGCGTTCGTAAAGCTGCGTTTGCTTGCTCACCAGCGGCACCTCGCGGCCCTGAATGAAAGCATGAGTAAGAACATTACCGCGCATGTCGAGAATGTCGCCCGTGCACAAAACGAAGTTGGCATCCTTACCCACTTCGATGGACCCCGTTTGCTGTGCGATGCCGAGGATGCGTGCCGCGTTGAGCGTGATGGCGCTCAGGGCCTCTTCCTTTGTTAGGCCGTATGCCACGGCAGTTCCGGCATTGAAAGGAAGATTACGCCCACGCGTTTGTCCGTCTTCATCGTTGATCGCAAAGAGCACGCCGGCCTTCTGCAATTGAGCAGGTGTCTTATAGGGCTGGTCCACGTCATCATCGTCGAGTGTGGGCAGGCTGTGCATCTGGTTGAGGATAACAGCGACGTTGTTCTGTTTCAGCAGGTCGGCGATCTGCCACGCATCTGCGCCACCAACGACCACCACATCAAACCCAAACTCGCGCACGAAGTCGAGCGCTACCAGCATCTGTCGAACCGTGTTGGCGCGCACGAACAGCTTCTTCGATTTATTGAAGAGGCCCTGCACCGATTCAAAACCGAGGTTCGTTTCCTCATGGGCAGCGGTATACGCCTTCGCACCACGAAAGAATTGCTTCATGGCATCCACCTGCCCGAGTCCCTGCTTCACCGGGTCGGCTTCCGGAGCGGCTCCGGGCGCGCCACCGCCACGCCGCGGGCGGGCGATGAGGGCGGGCATCGTGATGAAAATGCCGTTGTCGGTTTTGTATGCCGCATCTTCCCAGTTCCAGGCGTCGAGTTGCACTACCGACGAATTGCCGGAGATCCATCCGCCCTGCGGCACCACGTGCGCCAGCAGTATCCCGTTGGGGCGCAGCGTGTTGATCACTTTTGAATCGGTGTTGTAGGCCACAAGCGCATGCACGCTCGCATTGTTGTCGCCGATCTCCTGCACGTCGCTGCTTGCGCGTACCGAATTTACTTCCACGAGCCCGAGGTTCGAGTTGGAAAGAATAAGGCCAGGATAGAGGTGCCGGCTTCCGCCCTGAATCGTATTGGTTCCGGCAGGGACGGCGATGCGTCCGCCAACCTGCCTGATCTTTCCATTCTCCACAAGTACGGCGCTGTGCTCCAGCACCTGCCCGTTGCCTACATGCACGGTGACGTCCTCGATGAGGAACATTCCTTTTTGCGGCGCAACGGGATAAACATTCTCTTGCGCAAAGCCCGGTGCTGCCAGCAAGCCGGCCGCTATGATTATGATGAGTCTTTTCATGTTGTTGTAATTAGTCGTTTGAAACAGCGCCATCTGCGCCTACCTGATCGTCGATGGCGAGGATGCCGTGGCTGTGGTTGTGATCGCCGCAACTGAGTAGGTGATAGTAGCTCGGTTGTGCGGGCTGCACCGGCGCGCCGCTGCGCTTCTCGCTGTTCATCTTACGAATGATGCGTGCGCGCTCTTCGGTCACTGCGCGGCGCTGTACTGCATCCTGCTCGCGATCGAAGTAGATGGTACCATCAACGATGGTATAAAGTGCGCGGGCGTAGATACTCAGCGGGTTGTCGCTCCACAACACAACATCCGCATCCTTCCCGATCCTGATTGAGCCGGTTTGACGATCGATGTGCAGCATTTTTGCGGGGTTGATCGTAACCATCTTCAGCGCGTCGGGCTCGCTCATGCCGCCATACTTCACACTCTTCGCGGCTTCCTGATTGAGGCGCCGAGCCATCTCGGCATCGTCGGAATTGATGGCAACGTTGAGCCCCATGCGCTGCATCAGCGATGCGTTGTAGGGAATCGCATCGATCACTTCCACTTTGTAGTTCCACCAGTCGGAGAAGGTGGATGCATTGGCACCGTGTGCCTTCATTTTGTCGGCCACTTTGTATCCTTCAAGAATGTGCGTGAACGTATTGTATTTATACCCCAGGCGCTCCGCTACTTTCATCGAAGCGTTGATCTCGCTTTGCACGTAGCTGTGGCAGGTGATGAAGCGCTGGTTGTTCAGGATCTCCACGAGCGCCTCGAGCTCCAGGTCGCGGCGGGGCGGCACTGCGCCTTTTTTCTTCGCCGTGTTGAACACCTTCCACGCACGCTCGTATGCGCGGGCACGTGTGAAGGCATCTGTAAGCACCTGCTCCACACCCATGCGCGTGTCGGGGTAGCGGTTGTTGTTGGAACCGGTGTTGACCGTTGCCACCGAACGCTTCACGTTTTCGCCCAGCGCGAACTTGATGAAGGGATCCGCGCCCGCGAACTTCAGTCCTTCGTCGTCGGCACCCCAACGCAGTTTGATCAGCTGCGTTTGTCCACCGATCGTGTTGGCAGAGCCGTGCAGAATGTGCGAGGTTGTGACGCCGCCACTCAGTTGACGATATATGTTGATGTCATCGGGTTGCATGTTGTCGCCTATGCGCACTTCAGAAGTGACGCTTTGGCCGCCTTCGTTGATGGAAGCCGTAGCAATGTGCGAGTGCTCGTCGATGATGCCCGCGGTAAGGTGCTTGCCGCTGCCGTCAATGACGCGCGCACCGGGCACTGCCGGAAGGTTTTTGCCGATGCCTGCGATCTTGCCACCGGCAAGCAGCACGTCGGTATTGGTGAGCACACCGGCATCTTCGGAGGTCCATACCGTAGTATTACGAATGAGGAGGATCTCCTGCTTCGGCTTCGTGCTATCTGTCCAACCAAAAGGCAGGAACGGATAGGTGACGGCACCCAATCTTCCCTGCGGGCGTTTCGAACGGGCGCTGTCGGCACGTGTGGGCAACGGACTTTGATACGTAGCCGACCAGGTGATGCGGTTGCCCTGCGCATCCACACCGGTGCCGCTCCAGTTGTCTTCGTTCACGATGCCGCTCAGCGAAAGGGTGCTTCCGGGCTGGCGCTCGGGCGCGACGTTGATACGTACCTGGCGGCCATCATAATAAAAACGGGATGTTGTTGTGTCGCGGCCAATGAGCGATGCGCTGTTGTTTTCGCGAAACTGCAGGGTGTATTCCTGCTGCCCCGAGGCGCTGTTCACCAGCACTCGATAGTTGCCGCGCCGATCGGTCCAGGCATCGTCGCGCACACTGTATTTGGTACCTTGCACCCAGTTTTGATACAACACCGTGCGCTCGGCAAACGGCGACCCGGACGTAACGATGAAGTTGGCCCACTTACCCGCTTCGAGCGAACCTACCTGGTCGTACACACCGAGTGCCTGTGCCGGTGTTTTCGTGAGCGCATTGAGTGCGGCCGTTTCACTGAGGCCGTAATTGAGTGCCGTGCGCAACGCTGTCCAGAAGCCTTTCGGATCGCGCAGGTCAGCGGCGCTGAGGCAAAAAGGAATGCCTGCTTTTTCGAATGCCGCGGGGTTGGTTGCAGCAAGCTCCCAGTGTTTCAGGTCGGCGAGCGATACGAAGCGCGCATCGTTCGGATCTTCCACGTCCTGGGCTTGCGGGAAATTCAATGTGAGGATGTAGGTTGCTTTCGTAGTGGCGATCTCGCGAATGCGCTGGTATTCGTTGCCACCACCTTTGATGATATATTGAACGCCGAATTCATCGCCAACGCGGTCGGCACGGATGTCGTTCCATTTGTCGCCGGCATCGAAGATCTGCGGCAATGCCTGCTGATCGTTCCAGGCTTGCAGGCTCAGGTTAACGCCTTCCTTCGCCGGCTTCGAGCGATACCATTGTGCGTCGAGATAGGTTTGGCGAAGGAGGGCGATGGAGCCCATGAGCGATGAAGGATAGGCCTGCGTGGACGAACCTTTGCTGAAGGAGTAGTGTGCCGAGGCCCGCTCGCGCAGCAGCACGGAATGCTCCTTATCTGTCTTCAACGAAACGAATGCGCCCGTACCCCGCGCGATGCCGTCTTTGCTATGCGTGAGCACGGCGCCAAAACCCAGGTCGCGCAGGGGTTTGGCGGCAGCATCGTTGACGGCAAACTGGCGGTATGCCTCCTGCTCGGGATGCACCGCCTGGTTCCAGCCGTAGGCGCCTTTCGTGTTGGAGCTGTATTGCGCGCGTGCAAAGAAATCGAAGTTGCCGGCGGGGCGCTGCACGGTTGGCAGACCGTAGTCGCTGAACAGGTCGATGAACGACGGGTAAAGGAATTTGCCTTTGCAATCGATCACCACTGCGCCGGCCGGAGGTGTGTTGGCGGTGCCTACCGAAACGATGCGCCCATCTTTCACCACAAGCATCGCATCGGTGAGAACCGTTGTTGCATCCTTGTAGATAGTAGCGTGTGTGAGCGCATAGTGTTCCGGCCGTGGATCAGCGATGCCCGCAACCGGGAAGGTCTCTTGCGCGTGAATGCCGCCGGCCGCGGCCAGCAGGGCGGCCAGCAGGGTTCGTTTTCTCATATGAAGGGTGTTTTGATTTAATTTGTGCCCGTTGGCAGCAGGGCTTTAAAAATAAGGCAACTGAGGCGATAATTGTTGAAGGCGATGCTATGCTTCATTGCGAACGAAGGCCGTAGGGAGCAATACTGCATCGCGGAACTCCAAACCGCAAACTCCAAACTGTAAACTTCATCTATGTCACTAGCCCAATACATCGACCACACGATACTGAAGCCTACCTGCACGCTCGCCGACATCGAAAAGGTTTGTTCCGAAGCCATCGAGTATGGCTTTGCCGCCGTGTGCGTGCCTCCCTACTATGTTGCCGATGCGGCGCGCCGCCTGCGCGACCAGTCGCCTAAGGTGGCAACGGTTGTTGGTTTCCCATTCGGGTATAGCCACTACAACGCCAAGATCGCCGAGACGGAGCAGGCGGTTGCAGATGGTGCCGACGAGATAGACCTGGTGATGCACCTTGCGGCACTTAAATGCAACGACATCGCTTACCTCGAAACCGAGATCGCTTCAATTCTCGTTGCCAAGAAGCATGCAAAACTGAAGGTGATCGTAGAGAGCGGCATCCTCAGTGAAGACGAACTGCGCCGCGTTATCGATCTCTATCGCCACTACCCGATTGATTTCATGAAAACGTCGACGGGTTACGCAGAGAAAGGCGCAACGATCGAAGCGGTACGGATGATGCGCGCGGGGTTGCCCGAAGGCATGCAGATCAAAGCTTCCGGCGGCATCCGCGACCACGTGTTTGCGCAACAACTCGTGGATGCGGGCGCAACGCGCCTGGGATGCAGCGCCGGCGTTGCCATTGTTAAAGGCGAAGGTGGTGGCGAAGGAGCAGGATATTGAGAGAAGGACCCGCAATGGATCATCTGCGTTCATCATAAAAATCATAAAAAATCGGCGTTCTTTCTCTCCGCCCGGCACGGCCCTATCTTTGGAATCATTCTTGTTACCTCCGCCGTTATGAAGTACCTCTTCCTTTTCGCCGCACTGTTCTTCACCTTTGCCGCTTCGGCCCAGGGCAGCGTCGTGGTGCACAAAGATCCCCGCGTAGACCTGCTCGCTAAGCGCCAGAGCCAGATCAACGTGGCTGTGCGCAAGGCATCTTCGCGCACGGCGCAGGGCTACAGGCTGCTGGTGGTCAACACGAGCAACCGGCAGGAGGCGATAGACGCCAAGTCGAAAGTGTACACGCTTTATCCCGAGTTGAAAGCATACCTCTCCTATCAAAGTCCTTATTACAAACTGAAAGCGGGCAACTTCAAAACGCGCACGGAAGCCGAAACCTATCGCAAGTCGCTCAACAGCCATTTTACAAAGGGTGTTTTCATCATCAATGATGTTGTGGAATTGAAAGCCGAGAAGGACACGGTAGAAATTGAAGATTAGGAGCCGCGTATCTTTGCGCCATGCTGCAAGACACCATCAAGCAACTTGCTTCGCGCTATTCACCAGAGTATATCCAAGTGCGGCGCCACCTGCACGCACACCCCGAGCTGAGCTACGAGGAGTTTGAAACATCAAAGTATGTCCAGGCAAAGCTGACGGCACTCGGCATTCCGTTTACCATCGTTGCACAAACAGGCGTTGTTGGTATCATCGAGGGTAGAAATCCCTCCAGCCGCATTGTTGCACTTCGTGCCGATATGGATGCGCTGCCCATCTCCGAAGAAAACGAAGTGGAGTATAAATCGACGAAGCCGGGCGTGATGCATGCTTGCGGACACGATGTGCATACCACCTGCCTTCTTGGAGCTGCGCGCATCCTTGCCGAAACGAAAGAGCATTGGGCGGGAACCGTAAAACTACTGTTCCAGCCGGGCGAAGAGCGCAACCCGGGTGGAGCGTCGCTGCTCATAAAAGAAGGTGCACTGCAGAACCCGGCACCGGAGCGGATCTATGGCCTGCACGTGCATCCGCAGATGGAGTGTGGCCTGGTCAGCTTCCGCGGCGGCAAAGTGATGGCATCGGCCGATGAATTATATATCAACATCAAAGGACCGGGCGGGCACGCGGCGGCACCCAACTGGACGGTGGATACGATCCTGGTTGCGAGCCATATCGTGGTGGCGCTGCAGCAGGTGATCAGCCGCAACAACCACCCGCTGTCGCCCTCCGTGCTCACCATCTCTGCATTCAATGGCGGCCATACCACCAACGTCATTCCATCGGAAGTGAAGTTGATGGGAACTTTTCGCGCGATGGATGAAGAGTGGCGCTTTAAAGCCCACGACATCATCCGCCGCATCGTTAGCGGCACTGCCGAAGCGATGGGTGCGCAGGCCGACGTGCACATTGATGTGGGCTACCCGACCGTGTATAATAATGAAGCATTGAGTGCCGATGCGCGCAAGCGGGCCGAAGCATTTCTTGGTGCTGAACGCGTGCAGGAAACGGAAGTGCGTATGGGCGCTGAAGACTTTGGCTATTATTCGCAGGTGATACCGGGTTGCTTCTACCGTTTAGGCACGGCCAACAAAGCCAACGGCATAACGGCCGGCGTGCATACGCCCAACTTCAACATCGACGAAAGCGCGATCGAGACCGGGATGGCGCTGATGGCGCTTTTTGGAGCGGAAGGGTAAGCGTGAATCGTCATTCGTCCATCGTGAATCGTGAGTGAAGCCGTGCCCAGGAAAAAGCCTTCAAGAAAAGCTGGTACCATCAAAAGCCGCGGAGCAGCTGCAACGGCTACCCGTAAACCGGCCCGTAAAATCAAAAAGAAGCCGCGCAACTGGAAGCGTTGGATCCTTCCTGCGGTAAGCCTTGCGCTCGCCGTATATGGCGTGGTATGGGTCATCGGCTACTACCATGGCCAGCAGGAGCATGCCCGTCTCGATCCCATTGCAAAGCACCGCGACCACGCCCGCGCGCGCGCGCTCGAGATCTCACGCAAGGGAAGGCGTGTGCATTACGAATACCTCTACAAAGGCATCGTGTACGAAGCCTGGCAAAGCGACTATGAGGAGCACTTTTCGGTAGGCGACTGTTATGAAGTGACGCTGGACAGCACCAACCCGGTGCGGAGCTACCTCGTGGAAGGGGGCATTCCCTGTAAGTAGTGCGCAAGGAATGCACACAAAACACGGATGCAGGAGAACGTGCTTATTGCCCCGCGAGCCACGCACGCAAGCCTTCTTCGGCTTCAACCCCCAAATCCCCGACCGGGCGATCGCCGGGCAACTGGGGCTCGGTGAGCCGGAGACCAGCTGTTATCAGTATTTCTACAACTTCCCTCGAACCTTTACCGCCACCTTCTGTAACGGAGCGTGGCCCCGTCACCGCAAAGTAAAGCAACCCTTCACCGCTTGCCGTGCGTGCGTGCACATCAGCACCTTGAGCGATCATTTGTTGCACCAGCAGGGGCTGGTTGCGGTATGCGGCCCACATCAGCGCGGTGTGTCCCGAAGCGTCGGCGATTGAAAGGTCGGGTTGATGCTTTAGTAGTAACGAAGATGCTTCATACTGCCAGGCCAGCAGGGCCGCCATCAGCGGCGTGTTGCCTGTAGCATCCTGTTCATTGATATCCGTGCCGCGGCGCAGCAGCCGTTCGACCCGCGCAACATCGCCCGCGCGGGCTGCGCGCACGAGCTTTTTGTCGTTGGCTTGCCTGTGCAGTGCCCTTTGTGCTTTAAGCCATGCGGTGAAATTGTCTGCAACTTTGGTGTGCTTGCCTTCCGATTCAAGCCACACACTCTCCTCCTTCAGGTGCACGAGCAGCTCGCCGTCGGTATTCCTGCCAACCGGCAGTAGCAGCGGATCGGTTCCTGTGTTGATGCGTTCGCGGTACTGCGCCAGCACGAGCGCACGTGGGTAGGCGCGAAAGTGCCCGAGCGCGGTGCCCTGCGGGCGCCGCGCGAGGAAGCTGCGCAACGCGGCAGGAAGCGGGCCAGAAAGTAGCGATTCAAGTTCGATGATCAGGCGCGGCAGGAACATTCATCGCAAAGATGGCAGAATTGGAATCGTGGCCATCGCGGACAACGGTAAAAAAGCGTGTGTGTGCCGGGCAATCCCCCACCTTTGCAACACCAACGATGGAAGATTCCCGCGTGCCGGAAGTACAACCCGGCGCAGTCAACGAAATGCCCCGGTTCATTCCCGCCCGCCTCCGGCGGACACGAATGGCCGTGTCGGCCTTTTACTTCGGACAAGGCATTGCCTTTGCCTCCTGGGCAAGCCGCATCCCCGATATCAAGGCTCACCTGCAGCTTTCCGATGCCGGCCTCGGTACGCTCTTGCTGGCACTTCCGCTGGGCCAGCTGGTGACGATGCCGATCTCTGGCCGCCTCGTTCATCGTTTCGGAAGCAAGCGCGTGCTCACCGCCGCCGCCCCCTTCTACGTGGTAGCGCTATCGCTCATCGGCCTCGTGCATGCTCCCTGGCAGCTGGCGCTTTGCCTTTTCTTCTTCGGCATCACGGGCAACCTCGCCAACATCGCCGTCAACACGCAGGGTGTTGAAACCGAAAAGCTCTATCCGAAACCGATCATGACCTCCTTCCACGGTGCGTGGAGCATTGCCGGCTTTGCCGGTGCGCTCGTGGGGCTTGGCCTGGTCAACCTGCACTGGCCGCCGCTGTGGCATTTCCTGCTGATCCTTTTGCTGCAATGGGCGAACGTGGCGCTGAACGCCGCGCACCTCGTGCGGGGCGCAAAGTCAAATGTGAAACCCGAGCGAAAGCCTTTCTTCCGCAAGCCTTCGGGCACACTGCTGCAGCTGGGCGTGATCGCGTTTTGCTGCATGGCCACCGAAGGGTGCATGTTCGACTGGAGTGGTGTGTATTTCCGCGATGTGGTGCACGCGGGGCCGCGCCTTGCCGTCATCGGCTACGCAAGCTTTATGGTGATGATGGCCACGGGCCGCTTCCTGGGCGATTACGTCATCGCCCGAGCGGGGCGCCGCCGCATCCTGCGCGCCAACGGGCTGATCATCTCCGCCGGCATGGCGCTGGCGGTGGCATTACCGTTCATCGTTCCCGCATCCATCGGCTTCATGCTCGTCGGCATCGGCGTGAGCACCGTCATACCCTCGCTATACAGCGTTGCCGGCCGCAGCGCCGAAGGCTCCGCCGCGGGCCTGGCTATCGCCATCGTGTCGAGCGTGGGCTACTTCGGTTTCCTCCTCGGGCCGCCGCTCATCGGCTATATCTCGGCGCTGTCGAGCCTCCGCGTGAGCCTGAGCGTGATCGGGTGTTTCGGGGTGGTGGTGTTTGTGTTGGTGAGTAAGCTAAAGGCAGTGGAATAGGCACGCGGAATGCACGGAAAGGGAAGGGCGCACGGAATACACGGAAAGCACGGAAAGAGAGAGATAGCATTAGCATTAACGGTTCAGAATCCGTTTAGCAGTCTGATGATGCTTTTACGGTCTTCAAGGAAGGCTACATTAAAATTGACCAGGAAGCCGATGCGCGTATCGGTCAAGCGGAGATAATTGAGTGTCTTTTTCGCGTCAACGGGATGCAATGCTTCTACAGATTTGAGCTCAAGTAGTACGCTATCTTCGACTAACAGGTCAAGGCGAAACCTGGTTCCCAGGAGTTGACCTTTGTAATGAACTTGAATGGGAAGTTGCTGCTGCACTGCCAGATGGCGGCTGACCAGTTCGATCACGCTGGCTTCCTCGTAGATGCTTTCAAGCAGGCCCGGGCCCAGGTGTTTATGCACCTCGAATAGCGCCCCACGCACCTCGTAACAAATGTCATTCAGCTCGCGTTGTGCCTTGGTTTCGTTTCTGAACATACAGATCTTTCCTGCAAAGCAACCTAACACGCTGCGAACGACGAAGTGCAAGCGCTCACCAAATCTTGCTTTTTTCAACACCAGAAATTGATGTTTTCTTCTGTGCATTCCGTGAATTCCGTGCGCCTATCCAAGCGTCATCCCACCAATAGCGGATGTTTTCTTCCGTGTATTCCGTGGATTCCGTGCGCCCCCTCCCTTGGCATGGGATTGGCATCTCTTCCTCAAACCCCAACCGTCATGAAACGCCTTTGGATGATCCTGATCCTGGTGCAGGCTGCCCTGTTTGGATCGGCGCAAACCTATTACGACTTTTATTATACCAACCTGCCCGTGGCGCGGCTGTCCGCCTACACAGGCGCTTTCCGCAGCTCGTTCGACCGGCTGTACCTCTCCGGCTATAGCGACACCTGCACCACGTGCAGCCCCATAGCGCCCTCGCTTCAAAAGGAGCAACTGTCCCAGCTGCGCCAGGAACTGCTGAGCTACCTCTCCCCCGACCTCTACCAGAAATTCCAGGTGCCTGGCTCCTACTACCACATTGTGGGCACCAAAACGGCACCCTACATCATCCGAACGCTGTACACGATCAAAGACGACGAAGTGGTGCCGCAATACCAGGTGAAGGTGACCTTTACCAACGACCCGGTGCCCGCCGTTGCCGACATCCAGGTGTATGCGCCCAAAGAAGGCAAGCGCTTCAGCCGCAAACTGGTACTTACCAGCTACCGCAAAATGGTGGCGCCCGGCAGGTGAGCTTTCACATCATCAGCCTCGCTCCTTCCGAAAGTGCAGATCGAGCCAGCCGAGGGCGAGGAAGAATGCCGTGTAACCCAATGCATACCATTCGTGCGGGAGCATCAGCGTTTTCGCATCGCGCATCATCCCTATCAGCGTGAGCGTAGGATAGGCGTATGGTATCTTATCCGTGTGCTCCCAGCCGAAGCCGTTGGCGATGATGCCCCCGATCAGCAGCGCTAAACCAAGCCCCACGGGCGCAACAAAACTCTTGAAGCGAAGCGACAGCCAGTATTGAATGCTGCTGATGCTCAACACCGATATGTACGTCTTGAAACTGAGGCGCAGCAATGCCTTCCAGTCGAGTGGCTGGTCGAAGAAAGGGAAACCGCTGTGGATGGTGTTGGCCAACACGGCCACGAGGATCATAAAGAGGTTGTACGAAACAAAGAACAATAGGATCATCGCCTGGATGGAGAGGAACTTCGCGAAGAACACGCTCCTGGTGGTTTGCGGCGATGCCCATACCTGCTTCCAGGTGTTGTTGCGAAATTCAAGCTGCGGCACCAGCGCGCAAATGAGAATCACGTACATCGGGAACAGGAACGAACTCAACGCCTGCCACCCTTGCAAAAAGTGCAGCGCCCACGCACCCATCTGCAGCTTCGCAATGATCTTCTCGGGCTTCAGCACATACACCAAGAAATAAATCGCGGGAATGAAGGCCGCGCCCAATATGCTCAGCCAGAAAGCGGCAGTGCGCTTCGTCTTGAGGATCTCTGATTGAAAGGAAATCGCTAGGGACATGAGGGAAGGTTTTCAGTTTATAGTTGTTGTTGCGTGCGAGGGGAAGTTTGCGGTTTGTGGTTTGTGGTTTTGCTACCAGCCATCGCTCACAGCTCACGGCTGACGGCTGACGGCTCACGACCAACGGCTCACGTTCCGGCCGTTATCTCCATGAACAGCTGTTCGAGGTCCTGCTGCTGCGGCTGGAGGCGGAAGAGACCGATGTCGCCGTGCACCAGTGTGCGGGCGATGCGGGCGATGTCTTCCTTCGCACCAAGCGGAAGAACGAGGTGGCCGTTCTGTCGCACGGCACCTTCGCCTTGCAGCAAATGCAGCGCCGCTTCGTTGTCGGACGTTTCCAGGTACAATTGGCTTTTGCCAGACTGCAAGGCATGTAATTCGGTCAGCGTGCCCTGGAACCGCAAGCGCCCGCGGTGGATGATGCCCACGTGCGTGGCCATCTTCTCCACTTCCGCCAGTATGTGGCTCGATACGATGATGGTTACGCCTTCTTCCCGGTTGAGGCGTCGGATCAACTCGCGCGTTTCGATGATGCCATTGGGATCAAGCCCGTTGGTGGGCTCGTCGAGAATGAGCAGCTCGGGGCGATGCAGCAGCGCGATGGCAATGGAAAGCCGCTGCTTCATACCCAATGAAAATTGTTTCGCTTTCTTCTTACCGGTTGCAGCGAGGTCTACAAGCGCCAGCACCGCTCCTACACGTTCTTTCGAAGCACCGTAGATGCGCCGGTACACTTCGAGGTTTTCTTTGGCCGTGAGATGGCCATAGAGAGAAGGTTGTTCGATGAGCGAGCCAAGGCGCTTAAGGATGGCCATGCGATCCGTTGCAGGATCGAGGCCGAAGAGGCGGATGCTGCCTTGCTGGCTGCGCAGCAAGCCCAGGAGCAGGCGAAGCGTGGTGGTCTTGCCCGCGCCGTTGGGGCCGAGAAATCCATACACGGAGCCCTTGGGCACCTGCAGGCTGATGTCGTGCAGCACTACCTGCTTGTCGGCAAAGCGATGCGTCAGATTTTTTGTTTCGATGGTAAGAACGCGTTGCATAAGTTTCGGTTGTTGCCCGAAAATACCCGCACCTGCCACCCCGCGCCACTTTGTTTGACGTACGCTGTTTTTATCGTTACGAACTATGCCTGCACATCCTCCTTCGGCAGGTACAAGGTGAACGATGCTCCTTCGCCGGGCACACCATTGGCTTCGAGGAAGCCGCCGTGATTTTCAACGATGCGCTTGCAGATAGCAAGGCCGATGCCGGTGCCTTTGTAGTCGGACGCAGTATGCAGCCGGTAGAAGATATCGAAGATGCGTTTGTTGTGGTCGGGTGTGAAGCCGATGCCATTATCCCTGAACTCGATGCGGTAAAAGTCGCCCGTATTCTTTTTTGTGGGATGCTGAAACGAGCCCGCGAATACCTGCGCGCAGCGGATGTGGATCTCGAGCGGCCGCGAGCGATCCGAGAACTTGAGCGAGTTGCCCAGCAGGTTGGCAAAGAGCTGCCGCGCCTGGAAGCGGATCATGTGCACCTTGGGCAACTGGTCGGCCAGCACGCGTGCCGATTGCTCCGAAAGCTCGTCGTCATATTCTTCCACCAGCTCCCGTATGATGTCGTTCAGGTCAACCGGCTCCACTTTCTTCTCGTGGCTGTCTACCAGCCGGTAGGCCATCAGGTCTTCCACCAGCTGACCCATCCGCTGTGCCGATTGTTGGATGCGATCCACGGCATGAAGCAGGTTCTCGGGCAACGCAAGTTCTTCCTGATTTACGAGCCGGGAGGCGAACACCATGATCTTTCGGATCGGCTCTTTGAGGTCGTGTGTGGTGATCCAGTTGATGTTGGCGAGCTCCTGATTGGCTTTCATCAATTGCTCGTTGAGCACGCGCTGGCTTGCCTCCTCGGCGCGGAGGTAGGCCAGGTGAAACTGGTTTTGCAATGCAAACGCAAAGCGTCCTGCCGATTCCACTTCAGACGGGCGCCACGAGCTGCTGTAGCCGCGCACTTCTTCACGGTACAGCGCAAACGAACTACGTGGGCTGAGCTGGTTGGCCAAGGTTGCGCGCTTGACGGCATCATAAGGATTGCCCGCCCAGTTGATGTTCCGCTCCTGCTCCTGCCGGAACCAGATGATCGCGTCTTTCTTTCCGTCGCCGAGCTTATGATAGAGGATGCCTGCTGCCTCTCCGGCAATGCGTGCGCCTTCGGGATAAAATTCCGGCAGGTGGTCCGTGACGAACGACAGCCCGGGCCGTGCGGCAAGCCAGTTGAACAGCGCGCGCGTGCGATCGTTGTTGGGTGTGCTTCCGCTTGTATAAATACTGCCCTGGTGCAGCACTGCTGCGCCGGTGGCGCCCGCAACGCCCAGCAAGGAAGTGAGCTTCTGAAAGCGGAGGCCGAAGTCGCCTTCGGTATTGAGCGTGCTGAGCAACTGTTGCAGATGTGCTTCAACGACGGTATGAACGGCGTATTCTTCCGCCACCTCGCGCACCTTCACCTGCGAGCTGAGAAAATGGCCTTGCAGCAGTGCAGCCTTTCGTTGAAGGTGGTTGATATGTTTCGGCGTGAGGTGGTGGCAAGCGATCAATCCCCACAACTTGCCTTCCAGCAAAATGGAAATCGTGAGCGTGGCAGCTACGCCCATGTTCTGCAGGTATTGCAGGTGCAGCGGCGAAACGCTGCGGAGGCGTGCATCACTCAGGTCGAGCGGCTGGGGCGCTTCACTGCCGGCAACGGTGAGCAAAGCCACGGGTTCATAGCGCACATCGGGTATCATGCGTATCAGGTTGCGCAGGTACAACTCGCGGGCCTGGGGCGGGATGTCGGTGTGCGGGTAGTGCAGGTCGAGGAAGGGCTCGAGGCCGGCGGCCTTGCTTTCGGCATACACCTGCCCGTTGTAATGCTCATCGAAGCGATAGATCATCACCCGGTCGTAACCGGTGAGCGCGCGCGTTTGCTCGGCGATGCGCTGGCAAAGCTCCTGGAGGTTGCGCGCACGCTCTATGTGTTGCACGAGGCGGGTGGTCTGGTCGAACAGGTGCTCGGGCTCTTCGAAGTCGGCGGATGCACGCTCGCATTCCACCACGAAATGTCCATCGGCATTGACGCAGCCGAACACTGCCCAGTGGCTGCCCTGGCGTTCGAGGTGCAGGGGCCGGCCGGTTTCCGCGCCATCGTTCAGCGCAGGCTTCAGCCAGGCTTCCAGTTCGTGGTCGAGTGTGGCGATGGGCTCCTGCAGCAGCGCTTCGGGACCTTTGCCGAAGAACAGAGCGCAGTTGGCGCTGCAGTAGCGCACGATGCCTTGCGCGTCGAGGGAAAACAAAACGCCATGCGGCTGGATGGCGCCCGGGATATGGATCGGTTCGGATGCGCACGTAGACAGGCTGGCCACATCCCGGTTCACGATATCGGTCATTTGCATCGTCGAAAATAAGGAGCGGGCGCTTGGGGGCAATGGGCGTGCCGTGTGGCGTTGTGGCGGCATTGCCTTTTCTTTGCAGTGCTGTTGCGGACGATGCGGCTTCGGCTGCCCGCCGGCTCACTAACTATGGCCAAAGACTTACGAAAACAACAGGCGCTGGAATACCACGCCAAGGGCCGCCCCGGCAAGATCGAGGTGGTGCCTACAAAGGAAGCGAAGACCCAGCGTGACCTTTCGCTGGCCTATTCGCCCGGAGTTGCAGAACCCTGCAAGGAGATCGCCGCACATAAAGAAAACGTCTATAAATACACGGCCAAGGGAAACCTCGTTGGCGTTATTTCCAACGGCACCGCCGTTCTGGGCCTCGGCGACATCGGTCCTGAAGCCTCCAAGCCGGTTATGGAAGGGAAGGGCGTACTCTTCAAGATCTTCGCCGACATCGACGTATTCGACATCGAGATCAATGAAACCGACCCCGACAAGTTCGTGCAGATCGTTCGGTCGCTGGAGCCCACCTTCGGAGGCATCAACCTCGAAGACATCAAGGCACCCGAGTGCTTCGTGATCGAAAAGGCGTTGCGCGAGCAGCTCTCCATTCCGATCATGCACGACGACCAGCACGGAACTGCCATCATATCGGCTGCCGCCCTGCTCAACGCGCTGCAAATTCAAAAGAAGAAGATCGATAAAGTGTGCTTCGTGATCAACGGTGCGGGTGCGGCTGCAATGGCCTGCATCCAGCTGTATGTGTCGCTCGGTGCACGACCCGAAAACTTCCAGGTGTTCGATATCAAGGGCGCACTGCACCGCCAGCGCGACGACCTCGAGGATTTCAAGAAGCCCTTCGCCAATGCGAAGCCGGGCACTACGCTCGACATGGCGATGAAGAATGCCGACGTGTTCGTGGGCCTCAGCATCGGCAACGTGGTAACCTCGAATATGGTGAAAAGCATGGCGAAGAACCCGATCGTATTCGCGATGGCCAACCCCGACCCGGAAATTCCGTGGGACGAGGCAAAGAACGCCCGTAAGGATCTCATCATGGCAACGGGCCGCTCCGATTATCCGAACCAGGTCAACAACGTACTGGGCTTCCCCTACATCTTCCGCGGGGCGCTCGACGTGCGTGCAACGGGCATCAACGAAGCGATGAAACTCGCGGCGGTAAAGGCGCTTGCCGATCTGGCGCAAAGCCCGGTGCCGGATATCGTCAACCTCGCTTACAACACAAAGACCATCACGTTTGGTCCTGAATACATCATTCCAAAGCCCCTCGACCCGCGCCTGCTGGCAACAGTGGCACCGGCGGTAGCGCAGGCGGCCATGGAAAGCGGTGTAGCGCAACATCCCATCAACGATTGGGATGCCTACCGGGCGGAACTCAACAAGCGCCTCGGCCTCGACAACCAGGTGCTGCGCGTGCTCAACTCGAAAGCGCGCCGCGACCCGCGCCGGATTGTATTTGCGGAAGCCGACAATGTGAAGATCCTCAAGGCCGCGCACGCGGTGATCGATGAAGGGATCGGTTATCCGATTCTGCTTGGCGACGAAGGAAAGATCCGCGCCATCGCGCTTGCCAACGGCATCGACCTGGAGGGCCTTCCCATCTACGACCCCCGCTCCGACGAAATGGAGGACCTGCGCAACCAGTATGGCGAGCTGTTCTTCAAGAAGCGCGGACGCAAAGGCTTCAACGCCTACGAAAGCAGGAAGGTGATGAAGGACCGCAACTACTTTGGTTGCATGATGGTGGAAACCGGCGACGCCGATTGCATGATCTCGGGTCTTTCGAAAAATTATCCCGACACCATCCGTCCGGCCATCCAGTGCATCGGCACCGAAGAGAATGTGACCAAGATCGCAGGCATGTACCTGATGCTCACGAAGAAGGGTCCGATCTTCCTTGCCGACACCACGGTGAACTTTCACCCCACGGCGGAAGAGCTGGCGGAGATCGTGCGCCTTACGGCCCAGGAAGTGCGCCACTTCAACATCCAGCCGCGCATTGCGATGCTGAGCTATTCCAACTTCGGCTCTTCGAATTCGGAAGAGGCGCATACGGTGGCGCGCGCACGGGAAATCGTCAAGAACGCCGACCCCACGCTGATTGTGGATGGCGAGATGCAGGCCTCGATGGCCTTCAACAACGAGCTCATGAAGGAGAACTATCCGTTCAGCGAGTTGGTGGACAAATCGGTGAACACCCTCATCTTCCCCAACCTGGCCGCGGGCAACGTGGCCTACAACCTGCTCAAGGAGCTGGGCGGCTCGGAAGCCATTGGCCCGATTTTGTTAGGGTTGAAGAAGCCCGTCCATATTCTGCAGTTGGGAAGCTCGGTTCGCAATATTGTGAATATGGCTACTATTGCAGTGGTGGACGCGCAGATCAAGAACCAGCAGGCGAACGAGGAGGCCATCCGTCGCTCGCCCTGGTGGAAGCGGCTGAAGCAAAAACGTGAGGCGTGAACCGTGAACGTGAGCGCATCCTTCCTCACGCCTGACGGCTGACGGCTCACGACGAACTAAGGACAGAGTGAACTAAAGGAACCAATGACGAAATTCTTTACAGACATAGGCCGGTACATCCTGATGATCCGCGGTATGTTCTCCAAACCGGAGAATTTCAAGATGTATTGGAAGGAGTTCATGCACCAGTGCTCGGAGATCGGCATCGGCTCGCTCGGCATCGTGGTGATCATCTCGGTGTTCATGGGTGCCGTGTCGGCGGTGCAAACGGCCTATCAGCTCACCAACCCGCTCATTCCACCGGAAACGATCCCGCAGATCGTGCGCGACACGGTGATCCTGGAGTTCGCTCCGACGCTCGTGTGTATCGTGCTGGCCGGTGTGGTTGGATCCAAGATCGCCGGCGAGCTGGGCAACATGCGCGTGAGCGAGCAGATCGACGCCCTTGAGATCATGGGCATCAATACGAAGGCTTACCTCGTGTTGCCGAAGATCGTGGCTTCGCTGGTGATGATCCCGATGCTTATCGTGATGGCCGCCGTGCTCGGCATCTGGGGCGGCCGCGTGGCTTCCGTAGCGTCCGGCATCATCGATGCCACCACCTACGACCGCGGCCTGCACATGGCGTTCATCCCGTACAACGTATTCTTCGCCCTCAGTAAGGCCTATACCTTTTCGTTTCTCATCGCCAGCATCCCGGCCTACTTTGGCTACCACGTCAGCGGCGGTGCGCTCGAAATCGGGCGTGCTTCCACCAAATCGGTGGTGGTCACCTGCGTGGCCGTGCTGTTTGCCGACTATATCCTCGCTGCACTACTCCTTCAAACATGATCGAAGTAAAAAACCTACGCAAAGGCTTCGCCGGCAAGACGGTGATCAACGACGCCAACGTGACGATGGAGGCCGGCAAGTGCAACCTCATCATCGGCTCGTCGGGGTCAGGCAAAACGGTGCTGATGAAATGCATGGTGGGCCTCTTCCACCCGGATGCAGGCCAGATTCTCTATGGCGGGCAGGACTTTACGGCGATGGATGTGAAGCAGAAGAAAGAGATCCGGAAGGAGATCGGCATGCTCTTCCAGGGTTCCGCCCTCTTCAGCTCGATGACCGTTGAAGAGAACATCATCTTCCCGCTCGACATGTTCACGCACAAATCGCAGCGCGAAAAAAGGGAGCGTGTGAACGAAGTGCTGGACCGAGTAAACCTGAAAGGCGCCAACAAAAAATTCCCCGCCGAACTTTCGGGCGGTATGATGAAACGCGTAGGCATCGCCCGCGCCATCGTGCTCAACCCCAAATACCTGTTTGTGGATGAGCCCAACTCGGGCCTCGATCCGCAGACCTCCGGCCTCATCGACCAACTGATCAAGGAGATCACCGAAGAGTACAACATCACCACCGTCATCAATACGCACGACATGAACTCGGTGATGGAGATCGGCGATCATATCGTGTATATGTACCAGGGCCACAAAGAGTGGGAAGGCAACAACAAGGAGATCATCTTTTCCAAGAATCAGCGCCTCAACGACTTCATCTTCGCCTCCGAATTCCTCCGCGATGCCAAAGACATGCGCCAGCTCGAAGAGACCGGCAAGATCTCCAACGACCGCAACATGGAGGAACTTACGGCGCACGATGCGCCGGAGCTGGTGCCGCCGCCGGAGGAGTGAGGCTTTACAGTTTTCAGTTTGCAGTTTAAAGTTTGAGGTTTGTGGTTTGTGGTTTAGCATTACCCCATCAGCACATTACCCCATTAGCACATTCCTACATTTTCCCTAATTTCCCCCACCAAAAACTGTTTATGGAACAATACCCCAACCAGCAATCCGACATTCTTCGCGACCATCGGCCGAAAGAACTGCCGAGCACGCTCAATGTCCTGACCATCCTCACGTTCATCGGCTGTGCCTGGAGTTACATCGGCACGCTGTGGGGACTGGCAATGAACAAGAACCCGCAGGAGCAGATCGACAAGATCCGCGAAGGCCGCGACAAGGTCGGCGACGGTTTCCTCGGCAGGTGGCTGGATGCGTCGATGGAGATGGCGCAGCGCGGCGAGCAATTCAAGTACATCAACGTGGGCCTCACGTTCCTCTTCACCACGCTTTGCCTCGTAGGTGCGCTGCAGATGCGCAAACTGAAGAAGCAGGGCTTCAGCCTCTACGCCATCGGCGAGATCGTTCCCATTCCCGTTATGTTCATCCTGATGGGCTTCAATCTGGCCACGATGGTGTTCGGTGCCTTCGCCGCTATCATCGCGATCGTTTTCGTGATCCTTTACGCCGGCCAGCGTAAGTATATGACCAACAACTGATAAAAAAATGCGTTCGAAAAGGCCCGCGTTGCCAACGCGGGCCTTTTCATGCGTTCCCGCCCGGTGCCAGGCTTCCCGGAAAGTTCCGGCTTCGCACTACCCAGTTCAGCGTTCTTTGCCTTACTTTTGCCCAACTTTTAAAACGCGCTATGAGCATTCTTGTCAATAAGGAATCCAAAGTCCTCGTGCAGGGCTTCACAGGTACGGAAGGCACTTTCCACGCCTCGCAGATGATCGAGTATGGCACCAACGTGGTTGGCGGCGTTACCCCTGGCAAGGGCGGCAGCGACCACCTCGACCGCCGCGTGTTCAACACCGTGGCCGACTGCGTGAAGGAAACGGGTGCCAACGTATCCATCATCTTCGTGCCGCCGGCATTTGCTGCCGACGCCATCATGGAAGCTGCTGAAGCGGGCGTTGCCCTCGTGGTATGCATCACCGAAGGCATTCCCGTGCAGGATATGGTGAAAGTGAAGAGCGTGCTCCAGGGAACCAACACCCGTCTCATTGGGCCCAACTGCCCCGGCGTGATCACGGCCGACGAATGCAAGGTGGGCATCATGCCGGGCTTCGTATTCAAGAAAGGCCGCATCGGCATCGTGTCCAAATCGGGCACCCTCACCTACGAAGCTGCCGACCAGATTGCGAAGGCTGGCCTCGGTATTTCTACAGCCGTGGGCATTGGCGGCGACCCCATCATCGGCACTACCACCAAGGAAGCCGTTGAACTCTTCATGAACGACCCCGAAACCGACGCCATCGTGATGATCGGCGAGATCGGCGGCGGCATGGAAGCAGAAGCAGCACGCTACATCCAGAGCACGAACAACAAGAAGCCGGTTGTAGGCTTTATCGCCGGACAGACCGCACCTCCCGGACGCCGCATGGGCCACGCCGGCGCCATCGTAGGCGGAGCCGAAGACACGGCTGCTGCCAAGATGAAGATCATGGAAGAGTGTGGCATCCACGTGGTGTCGAGCCCGGCAGATATCGGCAAGACGATGGCTTCCGTTATCGGCAAATAACCCCATCCAACGCATAAAGAAAACCCCGGTCACAAGGCCGGGGTTTTTGTTTTGGATGGGTCATTCAAAGGTTGCGGTTGCCTGATTAGTGCTGGTTGCGCACCCAGGTGGATAGCGATTCCTTGCTGCTCGAAAACTCGAAGGCATCGCTCAGCTGGAAGTAATTGTTCTTGTCGGTGCAACGGGGATATGCTGCCTTGGCCAGTTCCAGGCGGTCGCTGTCGAAGGTGAATTGCTGCATCAGCTGCTTCACCTGCGCTACCGACACGCGGTTGCTCGAAAGAGCGTCCCTGGCAATGGTCATCTTCGTGTTGTCGAAGTTCTCGTTGCGCAATTGCTGCAAAAGTGCGGTGAAGGAATTTGCATTCATAGCACCATAGCTGCCATTGTTGTAACCGCCGTTGCCGTAGCCACCGCCGTTGTTATTGCCGCCGCCGCCATTGCCATTACCGTTGTTGTTGCCGCCGTTGCCCCATCCGCCGGAGTATCCGCCGCCGTTGCCCCAGTTGCCGTTGTTCCAGTCCGCATCCGTCCAGCCCTGGCTGTCGCCGTAATTGCCATTGCCCCATTGCGAATAGTCGTTGTTCACGATTCCGTTGACACGGCGTTCATCTATGTACGCGCGGCCGAAGCGGTTGAACATTAGATCGGTGTGGATGTACGACTTGATCTGGACCTGCGCGGTGTAAAGAACGTTGCCGCGGTTGTTGTTGCGGGGCTGATACACGCGCACCGTATGGCGGCCAGCGGGTACATGCTCCAGCGAGATCACGTTGTCGGTAGGCGCGTAATAGCGGTTGTCTACCTGCACTACGAGGTTGGTGAGCCCGGCGAAGGTGATCGTCAGACGGCCTTCATCGTAGTAGGGATAAAAAGGCCGCGCGAAAGATGTCGATACTAACAGTGCGAGGAAGAGGGTAAATGTTGTTCTCATAAAAAATAGTCTCCTTGCAAGATAGATTGCTTTTATGAAGCTGAGGTTTACAGGCGCCTTCTAAACAAAAGTTAAAGCAGTTCGCACCACCGCCATGCAGCAGAACGGTTCTATATTCACAGCACGCAAACCGCAACTGTATGAAACGCCTTCTCCTCGCGCTGCTGTCCCTCTTCAGCCTGCTCAACCACGCCGGCGCGCAAACGAAAACCTGGTACGACCGCGAATGGAAGACCATCGACAGCCTCGTGGATAAGGTCGGTCGTCCTGCCACCGCGCTTACGCGGGCGAATGCCGTGTATACTGCAGCGCGCGGGCAGGGCAACGAGCCGCAGCTCATTCGCGCCATCTACTACCGCGGCGTGCTGCGCAGCCAGAACCGCGAAGACAATGCCGCACTCAGCATCCGCGAGCTGGAGCAGGAAACATCCGGACTTCGCGGCGCGGCTGCCGCCGTTGCGCATTCGCTCAAAGCCGAACTGTATTACAACTACCTGCTCCGCAACATCTGGTCGCTGCGCGAGCGAACCACCGTGGCCAACGACACTTCCGCCGACCTGATGACCTGGAGCCTCAACCGGTTGCTTCAGTCCATCGACCGCGAACTGGAGGCGGCACTTGCGTCGAAGACAGTGCTGCAGCAAGTACCCACCGAAACCTGGTCGCCACTACTCCGCAGGGGTAATGCACCGTGGCTCCGCCCTACCCTCTACGACCTCGTGGCATTCCGCGCGCTTGATATCTACGCCAACACCAATCTCAATGAAGCGCGCCCGGAGCGCGACTATGCGCTTACGGCTCCCTGGGTATTCGACCCCGCACCCGTATTTATACGGTCGGTCGCCGACAGCGGAACACACCCCGTGCTGAAGCGCTTGCGACTGTTGCAGGACATTACCCGCTTTCATTTAACCCGCAACGATGCGGCGCTGGAAGATTTCACCGACGAAACGCGGCTCGAGTTTGCGTACGCAGAGTTTGACGGCCCCGACAAAGACAGCCTGTACGTGCGGGCGCTTCGCCAGCGCATTGCAGGCGAAACCGCCACACGCCCTGCCGGCGGTGCGCGCCTTGCACTGGCCTCGTGGTACCACGACCGGGCCAATAGTTACGTTGCCGGTAGGGACAGCACGTGGCGGTACGCACATATCAAGGCACTCGAGCTGATCCAGCCGATGGCAGGCGATAGCGCACGCTACCCGCACTACTACGCGATGAGCGTAAATCTTCAACGCGACATCAACGGTAGTGTACTGGATCTTCGCTTAGAGCGCGTGAATCTGCCCGCACAACCGTTTCGCTACCTCGTTAAATGGCGCAACCTTTCCCGCATCTACTTGCGGGTGATTGCCATAGCCGATACTGCAAGGATCGAGTACCTCGACGAAGACGAATGGGCGGAACTTTTTCAGAAACCTGTGCTCACCAGCTGGGAGCAAACACTACCGGCAACTACCGATAAGCAGGCGCACAGTGCCGAAGGAAAAGTGCCGGCGCTTCCTACCGGCCGCTACCTCCTGCTTGCCAGCAGCGATGCAACGTTCCGCACAGAACAAACTTTTGCGACTGCGGCAACCTTCTATGTTTCCAACCTCGCTTACCTCCAGAACGGAGATGAATTTTTCGTGGTGCACCGCGATAGCGGGCGACCGGTTTCGGGCGCGCAGGTGCGCCTATACGAACAACAATACAATAGCGCCGCAAACGGCTACCTCCGCACACTGGTGGGCACCTATGTCACCAAAGCCGAAGGCAGGGTGCGTGCATCATTCCCTACCGAGCGCTACGGCAACTACCAGCTCGACATCCGCGCAGGCACCGACCGGTTGAACATGACCGACGAGAACACCTCCTACTATTCTCCGAGGCGGCGCGTGGTGGCCTCCGCGCGGCGACCCACTGTTTATTTTTTTACCGACCGCGGACTCTATCGCCCGGGGCAGACCGCCTATCTCAAAGGCATCGTGCTCGAATCGAAGGGCAGCCCGGAGCTGTTGCGCAATGCGGCGGCAGAGGTGATCCTGAGGGATGCGAATTACAAGGAGCAGGGACGCGTAACCGTTCAGACCAACGAATTCGGTTCATTCCAGGCGAAGTTCGCACTCCCCGCAGGCGGCCTGG
The DNA here is from genome assembly GCA_004173235.1 of Chitinophagaceae bacterium. Lineage (GTDB taxonomy): Bacteria > Bacteroidota > Bacteroidia > Chitinophagales > Chitinophagaceae > Flavisolibacter. The sequence goes on along the minus strand of SEAC01000030.1, from coordinate 91,127 downwards.
GTGGCCGGTTTACGGTTTCCAGCTCCGATTGGGATGGAATGGCCTCCTTCTCCGTGGAAGAATACAAGCGTCCGAAATTCGAAGTGCGCTTCGACACACTGCGCGCCACCTACCGTGTGGGCGACACGGTAACGATGGCCGGCAGCGCCCTTGCCTATGCAGGCAACAGCATTGAAGGCGCGCAGGTGCGCTACCGCGTGATCCGCACGCCACAGATACCGTATTTCTACAGGTGGTGGTACCCTGCGTCAACGCCGGTGGAGATCACCAACGGCACCACGCTCACCGACGCCTCCGGACGCTTCTCCATCAAGTTTGCAGCGCGCCCCGACCCCAATTATGATTCGGCAAGCAATGCGCTCTTCAGCTTCCAGGTCATCACCGACATCACCGACCTGAACGGCGAAACGCGCAGTGCCAACGAGTCGATCCACGCTGGCTACACTTCGCTGTTCCTGCAGGTGCCGCTTGCTGAACGCCTGCCCGCAGATTCTTTCCGCGCCATCCCGGTGCGCCTGACGAACGCCAACGGCGAAGCGCAGCAACGCAAGGTCGAAGTGCGCATTCACTCCATACAGCCCAACCAGCGACTGCTGCGCGACCGCTTCTGGGAGGCGCCCGACCAATACCTGATGCCGCGCGATTCGTTCCTACACTTCTTTCCCAACGATCCGTATGCCGATGAAGGCAACCCCGCCACGTGGCCGCGCACGGGCACGGTGCTTACCTGGACAGATAGCCTCCGCAACGGCCAATTGATGTTGCCGGGAGGATCCAGACTTCCCGCAGGTTTTTATGAGCTTGAGTTGCTCACTTCGGATAGTGCCGGCCGCGTGGTGCGCCTGCAGCAGCGGGTGGAGCTGCTTGCGGGCGACAAATTGAACCGCCCGGTGTATTTCGCCGCTGCGTTGGACAAGAATAGTGCCCAGCCCGGCGAAACCGTAACAGCGCTGCTGCAATCATCTGCCGATCTCTACCTGTTGCGCCAGCTGCAACGCCGGAGCGCCGACAGCATCGCCCAAAGCGTGGACGGGCTCAACGCGCGCGCGGGCATCACCACGCAGGGCATCAGCATAAAGGAAGAAGATCGCGGCGGGCTGCAGGTTGCTTATCACACCATCCGCGACAACCGTATTTATACGGTTGTGCTTCCGGTGGCAGTTCCGTGGAGCAACAAACAGCTGCAGGTGTCGCTGGCCACGTTCCGCGACAAAACACTTCCGGGAAGCCAGGAACAGTGGCGGGTAACCGTTCGCGGGCCGAAAGGCGAGCAGGTGGCCGCGGAGCTGCTTGCAGGTATGTATGATGCATCGCTCGACCAGCTGGCTCCCTTCGAATGGGCACCTCCAGCCGTTTGGCAAATAAGCTATTTCAGCCGCGGCTTCACCTCCGATGGGGGTTTTCGTGTCGTGCAATCCATGTCGGCCGACCGCAGTCCCGATATGCTCAATGTTCCCTATCCGATCGCCGACGCGTTTCTCTTCACTGATCGTCCCTACCCTGCGTTGCCACCGCGTGTGCGCCGTGATGGCCGCAAAGGCGACGCGCGTAAGAGGATGTCCGCGCCCGTGGCCACAGCAGCAAACGCAGAAGCAGCGTTGCAAGGAAAAGCCTCCGGGATTGCGATAGCCGACGCGAATTATTCGGTGGCGGATACCACAGTCGCGGCGGAGGAACCTGCTGCGGCCACATCGGGCCCCGTAAATCCAAGAAAGAACTTCAACGAAACTGCTTTCTTCTACCCTCAGCTGCGTACCGACTCGTCCGGGGGTATCAGCTTTTCGTTCACGCTTCCTGAAGCGCTGACGCGCTGGAAGTTCCAGGCACTGGCGCATACACCGGATGCCGCATTCGGATCGGCAACGGCCAGCGTGGTAACGCAGAAAGACCTGATGGTGCAACCTAACTTCCCGCGCTTCCTCCGTCAGGGCGACAGGCTGGAGGTGGTGGCCAAGATCGTGAACATCACCGACAAGGAACTGACGGGCCAGATGCAACTGGAACTTTTCGATGCCGCAACCGGCACGCCGGTGGATGGATGGTTCCAGAACATCTTCCCCAACCAGTATTTCACCGTGGGTGCCCACAGCAGCGAAGCAGTGGCGTTCCCGATCCAGGTACCGTATTTATACAATAGTGCACTCACGTGGCGCATCACCGCGCGTGCGGGCAGCTTCTCCGATGGCGAGGAAGCAACACTGCCCGTGCTGAGCAGCAAGATCCTTGTGACCGAAACAATGCCCTTGCCGATGCGCGGCAGCGGGACCAAGACCTTCACCTTCGACAAGTTGCTACGCTCGGGCAGCAGCGAAACGCTGCAGCAGCACCGGTTTACCCTGGAGTATACGGCCAACCCTGCCTGGTATGCCGTGCAGGCGCTTCCCTACCTCATCGAATATCCATATGAATGCGCCGAGCAAACCTGGAACCGCTATTATGCCAATGCACTTGCTGCACACATCCTCCAGCGCGCACCGCGCATCCGCGCCATCTTTGAGCGCTGGCAGCAATTGGACACTGCAGCATTGATGTCTAACCTGCAAAAGAACCCCGAGCTGAAATCGGCCTTGCTTGAAGAAACGCCCTGGGTGCTGGATGCGGAAAACGAAACGAAACAGAAGAAGAACATTGCTTTGCTTTTCGACCTCAGCAAGCTGGCAGCGGGCCAGCAACGCGCCATCGAAAAACTGATGCTGCTGCAGCGCACCGATGGCTCGTTCCCCTGGTTCGACGGAGGACCATCGGACCGCTTCACCACGCACTATATCGTCAGCGGCATAGGCCACCTCGAAGAACTGGGTGTCAACGTATCGGCACTGAAGGCGCTCCGCGACCGCGCCATCGTTTGGGGCGATGCAGAACTGCGCCGCGACTACGATCTTCTCCGCAAGAGCAAGACCAACCTTGCCAAAGTGGTGCCCAGTAGCTTGCAACTGCTGCACCTCTATGGCCGCAGCTTTACGCGCATCCGTCCCGGCGATGCTGCGCGCGCTGCCTTCGATTATTACATCGGTCGTCTTGAAAAAAGCTGGCTCCCGCTTTCCCGCCGCGGACAAGGCCTGGCGGCGCTGGCACTGCACCGCTTTGGATCGCGCAAAACTCCGCAGGACATCCTGCAATCGCTGCGCGAAACGGCGGTGCGCAGCGAAGAGATGGGCATGTATTGGAAGAACGTAAGCTTCGGCCGCAGCTGGTATTGGCAGGATGCACCGATCGAGACACAGGCCCTGCTCATCGAAGCCTTCGCAGAGATCGGCAAGGACGATGCAACGGTGAACGAGTTGCGCACCTGGCTGGTGAAGAACAAGCAAACCAATGGATGGCCAACTACGACGGGCACGGCCGATGCCTGCTATGCATTGTTACTCCGCGGCGCCGACTGGTTGAGCAACACACCACGCGTGGTGCTGCAGGCCGGCCCCTTGCAGGTGAGCAGCGATACAGCAGCGGAAGCGGGCACGGGCTACTTCCGCAAGGTGGTGCCCGGGCCGATGGTGAAGCCCGAAATGGGCCGCATCACCGTGCAGGTGCAGGGCGACAGCGCCCACGCAGGCGCACCCAGCTTGGGAGCTGCCTACTGGCAGTATTTTGAAGAAATGGATAAGGTCACAAGTGCAGCCACGCCGCTTTCGATCGAGCGTTCCATCTTCCGCGAAACGATGACGGCTAAAGGACCACAACTCGAAAAGGTTAGTGCGCCCGATGCCTTCCGCGTGGGCGACAAGGTGCGGGTGCGCATCGTGCTCCGTAGCGATCGCCCGATGGAATACGTGCATCTGAAAGACCTTCGGCCCTCTTGCCTGGAGCCCACCGACGTATTGAGCGGTTATCGCTGGCAGGATGGCGCCGGGTACTATCAAAGCACGCGCGACCTCAGCACCAACTTCTTCCTGCACTACCTGCCCCGCGGAACTTTTGTTTTTGAATACACGCTTTTCGTAACCCACAAAGGGGAGTTCAGCGCAGGTCTTGCGAGCATCCAGTGCATGTATGCGCCGGAGTTCAGCGCGCATAGTGAAGGCCAGAAGATATCAGTTGAGTAGAACGAAATCAAAATTCAAAAGTCAAAATTCAAGAGTCAAAATCCAGGTCTTCGATATTGTAGGTGGTAACGACGCCAGGCGCTGAGCTGCCGCTATGATTTTTGACTTTTTACTTTTGACTTATTTCACATCATGAACGTCGACTACATCATCGTTGGACAGGGTATCGCCGGCTCACTCCTTTCGTGGCACTTGCTCAAGGAAGGAAAGACCGTGCTCGTCATCGACAACGCACGGGACGTGATCGCTTCCAAAGTGGCGGCGGGCATCATCAACCCGGTTACCGGGCGGCGCTACCATACCACCTGGAAGGCGTCCGAGCTGCACCCCTTTGCTAAAAAATGTTACGATACCATCGGCGAAGAGCTGGGATCGCAATATTGCCATCAAAAGAACATCATCGAGTTCTTCCCGAATCCGGATGCACGCAACCTGTTTGTAAACCTCGTGCAGGAAGGCAATCCGTACATGTCGGCCTACCCCGATCAAAACCGCTTCAACGAAATCCTCCACTATGATTTCGGATGCGGCCAGATCGCGCCGGCTTACAGCACCAACCTGCCCCTGCTGCTTGCCGACATCCGCAAGCTGCTCACCGATGGTAATGCCCTGCTAACGGAAGACTTCCGGCATGCCGAGCTTGAGCTCTTGGATGAAGGCGTTCGCTACGGCGACGTGCATGCGCAAAAGATCATTTTCTGCGAAGGCGCGCTCGGACCGGACAATCCCTGGTTCAGCCTGCTGCCGTTTGCCCTGAATAAAGGCGAAGCGCTTGTGATCGAGTGCCGCGACCTCCCGTCGGATCATATCTACAAAAAGGGATTCCTGCTGGCCCCGCTGCCGGTTCAGGGCACGTTCTGGGCAGGCTCCAGCTATGCGTGGACCGACCTCGACTCGGGACCCAGCGAGGCTTTCCGCGACAAAACGACGCAACTTCTTAAAGGCTTCCTGAAAATGCCGTTCACCGTGTTGCAACACAAAGCCGCCGTGCGTCCGGCGACGGTGGAGCGCCGTCCTTTTGTTGGGTTGCACCCGGTGCACCCGCAGGTAGGGATCTTCAACGGCCTGGGCACCAAGGGCACTTCGCTGGCGCCCTACTTCGCCAGCCAGCTTGCGCACCACCTCGTGCACGACGCGCCGCTCACGCCCGAAGCCGATGTGCGCCGCTTCACACGCGTGCTAAGCAAAAACCCGCCGCACAATTCGTAATTTCCATGCTTATTTGCACCACATGCTCCGAAGAATTGTTGCGCTCTCGTTGTTATCTCTATGCCTTTCGGCCTGCTCTGAACCTGAAAACGAAGACGTCACGCAGGCGGTGAACCGCGAAGGATCCGTTGAATCTGCCATTCAGGTAACTGACCTCGACAACACCCACAAGCTGCTGACCACGACGCACAAAGTATGGGTGAATGGAAGCGTGTACCGCACCATCGCTTACTACGATACGGTGCCTACGCTGGGCAAGACCACACAGGTTGCTGAAAACAGCGATGGCGACAGCAAAGAGATTGTTGTGGATAAGGACTACGAAATATTCATCACTGTAAAGTAAGGACCCGTGAAGAAATCGAAACAGGTACAGTTGGTGCTCATCACCGCTGCGCTGGCCTCCTGCCACCAGCAGCAGCCGCAAAAAGATTGGGAAGGCGGCACGAAAACCTATGTCCGGAGCGACAGCACTGCACCGTATAGCCGCACGCACTACGGAGGCACCGGGCTCGCCACTGCGGCACTCTGGTATTACGCCTTCCGTCCCTATGGCAATTACGCCGGCAACCGCTATACCCGTGCAGGCTACTATTCGGGAGCCATTCCGCGCTCCTCCAATGTAGGCTCCAACAGTTTTAAAGGACGCGTGTCACGCGGCGGCTTCGGTCGTGGCGGCTACAGCGCTTCTTCCTGACCATTCCCCGAAGCGGCCGATCGTGCACCATCAACACGCACAAGCGCCGCATCAAACTATCACCTATGCAACGCATCCAAACCGAGCCGCGCCGGGGCTGGCAGCGCGCAGTAGAAGCACTGGGCTTCGGCTTTCATAGCAGCGAAATGCCTTACTGGGACGAGAGTGCTTACTACTCTTTCACCCTGGATGAAGTCGACAAAATCGAACGGGCAAGCGCGGAGCTGTGGGCCCTTTGCCTCGAAGCAGTGCAGAGAGTGATCGACCAGAAGCGATACGCTGAATTCGCGATACCGGAATTCATCATTCCCTGTATCGAGCAAAGCTGGGAGGATGATCACCCGTCCATCTACGCGCGCTTCGACCTGTGTTACCGCGACGGCCAGATCAAGCTGCTGGAGTTCAATGCCGATACGCCGACAAGCCTGTACGAAGCGGGCCTGGTGCAATGGTACTGGCTGCAGGACTTCGACAAAAGCAAGGACCAGTTCAACAGCATCCACGAAAAGCTGGTGGAATACTGGAAATACCTGAAATCGTATCTCCGTCCGCCGGTGGATAAAGATCCTTATGCACCCGTGCTCCACTTTGCATGCCTCAAAGAATCGCTGGAAGATCTTACCAACACCGAGTACCTGCGCGACTGCGCCATCCAGGCCTGGATCGACACCAAACTCGTTTTCATTGACGATATCGGGTGGGATGGCAAGCAGTTCGTTGACCTCGAAAATGAGCCGATCACAAACATTTTTAAGTTGTACCCGTGGGAATGGCTGGTGGCCGACGAATTTGGTAAAAGGATCATTAGCGATGCCAACGGGGCCTATTGGATGGAGCCTGCATGGAAAATGATCCTTTCCAACAAGGCGATCCTGCCGCTGTTGTGGGAGATGAACCCGGGGCACCCACTGCTGCTGCCTGCGTATCGCGAACCCGGCTCCATGCGCAACTATATCAGGAAACCCATTCTCAGCCGCGAGGGCGCGAACATCAGTATCGTGCGCGAAGGGCAGCCGGCCGAACACACCGAAGGCAACTACGGGAAGGAAGGCTTCATCTACCAGCAACTTTTCGAATTGCCTTCATTCGAAGGCAAACACCCGGTCATTGGGTCGTGGATTATCGGCCAGCAGCCCGCCGGTATAGGCATCCGGGAAGCCGATGGATTGATCACCGACAACAGGAGCAGGTTTGTGCCCCACCTGATCCAGACGCGCTGATAGCTGACTTCCGACCTTCCCGCTTATATTTGCCGCTATGTTCCGCTCTCATACCTGTGGCGAAATCCGCCTCGCCCATGCCGGCACCGAAGTGACCCTCGCCGGCTGGGTGCAAAGCATCCGGAAGTTTGGCTCCATCACCTTTGTTGACCTGCGCGACCGCTATGGTATCACGCAGCTGTATTTCAACGAGGAACTCAACCCGCAGCTCGATGCCGACCCGCTCGGACGCGAGTTTGTGCTGCAGGCCACGGGAACGGTCACGGAGCGCACCAACAAGAACCCGAACATTCCCACCGGCGACATCGAGATCACGATCGCATCGTTCAAAATTTTGAACCGCAGTGCCGTGCCGCCGTTTACCATCCAGGACGATACGGACGGCGGCGATGACCTGCGGATGAAATACCGCTACCTCGACCTGCGTCGCAATGCAGTGAAGAAGAACATCGAGCTGCGCTATGCCGTGAATCGTGCCACGCGCGATTACCTGCACGGGCAGGGCTTCATGGACATCGAAACGCCCTTCCTCATCAAGTCGACACCCGAAGGCGCGCGCGACTTCGTTGTGCCTTCGCGGATGAACCCGGGCCAGTTTTACGCATTGCCGCAAAGCCCGCAAACCTTCAAGCAACTGCTGATGGTAAGCGGCTACGATCGCTACTACCAGATCGTGAAGTGCTTTCGCGACGAAGACCTGCGTGCCGACCGGCAGCCGGAGTTCACGCAGATCGACTGCGAGATGGCTTTCGTGGAGCAGGAAGACATCCTGAATATGTTCGAAGGCCTCGTCAAATACATTTTCAAAGCCGTTAAGGGAATCGACTACAGCGAAGCCGTGGAGCGCACCACCTGGGAAGAAGCAATGTGGACCTATGGCAACGACAAGCCCGACATCCGCTTTGGAATGAAGCTGGCCAACCTCAAGTCGGCCTTCCGCCGCAACGGTGCGCTGGAAGCCACCGGCGGGCTAGTGAATGGCGCCGACTTCAAAGTGTTTGATGAAGCCGAAACCGTGCTGGCCATCGCGGCGCCGGGCTGCAGCGAATACACGCGCAAGCAGACCGACGAGCTCACCGAATGGGTGAAGCGCCCACAGATCGGGATGAAAGGATTGGTGTTCATCAAATGCAACACCGATGGAACCTATAAGAGTTCGGTAGATAAATTTTACCCGGAAGAACGCCTCAAAGCGATTGCTACCGCAGCCGGCGCGCACCCGGGCGACCTTGTATTAATACTGGCCGGCGCCGAGGAGCGCACGCGCAAGGCCATCTCCGAGTTGCGTTTGGAACTGGGTGAGCGCCTGGGCCTCCGCCGCAAGGACGAATTCAAATTGTTGTGGGTGCTTGACTTCCCGCTTTTTGAATACGCCGAAGAAGAAGATCCGTCGACAGGCGGCAACGGCCGCTGGGTGGCGCGCCATCACCCCTTCACCGCACCCAAGCCCGACCAGATCGCTACGATGATCGACAACGACCCGGTGATCCGCGATGCAGCGAAATACCTCGAGCATCCGTATTCCGACATCAAGGCAAATGCATACGACATGGTGCTCAACGGCAACGAGATCGGTGGCGGTTCCATCCGCATCTTTCAACGTCAGTTGCAGGAAAAAATGTTCGCCGCGCTGGGTATGAGCGACGAGGAGGCCCGCCATAAGTTCGGGTTCCTGCTCGGCGCTTTCGAATACGGCGCTCCGCCCCATGGTGGCATCGCCTTCGGCTTCGACCGGCTTTGCGCCCTTCTTGGCGGCTCCGAGAGCATCCGCGACTTCATCGCCTTCCCTAAAAACAACAGCGGCCGCGACATGATGCTCGATGCACCTTCGGAGATCGATCAAAAACAATTCACCGAATTGCAGATCAAACTCGATCTTTCCAAATAGGAAGAAAGCTAATTTTAAAGTCCCTCACGGGACTTTTTATATGATCATCACCGAAGAAACGTATCGTGCGCGCCGGCACATCGCCTTTTATGCATTCGTAGCTCCGCTGCTGATGGCAGCCCTAATCAACGTGTCGGATCGCAGCCAGCAGGTGCAACTTGGAATCGTTACGGCTATCGCGGCATTGATGGCACTCATCCTGTACGTAGTGCTTGGTGCAGTGCAGGTACGCTTCAACCAGCATTCCATCACCTACACAACGATTTTGAAAAGTAGGGAACTGACCTGGGCCAACCTTCGCTCGGTGTATGTGAAGAAAAAGCATACTGGTAAATCCAGCCACCGTTTTCTTGTTTTTGAAAACACGGCGGGCAAGCAGGTAATAGAGATCAACATCGCGCTCTTCTCGCGCCGGTCGCTGCAAGCCATTTGCTCGGCCGCCTGCGGGCTGGCTCCGCGTGCTGCATTGGATGAGCGCGCCAGCGGCTTCGCCAACGGTGAATTCCCCTGGTATATCCGGTGAGCGAAAGAAAAAAAGGGTGCGATAGAAGGGGGTGGCCAATTAACGATTCGTTCGTGGTTCGGGGCATGCAACTTGCGCTCTTCCGTTATTCAAGATGCGCCTGCTCCTTTCCCTTTTCTCCATTATGACGATACTCGCTTCCTGCCAGCCCGCACGGACCAATGAGCCTGCCCTCAATCCCGGTCTGCCTATTGTTCTTACCAATGTTGCCTACGGCGATGATACCGCGCAGCGGCTGGATGTATACCTGCCGCCGAACCGGGGCGTGCAGGAAACGCCGGTGATGATCCTCGTGCACGGCGGTGGATGGACCGGCGGCAACAAATCGGAATTCACTGCATACATCGAAGACTTCCGCACTCGGATGCCGCAGTATGCGTTCATCAACGTCAACTACCGACTGGTGAATGGCAGCACTGTGTTGCTGCCCGAGCAGCAGGCCGACATCGCATCGGTACTCCGCTTCGTGCGCAGCAACGCGGCGCGCTACGGAGTGAACGGGCAAAAGGTGGTGCTCCTTGGCGCGTCGGCGGGTGCACACCTGGCGCTGCTGCAGGCTTACCGCGAGCCTGACCCTGGCATACGGGCCGTAGTGGATTTCTTTGGGCCCACCGATCTGGTGGCGATGGCCGAAAAGCCCTGGCACCCGCTGGTTCCACTGGCCCTGCAAACCGTGCTGGGTAAAACGTATGGCGAAGACCGGGAGGCGTACCGTGCGGCCTCGCCGCTATGGCACGTGAAGCCCGGTGCGCCCCCCACCCTCATCCTGCAGGGCGGCGCCGACCCGGTGGTGCATCCTGCGCAGTCGCGGGCACTGGCCGACCGCCTCGAAGGCGCGGGTGTGCCCCACGAGCTGGAGTTGTATCCTTCGGCACGCCATGGCTGGCAGGGAGCTACGCTTCAACGCTCGTTTGATACGGTCCAGCGCTTCCTGGAGCGGCATGTACGCTAAATGGCGTACTTTCGGGAACCAACTGACGCTATGACGAAGTTCCTGACGGCCTCGCTGGCCGCCCTCATATTGCTGGCTGCGTGCACCACGCGCGACACCACGGATCCCTGGAATAATCCCCCCGTGCCCGCCGACAGCCTGATCAATGTTTCGTACGATACCGACACGGCCACGAAGCTGGATCTTTACCTGCCTACCGGCCGCAGCCAGGACAGCACACCGCTGCTGGTGCTCGTGCATGGTGGCAATGCCGATTTCTGGGCTTCCGGCGACAAGCGCGATATGCGCGCCTGGGTAGCACGCCTGCGTACACAGCTGCCCAACTGGGCGATCGCCAACATCAATTACCGCCTCAACACGAACCCGCCCACCAACGCCTTCCCGGCTCAGGAAACCGACGTCCAGATCGCGATCAACTACCTCTACGCCAACCGCGTCAACTGGCATATCTCCGACCGCATGGTGCTGGCTGGCTGGAGCACCGGCGGCCAGCTCGCGTTGCTCCACAGCTACAAGCGCGCGAACCCCGTTGCCATCAAAGCCGTGGCGGCCCTCTCCGCCCCCAGCGACCTCGAAGATTTCTACAACTACCAGCCCTCGGTGGCACAGTGGCGCCTGCAACAGCTGATGAGCGGTTCGCCCGCTTCCAATTCAGTGCTGTATGCAGAATCCAGCCCCAAAACTTTTGTAGGCCTGCATACGATCCCTACGTTTCTTGCACAAGGGATGCTTGATTCGGTGATGCCTTATGCGCAGACCGATGCGCTTGCCGCGCGCCTGCAGGCGAACAATGTAGCGTACAGCTATCTTTTCTACCCTTCCGAAAAGCACGTGTATGCCGACTCCACGCTCAACAGAACGCTTGACTCCATGGCCACCTGGCTGAAGGAGCGGGTGCATTGACGGGAATCGTGAATCGGTAGTCGTGAGTAGTACCGGAGACTCCTGTTGCTCCGATTATTGACTAGCCCATTTTGCAGGGCGTGGGTATGGAATCCGGTGTTTTAGGCATCTCTCCAAAAACCAAGAGATGCTTTTCCCTTTTCTGGCCCTTTATCTTACGCTGCTTGTTGCGCCGCCAGGCAATACCATCGAAACACGATTCAACCCTCCTCCCGGCTTTGTTCGCAAACCCGCTGCTGCTGGCTCCTTTGCAGCCTACCTGCGCAGCCTTCCGCTGAAGCCTGCCGGATCGAAGGTGCATTACTTCAACGGGGCCGAAAAGCCCGCCAATGTTTACAATGCCGTAGTAGACCTCGATGTGGGCAAGCGCGACCTGCAGCAATGTGCCGATGCGGTGATGCGCCTTCGCGCGGAGTGGCTCTGGCAGGTAGGCAGGAAAGACGAGATCAGCTTCCGGTTTTCCAACGGCTTCCGCGCCGACTATCGCCGCTGGCGGCATGGCGAAAGGAACAGCGTGAAAGGCAATCATGCCTTTTGGCGGCTCGATGAACGGAACGGCAACAGTTACGCTTCCTTCCGTCAATTCCTTGATGTGGTGTTCACCTATGCGGGCACGTTGTCGCTCGCGGCATCGATGAGGCAGCAAGACCTTGCGCAATTGGAGGCGGGCGATGTATTCATCCGTGGCGGATCGCCGGGGCATGCGGTGCTTGTAGTGGACGTGGTGGAAAACGGGCGGGGCGAAAAGCGCTTCCTGCTTGCACAGAGCTACATGCCCGCTCAGGACATCCACATACTCAAAAACGAAGCGGCAGCGGGCGGCTCTTCCTGGTACAGCGACCGCTTCGGCGCGGTGCTCCAAACCCCCGAATGGGACTTCAAAGCTTCGGAGCTGAAAAGCTGGTAGGTCTGCACATCTAACATCTCACATCTAACATCTAACATCTCACATCTCACATCTCACATCCACCATCCCCTCTTGTCTTGTTGTAACTTGCCCCGATGAACACCGCCGCGCCGCTCGCAGAACGCATGCGTCCCGAAACGCTCGACGACCTCGCAGGCCAGCAGCACCTTACGGGGCCGGGATCCATCCTCCGCACCGCCATTCAGAACGGCAAGATCCCCTCGATGATCCTTTGGGGCCCGCCGGGCACGGGCAAGACCACCATAGCGCACATCATCGCCCACACGCTCAACGTACCCTTCTTTCAGCTCAGCGCCATATCGGCCGGTGTGAAGGAAGTGCGCGACGTGATCGCGCAGGCGCAACAGCTTTCGGGCGCCGTGCTTTTCATCGACGAGATCCATCGCTTCAACAAGAGCCAGCAGGATGCGCTGCTGGGCGCTGTAGAAAAAGGTACCGTGACCCTCATCGGCGCCACCACCGAAAACCCATCCTTCGAAGTAAACAGCGCCTTGCTCAGCCGATGCCAGGTATACGTGTTGCGCTCGCTGTCGCCCGACGACCTGGTGGCCCTGCTGCAGCAGGCGCTGCAGCGCGATGAATGGCTGCAGGGGAAGACCGTAGAACTACGGGAGACGGAAGCGCTGCTCACCATCTCGGGTGGCGATGCCCGCAAGTTGCTCAACCTGTTTGAGCTGGTGGTGGAAGCATTGCAGGAAGAAGCCCCGATCGTGCTTACCGACGAGCGCGTGATGGAAGTGGCGCAGCAACGCATTGCGCTGTATGACAAGACCGGCGAGCAGCATTACGATATCATTTCAGCATTCATCAAAAGCATGCGCGGCTCCGATCCCAACGGCGCCATCTACTGGCTGGCGCGCATGATCGAAGGCGGCGAAGACGTGAAGTTCATCGCGCGCCGCATGGTGATCTTCGCTTCGGAAGATATCGGCAACGCCAACCCCACGGCGCTGGTTCTGGCCAATGCCACCTTCGACGCCGTTGCAAAGATCGGCTACCCCGAGTCGCGCATCATCCTCGCGCAATGCTGCACCTACCTCGCGTCGTCGCATAAAAGCAATGCATCGTACAGGGCCATTGAAGAGGCGATCGCGCTTGTGCGCAAGGAAGGAGATCTGCCCGTGCCGCTGCACGTGCGCAACGCTCCTACCGGCCTGATGAAGCGTATGGGTTATGGCAAGGGATACAAGTATGCGCACGACTACGACCAGAACTTCACCGAGCAGGAGTTCCTGCCCGACGGGCTGAAAGGAACAGCATTCTACACACCCGGGAAAACGCCGCGGGAAGAGGAGTTGCGGAGATTTTTGAAAAGCCGGTGGGGGGATAAATACCAATACTGATTCCGTGCAATCGATGCCGGAATATTGATTTCGGATTTGGGGTTGCCGACAAAAGCGGCCGACGCATTTCGACGCTTCGCTTGCTACTTGCGTTTCGGCTTCTTTGCTTTTGATTTGGACGCCGGCGCGCGCTGATTGAATTCGAGGCACAGCTGCAACCACCACGTGAAGTCGCGGCTGGAGCGAAATCCAACCGGATCCACCTTGCAATAGCCTGCCAGTTCCCTGCCCTTGAATACCATCGCAGCATAGCCTGGGCGCTCTGCCACTTCTTCCTGCCGCGCCGGGTCGAAGCGGCACGTGAGGGCATCGCCGCTGATGTTAACGCACATCTTTCCGTTGACATAAAACAACAAGCCCCCGAACAGTTCCTTCTCCTCGAAGGGGAACGCGGGTTGTTGTGCGAGGTAGCTACGTACGCGCTGTGCAAGATCGGCGTTGTAGGGCATGTTGTTGATTGAGGGGAAAGTTAGCCGATGTTTCGTACTTCATCGGGACCGGCACCCGCGTAAAATGGATGCTGGGCTGTATTTCAGGCAGAGCGCGATGGGTTGGTTGAGGCTGCTTCCTGCTGGAAGGGCTACGCTGATGACGAAGCAGGCAACCTGCTTACCATCCGCAAAGCCCCCGCGGTGGGCAGGGAAAGAAAAACCCGAAGCATAACTGCACATGGTAAACAAAAAATGGGCTCCGCGCGGGAGCCCATTGTAGATATACGGTATGTTGAAAAGCATCAGTTACCGACCCAACACCTCCGCCGCCATTCCGGCAAAAGCTTCCACCCCTTTGATTTCGCCGGGCAGCGGCTCGCGGTTGTTGCGGAAGTAGGTGCCGAATGTGCCGAGCACGGCGCCCTTGCTGTCTTTGATGGGATAGCTCCATGCCGCCACAAAGCCCAACGCCAGCGGGAGGTGCCGCAGTTCGGCCCACTTGTCGTCGCTGTGAAAGTCGGGTGTGATGATCATCGTGCCCGTTGCGGCCACGGCCGCGCAGGTGCCTACTTGGGCATTGGGCTTGAGTCCGTCGATGGCCGTCAGGTAATCGTAGGGCAGGCGTGGCGAAGCGCCATTGCGCAGCAGGCCATCTTTGTCGAGCACGAGGATGGAAGCAACGGCATCGCGTTCGGGAGCCAGTTGCTCGGCCGCTTCGGCAAGGTGCGTGAGAATCTTATGAGGCAGCTCGCCGCGATCGCACATCTGGCGCGCTTCGGCAAGGGTAGAGGAAACAAAGGCTTCAGGCATTTTATTATTGGTGGTGGATGTAAGATACGATTTAATGCGGACCTGTCGGCCCGTGTCTTCCCGGTCCCGCGGGTCCCGGTCCTGCAGACCGCGATGACGAGCGCTCCGTGTTCCCGGAAGTATGGCGCGGCCGACGACGAATCTCCCGGATGCCCCCCCGGCCGCGCCGTTGATCCTCCCACGCGGCCCCGTCATCCCGCGGCGCAGCAGCGGGATCTATCGCCGGAGGCGAGGGCGATGCACAGCAGCAGGGGGATCAATCCTCGAAGGCGTAAGCCGAGGCACGGCAGCAGCGGGATCTATCCTCGAAGGCGTACCCGGGGCACGGCAGCAGCAGGATCTATAACCAAAGGCAGACTCAAACCCAACCGGCAACCTTGCATAGCCTCTTCGCCGATTTCGGCCTATTTTACAGGCTCAACAAGCCCCTCATGCAAAAAATCATCTACCTCTCCCTCGCAGCACTCGTGCTCGCCTCCTGCGGTTCGTCTGACCAGGAATCCGTGACCACAACCGACACCACCACTACGGCACCCGCGGTAACCACCACCACACCCGTGAGCACGGCCGATACGGCCGCAGCCCCGGCATCGGTAACCATAGCGCCCGGCACCACCACCACAACGACCACGCCTCCCCCGCCACCGCCCGCCATCAAAGCAAAGACCTCCGGCTCCTCGGCGCCCAACCCGGCACACGGACAGCCGAACCACCGCTGCGACATCGCAGTAGGTGCCCCGCTCAACAGCCCCGCCGGCACCGGCCTCGCCCAGCCCGGCGCGCAACCGCAGGTGCAGCAGGCGCAGCCCGCCGCCCAACCCGCCAATGGCACCGTACGGCTCAACCCCGCACACGGCGAACCCGGCCACGATTGCGCAATTCCCGTTGGACAGCCGTTGAAAGGATAAGAGAGAAAGTTGGAAGTCGGAAGCCGCAATAATTCAAAAGTCAAAAGTCAAAAACACGTTCGTCGTTACCAGCATCAGGCTGCGTCGGCTCCGCTTTTTGACTTTTGACTTTTTACTTTTGACTTTTGAATGCAACCCAACCGCACATGAGAACTTCCCTCCTGGCGCTCTGCGCCTTCCTGTTTGCTGCACAAGCCTCCGCACAAACTACCATTCAGCGCGACCCTCAACTGGCAAAGGCAGTAGCAAATGTTTCCTCCGATTCGCTGCGGTCGTACATCAACAAGCTCGTGTCGTTCGGCACGCGCCACACAATGAGCAGCCCTACCGATCCGAAGCGCGGCATCGGCGCAGCACGCGAATGGGTGGTGCAGAAGTTTCGCGAGTTTGGTAAAGCAGCCGAAGGCCGCATGAATGCGTTTGTGGACACGGTAACGCTGCAACCCGACGGGCGCCGCGTGGATGCGGCAACACTGCTGGGCAATGCGATGGGCATCCTGAAAGGCACCGACCCCGCCGACGACCGCGTGTACATCATCAGCGGACACATCGATAGCCGCGTAACCGACGTGATGAACCGCAATGCAGAAGCACCCGGCGCCAACGACGATGGCTCAGGTGTGGCCGCCGTGCTCGAATGCGCACGCGTGCTGAGTGCGATGAAATTCCCGGCCACCATCTTCTTCGTTGCCGTTGCCGGCGAAGAGCAGAGCCTGCTCGGATCCACCTACCTCGCCAACAAAGCAAAGGCTGCCAACTGGAATATCGATGCCGTCCTCAACAACGACATCATGGGTTCCAACAACAGCAACGAGACGGCCATCATCGACAACACCAAACTGCGCGTGTTCAGCGAAGCCTTCTCGGTGCAGGATACAGGGCGCGCCTTTCAGAACATCCGCAACCTTGGTCTTGAAAACGATGGCCGCCCGCGCCAGCTTGCCCGCTATGTGAAAGAGGTCGGCGAACGCTATGTAGACAACCTCCAGGTGATGCTCATTTACCGCAACGACCGCTTTTTGCGCGGCGGAGATCATACGTCCTTTGTCAACAAGGGCTATACGGCGGTGCGCCTCACCGAGATGAACGAAAACTTCAACCACCAGCACCAGGACCTCCGCACCGACAAGGGCGTGGTATACGGCGACCTCCCCGAGTTCATGGACTTCGAGTACCTCCGCAAGAACACAGCCGTGAATTTGTCGGTACTTGCCTCGCTTGCCTCTGCACCGTCAGTGCCACAGGATGTAAAAGTGGAAACACGCAACCTCACCAACAGCACGCAGCTTGCGTGGAAGGTCCCCAAGGTGGGCAAGCCGAAGGGATACTACGTATTACTACGGGAGACGACTTCCGCCGTGTGGCAGAAGAAATTCTTTACTCCGGAAACATCCATCAGCCTGCCCTATTCAAAAGACAATTACTTCTTCGCGGTGCAGGCCGTAAGCGAGAATGGATTTGAGAGTTTGATGGTGGTGCCTACTCCGGCGCGATAAGCATTGTCGGTGTTGGGAGTACCCTTTTCGACGTCATTGGGAGCGAAGCGAAGCAATCGGCTCGCGCCGTGTGCACCGCCTATTACGCTCATGGCCAAAGATCCGAATCAGATTGCCCGCCCGTTCCGGTCGCACGGGCTTCAAGCGCTCCGCTTCGCTCGCGCCCTCGCAGTGACGACGCAAAGTACGGAATGCGCTTTCAAAACCACTGATAACAGATCGTAATAATCCGGAGCCTGCCGCGCCGCGGCGGAGTTTCTTCTCTCAACTTTGCCGCATGTTGATTTGGTCACTGAAGTCTTTCGAACAATTAACGCCTTCCGAACTCTATGCCCTCCTGCGGCTGCGCAGCGAGGTGTTCGTGGTGGAGCAGAACTGCGTGTTCCTGGATATGGACAACCAGGATCAAGACAGCTATCACCTGATGGGATGGGGGGCTGGCGCAGACAATGAGCAGGAAGCATCCGGCAGCAGGCTTTTGGCGTACACACGGCTCGTGCCACCGGGGCAGATCTACAGCGAGATGAGCATCGGCCGCGTGGTGACGAGCCCTGCTGCGCGCGGCACCGGAGCCGGTCGCGCACTGATGGAGGAAAGCATCCGGCGCTGCTTTGCATTGTTCGGCAGCGGCCCCATCCGCATCGGCGCACAGCAATACCTCGAACGCTTTTATGCTTCCCTCGGCTTCGTTACCGTTAGCGACCCTTACCTCGAAGACGGCATTCCGCACGTCTCCATGCTACGCGCCGTAGAACTACGGTAAGGGCGCTCGTAGTTTTCCCAACGGCTCGTCAGTAGAAGTGCTTAATTTTTTAAAAATTATCCGGACAATCTTTCTCTGCTGTTTTTTCGTACCTACTTTCGACCAACCAAATCCCGCATCCAAAATCCTACTTCTATGAGAAAAACTGTACCCTGCAGCAGCATGGTGCTGCTCTTTTCGCTCGTCTTTCTTTTCTCCGGCGCAGCAAAGGCTCAGTCCCTTACTATGGCTAATGGCCGTCTAGAAGCCGGTTTCGGCCTAGGCCCTCTCTTCTTTCTCGGCGACCTCGGTGGCAACCGCGGCATCGGAACGCGCTTCGTGAAAGACGTCAACCTTCCCCTCACCAATTTTGCAAAAGGCGTATTCGTCCAGTATTATTTCAAGGAGTGGCTCAGTGCCCGCCTTGCTGTAAATGCCGGCCAGCTGGAAGGCGACGATGCGCAGATCAGCGGCAAGGGAGGCTTCGAGGAATCGCGTAAGATCCGCAACCTCAACTTCCGTAGCAAGATGCAGGAAGCTTACCTCGCATTCGAATTTTCACCCACCGTTTTTTTTGAACGCTACGACGGACTTTTTCACAAGGTGCGTCCCTACCTGATTGGTGGCGTTGGTGTTTTTCACTTCAACCCGCAGGGCCGATACTTCGCGCCCGACGGCACCTGGAAGTGGGTTGACCTTCAGCCGCTGCGCACGGAAGGACAGGGAATATCGGAGTATCCCGACCGCAAGCCTTACAAGCTCACGCAACTGATGGTGCCCGTGGGCATCGGCGTGAAGTACTATCTCTCCGACAACATCTTTGTGGGTGCTGAAGTGCTCCACCGCAAAACGTTCACCGACTATGTTGATGACGTAAGCACAAATTATATAGACGCAAACCTGTTTGCACAATACCTCACTGCCGAACAGGCGGCCATCGCCAACCAGGTGCATTACCGCCAGGACTTCGTTCCCGGTGCGGCGGTAACGCGTCCCGCAACCGTGGGTGAACAGCGTGGAAACCCGAAGCAGAACGACTCCTACTTCTCATCGATCATCCGCATGGGATGGCGTTTTGGCGATGTGCTCGACAGTGATCGCCGCGCCGTTCGCTCGCAGCGCTGCCCTGCGTACTACTAATCGCACACCGGTAAGCAGCAGAGCAAGCTTAATGAGATCCGATACCCTGGTTAAAAGCCTGATCCGTTCCCTATACCCTTCGTTTGTTTCGTTTCCGACAGATCTTCTTAACGCTTCTCTGCTCTCTTACCGGCACTACATACCTCTGTTTTATAGCTTGCCTTATTTGGTCCTAATGTATCGCCCCGGCTCTCTAGCCGGGGCTTTTCGTTCGCGTTCGAGATGCACGCTTCACGATCCCAACTCTTCCTTCAGGTACTTCCCCGTATGGCTTTCCTTCACCTTCAGCAAACCTTCCGGCGTGCCCTGGTAAAGAATGGTGCCGCCACCGCTGCCGCCTTCGGGGCCGAGGTCGATGATATGGTCGGCTACTTTGATGACATCGAGGTTGTGTTCGATGATGAGCACGCTGTTGCCGCGGTCCACCAGCTTGTTCACCACTTCGAGCAGGTGATGAATGTCTTCGAAGTGCAGGCCGGTTGTGGGCTCGTCGAGGATGTAAAAGGTCTTGCCCGTGTCTTTCTTGGCCAGTTCCGTGGCGAGCTTTACGCGCTGCGCCTCTCCCCCGCTTAGCGTCACAGCGCTTTGCCCGAGGGTGATGTAGCCAAGTCCCACATCCTGCAGCACTTTGATCTTCCTGTATATATACGGTACCGCCTGGAAGAACTCACAGGCTTCCTCTACGGTTAGATTGAGCACATCCGATATCGACTTGCCCTTGTACCGGATCTCCAGCGTTTCGCGGTTGTAGCGCTTGCCGTTGCACTTCTCGCAATGCACATACACATCGGGAAGGAAGTTCATTTCGATGACGCGCATGCCGCCACCTTCACACACTTCGCAGCGGCCGCTCTTCACATTGAACGAAAAACGGCCCGCAGTATAACCACGGATCTTCGCTTCGGGCAGCGATGCAAACAGCTGCCGGATCTCCGTAAAGAAACCACAGTACGTTGCCGGGTTGGAGCGCGGCGTGCGCCCGATCGGGCTCTGGTCGATCTCGATCACCTTGTCGATATGCTCGAGACCTGCCACCGACTTATACGGCATCGGCGTCATCCGCGAATTATAGCAATGCTTCGACAGGATCGGGTACAGCGTATCAGTGATGAGCGTTGATTTTCCCGAACCGGAAACACCGGTTACCAGGATCAGTTTGCCAAGCGGGAACCTGGCGCTTACGTTATGCAGGTTGTTGCCGCTGACGCCTTTCAGCACGAGCTCCTTGCCATTGCCTTTACGACGTTCCTTGGGCACCTCGATCCCACGTTGGCCATTCAGGAACTGCGCAGTGAGCGTGTCGGCAGCAAGCACCTCTTGCGGCGTGCCCTGCGCCATGATGCGGCCACCATGGTAGCCCGCTTTGGGACCAACGTCGATCAGGTGATCGGCCGCCAGCATGATGTCCTTGTCGTGCTCCACCACCAGCACCGAATTGCCGATGTCGCGGAGGTTTTGCAGCGCGGAGATCAGGCGATGGTTATCGCGCTGGTGCAGACCGATGGAGGGCTCATCGAGAATATAGGTGATGCCTTGCAGCTGCGAACCGATCTGCGTGGCCAGGCGAATGCGCTGCGACTCGCCGCCCGACAGCGTTCGAGTGGCGCGGTTGAGCGTAAGGTAGGTCAGGCCTACGTTGAGGAGGAACTGCAGGCGTTCGCGGATCTCCTTCACCAGCTCGGATGCAATGAGGCGCTGCTGCGGGTTCAGGCGATCTTCGATACCGATGAACCACTTCATAAGCTCACTGAGATCCATTTCCGAAAGTTCGGAGACGTTGCGCGCATCCACTTTGAACCATAGGCTTTCCTTGCGCAGGCGGCTGCCGTTGCAGGCCGTGCACGTGCTCAATTGCATGAAGCCTTCAGCCCAGCGCTGAATGGCCTCCGATGTGCTGGTGGCAAACCATCGCTTCACCTGGTTCACCACACCTTCATATTCTCCTTCGTAGGCTTCGCCCAGTTCTTCGTCGTTGAACTGTAGTTCTACGGACGACTCTGCTTCCGATTTTCCATAGAGCAAAAGGTTGATCGCTTTCTCAGGCAGATCCTTCACGGGCTTGTCGAGCGATATTTTATGCTTACGCGCGAGGGCCTGCACCTGGCGGAAGGCCCAGGCTTCGCGCTCACCACCGAGCGGGGCGATGCCGCCCTCGTTGATCGATAATTTATTGTCAGGAATAACGGCTTCGAGATCGACGGTATATACCTGCCCGAGACCTTTGCACACGGGGCAGGCGCCGTAGGGCGAGTTGAAAGAAAATGAATTCGGCGAAGGCTCTTCGTAAGAGAGGCCGGTGTCGACGCACATCAGCTGGCGGCTGAAGGTTGCAAGACCTTCCTTCTCTCCCTTCTTGCCTGCTTCGCGCTCATATAATGCAAACATGAGATCCTTACCAAGCTTGAGCGCCTGCTGCACGCTTTGCGATATCCGCGTGCGCAGGTCGGCCGTCACCTTCAGGCGATCTACTACGAGCTCAATGTCGTGGATCTTGTAGCGATCGAGTTGCATCTTCGGAACAATATCCTGCACTTCGCCGTCCACGCGCACTTTGAGGAAGCCCTTCTTGCGCATCTCTTCAAAGAGCTCGCGGTAGTGACCCTTTCGGCCACGCACGAGTGGCGCCAGCAGCGTCAGCTTCGCATCCTTGTATTTATTGAATATGTTGTTTACGATCTCGTCTTCGCTCCACTTCACCATCTTCTTTCCGGTGTTGTAGGAATACGCTTCCGATGCGCGCGCATACAGGAGGCGGAGGAAGTCGTAGATCTCGGTAACCGTGCCCACAGTAGAACGCGGGTTCTTGTTGGTGGTCTTTTGCTCGATGGAGATCACCGGCGACAGGCCCGTGATCTTGTCTACGTCGGGGCGCTCCATCTCACCAATGAACTGGCGCGCATAGGCACCAAACGTTTCCATGTAGCGGCGCTGTCCTTCCGAATAGATGGTGTCGAATGCAAGCGATGATTTGCCTGAACCCGAAATGCCCGTGATCACCACGAGCTTGTTCTTGGGGATGGCGATGTCTATGTTCTTCAGGTTGTGCTCCTTCGCGCCAAACACCTCGATGAACTCGCCCGGTTGCGCCACTGCAACCATACGCTCTTCGTCCATGGCACGCTCAGCAGCCTTTTCTTTCGCTTTGCTTCCCAGCTTTGTCGTTGCGGCCTTCTTCACCGGCATTTTTACCAAAAATTTTAGTAAGCGAAGGTAAGGCCAGTTGCCAGTTTTTAGGTTTCAGTTTTTAGTTATTTAATGGGAAGTGCCAAAAGGGTCTTACCAACTGAAGACTTTCAAACTAAAAACTGTAAACTATTAATGCGTTTGGCATGGTTTTGCGTAAAAGGGGTTCAAACACCTTAACACCCTTTAACACACAATCGCTAACTCATGAAAAACACCTTTTTAACCGCCGCAGCCATCGTGGCGCTTGCATTCGGAGCCAACGCTCAAACCGCAACCACGGAGCAAACCACGCAAACGACCGGCACCCAGCCTGCAACAACCACAACCGTTACCACGGCCACGACGGTGCAGCCTGTAGCGGCTACCACTGCAGCGCCACGCAGTTATGGCTCTACGGTGGATTCAATCCACGCCAAGTATCAGTACCTGCCTATGCCGGAAGCCTGGACCGCTGAAAAAACGTATCCCGTGCTCGGCACGTACCAGCTCAATGGTGCAGCCGAAACAGCCGCCAATCTCACCATCACCCTCGATACCGTAAGCAAAGGCATCGTTTGGATCAGTGGACTGCCGCAGGGAACGGTGAAGGCCTACCTCGCCAAGAGCCCTGCCACTTACCGCATCCTCGCTCAGAAGACCGCTGAAGGCAAATCGGTTCCGGAAGGAACTCTGGTATATAATGCCGAAAGCAACACACTCAACATTGCTCTCGGAGCGCCGTACGATGCTGCCAACCCCAGCTCGATCTTCCCTGTGGTTGCCGTTGCCGACACTATGGCTGTCGATGCCTCAGTAGTTTCCGCACCTTCGGTTGCCACGGTCAAAGTGAAGAAAGAGTCGGGTAAGACGAAGACAAAATCGAAAAGCAAAGTGACCTTCTATACTGCCAGCAAGGTCAATGCACTCAACACTACACAAAGCAACGCCGCCTTTGGTCAGCAACTCGACCAGGCTGCGCAGAAGCAATAAAGTTTTCCAGTAGCATACACGAGACGAAAGGGAGCTTTTGCTCCCTTTCTTATTGAACCCCTCCTGCGATGCGCACTGTCTTTACCGCGTTCCCCTAGCTTTGCACCCGAATGAACGTCGGCCACAATATTTACAGTCAATACCGCATTGCCGTTATAGTGTGCTTCATACTGGCGCTCGCTGCGGGCGCGATGCTGCTCGCGTATGGAAAGGACGGGTCGTTCCTGCTGATCAACGGGCTCCACACACCGCTGCTCGATCGCATGATGCCTTTTGTTACGTACCTCGGCGACGGCCTGATTTACATCCCGATCCTCCTGCTTACATTTTTCTTCCGCCGCGACTACATCATCGCCATCATCGCCGGCATAGTCATCTGCTTTCTCTTCACGCATTCGCTCAAGTGGTATCTTTTTCCGGAAGTGCTGCGCCCGTTCAGCCTGGAGGCCAAAGGAATACCCATTCATAAAGTGCCGGGTGTGAAGATGCACGAGAACTACAGTTTCCCTTCGGGACACACGGCTACGGCCTTTACCATGGCGCTCCTGCTCGCCGCATTGCAACGGCACCGTGCGTGGGTGATCGCACTTCCCTTTGCTGCGCTCGCCGTTGGCTTTTCGCGCATCTACCTCGCGCAACACTTCCTCACCGATGTCACAGCCGGCATAGTCATTGGCATCGTATCATCTTATCTTTCCCTGCTTCTGTATCGTTGGGTGCGCACGCGTCGGCTCCGCCGGCAACGGGTTCATTCCATTCCAAGGGACCTGGACAGGTAAGACGCGGTCTTGCTCTTTTTGTTTGAGGCCACTTCTTCAGGTCTCCCCGCGGCCACGATCTTTCCACCTTGCTCGCCTGCACCGGGTCCGATGTCGATCACCCAATCACTAACACACACAACCTGCATATCGTGCTCCACCACCACTACGGTGTTGCCGGCATCCACCAGCCGCTCTAGTTGCGTAATAAGCCGCGTAACGTCCGAAGGATGCAGGCCCGTTGTTGGTTCATCGAGCACGTATAACGTGTTTCCACGGCTCAGCCGGTGCAGTTCGGTAGCAAGCTTGATGCGCTGCGCTTCGCCACCGGAGAGTTCGGTGGCAGGCTGCCCGAGTCGCAGGTAACCGAGGCCGACCTCATTCAGCACCGACAGGATACGGTGCGCCGTGGCTTCCTCTTCAAAAAAGGCGAATGCTTCCTCCACCGTCATGCCCAGCACCTGGGCGATGTTCCTTTCGCGATAAGTCACCTCGAGCGTCTTCGCAGCATAACGCAACCCGCTGCATACGGGGCAGGGCGCATACACGCTGGGCAGGAACAACAGTTCTACCATCACGAAGCCTTCCCCCTCACAGTTCGGGCAGCGGCCCTTTCCCGTGTTGAATGAAAAGTAGCCTGCATCTAACTTCCGCGCCTTCGCGCTTTTGGTGCCTGCAAAGAGTTTACGTATGCTGTCGAACAGGCCCGTGTAAGTAGCGAGATTGGAGCGCGGCGTGCGGCCGATGGGCTTCTGGTCTACACGCACGAGCCGGCGAATCGCCTCCAGCCCGCTAACGATGCGCCCCTGCGTTTGCGGCGCATTTTCGCGCTGCAACGGGTCGCCCTCATCTTCCTCGGCAGCCAACTGGTGGCCCAGGCCTTCTGCAACGAGTTCCACGAGCACCTGGCTCACCAGGGAAGATTTACCCGAACCCGATATGCCCGTAACCGATGTAAGCACGCCCAATGGAAAATCGGCATCCAGGTTGTGTAAATTATTGCGGGATACACCTTTCAATTTCAACCAGCCGGCAGGCTCACGTCTATGGGCAACCGAGACTGGCTCCTCTTCGAAAAGGAACGCGCGCGTTTTCGACCCTTCTACTTTTTTCAAGCCTTCTGCAGGTCCGCTATATAATACCTCACCTCCTTTTTCACCGGCACCCGGCCCTACATCCACGATCCAGTCGGCATGCCGGATCACTTCCAGCTCGTGCTCCACTACGAAGATGGAATTGCCCGAAGCCTTCAGCCGGTCGAGTGCACGGAGCAGGGCTTCGGTGTCGGCGGGGTGAAGCCCCGCGGAAGGCTCGTCGAGCACATACACTACTCCGAAAAGATTGGAGCGCACCTGCGTGGCGAGGCGTAGCCGCTGCAGTTCACCGGGCGATAACGTTGGTGTGCTGCGTTCCAGTGTGAGATAACCGAGACCCAGATCAAGCAGCACCTGCAGCCGCGCACATAGGTCTTCGGCGATGCGCTGCGCCACCATGGCCTTTTCCTGGTGGCCCTTTGCCAGCTGCGCCAGGGCTTTGTCCGAGCCATCGGCATACGATTGAAAAAGCGTAAGGAGCTTCGCAAGCGGCAGTCGGCTCATTTCGGCGATGTCGATGCCGTCGAAATGCACGGCCAGCGATTCGGGGCGGAGGCGCTTGCCGTTGCAGGTGGGGCATTCGCTGCTGATCATGTATTGCGCAACGCGTTTCTTCATCAGCTGGCTCTGCGTGGTAGCGAAGGTTTGCAGCACATACTTGCGTGCACCTGTAAACGTTCCCATATAGCTCGGCGTTTCCTTCCGCTTCAGCGCTGCTTTAGTTTCCGCGGGTGTGAAGCCGGCGTATACCGGCACGCTGGGCGCCTCCTCCGTATACAGGATCCAGTCACGGTCTTTGCGCGGGAGGTCCTTCCAGGGCGTGTCTACGTCATAGCCCAGTGTTACTAGGATGTCGCGCAGGTTCTGGCCATGCCATGCAGGAGGCCACGCCGCGATGGCGCGCTCCCGGATGGTCTTCGAAGGATCGGGCACCATCGACTGTTCGGTTACTTCGTAAACGCGGCCGAGGCCATGGCATTGCGGACAAGCACCTTCGGGAGTGTTGGGTGAAAAGCCTTCGGCATAGATGATGCCCTGTCCCGCCGGGTAAGTTCCGGCACGCGAATAAAGCATCCGCAAAAGGTTCGACAAAGTGGTAACGCTGCCTACCGACGAGCGCGTGGTAACACCACCGCGGTGTTGTTGCAACGCTACGGCAGGCGGAAGCCCTTCAATGGATTCCACTACGGGTACCTGCATCTGGTGAAAGAGGCGACGCGCATAAGGCGATACGGATTCGAGGTAACGGCGTTGCGCTTCGGCGTAAAGCGTGCCGAAAGCAAGCGAACTTTTTCCCGATCCGGACACACCGGTGAAAACAACGATCGCATCACGCGGAATATCTACCGAAATGTTCTTGAGGTTGTGTTCGCGCGCGCCGCGCACCTGCACAAAGCCCTGCATCCGCTCGTCGCGGCTGCCATCCGTAGTTCCTTTCATAGTGCGAAGATGCTCAAAATGCGTGCCCTCCCCGCCTATTGCAGAAAGTGGAGCAAAGCATTGCGGAAGTCATCCGGGGCCTGGATGTGCGGGATGTGCCCGACGCCACGGAGTGCAACGAGTTTGCTTCCCTTGATCCGCCCCTGCACCCATCGGCCCAGTTCCGGGTAGTTACCGCGCTTTTCCTGCTCGGCAAGCGCCAGCAGGCCCTTGCCCACCACCGTTCGATCTTCCTGTCCCATGACGAGCAGGACGGGCATCTTCAAATTACCGAACTCATACAGCACCGGTTGCTCGATGATCATGTTGTAGGTAAGTGCGCTTGCCCATGCAGCGGTGGGAAATTCGGGGTATTGCAGCGCCTCCCATTGAGCCGCAACATACTGGTCATACTCAGGTTTCCATTCGGGATAATACGACTGCTGGTAATGCTTCAGTGTTTCCGCGGTCGCCGCAAGCTCCTGCTCCATTTGTTGGTCGGGTGTGCGATAGGGCACAAACTGGCGATAGTCTTCGAGCCCGATCGGGTTTTCGAGCACCAACCGCTCCACCACCTGCGGATATTGGAGCGCGAAACGCGTGGCAAGCATCCCACCCATCGAATGCCCGACGAGCATTATCCGGCCAACGCCGATCGAATCGAGCAAGGCCTTGGTGTTGGCGGCCAGCAGGTGAAAGCTGTAATGGATGTCGGGCTTGTCGGACTGCCCCCATCCTACCTGGTCGGGCACCACAACGCGATAACCTGCGCCACTCAGGTAATGGATGACATCTTTCCAATAATAGCCGTTGAAATTCTTGCCATGCAGTAGAACTACGGTCTGCCCGTTGGCCTGCGCGGCCGGGAGCACATCCATGTACGCCATCTTCACGGGCTGCTGCTCGATGTTGAGCCGGATGGTCTTAACGGGATAGGGGTAGGCGAGCGACTGTGCCGATGCTGTGGCAACCAGCAGCACCGCGAATAGTGCAATACAAAAACGCATAAATGAGGTTAAGGATGAAGCTGCAAGTTAACCACGGGCCGTCCACTGCTACCAGATGATCTCCCAGCGGCCGTCGGCATCTTTACCGTAAGTGAGACCATTGCTCATTTCGTGCAGGTCGCGGCCACTCTTCGGATCCATGAAGCCGCGCACTTCGTAAACGCGCACGCCATTGTTCTCGCGGCTCAGGTATACCACCAGCGCGTTCAGTGTGGGTTGAACATCGTGCAGCCATTGCTCGTCTCCTTCTTTTACAAATGCCTGGCTCAGGGGGAAAGGGTTGAAGAGTTGAAAAGTTGAAGAGTTGAGGGGTTGAAAGAGTTCATACAAAGCACGAACCAAAACCTCGTTTACGATAACAACTCTGGTGGTGGCTTGGGCGCGTCGGAAGGGCGCGACTTATCTTCGGGGAGGGGAATGAACTCGTCGTTGTCGTTGGGTGGAAGGATGATGCGTTCTTCTTTCCAGTCGGACTTGGCCTGGTCGATGCGCTCGCGGCGCGACGAAACGAAGTTCCACCAGATGAAGCGGTCGCCGAGTGGGGCGCCACCGAGCAGCATGAGCGTAGCAGCGGTGCGCGCCGTGATCACGGGATCGCCGCCTGTGGTGAACACGAGCATTTGCCCTGTGCGGTAAAACTGCCCGCCACACTCCAGCTCGCCCTTTGCAACATAAATGGCACGCTCCTCATGGCCCTGCGGAAGACCAAATCGGGCACCCGGCTGCAGCACCACATGCAGGTAAAAAAGCGGCGACAACGTGCGCACATCGTTGCGCAATCCAAACGCGTCGCCCGCAATGAGGCGCATCCACACGCCCTTATCCGTGAACACCGGCAATTGCCCGGGTGTATAGTTGGCAAAGGAAGGCGCGTCTTCTTCATGCTCCTGCGGCAGCGCCACCCAGGTCTGAATCATTTCCAACTCGCCTCCTGCAAGCGCAGCAGGATCTTCGAAGCGCTCACTATGCGCAATGCCACGGCCGGCGGTCATCCAGTTTACTTCGCCCGGACGAATAACCTGCTCCACTCCCAGCGAGTCGCGGTGCGTCACCTGGCCGCCAAATAAATAACTAACGGTAGACAGGCCGATATGCGGATGCGGGAGCACATCCATCGAATGGAAATTCTGCGGCGGCTCTTTCACCGGCCCCGCATGATCCATGAAGATGAATGGACCTACCATCCGACGCATACGCACAGGCAGTATGCGGCGCACATCCAGCTGGTGTCCGATGGAAGCGGTACGCGCTTCAATAACGAGGTCGAGCATAAGAGAGATTGTGCCTGTAAATTAAGGCAGGGCCGCCGGACTATACCCGACGCTGCAGGACAAACCTTTCGCCCCGATCTTGAGGCTCACAACGCTGTGCAGGGGTGCATCAACGGCATTATCAACCAGCGATGCACTGAGCGCTTCATAAAGCGGCAGCTTGCCACCCAGCTGAAGTGCCAGTGAGAGGATACGCGTGCGGGCCTGCACGTTGCTCTCGAAAATTTGTGGCGCATGCACGAAGAGCGTCAATGCCGGCGGCTTGCTTCCCTGCGCGCGAAGGCTCGCGCCAAGGCGGATGCGCTGGAGCAGATCGTTGGTTTGCACGGAAGCCAGTTCGGCGAGGAGGCATAGGGCCAGCGGCAGGTGCGCGCGAACGGCGCAGGCTCCGAAAAGAATATGCAATGAACGCGCGTTGGGGTTCGGTAAGAGACCGTAATATTCCGATACACCTGCAACACCGGGATAGATGCCTGCGAGCATTGGAACAAACGAGAAACTTTCCGGCAACGTGGGAGCAATTCTGTGCAGCCCTTCGAGGAAATGCGGGTGCGTTTGGGGGCCGGCTTCGAGATAGGCTTTGCCCGCCACACCGTCAACACTGTGGCGGAGACTCATCCAGCAGCCGAAGCGTGGTGACGGTTGTTGTAGAAATACGGAAAGGGTTTTGTCTGCTGCGAGGTTGATGCCCGTATGCTGCAAAACGCGGGGAAGCTGCGCTTCGATGGGCGCGCCGGGTAGCGCCGGCTCGGCGGTCCAACAAAGTTCCCTGCTATCCGAACGCTCGTTGATCTCCATCGGATACCCACCAGGGGTCAGCAGGCTGCGCGGAAGGGGTCTTCCTTCCCTGCGTGCAGTTTGCCAGGCATCCGAAACCTGCGACAGCGCACATACAAAACCGGCTGCCTCCGCCGGGAACTGCCGCTCCACTTCGTGCAGCAGCGGCTCCAGCTCGGGCAACCGGTTGATGTTTGATTCCGCCCGTCTCAAGAAGCTAATACTTTGCGCCGCGCCATCGGGGTATCGTGCGTGGCCGGTATGTCGAGCACAACGTCTTTCAGCGCCGTCAGCGGCACCGACTTCGTAGGCATTCCCGTCTTGATGTATTTGATCACTACGTCGTAGCTCACCGTGTTTCCATCCTGGATGGAAAGCGTGTAAAACTTGCTCCCCGATTCTCCATTGTTCCAGGTAAACGGATGCTGCGGGTAGGGCTTCGGCGTAGCGCCATTCACTACCGTAGCCGTCACCAGCACCTGCACCGAATCATAGAGATTCTTTGTCCAATCGATCGCGGAAGGATTCACCTCTAGCGTAAAGTAGCGCTGTGTGGGATTGATGAGGATCGATGGCTGCATGTTGTCTACACGCTGGTCCGAGATATCGATCTCACCGGAAGCCGAATCGATCGTGGCCGTGTAATGCAGCGGCTGGTCGGCGAATTTGAGACCATAGAAGATCTGCTTGCCATAGATGTTGCCCGACTTATCGGTATCCGGCGTGAGGCTGAATACGGCAGGACTTTGCTTCGTTGGGTAAGAACCGCTGAAGCCTTCCGGAGTTTTCACCGGGCCTTCGTACCAGAGGTTTACCGTGGCGCCAAACAGTGGATCGTCGGAAGCGACGTCGGCCTTCGAAAAAACAAATACGGTGAGCGCAGCCATTGCATTCGGATCGGGGATCAGCTGGTGCGCGCCCGTTTGATTTTGATACACCGGCGCTTTGTATACCACCCCCGACGGGTAGTTGTATTGCAGCTGGAAGTTGTATCCCATGTTGATCGGCAAGGCCTGCAGGCTCGTCACTTTCAAAGGCTGCGGCGTAGTAGGATCTATGTGCAGCGTTTGCACCAGCGGGCGCTGCGCCGTCGGGTCGGGGTTGATGTAGCTAAGGTTCACGTCGATCGACTTCGGCGGCGTTGTGGAGGCGAAGGCCTGCGTGGCATCGAATGTGACGGTGAGGATGCCCGCCTCGTCCACTTTCAGCACGTAACGTCCCATGCCTATTCCCTTAATCGTTCCGTTGACAGTCGGAGCAGTCACATCGGTGTAGTTCACGGTGTATTCGAGGTCCCACAACATACCTGCATTCGTATCATAGTCCGCCAGGAAGGTAAGCGTGCCGTTGGTGGAGAAGGTGCCGCTGCTTTGCTCTTCCGAAAGCGTCGGGTATTTTACCGCGATCTCTACGGAGCGCACGAGCGCCGCCACCATGTCGTTGCTGTTACCGGGCGCATACATCGGCACGTTGGTGGCCGTTTTGCTGTCGCTTTCGAAGGGCAGGTTGGTCACCACCACCATCTGCTGCTTCTGTTCGTTGACGGTCGTGAAGAACTTGCCGGTGTCGAGCCCAAGGTCGGCGAGTGAAGGCAAGGTTGCAGATGGCGAAATGATCCACGCGATCACCATGTTCTCTGCATACGTCGATGTAAACGAGCTCACTTCGTTGATGCTGAAGCTGTCCCAGCTGGTTTGACCCTGGATCGCTACCACCTTCTTCACTTCTGCATTTACGAGATCGGCGATGGTGCTGTTGGCCCAGCCCGCCACGGCCTTGCGCATATCATCCGGCGGGTTGGCAACGCCCCAGTCGAGCGTCACTTTCGAAGACTGTGATTCCTGCAGCATCGTTTGCACGGTGCGCGGGCTCGACTCATCGCCCCAGCTGTTGTAGCGGGCCTGGGTTACCTGGTACTGGAAAGCGATCGATGAATCGAAACTCAACGTAGCAGAAACACCGCGCAGGCGGGCGGGCACCGACAACTTATACTCCACGTTGATGGAACCGCCTTTCTGTGCGAAGAGCGTCTTTAGCGTGTCTGCCTGCTCCTTCGTTACGTGCAATTGGAACGAGGCCACGTTGGAACCAAAGTCCGAAGCGGGCGCACTCATCCAGATGTCACCGTCCTTCGTGTTGAGGAAGAAGCCGGCGCTGCTGCCTGCATTCCACGGCAGCGTAAGAAAGTAAGGCGTTCCTACGCCGGGAAAAAGTTGCGGGTTGTTCTTTATGCCCTGGGCAACGGCAGCCTGAATCTCCGGCGGCACCGACAGCTCCACGTCGAAGTGGCAAATGCCCGCACCGTTGGTCGCATCATCGGTTTGATACGTAAGGATGCCGATCTGCGGCACTCCCTGCGCGTTGATCACAAACTGCGGGCGTGGTACAATGTAAAATGCGTTGGGATCTTTCGACGTCTCGTCGTCGCGGTAATAGTCCCAGTTGAATCCTTGCGGGTCCTGGTAAGTTCCTTTCAATCCGAAATTAAGCATGACGTTGTTTTTTGAGGGTTGTTGAATGGGACGCTCAGTTCATTTGTCCCTGGGCGAAATCAGCGAGGCCTTTCCATTGTTGCGCGGCAACGGTCACATCAAGCTGCTGGAATGTTGGTGCAAAAGCATCATCACTTGCATCCTGTAACGCGCTGCGCACCGAGCCAAACTGTCCCTGGATGATTGACCAGGCATCGTGCAGCGACTGCGCGGACTGCATCGCCGACTTCGCATTGCCGCTCTGCGTTTCGAGGATCGTTTTGGCAAACACGAGCGCAATGAGGTTTTGATCGATGCCGGAGCCTGCCAGTTGCACGGTGATGTTCATGTTCACCATCACGATCACCGAGCAGGGACCAAGCACGTTGCTATCAAGGAACTGCTCACCGATGATCGTCTCCACCTGCCGGATGGCCTGTGCCGCACCGGTAAGTTTGCCGATCGCCACATCGAGCGCATCGCTTAGTGATTGCTGGTCGCGATTCAGATCGGAAGCGTATCCGCTTACCGACTCCAGCCGCGCACCTGCCGCAGCCTGCTGGCTGACGCTTCCGGATACGAGCATTTGCAAAAGGCTGTCGGCCTGTTGCCGCTGGGCCGCGGTGGGCGCACCTCCGCCGATGGCCGCATCCAGTTGCTGCAGCTGGCGCGCCACATCCTGGAAGACAGTGTTGAATTGAATGATACCCTGCGGCGTTCCCTGAGTTACGGCCGGGCAGACATTGTCGAGCCAGTTTTGCGCATGGCCCCGCGCGATATCGATCTTTGCCTGGAGCGGCGCCACCCAGTCGTCGGAACCGGGGAGATCGGGCACGGCAGACACCGTGGCCTGCGCGTAGTTGGTAAGCGTTTGCGCGCTGCTACGTGAAGTCTGCAGATCGCTCGTCTTCAGGGCTGGCGCCAGCTGGCCGGCCACATTGGTGAGAGTAGGCATCGGAAAAAGTTGAAGAATGAAAAAAGGCCGGGCGGGCCCGGCCGGAACCGTTAGGCGGCCACGGCTTCCTTCTGCCGCACGTCGATCACCTGGTTCTGAATGGTGGTCACCACCTTCTGCATTTGCGTAGCGAAGTTGACAAAGTCGGCCCAGTCCAACTGCGAGGTCTGGATGTCCATCACGAAAGAATCCCAATCCGACTTTTTCATATCGTCGCCGGCCTCGTCGATGTCGCGCTTCACGGTAACGATCTTGGCGGAGATCGCCGAGAACCAGTTGGCCACGTCGGTGAGCGATTGTGCCATGTCTTTGTTGAGGCCCACGAGGTTCGTTATCGAATTGTTCATGATGGTCAGGGCGGCCACTTCCTTCTGTTCGTTGGCAAGGTCCGCGTTGTCCTGCGCCAGCTTCGACTGTGCGTCGGCAAGCTTCTTGGCATAAATGGCGATCACAGTCGCCATCTCCACGATGGAGCCCACCATGATGAAGGCGCCGATGCCGATGGCGATGGGTGCGAGCGGACCCGCAGCAGCCGCACCAAGGCCCATTACGCCTACGCCTACAAAAAGACCAACGCCACCGGCGATGCCGGACGCCGTGATGGCCGCATTGTCTTTCGCGATCTCCGCATTCTGCACGGCAATGTCGCCCTGCAGCTGTATGATGCGCTTATTGTCGTCGAGGATGGCCTGCTGGATGCTGTCGTTGCCTGTCGTAAGGCTGTTGAAGTCGGCAGCGGCGCTGTTCTGAAATGTCTGGAACTGCAGCTGCAGCGAGGCGATGGAGGCGCGCTGCTCTTCCACGTGCTTCACGATCCAGCCAAGGTCACCGCTGATCTGCTTCACCTGGTCGGGGCTGGGCTGGTTGCCGCAGGAAGCGAGGATGGCGAGCATCGCGTTGGTGCCCACTTTGAAGCGGTTGCCCAGTTCGATCACCGACTGCGGGATGGTGGCAGTGATGCCCGGCTCGAGTGTCGTATTCCAAACAGAAGCGTGCCCCTTCGCGGAATTGAGGTTACCGCTGAGGGTGTCGAACCACGTTGGCGGCGGGTTCTTGTAAGAAGCGATGCTCGTTTGCTGCACGCCAATGGCATACGCACGGATCTTGGCCAATACATCCACGTGCGTGGCAAACTTGTCTTTTTGCGCATCATTGTCGCTGAGGCGCATCGTAGTAATTGTTCCCATAAACTGTTGGTTGTTGAAGTGAGTGAAATGAACGGGTTTGAATTAGTTGTACATCGCCACGAGCGGCGTGGGCTCCATCGTTTGTGCATTGAATTCGATGACGCCGCCGCTGCTCATACCCATCGCCGACTTCTGTACGTTGATGGCTGCAGCGGATACGGCCTTCCATGCTTCAACTGCTTTGTCGAGCGTGCTGAGAGCGGGAAGTGATTTGAAGTCGTTGCCGCTGTAAACGGTGAGGGCTGCAATGGCTTCATCTACTTTATTGCTTTCATCCCGCCAGATGGGCGTTACGTCGAGCGCCTTGGTGATGCCTTTAACGGAGTCGTTCACGTTCTGGAGTATCTGTGTCAGGTTCTGGACGATGGCTATGGCCTGGTTCTCGCCAACGAGGCTCACCTGCAGGTCGCGGATCGTTTTCAGGTTCTCGGTGATCTTGGCGGTGTTGATGGCGTTAACGATGGCGCCATACGTGAGGCCGCCCACGGCAACGGCGATACCGATGAACGGAAACGCGGGGCTGGCGGCGGTTGCAACGGCAAAGCTCCACGACAGCAGGGCAAAAGAAAGCGAGGCTCCCGAGGTGGCCACCCCGCTCATGCCCTGGCTGGCCTTTTCCGTTTCGGCCGATATGTCGCGATACAACTGGTTAATGCGGTCGGAAAGATCCTTCACTTTGTCCTGGTCGGTTTTGATGGCCGCCTGCGCAGCCGTGAGCGCCGTCTGGATCTTTTGCTGGTAGGGCTGGAAGGTGTCGGCAAAAGCGTTGAGCGTTTTCTGTTGCGTCTTCACGTCTTCAGGAATGGCGGCGATGTGTTTCTGCAGCCATTGGAGGTAGCGGATCGCCTGCTCTTTGGAGGTGGCGTTGCGGATGTTGCTGGCCAGCACCTGCATGCTGTTGGAATACGATACGAAATACTGCGGCACCAGAGCGATCACGTTGGGTCCTTTACCGATCAGCCAGTCGGTGGCCGTGTCCTGCGCATTGCCCAGGTCGGTTTCCAGCGACTTCATCCAGTCGGGTGGCGGCTGCAGCGGAAAGAAGCGTGCCTGTTGCAGCGAAATGGCTGCCAGCGTTACGGATTGATACGAACTTAAAAGGTTGACGAGGAACTGGTTCACTACGTCTTTGTCGGGGGCGAGCATGAGCAGTTATTTTGTTGGTTATTGAGAACTACAAGCTTACCGCTTCCATTTAACCGCCACAATCCGTATTTCAACCGAGAAGGCATCCGTATTATTCCCGATGCCGGTACTTCCGTATTAGAAGTACTGTACCTTCAACGTGGAACCGCCACAACCGACATGAAGCCCATTACCGTATTAATTACGGATGACCATCGTATTTTCCGAGAGGGACTGAAGGCGCTGCTAAAAAAAAGCAGGGCTGAAGACATCGATGTGATCGCCGAAGCCGACAATGGACTGAGTTCCATCGAGCGGGCCGTCAGTCTCGACCCCGACATCGTGCTGATGGATATCCAAATGCCTAGCATGGACGGCATCACCGCCACGCGCGAATACCAGCGCCGTCGCCTTCGGGCCGGCATCATCGGCCTCTCCACGTTCAACGACATCCTGCTGATACAGCAAATGATCAATGCAGGCGCCAAAGGCTACCTGCTCAAGAATGCGCCGACCGAAGAAATCGTCCGCGCCATCCGCACCGTTTATAGCGGCGGCATGCACATTGCTCCCGACACGTTCATCCGCAACACGCCCGCCACCAGCACGCTGACCACACGCCTGTCCGACCCGCGCACATCCTTGCTCACGCCGCGCGAGAAAGACATCATCCGGCTGATCTGCCAGGGTTTGTCTTCCAAGGAAACCGCTACCGCACTCGACATCAGCATTCGCTCCGTCGACACGCACAAAGAGCACATCATGAAAAAGCTACAGGTAAAAAATGCAGTGGCCATCGCGGTGTACGCGCTGCAAAACGGCCTTGCTTAGTGTGACAGAAGTTCGAGCCACTCCGACTTTGTAAAGGAAGGCGCGAAAGCACTTTCGCTTTGTATCAATTCATCACTCAGGGCGCGCTTCGTGTCCTGCAGCTGCAGGATCTTTTCTTCGATCGTGTCGGGACAAATGAGACGGGTGGCGATCACGTGCTTCTCCTGCCCGATGCGGTATGCGCGATCGATGGCCTGATTTTCCACCGCAGGATTCCACCACGGGTCTACGAGAAACACGTAATCGGCTTCGGTGAGGTTGAGGCCCGTGCCACCGGCTTTGAGGCTGATCAGAAAAACACGCACGGATGGATCTTCCTGGAACTGGCGCACCGCTCCTTCCCTGTCGCGCGTGCGGCCGCTAAGCCAGGCATGGCCGATGCCGCGCTTCTCCAGCTCCGTTCGAATGAGTTCGAGCATCGACACGAATTGTGAAAACACCAGCACCTTGTGCCCAGGCACCAGCCCGGTCAGCCGCTCGGTGAGCACATCGATCTTCGACGAAGCATCCGCACCAACATGTGTGTCGCTGGCAAGCAGCGGCGAGTTGCAGATCTGACGCAGCCGCGTGAGCCCCCGAAGCACATGCAGCGTGTTGCGCGCCACGTCCTCATCGGCGGTGCCCTCAAGGAATGCGCGAAACTCCGCTTCGGCTGCGTCGTAGACCTTACGCTGCTCTTCGCCCATCGGGCAATGGAGCACGAGTTCCGTTTTCTCGGGCAGCTCCTTCGCTACTTCCAACTTGCTGCGGCGCAGTACGAAGGGCGCAACGCGCTGCTGCAATTCCGCAGCCCGCTTGCTGTTCTTGAACTGGTCGATGGGGACGGAGAAAAGCGCGCGGAAAGAGCGCGGCGTTCCCAGCAATCCCGGGCAGGTAAAAGACAATTGTGCATAGAGATCGAGCGTTGCATTTTCCACCGGTGTTCCGGTAAGCGTGAAGCGGTTGCGGGCCTTCAGGCGGCTTACTGCCTCATAGCGCAACGACGAGGGATTCTTGATCTGCTGCGCCTCGTCGAGCAGGAGCAGGTTGAACTGCTGCTGCTCCAGCCAGGAGCCATCGGAAAGAACGGTGCCGTAGGTGGTGAGCAGCACGTCGTAACGCGTGGTGCTCTTCAATTGCCGGGCGCGATTGGGGCCATAAAAACGAAGCACACGCAGCGAAGGCGCAAAGCGTTCCAACTCGGCCTCCCAGTTGAAAAGCAACGAAGTGGGAACGACCACCAGGTCGGGATGTTCGCGGTGCCGTTCGCGCTGCGCCAGCAGCAGGGCGATGGCCTGCACGGTCTTGCCAAGACCCATATCGTCCGCAAGGCATCCACCGAAGTTGTGCTCGTCCAAAAAGCGAAGCCAGTCGTAGCCGCGCTTCTGGTAGTCGCGCAGCGTAGCGTGCAGTTCCTCGGGCAGTTTTGCTTCCGGCACTGCACCGGCACGCAACAGGGCCGATTCGTACAGACCAACTTCCCTGCGCACATCTTCATCCCAGCTTTCTTCTGCAAACAATTCGTGCAGCGTGCGAAAGGCAGTCTTGGGTACAGGCAATTCATCCCCATCCGGCTCCGCGGCGGCAAACCATCCTTCGAAGCGACGAATCCACTCTTCGGGAAGCACGCCAAGCGAACCATCGTCGAGCGTTACATACTTGCTGCGGTTGCGAACGGCGCGTTGCATCTGTTGCAGGCTTGCCTTCTGCTTTCCATAACGCACGCCGATGAGCGCATTGAACCAGTTGATGCCGCTGCGGAGACGCACCGACACTTCTGGTTTGTGCTCGTTGAAGCGGTTGCCTTTGAGTGCGGAAAATCCCAGCACAGCGATGCCTTCGCTGCGCCATTGCGCAAAAGCGTCAAGAAACCAACCTTCGTCGAGGAAGCGACGGCGGTGTAAGTAGAAATACGGGAGCGGCTCGGAAAGCTGTTCTCCGAAATGCGGATGCTGCTGGAGGATCTGTGCCAGGAAGGCATCCTCCGCGCGGCCATCCCGATCCAACTGGAAAAGCGATCCCTTTGCATCGGTGCGGTATAAAGGCCGGCGCGAGCGAAGCGGCACTTCGCTTTCGCCATACTTCATGACGGGGTTGATGAGCACATACGAGCCCAGCTCCGAAAGGTAGATGACGCGCTCCGGTGGCGTATACAGGTGCTGGGCTTCCGGCGCATCGGGCGGCATAGCCTGAGCGTAGGTATACACGATGCTCAGCGAATCTTCCAGTTTCGAAAGAATGTTGCTGCGAAAAGTTTCGAAGTCCACCGGCCGCAGGCGCATGCCGCCGGGATATTGCAGGAAGAAGCGCAGCGCCTTCCACACCTGCATCGAGGCGGGCAGGTGCAGCACGTTGCCGATGCGAAGGAAGTAGCCGAACAGGAGCCGCTGCACCCGCAGGTCTACAGGTCCTTCAGCAGCATTCAACTGCGGACGGATGTCATAAAACCCGTCGGCCTGCGCTACGAGGATGCTCAGGTCGTGGAGCGCGGCGCCGGTTGTTACGGCCTGCAGCGAACCGGCCACGACGCTTTCCGAAAATTCCGGGTTGTGCACATGGAAGTGAAAGCCGGCAGGATTTTGAAAGATCATCTGGAGCGCGGCCAGGTCATCGTCGGTAACTGCAGCAGTGGGGTTGTTTTGAAACCGGCTCACCGCGGCGTAAAAGCGCAGTTCGTCGGGGTCGTCGGCCTGGAGCACGGCCGCGAGCGGGTCGATCGGCGTGAGCGGGTTTTTGAGACGGCCGTCTTTGGTGATGCAGCCACGAAACAGCTGGATCTCGAGTTTTTTATGAAAGCGGTATTGCTTCAGCACGAGCAGGCGGCGCGCTCCATCGTCGCTGGCAGGCAGGCACGGGTCGGCGCGATGCAGCAATTGTTCTTCCAAATCTTTCAGCGGGAGCATCCGGCAGGCAAGCTAGGGCTTTTTCAGCGCAGGAGGTCCACGTAGCCGCTAAGGCGCTGGCCGCTGTCTGCTATCGAGATCACGTAGTAATAGGTGCCCGAAGGAAGCGGCTTGCCCTTCAGCGTGCCATCCCAGCCATCGAAGCGGCTTTCACTATGAAGGAGCAATTGTCCGAAACGGTTGAACAGGTCGACCGTATAACTACGGTAAGCCTTCAGCGCTTCTATCGCCCAAAAGTCATTGCGGCCGTCGCCGTTTGGGGTAAACACATTGGGAACGTCGATGCGGCGAAACACACGGACACGCATCGTATCGCTGTGCGGCCCGCAGCCAAGCAGCGAAGTGGCAGTGAGCACGTAGGCCGTATCCACCTGCGGCGCTGCGGCAGCGCTGCCCTGCGAAGCGTTTATCAAAAAGTAATTGGGAGACCATCCAAGCGTTACCGGGGCGCCGGTTGCCGAACCATCGAGGCGAAGGCTGTCGCCGAGAAAGATCACGCGGTCCGGGCCGGCGAATGCCCGGGGCAGTGGCCACACCTGTATTTCTACGGAGGCGGTATCGGTGCAGCCATCACTGTTGGTCACCACCACCTCGTAGCGTGTGCTGTCGGCGGGCGTAGCAAGTGGCTGAGCGCTCAGAACGTCGCTCAAGCCCTCTGCCGGCGACCATTGATAGGCCGATCCACCAGCGGCAAACAGCCGCACAGAGGCGCCGGCACAAAGGGAAAGCGTATCGTCGGCAACCGAAGCCGCCGGTTTCGGCAACACCTGCAACGTTGTGCGCTCGTTCCAGCTGCAACCGAAATTGTCGGTAGCAACCACGTTGTATACACCAGCCTGCGCCAGCGACAGCGGACCCACGGGCACGCTGCTGCCACTGGCAGTGAAGCCGCCGGGGCCGCTCCACTGGTACGTGGCTCCGCCCTCGGCAGTCAATTGCGCCTGCGTGCCTGCGCAGGCGGGGCCGCTGTTGCGCGCAGCGAGGTTGGCGGGTCTTCCCACCACGAAAATGGTAAGCGGAGTTGAGTAAACGGTGCAGGTGCTGGTGCCCCAGTTGGCACTTTCGGCAACTGCAAGGCGGTAGCGATAGGTACCCGCAGCGGCACCGGCTGGAATATTGGCCGTATAAGCCTGCGTGGTGGCGCCGGCAACATCCGTCCACGCGCCGCCATTGGTGCTTTGCTGCCATTGAAAGCGCGGGTTGTTGTACCCGGTGGATAGCCCGACGTTGAGCTGCAGCGAGGCGGCCTGCCCGAAGCATACATTTTGCGTGCTGCCCGTGCCCCCGGTAAACGAAGGCGTAAGAATGGGACCGCATGCGCGGAAGCTGATATCATCGAGCAGCAGATCGTTGCCGCAACCGCCGGGTGCGTTGTTCACGATCCGCAGAATAGCAGTGCCCACCGTGGGAGGGGTGGTAAAGGAAAGTCCAAACTGCCGCCATTCCGGCGACGATGAGGGCGCGATGGTGCCGCTGTTGTAGGTGCGCAACACGGTTCCCGAAAGGTCCTCGATGCGGAAGGTAAGATTGGGCTGCACAGCGCCGGTGCCGCAGGAGGAACTGCGCAGCACGTTGAGCACCCAGGCCGAGAATTCGTAGGTGGTGCCGGCGCAGAGCCCGCGTATGGTGTCCTGGAAGAACACGCCTGGACTCGTGCTTGCATTCACGAGCATGAAGTAGCCATTCGGATCTCCTGTGTGATCGGCGGTAACGTCGTGCCACGAATTGCCGAAACACGCAACCGTAGCATTGCGGACGGTGTAGAAACCGTCGTTGGGACAATCGCCGGAAACATACTGGTAGCCTCCTACCACCGAAGCGGGCAACTGTGGTCCGGGGTTGCCACCGGCGCCAAACGTAATATTCACGATCGGGTCGCCGAGCGACCCGGTACAGATCTGGGAGCTTGCCGGGAGGGCTGCTGCACATACGAGAAGGATCCAGAGCAATGTCCGGTGAACCATGGCAATCGGTGAGTTTTAGGCAGCAAGCAGCAGTGCGGCTAAGGTACTGCCATTCGGGTTGCAACCAAAATCCGCATTGCAGGCCGACGCGGCACTTTCTTTGCGAGACTTACCATTCTTAAGACGAATACTATGAGAAGAGGAGATATGATCGGCATCGGCGCCGTAGTGGTGGCGCTGTTTGGCATGTATTTTTGGTACAACGGGGCCAGTGCAGAGCCACGCGCCAAAACGATGACCGCGGCAATGACAACAGGCAGTGTGCACGTGCAAAAACACTGGTCGCTCCCGGAAGAGCTCCTGGAAGTATCCGCCATAACCTGGGCCGGCGATGACCGCATTGCGTGCATCGAAGACAACGACGGAGTCATCTATTTCTTCGATGTGGCCGCGGGCCGGGTCACCGATCAGCTGCGCTTTACGGGGAAAGGAGATTTCGAAGGGCTCACGCTCGCAGGAAGTGTGTATTATGCGCTACGCAGCGACGGCACCCTTTTCGAGGTGAAGCCCGGAGGCAACGAACCATCTGTTAAAACTTTCGAGGGACCGTTCAGCAGCCGCAATGACTGCGAATCGCTGGCCTACGATGCAGCAAACAACCGGTTGCTGGTTGGCGTCAAAGAGCAGGACCTCACCGACCCGCAGCGAAAGGGCGTGTATGCTTTCGATCTCAAAAGCAAAACGTTCGACAGCAAAGCGGTCTACTATATTTCAGGTGCAACGGAGGGAAAGAAAAAAGGAAAGGGAACGGTGCGGCCTTCCGATATCGTGCTAGCCCCCGGGGGCGAAGGCCTGTATGTGCTGGACGGCCCGAGGTCGCTGCTGCTGCGTACCGACAATGATGGAGCCGTAACGCAAAGCATCCAGCTCGACAAGTCGCTCTTTCCGCAACCCGAAGGACTTTGCTTTGCGCCCAACGGCGACCTCTACCTTTCGAGTGAAGGAACAAAGAAGCACCCCGGAACGCTGGCACGCGTGCAGCTGCAGTAAGCAGTGATGAGCGCGTTGTCTTTCGGATCCTGCGCTAATATTGCGGCAATGATTCGAGCCTGTCTCCTTCTGCTGGCGATACTTTGCTCCTGCCGCCCCGCTCCCACCGAGCTGGAAGTGGTTCGTCGCACGCGTCTCGCAGCCGCCCCCTCGGGCTCGGCGCTGCTGCTGCGCGGAGACACGGCATACCTCGTAGGAGATGATGCAACGGGGGTCTACCGCTTCCAGGCAGGCGACAGCAGCGTGCAAAAATTGCCGGTGGCCGGACTCGATTACCACCTATTCCGTGAGCCCCGCGCGCGTAAGCACGACTTCGAAGCAAGTGTGTGGATCGAAAGCGCAACAGGGCCCACGCTGATCGCACTCGGATCGGGAAGCCGCAACACCAACTGCGACAGCGCGCTCAGCTGGCCGCTCAACCACCCGGGCACCGCGCGAATCCTTTCGCTCGAAAAAGTGTACGAAGCACTCAGGCAGCGGAGCGCGATTGCGCAAGGGGCCTGGAACATCGAAGGCGCGGCGCTTGCGGGTGATACGCTCTACCTCTTCAACCGCGGCAGCAATTCGGTGTTCGCATTTCCCATCGCGCACCTGCTGCGGAGCATTAACAGCGATACCGTATTTCTACCGTCGGTGCGTGTGCGTCAGCTGCAACTGCCCACGATCCGTGGAAAGGCAGCACGCGTTTCCGGCGCCTGCACACTCAACGAAAGCCAGTTGCTCATCTGCGCCTCGGTGGAGGACACGCACGACTGGACCAGGGATGGCGAGGTGTTGGGCTCCTTCATCGGAGTTTACTCGGTGCACGAAGGGCGCCTGCTCAAAACCTGGTTGCTCCGTGATGACAAAGGACTCCCCCGCAAGGAAAAAGTGGAATCGCTCGACCTGCTGCGCCGCAACAACGACGGCAGCCTCCAGGTGCTTGCAGTAGCCGACAACGACGACGGGGCTTCCACCTTGCTCGAGCTGCGCCTTCCACCACCCTGATAAGTTGTAGATCTACGGTGACGCAAGCCCAGTCAGTTGAAAGCCTTCCTGAATTCGAGCGGCGACAGGTTTGTTTTTGCCTTGAACAGTTTGCTGAACGATTGCGTGTGTTCGAAGCCGAGCGCATAGGCCACTTCGCTAACCGTAAGCCCGGTAGCGGAGAGCAGCTCCTTGGCTCTTTCGATCAGCTTGCCGTGAATGTAATGCTGCGCACTTTGCCCCACCTGTGCACGCAACATATCGCTCAGGTAATTGGGTGTGAGGTGCACGGCATCGGCGAGGTAGCGCACCGTAGGAAGCCC
Source organism: Chitinophagaceae bacterium (assembly GCA_004173235.1). GTDB lineage: Bacteria > Bacteroidota > Bacteroidia > Chitinophagales > Chitinophagaceae > Flavisolibacter. The sequence goes on along the minus strand of SEAC01000030.1, from coordinate 47,719 downwards.
GGTGTTCAGCGCATCGTCGAACCAGCTTTGCAGCAGGTCGTCGATCTTTTGGAGCACTTCGTTGTTGACGCTCTTGCGCGTAATGAACTGGCGCTTGTAGAAACGGTTGGCGTAATTCAGCAAAAGACCGATCTGCGCGATCACCACGTCCTGGCTGAAATCGTCGATGCGGCTATTCAATTCCTGCGCGATCATTTCAAAGATGGAAACGACGATGGATTTCTCTTCTTCCGAAAGATGCAGCGCTTCGTTGGTAGCGTACGAAAAGAATCCATACGAGCGTATCTCCCGCGCAAGCGGATAGCCCAGGAAGAAATCGGGATGGATCAGCAAGGCGTAGAGCGAACAGTTGTCGCTGCCGTCCTCTTCTTCATCGTATTGTCCAACCACCTGGTTGGGCGCTGCGAAGAGCAGCCCGCCCTCATCGAAATCGAAGTGGTGGTGTCCATAACGAAGCCTGCCGCCGGCGTTGGGATTGTAGGAGATCTTGTAGAAATTGAGCACGTGCGACCCCTGGAGCGGGTGCGGCACGGAAGCAACCTGCGCGCTGCCCACGAGGCTGATCAAAGGATGCCGGGGCGCGGGGAGCCCCATGGTGCGGTGTGCTTCTGCAATGCTTTTGAACAGGGGATGTTTCATATACCTTCCGATTTGTATCCGCTAGCCAACGCTGTCTCTTCAAAGATCGGAACCGGGAGTGATCCGATGCCGATCCTCTTTCTTCAGCCCTGTGCGGCATTGGACACTTCAGCCCATTCTTCCCAACCGGCCAGGCGCGTGGCATAAGCGTTGCGCACTTCGGGCAGGCACGCACTCCCTAAAAACAGCCGCAGGGGCGGGTTTGCAGCGTCTGCTACCTGGAGCACCGCGGCGGCGGTTGCGGCGGGGTTGCCCCGCTGGAGGCCGCGCAACCGTGCTACGAACGCGCTCTTGAAAGCATCATAGGCTTCGATGGACGTTGCCAGCCGGAGGGATTGCGGACTGCCGAACTCGGTGGCATAGGCGCCCGGCTCAAGCAGCGTTACCTTGATGCCGAACTGCGCCACTTCGGCGGCAAGGCTTTCATGGATGGCCTCGAAGGCCCATTTGGAGGAGCAATAATATCCGATGACGGGCTGCGTAAGGTGCCCGAGGCTGCTCGACGTGCCCAGAATGTGACCAAAGCCCTGTGCGCGCAGCAGCGGCAGCGCTGCCTGGATAACGGATACCGCTCCTATTATATTCGTTTCATACAACGCCCGCACTTCGTCGAGGCTGGCCTCTTCTACCGTACCCACCAATGAATAGCCGGCATTGTTGCACACGATATCCAATCGTCCGAAGTGGCGATGGGCTGTAGTCACTGCTTCCTGCACCTGGCGGGCATTGGTCACGTCGAGCGCAAGGGTGAGCACCCGGTCGCCGTACCGCCCGTTGAGGTCTTTGATGCTTTCAACCGAGCGCGCCGTGGCCGCAACAAGGTCGCCGCGTTCGAGTGCAGCCTCCGTCCAGATGCGGCCGAAGCCGCGCGAGGCGCCGGTAATGAACCACACCTTTGCCTCGGTGCGGGCGCCGCTTTCCAATTGTGTTTGCTGTTCCATATAAGATTGTTTCATGGAACAAAACTCGAAGAAGAAGGAGACGGCGATGTAGCCGGATCACGGTTCGTTGTAGCCGGAACGGGGTTGGATGGTGGCCGCGCAGGAGGGCATCAACGATAGAGCACGGTGATGACGAACAGGAAGCGCCCCTGCTTTTCGCCTTGCGATTGTGCAAGCTGGCACACTTCGGCATCGTTGGTATCGAGCCACTCGGAAAGGGCGCGCGCCGCATCGGCGGGATCATTGCTGACGAATTGCTTCACCTGCATCGTTTGGGTAGCTGTGTATTCTTTCAATAACATAATGCACGATCTTATCGCAGTATTTTAAATGGAAGGCATAGAGGTCGGCTTTGCTGTAGCGTTGCTCAAGGCCTTTTTGCAACAGTGCCCGCGCACGGTTGCTGCGCACTTTGACGTTCACCGGCGTAATGCCCAGGAGGTCCGCAACTTCTGCCACACTGAACCCTTCCACCTCGCGGAGCACGAACACGCTGCGGTAGCATAGAGGCAGCGCCTGCAGGCTCTCCTCGATCACGCGCCCCAACTCGCGCCGCGTGACATCGAGCGCAGCATCGCCTACCGGCTCCGTTGTTGCCTCCGGGACAGGGGTACGTTGCTCTTCCTTCCGTTGCTTGTGGTAGCAGCGGTTGAGATGGATGCGTGTGAGCCAGGTGCGATACGAAGCAGCGCGCCGAAAACCTTTCAGGTTTGTGTAAGCCGCGAGGTGCGTTTCCTGCATCAGATCCTCCGCATCTTCGTGACCAAACCCATAGCTTCGCGCCACCTTGTAAAGCAGCCCGTTGTAGCGGCGGATCAGCAGCTCAAAGAGCACCATCTCGCCGGCGCACACGCGTTGCACCAGTTCCTCATCGCTTACATAACCGGCGGGGACGACGTTTTGTTCGTTCATGGTCTATCGATTTTGATACCTGCGCCAAACCGATAGATCAGCCTGCCACCCAGGTAATTTCCGAAAAAGAGCAGCGCCAGCAAAATACCGCGCAGCCATAAACCGCCGCCAGCGTAGATGCGCGGGAAAAGGGCGGCCTCCTTTGCCAACAGTACGCCATAGCAAAGGAGCACGACTGCATTCAATGATGCGTGGTAAAGCAGTGTAGGCGGCGTTTTGGGGTTCTCCCTGGCAACGGCAAAGCTGTCTGCCAACCCGGTGAGCAATGCGCCGGCCCCGCCAACGAGCGCCCCCCAGAGGCAGTAGTAAGCGGCCGCATAAAAGGACGGATCGCCATTGCGATGCAGCAGCTGCAACACGAACTCCATGGGAAGCAAGGCGGTTGGAAAGTGCACCAGCAGCGGGTGCAGTGGATGTCCGGCTAAACGCATATTCCGTATTTATACTATTGTGAAAACCAACAGGGCGAAGCCGGCGACCGCGAGCAGCCCATGCAACACCGCAAGTCAGGTGGGACTGAACTTCCCTTTTAAGTCGCGGAAGAACATGTAAAATCCTCCGAGCGCTGCTACAACCAACAGCAGGAGGCTGTTGCGGAGCATTGCGGAAGGGTGTTTAGACCAGGCGTACAGGAGCAGGCCGAGCCCCGCGGCGGCAAACACACCGTGGGCATATACGATGCCGCGGCTCGTATCGGCGGAGGTAAGCCAGTTTTTGAGGATGAGGATGCCGAGCCCGGCGGCGAATGCAAAAAGGGCGATGGCGACGTACAGCATGATTGCGGTTTTTCAAATAGAGTACGATCGTTGGAAAAGGTTACAGCGTCCTGCTTTTTTGTGAAAGACGCGATTGGCTCCTTTAATAGAAGGAGTGTAACTTTAGTTGCATATAAAACAGCAAGATGGACTACCGTATTCCGCCGCAGACCCGCATCGGGCACGTGCATCTCAAAGTCTCCGACCTGGAGCGTTCGCTCGGCTTCTACCGCGAACTGCTTGGGTTCGAGCTTACGCAGCGTTATGGCGCGGGTGCGGCCTTCGTTTCGGCAGGCGGGTATCATCACCATATCGGGCTCAACACCTGGCACAGCAAGGGCTCCGGCCCGGCAGCGGGCTCAGCTCCGGGACTGTACCACACGGCCATCCTCTACCCCACCCGCGCCGACCTCGCGCGCATCCTCAAGCGCCTGCTGGACGCACGCTATCCACTAACCGGGGCTTCGGACCATGGGGTGTCTGAAGCACTTTACCTCGATGATCCCGATGGCAATGGTGTGGAGCTTTACTGGGACCGGCCACAAGATCAATGGCCTCTTGAAGCGGATGGAAGTCTGAAGATGGTGACGCTGCCGCTCGACCTGGAGGAATTGTTGAAAGAGGCGGAGTAATCAGGCAGCAGGATCACTACCGGCTTTGTCTTTGACGAACCGGGAATCCAGGTATCCCGGGATTGTTCCGAACAGGACGACGCAATCGTCGGAGTGGCCATAGCACAACCGCAGCCTATTATGCAAAACGGTTCTCCAGCGAGCTGCCATCTGTTTGGCCATACGAAAAAAGGAATGTTCGCGGCTTCCCAAAGCCCCGCTCTGTGCACAAGTGACCCGCTGTGTTGACAGATGCCGAACAGTATCTATCGTTGGCGAGCATTGACACACTCTGCGTAGGACACACACACCAACAAAAAGTGGCCGTCGCGCAAGTCGAAGACTGAATGAAATGAGTCACCGTAAAAACATCTACCGAATAAGCGCCGTTTACAATGCGCATAAAAAAGCCTCCAATTTCTTGGAGGCTTTTTTGGTCGGGAAGACAGCCTGACGCCACCACTGCCATCAACTTAACAGCGAGTGCCGTTCCTGTTAATCGATCCGCCATAGTATTACGTTTCAGCCGTTTTCGTTAACCACTTAGTTTGTTGGAGGGGACGTCAGTGTTAAGCTATTTTTACTACAAATTTGCTACGGATTGCGAAAGTGCGGAAATTTGCTACCATGGCAAAGCTGAAGAGAGCAACGGCAGTCCCTAACAACGGCTCAGTCGTGATCTATTACTACCACCAGGGGGCGATGCGCTACCCGACTGGGGTAACGATAAGCAAACTGAAGACAAAGAGCGGCAGATTCGTTGAATGGGACGAAAGGGCGAATATGATCCGAACCACCGTGAAAGACTACGAGGTCAAGCGCCAGAAGATTTCCAGTCTGTTGGAAAATGCAAACCGCATACTGATCGATCACTTTCAACAGGGAGAGGTTCTGTCGGCAAAGGACTTGCAGAAGCAGCTTTCACAAGGTGAGTCAGCCGTCGCAAGCCGACGCACCTCCAAAGTGATCGACCTCTACGAAGAGTTTTACCAGCGCAAGAAGGCAATGTTTACTGCGCGTGGTACGCTTCCGAGCTTGAAGGACTACACCTCGGTCAAGAACATGCTTACGGACTACCAGGCATCCCTGGGAACCGACATTAAAGTTCGCGACGTAGACGGCAACAGGCGCTTTCTTGAAAACTTAGTAAACTGGCTACGTGGGGATCTTCCGAAGTACATCGGCGATCACAAGCTGACGACGCAAGGCACCATGGTCGACGGCACTATCAAGAAGAGGTTTGACATTCTAATTCAATTCTGGAGCGATCTCCACGACGACGGCAAAGTGGGGCCTAACGAGTTTATCAGAAAATTTAAAAGGGAGTACATCAAGCCTGTCCCCCAAAAGAAAGTGACGCTCACGGTTGAAGAGCTATTCAAACTGTACGACTTTAAGTTTGAAGAGGATCATCTAACACGCATTCGCGACCTGTTCGTGTTCGCGTGCTTCACAGGTTTGCGCTGGACCGACTTGATGGAGTTCGACCCCGACTTCATTGAAGAAGCCGAGGATCGTTCTGGGCTAATTTACAGGCGCAGGGCGAGCAAAACAACGAAATCGAGCGGCAAAGAGTTTGAGATTCCTTTATGCCAGACTGCGTTAGAGATTCTACAGCGATATGGGGGATCATTAAAACCCTTACGCATGACGAATCCTGCTGCCAATCGGGCAATCAAAGAAGCGCTGAAAAAGTCCAACCTCTTCACTCGCACGTCAGGGATTCGGGACAAGCGAACCAACGAATACAAGCGAAGGTTCGAAGCTGTCACCATGCACAAGGGGCGGGACACATTCATCTCGAATCTGGTCACGACGACGCCGTTGAACGAGCTAATGCGCTACACGGCGCATACAAAGCTGACAACCCTTCAGAAGTACTTAGACATGCAGCGCCCGATCCAAACAACCTACGTGGCGCAAGCCTTCACCAGAAAAAGTGAACAATGACTGACCAGAATAAAGAAGAACAGCGAGCGGACGATCTGATCTTACTGCTTGTACAGCGTATCGTCTCGGACAAGCCTCTCGGATACGTAGACTCACAGTGGCTCGAACGATATTTGAACCTTCACATGTTCGAAGTCCAGCTAACGGTTGAGAAAATGGAAGCTCGAATCAAACGCTTTAAGCAAGCAATCCCGAACTTTCTTGAGCAGGTTGAGCTGGCACTTGAGAACACACAAAAACGACATGCAAAGTTTCGAAAAGAGATGATGCAACACATGGAATGGGTAAAGAACTTACCCCCTGGCGTTAAAGACCATGACCACCAAGACGTGATCGCGCTTGCGAAGCAGCTTACCAAGGAATATTACAGCTTTTCAGACGCTGCAAAATTCCTGAAAACGTCTCGACAGACCTTAGCGCAATTTGCTGAGAAACAAGAACACAACCTTCGCAAACACTACCCACTTGGTTCCACTCCGAAACTTTCACGACAGGACATGATCGACTATTACCGAGAGCGCTTTCACAAAGACTATGACTTTTTTGACGCACTTATGAACAACTCCGCACCAGGTTGGGGGAAAGGGCGAAAAACTAAAGAGAATGGACGCTGAGCGAGCTCACGTTTTCACACTTGCCTGTAGCTCTCCGTGTAGGCTTGTCGCATCGTCCTCAATGATCGCTTGCAGCGCCCTCGCTACCGCGAAAAGCTCGTCGCGTTTGAGACTTTTCGACAAGTCATCAATAACGCCCTGACTCAGTTCACGAAGCGGGTTTAAGTACGAGAAGTAGTGATCGATCACGTATTGAGCTGGCTGGTCGCTACTCAGCGCCTCCTTGCGAAAGCGTTCCTTCGTTGAAATTGCTATGATTCGGAACCCCTCGACGAGCTTTGTTATGTTTTCGGCCATGTCTAAGTTTACCGAATTCCCAGGGACTAAAAAAATTTTGGAGACTCACCTCGCCAAAAGAAAAACCAACCTCATTGTGGGGATCGACTTTTGAGGGGCATTTGACCTATGCCTCCAGGGCCTTCCCTATCTCCCCCCGTATACAAGGATACGATGAGGGGAGGGGGCATTGCATTGCCATCAATGAGGTTAACGTTGCGATCATAGTTGGATTGAGCTCATAAACGATACAGGTACCTAATTTCGTCCGCACCAGTACTCCCGCCTCGGTCATAGCCCGAAGGTACTTCGACGCAGTTGGCGCGCTCACACCACAGTTGCGATGCACGACAGAGGCCGTAGCAAAACGTGCCGCGGCGAGGTACCTTACGATAGCCAGCTTGGTGGGATTGGATAGCTGACGACAGAATACGCATGTTGATGCATTGCGATCTAAGTGTTGCATTGTTTAAATTGGTGCCGTGGATGGAACCTTTGAGAATTTTCGAAGGAAACCCAGGCTTTCTTTCGCACAGGTCAAAGTTTCTTCCATCTGAAGCCTTTAGGAGCGCCTATTTTAGCAGATCGACTCTCGGTAATAGCGATAAGTCAGAATTAGCCCAGATGCCCCAGAATCGCCCAAAAAGGGCCTTATTTTACGTTCGTGAGAAAGAAGTAAGAGTCTGGCTTTCTCTCCAGGTGCTTAGTGATGTAAGACAGCCAGCTGTTTCCGTACTCACTTGCAAACGGCTCCACAAGAATTTCACCACCGCGGACAAGATCTCCCGTGAGCAGACCTTCGATTGTTCGCTTCTTGTTCTTGGCTCCGCGTTGTTTCACCGAGACAGCGAAGTGGGTGTGGTGGCCGTCGCGGTTCGGGTTTGCTTCGGTCACGTAGAAGATCTCGATAAGCGCCCCAGCATAGCGTTGAATAAGCTGTCTATTGAGCATCTCCATCCTGATCGCACATTGATCCATGCTGATCTCATTCGCGTAAGTCACAGTCCCCGCATAGTCCCACGGCCTGTCCATCCAATTCAGCACGCCTGAGCGTAGCGTTTCGTTACCGTTCACGATCTTTCTCGATTGCTCGACGAATCGAGGTGCATTGAGATGTTTCTTGTATGATCGAAGTTCCAGAGTCTTTCGGGTGTACCAGAACTTTCCGTTAATTCTCAGCATGTAGTCGGCACGACCCTCCAACGCCACGTTCTTGATCACTTTTGCTCTGAACCTATCCAAGCTCCTGGCACTTACGCCAAAAGTCTGTTCGAAAATTTTAGGCTCGAAGTACGTTTTGACTACAGCACCTCCGACTACGAGGGTGCTACCAGTGACGATCATATCGAAACAATCGAGACTGTCCACCCTGATTTCTGCATTAACACTTTTCATAACAATTACGTTTTGTCCTCTTTTCTCGGGGATCACGAGAGGACACACCCCAGGTATAAACGATCTCAGAGAACCCGAGAGCGAGGTTATTTACAGTAAGTATCGCGTCGAACCCGAAAAAGTGTAGTCTTTCTGCATTTTGTTCCTTTTTTTTCTGGGTCTACCCCTCTGTGCCGTTTTGATCATTTGGCGGTGCAAGTCCGCCATTTTGTTCCAGATTAAGGTTTACGTGCGCGTGGTACAGGGTGATCACCCACGCAGGGCGTTTTTAAAGGGGGAAAAACCTCGAAAAATTGAGAACCCTTTATTTGGAACAATACGAAGACTTTCGTATTTTTGGACTCTAACCCCCCTCCGATGAAAGTTGTAATCTTCGCTCGTGTATCGACAGCCGACCAGTGCCTGGATCGTCAAATTGAGGAATTGACAGAGTTCGCCTCTAAGAACCAGTGGAACGTGTGCGGCGTGGTCAAAGAGGTAGGGTCTGGTACGACGGCCCTCGAGAAACGTCAAGCCATCGACCAGCTGAAGCGATCGGTGCTCGAACTTGGCGCTCAAAAAGTTCTGGTTTCGGAGATCTCGAGATTGGGACGCACCACGTCAGAATCATTGTCCGTGATCGATTATCTGACCCACCACCGCGTTTCTTGCTTTGAGTATCAGCGTAAGCTGGAGACCCTGAACGACGACCTGACGCCGAACCCAATTGCGGAGCTGATCCTTTCAGTGCTCGCTTCCGTCGCGAAGATGGAAAAATCGCAGCTCGTGGTGAGGATTAAGAGCGGCATGCGTTCAGCCAAAAAGAAGGGAGTCCACTGCGGAAGGCCAAAAGCCTCGAAAGTCTCAACGCAGGCTTTTTTGCAGAAATACAAAGCTATCGTTCGCTCGCTCCAGGAAGAGAAACTATCCCTACGCAAGACCGCGAAGCTGTACGAAGTCTCTCTCGGCACCGTGGTGAAGGTTAAAACTCTCTGTGCATAGCCGCGGAAGCTACGAAGCTCGCCACTGGCTTGAATCTTACGACGATGTGACTTTTCCGACTAATTTACTTAGTAAGTTTGCCAGGTATGAGCACAAGGGTTGATCTGTTTTTAGGCGATAGTAAAGAAAAGCTGAAGCGCCTCCCCTCTAATTCGGTGGATCTCATCGTAACGTCGCCGCCTTACGCTGACCAGCGGAAAGGAACCTACGGCGGCATTCGACCAGACAAGTACGTCGAATGGTTTCTCCCGATCTCGAAGGAGCTGCTGAGGGTGCTGAAACCGACTGGGACGTTTGTTCTCAACATCAAAGAAAAGGTCGTCGAGGGCGAACGGAGCACGTATGTGATGGAGCTGATCATCGAGATGCGTAAGCAGGGATGGCTTTGGACAGAAGAATTTATCTGGCACAAGAAAAATTGTTATCCAGGCAAATGGCCCAATCGTTTTCGGGACGCGTGGGAGCGATTGCTTCAGTTCAACAAAGCTCGAACATTCAACATGTACCAGGATGAAGTCATGGTGCCGATGGGTGATTGGGCTAAGAGCAGGTTGAAGAACCTCTCCGACACAGATAAGACCAGGGACAATTCTAAAGTCGGGAGCGGCTTCGGCAAAAACATTTCCAACTGGCTAACCAGAGATAAGGCTTACCCTTCCAACGTATTGCACCTGGCAACAGAATGTTCGAATAAGAGCCACAGCGCAGCCTTTCCCGAGGAACTTCCAGAGTGGTTCATTAAGTTATTTACGCGAGAGGGTGATACCGTACTGGATCCATTCATGGGCTCGGGAACCAGCGTCGTGGTCGCCAACAGAATGCGGCGCCGTGCAGTTGGGGTTGACCTAATGCCTGAATACTTCAAAATTGTGCGTGATCAACTCAACGTGCCGATCACAGCGACAGGAACAGAACTTCACCTGAATGACGGTGGCGTGATGCATACTCCACCCCCAAACGAGATCCTTCCAGCTGTCGTTGCTAACGTCGCCGCGGCTCGCGATCGTGTTCCGATCATTATAGAGCCCGTTGCTGTCGGGAAAAAGCCTGCAAAAGCAAAGAAAGCGGTTGCCTCGAAAAAGTCTAAATTGACTACGACAAAACAAAAGACTTCAAAGACCAAACCAACTGCTAATGCCGTTAGATCTTAATGCTGTCACAAGCTACGTTGAGCAAAATATTGGAGACTTCCATCAACGGCGCATCGCTGGTCTGAATGGCCTCCAGCTGCGTAAAGTGCTCGGGAAAAAGAACCCTTACCTGTACAAAGCAAAGTATATGTTGTTTTCGCAGGACATCGTTCGAAGCATCACCGATGCCTATATCTCATCGCAGGAGGAAACTATTTTCGGCAACTGGCTCGAAGGCTTAGCACTTTTCATCAACCACGAAGTCTACGGTGGCTGGAAATCGGGGATCACTGGTATCGATTTGGAATTTGACAGTGATGGTTACCGCAACATTGTGACGATAAAGTCTGGGCCGAACTGGGGTAATGCAAGTCAGATCATGAAGATGAAGAGCAGCTTTATCACCGCGGCACGAACCCTACGTACCAGCAACGCACGCGTGAACGTCAGAGCGGTTAATGGCTGCTGCTATGGTCGCGACAACAATCCCGACAAAGGCGACTACTTCAAATACTGTGGTCAAAGATTTTGGGAGTTTATCTCGGGTGAGCAAGAGCTATACACTAATCTGGTTGAACCTCTCGGCCACCAGGCTCGAGAGCGCAACGACGATTTTATGGCGGCATACGCTCAGGTGATCAATCAATTCACCCAACAGTTTACAGCTGACTTCTGTAACGCAAACGGAACTATCAACTGGGCGCGGCTTGTACAACACAATTCTGGTATTCACGGCCCCGCGACAGAACCCGACCCAGAGCCTGATGAGGCCGAGGCGGCTGAATGATTTTTACTACAATCTTGCTACGAAAAATAGAGAAACCCGCCATGGAGGCGGGTTTTACTCTTCTTATAGTCGGGAAGACAGGATTCGAACCTGCGACCCCCTGGTCCCAAACCAGGTGCGCTACCGGGCTGCGCTACTTCCCGAAACTTATTCCGTTATCCTGCAAATATCTGCGGATACCGCGTTTCTTTATTTTGTTTTCCAGTTGCACGGCTTCTGCTCGTGTACGAAAAACTGCGTTCCAAACTAACACCCATGGTTTCCCAGTAGATGTGAATTTTTCATGACCGGCATTGTGCCGATAAAACCGGTCTTCTAAATTCTGAGTACTACCTACGTAATACTTTTCAAGTAATGCACTCCAGAGTATATACACTTTGTACTCCATCTGATCTTTCACCCGGCGACCCTGGCGCCTCAAGCGCCATGCGCTACCGGGCTGCGCTACTTCCCGAAAACGAAATGCAGTTGAACTGCCGATCGCTTCCAGCCCTTTGGACGGGGCAGCAAAGCTAGCCTTTTCCTTTCAAGGAAGCAAAAGAGTTTATTGCTAATCCAGGATTTACAAAAGAAATTCTGCTGCGATGCACCAACGGCGCGGCGCCCAATGAAAAAAGCCCGGCATTTCTGCCGGGCTCTTCACTAAATCGTATCGATTAGTAACGGTTGTTGTAACCACCGCCACCGCTGAAGTTGCGGGCGGGACGATCTTCTTTCGGCTTAGCTTCCATCACTTTGATGGTGCGGCCGTCGATCGTAGCTTCGTTGAGCTCAGCGATAGCTGTGCGCGAAGCGGCGTCATCCGACATTTCTACGAAACCGAAACCACGTGAGCGGCCCGTTTCTTTGTCTGTGATGATCTTGGCTGAAGTAACTTCTCCGTAAGGAGTAAAAAAGTCTCTCAGATCTGCGTCCTGAATGTTGAAGCTCAGGTTGGAAACATAAATGTTCATGTCTTCTGTAATTGATAAATGATAAATGCTTGAGAAAGGCAAGAAGTAAGAGACTAACTACGATGCAATTGAAGCAGGATAATTAACGACCACTATTGCGAGGCTCAAATGACGAAGTAAAGATAGGCGTTTATTTGATACCAACTGCCAATTGATTGCTAAAGGACGCCCGGAATTTTCATTCCTGAGCTGCAAGCGCAGCCTTACGGACATCGGTAAGCCACCGCATTGATGTTCATCCCCGCACCCACCGACGCAAACAAAACCAGGTCGCCCGGCTGCAACGCATGCCCTTCCTGCACGCCCGAGCGCACGAGGTCGAACAGGGTCGGGATCGTAGCCACCGACGAATTGCCCAGCCAGTGCACGCACATCGGCATCACATCGGCCGGCGCCGCCACACCATATAATTTGTAAAAGGCCTGCACAATGGCTTCATCCATCTTTTCGTTGGCCTGGTGAATAAAGATCTTCTTCAGGTCGTGGATGGAGCTGCCGCTCTCATCCAGGCATTCCTTCATCGCCTGCGGCACATGCTTCAGCGCATACTCGTACACCTTGCGCCCGTTCATCTTCATGAACTTTGTATTGGAATCGTCGGGATGAAACGAATCTTGCATCCGCAGGTAACCCACTTCTTCCATGCAATGACTGAGGCAGCTGCTTTGCAGGATACCCGCTTCACCGGCATCTTTATACTCCAGCACCGTGGCGCCGGCGCCATCGCTGAAGATCATGCTGTCGCGGTCGAACGGATCGATGACGCGCGAAAGGGTCTCCGCTCCCACCACCAGTGCTTTGCGGGCCATCCCGGCACGAAAGAACGCATCCGCCTGGATCACGCCCATCAGCCAGCCGGGGCACCCAAACAAGGTATCGAAGGCTACGCAGCGCGGGTTGCGGATGCCCAGCGCATGCTTGACGCGGCTGGCCAGCGCCGGCACCGTATCGGCCTGCACGCCGTGCTCCGCCACATCGCCGAAGTTGTGCGCCACGATAAGCAGATCGAGTTGCTCCGGGTCAATGCCGCTGTTCTCCAGCGCGCGCGCTGCCGCCTTCGCCGCAATGGTAGACGTGGTTTCATCTGCGCCCGCATACCTGCGCTCATTGATGCCCGTTATCTTCTGAAACTTTTCGATGATCACGGTCTGCGCCAACGGCAGCTGCTGGCCATCTTCCGAATAGAAAGGCTGCCCGAGGAAATCATCGTTGCTCTTCTTGATTTGGGGAACATAGCTTCCGGTTCCGGTGATCACTGTACGTTTCATATGCGCTTCATCATCCGGGAAGCATTGTGGCCCCCGGTATAAACTTTTTAAATAGGTGCAAAGGTACCCAACTGCGGCAATTTTAATTATGACTCTTCCCCATTCCTATATTCACGCATGCAACTCAGCGAAACCCTCCTTTCCCGCTACGCACAGGTGATGGTGCGCTATGCCCTCAACAGCGGCAAAGGCATCGAACCCGGCGACACGGTGTTCCTCGTAGCACAGGAATGTGCCAAAGACCTTTTTCTCGCCATCGCCCGCGAAGTGTATGCCGCCGGCGGCAACCTTATTCCGCATTTCCAGCCCGACAATACACGCGGCGGAAGCCTCGCGCGCCTGCTCCTCGAGACCGGCAGCGACGAGCAGGTGACCTTCTTCGCAACGCCATACTGGCAGGGCATCGTTGCTTCCGCCGATCATATCCTCTTTCTCATTTCCGAGCCCGACATCCACTACCTCGAAGGCATTCCTGCAGCGCGTATCAGCCAGATGAACAGCGCGCGTGCGCCCTACATGAAGATGCGCGAGCAAAAGGAGCAGGAAGGAAAACTCTCCTGGTCGCTTTGCCTGTACGGCACGCCTTCGATGGCTGCCGAAGCGGGCCTCAGCATCGAAGAGTACTGGGAGCAGATCATCGAAGCCTGCTACCTCCGCGAAGAAGACCCGGTGGCGCGCTGGCGTGCCGTGCAAACGGAGATCGAGACCATCAAGCACCGGCTGGATGCGCTTCCGATCGAATCGCTGCACATCGTAGGCGACGACGTGGACCTGCACATCCGCATCGGCGCCAACCGTCAGTGGCTGAGTGGCGGCGGCAAGAATATACCCAGCTTCGAGATCTTCACATCGCCCGACTGGCGCGGCACCGAAGGCAGCATCCGTTTCAACCAGCCGCTCTACTACTCGGGCAAGCGCATTTCGGGTGTGTCGCTCACCTTCCGCGAGGGCCTCGTTGTGGCGGCATCCGCAACCGAGAATGAAGAAGCGCTGAAAGAAATGATCGCGCAGGAAAATGCCGACAAGGTGGGCGAGTTCTCACTCACCGACAGGCGCCATTCGCGCATTACGAAGTTCATGGCCACTACGCTCTTCGACGAAAACATGGGCGGCGAATGGGGCAACACGCATATCGCGCTGGGCAATGCCTACAAAGATGCTTTCACCGGCAACATGGCCGCCGTGCCCGAAGAGCAATGGGCCGCGATGGGTTACAACAGTTGTCCGAAAGTGCACACAGACATCATCAGCACCAGCAATCGCACCGTAACGGCTACGTTGCTTGACGGATCGGAACAGGTGATCTACCGCGATGGACAGTTCCTGTTTGACTGAATGCAATCTCAAGGATAGTCGGAATGGCCGTCGAGGGGAATGGAGACCGTTAGCCGGAAACCTGCGCCCGGGGCGCTTTCTACCTTCATCACGCCGCCGAGGCTTTCTGCGCGGGCTTTGATGTTCGACAGGCCGATGCCCGTGCTTTTTTGCTGTGGGTCGAAGCCGCGACCATTGTCGGCCACTACCATAGTAAGTATGTCGTGGTCCCGCTCAAACGATAGATGCACCAGCGACGCATCGGCATACTTCAATATGTTGGTCAGCTGTTCCTGAAGGATGCGGTACAACGCCAGGTGGAGCGTTTCATCCACTTCCAGTTCCTGAACGGCATCCGTGTCCATCGATATGGCGAACTGCCGCGTGGCAGCCACCGTATCGGCCAGCTCGCGCACCGAATCGCGCAGGCGGATGTTGCCCAACGTGGGTGCCGACAATCGCTTCGAAAGGCTCCTGATCTCGTTGATGGACGACTGCAACAATTCGATCGACCTGCGCACGAGCGCTTCGTCGTCGCCGATGCCCGAGAGCAGCAACTCCTGGTACAACTTCACCGAAGTGAGCACCTGGTTCACGTTGTCGTGCAACTCGCGCCCCACCTGTGCGCGTTCTTTCTCCTGCGCGGCGATCACGGCGGCATTGGTGCGCTTCTGCTGCCGGTGCAGCGAGTGCTCCAGCCGCTTGCGCTCGGTAATGTCGGTGGCTATCGAAAAATAGTATTGCAGGTTTCCTTCTTCATCAAAGACGGCTGACTAAGTACGTGCACCCAGTAAGGCGTGCCGTCGCGGCGGTAATTGATGGCTTCGAGCTCGTATGGCTGAAAGGTTGCCCGCCGCTGCTGCACCAGCTCGATGGCTTCGGCTGGCGTTTCCGGTCCATCTACCACTTCGCCGATAGGCCGCCCGATCAGTTCTTGGAACGAATAACCCGATGCCTCCACGGCCGCGCGGTTGGCCCAGAGCACGGCACCTTCCGCATCGCTGATGATCACGATGTTGACTGTATTTTCGGCTACCAGCGAAAGCTTGCGCAGTTCCTCCTCCGTGCGCTTGCGCTCGTGCACATCCCGTATAAATACGGATACGCCTCCGTCCGTGGGAAACATATCCACTTCCTCCCAGCGCTGCGTCAGCGGGCAGATCGATTCGGCGCGAATAGGGCGCTGATCGATCAGCACTTCCTGCACCAGCGGCTCATACACCGCCAGCGATGCATCTTCGAGCCACTCGCGCATGGTGCTGCCCATCACTTCGTCGCGGGTGACGCCGAACAACTTGCTTGCGAGACTATTCCAGTAGATCACGCGCAGGTCGGTGTCGAGCAGGAAGAACACCTGGTTCATGTTATCGAGAATGCTTCCCAGCAACAAGTTGCGGGCTTCTATCCGCGCTTCGTACAGTGCGCGCTCTTCTCCATTGCGCGCTTCCCGGTTGGTTAGGAACACCGGATCGTGGGCGGTGGCGGGGCCGGAAAGCGTTCTTGCCACGGCGAACACCAGCCCGGTTTCCGCATCGCGGTGGAGGGCCAGCGAGAGGGGCAGTATCTGCCCATTTTTGTGGACAAACCCAGTGCGCAGATCGGCAACGGGCGCAGCAGTGGTAAGGTTTTGCATAGCCGCAACCAAAGAAGCATGCTGTGCGTCGGCGACGAATCCGGTAAGATGCCGGCCAATAAGCTCTTCCGCGCGAAAGCCCCATGCGCGGAAGGCGGCGTCGTTCACTTCCAGGAAATGTCCCGCTTCATCGAGGATGAAGAAGACGTCGGGCAGGGCGGGATTCGAACCCGCGGTACAGTTTAACCCGTACGGCAGTTTAGCAAACTACTGATTTCAGCCACTCATCCACCTCACCATTGCTTTTGCGAGGGAGGCAAAAATAAGGGATTCGGGTTCAATTGACAACAAAAAAAAGATCCGGATTCTTTGTTGCCGCTACGGGCGCGGCAACGGCGACCCAACATCACTTCGTTTCGGTTGAAAGACGTTTCTCCACGTGCAGCACGCGCCCTTCCGCATCCACCCCCTCGAGCACGAGGCGGAAGTTCTTTGTTAGGTCGTTGTTGTAAAACTGAAAGCGGATCTTGCGTCGGCTGCGGTCAACGAAAATGCTGGGATTCCAATACAGGGTGCTGCGGAAGTCGCCGCCAACCGAGCTGGCGTCGGTGGCGTAGTCGGGCGCATAGAATTGGCGCTGCGTGCTGTATCCTGCCACCAGGGCTGAACTCAAACCGGCATCACGGCTTTCCATCACGTCGCCGCCCTTGCGGGTGTAAATGGCGATGACGCCGCCACCGCCGCCATACACGGGGCTTTCGCCCGGGCGGAAGACTTTGATGTAGGCAACGTCGTTCATCGGGATAGCGCTCAGCTGCGTGGCATCTGTTTGCATTTCGTTGAGGTAAAGCGAAGGAGTGCTGCCTCTCCAGCTAAGGGTGGGCGGCGTTCCGCTGCCGATCTGCACACCCGCTACGCGACCCTGCAGGTATTGAAACACGTCGCGGTAATTGCGTGCGTTGGGGTCGGCAACGAGATCGAAGCTGGAGGCATCGCCGGCGAAGAGCGGGCTTACATAACGTTGCTCGATCTTGTCGCGGTTGCTCCTGCGCCGGCCTTCCACGGTGATGTTGGCGAGCTCCTTCGCAACAAGCCCCGAACCGCGTTGCCGTGCGAGCGTCAGCGCTTTGTTGTTTGCCGCCAACTGCGCTGCTGTTGCGTTGGGCAAAAGGCGCGCAAGGCTTGTGTCGGGCAGGCCGGGCAGTGCGTTCATGCGAAGTCCGTTCTGCAATTGCAGGATGCCGGTACCCTTTGGAATATTCTTGTCGTTGAACGAAAAGTAGAGCCGCGCTGTATCATAAAACACGAGGCCGTCGGCGGAAACGTTGCCCTTCTTATCCACCGGCAAAAACAGGAGGTGCCGCACGGAGTCGGCCGTTTCGAGGATGCCATTCAGCTGGAGGTTGCCCCCGAGGCGACCGGGCGCAAGGCCCTGAACTTGTCCCTGCAGCGTAATGTAATTCTCTGGTTGCGCAGGACTACTCTTCACACGACCTGCGCGAACATCGTCCCAGTTGAACTTGCGCCATCCGTGCGTGAGCAGCAACAGGTCGAGCTGTATGGCCACACTATCGCTGTTGCTGTAGAAGTAGTAATACGGGTTCACTACCGGGCCGCGCAGGTCGCTGGTAAGCAGCAGGCGGCTCACGATGTTATCTTCCATTGCATTCGTTTCGTTGCGGTCGGCATCGGTGATGGAAACCGAAAGGTTGGCAGGCAACGTATCGCTCACGCTTACCTCGAAACGATTGAGCGTGCGGGCGGCACCATTCTTTTGCGTAAAATAAACGTCGCCATCAAACTCGTAGTCGTGCTTGTTCACAAAGCAGATCCGCTCCGCCAGCGGCTTGTAGCTGCTGTCGAAAACGGTGATGGTCATAATGCCCGAGATGAGCGGATCGGTTGGAAACACGCCGGTTGCGCTGGGCTTGGCGGCAAGGCTGATCTCCGCCTGGTAAAGCAGTTGCCGGTTCATGGTGGCCACGATGTGCAGGCGCTGTCGTGCTGCATCCACCGAGGCGGTACGCTGCACGGTAAAACGCTTGCCTCCCGGGTCGTCGCTCACGCGGAGCACAATGCCATCGTCTGTAAAAGCAGGCAGCGCCGTCGTATGCGGTTTACCTTTCTCATCTTTCCACTGCGCGCGGTAACGCTTGCCTGCAACGGGCATCAGTTGCACCGAGCCCATGCCATTGTGCACCGTTTTGAAGTCAATTACACGTGCTCCGTTCTGGTCTTCGATGAACCCTGCCGCTGCTGCAGGCAACCCGCGATTGTCGGTGGCGATGAAAGCCATCGTTACGGGAAGCCCGCGTACCCATCCACCACCCTCCGGCAAAAAGGCAAGATTGAAGGAAGGAGTTGTTGCCGGAGCAGGCGATGTCTTACCCAGTATCCGTAGTGCCTTATTGTATAAATACGATGTGTCGGCGCGGAGCATGCCCAGCGTATAACCGCGGACATACACCAGCGAACGTGCATAGGCGCTGTCGAGCGCGAAGCTGCCATAAGCGCCCGCAAATACCACCGGCGCCGTTACGCGCTCGAGGAGCCTGCCATTGGCGTCGAGCAATTCTGCATAGAAGTTCCTCGTGTCTTCCGAAAGTCCGAAGCCGTTGAACAGGTAGGCCTTGAACCAGATGGTCTCGCCAGGGTTATAAGCGCTTTTGTCAAAGTGCATATGGATCTTCTCGTGCGGGTCGGCGGCACGTTGAAGATCGAGCAGCGAGTCGAGGCGTTGCGCGGCGGCACCATAGCCGGCGAGCAGGAGCACGAAGAGTAGAAGGGACTTCACGAAGCGAAAATAGCGTGCTTTCAGCCAACCGTGTCTGCGGTCTCGTGCGCAAGGGCGGCCTTGTGCCGCCCTTTCATGCGGTCGTAGAACGAATGACGGTCAACGAGGTGGGCAACGAGGCTCGCCACCAGCGCCGCCAGCAGCAGGTGGAAGATCACGTTATGCCGGTCGGTCATTTCGAGCACCAGGATGGCCGAGGTGAAAGGCGTGCGCGTTACACCGGTGAGGAAGCTGACCATGCCTGCGAGGATCAGCACGTTGGCCGCGGCACCGCCAAAGCCGAACCAGCCGGAGCAACAACCACCGATGGCGGCTCCCGACGCGAGTGCCGGCGCAAACACACCGCCCGCGGCGCCCACGTTGAAGGTGAGCAGCGGTCCGATCATCCGTAGAAATACGGTACTTATGCCACAGGTCTTGTCGGCCGTAAACAGCAACCGGTTGATCAGCTCTTTTCCCGAGCCCTGCACGCCAGGGTCGACAAAGTAGCACAGCGCCGCCATGGCAAGGCCGGCAAGCACGATGTAGGTGACCTGTCCCCACACCTTGAATTTTGCCGTGCGTTGCAGCACCGCGAGGATGGCTTTGCAGAAGGCCGCCCCGCCCGCGCCTGCGAGCAGCGAAACGACGATCACCGCGGGGAAGATGCGGATGGAAAGCCCGCCCACATCGGGGTAGCCGAGGTAGAGGTAAGGCCCAAGCAGACCTTGTGCAACAAGTCCTGAAATGATCACCGAAGTGAACAGCGCCGTGCGGAAGTAGCGAACGTGCACGCGTGCGAGCTCCTCCACCGCAAACACGAGTCCGCCCAAAGGCGTGTTGAACGCTGCTGCAAGCCCGGCAGCGGCCCCGGTAAGCAGGAAGCTTTGCCGCGCCATGCGGGGCCAGCTTTGCGGTATGCGGCGGCTCACCCAACGGAAGATGGAAGCCGATATCTGAATAGTGGGACCTTCGCGGCCGATAGCACCTCCACCAAGCACCATCAGAAAGCTCGACACCACTTTCACCCAAAGCACGCGGAGGCTTACGAGCTTGCCCACCTTGTGCTCGTGGCCGGGCACCGAGAGATCGATGGCGGCCATCACCTGCGGGATGCCACTGCCGCGCGCGAAGCGTGCCCAAAGGTGCACCGGCAGCCAGGCAAGGAGAAAGAAGAGCGGCGACAGTAGAAATACGGCCGCAGGGTGGGCATGGAGCATTTCCTTTTGCAGGTGCTCGCCGAACCCGAAGATGCGCGTATAGAGCACCGCAACGATGCCGACCGCCAGCGAAGCAAACCAGAAGGGAAGCGCGTGCGCCGCCTGCCTGCCAAAGGGATGATGCAGCCAGGCTGTGAAGCGGCCAAGGGTCTTGCGCGGCGTCGTTTCGTTCATGCTGCAAAATTCGCGGCGGCCCATTTGCGACCCGGCCTGTCTAACAGCATTCTAATTGATGCGCAAAGCTGAGGCATGAACAACGCCGTGCGCTACTGCAAAACGAAGATCCCGCCTGTGGGCGGGATCCGGGTTGCAAGCAATCGTAAGAAAAGTTATAGAGCGGCAAGTTGCACCTTCTGCTGCAGTTCGATTACGTTTTCGCGGAAGCCACTGTCGGTATCCATCAGGTCTTTCACCGTCTGGCACGAGTGGATCACGGTTGTGTGGTCGCGGCCGCCGAAGTGCTCGCCGATGCTTTTGAGCGAGTTCTTGGTGAACGCCTTGGCGAGGAACATCGTTATCTGGCGGGCCTGCACGATCTCGCGCTTGCGCGTCTTCTGAAGGAGTTTCTCGTAGGGAACCTCGAAGAAGTCGCACACCATCTTCTGGATGGTATCGATCGTGATCTCCTTGCTGGTAGACTTCACGAAGTTGCGGAGCACCTTCTTGGCCAGTTCGAGATCGATCTCCTTGCGGTTGAGCGACGACTGCGCGAGCAGGGAAATAAGCGCGCCTTCCAACTCGCGGATGTTGTTGTTGATATTGTAAGCAATGTACTTCACTACTTCGGGAGGCATCTCCAGGCCGTCGTTTTTCATCTTGCGCTCAAGGATCTCGATACGCGTTTCGTAATCGGGCACCTGAATGTCGGCGCTGAGGCCCCAGCGGAAGCGGCTGAGGAGGCGCTCCTGCACACCCTCGAGGTCCTTGGGCGCTTTGTCGGACGTAAGCACCAGCTGCTTGCCGCTTTGGTGCAGGTGGTTGAAGATGGAGAAGAACGCATCCTGCGATTTCTCCGCCTTATTAAAGAACTGCACGTCGTCGATGATCAGCACGTCGATCATCTGGTAGAAGTGAATGAAGTCGTTGATGGCCTGGTTGCGGCTGTGGTCGATAAACTGGTTGATGAACTTTTCGCTCGACACATAGAGGACCACTTTGTTCGGGTGCGTGCGTTTCACCTCGTTGCCGATGGATTGCGCAAGGTGCGTTTTTCCAAGACCAACATTACCGTAGATCACCAGCGGGTTGAAAGAGTTAGCGCCCGGCTTTTCCGCAACGGTTTTGCCCGCGCGGCGCGCCACGCGGTTGCAGTCACCCTCGATGTAGGCATCGAACGTATAGTTCGGGTTCAGCTGCGGATCGATCTGCATTTTCTTCAGACCGGGAATCACGAAAGGGTTCTTCACCGGCGTGTTGATGACGAGCGGAAAATCCATCTCGTTGCCGGCAAATGATTTATAACCTTGACCGGTCATGTCGACCGTAACGGGTTTGTTGTAGTTGTTACCGCCATCCACCATGATGCGGTATTCGAGTTGCGCTTCCTTACCGAGCTCGCGCTTGAGCGTTTTGGCGAGGAGGTTCACATAGTGTTCTTCGAGGTATTCAAAAAAGAACTGGCTTGGAACCTGGATGATCAAAACGTTCTCCTTAAGTGCTACGGGCTTAATTGGTTCAAACCAGGTTTTGAAATGCTGCCACTCCACAATATCCTTTATGATCGCCAGGCAATTGTTCCAAACAAGTTCAGCATTCTTCTCCATGCAATTCGGGCAGTTTATATTGAGTTAGGACTTTTCAACGCGGTGTACACATTCTCACAGACCGTGGATAACTTAATTTTTTTAAGTCAGGAGGACGAAATTGACTTAAAAGAATCTCACAAAAAAATTTTTATCCTTCGGTTTTTTTCGTAACTAAAATCGACTGTGCGCCTACAAGATTCTTTCCTTTCTTCTTTTCAAAAACGAAGTCGAGGCGACCCAGCTGAATGCCGGCCCAACCTACCTGATTGATCAGCACATCGTCGCCTTTTGCGTTCTTCAAAACGTCGGGCGCATCCATAAACGTGTGCGTGTGTCCGCCGATGATCAGGTCGATGTTTTCGCTCGCTGCGGCAAGGCGGCGGTCGGATATGCGCTCGCCATCGTACTTGTAGCCAAGGTGCGACAGGCAGATGATGAGGTCGCAACCCTGGCGCTGAAGCAGTGAAGCCGTTTCGTTGGCCTTCTGCACGGGGTCAAGGTATTTCGTGCCCGCCCAGAGGTTAGCGGGTATCAGTCCGTCGCCATCGATGCCCACACCGAGCACGCCGATCTTGAGACCACCCTTGCGGAAGATCTTGTACGGCGCATACAAGTGCTCCATCGGTGTGCCGCTGAAGTCGTAGTTGCATACGATCATGGGGAACTGCGCATGGCGCGACAGCTGCAGCGCAAGCGCTTCCAGTCCGGCGTCGAAATCGTGGTTGCCGATGGTCGTGGCATCGTAGCCCATGGCCGTCATTGCCTTGATCTCGGGCTCGCCTTTATAGATGTTGAAATAGGGCGTGCCCTGGAATATGTCGCCGGCATCGAGCAGGAGCACATTGTCCTCCTGCATCCGGATCTTCTTAATGAGTTCGCTGCGTGCGGCAACGCCGCCAAGGCCCTGGTTGCGTCCTCCATCCATCGGGAACGGATCGATGCGGCTATGGGTATCGTTGGTGTGCAGAATGGTAAGCTTCTTCGGAGCATCGGCTTCCTGCACGGCGCGGGCAACCGGTCCAAGGAGTAGAGCACCGGCGGCAAGTGCGCCCTGTTTGATAAAGGTTCGTCTAGGGTACATTGACAACACGGTTTTCTTCGGTGGCGGTAATATTCTTTCCCTGGCTCTTGAGGTGTTTGATGTAAGCAAAGATCGCATCGCGCATGAGGTAGCCCACGTTCTGCTGCGGTATCGACTTCAGCATCGATGCCTGGTCGCCGCCGTTGGCCAGATAGTCGGAATTGACGAGCGTATAGATCTTGTTCGGATCAAGCGGCTGCCCGTTGACCTTTACGTTGGCTGCCTTGCCGTTGCGGATCTCCATCGTGATGCCGTGCACGGGCCACCCCCTCTTGGCCGCCGTGAGGTCGAGCAGTTCCTGCAGCACCGAGCCCGGAACCTTTTGCAACACGAGGAGGTTGTCGAAAGGCATCAGCTCGAACACTTTGCCGCGGGTGACGGCGCCGGCGGGCAACTGCGTGAGCCGGATGCCGCCATAATTGAGTACGAGCGCATCTGCCTTCACGCCAAACGCCTGCTCGGCTCCATAAAAGAACGCATCGGCCATGAAGTTGCCGAGCGATCCTTCGGGTTGTTTTTTATCGAGTGCTTTTTCGGCAATGCCTACCACTTCGTTCATGCTGCGGTCCACGCTGTCGCGGTAAGGAGCCAGCAGCTGCACGAGCACTGTGTCGCGCGGCAGCTCGGTGGTAATGCGGTAGTCGTTGTAATCGGTGCGCACCGGCTGCTGCACGGTTCGGCACGACAGGCCGAGCGCCAGCAGGACAGGGAGTGCAAAAGGCAACTTGTTCTTCAGCATAAAAGCGGGGGAAAAGGATACTTCTCTGGCGGGTAAAGTACACAAGTTTTCAACATTTCGCCAAGGGTATTTTTCAGGTAGCGTTCCTTTCGGCCGCCAGCGGGGCAACACCGCTCTTCCATAGCGATGCTGGCGTTTTTTCCGCAACTTTGCCGCAACTTTTTCAGGATAAAAACCTGACCGATATGCCCCAACAGATCCAACTACGCATCCGTGCATCCGAGGCGCAGGAAGAAGCGGCGCTGCGCCGCGCTGCCGCCGAAGCGCTTGCCGTTCCCGAAAGCATCATCAGTGGCGTTCAACGCCTGCGGCAATCGCTCGATGCCCGTGGCCGGCAGGCCTGGATCCAGATCAAAGCCAATGTATTCATCAACGAACCTTTCCACCCCGAGCCGCCGCTGCAGTTGGCGCTGCCTGATGTTGGTCAGGCTTTACGTCAGGTAATTGTTGTAGGGGCCGGACCGGCGGGATTGTTTGCAGCGCTCCGCCTCATCGAAAAAGGAATCAAACCGATCGTGCTCGAGCGCGGCAAAGACGTGCGTGCGCGTCGCCGCGACCTGGCAGCCATGAACAAGGAAGGCATCGTAAACCCTGAAAGCAACTACTGCTTCGGAGAAGGCGGTGCAGGCACCTATAGTGATGGCAAGCTCTACACGCGCAGCACCAAGCGCGGCGATGTGCAGCGCATCCTCGACCTGCTGGTGCGTTACGGTGCCGACGACCGCATTCGTTACGAAGCACACCCGCACATCGGCACCAACAAGCTTCCGCACATCATTACGGCCATCCGCGACGCCATCATCGCGCAGGGCGGCGAAGTGCTCTTCGAAAAAAAGTTCACCGGCTGGACCATCCACGGCGACCGCATTACGCGCGTGCAAACTGCCGACGGCGACGAGCGGCCGGCCGATGCCGTGATTCTCGCAACCGGGCATTCTGCACGCGACATCTTCGAGCTGCTTCAGTCGAAAGGCTTGCAGATCGAATTCAAGCCTTTTGCGCTGGGCGTGCGCATCGAGCACCCTCAGGCACTGATCGACCAGGGCCAATACCATTGCGCTATTCGCCCCGAATGGCTGCCACCGGCGGCATACAGCCTTGTGCAACAGATGGATGGGCGTGGCGTATTTTCTTTCTGCATGTGTCCAGGTGGCATCATTGCGCCGGCGGCAACGGCTGCCGGAGAGATCGTAGTAAACGGATGGTCGCCCTCGAAGCGCAATAACCCGTATGCCAACAGCGGCATCGTGGTGAACATTGAAGAAGGCGATATACAGGCCTACAAAAAGTTGGGAGCGCTTGCGGGCATTGGCTTTCAAAGCGCGGTGGAACGCAAATGCTTCGAGGCTGGCGGCGGAAGGCTGGTGGCGCCTGCGCAGCGCCTGGTCGACTTTGGCAAAGGCATCACCTCTCCTACCCTTCCCGATTGCAGTTACCTCCCCGGCATCCATTCCGTAGATCTACGGTCGGTGCTGCCGCCCTTCGTGCACAAAGCGCTGCAGGGGGCCTTCAAAGAATTCGGACGAAAGATCCGTGGCTATTATACCAACGATGCGGTGGTAGTGGCAACCGAGTCGCGCACGTCATCGCCCGTGCGCATACCCCGCGATGCGGAAACGCTGGCGCATCCGCAGGCAGCTAACCTCTATCCCTGTGCCGAAGGTGCTGGCTATGCAGGCGGCATCGTAAGTGCGGCGATGGATGGAGAAAGGGTTGCGACGCAGATTGCTGTTTCGCTTCGCTTGCAATGACGACACTTATTAATCGCCACCCCCGCTTTCCTGCTTTTCCCGGGCCCGCAACATTTTATTCTGCAGCAATTGATTTGTCTTGTAAGAGATCAGCTCCTGCGCCCACGCACTACGGCCCTGCGCGGTTGCAGGCGCCTTGAGCAGGCCATCGAGATTCGGCTTTCCGGCATCTACCCAGGCAGTATACCAGAAATCTGCGATCAAATGTCCACTCTTGAGTAGTTGCTGGTTGATGCCTGGAGCCAGCTTTTGCGCATAGGCCCTTGCAAACGCCGACGAATAGCTGCGCGACTCACGCCCGTTGCGCATCTGGTAGCGATACTTCGTGGAGTCGGTAAAATCTTTCGACACTTCCTTCTCCATGGCAAACATCTGGGGGAGCAGCGCATTGGCTTCACGCACGGCCTTCCAGATCGCCTCTTCCGGGTTCTTGAGGTAGGTTGCTTCGTGCGCTTCGTACAAACTATAAGATGCAAGTTCGATCTCGGGGATGGCGCTTTCCCAAAGAGAGTGCATTCCTTTCTGGCCCGTGAGCTGTCCATCGTGGTTTTCGGTGGTATGCAGCGGCACGTTCGCGTCGCCTATATAATGAGCGAGGTCGGTTGCATAAAAAAGGATGCTGTCGCGGTTGCCGCTGCGGAATGCTTCGGTGAGTTTTTCTTTTTGATTGATGACCCAGTAGGGAACGATGCCGTTGCGCTTCAGGCTGTCTTCTCCATACCTGGCTACGGCGCTGTTCCAATCGAGCGGCATCGCGGTGGCGGCGTTCGCGCCAAAGCGCTCGATGTCGATGAAGTGCTTCGGCCCTTCGGAAGGATCGCCATTGCGGCGCTGGTCGGGGCGCACCGAGTAGCGCACGAGGTAGTCCATCCCATCGTAAAAGAAATGCTGCATGGTTTCGGGAAGCTGGTACACGGCCAGCTGCGTGCTGGTGCGGTGCACGAGGAAACCCCAGGAGCTGAGCCCCACAATAACAATGGCAAGAAGGAGGACACGGATGAATCGCATGAAGAAACGTTTTCGCAAAGTTGTCCCTTTCCCAACAACCACCCAAGCCGCCCTCCCGCTTTCGTCCTTAACAACCGGCGTTTTGTCAAATAATTGGCGTCGTTCCCGCTGGTCCCGCTAGCTTCACCCTACCAAAAACTTCAACCAACCATGATCCTTGAATTGCGGCACCTGCGTAAATACTACGCCACGCAGAAAGCGGTCGACGACATCTCCTTCTCGGTGGAGCCGGGCAACATCTTCGGATTGCTGGGTCCCAACGGGGCCGGAAAAACGACCCTTATCCGGATGCTCACCGGCATCATCCTCCCCGACGAAGGCGAAGTGCTCTTTGAAGGCCGCGCCTTCGATGCGGAAAAAGACACGGCTTCCATCGGATACATGCCCGAAGAGCGCGGTCTTTACAAGAAAATGAAAGTGGGCGAACAGGCCATCTACCTCGCTCGGCTCCGCGGACTTACCGCCAAAGAAGCCGAAGACCGCACGCGCGAATGGTTTGACCGGCTGGAGATGAACAGCTGGTGGAATAAAAAAGTAGAGGATCTTTCGAAGGGCATGTCGCAAAAGCTGCAGTTCGTAACTACGGTTGCACACCGCCCCAAGCTGATCATCCTCGACGAGCCGTTCAGCGGCCTCGACCCGGTGAACAGCAACGTGATCAAGGAAGAGATCTTCCGCCTTGCGCGCCAGGGTAGCACGATCCTCTTCAGCACGCACCGCATGGAGCAGGTGGAAGAGATCTGCAACGGCATCGTGCTGGTCAACAAAGGCAAGAAGATCCTCGATGGCACCATCAAAGAAGTCAAGCAGCATTTTAAAGAGAACCTGTTCCGCATCGGCTTCGACAAACTGCCCACCGTGCTCGAAGGCCCGGGCTTTGCGGTGATGGGCGCCGTGCCGCACGAGCCGGTCATCACCGTGCACATCGATGAAGGCGTGTCGCCCAACCAGGTGCTCCAGTTCTTTATCGACAAGGGCATTACGGTGCGCTCTTTCAACGAGCTGCTGCCTTCGCTCAACGACATTTTCATTCGCCTGGTGGAAGGCACTGCTGCTTCCCGCCAGTTTCAAACCATCAACCCATAAACACGGCTGCCATGAGCAAGATCGGAATCATCATCAAACGCGAATACCTCAGCCGCGTACGCAAAAAAACATTCATCCTCACCACGCTGCTGACGCCTCTTTTCTTTGTTGGCCTCATCAGCATCGTTACGGCCATTACCATCAACAGCATCCGCAAGGAGTCGGTGGCCGTTGTAGATCCAAGCGGCATTCTCAAGGAATCGCTCGTGAGCAGCAAGACCGTCACCTACGATTTCAACGCGGGCGTGGATACGAGCAATTTCTTCAAGAATAAATTCTCGGCCGTTCTGTTTGCACCGCAAACCGGAAGCAACAAGGGCAACGCCTACCAGGTGGTGTCGCAAAACAGCCTGAGCCGCGTGGCGCACGACAAGATCGAAGAAGACATCAGCCGCGCTGTGGAGAATCACCTGATCAGCGAGCAGCTGCATGTAGATCCGAAGCACATCGATTCGTTGAAGACCATTGCGGGCAAGACCGTTATCCAGCAAGTAAAGAAGAGCGATCTCGAGAAGAACACCGAAAGCAACTTCGGACTGGGGCAAGCCATCGGTTACGTCACTGCCTTTCTCATTTACATCACGCTCTTCATTTACGGGGTGATGGTGATGCGCGGCGTGATGGAAGAAAAAACAAGCCGCGTCGCAGAAGTGATCGTGTCGTCGGTGCGTCCGTTCGAGCTGATGATGGGCAAGATCCTCGGCATTGGCGCGGTGGGTCTCACGCAGTTCCTCATCTGGATCGTACTCATCACAGGCCTTACGCTTGCGGCAGGTGCGTTTGTTCCGCACGAAGTGTTGCAGCAGGCGCAGCAGGCATCGTCGCAGGTGCCGGGCTCGATGCAGCAGGGATCGGAAATGTCGCGTGCTTTTGCACAAGGCATGGTAACGATGGGCACCGTCAACTGGCCGCTGATTCTAACCTGCTTCCTCTTCTACTTCATCGGCGGTTATCTTTTTTATGCAGCGCTCTTCGCCGCCATCGGTTCGGCAGTGAACGAAGACCCGCAGGATGCGCAAAGCCTCACGCTGCCGGTAACGATGCCGATCGTTGTGGCCATCATCATCATGATCAATTCCATCAACGATCCGAGCAGCACGCTGGCAACGTGGGCGAGCCTCATACCATTTACATCGCCCATCGTGATGATGTCGCGGATCCCGTTTGGCGTTCCCGATACGGTGCCCTACTGGCAACTGGCCTTGTCGATGTTGCTGCTTGTTGGAGGCTTCCTGGGCACCACCTGGCTCAGCGCGCGCATCTACCGAACAGGCATCCTGCTGTATGGCAAGAAGCCAACGTGGAAGGAGATGATCAAATGGATCCGGCGGTAAAGAGTTTCAAGCAGATGAGAAAGAGCGGCCAATGGCCGCTTTTTTTTACGCAGGGACGCCATGACGCAAAGACGCTAGTATTCTTTTGAACAAAACCAACTCCTTGCGTCCCCGCGCCTTCGCGTCTTTGCGACCAAAATTTGCGAAGCAAACGTTTCCGTGTGTTCCGCGTGCCTCGTCTTTCTGCGCAGCAAAAACTTTCCCCAAACTACGAAATACATCGTATTATTGTACGAAACATTTCGTCAATCTTAAACCCATGTTATGAAAAAGACCCGAATCATGGTAATTGCGGCCCTCCTGGCCGCCTCCGGAGCCACGGCACAGGAACTTCCGGCTGCACCCGCTCCGCCACCGCCGCCAACCGAACGAAAGATCCGCAACTTCGACGACGTGCAGGCCGAGCTCGATCGCGTGCAAAAACAGTTGGATGAATTGCAGCGCAGCGGCATTCCCGAGCCACCACCGCCTCCTGCCGCCAGCTTCTCGGAAGCACGCCGCGCATTGGCGCGAGCAGACCGCGACATGCGCGCACTGGAAGGCGAGCGCGGACAGATGCAGCACGCGCGTCGCGAGATGGAACGGGCGCGACGCCAGTTATTGCGCGTGGAAGCGGACCTGCCGCGCATACAGGCAGAGGCACGCCGTGCCGGAATGAACGCACGCTGGTCGGTGAAGCAAGCCCGCGTGAACGTAGCGAAGGCGGGTGAAGAGAGCAAGGAATACAAAGCCTTTGAAGACGAACTGGTGACCGCCGGGCTGATTGAGCGCGATAGCTACCAGTTGGAGCACCGCGACGGAAAATTTTACATCAACGGGAAAGAGCAGCCCGGAGCCATTTACCAGAAATACCGGACGTTCCTGGACAAGCACAAGAAATTCCGCTGGACCAGGAACAGCGAGCAGCTGAACATTTCAGGGGGAAGCTATGACTGAGAACGGGAATCGGCATTGCTGACGCCTCTAACGAAAAACGGGAGCCCAGGCTCCCGTTTTTTATTGCAATGCGTCGCGATTTCACGATTCACGTTCTCATTGAAAATCGAAAAAGTGCGCGGGTCCGGGAGTAAAATCGTAGGTGGAATGTTCTTCGAGTGATACGTTGAGCTCGGTAGCCTCGTCTACCCGCTGAATGGTCTTCTCCTTCACCACTTTTCGATAGCCGGCCTTTTCAAATACAAATCGGTAGGTGCCGGGCTTGAGGTCGTCGAAGGCAAAGCCGCCGCTCGCGTCGGTCTGCACTACCTTTTGCTTTTGGTTGTTGCTATAAGCGGTTACCGTAACGTTGCCGAGGGGCTTCCTGGATTCGGAATGAAACACGCCGCCGGCAATGTCGGTCTTGCGCGTGCTTTCCTCACCGGCTCCGGGCGACGTAGAGGCGTTGGCGCGGGCTCCCAGCGAAACACCGGCAAGCAGACCAACGAGCAAGAGTAAACGTACTTTCATAGCGATGGTTTAGAGTTGAAAACGAAACCTCTCGTAAAGTTATCGTATTTGCAGCGGATTATTCAAGGCCTCCGAAAATTCCCTCCATACCGTTTCCACGATGTGCGCCGCCGGCTCTATGGCCCGGAGCAAAGCGCTTACCTGCCCGATCTCGAGCTCGCCCTCTTCCAGGTCGCCTTCAAACATTCCACGCTTGGCGCGCGCACGCCCGAGAAGTTCGGTGAGCTCCTCTTTCGAAGCACCGCGCGCCTCCGCTTCCTGCACCTGCGCGGCAAAGTGGTTGCGCAGCAGCCGCACGGGGGTCAATGCTTTTAAAGACAAGCGCGTGTCGCCTTCCGCTGCCTGGATGACCGCCTGCTTGAACGATTCGTGCGACGAAGCCTCCACACAGGCCACAAACCGTGAGCCCATCTGCACGCCTTCGGCACCGAGCGTCATTACGGCAAGCATTTGTCGGCCGGTAGCAATGCCACCCGCCGCGATGACGGGGATCTGCACCGCTTCGGCTACGGCGGGGATCAGCACTAGCGTTGTGGTCTCCTCGCGGCCATTGTGCCCGCCGGCCTCGAAGCCTTCGGCCACAACCGCATCGCATCCCGCCTCCTGGGCCTTCTGCGCAAACTTGCTGCTGCTTACTACGTGCACCACGGTGATGCCTTTGTCTTTGAAATGTTTCGTCCAGGTCCTTGGGTTTCCGGCCGACGTAAATACGATGGGCACCTGCTCGTCGATGATGATCTGGATGTGCAGGTCGAGATCGGGGTAGAGCAACGGGATGTTGACGCCAAAGGGCTTGCTGGTGGCAGCACGGCATTTGCGGATGTGATCGCGCAGCACCTCGGGGTACATGCTGCCCGCACCGATGACGCCGAGGCCACCGGCATTGGAAACCGCTGCGGCAAGCTTCCAGCCACTGGCCCAGATCATCCCTGCCTGGATAATGGGATAGTCGATCCCGAAAAGTTGCGTTATGCGGTTCTGGAACATAGCTTATCGGAGACGGTCCATGCTGCGGATAAGCTTGTTATCGCGCACGATGCCGCGGATGGCAAGGAAGAACGAAACAGGTATCGCAAAATAAAATACGCTCGACAAGGCCATCGTGCCGTCGGTGAACTGCGCAAACTCGAGGAAGTACAAAGTGAGCAGCGCGAGTGCCAGCACGAGGCCAACGATAGCGAAGCGCATCTGGAGCTTGCGGTTGCCGTAGAGGAAGATGGTAACGAAGGCCAGCCCGCAGATCACCGCGGTGAGGATCGTCAGCAGCAGGCTCGACTGGGCATTGAGTTCCTTCGGCATCGGGGGCACAACGACGGTCCAGGTGCTGTCGCGCCAGCTGCCCGCATAAAACGGGAAGCGGAAAGTAGTTGCAGCGAATGCGCCGGCCAGAAGGAGCCAGACGCTTTGAATACGTTGAAGCATACAATTGTGTTTACGTCATTGCGAGTGAAACGAAGCAATCTGTTGAAACCGGTCCCTGCTGCACATGACAGCAGGCTCAATGGGTTGAGCTTGCTTCGGGCTTGCTTCGCTGCAGCCCTCGCAATGACGGCATAAAGTTAAAGCTCCGGGTACAACGGGAACGCTCCCATCAACTCCTTCACTTCGTTCGAGGTTTTCTCCACAACAGAAGCGTCGTCGATGTTCATCAGAACTTTGTCGATCAGCGCCACCACCGATTCCATATGTTCCGCCTTCATACCACGCGTAGTGATGGCCGGCACACCGATGCGGATGCCGGAAGTAACGAATGGGCTCTTGTCGTCGTAGGGAACCGCATTTTTGTTTAGGGTGATATGCGCGCGGTCGAGCGTTTCCTGCGCTTTTTTACCGGTGATATTCTTGTTGCGCAGGTCGATCAGCATGAGGTGGTTGTCGGTGCCGCCCGAGATGATCTGGTAGTCGCGGGAAACGAGCGCCTTCGCCATCGCCTGTGCGTTCTTCTGCACCTGTTGTGCGTATTGCGTGAAGTCGTCGGAAAGGATCTCGCCGAACGCTACGGCCTTGCCTGCAATGACGTGCTCCAGCGGGCCACCCTGCGAACCGGGAAATACCGCCATATCGAACACGTGCGACATTGCACGTGTATTGCCTTTCGGATCCTTGATACCGAAAGGGTTTTCAAAATCCTTACCCATCAGGATGATGCCGCCGCGCGGACCGCGAAGGGTTTTATGCGTTGTGGATGTTACAAAGTGGCAATGCTCGAACGGCGATGCCAGCAGTCCTTTGGCAATAAGGCCCGCGGGGTGGGCAATGTCGGCCAGCACGAATGCGCCCACTTCATCGGCAACGGCGCGGATGCGGGCATAATCCCACTCGCGGCTGTAAGCCGAAGCGCCGCAGATGATCAGCTTTGGTTTTTCACGACGCGCAACTTCTTCGAGCTGCTCGTAGTTTACCAGACCGCTCTCTTTGTGCACACCGTAGAAATGCGGTTGATAGAGCTTGCCGCTGAAGTTGACCGGCGAGCCGTGCGTAAGGTGGCCGCCCATGCTGAGGTCGAGTCCGAGGATCTTGTCGCCGGGCTTGAGCACGGCAAGCATCACGGCCGCATTGGCCTGCGCGCCGCTGTGGGGCTGCACGTTGGCATATTCGGCGCCAAACACCTGTTTCACGCGGTCGATGGCCAGCTGTTCCACCTCATCCACGAATTCGCAACCGCCATAATAGCGCCGGCCGGGATAGCCTTCCGCGTATTTATTGGTGAGCACGGAACCCATGGCTTGCATGACCGCGGGCGATGTGAAGTTTTCGGAAGCGATGAGTTCGATGCCCTGGCGTTGGCGCTGGAGCTCCTTGCGGATGATGTCGAATACGGCGGGGTCTTGTTGCATAATCGGGGTTGAGTTAAACGCGATGCAGACAAAATTAAGCGCGCGGAACCAAGGGCGGGCAAAATGGCGGTAAATTCAGCTAATTTTGCCGCCCTGTACATAATTTAGTCAAACGCCCCAGCGTTCAACTTTCTGAATGAAAGCGATCATACCCGTGGCCGGAGCCGGTACCAAACTACGGCCACATACATATACACAACCCAAAGCCCTGATCCCGCTCGCCGGCAAAACCGTGCTGAGCATCATCGTGGACCAGTTGCGCAACGCGGGCATCACGGAATTCATTTTCGTGGTGGGCTACCTGGGCGAAAAGATCCAGGACTACGTCCGATACAATTACCTCAACATCACCTCGCACTTCGTGCAGCAAAGCGACCGCCAGGGCATCGGCCACGCGCTGAAGCTTTGTGCCGACATCGTGAAAGACGATGAAGTGCTGGTAGTGCTCGGCGATACCCTTTGCGAATACGACCTCGATGCCGTGCTCCGCAGCGAGCATTCGCTCCTGGGCGTGAAAAAGGTGGATGATCCCCGTTCCTTCGGCGTGGCGGAGATCGACCCCGAAGGAAAGGTGACGCACGTGGTGGAGAAGCCGCAGATACCGAAGTCGAACATGGCGCTGGTAGGCATCTACAAGATCCGCGAGAGCCGCCTTCTTTTCGAGTGCCTCGACTCGAACATGGCGCAGGACCTGCGCACCCACGGCGAGTTCGGCATCACCGACGCCATCGACTGCATGATCCGCAAGGGTGCCTCCTTCCGTGCATTCAAGGTGGATTCGTGGTTCGATGCCGGCAAGCGCGAAACGCTGCTCGAGTCGAATGCCACGCTGCTCAAAAAGTTCGGCGGGTCGATGATGTCGAGCCAGGCCTACGAGAATACCGTAATTATACAACCCGTGCGCATCGGTAAGAGCTGCGACATCCGCAACTCCATCATCGGCCCCAACGTTACCATCGGCGATCAGACCACCGTCGACTCCTCCATCATCAAGAACTCCATCATCGGTTCTTATTCCAACCTGTTCGACATCGTGCTCGACTTCTCCATCATCGGCTCCGACACCGGCATCCGGGGCGAAACGCGCACGCTCAACATCGGCGACAACACCGACATCGATCTCGGTTAAGCACTGCCCCCTTCGTCTTTTTTCAGATAGCCCCATAATAAAAAGTCCCCGCCATTTGGCGGGGACTTTCGTTTGTATCCCAGGTGCTGTTTACAACTTGATTACCTGCTTCTGCACAGTCGTCTTCGTGCGGGTGTTCACAAGCTGTAACACATACGCCCCGGGAGTCATACCCGTGAGGTCGAGCGTGTAGCTGGTGCCCGTGAAGGTTGCTGGTTTGGTGATGGCCTGTCCGTATTGCGTAAGGAGCTGTACGGTGAACGGACCTTCTTCCGTGCCGCGGTAGTATACGGTCACGCGGTTCGTGGTTGGGTTGGGACCCACCACCACCTGTGCGGCCATACGTGCCGTGGAGCCATCGCCACCGGTGTTGCCCGACTGCGTGATGCAATCGTCTACTTCGATCACGAACTGGTACGGAGTGCCTGCGCACTTGTTGGCCATGGGCGTTACTGTAACCGTGGCGATGCTGGCTGCGCCTGAAAGCGGGTTAGTGGCAGTGAACGAACCAATGCTTCCGGTGCCACGGCCTGCGAGACCCACCGTTGTGTTGTCGTTCGTCCAGCCGAAGCTGGTGTTGGGCGTTGCGCTGGTGAACGTGACTGGCGAACTCAGTGTGTTGCGGCAGTAGATATACGGATTTCCGTTATTGACCGGGTTCACAGCCGGACGCGGGTAGATGGTATAACGGAATGCCACAGCGTTGCCGGTGCACGTAGTGGTTCCGTTGCCCAGCGGTGTCACGTTGACCTGGGCGGTCACTACATCATTGGTGCTGTTGAGCGCCGTGAATGCAGGGATCGTGCCTGTGCCCGTAGCGGAAAGACCAACTGCCGGGTTGAGGTTCACCCATGAGTAATTCGAAGCCGTGCCCGCGGGCTGCACCATGGTCGTAATCGAGTTGGCGCAAACTGCCTGGTTGGGAAGGCTGTTGATGGTTGCACGTGGGAGGATCGTTACCTGCGCGGTTGTGGTGCCACCGCAACCGCCTGCTGCTCCAACGATCGTGTAGGTAACTGTGTAGGTGCCAGGCTGCGAGTTGGCGAGGTTGATCTCACCGGTGTTCACACTGTTGAACACAACGCCTGCCGGAGCCGAGAACGTTCCGCCTGTTGAACCTGTTACACGCGGCATTGCCGGTCCGGTGGGGCAATAAGGCGAGTTCGGGTAGGTAACCGTTGCCGAGGCTTTGTTTACAGTGATGGTAAACGTGGCAGAGGCGCCGTTACAGCTGCTGTTACGCGGAGTAACAGTGATCGTGCCGCTGACGGAGCTCTGATTGCTGTTGTTCACTGCAGTAAAGGATGGAATGGAACCAGTGCCTTGCGCAGCGAGACCGATTGCCGGATTGGAGTTCGTCCAGCTGTAGGTTGTGCCAGCAAGGTTGCCACTGAAATTGACAGCAGCCGTAAGCGAGCCTGCACACAGACTTTGGTTTCCGGTAGCGTTCACCGTAGGCTGTGGCTTTACAGCAACGCGGAATACCATGTGGCGCACTTCACAACCTTCAATGCTAAGATTCGGAACAACGGAGATATCAGTATAAACAACATCTGAGGTTGCATTGACCGGGATGAACGAAGGCAATGAGACACCGCTTCCGGAAGAAGACGACAGCCCGATGGCAGCGTTCGACGAAGTCCAGCTGTAAGTGGTGCCGGCAGGGAAGTTGCCTGTGAACGCGATAGGGGCCGAAGGCGTTCCTGCACAGAGACTTTGGTTAGGAAGCGCATCCGCAATGAGCGCGCCAACGTACACGGCCGTAGAGATACTGGTTGCCGTTGCGCAGCTTCCATTACTTACCGACGTGATCGTATACAAGGCGTTTGCATTCAGTACTCCCGTTTGGAAACTGTAAGCTCCGCTCGCATTGAGTGCATAGGTCTGTGGATTCGTGCCGTTCGTTGTAATCGTCACATTTCCGTTTGCAGGACCATTGGTTACATAGATGGTGGTAAAATTACCCGCAGAGCAAAGGATGCTGTTCTGAGCAGATATCTGCGCCGTGAAGGGACCGACAGCCGTGAGCACGGCCGACCCGGTCATTGCAATGGAGCAGTTGGATGCATTGGTAGCGACGACCGTATAGGTGCCGGCACCCTGGATGCCAAAGTTCAGTGCCGATCCTGTGCCGGCCATCGGGCTGCCAAGGTTGGAACCGTTCTTCACGAGCTGGTAGCTCGAACCTGCTTCCGAACCAGACAGCGTCACAACGCTGCCGACGCCATCGCAGTACGTTGCCGAGCCCTGAACGCTTTGCTGCGCCGGGTAGCTGTTTACCGTTATGAGGATGCTGTTTGAAGTGGCCGATGCGCAACCGGTGCCGTTGGTGACCACAGCGCGCACGTAGGTAGACTGCGTCAGCGCACCGATCTCGGCGCCGGTGAGCGATGCTGTGCTGCTGCCGTAGTTGACCACGTTTTGCGTGAAGGCCGCATCGGTGGCAGACTGCCACTGAATGCTACCGTTCGATCCGGCGAGCGTGAGTGAAGCAGGCGTGCTACCCGAGCAAAGGCTCTGGTTGGAAGAAACCGTGCCGCTCACCGAGGCTGCGTACACCGTAATGGTCACAGGACTCGCTGCTGCAACGATTGCCGCGCAAGGAGCCGATCCGCCTTCAGCACGGAGATAATACGATGTTGTAGTGCCCGGAGAAACCGTAAGCTGCGCGTTGGAAGAAGAGAGCTGTCCACCCACGGTCTGTGTGAAGGCAGCATCTTTATACCACTGCCAGTAAGCGCCCTGGCCCAGCGATCCGCCCGTTTGCGTAAGGATCACGTTCGTGCCCGGGCAAAGCGTGCCGGAAGCGGAAGCGTTGAGCGTGCTCGGCGCAGTGGACGGAGTAACGGTATTCAGCGTCACCGAATTGGTAGTAGTGCAACTGCTTCCCGGAACAGAACCAACTACGGTGTAGGTGTAGGATCCTGCTGCCGAAGGAGTAACCGAAATCGAATTGTTGACTGCGCTAGCCGTTGTAGCGGCAACAGGCAAGCCTGCGGTGCCGGAAGGCGAGCTCCACGTAAAGAGCGGTGCGTTCGGAACACCTTGCACCTGCACGTTATCGAGCATCCAGTAGTAACCGAACGTGGATTTGTAGCTGAAGCGGATGCGTACATCCGGCTTGTTGAGGAAGCCTGCAGGAAGATTGATCGATTCCTGTGTGGCGGCCTGCGCATCTTCCGTTATTGTTCCCTGCGTGCTGCTATAGGTTTTGAGCGAGGTCCAAACGCTGCCGCCGTCCGAAGAAGCTTCTACCAGAACGGTTTCGCTGCCCGAAGAATAACGCTGGTAAATGTGCTGGAAGCGAAGCGTTGCGGAGCCGTAGCCCAGCGTGCTGAATGCCGGCGACTGCAGCTTGCTGTCGGTGGTCGTTCCCGATCCGCCTGCATCTGCATCGGTGCTCACGAACTTGCCGCCTTCAATGGAGAACCCGGTGAACGAGTCGCCACCAGTGATGCCGGTGTAGGGAGCGGTGCGCACAGCCCAGTTGCCTGCCGAAGGAGAGCCTGCAGCATTCACAAGCGCCCAGGAGCCAAGGCCGCTGTTGAAGTTTTCGGAGAACACCGTAACGGTGGCCGCGTTGTTGACGGTGCCGCTGGCAGTGATCGTTTGGCTGGCGCCGAGACAGATATTAGTTGCCGATGCGGGCGTAACCGTGAGTGCACTCGGGTAGGGTGCAAACGACAGTGTGGTCGTAGCCGTTGTATTCGCGCATCCGGTGCCGCCGTCGGTCACCTTCAGCGAATAGATGCCATTGGCGCTTGCAGTGTATGTAGCTGCAGTGCCGCCCGAGCCGGCCGCGATGTTGCTGCCATTGAGGAGCCACTGGTACGCTGGCGAAGCTGCATTGTGTGTAGCGGTAAGCTGCTGGTTGGCCGCGCAGATCGTTTGTGCGCCGCTAAGGTTCAGCGCAACCACCGGCAGTGCCGTATAACCTACGCTGACAGGAGCCGAAGTAAGCGAATTGCCGCAGGCATCCACCACCGTGAGGGTATAGGTATCTGCCTGTGCTGGTGCAAACGTTGTGTTGGCCGTACTGGCGATCGTTGTGCCGGCGCCGTTCTTCCAGGTGTAGCTGGCATAAGGCTGTCCGCCACCCGCAACATTCGCGGTGAGCGTTACGTTGCTGCCCGCGCAAACGGTGGCTGCAGATGGCGTAGCTGCCACGGAGAGGGCGGTTACCGTCACCGTTACGCTGTTGCTGGTAACCGTGCAGTTGTTGGCATCGGTGCCCGTCGCCGTATAGGTCGTAGTTGCACTCACCGGGATAGTGATCGACGAGCCCGAACCTACATTGCTGGTGCCATCGCTCCATGCATACGTAAGCGCAGGTGCTACGGTGATCTTGAGGTTCGGCCGCGTGGTGTTGGTGGTGCCACTCGGGGCAGATGTATAATAGCTGGCGTTGTTGGACGACGAATGTGCTTCCACAACCGAGTTGTACGCCGTTGTAGTATACACGACCGTCGCGTTGTTGGTGAGGTCGCCGCCCGTGCCGCGGATGTCGATGATCAGGTTGTCGGTACCATTCCAGGCAAACGGCGTTGTGAGCGTAAACTCGTTCAGGCCGGTTGCGGGAGTTGCTGTAACAGGACCGTATACCGTTGTGAGACCCGTTGTTACGAACGTAGATGAAGTAGTGGTATTGGACGTTCCGGCGATACGGATGGTGTAGCTGGTTGGTGCTCCATCACCCAGCGCAGATACGGTGAAACCGATCTTGGTGATCATGCCTGCTTTAACACCGGCAGCGGTGAGTTCCGATGCGCGGTAGAGATACTGCTGCCAGTCCTGGAACCAGCGGTAGCCATACAGCGTCGGATAAGTGGTGGAGCCCGTTACCGAACTTCCGGCGCCGATCGTGACAGGGCCACCATTCGGAGCTACGGAGAGTGTTGCGCTGTTGCCGGCGCAAACCGATACGAAATTGGAAGTGGCTGTCAACGCAACTCCAAGCAACGGCTCATCGGAATAGGCAGTGCCTGCTCTGTTCGTGCTGAACTGGCCGTCGTTTGCCGTCACCGAATACGTAACAGTAGCATTGCCCGGTGTTGCCGCGGGGATCGAATAGGTCCACGTGTTGCCGCCGGCGTTGGTCATCGCCGTAGTAACGGGCGTGCCTCCGTTGAAAGCATACGTGATAGTGACCATGCCGTTGGTGATCGGCGTTGCACCCGGGGTAACCGTTGCCGAAACAACATGGCTGGTGGCCGCGCACTGCGTGCCTCCGGGAGTGATGCTGTTGATCGTGATCGAAGGAGATGCGGGCGAGCCGGCGAATTCGTACGCACCGATATCGGGCGTCGTGGCATTACGAGTCGCTCCCACGAAGTCGGTAGTTACGGAAGCGATCGGCGTAGCCTGGCTTTCCATCAGCGAAGGCAGGGCAACGTTTACAGAAAGATCCGGAACAGCCGCTGTTGGGTTGTTGAAATTAGGATTGCCGCTCCAGCTGCCTGCGTCAAGGCCGGGGCCATTGCCCGAAGCATATGGAGTGGTCTTCCAGGCAGCAAGCGTGGCTACATCAGTGCTGTTATAGCGCGCGACGAATCCGCCCGATGCTGCGTCGGCATAGTATACGTTGTTGCTGAGGGTAAGTCCCGAAGGGCTCGAAGTGGACCCGGCAACCGTGATCGCATAGTGCTTGCCGCCGGTTGTTGCGTTGGTACGCGCGTTCTGGAACACGTTGTTCTGAATCACACGGGTTCCCGTATTTGTACTGTTGAAGGCAAACGTGTTGCTGGTGGCGGTGCCCACATTGGTGCCACCTACGTAAATGCTGTTGTAATACCAGTTGTTGGTGCCACTGGTCTCGGTCACACCTGCAATTACGTTGGCGAGCGTGGCGTTCGTCATACCCAGACGCACGACGTTGTTGTCGAAAGTTGTAGTGCCCGCGCTCACCTGGATGCCATGCACCAGCGAGGAAGTGCTCGTACCGGTTACAGCTACGCCATAAACGAGGTTGCGGGAAACGCTGTTGGTTCCGGTTGTGGATCCTGTGAAGCTCATTCCGCTTACGGTAACTGCGGAATTGGAAGAGTTCACAAGCGTTGCGATCGTGTTGCCTGCAACGCTCTGGCCTGCGGTTGTGGAGGTCATGCTGATGCCGATCACCGATGCGCCCGAGGTAGTGCTGGTGTTGGATCCAGCAGCCGTTAGGTTGCGCACCGTGTTACCGCTTGCTGCCGTACCGATAGTGTTGGCACCTGCGCTCACACTGATACCAACTACCTGGGCGGAGCTGCCCGTGCTGGTGGAAGTCAGGTAGGAAATGGTGTTTCCGTTGAAACTCATCGTAGCGGCATTCGATTTCGAGATACCGATGATCGTGCTGTTCGTGCTGTTCGTCATCGGCGCCGCTTGCGTACCGATGGTGTTGTTGCTCAC
Organism: Chitinophagaceae bacterium; assembly: GCA_004173235.1. Taxonomy (GTDB): domain Bacteria; phylum Bacteroidota; class Bacteroidia; order Chitinophagales; family Chitinophagaceae; genus Flavisolibacter. The sequence goes on along the minus strand of SEAC01000030.1, from coordinate 7,081 downwards.
GGAGTGCGTGCCCGTCAGCGTGGTTGCCGAGAGGATCGAAATACCGTTCAGGAGAGCGGCGTTCGAACCACCCACCGCGATGCCCGCGATGGTGTTGCCCGAGATCGTAACGTTCTGGCCGGTTGTAGAAGCGCCATTGAACGCAAGGATGCCGTTGAAACCGGATCCCGAACCACCGTTGAAGGCGATGGAGCCGGCAGTAGTTGCACTACCCACCGTGTTGTTGCTGACGTTGACCATTCCCGAGTTCACCGCCATGCCGCTATTGAGCAGGTTGCTGGTGCTGGCGGTTGTGACGCCGATGTTCTGAATGGTGTTGTTCGTGATGTTGCTTTGTTCAACCGAGCCGGGGAAGAGGCGCATACCACTGAATGCGTAGGCTCCTGCACCTGTCATGGTGAGCGCCGTGCCGCCACAGGAAGGCTGCGTACCGCCGATGTAGTTGCCCGTGATCGTCGCCACTGCATCGCCACCATCCATGTTGATGGCATGCACGCCCGAAACTGCGTTGGCAAAGCTGCGCGATGCGGTCTGATAGAAGCTATTCCCGCTGATCGTCCAGGCCGAACCTGCGCTCGCTGCGTTGCCGCCGCCGAATTGGATACCCGCATTGCGGATGCCCGCAACGTCGCTGTAATAGTTGAAGATGTTGTTGTTGCTGATGGTGATCGACTTGTTGTCGGCAGGCGCCGCCGAACCCGAAGCATAGATGCCGTTGGGCGAAGTGCCGTTGCCGTCGATGTTGTTGAACGAGATCACGTTGTTGTTGTTACCGTTGCTCAGGGTAGAGCCGGCAGCCGACGTGATACGGATCACACCATTTGTGGAAGATGTGTTCGCCGCTTTCAGCGTGGTATAGGTGATGGTGTTGTTCTGCGCGTCGTTGAATAAACGCACTGCCGCACCATCGCCCGTGTTGCTGATCGTAAGGTACGAAGTGGTGCCGGTGCTGCCGGGGCGGCCATCTATCACCATATATTTCGCACCCGAAAGATCGATCAGCGGACTCGTGCTTGAGGCCGTCAGCGTGATCATGGATGCAACAGCATCGTCGGGGCGGATGGTGATCGTGTTGGTAGCAGTTGCACCGCTGTTGGCGCTGAACACTACGGGATAGGTATCGCCTGCGTTGCTATAGTCTGCCTTGATCTTGATGATCGTGGGCTGGCTTACCGGGCACCCGTTGAGGATGAGTGCCAGGTCGGCAAGGCGGGTGTAGTCGCCGGTTGCACCAACGGTGATCGCTGCATTCAATGTGGGGCAGCCGGAAGTGCTTTGCGTTCCGCTCAGTGCGGTGCCAAATGCGGGCCCGCTGAGGCAGCTTGTATTGTTATACGGATAAACGTAGAAGTCGTACGACGTGTTGGGCGAGAGACCCGTGGCCGTGAAAGACGTAGTTGCGGTGATGTTCGAAACAACGCCTGTGCCCATGCTTTGGCCTACGGTGTAGTTCGAAGCATTGGTGGGAGCTACCGGTGTAGCGCCCGCGGGATAGCGCACGATCATATAACCGGTAGGTGCCGGGGAAGATGCGGTAAACGAGCCGGCAATGGAGCCGGGACCCGTGGCGCCAAACGCCAGCGCGGTTGGTGCCGAAGGCGTTGCGCAGGGCTGCAGGATCGTGAAGTTGTCGAAGTTGAGGTAATAGTCGCCGGTTGTCCAGGTGGCTACGATCTTGAAGGCGACACCCTGGCCGGAATAGGGCGTGAGGTCTTGCGTAACGGTCACATAGCCATTCGGCGGAGTTCCCGATACGCCCGTGACAGCGGCACCCAGGTTGGTCCACGTGGTACCTCCATTTGTAGACACCTGCAATTGGAAGCTTCCCCAACCTGCAGCAACAGCCGCTGCAGTGTTGAAGTCGGTTACCGTATATTGATAACTCAAAGAAGAAACAGCGGGCAGCAGCCCGATGGTGGGCGTATTGAACGAGCCGCTTGTGACACTGGAATAGAGGTTGAGATAGACGCTCGAGTTGCCCGCTCCATTGCGACTCGTTCCGATGGTCCAGCTACTGGTATTCGTCCAGCCGGTCGGCATCGATGAGGCCGTTCCAAACGTCTCTGTCCAGGGCAGTGCTGTTGCACTGATAACGGTTGTCGTGCTGCTGTTGCCCGAGGTGCATCCGCTGCCTACGGCGCGAACGCGATAGTAATACGTGGTGAGTGGCGAAAGGCCGGAAACGGTGGCCGAAGTGTTGCCGGCGGCAATAGAAGCGCTGTTGTAATTCGTTACGAACGTACCAAAGCCCGAAGAAGTGGACACATCCAGCTGGTAGCCGGTAGCACCCGCAACCGCAGCCCAGTTGGCTACAATGCTGTTGCTGCCGATGTTGGAAGCGGCGGCAACGGTGGGCGGTGCAAGGCAGGTCGATTTGGAAAGGAACAGGGGTGCAGTTGTGTTGTAGGCAATGCTGCAGGATCCGCTCGTGTAACTGTAAATATAAAAATCATAGGCAGTATTGGCCGTCAGGCTGGACGCGGTGAACGTGGTGCTGCCCGATGCCGCCACAACCGTTCCGGTGCCCAATGCATTGCCCGTAGAATAGGTCGTGCCATTACTGGGAGCAGTGGGAGTTGCGCCTGCTGCATATCGAACTACGAGATATCCAGAAGGACTTCCGGAAGCTGCAGTGAAACTGCCACCGAGCGATGTGCTGGTCACCGTGGGGAAGGTCAAGGCGGTGGGTTGGGTGATTGGAGCGGTGCAAGGGCCGGGCGGTGTGAACGTGAAGGTAAGGCCGTTCGTCGGAGCCACAGTAGCGCTGAAAGAACAAGTGGATGCATTCGTTCCAAGTGTCGTGGACGACCAGTTGGAAGTAGTGCTGCGGGCGTGCACATCGGAGTTATCCGCACCCCGAAGTCCTACCTGCGGCGCGCTGGTGGGCGTGGTGCTGGTAGTGCAGCTGCCATATACAAAATTGATAACATTCGTCCCTTCGAACAGTTGCACCTGGAAGTTGACGTTTGAAGTGTTGTTAAAACGCTTCACTCCTTTCCATTGCACCGTCAGGATCCGGCTTCCGGCTGAACCAGTTGTGAGATAACTAAGTTCCGAATTGGTCTGCCCCTGGAGGTCGGTATTGAAAGGAGCAATCACGCTTACCAGGCCCGGGCTGGAAGAAGAAAGCGATGCTCCTAATGCAGAATTCGCAGAAAACGTTCCCGTTCCCAATACAATGTGGCCATTGTATGCGACCGCGAATTTATCATAGGTGATGCCACGATAGGTGAAGTTGAATCCTATCGGAAAGCCCGTTGATGAAACTGGTCCGCTGGCACCTGCCGTACTATTGTTGAAAACCTGCTCATCGCTGGAGGTATTTCCCAATACCGTTCCACCTGAAATCGCCGTGTAGGTTCCCGCTGAAGAAGCAAAGGTATAGTTGGCAACTTGCGCCTGCACGGCTCCTCCCAGGAGCAGCATCGCAAAAAGGCCCAGCAGCCTTCGCCCAAACCGGGCTTTCCGGGTTAAAAACGTTGCGGCTGGAGGTAAAGCCGGGGTTGCGGAGCGCAGTGGGGCGCCGGCCAGGGTAATGTTCTGACTCATAAAGCAATTAAGTTTTTGTTTGGCTCCTCGTGGATTTCGGGCAAAAAACAGTCGGTCGTGCAGATGGATATTAGAAAAACAGAAGGGGAAATTAAATCTTTTTTAATAAGTTTTTAATAAGCTGGTAGGGGTAAATGCCCACAAACAGGCCAAATAGCCGCTTTCTTCGGTCAAAACTGCCATTCGCCGGTCGAAATCAGCTTCCTTCGCCAAGGCATAAAAATGAAAAGCCCCGCACTGCTGCGGGGCTCTCCGGAAAAATTCAAATGGGATTAAAAGCTGTGGCTCAACGTCAGTTCCACCGACTGCCGGTTGAGGCCTCCCTGCTTCGCGCTGTTCGTAGTTACATCATAAGTGATGGCTCCGCGGGTGTTGCCATAGCTCAAGCCGAGGTAGGGAATAATGCTGCGCGTGTCGCGGCCCAGCACACCCAGGTCGAGGCTCGTTTCGGTGGTCGAAAGGTGGATGTTCTTCGAGAAGATCAGCCCACCCTGCAGGTAATTCTGTTCGCCGAAACCCACATAGAGCGCCTGGAAGGTGAGCTTGTCGCCGCCCTTCAAACGTGCATACGCCGAGCCATGCACGGTGTAGGCCATGGGAAGCTGGTAGTCGGCGCTCCAGAACGATTCCTTCGGACGGTTCACGTGCCTCAGCGCACCACCGAGGCTTCCACCCCAGGCCGTTGCATCGTGCGACAGCTGCAATCCGACGTTGAGATCGAGGTGCTGGTCGCTGCCCCCCCGCGATGCATCGCGCGAAGGCACCGATGAAAACCCGCCCGATCCGAACTGGTCTTCAAAAACAAGCTTGCTGGTGTTGAGCACGCGCGCCACATACAGTGCCTGCGCACCCACGCCGAGGCGGGTGCTGCCCGAAGCCGTCAGCGCCTTGTTGAAGGCGAGCGACAGCCCGATGTAGTTGTTACGCAGGGCACCTGCCGAACTCTGGTCGAGGTAGCCGATGAGGCCCACACCTAGCCGGTCGCTCTCCTGCACGCCTTTCATCTTCCAGCGCGTGTCGGCAGAAATGTAGCCGGTTGAAAAGGCGTTCGATCCACCCGAAAAGGTGGTGTTGCGGTAGCCGCCCGAAATGCGCCAGGCCTTGTCCATCAGCCCCGTTTGCGCGGGGTTGAGCAGCAGCGGTGCGTTGAACAGCTGCGACAGTTGCGCGTCCTGTGCGCACACGCTGCCGGCGGCGGCCATGATCGTTAGCGTTGCGAGTATCTTTTTCATGTTGTTAGCTTTTCTCATTACAGTTTACTCAATGATGGTTACAGGTTGCATTAGCGCACCAGGAGCACCTGGCCCGTTTTGCGGATGATGTTGCCACTGCTGTCGCGGCCTTCGGCTACCCAAACAAACGTTTGTGACGGAAGCGGTTGTCCGCGATACGTACCGTCCCATCCCTGCGCCTGGCTGTTGGTTGCGAAGATCTCGCGGCCCATGCGGTCGAAGATGCGGAACGAACGGAAGGTGGTGAGGCCTACGGTGATCGGGCGGAGCACATCGTTCACGCCGTCGCCATCGGGCGAGAAGGCTGTGGGTACGAAGATGTCGTCACCCTTCTGCACGCGCACCAGCAGCGTATCCACCGTTACACAACCCGAGTTGAAGGAAACCTGGATGCGGTATTCCTGCTCCTGGGTGAGCGTAGTAGTGGGATACCAGATGGCCGGGTTGGAAAGACCGGTTGCAGGCGTCCAGTTGTAATGGCCGTTGGCCAGGTTGCGACCGCGGATTTCGGTGGGGCGCCCACTTACCACGTCTACCGGTGCCAGGCGTACGCCGTCGATCGGTGCTTCAATGGTAATGGTCTTGCGCACCGTGTCGGTGATCGAGGGGCAACCCTGGGGAGCTGCGATCAGCGTTACTGTATAGGTCCCGGTTTGCGTGTACGTGGCGGTTGGAGCGGTGAGCGTGCTGGTTTGACCGTTGCCGAAGTTCCACTGGAAGCTTACGGCCGACGGGTTGGCGGTCAGGTTGCTGAACTGCACCGGTGTGTTGAGGCAATAACCGCTGAACGAGAAGTCGGCCTGAGGCGCCGGAACGAGGGTTACCGCGACGGTGTTCGAGGAAGTACCTGTGCAGCCCTGGGCATTGGTGATGGTCACCGAGTAGTTGCCGGTCTGCGTGGCATTATACGTAGCTGCCGTGGCTCCCGCGATCGGGTTGCCATTGAGCAGCCACTGGTACGAAGTGCCGCCGGTTACCTGCAGCGGAACCGAAGTAACGCCCGAGCAAATAAAGGTTCCGTTCGGTGCCGTAATGGTTCCGGTCGCAGCCGGGTTCACCGTGATGCTGAAGTTCTGCGCAGAACCAGTGCAGGTTTGACCTCCACCAGTGAATTGCGGTGTTACGGAAATGTTGGCCACCGCTGGCGCAGTGCCGTTGTTGATTGCACTGAACGAGGCGATGTTGCCCGTACCCGATGCTGCGAGGCCGATCGACGGGTTGTCGTTCGTCCACGAGTAGGCAACTCCTGCAGGTGCGCCACTGAAGGTCACCGCGGTAGTAGCCGCGCCGCCGCAAAGCGTCTGGCCTGCCACTGCGTTCACAGAAGGCGTCGGGTTGACGGTGATGGTGGCTGTTGCATCCGGGCCGGTGCAAGTAGTGCCGCCATTAGTGTAAGCAGCCGACACCGTGATCGTAGCCGTCTGCGCCGTAGCGGTGCTGTTGCTTGCCGTGAAGCTGATGGCGCCCGTTCCGCTTGCTGCGAGGCCGATGGCCGGGTTGCTGTTCGTCCAGGTATATACAGTGCTGCCACCAGTTGCCTGTGTGCTGAAGCTGAGCGAGCCGGTTGCTCCGCTGCAAAGCGTTTGCGCCAGCTGCGAAACTGTTGTTACCGGTATCGGATTAACCGTCACCGTTACCGGCTGTGTTACGATCACACCGCAGTTGTTGGTAACCGTCACCGTGTAGGTGCTGGTAGCTGCAGGCGTTACCGAAAGCGATGCGCTCGTGCCGATCACCGTGTTGCTGGCATCCTTCCACAGGTAAGTGTAGGTAAGCCCTGCCGCGCCCGGTGTGGCCGAAAGCGTAGCGCTGCTGCCTGCACAGATCGTAGCCGGAGAGCTGCTGGCAGCAACCGTGTAGGTGCCGCCGGAGGTTACGCTGACCGTATCCAATGATGTGCACCCGGTTGTTGTATTGGTGGCAAGCACCGTGTAGGCATGCACACCCGCCGTTGCCGGCGCCGGCACTACCACCTGAGCGCCGCTCAGGTTTCCGGGGTTCCAGGTCCAGGTGTAGGTCGACGTAATGTCGGTGATCACCTGTCCTTCGAAGATCACTTTCGGACGCGTGGTATAAGTAAGTACGTTGGTCGTTGTGTTGCCACAAACCGTTGCCGCATCGGTTGCTGCCGCTACGTGCGTTTTGATCACCGAAGTGAACGACGTGACATCAGCAGGCGACGTGCTCGAAAGCGTGGCGCTGGTTGAAGCGGTGCCGAAGCAGATCTCGATCACCACGTTCGATGTGCCATCCCATGCAAACGGAGTTTGCAGGGCAACACGGTTGTTGGTGTTGGCAGT
>SEAC01000024.1 GCA_004173235.1 Chitinophagaceae bacterium | reverse complement strand
GGGGTGATCAGTGGGATTTGCTCCAGGCCGCGCCTTCATATTCCCCAAGGGGTGCGCACGTCATCCCGGCGCTTGCCGCCGGGATCTAAATGAGGTGGCGCCTGCGGGGGCGTTTGGCACTTGCCGCCGGAATCAGACCCCACCAGCACTTTCCTGCGTCCTCTGCGCCAAATGTTTTCGGGGCCCGCCAACGAACTGGCAACCTCTTTGCCCACTAGGTAGTATTGCTAACCTCAAACACATTCATATGAAATTACAGTTGATGAGCCTGGCAGCCGGCGTAGTGCTGCTGGCCTCGTGCGGATCGAGCCGCACTACAACGATGAGCACTACCACCAACAACGCCGCCTACGGCGTGCCCAGCGGGGTGGGTACTACGTTTGCCGGGCAGTTTCCCGGCGCCACCAACATTCACTGGTCGGCATACGACGCCAGCGTGGTGCCTGTAGACTGGGAGCTTGTGGGCTGGCCCGCACTTACCAGCAGCGACTACATGGTCACCTTCGACCAGTATGGCAACCGCTACTATTCGTGGTACGACAACCAGGGCAACTGGGTGGGCAGCTCCTATGCAGTGACCAACCTGGGCCTGATGCCCGCCAACATTTCCAACATGCTGGGGCAGAACTACAGCGGCTACACCATCGAGTCGGTGCACCGCGAGCAGTGGAAAGGCCAGGGCGCCTACGAGCTGAAGCTGCGCAACTACGACAGCAAGATCAAGCTGCTGGTAGACGAGAACGGCACGGTGCTCAAGCGAAAAGATAAAGTAGACTAAAGCACCTGGCTACGGACGCGGAACGATGATCTCGTCGATGCGGATAAGGCGGTACGGAGCTCCGTTGAGCCGGAGATCGTAAACGTAGGGCAGCCGCGCCAGGCGATAGGTGCGCTCGCCGCTTTGCTGCAGGCGAAACTGGCGCGCACCGCCTGTATTGGTTTCGATGTACTGCAGTTTGTCGGCCGGAAAGAAGAAGCGCACCGGCAGGAAAGGCCGCTGCACGGCGGTGATGGTGGTGCCGAGGGTGTTGGTGGAGTAGTGCAGCTGCGCGCCGAGCATGGGGCTCACGTGAGCGGCCCAGAGCATAAAGAACAACTGCCGCTCTTCCTGCCATTCGGCCAGCGAAAGCGTTGTGCTGTCGCCCCCATTCACGCGGCGAAAACCGGTGCGCGTGCCGAGGAGTAATTCTTCGCGTGCCGGCACACCGTTGCTCTCGTAGCGCTCCCGCGTGTAGATCGAGTCCGGAAATTCAAAGCGCCAGGTTTGCTGCACCAGTTGGGGCACCCGGCCTGTGAACTCCACGCGCCCGCGCCACTCCTGCCGTTTCCAGAAGCGCCAGTCTACCGTGCCCAGCCGCTTTGCTTCCACCAGGAGGCGCGTGCTTGCCGCCTTGTATTCGTGGCGCACGAGGCTATCCTGGCTGCGGATGAAAGCCAGGCGCTCGCTTTGCGCCGTTGCATCGGCAAAAAGATGATCGGTGGTATACCAGCCGCTGCGCGCAGGCTTTGCTGCGCGGAGGTAGCGCTCGCTGTAGGTGCGCGGCACGTATTGGTCCCGCTCGGCCACCTGGTAAAACACGCGCGCATCGGAGCGTTGGATCAGGTCTTCGGGCTCCATCAGCGCCAGCCGCTGCACGGCACTGTCGAAGAGGGCTGGCGTGTTGGTGCGGGCACCCTTCCACTGCCCCTGCAGGTCTTCGCGCATCGAAAGCGAAAGGCTGGGCAGGCCGGCCATCAGCACGGCCGCCCGGATGCGGGGCTCCGCGGCGAGGATGAGGCCTCCAAGTGTGGCGCCGTAGCTGTGTCCTACGTAATAAATACGTTGCTTGTCGAACAGCTGCGCGCGCTCGCCGCCGTCGAGGAAGGCGATGATGGCGCGGCAGGAACGCAGGATGTTGTCGGGGTAAACGCGCAACGGGTCGGCACTTGGGTCGGCGCCGGACCACAGCCAGGGCGCATCCAGCAGCAGGCAGCTATAGCCTGCCTTCGCAAAGCTTTCCGCTTCGGTGAGGAAGGAGCGCCGGTTGCCGCCGCCCCAGTGCTGGAAGATGACGAGCGGTGCGTTGGAACGTTTGGCGGGAAAGTAAAGGGCGGACACTGCCTGGCTGTCTTCGAGGCGGTAGCGCAGCTCGCGGAAGGTGCTGCCGTTGCTGCTGCTGTCGGCTCCCCATTCAAAGCGCAGTTGGGGCAGGTAGGGGCGCTGCACGGAGCGTAGGATGGAATCGTGCGCGGCCACCAGCGGCTCCTGAGCAAAGAGCAGGGTGGGCAGGGCAAGCGCCAGGAGGAGCAGGAAGCGTTTCATAGCTAAGGTCGTTGGCTTAAAGTTACGTTGGGGCCCAAAGGGAGAATCCCGCCGGGGCGGGATTCTGAGCTATCTAAATCGTTATTCCGGCAGCGCCGGTCAGGCGGGTTCTTTTTCGCCGAGCAGGTTCATCAGGCTTTCAAAAAGCTGCGCTTTGGTGAAGGGCTTTTCGAGGTAGATGTCTGCACCGCTTTCGAGGGCAGCGTCTTTGGCGGCGCCATCGAAGCCGGAGATCATGATGATCTTCACCGAAGGGTGGTTCTTTTTCAGGAAGGGAATGAAGTCGAGGCCGTAGCCGTCGGGGAGTTTGTTATCGAGCAGGATGAGGGCCGGTGTTTCGTTCTCGAGAAACTGTTCGGCAGCCACAAGGCCTTTCACGTGTTCGAGTTCCATGTCTTTGCCGGCGAGCATGATGTTGAGCAGCAGGCACATATCGCCTTCGTCTTCTACGATCAATACCTTACGGGCGGAGTTGTCGGGGTTCTGGGTAGCCATGATGGAGGTTTTAGGGTTGCGTTTTTGGGTGAATAAGCAGTAAAGCAGTCATCTGGGGTGGCTTTACCTCACCCGTACCTATTCTAAAATCGTTCCAAATTTCCCAAAGCCCTACTTTGCAGGCTGGACGCGGACTTGCAGTTTTCCCCACTTGCGCACCGCTACCCAGATGAGCAACCCGGCGAGGATAAACACCCACAAATTCGCCCCAAACAGCAGCACGGAGGCAAAGAGTTCCCACCCGCGGAGGAGCGAGTCGCCCAGTCGGCTGGCAAACGAAGGCGTGTAGGCTTCCAGGTTGTTATTCACCACCACCTCGCGGCGCAGGAGCGGCGGTTGCGCGAGCTCGATGCGTACCGTGCTGAAGCGAACGGCGTCGTCGATGCCGCGCTGTTCGATGCGCTGCCCGATCTGCTCGTCGCGGATGGCGAGTGCGGTAGTGCTGCCCGTGACCTTTCGGGAGGTGCCGGGGTTTTCGAGAAACTGCTGGCGGGCGGCGGCGCGCCATTGGGCCGATACATAGTCGAGCGTGCGGTCGTCGATGTCGAGGTCGCTGCTTTGGATAAAGGAGGCGACGCGGGAGGCTTCGAAAAGAAATTCATCCAGTTTGGACGAAGGCACGCGCAGCGTTACCGACGCTGTGGGCGCGAGCGCGTGGAGCACGAGCAGCGAATCGTCGCCTTTTTTCAGTTCGCGGGTGGCGCTTTCGTTGGCGGCCACGTGCTGGTGTCGCAAGCCGCCGCCCATGCTTTTGGCGAGGTCGCTGAGGGCACGCGTGCCGGTGTGCACGTCGGCAACCTGGAGCTGGAGGGCGGCAGTTTTCACCAGCTTGCTGTCGGGGCCGGTGCCGGAAGCAATGGTGTCGGTTGCCTCCTGGTAGCCGTTGCCGGCCCCTGCATAACCGGTACTGTCGGCAATGGGTGCAAAATCCTGTTGTTCCGATTTGCCCGCTTGCTGGCAGGCGCTGAAAAGAAGAACGACGAAGCTGGCGAGGGCGATCTTTTTCATATAGCGTCTTTTGCCTTGATGCCTTTTTCCCGCCAGAAGTAACCCCGGAAGGGCGCGCTAAATGTTTCCGAAATTTCGAAAGGTGCGGGTTACCCCGGCGCAACCTCCGTGCGCAAAAAAGGGAGCGCATTGCTGCGCCCCCTGCTATACCTTTTCAAAACCTCCTTACTGGATCGGAATGCGGCCGTCTTTCTTATCCTGGCCACGACCTACGCCATAGCCACCTGCTGCACCGATGATACCGCCGATAACGGCACCTACTGCGCGGTTCTTCTTATTGATCACCGCACCGGCAGCTGCTCCGGCTACGCCACCAATGATGGCACCTTTAGCGGCCTTGCTGATGCCCTTTTTCTTTTCGGCTTCGGCGGTGTTGTTCGATTCGGAAGAAGCCGAACCTTGCTCAGTGCCTACCGAAGATCCCGAACCGCTGTTGCTGGCAACAGGCTCCGAAGAAGTGGTGGGTGCCGACTGCGTAGGCTTGGGCACATTTACGTAGCGATACCTGGTAACGGTGCGTGTTTTAGGCGCTGCAGCTTTGGTCACTTTCGGAGCGACTGCTTCTGCTGCCTCTGTTTGCGCGGGCAGCTCGGCGATCATTGCTTTGGAAGCGTTGAAGGCGGCGAGGCCTGCAGTATCGAGCGTGTTTGCGGCCGGAGTTGCGGCGGCAGTGCTCGCCTCGGGGGCGTTGTTACAAGCAACAAGCAGCGAGGCGGCGGACAGGAAGAGTACAAGTTTTTTCATACGGTTTGTTTTTGTTGTTCGACCCCTAAAAGCCCAAACCGTGCCATCGCGTGTTAAGAAAAAGCAGAACGGGAGTCTTTATGAAAGAGTTAGGTTAATCAGGGTTAAAGAGTTGAGGGGTTGAGGGGTGCCAGGAACCCTATTTCTCAAGAACCTTTTTTGAACAACTTCTTGATCTTGTCGCCTAGGCCACCCTCGGTTTTTTCCTGGCCAATGAGGTAGCCATAGGGTTCCAGTATTTCTACGTGGTCGCATACGATCTTGAACATGCCGATGAGCGGGATGGCGAGCACCATTCCGGGAATGCCCCATATGAGCTCGAAGCCCACGATGCCCGCAATGGTAAACAGCGGGTTGATGGAAACGCCTGCCCCCACCACCATGGGCTCAAGGATATACGTTTGAAGAAACTGCACCAGGGCGTACGTGATCAGGATGCCTAACAGCAACTGGGTGCCGCCACCCTGTGCCAACGACATACCTGCGGTGAGTGCCGTGCCGGTAAGGTTACCAACAAAAGGAACGATCTCCAGCAGGCCGCAAAGAATGGCAAAGAAGAATGGATTCTTTACGCCGACGATCGAGAAGCCGATGCCATACAGCACCCACAGGCAGGCGATCATGAGGGCGAGGCCGCCAAGGTATTTGCGCGCCACTTTCTCAATGCTGTGAAGCGTGTCTTCGGCCGAGCCCTTGCTGCCTGCCGGAACGATGCGCAGCAGAAAACGATGCAGCCGCTGGCGCAGGAAGAGAAAGAGGAAGATGTAAACCAGCACAAGCACAAAACTGGTGAGGAACGTTGCCGTGCCTCCAAGAACGCCCATCAGCATGGTCCCGATCTTTCCCGGTTGTTGCTGCTTCTGCGATTCCAACACCTGCTGCTGTTCCTGTTTGGAAAGGCCATAGCGCTGTGTGAGCCATTGCCGCACATTCTCGATCTGCTTCGAAAGCTGCTGCTGCATCTGGTCGGCATCCTCAGCCAGGCCGGTAACCTGCCAGGCCACGAGCGCAATAATGGCACCTGTGGCAATCAGCCAAAGAAGCACCGACAGCCCCGACGACCACCCGCGGCTGCATCCTTTCCGCTCCAGCCACTGCGCGAACGGCAGCAGCAGCATCGCAAAGAGTGCGGCAAACGTGAGCGGCACGAAGAAGGGTCGCGCATAGAAAAGGATGACTACGGCCATGATGAGCACGGCGAGCACCAGCGCGGTGCGGGTAAGTGGACGGTCGGCTGTCATAATTCTCATGAGATAAAAAACGGTGCCAGTAGCGCTTTTCAATTTTCTCGATACTTCCATCGAAAATATCTACCCTGTCTCTATGGAAAACAGCGCCGGATGACAGAACTTTGCGGCTCGCTTTAAAAAAACATAAGTATCTAACTATGAAGAATGTAACCCTTTCCCTGGGCGCCGAGTTCCCCGATTTCAAGAAAAAAGCAGTTGTTTCCATCGAAAAAGGAAGAGAGTTTTACGACCTCACCTATGAGGAGATCCGCAACTCCGGCAAATGGATGGTGATGTTCTGGTGGCCGAAGGATTTCACGTTCGTGTGCCCCACCGAGATCGCTGAATTCGACAAAGCCTACAACGATTTCACCGACCGCGATACCGTGCTCATCGGTGCTTCCACCGACAGCGAATTTGTGCACGCTGCCTGGCGCCGCGACCACGAAGACCTGCGTGGCCTCCAGTTCCCGATGCTCGCCGACACTTCGAAGTCGCTGGCACAGGAACTCGGCATCCTCGAAGCTGAAGAAAAGATTGCTTACCGTGCCACCTTTATCGTAGACCCACAGGGCATCATTCGCTGGGTATCGCTGTACGACCTCAACGTAGGCCGTAACGTGAAAGAAGTGCTGCGTGTGCTCGATGCATTGCAAACCGACGAACTCTGCCCCTGCAACTGGCAGAAAGGCGAGGCTACCCTCACGGCTTAATCAGAAATTGTTCCTGGTCGGAAGTGGTTAGTCGAAACGGCTTTCCACTTCCGACTTTTTACTTTCAAACTTCCACGATATGCTTTTTGGAAACAGCACTACCGATACAACAGCACAGCAAATACTGGCAGACCTTGGACTTCAACCGGTACTTTCACCCCGCCTCCAGGCACTCTCCGATGCCAACAGCCGCTACCTGCGCGACCTCAAGATGAATCTTGCTACCTCCCTGCAGGCGGAATCGCTTGGCGCCAAAGCCGCGAATCTGATCGCCCTTGCAGTGGCGATGAATGAAGGGCACGAGGAGCTCCAGACTTCCTTCCGCACGCGCTCCATCGAAGCCGGCGCTACGGAAGCCGAAGTGGCCGAAGTGCTTGCATGCACCAGCCTCATGAACACGAACAACGTTTATTATCGCTTCCGTCACTTCATGCACGAAGAATTCTACGACAAAGCACCCGCCGGTATCCGCATGAGCATCATGGCGCAACCGGTGCTGGGCAAGGAATTGTTTGAGCTGATCAGCCTTGCGGTGAGTGCGGTGAATGGCTGCGAGCTTTGCGTTACATCGCACGAGAAGACGCTTGTTGGCCACGGAACCGAAAAGATCCGCATTCACGATGCAGTGCGCCTTGCAGCTGTATTGAAAAGCCTTGTAGTTTTATTGTAATGGGCGTTCTATGAACGTTACTGCGTTCAGGCTTCGCGTTGCACTCCGGTCGCGGCCTTCGTCCACCACCAATGTGCCAGCACGGGCGCTGCATTGGTAACAAGGCCATCGAGCGGGCTGCGGCTCATATAGTACTGGATCATCACGGGGCTATCGAGCGACCACAGGAATACGCGCCGCCCCTGTGCCTGCTGCGCCGCCACGGGCTCGGGCTGGGGGCCGCCCGTATACTGCGGTGCCCACACATCTGCATTCAACTCTTCTGCCTGCGCTGGTTCCAGCTCGCACAGTGATGGAATGTTCCGGTAATCAGGCAGCGCAAGAAAATGCGCGCGGATGTCTTTGTCGGGAACACCGATGAAGATCTCCAGCCGCCTGCCGATGCGGGCTGCTTCCTTAAGATATTCCTGCTGCAATGCAAGCACGTCGCGCAGGTCGCGGGGCTCCTTGATATCCAGCCAAACTACTTCGAGCGGCGTGCGGTGGAGCACTGCGTCGAGTGCTTCGCGCAGCGTGGGCACCTGCCCGCCCTTGCGGAGCCGAATGCGCCGCAGTTCGGCCAATGTATGATCGGCAATGAATCCTTTAAACAGCGGTGTCTTCACGGAGTCGAATGCAAGGAAGCTGTCGTGCGCCAGCACAGGCACGTCGTCTTTTGTCCACCGCACATCGATCTCCACACCTGTTGCTCCAAGCCGCGCCGCCATCAGCAGCATCGCCAACGAATTCTCGGCAACCGGTAAGAAGTCTACGTTGCGTGCACCACCGCGGTGCGCGATGATTTGGAAAGGGGAGGTTTGCGGAAGCGGGCCTACGCGTTGGAGCGAGAACAGAAGCCCGGGCCGCTGGTTGCGTTTTCCATAAAAGCCGGAAAGCCGCTCGCCGCGCTGCTCGAGGCGCACGGTGCCTGTGCCCGATGCGGAAAGCTTGCGCCAGTATCCATGCAGCAAATTGGCCCGCCCGTCGGTGCGTGCACCGCACACAAGGTATGCGCCATCCTGTGCGCAAAACAGCGACAGGTGCTGCTGCATGCTTGCGCCGATGCGCGTGTACGTCCACTTCAGCACGGCGCTTTCTCCAAAAAATTCAGATCCCGCAGTTACGCGGTAAACGCCTTCCAGCGCCTGGCAGGACGCTGCATCGAGATCGCGCGTACCCGGGGCACGGAAGCGTTGCCAGCGCCGACGGGGCAGGGGCACATGGCGCGCCTTGTATACGATCCAGGCGGTGACACCGCCTGCCAGGAGCAAGAGTGGAATCATGAAATGTGTTGGGCAAAAAATGAGCCGTACGCATGGTTCACCGCGATGGGGAATCGCTGAGCGCTATTCGGCATCGTCGAACAACGATGCGGGATGATTGAGTCGTTGCAATTAAGCTCGCTTCCAGATCTGCGCGCTGTGCATTTGCGCTTCGCGGGCATAGGTACCGTAGTTATACTGACCGGGTTTTACCGAGTATACGAGTGTGGCTTTCTGCAGCGGCTTGCGCTTGCGTTTTTCACCACCGGGTTGTTGTTGCATTTCCATATAGAAGTTATTGTCTTTGTATAGGTGGTTAGAAAAAACGTGCCAAAATTCAAGAAGCCGCCCCTGGCGCCGCTTGCGGAATTCCAAGCACGCGCCCGGTATAGGCGCGCATCTCGCTGCAAAGCGCCGCATCCTTGCCCAACGAGCGGCCATAGCTGGGAACCATCATCCGCAACTTTTGCTTCCATGCTTCCTCCGCCATCTGCTGCGGGAAGCATCGGCCGAGTAAACCAAGCATGATAGAGACGGCAGTAGAGGCGCCGGGAGAGGCGCCGAGCAGGGCCGCTATACTGCCTTCATCATTGGAAACCACTTCGGTTCCGAACTCGAGGATACCGCCTTCATCTTCATCCTTTTTGATCACCTGCACCCGGTAGCCTGCAATGGCGAGCTCCCAGTCTTCGGCGCGGGCGGCGGGGTAGTATCCCCGCAATGCATCGAGCCTTGCTTCCGGTGTAAGCCGAACTTGTTCGATAAGATACTTTGTAAGTGGAATGTTGTGCAGGCCAGCTGAGATCATGGGAACAAGGTTGCTTAGCTTGATCGACCTGAACAGGTCGAGTACGGAGCCGTGCTTCAGAAAGCGGGTGGTGAAGCCTGCATAGGGACCGAACAGCAGTTCACGCTTTCCTTTGATCCAGCGGGTATCGAGGTGCGGCACCGACATGGGAGGCGCCCCAACGGCCGCCGTGCCGTATACCTTTGCTTCGTGTTGGGCAATCACTTCTTCGTTGGTGCAGCGCAGCCACTGGCCACTAACGGGAAAGCCACCAAAGCCTTTGCCTTCGGGAATGCCCGACTTGAGCAATAGCGGAAGCGAGCCGCCACCGGCGCCGATGAAAACAAAGGGAGCTTCTACCGTGCTCTTCTCCCCTGTGGCAACATCTTTCACACGCACCTGCCAAAACCCATCCTGCTGTTGGAGGTCGAGCACCTCGTGGTTGAAATGCGCGTTTACGCCATCGCTTTTGCGCAGGCATTCAAACAGGCTTCGCGTGAGCGCACCGAAATTGACATCGGTACCAAGGTCCATCTTCGTAGCTGCCACTGGATCCGTAGAACTACGGTCGGCGAGCAACAAGGGCGCCCACGAACGGATCTCCGATGCGTCTTCGGTGTACTGCATTCCCCGAAACAGATGACACTCCGTGAGCGCTGCGTGGCGCTTCTTCAGGTAGCGCACATTGTCTTCGCCCCAAACGAAACTCATATGCGGAATGGAATGAATAAAATCGGCGGGGACATCGATGATACCCTGCTGCACCAGGTAGGCCCAGAATTGTTTCGACTGTTCAAACGATTCCGCAATCTTCACGGCCTTGGACGTGTCGATGGATCCATCGGGTTGCTCAGGGGTGTAATTCAGCTCGCAAAAAGCAGAGTGGCCCGTGCCAGCATTGTTCCATGCATCGGAGCTTTCGGTTGCCGCCTCTTCCAGCCGCTCGAATATCTCGATGCGGAACCCGGGGTCCAGTTGCTTCAGCATCGTTCCGAGCGTAGCGCTCATGATACCCGCACCAATGAGCACGACATCCGTCCTGTTTGCATTCATAGCGGGATGGGCAAAATACTCGTGCCACGGATCAGGGAACGCCTGAAAAAGAAAAAAGCGCCTTAGGCGCTGGAGGTGGTGGTTGGCAGCTTGAAAAAGGGGTACGGGAAGTACGGACGGTTTTCAGGTTTGGACAAAAACGGACGGTTCAGGTTCTCAACAGGGTCGGACGTTAGCACTAAAAGGGACGGTTTTCGAAAGGGTCGGACGTTCAGGTTAAAAGGGACGGACGATTCAGGTTTTTCAGAGGTGTTTTTCCGTAGGACAATGTAAAAGTACGGTGGCCGGACGGCGTTTTCGGTACACATTAGGCACTCCCGACGGTATCATAGGTGAACGGGCCGTTTTTGGCGTTCGCAGCGATTTGCCGAGCGGGCTATTGCTTCGTGGTGGGCTTCATAGTACCCAGAAACGCCGATTCGGCAACGGATGAGGTGCTCAGCGAGAGGTGAATGTCGAGCTTCTCCTTTAACACCTGCGCCATGCTGTCGTCGAACACGCGCAGGATGGTGCGGATGCCGGGCTGCAGCGATCGCGCGTTGAGCCCGATCTCAAGGTTGCCGAGGTCGTTGTCGATAACGCTCACCACCGCCTTGGCATCCGCCGCACCGGCATCGCGCAACACGCGTGCAAGGCGCGCGTTGCCTATATATACAGAAACGCCATGGTTGCGCAGGTATTCGATGTGCGGCACCGATTCGTTCATTTCGATGACGATGAACTTCTCGGACCGGCGGTGGAGCTCTGTTGCGATGAAGTATCCAAGGCGCCCGAGGCCGCAAAGCACGATGTGGTTTCGCAGCCCGTACTTGCGGTGTCCTTTGGCGAGCTCCTCGCGTTGGCGCAGAATGCGGTGGATGGTGAGCGAGAATATCAGCCAGATAAACACCGTCGATATCAGTATGAGCGCAATGCCGAAGAGTTTGCTGCCTGCATCTGAGCCGAGCAGGTTTATATCGCCGTAGCCCACAGTGGTAACCGTGACCACCACAAAATAGAGCGAGTTGATCCAGGAAAGTCCTTCGAAGAAATGGTAAAAGAATGCCGACCCGAGTATGAGGACGAGAAAACCCAGCAACAGGCCGGGCACGAGCCGGTCGGCGGGCGGTTTGCCGAGGCTGCGCGGCTTGACGGGTGCCACGGGCCGCACGGGGCGCTGCACTTTTTCATACAAGGCAGCTACAAAGGCCGGTGCTGCAAGCCGGGCGGGGTTGAAGATCTTCAGTCTCGGATGCGCGGCTTCAAAATGCGGGATGATGCTTTCGTTGAAAAGGGCGGCGGTGATGCAGATCTCCTCGCTGATGGAGATCAGTGCCAGCAAAAGTTCGAGGTTTCGCTCATCCGAATCATCGAGCACATAAGCCATGGCCACCTGGCTCAGGTCGTGGCCATCGAGGAGTTGCGCGAGCTTTTCAACCGGGGTGCGGAGGTCGGTGGGAGAATTGGGAAGTGCAGGACGGTGCGTAACGGGATAGCCCTGCTGCCGCAGCGAGCGGAGTATGCGAAAGGCGAGGTGACCGTGACCGAGTACGAGAATTTCTTTCGGCATGGCAAGGGTGATTGCCGTACAAGTTAGGCGAAGTGCGCATACATTTCCGAGTTTCGCACCGTGAAGCATCCTGTCATCCATGGTTTCCCTGTTGACGAGCAAACGCGCTGCGTGCACTACCATTCGGCACTCGACGTGATCGCGATCCGCTTCAGGTGCTGCGATACGTATTATCCGTGCATCCACTGCCACGAGGAAAGTGCGGGGCACGCGGTGGAACGCTGGCCGGAGCGAGATTGGGATGCGCGCGCCATTCTTTGCGGTGTATGCAGGCATCAACTCAGCATCACCGAATACTTCAATTGCGGTTATACGTGCCCGTTGTGCGGTGCTGCATTCAACCCGCGATGCAGCAACCACGATCATTTGTATTTTGAAGTGAGCACCGACCCACGCGCTGGTGAGCTTTGAACATGCGATCAGGTGCGAAGCGCAGGTTGTTAAAATGTGCACCGCCCGATCGGTTTCATTTTCAGAAAGCGGCTCACTGGTATCTCTTTTGCAATGCTGCTGAAAAAACTACGGTTATGGATAAGCGTTCCTGGATACCCATTCTGCTGATCGTTTCGCTCGCATCGATCGGCTATGCCATTTATCGCTCTACCGCTGAGCGCATTATTATGACTGATGGCAACCGCCAAACCATCTACGGTGAGCCGCAGCACGGGCTGGTACTTGGACTTCTGCTGTTAGGCGGCCTTTGCCTGCTGGCTTCGGTAGCGCTGTCCACCTGGCGTGAGCGTCGCGACGTGACTACCACGCGCGTGGAAGAAGGTCCCATCGCCAATTTCCGCCGCTAGGAAGGATCAGCGCAGCTCAGGGGGGCAATGATACCGTTCATCCATACTATTTGGCACTTTATACTACTTTGTATTGCATAGTACTATCAACAGGGCCATCTTTGTGTTGTCAAAGCGATTAAGACAACTCAAAAAAATAATAGTCATGAAAACGATCATCATTGCCCTCAGCCTTATCAGCAGCCTGTTTTTCAACAAGTTATCTGCAGCTCCCCGCGAGGAAAATCCGGTAGTGCTTGCGGCATTCCAAACCCGCTTTGCAGCGGCCCAGGATGCCGAGTGGACCGAGCTGAACGGCCTTTACAAGGTACGGTTCACCCTCGACGGTACGGTTTCCAGCGCGTACTTCAACAATGAAGGCATCCTGGTGGCGATGACCCACCAGCTCTCGCCGGCTTCGCTTCCTGCCGCCCTGCGCGCCTCGCTGCGCAGCGAAATGGCCGGCCGCTGGGTGACCGAGCTCTTCGTGGTGGAAACCGAAAAAGGACGCACCTGGTATGTAACGCTGGAAAACGCCGATGAGAAGCTGGTGCTTCAATCAGCCGCGGGCCGCAAGTGGAAGAACTACAACGCTACGCTGACGCTCTGAAATACTTCCTCAACATAAACGCAGCCCGGCTTCCTCCAGCGAAGCCGGGCTTTTTATGCTCCCGTGAAAATCGGACGCAGCGCGAAAAAACAGGTGGCCCCCACTGAACTTTGTGTAGATTTACCTTCCATTCCCAATACAATCGTCTTAGTATGAAACTTTTTGTAGCTGGCCTGCCGTATGACATGGATGATGCGGAGCTGACTGAGATCTTCGAAAAATTTGGCCCGCTGAACTCTGCAAAAGTGGCCATGGATAAAGAAACCGGTAAAAGCCGCGGCTTTGGTTTCGTAGACATGCAAAACGAGCAGGATGGCCTCGATGCCATCGAGCACCTGAAAGATATTGCCTTCGGTAAGAAGCAACTCATTGTGAAAAAAGCCGAAGACCGCGGTCCCGGCGGCGGCGGCCCTGGTGGCCCCGGCGGTGGCGGTCAGCGCCCCTATCGCCCCGGTGGCGGCGGCGGTTATGGTGGTGGCGGCGGCAACTACGGTGGCGGCGGCAACCGCGGTGGAAGCGGCGGCGGCTACGGTGGCGGTGGCAATCGCGGCGGAAGCGGCGGTGGCTATGGCGGCGGAAACCGGTATTGACGTCAATCGTCAATCGTCAATCGTGAATGGCTGACGCCAATAACGAAGAACGGATGCCATCGGCATCCGTTCTTTATTTTACGCATTCGCGAGCTCACGGCTCCCGGCTGACGCTTCACGGTCTTACTTGCTCACCACCAGCACTTTCTCTTCTTCGTGGCGAATGGCAACCGTGCGGCCATCTTCAAACAAGCTGAAGTCGCCGGTAAGCTGGTGCGATGTGACCACGAGGTGATCTTTTTTGCGCTTAACCGTGAGGTAATGAAACATAGGCTTGTAGTCGGTGGCAACGTCGGAAAGTTCATCTTTGCCCGGACGCAGCGGCTGGTGCAAACCGCCCCCACCACCGATCACCATAAAGTCCTTCCCACCGATGTGGAAGTGCTCGTAGTTGTGCGAATGGCCCGACAGGAACAGGCGCGCCTTGGGCGTTTGCAAAAAGGCCGGCACAAAGCGCTGCTGTACTGCATGGCTAACGCCCACGATCTTGCTGTTGGTGTAAGGAGAGTGGTGACAACTCACAATGATGTAAAGCACAGCCGGATCGGCGCCCAGGCTGCCGAGCGTTTCGGTATACCAGCGTTGCTGCGCGGTGTCCTCTTCCGGAGTCAAGGTTTTAAAGTTGGAATTCAGCAGTATCACGGCCACAGAATCCACCACCTGCACATAGCCGGTGCGCACATGGTCGGGGAAACGCTGCTGAAACTTGCGCTGGCCGGCAACGGAGCGCCCCATCACTTCGTGGTTGCCCAGGATGGCGTGCACCGGAATGCCCTGGTGGCGGAGCGAATCGAGGTAGCGGTCCATGGGGCGCCATTGCGCATTGCTGTAGCCCAGGTTCACCACGTCGCCGAGCAGGAAAAGCGCCTGCGGGCGACGGCGGGCCATATCGGTAAACAGCATGCGGGTGGCCGTGCGGTTGTTGTTGCCCCGCAGCCACAATTTTTCTACGAACATCGGCGCCTGCGTATCGCTGGCAAAGGCAATCTCAGTAGTATCAGTGTTGGGAACCATTGGCTGCGCATTAGCTGGGCTGAGCAGGCAGGCAGCGGCAAAGGAAAGAACGGCGGTTTTCAGGATCATTGGTTTTTATTGGTCTCTAAAATTACCCGATCCGGTCCTTCCGGCCTATGGCCCCGCTTCCCTTTAACATTCCTCCCGACCCGTTTTTAACAGGGCCCTCACAGTGATGGCAAATGCAGTACCATTTTGACTCCCGCCCAAAGGGGGTTACTTTTGCAGCCCCAAAATGAAATCCTCATGATCGTTGCACTGGTTGGATACCTCGCCACGCTTTTCCTGGCTCTTTCGCTGCTCGTCAGCAACGACCTGCAGTTCCGCTGGTTCAACACGCTGGGCTGCCTGTGCTTTATCGTTTATGGAGCATTGTTCGGCGCCTTCCCCGTAATTCTTACCAATTCCATCCTTCTCGTGATCAATGCCTATCACCTGGTGAAGGTGTATCGCTACCGTGCAGAGGAAGATTTCGACCTCGTTCCTTTCTCGGTGGGAGATCCGCTGGTGGAGAAATTTCTCCGCTTTTACAGCAAGGACCTCGCTGACTACTTTCCCAACTACCGTGTAAGCGCCGATGAGAACCTTCGATTTTTTGTGCTGCGCGATATGGCCATCGCCAACGTGTTTGCCGCAAGCGTTGCAGATGACGGCACGCTCACCGTGCGGCTCAACTACACCGTGCCGCGCTACCGCGACTACAAGGTCGGGCCGTTTCTTTTCGACAAAGGCCGCAACTTCCTCCAGCGGCAGCACGTGCGCCGCATCGTTTACAATGAAGTGGCACATCCCGGTCACGCGCAATTTCTAAAAAAGCTCGGCTTTCAGCAGGAAGGCGCCCGCTACGTGAAGCACATCGACTAGCATTTATGGCACAGCGTTTTCGGTTGCTATCTGCAAAAAAGGTATGAGTGAAAAGCAATTCGAAGTGGCACGCAACAATGAGCAGTCGCCGGCACCGGGACTCGCATCGGTAAACACGCACAACCCTGGCGAAGAGACGCAGCAGGCACCGCAAACAAACCAACAGGAGCGTCACCCCCGCAGCGCCGACAACGGCGCATTGCCCCGCCCGGAGAGCGCTGCCGGAACCAACAGGGAAGAATGATCGTTCCAACGCGCGCAAGAAAATGATCGCAGTTTTTGTGCAATAGGATCGCTGCGTGCATCCAAGAGGGAAATCCTACTGCAATGGAGAAAGCGATCACCCTCGATCCGCGCTGGTTTCAGGCGGGCTTCCAACTCCTGTTCCTAACCTATGGCTGCCTGGCCTTGCATTGGCCCGTTTCGATGGTGCATTGCGCGATAACAGTTGCTGGTTGCATCCTGTTTCAATACGTGTTTGAATCGCTGCGGCAGAAGCAACGGATACCGTTGAGCGGGCCCCGTGGTTTTTCCTGCTGGGGCTTTAGTGTGCTCATCAGCGCGCTGGGCCTTTGCCTGCTGCTGCGGTGTAATCTATGGACCACGAGCTTGTTCGCTGCGTTCTGCACGGTTGCATCCAAATTCGTACTCCGCATCAACGGGCGTCATTTCATCAACCCATCGGCCTTTGGCATTGTGACGGCGTTGCTCTTCACCAATGATGCATGGTTATCGCCGGCGCAGTGGGGCAGCAGCACGGTGTTGTTCTTTGCCATTTTCACGCTCGGAACGATCGTGGTCACGCGGGTACAAAAGCTCGATGTAAGTCTCGCGTTCCTTGCCGGCTTTGCCGGGCTGATGGCCTGGCGGCAGTTGTGGGTGCTCGGCTGGCCCGCGGATCATTTCGCGCACACCCTCGCCACTGGCAGCCTCTTGCTCTTCACGTTCTTCATGATCAGCGACCCACGCACGGCACCGGCACATCCCGTGTTGCGTATTGTGTGGGGCTTCGCCGTCGGGGCGATTGCATTTTACCTGAGTGCGTTCAAGTGGATGTATCACACACCCATCTTCGTGGTGGTGGCGCTTGCACCCATCGTGCCCCTGCTCGACCGGTTATTTCCGGCGCGCAGCTTTCAGTGGCAGGCGGCATCGCTTCCCGGCTATGCATTTCTCAAACGCGTGTTGCACTACACTCCGTTTCGTAAAATGGCTGCAGCTGCGCTTCTGATTCTGCTATCTGCAGAGCAGGCAGCCGCCTTTTGCGGGTTTTATGTGAGCAAGGCAGATGGCACGTTGAAAAACAAAACCTCGCAGGTGATCCTCGCGCGCGATGGCGATCATACCGTCATAACGATGTACAACGACTTCAAGGGCGACTTCCGCGAATTTGCGATGGTAGTGCCCGTGCCGGTGCTGCTCAAAGAAAAAGACATTCGCGTGGTCGATCCGCAGATCTTTCAAACACTGAATGATTACAGCGGCCCGCGGCTGGTGGAATACCACGAGGAAAACCCCTGCGAGATGCGCGTGGAAGAAAAGATGATGCTGATGGATATGGTTCCGCAGGCAGCAAGCGATGCGAGGCAGAAAGGTGTGCGCATCGAAGCGCGCTACCTCGTGGGCGAGTACGACATCCTTATCCTGAGCGCGAAGCAATCGGGCGGGCTGTACGACTGGCTCCGGAGCAACGGCTACCGTATTCCTACGGGTGCGCGTGAAGTGCTGGAGCCCTATGTGAAAAGCAACCTCAAGTTCTTTGTGGTGAAGGTGAATGAAGGCGAGCTGAAAAAGCTGAAGAACAATTTCCTTCGTCCGATACAGATCGAATTCAACTCTCCGAAATTCATGCTTCCCATCCGTCTCGGCATGGCCAACGCCGATGGCGACCAGGACCTCGTGGTATATGCCTTCAGCAAGCAGGGGCGGGTGGAATGCACGAACTACCGCACGGTGGAAATGCCTACCGGGCAGCAGGTTCCCCTGTTTGTGCAAAAGGACTTCAACCGATTTTATGGCAATACGTTCGCCCACACGTGGCAAAAGGAAGGCCGCGCCGTCGGACTCGTGGAATACGCCTGGGACGTGAGCCCGCGCAATTACACCAAGTGCGATCCGTGCACCGGCACTGCGCCAGCCGCGCAAGACCTCGTGCAGGCTGGTGTGTGGTGGATGCAGCCATTCCCCGATGGTGCCGACGTATTCTTTACACGCCTGCACTTCCGCTACAACCGCCATGATTTCCCGCAGGACCTCGTTTTTCAAACCACGCCCAACCGCGCATCGTTCCAGGCGCGCTATGTAACTACCCATTCGGCTCGCGTGGGCCGCGATTGCCCGGAGCAGCGCAACTACCTGCGGCAGGTGCGCGCCCGAAAGAAGCGCGAGCTACAAAACCTCGAACAATTGACCGGGCTTCCGTACAGCAGCTGGTCGGCGCTGGACGAAGGTGAAGAGGGTTTGCCCCGCACATTGGCTTATGCTGCTGTAAACAGCGATCGCAACAGCGGCACCCGCGCGGCAGTGCAGTGGTGGTGGACCGGTATCGGCGTAGCGGTGATCTTCACGGCGCTCGGGTTCCGGCGCGGCGGGCACGTATAAATACTAGCCCGCAGGAGCATCGCCCGCGGGAGGCTGCGGCCTTTCGCCTTCTTCTGGCTTTTCTTCTTTAGGACGCTTTACGTCATTTTCACGCTGCAGCACTTCCTGCACCTGCCGCGATTTGCGTCGCAGTATCGGGAAGCCCATCGGGCTGTGGCGCGGGCGCTCGTCGCCCAGCAGCACGCCCCACTGGCGCATGCTTTCGGTGCGGTCGAAGATGATCTTCAGCACGGCGATCACGGGCAACGAAAGGAACATGCCCGAAACGCCGCCCAGCGCACCCGCGATGATGACACCGACGATGGTGGCCAACGCATTGATCTTGACCTTGGAACCCACGATGCGGGGCATCAGGATGTTGTTGTCGAGGAACTGCACGAAGGCGATGGTGCCCAGCACCACGACTATGGGCCAGAGTTCGCTGGAAGAAGCCAGCGTGATGAGCACACCGATAATGTTGCCCACGAGCGCCCCGATGTAAGGTATAAGATTGAGGAAGGCGAAGATGATCCCGATGAGGATGGCGTGCTTGATGCCGATGATCATGAGGATGCCGCCCAGCAGCACGGTGATATAGGTGATCTGTATCGCAAGTCCCACGAGGTAACTTTTGATGATCACCTCCGACTCCCGCAGCGCTTCCTCCACCTTGGGGTGCTCCGGCACTTTGAACCAGAGGAATACGAAGCGCAGCAGAAGGTTCTTGTAGAAGAGCATCAGGAAGATGTAAATCGGCAATAATCCCACGAACACAAACACGCCGGTGAGCGACGAAGCCGCGCCCCCGGCAATCCCCGACACCCAGTTCATCAGCTTGTCGTTTTGCTGATCGATAAATGCGGTTTGCTTTTGGGTAGAATAGTGGAAACGCGTTTCGACCCAATGACTCAGCGAATCGAGGTGGGTGCGCACGTTTTGCTTGATGGTGGGAAAATCGGATACCAGTTGGCTGATCTGCGACGAGAAGAACCACAACAGCCCGGCCACAACCAGAATGAGGAGCAGCAGCGACAGCGCGATGGCCAGCGACTCGGGGAGCCTGCGCGCCCGCAGGAAGCGGTATACCGGCAGCAACATGATGGACAGGAAGAAGGCCATCAGGATGGGGGAAAGGATATCGCGGCCGGCGACAACGATCAGTCCGAGGAAGTAGAGGCCCATCAGTTCCAGGGCTCGCCGAACGGTAAGGGGCATGCGCAGTCTTTTAGCTATCGAAGATAAAACCGGACCACCCGCCGGGGTAGTGGCACGTGGATTGCGTCTTTGCCGTCAAAACGAACATATGAAGAAGATCCTCCTGGGCGCGATCGTTTGCGCGGCAGTTGCCGGCATCGTAGCATACGCCATCAATCCTGAAAAAGTAACGGGCGCCATTGACGACCTCAAGAAGAAAGCCGACGACCTGCTGGGCAAGGCCGCCGATGGCTACGACAGCGTGAAAGACCAGGCCAGCAGTACAATGGGCTAGGCTTCGACTGCGCTCAGCCTGACAAATGCCATTTGGCTCCTCAACAGGCAGCTCGATTCTGGCAGCCGGAATTCGCTTGCGACAACCCACAATCCGGTTGTGGCAACCACACGCTCGTGAACGCGTCTGCTGCGGTGTCATCCTGAGCCCCGCTTGAGGCGGGATAAACTCCGCCGAAGGATACAGCGCAAGCTTTAACAATCCCCCATCAAACCCCCGCAGCAATCTGGCGGTCTTGAATTCAGACTGCGCATTGCAGTCTTTTTTTTATAAAACGGAGACTATGAAAAAGTTGTTACTTCCTCTCGTGGCCCTGCTGTTCTTCCCGCTCATTTACGGGTGCAGCGGCAGCAAGCTGCTCAATTACACACTTACCGAGCAGGACGCCGCACAGGCCATTCGCGAGCTACTCAATGCCGGGGCCCGCAATGGTTCGGTAGGCAATGCTTTTGCTAAGGAAAACGTGATCACCACGGTATTCCCCTCCGAAGTTGCCAAAGTGCTCAACACGCTTAACAACCTCGGCCTCAGCCGCGACCTCGACCGCTTTACTACGTCGCTCAGCTCGGCTACTACCACTTCGGTGGAGCGTGCCATTCCGGTGTTTGCCAGCGCTATTTCCGGTATGCGTCTCGGCGATGCCATCAACCTCGTGAAGGGCGGCGGCACCTCGGCCACCGATTACCTGAAGGCAAATACCGGCTCGCAGCTGCGCACGGCACTTACGCCGGTGATGCAGAATGCACTCGCCGAGTACAAGCTGAACGAACAATGGGACAAGCTCATTGCGCCGATCAAGAACACCGGTGTGGGCAGCCGTCTCAACCTCGACCTGTCTAACCTGATGGCTGGCGCCGTTAGCGAGGCGATGTTCCGCAAGATGGCCGAAGGCGAACAGCTGATCCGCACCAACGCCTCGTATCGCACAACGCCGTTGCTGCAGAAGGTTTTTGGCCGCAGCTGGTAAGCACGAACATCAGTTACTCATGGATAAGAGGGTCGTCGAAAGGCTACCCTCTTTTTCGTGCACGGCATTCGCACGGGGTGAAAGAACCAGGTGTTTGCGTAGCCTCCAGAAAGCAATTGCCGTTATCATAAAATGAATCTGGATGAGCCACGGCGTGCCGCCAAAAAGCACCTCGCTCCCGATGCCTCTTTCGAGCAACTTGTTATAGGCGATATGTGTGAGCGGGAACTCCATGAACAAAGGCAGGAAAAGCAACAGGAGCAAATGCACCAGGGGGATACGAAAGCGACGAAGCGCGAGCGCAACGGGCAATCCCGCCAGCACTAGAACGACAAGCGGAAGTCCGAGGCGCTGGATGGGATCGAGCGCACCGCCGCCGCTGAAAAAGAGCAGGATCACTTTTTCATCACCACCACCCACTATGGCTGTAAGTGTTCGTGCGAAGGGAAGACCAGCGAAAAGGAGTGCGATGCCCGGGCCAGGATAGCGGCGACTCATCCACAATCCGGTCCACATTGCGGCATAAGACAACAGCGGCCCTGCCAGCGATGCAAGCCAGCGATAACCGTCTGAGTCGGCGGTTTGCCACACATTGAAGTTGCGCGGGCCGTATGCACCGTAGAGCAGGTAGCCCGTTTGTATGTGTGCCTGCTCGTGCATTTCCGATGTGAGAAAACAACCGCACACGAAGGAAGCGAACCATAGCGCCGAAGGGCGGAATCGAGGTTTCATGCGCATAGGACGCGCCGCGTAAAGATGTGGTTACCGCCACAAGGCCTGGGAAAGTAATCCTCAGCAAATTGTTAAAGGAATTGTATACATCTAGTTCATTGTTAGCTATTTACAAGAGAAGCTCAGCGTTCTTTTTCCAACTGTCACAGTCTGGCATGCTTTTCTATTAATAGGGGTAGAACCGATTTTAGTCCACTAAACTGAGTGTTATGAAAAAGATCCTCTCCGCAATAACTGCAGCAGCATTTCTGGTAGCCTGTAACTCGGCTCCTAACCCTGCAGTTACAACAACAACGACAACGACTACAGTGCCTGATACGACCGGCTTCGCCCAATACCAGGCCTGGAAAGCGCAAAGTGAGCTCCAGCCGCAGGACCCCAACGCCAACACGGCGGTAGCCACGGCGCCTGCGGTGAGTGCCACGCGTAGCAATGCACCCGTTCGCCGCAGCAGTTCTACGAGCACACGCCGGAGCACTTCTTCGGGTTCGATGAGCTCTTCGTCCTCGAGCACGGCTTCGGCCCCCGCACCTGCCAAGAAAGGCTGGAGCAAGGCTGCTAAAGGCGCCGTGATCGGTGGTGTAGCCGGTGCTGCCGGTGGTGCCATCATCAACAAGAAAAACCGCGCTGCCGGTGCAGTGATCGGTGGTATTCTTGGCGGTGCAGCCGGTTATGGTATCGGTCGCAGCAAAGACAAGAAAGACGGACGCTACTAAGCGCGTATATATTTTTGAAAGACACCCTGACGGCCCCGGGATTCCTCCCGGGGCCTTTTACTTTACATAGTGCCCCGGGGGAACGTCACGGCAAAGCCGAATGTGTCAGACGCCATCCTTGAGCACTGAATATTGAGCAATGGATATTGAACATTGAATATTTCTCCCTTCAATCCGGGCAGCCGCTACCTTAGTCGAAAGCTCCTTTATGTTCCGGCTGCTTCTCCTGCTTTGCCTTCTCAGCACGCTTGTCGTCTCGGCCCAAAAGCCTGACCGCTATTCACCAAAGCCCTATGTAGAACTACGGCACCCGGAGTGGAGCAGGAATGCGGTGCTATACCAGGTCAACATCCGGCAGTATACAGCAGAAGGAACGTTCAAAGCATTTGCTGCGCATCTTCCACGGCTAAAAGCGCTGGGCGTGGACATACTTTGGCTGATGCCCATTCAACCCATCGGCGTGGAGAAGCGGAAAGGCACGCTCGGCTCGGAATATTCGGTGCGCGACTACTACGGCGTGAACCCGGAGTTTGGCAGTATGCAGGAGTTTAAAGACCTGGTGAAGGCCGTGCACGCGCAAGGCATGCACCTGATCCTCGATTGGGTGGCCAATCACTCTGCGTGGGACAACCCGCTGGCAAAACAGCATCCGGATTGGTATACGCACACTGGCGAAGGCGCCTTTCAGCCAACGCCGTGGTATGATTGGGACGATGTGATCGACTTCGATTATGATAAGCCTGCTCTACGGAGGTATATGACCGACGCGTTGAAATGGTTGGTGAAAGAAACCGGCATCGACGGCTACCGCTGCGATGTGGCGGGCTTCATACCGCTTGACTTCTGGGACAACGTGCGAAAAGAACTCGACGCCATCAAGCCCGTATTTCTACTGGCCGAATGGGAAGCACGAGATATGCATAAACGTGCCTTTGATGCCACCTATAGCTGGAGCCTTTATGAAACATTGCGCCGTGTGAGGAAAGAGGAGCCCGGCGCATTTCCCGCGCTGGTGGAATACCTCGCACACGATGTAAACACCTGGCCCGATGATGCCTACCGGATGCTCTTCACCGACAACCACGACAAGAACTCCTGGACGGGCACGCCCTTCACGCAGTTCGGGCCCGCGCTGGAGGCCTGCATCGCCTTCACCTATGTATGCAAGGGCATCCCGCTTATTTACAACGGACAGGAAGCGGGCAGTGATAAGATGCTGCGGTTTTTTGATAAGGACACTATTCAATGGAAAGCGCATCGCTTTGACACACTTTACAGCGAACTGAACTACCTGAAACACCGGAGCAAACTGCTCGCCAACGGTGCAGCAGGGGGCCAAATGCTTCGGGTGCGCACAAGCAATTCCGATAAGGTGGTCGCTTTTGCCCGAATGAAAGACGACGAAGAAGTGCTGGCCGTCTTCAATTTCTCCGCACAGCGGGTACAGGTGAAAATGGAATTGCTTCCAGGGATGAAGCGTGGAACCTATGCTCTTTTACACCCAAAGACTTACGCCATTCCCGGGATGGACGCATCCGCTACTCTAGACAGGGATGACGTCACAATTTGGCTCGAACCATGGCAATGGGAAATATACTGGCGTTGACGACTCGCGCAAATCATAATCATCATATTAATCTGCGTTCTTTCTCTCACCGCCGCTTGCGGCGCCTAAATTTGAATCCCAATCTATCATCATGAAACGTTTCCTTTCCCTCGCATTGCTTGCCCTTTTGCTGTGCACGCGCAACCTCGCCTTTGCCGACGAAGGCATGTGGCTGCCGCAGCTGCTGCAGACGCTCAACGAAAAAGACATGAAGAAGCTGGGCATGAAGCTCAATGCCAGCGACATCTACAGCATCAACAAGAGCTCGCTCAAAGACGCCATCGTTTCGCTTGGCGGCTTTTGCACGGCCGAAGTGGTCTCCACGCAAGGGCTGCTGCTCACCAACCACCACTGCGGCTTCGATGCCATACAGAATCACAGCACGCTCGATCACAACTATATCCGCGACGGCTTCTGGTCGAAGAACAAGGGTGAAGAACTGCCGAACCCCGGCCTGTTTGCCACCTTCATCGTGCGCATCGACGACGTGACCGCACAGGTAACGGGCGGCCTCGCAGCCGCAATGAGCGAGCGCGACCGCCAGTCGGCCATCGATCGAAAGCTCGCCGACCTGCGCAAGGAATACAAGCGGGAAGCATGGCAGGAAGTGCTGATTCGCCCCTTCTTCGATGGCAACAAATACTATGCTTTCGTAACCGAAACGTATAAGGACATCCGCCTCGTGGGTGCGCCGCCGTCCTCCATTGGCAACTTTGGCAAAGACACCGACAACTGGATGTGGCCACGCCACACCGGCGATTTCTCGCTCTTCCGTATTTATACGGGTGCTGATGGCCGCCCGGCAGACTATAGCCCGGCCAACAAGCCCATGGTTCCCAGGCGCTCGCTGAGCATCTCGCTCGACGGCGTTGCCGAAAACGACTTCACGATGGTATTCGGCTTCCCGGGCCGCACCAATGAATACCTCAGCTCCGCTGCCGTGGCGCAGATCCAGAACGTTTCCGACCCGGCCAAGATCGGCATCCGCGAAAAAGCACTGTCCGTGCTCAATGGCTTCATGCGTGCCGACGAAGGCATCCGCATTCAATACGCTTCGAAATACGCGGGCATCGAAAACGCTTACAAAAAATGGAAAGGCGAAGTGCTGGGCCTGCAAAGCAAAAACGTGGTTGCAAAGAAGCAGGCCTTTGAGGCGGAATTTCAAAAACGCGTGGACGGAAATGCGCAGTGGAAGGCCGCTTACGGTACGCTGCTCGACGACCTGAAAGCTGCCTATGCCGAGATCGAGCCGTATGCCTATGCGCGCGATTACTACAACGAGGTAGTGCCGCGCGTAGAGCTGCTAACGAACGCGCTTGACCTTACTGCACTGGTGAGCGCGCAGGAAAAAGGCGACAAGGCGGCATACGACAAAGCCCTCGCCGCTGCGCGCACCGACCTGCGCGAGACCTATGCTGAATTCAACGCGGGCGTAGACCGGAGGATGGCCGAGGAAATGTTGCAGCTGTACGCGAACGGGCAGAAGGCCAATCTCGTGCCGGCGTCGCTGGTGGCAGCGAAGGGCAACGTACCCGCCCTGGTGGAACGCCTCTATGCGCAGTCTTTCCTCGACGACTCCACGGCTACGATGCGCATTCTCACCGCTGTGCCCGAGGCAGCCGTTGCCGCCATCAAAGCCGATGCGGCCTATATGCTGCTGATGGAAATGCAGCGTGGCTATGCCGAAGGAGCAGGCGGCAAGATCCCGGCCCTCCAGGCGCGCGTGAACAGCCTGCAACGCACCTACATGAAAGCGCAGATGGAAGTGTTTGCGGAGCGCCGCTTTTACCCGGATGCCAACAGCACCCTGCGCGTTACCTATGGCAAAGCGAAAGCTTACCAGCCGCGCGATGGTGTACAATATGGCCTCTATACCTACCTCGATGGCGTGATGGAGAAGTATGTGCCCGGCGACTACGAGTTCGACGTACCACAAAAGCTACGCACGCTGTACGCGCAAAAAGACTTCGGTCGATACGGCGCCAACGGCAAGCAGCCGGTTTGTTTCATCGGCACCAACCACACAACGGGTGGCAACTCGGGCTCGCCTGCGCTCGATGCGTACGGCAACCTCGTGGGCCTCAACTTCGACCGAGCGTGGGAAGGAACGATGAGCGACATTTCTTATGATCCCGACATCTGCCGCAACATCATGGTGGACATCCGTTATGTGTGCTTTATCATCGACAAGTTCGCCGGGGCGCAGAATATCATTTCGGAGTTGAAGTTTGTGCATCCGAAGAAAGCAGGCAGGAAGTAACGCCTGCGGCATTTTTCAACGCGAAGACGCAGAGACGCAGAGACGCAAAGCTGGTTTTAGAAAAAGTCGGCGGACAAGGTCTATCATATCAAGGTAAAATAGATGGTAGAAGCATATGGCACTCTTTACGGCGCTGCGCCTCCGCGCCTTGGGGTATCCTGCCGCCTGCGGCGTTTTTCAACGCGAAGACGCAAAAGCGCAAAGACGCAAAGCATATATCGAAAAGCCGCTGCTAGTCAGCGGCTTTTTATTGCAGTTTTGATGGGAAAAATATCATGTTTCCCTGTTGTTTTTCCCATGGTTCAAAGCCTGGATGGTTACAGCTTCACAGTATGGAAAGACCTTTGACTGAAAACGAAATCGCCACAATTATCGTGGACGTAGCCATACAGATCCACAAGCAGTACGGGCCAGGATTGCTGGAGCGGGTTTATGAAGAAATCATGGCTTATGAACTGCGTAAAAGAGGATTGTTTGTCGAACAGCAAAAAATGATTTCGCTTCGGCATGCGGAGCTTGTGCTCAAGCATTCATTCCGTGCCGACCTGATCGTAGAACATATCGTGCTTGTCGAGCTTAAGTCGGCCGAGCAGATGTCGCGCACGTTCTCGAAGGTCGTTCATACCTACCTGAAGTTGACCGGCATAAAGCTCGGCCTGTTAATGAACTTTCACGTCACATTAATGAAGGATGGAATACAAAGAATTGTAAACGGGCTATAAGGTTCGCTGCGGCTGCTGTTGCGGGGCGGATATTATAAAAGGACACTCGCGTCACGTCTATCAAGAATCATATTCGACGGAACGCAAACAATTTTTTTTCTTTGCGGCTCTGCGCCTCCGCGCCTTGGCGTGTCCTGTCGCTTGCGACGTTTTTCAACGCGAAGACGCAAAAGCGCAAAGACGCAAAGTTGACATGTACAAAGCACTGTTGCTCGGCGGTTATTAGCAAAGAACGCTCGCGTCACGTTCATCAAGAATCATATTCG
>SEAC01000002.1 GCA_004173235.1 Chitinophagaceae bacterium | reverse complement strand
CTAAAGGACTAATCATTGGTCTTCGGTCTTTTTACGATTTGCGCCACGAGGTCGGCTTCCACGGCGATCTTATTGTTGACAAAAATAGTTCCTTTCATTTCACAAAGGCCACGGCGGATAGGCGCGGAAAGTTCCATGCGGAGGATGAGGGTATCGCCCGGCACTACTTTCTGCTTGAATTTGCAGTTGTCGATCTTGATGAAGTAGGTGTCGTATTTGTCTTCAGTGTCTTTCGGGATGGCCAGGATGCCACCGCACTGGGCCAGCGCTTCCACCATCAGCACGCCCGGCATCACGTAGTTGCCGGGGAAGTGCCCCTGGAAGAAAGGCTCGTTGTAGGTCACGTTCTTGATGCCTACCACGCGAGTTTCCGTGAGCTCGATGATCTTGTCCACCATCAGCATCGGGAAGCGGTGCGGGAGGATCTTTTCGATGGCCACCACGTCGAAGAGCGGTGGCTGGTCGATATCATACACGGGCACTTCTGCCTTTATGCGGTTCTTCTTAAGATGTTCTTTGATCTTTTTGGCAAAAGCCACGTTGGTGGCGTGCCCGGGCTTGTTGGCGATGACATGTGCGCGGAAGGGCATGCCCACGAGTGCGAGGTCGCCCACCACGTCCAGCAGCTTGTGGCGCGCCGGCTCGTTGTCGAAGCGAAGCTCCTCGTTGTTGAGGTAGCCGCGTCCTTCAGGGATCGCGATGCCGTCGAAATGCTTGCCCAGCTTGGCCACCTGCGCTTCGGTCACGGGCTTGTCTACCACTACGATCGCGTTGTCTTTGCTGCCGCCTTTAATCAGGTTATTGTCGAACAGGTATTCCAGCTCGTGGAAGAAGCAGAACGTGCGGCAGTCGGCCACCTGCTCGTTGAAATCGGCTATGTCCTTCAGCGAGGCGTGCTGCGTTCCCAGCACCACCGAGTTGAAGTCGATCAGTGTGTTGATGCGATAGCCGTTGTAGGGCATCGCCACCATTTCCACTTTCTTATCGTCGTCTACCAGCACGATATTGTGCTGCAGCGTATACCAGGTTTTCTGCGCCCCCTGCTGCTGGCGACCGGCCTGCAGGATCGCTTTTACGAAGGGGCCCGACGAGCCGTCGAGGATGGGCACTTCGGCGCCATCGATCTCAATACACACGTTGTCGATCCCATTGGCGTAAAGGGCCGCCATCAGGTGCTCGATGGTGCTCACGCGCGCTTCGCCGGCGCCCAACGTGGTGCTGCGGGTGGTTTCCACCACGTTGTCCACGTCGGCCTTCACCGAAGGCTTGCCGGGCAGGTCTACACGCTGAAATACCACGCCCGTGTGGGCCTCGGCAGGTTTCATTCGCATCGTCACCGTTTCGCCCGAGTGGATGCCCACCCCGCTAACGGTCACTTCGGAAGCCAATGTATGTTGATACTCAGGAGCTTTATTCTCAGAAAGCATGCGGCGAAAGTATGAAAAAAGGGGCCAACCCGAATACTTTACAGTTCGTTGACAGGCGGCCGGGGACGGGCCCCGTACCTTTGCACCGCATGCCGTTCCAGACATCCATCAGCCTTCCCGGGCTTGCCCTTGCCACCGACGCCGGTAACCTCATACAGGAGACCGAGCAACAGGTGCCGGGCTCGGTGCACTACAGCATCCGGCGCTACCTGCGTCCCGATGGCTGGGCACGCGAAGACGTGGGCATGCTCCACTACGAGCCGGCTGCCGCCGAGGGCGGTTCGCTCCAGCTCTACTTCTGCCTCACCGGCAACACCTACTGCGCCCGCAAAGGCAAGGACTGCGACGCCTGTACCGTGCACCGCAACGGCCCCTGCCCCGACCGCACCGAGAGCCTCGACCTGTTGCAATTCAGCTTCACGCCGGCATTTCTGGGCCAGTTTGCCCGCGGGTTGAACGAGAGCCGCCACATCACCGAGTCGGTGCTCACCTTCCGCCACACGCGCACCTTCAGCAAAACGGTGCCGCTGTGCAACAAGACCCGCACGGTGCTCGAGGCCCTGCTCAATCACAACTACCACGACAGTCTCGCCAATATTTTCGTGAATGCGCAGGTGCAGCTCCTGCTGCTGCAAAGCCTCAGCTGCCTGCTGGGCGAAAAGGAACCCGAGGTGTTCGAATGCCGCTTCCTGGCCAACACCGACGACCGCGAGAAGATCCTCAAAGCCCGCGACGTGCTGCTGCAACATATCGGCGAACCCATCACCATCAAGGAACTGAGCCGCAAGGTGGCCATCAACGAGTGTTACCTCAAAAAGGGCTTTAAAGAGCTGTTCGGCACCACTATTTTTGAATTCTACCAGGGCCAGCGGATGGAACACGCCAAGTACCTGCTCTACGAAAAAGGCCTTTCGGTCACCGAGGTGTCGGTGCTGCTTGGCTATTCTTCCATCTCCCACTTTTCTACGGCGTTCAAGAAGCACACGGGGTTGAAGCCTTGTGAGCTCTTGCTGCGCTAGGCCCACTTTACAGTTTACAGTTTTCAGTTTTAAGTTACGTGAATTACTGTAACTTGCAACTTTGCTGCAAAAACGCGCAGTAAACTGTAAACTGAAGACTTAAAACTCTCTACTCTTTGTTCACCGTAATCGCCGGCACCATCCTCCTCGCGCTTGTTCATGCGCTGATACCCAATCACTGGCTCCCGCTGGTGGCGGTGGCGCGGGCGGAGGGCTGGAAGGCGCGCGAGGTGACGGGCATCACGTTCATTGCGGCGCTTGCCCACGTGCTGGGCACAGTGGCGCTCGGCTATGTGCTGGGCATGATCGGGAAGGAATTACAGGAAGAATATGGCCGCGTGATCTACGTAGTGGCCTCGGTGCTGCTGATCGTATTCGGGCTTGTGTATTATACGGTCAACCTACCCCATCATCACCATGCTTCCGAAAAAGATGTGCATGGTTACAAACGGAGCCGCGGGCGCTGGATCGCCATCTTCGTGCTGATGATGTTTCTTTCGCCCTGCCTTGAAGTGGAAAGCCTCTTCCTTTCGGCGGGCGCTTACGGCATGGGCTTCGTCACCCTCCTTTCGGTGATCTACGCCATCGTTAGCATCACCGGCATCATGCTGCTCGTCACACTCGGTCACCGCGGCGTGAAGCTGCTTTCGGCGCACTTCATCGAGCACAACGAGAAGAAGATCACCGGAATCGTGCTGATGCTGGTGGGCGTGCTCACCTTCTTCGTGCACTGAGCAGCGATGAGCGATACAACTTCTTAGTGCATCGCCTCACTCATATCCAGCTTGCCTTTTGCCTTGCGGGCACGCACCAGCAGCACAAACGGGATACAGATCAGGAACATTATGCCCAGCGCCAGGAAAGCATCCATGTAAGCGAGTACGGAAGCCTGCTTCATCACGCTGCCCTGGAGCGCTTTGTATGCCATCTTCAAAGCTTCGTCGGGTGCGTTGCCTTTGAGCATGAAGGCCTGCTTCAAACCCTGCACGCGTTGCTGCACATCGAGGTCGTTCACGTTGAGGTAAGAAGAGAGGTTCGCTTTATGCTGCTCGATGCGCACCGACAAATACGTAGTGATCGAAGCGATGCCGAACGATCCGCCCAGCTGGCGCATCATACCCGTAAACGCAGCGCCCTGGCCGATCTGCTGCCCCTTGAGGGTGGACAGGGAAAGCATGGTGATGGGGATGAACAACATACCCATGCCCAGGCCGCGGAAGATCAGCATCCAGAAGAAGTCATCCTTGCTCGTGTCGGGTGTGAGCGTTCGATACGCCCAGAAGCTATACAGGAAGAAGACGAGCATGCCGAGCGCTACGAGGTACTGCTGCTTTACGCCCCGTTGCAGCATCTGCCCGATCAGCGGCATCATGAAGGCCGTTGTGAGCGCGGCCGGGATCATCAGCTCGCCCGACTGCTGCGCGGTCCATCCTAATATCGTTTGCGTATAAAGCGGAATCAGAAAAGTGGATCCGTACAACCCGAAGCCCATGATAAAGGAGAGTATCGTACCGATGCGCAGATTGCCATTTTTCAGCACCCGTAGTTCTACAATCGGGTTGCGGAACGTAAACTCACGCCAGATGAAAAAGAAAAGTCCGAACACGGCCAGCACGGCAAGTACAACGATCGTGCTGCTGTTGAACCAGTCATCGTCATGGCCTTTCTCCAGCACATACTGCAGCGAGCCTACTGCCAGCGCGAGCAACCCGATACCGACCCAGTCTACGTCGCGCGGCTTGCTTTTGACGGCGCCCGAATAGCGCGGGCTGCGCACAAACTGCAGCGTAAGCAGCGTAGCGATGATACCGAGAGGGATGTTGATGTAGAAGATATAAGGCCAGGTGGAGTGGGTAACGATGTAGCCACCGAGCGGCGGTCCCAGCGTGGGGCCGATGATCACGCCGAGGCCGTAGATGGCCTGCGCCATGCCACGCTTTTCGGGCGGGTAGCTTTCCGTGATGATCGTTTGCGACGTCACCAGCAGCGCACCGCCGCCCAGACCCTGCAGAAAACGGAAGATTACCAGCTCACCGATCCCGGTTGCCTGTCCGCACAAATACGAGCAGATGGTAAAAAGGATGATGGAGGCCGCGAAATAGTTGCGCCGCCCGAACTGTTGCGAAAGCCACGAAGTCATGGGCACGATGATCACGTTACCGATCGCATAGGCGGTGATCACCCAGCCCACTTCGCTAAGGGTTGCGCCCAGGCTTCCCTGCATCTGCGTGAGCGCCACGTTCACGATCGTGCTGTCCACGATCTCCAAAAGTGCGCACACGATGGCCGTAATGGTGATGATCACCCGGCGGGCACCGAATTCAACCAAAGATTCTTGTTGTAGCATGAAGGATGTTTGTAGCGCAATGACGGGTGATAGGTTAGTCTAAATGCACGTCCACTTCTACGTTCATGCCTGCGCGCAGCTGGCGGATGGCCGGATCGGTCGGATTGGCAAACTCGATGCGAACCGGAACGCGCTGCACCACCTTCACGAAGTTGCCGGAGGCGTTGTCGGGAGGCAGCAATGCGAAGCTGGAACCGGTGCCGGGCGAGAACGAAGTGATGCGTCCTTCAAATTGGTGGTCGGGAAAAGCATCGGCATGCACCAGCACTTTCTGTCCCTCTTTCATTTTATCGAGCTGCGTTTCCTTGAAGTTGCCCACCACCCAGAGCTGCTGGTTGAGCACTACGCTGAACAGCTGCTGGCCGGGTTGCACAAACTGCCCGGGCTGAATGCCCACGCGCGACACCAGGCCATCTGCCGGCGCGATGATCACGGCATAGGAAAGATTCAGCTTTGCATTTTCCAGGTCGGCCTGGCGCTGCTGGATAACGGTACCAGCCACCGGCACCTGTGCGCCTGCGGCACCGCTTTGCGCGCCCACAGCCTGTGTTTGCGACGCCGCCTGCTGGCGCTGCTCTTCGAGCACCCGCAGCTGGCGCTCCGCGGTTTGCTTAGCGGCTAGCGCCTGCTCGTATTGCTGCTGTGTGATGGAGTGATCCTTCACCAGGTTCTCATAACGCTCGAAATCTTTCTGCGCGCGCCACACGGCCACCTTCGCGGTTTCGATCTGTGCGCTGATGGTTTGCACGGCTGCACCCGAAGAAGCAACGTTGGCCCGTGCGGCGCGGGTGCTTGCTTCTGCCACACCCTGCGCTGCGCGCGCATTTGCAAGCGCGGCTTCCGCCTGCTGCACCTTTATCTGCAGGTCGCGCGTATCGAGCACCACGAGCGTATCGCCTTTCTTCACGGTTTGGTTGTCGTGCACCCGGATGTCGGACACATAACCACCAATGCGCGGTATAACGGGACTGATGTTGGCTTCGATGTGCGCGTTATCGGTTTCCTCGTGGTGCTTGCCGTGGTTGTATTTGCTGATGCCGAACCAGGCGCCGCCAATGACGAGCGCGGCAAGGATGATCGGGAATACTTTGCTTTTCTTCTTCGGTACTTCCGTAGTTGTACGGGTTTCGATTACTTCTTGTGCCATGATATCTTGCTATGAAAGGTTATTGGTTGTTGAGATTACCGGACGCCTGCAGCAGCTTGTAATAAGCCACCACCGCATCGTTTTGTGCAAATGAATAGTTGAGGCGGGCGTTGAGCAGTGCCGCGTCGGCATCGAGCAGCTCGGTTGTGGTGGCCACGCCGTTGGCGAACTTGTTGCGGATCACGCGATCGTTCTCCTGCGCCTGGGCCACGGCGGTTGCATTCACTTCGATCTTCTTCTGCGCCGTGAGGTAAGCGAGGTAACGCTGGTGCACCTGCAGTCGCACCGCATCATTGAGTTGCTCTATGCCGGCTGCTGCCTCGGCTTCGCGCGCCTGTGCTGCCTGCACCTTCGCCTTGTTCTTCCACAGCGAGCCGATATCATACTTCACACCGATGCCGAGGTTGACCGCATTGGTGACGGTAAGAAAATTCGGAACGGTGAGCGCCACATAACCCGCCGTGAGCGCGAGGCTCGGAAGGCGCTCCGCGCGTGTGGCCTTTACGCCCACGCCTGCAGCCTGGCGGCGGAGTGAAAGCGCCTCGATCTCGCTGCGGCTGCGCAATCCGTCGGTCACGTAGTCGGTGAGTGGCTTCACCTGCACGGGGATGCGGAGCGACGCCGAATCGGGAAGCAGCTCGGTGCTGTCGGGCAGGCCGAGCATAATGTTCATGTTGATGTTGGCAAGCTGCCAGTTGTTCTGCGCATCCATCAATGCCAGCTCGATGTTCGATTGCGCCAGCTGCGCTTTGAGCAGGTCGTTGCGGGCGATGATGCCCTGGCGCTCCTGGTTGGCGAGCTCGCGCACTCGCTCCCGCGCCGCCGCCAGGTTGGAGTCCACGATGTTCATGGCAGCACGTGCCTTGAAAAGATTGTTGTACGCGTCGATGGTATTGGCGATCACTTCGTCGCGGTCCGCCCCGGCATCCAGCTGCGCCGCCTTCTCGAGGTATTGCGCCGATTCCATACCATAGCGGATGCGGCCACCTGCATAAATGGGCAGCGATACGTTGGCCATCGCATACGCGGCGCTGTTTACGGTGGGACTGCCCCCGGAGCCGCCATTACCATTTTGTGCAGTCTTGAGGCTTACGTTCGGCTTGTTGAGGCGCAGGTACGATCCGCTAACGGATGCATCGGGAAGCCTGCGGTCGCGGGCTTCGGCCACAGCAGCCTTTGCTTCCGCAATGCGGGCCTCGCGTCCCTTCAGAGCCTTGCTGTTCTTTACACTTAGGTCGATGGCTTCTTTCAGCGCCAGTGGCTTTTGCTGCGCCGAAGCGCCGGCAGCCAGGAGAAGCGCCAGCAGCGTCGACCCGATTCTTCTGTCACGTCGTTGGGTCATTTTTCGAGGAGAGCTTTAAAGATTTTCTGAATATGGTTGCGTATGCGGGTGCGGAATTCGAGTTGAAAGGTCACTTCGTCCATGTCGTTGAGCCCCTTCGTCAGGCGGTAGAAGTCGCGGTTGAAATAGGCATTGGTGACGGTGCCGAAAATGGTAAACATGAGAAAGCTCACGTCGATGTGTTCGTTGAAAATGCCGGCGTCCTGGCCCTGCTTCAGCAGTGCGCGCACCTTCTCGATGTTGCGCATGCGAAGTTCGTTGAGCAACTGCGTGAGAAATGAATTCTTCTCCAGCATCTGCTCGTACATCATGATTTTGTGAAACTGCACCTTCGCGGCAATGCGGTCTACGTAATCATCAATGAGGGACTCAATCTTTTCCCAGGGCGAAAGCGCATCGTTGCGCAGTAGGGCGTCCACTTTGAGGGCCATGTCGGTAGTGCGTTCTTCAAAGAGTGCCTTGATCAGTCCCTCCTTGGAGCCAAAATAATAAGAGATCATCGCGCTGTTCACACCAGCTGCCTCGGCAATGTCCCGTACCGACGCGCCTTCATATCCCTTCTGCGCAAAAAGCGCTTCGGCAGTGCGGATGATCTGTAATTGTTTTTCGTTAAAGCCCATGGTTCGGATTTCGGTGAACAAAACTAATCAATCGTTTAATTAAATCAAACAGTTGATTAGTTCGTTAACATATTATTAACGAGGCAGGCACGGAAAAGCCCCTCCGGGGAGGGGCCTAACCAATTCAGTATGAGTCGCTTATTTGCGGTTGGCGATCTTCATCAGCAATTTCAGGATTTCGAGGTAGAGCCACACGATGGTAAGCATCAGGCTGAAGGCGCCGTACCACTCCATGTACTTCGGAGCGCCGGCGGCGGCACCTTTTTCAATGAAATCGAAGTCGAGAATGAAGTTGAGCGCAGCCACGCCCACGATCAGCAGGGAAATGCCGATGCTGAGCGGCGAGCTGTCGTGCAGGAAGGGAAACCCCGCACCGAAGAAGCTGAGAATCATATTGGCGATGTAGAAGAAGCAGATGCCGACCGTGGAAAGGATGATGATCTTGGTGAACATCGGCGTTGCTTTCAGGATGCGGAAATAGTACAGTGCGAACATCGCAACGGCCACTCCCATCGTAAGCAGAACGGCCTGGCCTGCGATGCCGGGATATTTGGCTTCGAAACGGGCGTTCACGATCGCTGAAAGTGCGCCGAGGAAGATACCCTCCAGGAGTGCATACCCTAGTGCCAGCTTGGGCGCCAGCGCCGGACGGAAGATGATGATGAACGCGACGATCATACCGCCAATGGCCGATCCGCCCATCCACAGGCCAAGGCTCGAGCTTTGCGGAATACGGATCCACGACCAGCCGGCTGCAATGAGCAGCGTGAGCAACATCGCGCCGAACTTGCCGGCCGCGCCCTGCACGGTCATCCGCTCGTAGTTCAATCCTTCGAGCTCAGTAGAAAAACGCGAACCATCGAAAGCCTTTTCGCCGAGGGCGGGGTTGCTTGATTTGAAGAGAGACATAGTCGGAGTTTATAGTTTTTAGTTTCCAGTTGTTTTTAGTCCCGCGTTCGAAAAACCCGAAACGGAAAACTCAAAAACTGAAAACTGGTTATTTATCGCTGCGACGCGATGAGCAAGTTTAAGTCAGTGAACTTGAGGTGGAAGCGTTCGCTCAGATAAAAATTGGTTAAAGCTCCCTTGAACAGGTAGATACCACTGCGCAGGTGCACATTGTGCCACACCATCCGCTCAAAGCCACCGTCTTCGCCGGCTTCCAGCAGCAACGGCATCAGCACGTTGGAGATGGCCTGTGATGCCGTGCGCGCAAAACCCGAAGGGATGTTGGGAACGCAATAATGGATCACGCCATACTTGGTATAGGTAGGGCATTCGTGCGTGGTGATCTCCGAGGTTTCGAAGCATCCGCCGCGGTCGATGCTTACATCCACAATGACGGAGCCGGTGCGCATATTGCTCACCATTTCTTCCGTTACTACGATGGGTGTACGGCCCGATTCGCTGGAAAGTGCGCCCACAGCCACTTCGCAGGTCTTTAGCTGCTTCGCGAGCATGCGTGGCTCTATCACCGAGGTCCACAGGCGATGGCCGATATTGTTCTGCAAACGCTTGAGGCGGTATACGCTGTTGTCGAATACTTTGACGGAGGCGCCCAGCGCGATGGCCGTGCGGGCTGCATATTCGCCAACGATGCCGGCACCGATGATGATCACCTTCGCAGGTGCATTGCCGGAGATGCCACCGAGCAACACGCCCTTGCCTTTGTTGGCCGAGCCCAGGTATTGCGCCGCGATGAGCATCACCGCCGAACCGGCTATCTCGCTCATGCTGCGCACGATGGGATACGAATCGGAATCGTCTTTGAGATTTTCAAAAGAAATGGCAGTGATCCTTTTCTCCATCAGCTTCTGCAGCAGTTCGGCCTTCAGCAGGCTCAGGTGCAATGGCGACACGATGGTCTGGTTCATCTGCAGCAGCGGCAGGTCTTCGTCGATCACCGGCGCGCTCTTTACGAGGATGGGACACTTGTATACTTCCGCCCTTTCGTAAACGATGCGGGCTCCGGCTTCGCTGTAGTCGCGGTCGGCGAAGTGCGCGCCTTCACCTGCGTTGTGCTCGATGGTCACCTGGTGGCCGTTGCTCACCAGCACGCCAACGGCATCCGGCGTAAGCGCGATCCGGTTTTCCTGGAAGGCGATCTCCTTGGGCATCCCCACGTGAAGCTGGGCGCCCTTCGGCTTGATATCGAGGG
The DNA here is from genome assembly GCA_004173235.1 of Chitinophagaceae bacterium. Taxonomy (GTDB): domain Bacteria; phylum Bacteroidota; class Bacteroidia; order Chitinophagales; family Chitinophagaceae; genus Flavisolibacter. The sequence continues at coordinate 324,675 of SEAC01000002.1, read as the reverse complement.
TTTCTTCGAGGGTTTCGTAGCTGAAGGAGGGGCTGACAATAGGCTTGCTGTGCATCATACGCGGCAGATCGTTCCTTGAATCAGGGTACAAGTTACGACACTTGTGCTAAAAGGAGCCCGAACGGCGGCCACCTAGCCAAGGCGCAGCTTCCGCAAACCGTCGTCCAGCACCTCGATCTCCACGCGCAGAGCGTCTTCGAGCAGCTCGGGCGCCTTCCCGGGCCATTCCACGAGGCAAAGGTCGCCGCTGTTGAGCGCATCGTCCACTCCCGCATTCACGGCTTCTTCGCTGTCGCGCAGGCGGTAAAGGTCCATGTGAAAAAGCCGCTGCTGCCGGCCCGCTTCGAGGTAAGTGTATTCGTTGATGATGGAAAACGTAGGGCTCGAAACGGCTTCATGCACCCCCTTTGCGGCACACAGCGCGGCGATGGTCGTCGTTTTGCCCGCCGCCATCGGTGCATAAAAGGCAAACACACGCGCGGCACCTGCCGCCTTCCAAAAGCTTTCGGCCATTTGCGGCAATTCGTCGAGCCGGTAATCTATGGTCATCACGCAAATTTAACACGCGTTTGCAACGCAGTTGAAAAGATAGCGGCAAGCGCTCCTTTTTGACGCCTTGCCCGCACGGTACCTTTGCAGCAGCATGCAACAGATGGAAAAGGTTCAATGGAAGGTGGATGGAATGACCTGCGCGAACTGCGCACTTTCCGTGCACAGGTACCTCGAAAAAGAAGGTGCGCAAAACATCGCCGTCAGCGTTATCAACGGCGATGTGACCTTTGACATCGCCGAAAAAACAGAACCCGACGTGCTTGCAAAAGGCGTGCAGACGCTGGGTTACCACGTTAGCCGGAGCGACGCATCCGGTACCGAAGAAAAACGCCCCTGGCTTTCCACGCACTACCACCGCTTCCTTTTCTGTCTCCCGTTCGCCCTGCTGCTCAACCTGCACATGCTGGTGTTCGTCTGGCCGTCGCTCCACCATCAAACGCTCTTTACGTGGCTGATGAACCCGTGGCTGCAGCTTGCGCTCACCGTTCCACCTTTCTTTATCGGGATGCGCTACTTCGGACGATCGGCGATCAAAAGCCTCCGCAACGGCGTACCCAACATGAACGTGCTGATCAGCATCGGCGCAGCGTCGGCATTTACCTACAGCATCATTGGCCTGGCGATGGGCCGCACCGACATGCTTTTCTTCGAAACCGCCGCTACGATCATCACACTTGTATTTTTTGGCGAGCACCTCGAGCACGTGTCGGTTCAAAGCACACAAAAAGCACTGAAGGCGTTGATGCGTTCGCAGAAAGTGATGGCGCACATGATCGCGTTCGACGACCAGCACCAGGAAGTGATCTTCCCGATCGAGAATACGCAACTTAAAGTGGGCGACCTCGTGCTGATCAACACGGGCGAGCAGGTGCCTGCCGACTGCAAGGTGCTTTGGGGCGACGTGCTGGTGAACGAGGCCATCCTCACGGGCGAAAGCCTCCCGGTGGCGCGCGGCAAAAAAGATCCGCTTATCGGCGGCTCGGTGCTGGAGTCGGGCTCGGCCAAAGCGATGGTGACGGCGGTGGGCAACGATACGGTTCTTGCACGCATCCTGCAGATGGTGAAGCAGGCACAGGGCGAGAAGCCTCCGATGCAGCAGATGGCGGACCGTATTTCTGCGGTATTCGTGCCTGCAGTGCTTGCCATCGCGCTCTTAGCGTTCCTGGCCAACTGGATCTTCCTTGGCTCCTTCACGCCCGCCCTCATGCGGGCCATAGCCGTGCTGGTGATTGCCTGTCCGTGCGCAATGGGGCTCGCCACACCCGCCGCCATTGCAGTAGGGCTCGGGCGTGGCGCGCGCAGCGGCGTGCTGTTCCGCAATGCAAAAAGCCTGGAGCTGTTCAAGAACATCCGGCAGGTTGTGTTCGACAAAACAGGCACGTTGAGCACCGGCCGCTTCCGCATTGCTTCGTTTGAAAGCACGATGCCGGAAGACGATTTCAAACGCCTTCTTTATTCGCTTGAAAAACATTCCGCGCACCCGCTTGCAAAAAGCATAGCAGCCGAATGGAAAACGAGCGGCGAAATACGCTGGAAAAATATTGCCGAAGAAAAAGGGCGCGGCATGACCGCCACTGATGCAGAGGGCAACACCTACACGGCAGGCTCGTTTGCAAGTGTAAGCGGGATCACTTCCGACGACCGGCACAATATCTATGTCACCCGCAACGGTATTCTTGTGGGCACCCTCGACCTCGAAGACGAACTTCGCCCCGAAGCGGCCGGCGTTGTGGCCTACTTCCGCAACCGCGAAATCCGCACCGTGCTGCTCAGCGGCGACCGTACATCCAAAGTGGAAGCGGTTGCAAAGCAACTCGGCATCGACGAAGTGATCGCGGAAAAGACGCCCGATGAAAAGCTGGAGATCATTGCTGCCTTGAGCGCTGCACAGCCTACCGTGATGGTGGGCGATGGCGTGAACGATGCGCCCGCACTTGCGAAAGCCACCATCGGCGTTTCGATGAGCGAGGCGTCGCAACTGGCGGTGCAAAGCGCGCAGGTGGTGTTGATGAACAGCGGGCTGGGTAAACTGCCGCTGGCGCTGGGCATCGGCCGGCACACCGAGCGCACCATCCGTCAAAACCTTTTCTGGGCCTTTGCCTACAACGTCGTGGCCATTCCCGTTGCCGCCTTCGGTTTGCTCACACCTTCTTTTGGTGCACTGGTGATGGGATTGAGCGATGTGGTGCTGGCGGCCAATTCGGTGCGGCTGCGGTTCAAGAAAGTGGTATAGCACGTTCCAGTCCAAACAAGTATCTTTAAGGAAACCGCTCCCCCATGGAACTTGCGCGCCTGGCCCTGCTGAGCCTACTTTCGTTCAGCCTCGCTACCGGATTATCGTCCTGTAAGAAATCGGGAGACCCGGCTGGCCCAGCAACCAACGAGCCCGCACCCGACCTCACCAGCACCACCAGCGCATCCGCTTCTGGCTTCGTAGTCAACGAAAACAACCTCCCTGCTTCCGGAGCAACGGTGCGCATGGGAAGCGCGACGGCGACAACCGATGCCACGGGTTACTTCAGCTTCTCCAACGTGGCGGTGATCCGGAATACAGCTACCGTAAGTGTTGCAATGACCGGTTATTTCACGGGCACCAAATCCTTTATTGCCGAAGCCGGCAAAAGCGTTTTCTTTCGCATCAAGTTGCTGAAGAAAACTATCGCGGGCACCATCCCGTCGGCAACCGGCGGTGTTGTCACTCTGACCAACGGACTGCGTATTTCTTTCCCGGCAAATTCTGTAAAGAATGCCGCCACGGGCGCTTCGTTCAGCGGCACGTTTTCGGTGGCCGCCCAATGGATCGATCCAACATCCTCCGAATTGAACAGCCTCATGCCCGGCGACCTGCGCGCGCTAAATGCATCGGGCGCTTTAAACCAACTCACCACCTATGGAATGGCGGCTGTGGAGTTGATGGCGCCCAATGGCGACCGCCTGCAACTGGCAGATGGCAAGCAGGCCACGTTGACCATGCCGCTTCCCGTTGCACTGCAATCCTCGGCACCGGCAACGCTGCCGCTTTGGTATTTCGATGAAACCAAAGGTCTCTGGATCGAAGAAGGCAGCGCTACGAAAACGGGCACTACGTACCAGGGAACGGTCAGTCATTTCTCGTTCTGGAACTGCGATGTAGGATACCCGTATGTGCATTTCAATGCCACCATTACCAACAGTTCGGGCGTTGGCGTCAACAATGCGCTGATCAGGATCTATCCCGCCAATCGCCCGTCCGACGTGCACTTCGGCTATACCAATGGCGAAGGCTATGTATCGGGGGGCGTGCCTCCCAATACGGCGCTAGTGCTCGAAGTGGCCGGCAACGCCGGGTGCGCAACACCGCTTCTATCGCATCCGTTCACCACAGGAACAACGGACATTCAACTGGGCTCTCTTGCCCTGCCGGCATCGGCTACTGCGCAGGTTTCGGGCACGGTGGTGGATTGCAACGGAGCCGGCGTGACCAACGGTTCGCTGCTTGTGGTGCAGGGCAATCAATACCTGCGGATCGCGGTAAACAGCAGCGGCGCTTTCACTTTTGTGCTGCCCGTTTGCGGCAGCAACAACAGCGTGCAGCTCACCGGACAGGATCTTGCAGCCGGCGTGCAAAGCAGCCCCATTTCAGTGAACCTGGTGGCAGGCGCCAACAGCGCGGGCGCCCTGAGTGCCTGCGCCGTGAACCTCGCCGAATTTGTGAACTATACATTGAATGGCGTGGCAACGAGCTACACCAATCCCCCGGATAATCTGGGCGTGAGCCAACTGGGCGATTATGAGGTCTTTGCCAACCGCACCGCCAACACGAGCGCGTTTGTTCGTTTTCGGTTCAGCAGCAGCGGCATCGCAGCAAATGCAAACCTCGCACTCACCAGGTTCAACTGCACCGGCATCGGCAATCCCACTGCGCCGCCCACCTCGCCGGCATTCGTGCATATCACCGAGTACGGCCCCATCGGCGGATACATTGCAGGCAACGTGACCGCCACGATCTCCAATACAACCAACCCGGGAAGTCCTTATTCGATCACGTGCAACTTCCGGGTAAAGCGCTGGTTTTAAAAGGATGTGGCTTGCCAGAGTGCGGTTGAACGATCTTTGCATTCCACTTGGTATCCATTCACCACATACTAAAAGAATTCTGGGGCTACGATTCGTTCCGGCCCTTGCAGGAAGACATCATCAGCCATGTGCTTGAAGGCAAGGACGCGCTGACCCTGCTTCCTACGGGCGGCGGCAAGTCGCTTTGCTTCCAGGTGCCTGCCCTCGCGCAGGAAGGCATCTGCATCGTGGTGTCGCCACTCATCGCCCTGATGAAAGACCAGGTGGAGAACCTGAAGAAGCGGGGCGTGCTGGCCGCTGCTATCTACACGGGAATGAGCCGGCGCGCCATCGTGCAAACGCTGAAGAACGTTGCATACGGCCCCTACAAGTTCCTGTATGTTTCTCCCGAGCGTCTCGAAACGGGCCTGTTCCAGGAATTCCTGCCTGCCATGAACGTCAACCTCATCGCCATCGATGAAGCGCACTGTATTTCGCAGTGGGGACACGATTTCCGTCCTGCCTACCGGCGCATTGCGGCGCTGCGCGAAGAGCTTCCCGATGTGCCCGTGCTCGCGCTCACGGCTTCGGCTACCGTAGAAGTACAACAGGACATCATCGAACAATTGCAGCTGCGCGAGGCTGCTACGTTCCGGCAATCCTTCCTGCGCCCCAACCTTTCGTATTCCGTGATCGAAGCGGAATCGCGGCTGGCGAAGATTGTAGAAATACTGGGCAAGGTGCCCGGCACGGCCGTCGTGTATGCAAAGAGCCGACGGCGCACGGTGGAGATCGCCGACCTGCTGCGGATGCACGGCCATAGCGCGGAGCATTACCACGCGGGTTTGCCTGGCGAGGAACGCGCGCGCCGCCAGCAGGATTGGATCGATAACAAAACGCGCATCATCGTTTGCACCAACGCGTTCGGGATGGGCATCGACAAGCCCGACGTGCGCATCGTGCTCCACGCCGACGTTCCCGACTCGCTCGAAAGCTATTACCAGGAAGCAGGGCGCGCCGGCCGCGATGGGCAACGCTCCTACGCCGTGTTGCTCTGCACGCCGCAGGACATCCGCGACCTCGAAGCCCTTCACGAGCAGCGCTACCCTTCGTTCGAAGAGATCAAGACGGTGTACGGGGCGCTGGTGAATTACCTGCAGATACCGAGCTACACCGGCGAAGACCAGTCGTACGCCTTTCATTACGATGCTTTCGTCCGCAACTTCGGGCTGGACTCCTTCCGCGCACTTTATGCCCTGAAGGCGCTCGAGGGCGAAGGCTGGTTCGACTATAATGAAAAGAGCTTCGCCCCTTCCACGGTGAGCTTCCAGACGAATAAGCGCGGCCTCAACGAATTCCTCGAAGGCTACCCCGACCTCGAGCCGCTGCTCACCACCCTGCTGCGCACGTATGCAGGTGTGTTCGACGTGCCGGTGTTTGTGTCGGAGCTGCAGGTGGCCCAACTGATGAAAGCAGACGTAGCCGAAGTGGTTGCCGGCCTGAAGCGGGCCGCATCGTTCGGCGTCATTGATTACACGCCGCAGAACGAAGACCCCAAGCTCATCTTTCGCAGGCACCGCGTGAATGTGGACGACTTTCGCATGAACACCGCGCCCTATGAGCGGCGGCGCGAAGCCTTCCGCAAGCGCGTGGGCGCCATGACCGGCTACACGAAGACTGCCGAATGTCGCTCCACCTACATCAACCGCTATTTCGGCGAAGCAGATGCCACGGCCTGCGGCATCTGCGACCGCTGCATTACCCGTAAGAAGGAGCCGATGGATGCTGCTGTTTTTGAGAAGATACGTGTGCGTGTGGAGGCGGCGCTCACGGCAGGCGATCGCAGCGCGGATTCGTTGCTGGCGGCATTGGGCGATGTGGCTTCGGCACAGCTTTGGACCGTGCTCGACTTCCTGGTGGCCGAAGGCAAATTGCGCGTGGATGGCGGCGGAGCGCTGCGCTACGGCTGATCACACATTATTGTTTTCATTTATGTATCTTTGCGGGCCCTATGAAAATCTTCGCAGCCCTGTTTTTTCTGTTCGCATCGGTGACCATGCAAGCGCAAGGCAACTGGAAGCTGACGCGTGACAAGGAAGGCATCCGCGTGTACGAGTCGGATGGCAGCGGCTTTCGGAACATCAAAGTAGAATGCACGCTTGCCGGCACCCTCGCAGGCTTCGAAAATACGCTGCGCAACGTAGGCAATTTTCACAACTGGGTGTATGCCAACAAGACCGCGGGCATCATCAGAGGCGCAGGAGCCGACGAATATTATTACTACAGCGAGACGGCACTTCCCTGGCCGCTGCAAAACCGGGATGCCGTGATCCGTGCCCGCGTTGAGCGCGACCCCAAGGGCGGCTGGCTGCGGCTCACCGAGGTAAGTCAGGACGGCATCCTTCCTGCAAAGAGCGGCAAAGTGCGCATCGAGCGTTCCTCCATCAGCTGGCTGGTGACGCAGGCCGATCCGGGCCGCCTCCACATCGTTTACATCTTCCAGGCGGACCCTGGCGGCAGCATTCCGCCCGTTGTGGCCAACGCCTTCGCCGACAAGGGGCCGTATGAGAGTTTTCGGAAGTTGGCACTTTTGCTTAAGGAGAAGTTTTAAGTGTACGGTTTTCAGTTTCCAGTTTAACCACCCCCCATCGCGCTCACCAACTGAAAACTATAAACTGTAAACTCAGCCATCGTGGTTTCGTTTTTGCATGCTCTCCCTAACGGCTGCCTGTAAACGGGAATCCGTTACCTTTAAAGCGAAATAAAAAAGACATCATGGAAGGAAAGAAAGCGAAAATTCTCCTTTGCGAGGACGATCCGAACCTGGGAAGTGTATTGAAGAATTACCTCGAACTCAACGATTACGATGTAACCCTCGAGCGCGACGGGCGGTTGGGTCTTGCCGCTTTCCAGCGCGAGGCTTTCGACCTTTGCCTGCTCGATGTGATGATGCCGAACATGGACGGCTTTACGCTCGCCGAAGAGATCCGCGACATCAACCCCGACGTACCCCTGTTCTTCCTCTCGGCCAAGACCATGAAAGAAGACATCATCCAGGGCTACAAGCTCGGTGCCGACGATTATATCACCAAGCCCTTCGATTCGGAAGTGCTGCTGCATAAGATCAAAGCCATCCTGAAGCGCAACGAAGAGATCAACCGCGAGCAGGAAAACCGCGAGTACGATCTGGCTTCGTACCACTTCAACCCCAAGCTCCGCGAGCTCAGCCACGATGGCAAAACGCAAACGCTCTCCCCCAAGGAGAATGAGCTCCTGAAAATGTTGTGCGAGCACCTCAACGATCTTCTTCCCCGCGAACAGGCGCTCAAGCGCATCTGGGGTTCCGATACGTATTTCAACGGCCGCTCGATGGACGTGTATATTGCCAAGCTGCGCAAGTACCTCCGCGACGACCCGCAAATCGAGATCGTGAACATTCACGGGAATGGATTCCGGCTCGTTGTTCATAAATAGACGGGCGCAGGCGCCCTTGAGCACGACGACACAACGTTGCTATCTAATAGCAAAAAACGCTTCCTGGAGAAGCGTTTTTTTCGTTGTGTCTTCGTGTCGTTGTGCCGTAGTGAAAAAAGCGGCCACCGGCCGTCCTCTTTTATCGGGTTAGTTCACTGTCAAATAGGTCACCTGGGGTGCCGAAGCGAGGTCGGGATTTTCCTAAGTGATGGTATGCTTTTTCCGTTGCCTCACGCCCGCGCGGCGTGCGCTGCAGAAAGCCCTCCTGGATCAGGAATGGCTCGTATACTTCCTCGATGGTTCCCGACTCCTCTCCAACTGCCGTGGCGATGGTGGTGATGCCCACCGGTCCGCCCTTGAATTTTTCGATGATGGCGGCAAGGATGCGGTTATCCATATCATCGAGGCCGTGCTCGTCCACATTGAGCGCGCGCAGCGCATGTTGCGTAATGCCGAGGTCTATCTGCGAGTCGTTGAGCACCATGGCAAAGTCGCGCACGCGGCGCAGCAGGCCGTTGGCAATACGCGGTGTGCCGCGGCTGCGGCGGGCGATCTCGCCTGCGGCATCGGTGGTTATTTCCGCTTTCAGGATCTCGGCAGCGCGCTGGATGATGGCGGTCAGCGTTTTTGAATCGTAGTATTCAAGACGGCTCTTGATGGCGAAGCGCGAAAGCAGCGGCGCCGTGAGCAAGCCGCTCCGGGTGGTGGCACCGATCAGGGTGAACGGGTTCAGGTTGATCTGGATGGAGCGCGCGTTGGGGCCCGAATCGATCATGATGTCGATCTTGTAGTCTTCCATGGCCGAATACAGGTACTCTTCCACGATGGTGCTCAGGCGGTGGATCTCGTCGATAAAAAGAACGTCGTTAGGTTGAAGGTTGGTGAGAAGGCCGGCTAGGTCGCCCGGTTTCTCAATCACGGGACCGGAGGTTTCCTTGATGTTCACGCCCAGCTCGTTGGCTACAATGCGCGACAGCGTTGTCTTTCCCAGGCCGGGAGGGCCGTGAAACAGCACGTGATCAAGCGCCTCACCGCGCAGCTTGGCTGCCTTGATAAAGATCTTGATGTTCTCGATAATCTGCGGCTGCCCCGAAAAGTCTTCGATCTCGCGGGGGCGGATGTTGTTCTCGAATTCTTTTTCCGCCGCCGTGAGACCATCACTCCCCGAAACTAAATTGGGATTGGACATGTGCTAAAGGTACTGCAAAAAGCCCAGAGGAGGCTCCAAAAGCTCGTTAATAAAATGGGTGAAACGCTTGCCCAACAAGCATTTGCGCTTATCGCACCCGTTCCATCATATCCAGCAGCACATCCGGGTCGGGCGAGTTGGCCAGCCACTGCTCTTTTTCCGAAAAGCAGCATACGCCGGGATAGTCGCCACGCCTGCCCTGCATGTCGATGATCGCCTGGAAGTGCAGGTGCGGCGGCCAGTGGCCGTTCTCTTCCGGGATGCCAAACGATGCGATGCGCTCGCCCGCGGCAACGGTTGCGCCTTCGGCTTTGTCTTCGAGCGACGCCCGGCTCAGGTGACCGTAGAGCGTATGAAAAACGAAGCCACCGACCTCGTGCCGTAGAATTACGGTACCACCATAATCGCCGAAGAAATCGTTGTCGGCAACGCTGTGTACCGTGCCGGCGAGCGGCGCGTAAACCGGAGTCTCCGCAGGCCCCCACACATCGATGCCCAGGTGAAGACGGCGTGGTTCTTCCACATGGGTGTCGAACTTTTCGCTGCGTGCATAAATGGTGCGGTGCTCGCCATAACCCCCGATGCCGTAGCGCGCGCCGGCACTCTGCAACAAAGCTTCCACCCAGTTGCTAAACAGCTCCGTGTTGGTATACGTCGCCGCATCCAGGCCCTTGTTTGAAGCGGTCAGGTTCATTTGAAGGAGGGTATCGCCGGGCTCCAGGGGCACCACCGGGAATAACTCAATGCCCTGCAACCGCTGTTGGAATTCTTCTTTGCGCATCGCGGCAAATATCGGCGGAGTTTTCGAGCCCGCTATCGCCTGCCGGTTCAAAAGCTGTTTCGATCGCGATCCGCGGCAGCAATTGTTCTTCCAGCAGCGAAGCAAGCGTTTCGAAATAAAGGATCACATCGGCGCGCACATTCTTTTGCAGCCAACGAAATCCGCCGGGCAGCCGATCGAGCACCGCGCGGTCCTGCAGGTATTCGAGGCAATGAATGTCGGTAGGCGTGAGGCCGATGGCTTCGAGCTTGCTGAGCAGCAGCGACACCGGCGCATCCGTTACGTTGCAGTAGTCTTCGGCCAGTTCGGTCCACTCGCCGATGCCGGTATGTGCGTGCCGCAGGATCTCCTCGCGGCTAAGATGTGTGAGCACCTGCAGCAGGTGGCCGCAGTTGCAGGAGCCATGGTCGCCCCAGGCATAGGGTGCGCCCGATGCCAGCTGGCGGGCCGCCTGGCGCAAGGCATTGATGAGGGTAAGATTCGGGTAAGCCATAAAGAAATCCTCCGTCTCTATAACAGCAATCGGGGTGCGACGGTTCACCGCGAAAAGGGAATCCGAACATCTTTCACAACTTCGACCGCCGCTGCAGCTTTCACACCACCACGTTGATCATTCGACCCTTCACGAACACCAGTTTCTTCAACGGTTTGCCTTCCATCCACTTCTGCACCACTTCGTTCGCCATCACGATCTCCTGCACCTGCTGCTCGGTGGCATCAAGCGCAATCCCGATCTGCGTGCGGTTCTTTCCATTGATGGATACAGGATATTCTTTCGAAGACTCGACAAGGTATTGGGCATCGAATTGCGGGAAGGCAGCATCCAGCACGGATCCTGCATTTCCAAGAGTGTTCCAGAGCTCTTCGGCCACGTGTGGCGCATAGGGCGCCAGCAGCACCAGCAGCGGCGACAGAATTTCGTGCTTGCTGCACTTGAGGTCCGTCAGTTCATTTACAGCGATCATGAAGGTAGACACGGCCGTGTTGAACGAAAAGCGCTCGGTGTCTTCTTCCACCTTCTTGATGGTCTTGTGCAGCACTTTCAACTCGTCGCGGTTGGGCGCATCGCCGGTTACCTGCAGTGCGCCTTCGTGGTAAAACAGGCGCCAAAGTTTTTTCAAAAAGCGATGCACGCCTTCGATTCCCTTGGTATCCCAGGGCTTCGACATTTCCACCGGCCCGAGAAACATCTCGTACATCCGGAAGGTATCGGCGCCATAACGCTCCACGATGTGATCGGGGTTCACCGTATTCACTTTCGACTTCGACATCTTCTCTACCTCGGCACCGCAGATATACACTCCTCCTGGTTGCCCGGCAGAAGGCAGGGAAACGGAGCCATCTTCCAAAATAAAAATGGCATCCTTGTAATCGGGCTTCCATTTGCGGAAGGCTTCGAGATCAAGCTCGGTGCCGTCCACGATATTGACGTCTACATGAAGGGGGTTGAAGCGGAACGAATCCAGCTGTCCGAAATCAAAGTCGACGATCCCCAGCGCGGCTGCAATGGTAGCCATCGCCGCTTCGGAGTTGCGATCCGCTTTCTCCGACGATTCAACAGCCGCGAAAAGGCCATGCGAGATGAAATGCAACCCGTTTTTGGAGTAGTCGACAAAACCGTTGTCGACGTCGCCATAGCTAAAGTCGTCGAGGCGGTATACAAAACGGCTCGAGCCCTGGATCATGCCCTGGTTGAGCAAGCGCTTGAACGGCTCGTCGAACGAGATCAACCCAAGATCGAAGAGCGCCTTCGTCCACATCCGCGAATACAACAGGTGCCCCACGGCGTGCTCGGTTCCACCCACATACAGGTCTACCTGGCGCCAGTAATCGGAAGACTGTTTGGAACAGAATTCCGCTCCGTTGTGCGGATCCATATAGCGCAGGAAATACCATGACGATCCGGCATAACCGGGCATCGTATTGGTTTCGAGGTGTTGGGCCGTCCACTCCGGTACGTTTGCAAGAGGGCCTTCGCCTTCGGGGCCCGGGCCATATTTCTCTACGTGCGGAAGTTCGAGCGGAAGCTCGCTTTCATCGAGCGCATAGGCCACGCCGTCGATCCATTTTACCGGGAACGGCTCGCCCCAGTAGCGCTGTCGGCTGAAGGCCGCATCGCGGATCCTGAAATTCGTTTTGCGGGTGCCGATGCCTTGCTCCACCAGTTTATCGATCACGATGTCGATGGCTTCCCGGGCGGTTTTGCCATTTACAAAGTCGCTTTCGTGAAGCAGCAGGCTTTTGTCGCTCACGGCATCCTCGCCCGTATACGCAGCACCAAAAATGTTGGTGACGGGAATATGAAAGTGCTTCGCAAACTTATGATCGCGCTCGTCGCCGCTGGGCACGGCCATGATAGCACCGGTGCCGTAGCCGGCAAGTACGTATTCCGATATCCACACGGGAATCTTCTTGTTGGAAAACGGGTGTTGCGCGTAGGCGCCGGTGAAAACGCCGGATATCTTTTTCTCGGCCATGCGCTCCCGTTCGGAGCGGCTTTTCACATAGGCAACATAGTCTTCCACTGAGGCACGGCGGTCATCCGTAGTTATACGGGACACGAGCTCGTGCTCCGGTGCCAGCACCATGAAGTCGACGCCGAAGATGGTGTCGGGCCGGGTAGTGTATACCGTGATGCCTGAGCCGCCAGCCGTGAGCTGGAATGTAATCTCCGCACCGCTGCTCTTCCCGATCCAGTTGCCCTGCATTTCCTTCATAGCGTCGGAAAAGTCGACCGTGTTCAGTCCGTCGAGAAGGCGGTCGGCAAATTCGGTGATGCGCAGGTACCATTGGCGCAGGCGCTTTTTGATCACAGGATGCCCGCCGCGCTCGCTGACGCCGTTCACCACTTCATCGTTGGCGAGCACCGTGCCCAATGCTTCGCACCAGTTTACCTCGCCATATCCGCAGTAGGCTACGCGGTATTCCATGAGGATGGACTGCTTCGTTTTTTCATCGAAGGCGCGCCATTCCCCGGCCGTAAAATTGAGCGGTGCGCGCTGTGCGCTCAGCCCGGGAAGCTCAAACTGGCTGTTCGGCACCGGGTGCGTTGCGTTGCCCTCGCTTTCAAAGGCAGCGATCAGCGTATCGATCTTTTCGGTTCTGTTCGTTTTGCGGTTGTACCAGCTGTTGAACAATTGCAGGAAGATCCACTGGGTCCACTTGTAATAACCCGGCTCGGAGGTATTTACCTGCCGGCTCCAGTCGAAGCAGAAGCCGATCTTGTCGAGCTGGCTGCGAAAGGTGGCGATGTTCTTTGCCGTGCTCACTGCTGGATGCACGCCATTCTCGATGGCGTATTGCTCTGCCGGTAGTCCGAAGGCGTCGTAGCCCATCGGGTGCAGCACGTTGAAGCCCTTGTTGCGCTTGTAGCGCGCAAAAATGTCGGAGGAAATGTAGCCGAGCGGGTGCCCTACGTGCAGGCCTGCGCCGCTGGGGTAGGGAAACATGTCGAGCACATAGTACTTCGGTTTGGCCGTATCGTTCGTTACCCGGTAAGCGCCGCTGTTGGCCCAGTGTTGCTGCCATTTTTGTTCGATGGCCCTGAAATTATAATCCATGGAGTCCGTTCCTTTTGCACGATCGGGCGCCGGCAATAAATGCGGCTGCCCTGCCGTTAGAGGGGCAAAAATAGCCCTTTCACGTGGCGGTTTTGACAAAGCTTTAAGCGGCAGCACCTTGCTGTTATAGGCAAACCGCTATTTTTGCCCCACCCCAACTTTTACGCATGGCACAATCCGGCAAAGCTTCTCTCAAACGCGGCAAACCGTCCTATTTCATGTCGGTGCTCGGCGTTACCCTCGTGCTGTTCCTGCTCGGCGTTCTCGGCTGGCTGGGCATCAACTCCAAAAAACTGATGCAGCAGTTGAAGGAAAGCGTGGAAGTGCAGGTATACCTGAAAGACAACACGTCGGAGACCGCCCGCAAAGCGCTCCAGGACAGCATTGCAGCGATGCCGATGGTGAAGTCGGTGCGGTATACCGATAAAGAAGGCGCCAAGCGCGAATGGGTGAAGACCGGTAACGAAGACTTCTCCGCTTTTTTGGAAAACACGCTTCTTCCCAGCAGCCTGAGCTTCAACCTACGCGAGCAATACGTGGATTCCGTTTCGGTTTCCGCCCTCAAAACGCGCCTGCAGCTGAACCCGATCGTGGACGAAGTGAATTACCCGAAAACCGTTGTGGGCGCCATGCAGCGCAACTTCCGCATCGCTTCCTTTGTGCTTCTGGGTGTAGTCGTTTTGATGAGCGTGCTCGTGATCGTGCTCATTGATAACACCATCCGCCTGGCGATGTTCTCCAACCGCTTCCTTATTAAAACGATGCAGATGGTGGGAGCCACCCGCGGCTTCATTGCCCGCCCGATGGCAGTGCGCGCCGTGGTCAACGGCGCCCTCAGCGCGGCTATCGCCACCATGGTGCTCTACCTCGCCATCAAGGCGCTGGAAAGCGTGTTCCCCGACCTCCGCGCCCTCTTCGATACGGAATTGTTCCTTATTCTCTTCCTCGGCCTCCTCGTCATCGGCGTGAGCATCACCGTGCTCAGCACCTACCGCAGCGTGTTGAAGTACCTGAAGATGAAACTGGACGAACTCTATTGAATATCGAATTTCGAACAAGGAATGTCGAATGTTGAAGTAGCGATTCCCCACAAATTTCGAAATTCATTATTCAAAATTCATTATTCGATATTCTATTTAACTTGCCCCCCTTATGGCTACCTCTCCCCGCCCCCGCACTGCCCGTGAAGAATTGCGCCTGAGCGACAAACCGTTGTTTGGCCGCGATAACCTGCTCTGGATGGGCATCGGCGCTGCCGTGATCATCGCCGGGTTCGTCCTGATGTCGGGTGGCGGCAGCACAGATCCCAACGTCTTCAACAAAGACGAAGTGTATAGCAAAACGCGCATCACCGTAGCCCCCATCGTCATCCTCATCGGCCTGGTGATCGAGATCTACGCCATCTTTCGCCGTCCGCGCAAAAGCGATCCCGCCGCATGACCCTTTTTGAAGCCATCGTGATCGCCGTCGTGGAAGGCATCACCGAGTTCCTCCCCGTATCTTCTACGGGCCATATGATCATCACCTCGTCGTTTCTGGGCATCGACGAAAGCGCTTTCACGAAACTGTTCGAGGTGGCCATCCAGCTCGGTGCGATCCTCGCCGTAGTGCTCGTGTACTGGCGCAAATTCTTCCAGTTCACGCACTGGCAGTTTTATGCAAAACTGGCTGTGGGCGTGCTTCCTGCGCTGTTGTTCGGTTTTCTTTTCAACGATGCTATCGATGCGATGCTTTCGAGCCAGCTGATCGTAGCAGCCAGCCTGCTGATCGGCGGCATCGTGCTCCTGTTCATCGATCGCCTCTTTCAGCAACCCGTGGCAGCGCCGCGTCCCGACCTCCTTGCTGCCGAAACGATGCCAAGCGAACTGATCGAGGCCGACCAGCATCTTACGTATAAAAAATCGCTGATCATCGGCTTCTGGCAGGTGCTGGCCATGGTGCCGGGCGTAAGCCGCTCGGCAGCCTCCATCATCGGCGGCATGCAGCAGCGCCTCACCCGCAACTTCGCGGCCGAATTTTCGTTCTTCCTTGCCGTGCCCACCATGGCAGCCGCTACGCTCTACTCTGTGTTTCTGAAAAAGTGGGACGTCGCCGGGGGCGTGAAGCAAAAAGGCTACGAGCTGATCATGGCTACGCCCGAGAACAGCAAAGCATTCCTCGTGGGCAACGTGGTGGCGTTCGTTGTGGCGCTCATCGCTATCAAATTCTTCATCGCCGTGCTCAAGCGGTACGGTTTCCGCTTCTTCGGCATCTACCGCATCGTGCTTGGAATCATCCTGCTGGCGCTGATTGCCATGGGCAAGCTCTGACCTTACCCCGGCATTGCCTACATTTAAGCCTCAAAACCTGCTGAATGGAAACGACGGCCGCAACCGCGCTTGACCTTGATGCCCGGGTGACCCGCACGGCACCCAAAAAAGTGATCAACGGCTGGGCGATGTACGACTGGGCCAACAGTGCCTACAACCTCGTCATCACCTCCACCATCTTTCCCGCATATTACGATGCCATCACCACGCTCAAAGACGATGGCGGCAACGTATTGAGCCACGATGTGCGCTTCCTCGGCCGCACGTTCGAAAGCGCATCCCTGTATAACTACGCCATTGCGTTTGCCTACCTCGTCATCGCACTCCTCTCTCCGATCCTTTCTTCGATCGCCGACTACCGGGGCAACAAGAAGCGGTTCATGCAATTCTTCTGTTACCTCGGCGGCATTGCCTGTTGCACGTTGTATGCATTCACCGGCGACACGCTCACGCTCGGGATCGTTTGCTGCATACTTGCGGCCATCGGCTATTGCGGCTCACTTGTATTTTACAATTCCTACCTGCCCGAGATCGCTGCGGAGGCAGACCAGGACCGGGTTTCGGCGCGTGGCTTCTCTTTCGGCTATATCGGCTCGGTGTTGTTGCAGATCATCTGCTTCGTGTTTGTGCTGAAGCCAGGAATTTTCGGTTTGAAAGATGAGGGCTCGGCATCGCGCCTTTCCTTCCTGCTCGTGGGTTTATGGTGGATGGGCTTTGCGCAGATCGCCTTCCGCGTGCTTCCGAAAGGCAGGGGCAACGGCGATGGCAGCCGCCGCAACATCTTTACGAGCGGGTTCAACGAGTTGCGCAAAGTGGCGCGACAGGCGGGCAGCATGCCGGTGCTCAAGCGCTACCTCGCGTCTTTCTTCTTTTATAGCATGGGAGTGCAAACGGTAATGCTCGCGGCTACGCTCTTTGGCAGCCAGGTGCTGCAACTGCCTACTTCGAAGCTCATAGCCTGCATCCTCATTATCCAGCTGGTGGCCATCGCGGGTGCCTACCTGATGGCCAGGCTGTCGGAGCGCTTCGGCAACTTCCAAGTGCTGCTGTTCGTGGTCATACTCTGGATCGGCATCTGCATTGCGGCCTACTTCACCACCACCGAAACGCAGTTTTACATCATCGCAACCATCGTGGGACTCGTGATGGGCGGCATTCAGAGCCTCAGCCGCAGCACGTACGCCAAGATAATGCCCCCCACGCACGATACCGCCTCCTTCTTCTCCTTCTACGATGTCACGGAGAAAGTGGCCATAGTCATCGGCATGCTTTCGTTCGGCCTGGTGCAGGAAGCCACCGGCAACATGCGCAATTCCGTGCTGGCATTGATCGTATTTTTCATTCTCGGCGCCATCGGCCTGATCGCAACGTTGGCGAAGCAAAGGCAAAGTTTGTAGTCGACCCATCCCCCAACCCCTTCCCAAAGGGAAGGGGAGGACCTTTACCTATTAGCACATCAGCAAATCACCCATTACCCCATTACCCCATGACGCTCTACAGTATAAATACAGGCAACTTCAAACTTGATGGCGGCGCCATGTTTGGCGTGGTGCCCAAAAGCATCTGGCAGAAACTAAATACGCCCGACGAGAACAATATGTGTACCTGGGCGATGCGGTGCCTGCTCATCGAAGACGAGGGCCGCCTCATCCTCGTAGACAATGGCATCGGCAACAAGCAGGATGCAAAGTTCTTTGGCCACTACTTCCTGCACGGCGACGACACGCTCGATAAGAGTCTTGCTGCACAAGGCTTTCAGCGCAGCGACATCACAGATGTCTTTCTCACCCACCTGCACTTCGATCACTGCGGCGGCTCCATCGAGCGGCAGGGCGACAAGTTGGTGCCGGCATTTCAGAATGCAACGTATTGGAGCAATGCCGCACACTGGCAATGGGCCGTGCAGCCCAACGATCGCGAGAAGGCTTCGTTCCTGAAAGAAAACATCCTGCCGATCCAGGAAAGCGGTCAGCTGAAGTTTGTGGAAACGCCCGACAGCAGCGACGGAAAGCTGGCATCCACATCATTCACCAACAATATGGATGTGCGCTTCGTGAGCGGGCACACCGAAAAGATGATGCTGCCGCAACTGCGCTACAAGGGCCGAACGATCGTGTACATGGCCGACCTCCTGCCTTCTTCGGGCCACATTCCTATCCCGTACGTGATGGCCTACGACACGCGCCCGCTTACCACCCTGGGCGAAAAGAAAAGCTTCCTGCAGGAGGCGGCCGCTAACGACTACGTCCTCTTTTTCGAGCACGACCACCAGCGCGAATGCTGCGAGCTGGTGCAAACGGAGAAAGGGATACGTATGGGGAGGGAGTTCTCGCTGGTGGAGCTCTAAGAAATTTTCAATAATCAACACCCAACACTCAATTTTCAAATGGGGCGCTCCCTTGAACATTGCACATTGAGCATTGTAAATTGAATATTTGTCCAAAAGTAAACCCGCCAATGGCGGGTTTACTTTTATCTAAGGCTTTTCAAACTCGAAAGCGGGTAACGCAGATTCTGGTATCCCATCATATCCACTTTCACGGAGCCCACCTTGAGCGGCGTTTCAACGCGCAGGGGAATGCGGTTCTCATCATCGCTTACCCAGATGGTCATCTTCTCACCGCCTTCAAACACAGTGCCTTTGATCAGCAGCGGCTTGAATTTGATGGCGCGAAACTTACCGTACTTGGTCTTGATATTATCCTTGCCTTCGTAACGGATATACATGTTGTACACCTCGTTATCGATGAACATATTGAACGTGATCTTGTCGCCGGGCTTGTAGGCGTCGAAGTTGATGTTGCGCGCGTAGTAAAGCGAGCTCATCACGTCCTGTACGCAGCCGGGCACCTTGAACACCCCATCGTTGGTGATGGCCGTGTTGGCCGAGCGGTTGAAAGTGACTGTCTCGAACTTGCGGTACGAATCTTCCTGCAGGTTGCGCACAAACTTGTAGGGCTGCAGCGTGCCCGTATCTACAAAGGTCTCGTAGCGGTCGTTCACCTTCGAGATCCACTCCAGCGAGCTGGTGGTCTTCCCCGTAGCGGTGATGTGATAGACCGGCTTGTTATTGAGGCGCTCCGCATTCACGTTGATGGTGGCGTTGGCCGCCTGCACGTAAATGCCGATGATGGAATAGTAAACGTTGTAGGTAAGCACCTCGCCATCCTGGAACGTAGTATTACGGGTGGAGCAGAAATCGTTGACGGTGCCCACCGGCGCCTGCTGTTGCTCCACACGGCCGGCGTGCCCGCCCACGAACAGGAGGCTGGCGCCCGTAGCGAAAAGTATTGGTTTAAGTTTCTTCATATCGTTGCTTAAAGATTTTGATCCCTAAAATCAGTATGCTGCCCGCCAGCGCCGGCAACACCAGGTTGACCAGCCAGATCGTAACGGAGGTAAGTAAAATTCCCAAACTATTGGCAGAAAACAAGCCAATGAGTTGGAGGCTCACCTGGCCCCTGATACCCACTTCGAGCAGCACCACGCTTGGAATGACGGCGAGGGCCAGGAACACCAGGCTCATCACTCCTACTGCGGGCAGCAATGATACAGTAACCGAGAACAAACGAAATGCTAAAAGGTACTGTATCACAAAGACCGCATAACGTACTACGGATAGAAGCAGTAAACGGGCAAGCCGTTGCATCCCGAATTCCTGAAGGGCGTGCACGAGTTGCAGCCACGAAGCCTTGCGCAGCAACGATTCCAGCCACTTTTCCAGTGCGGAAACGTTAAAATAAATCAATGTTAAAATAACGCAGACCAACAGCAATCCGAAGAGTCCGAACTGGTAGGCGATGGGATGAATGAGTCCGCTGTCGATCAACTTGCCTCGCAGCGCGAGGAGGCCGGCGAGGGCAACCCACAAGGTAACCAGAACCTGCGCCAGCGAACCGACCAGCGTAAGCGCAATGACCTTCAGCCGCTTGCCTTCGGGCAGGTACAGCATCCGCCCGAGGTATTCGCCCACCCTGTTCGGCGTGCTGATGGAGAAGGAAACCCCCGACAACACCGCCTTGAACGATTGCAGGAAAGAGATGCGCTGCACGGGCGCCACCAGCATCCGCCATTTGACGGCCTCGATGCCCCAGTTGCACAACATCAGCAGCAGCAGCGCCACCAGGTAAAGCACATTGGGGCCGCTGAACGTATCCCGCAGGCTGCTCCAAGCCGACGAAAGATGCGGCTGCCGCTGCACCTGCCGCCAGATGGACCAGCTAAGCCAGGCAAAGAGCAAAGGACCGAGAAACCAATTGCTAAATTTTTTACTAATTTTACCCAGCGGCATCGCCGTAAATATAACCGCCCCCTTGCAAAATCAACCGAAAATCATCCTCGGCATCGACCCGGGTACCGTCATCATGGGATACAGTGTGCTCGCCGTTTCGGGCGCACAACTCACCGTGGTGGAACTCGACGCGCTCAAGCTTCCCGTGAAGGAAGACAGCTATGTGCGCCTGCAGCTCATTCACCAAAAAGTGACCGAGTTGCTGCAACTGCACAAGCCACACACCTTCGCCATCGAGGCGCCGTTCTTCGGCAAGAACGTGCAGTCGATGCTCAAGCTCGGACGTGCGCAGGGCGTAGCCATCGCAGCGGCCATCAGCAGCGGCATACCGGTTACCGAATACTCGCCAAAGCGCGTAAAGCAGGCCATCACTGGTAACGGCAATGCCGATAAAGAACAGGTGTGGCAGATGCTGCACCGCATTGTGCACATCGGCGAGCAGCCGAAATACTTCGACGCCACCGACGCCCTCGCCGTGGCCATCTGTCACCACTTCTCCGACGGACTCCCGCAGGCAACCAAAAGCACGGGGCGCGCGCGCAACCCGCGCAAGGCAAAGTCTGCCTCCGACTGGGACCGCTTCCTGGCGGCAAACCCTGGGAGAATGGGCTAATGCTCTCCCCTGTCCCCTTCGGCTGCGCTCAGGATGACAGGGGCACCTCCTTTATGCGTCGGCAAGCCCATCATAAAAAGCGGTGTTGCGGCGAAGGTGCCATTCATGGTGAACCTGCCCGGCCTTCATGAAGCTCCGAATGGCAGTATCGATTGGCGGCGAAAGCTGCCTGCCATGGTGAACATACCCGGCTCCGAATAGCAGTATCGATTGGCGGCGAAAGCTGCCTGTCTTGGTAACGTGCCCGGCCTTTATGAAGCTCCGAATGGCAGTATCGATTGGCGGCGAAAGCTGCCTGTCTTGGTGAACATGCCCGGCCTTTATGAAGCTCCGAATAGCAGTATCGATTGGCGGCGAAAGCTGCCTGTCATGGTGAGCGCAGCCGAACCATGACCGTATTTCTACTGCTTCGGCGGCAGTGCTGCCTCCGGCTTCCGGCGATAGATCAACTCGAGTATTTCCTTTTGCATCATCCGCAGGCGTATCTCTTTAGGCCCGGCGGCCGCAATGAAGTAGGCACGGGCAGGCATGCCTTCGCCGGGCTCGATGAACAGGCTGTCCTGGCGGATCGCCCAGGCACCTTTCCATGTTTTTTCCCTGGTGATGAGATCCACGGTGCTACCGCTTACGTGCAGCTCTGGGATAGCAGGCGGCAAGCCTGTGCTACGATTGGTGAACGCCACGCCATAGCCTTCGAGGTCGTTTACTTCTTCCAGCACCCAGTCGCCATCGGGCAGTTGCCTGGGCGTTGCCGTTTGCGCCGACAAGCCGGCGCACGAGAGGATCGCAACGAGACAAAGGAGTGCCATGCGTTTCATTACATCAAGATAATACTATTGGAGATGCGCGAGGATCTTTTGCTGCCCTGCCTTCAGCTCTTCTTCCGTCAGCTTCAGTTTGGGTTGCGTAAAATTGATGTCATTCGCCGAGGCGATGGGCACCAGGTGCAGGTGCGCGTGGGGCACTTCGATGCCGATCACCGACATGCCCACACGCTTGCCGTAGGCTTTCTCGATGGCCCGCGCGATGGGTTGGGCAAACAGCAGCATCCCCGAAAGATATTCCTGCGGCAGCTCGTACAGCTTATCCACTTCCATCTTCGGGATCACCAGGACGTGGCCCTCACGCAGCGGAAAAATGTCGAGGAAAGCAAAGAAGCGCTCGTCTTCGGCGATCTTGTAAGAAGGAATTTCGCCGGCAATGATTTTCGTGAAGATGCTCATGCGAGGAAAGTTAAGTTGAAGATGTGTTGGAACCGCGAAGGGAAGAAGAAAAGGACTTCGCGCGAAGGGGATAATAGAAATGTCCCGCCTGCGCGGGACATTTATGCATTCTTAGCGAGTTCTTTTTTAGTCTATTTGCTTGCGGTGTAATTCCTATACGCTGATCGCTTCCACGCGGAATTTCATCGTTCCTGCAGGCACGCTCACCTCGGCCACCTCGCCAACAGCCTTGCCCAGCAAGCCTTTGCCGATGGGCGACGTAGAAGAGATCTTTCCGAGCTTTAAGTCGGCTTCCTTCTCCGATACGATCTGGTAAGTCACTTGCTTATTGCTGCCGAGGTTGGTTACTTTTACTTTGGTAAGGATCGAAACCTTCGATGTGTCGATGGTTGATTCGTCGACGATGCGCGCCGTGGCTATCTGGCCTTCCAGCTGTGCGATCTTGGCCTCAAGGAGGCCCTGAGCCTCTTTGGCCGCATCGTATTCGGCGTTCTCACGAAGGTCTCCCTTTTCGCGTGCTTCGGCAATGGCGCGTGATGCTGCCGGGCGCTCAACGCCTTTCATATGCTGCAGTTCCGCGCGCATTTGCTCCAGTGTTTCCTTGGTAACGTATTGCACTAAACTCATGGTCGTTCGGTTGACTTGTGAAAAAAAGAGCAACGCTTCAGTTGTTCACCAAAGCGTTGCCGTAGCTACAAAGATACGAAAAGTATTTAAGAGGTCAGCAGCCGGGAAGCGGGCAGTGAATTTGCTGTTACAGAAGCGCCGCGTTGCGCAGCTTTTCGAGGAGCACGTCGCTCATACGCTTATAGCCTTCATAGCTGTAACCCGCGATATGCGGCGTCACGATAACGTCGGGACGGCTTGCCAGGCGATCAAGTTGTGCGCGTTCCGCGTCGGTATACCGATCGAGCTTTTCGTTTTCGAGCACATCGAGCGCGGCACCACGCAACCTTCCTCCTTCAAGCGCTTCAAGCAACGCCGATGTGTCGGTGATGCCGCCACGGCAGGTGCTGATGAAGAAGGGCCGTTGCCGCAGGTTCGCAAAGAAATCTTTGTTCGCCATATGCCGCGTTTCGCCCGTGAGCGGCAGGTGAAAACTGATCACCTCGGCCTCGGCCTGCACCTGTTCCATCGATGCCTCGTGCACGTGGCCCGCCGCGAAACCTGTTTTGTATTTGTCTACAGCCAGCACGCGTCCACCGAAGCGCGCCAGCAATTGTGCGAATGCCGAGCCCGTGTTGCCATAACCAATGATGCCTACCGTTTTGCCTCCGAGCTCGGTGCCGCGGTTTTCGTTGCGGCGCCAAAGTCCTTTGCGCACTTCATCAAAGCCGCGTGGAATGTGGTTGAGCAGCGAAAGCACGAGTCCGAGCGTGTGTTCAGCCACTGCATTCCGGTTGCCTTCGGGCGTGCTGATGCAGGCAATGCCCCGTGCGGACGCAGCATCCACATCGATCAGCTCCATCCCTGAGCCCAGGCGGCCGATCCATTGCAGCCGCTTCGCTTTCGAAAGCAGCGACTCATCGATCTTCAGGCGCGTGGTGACGACAAGCCCGGTCACATCAGCAATAACCGACTCGAGCTCCTCATAGCTGATGGCGGGACGATCGCTCACGCGGTAGCCTGCCTGCTCGAGTGCTGGTTTCAATGATTCGTGGGCGGGTGCGGATATCAGGGCGTGTTTCATCGCATGCGAAAAGTAAGGGCGGCAAATTCGGCTACGCTGAGTTGCTCGGCGCGCCGGTTGAAGAGCTCGTCTTGCAGCTCGCTTTCATCAAAAAGACTTTTTACTGCGTTGCGTAGTTGCTTGCGCCGCTGGTTGAATGCAGACTTCACCAGGTTGAACAGCTTTCGTTCCGAAGCGATTTCAAGCGGCACGCTGCGTGGCGTAAGGCGAATAACTCCGCTCATCACTTTTGGCGGCGGATTGAAAGCGCCGGGCGGAACATCGAACAGGTATTCTACATCAAAGAAAGCCTGCGTGAGCACACTGGTAACGCCATACACTTTGTTACCATGCACTGCAGCAAAGCGTTGCGCCACTTCCTTCTGAAACATTCCTACACATCCTTGCACTTGCGCGCGCCATTCGATGATCTTGAAGACGATCTCGGTGGAAATATTGTACGGGAAGTTGCCCACGACCGTGAAAGGCTGATCGAAAGGCGGATCGGTATGGAGGAAGCTCTGATGGATCAGCTTTCCCAGGATGGCAGGCAGGTTTTTCTCCAGCCACGCCACTTTCTCATCGTCGATCTCCACTGCGCGGAAGTCGATGCCCGGCAGCTGGAGCAGGTATTTGGTGAGTGCGCCGCCACCGGGGCCTACCTCAACAAGGCGCTCGAAAGGCTGCGCCTGCAACGCTTCTACGATCTTCCGGCAAATGTTTTCATCCTTCAGAAAATGCTGGCCCAACGACTTCTTCAGCGTATACATATAGCGAAGGTAGGCAGGGGAGGGTTCCTGAAGGTTCCTGAGGGCTCAGGCTTCGTTCGCAAGAAGTGCCGGCACCAAAAAACCAATGAACTGATAAACGAATTACCAGAAAAAGAAGATCACGGTCGCGTGGGGCGAACGACCCTCGCTGTCCGTGACCATACCAGAGGAAACCAAATCCAAAAACTAAAGTTTGACGATGCGTTGCGTGCTGAGCAAGTGGCCGTCTTTATCGTATACCTGCAGCAGGTAAGTGCCCGATGCCCAGCCGGCGAGCGGCACCTGGAGGTTGCTGTTTCCTCCCGCAACATGCTGCCACAGGGTGCGGCCCTGCAGGTCGCGCAGTTGCAGTTGCAGTGTGCCGGGGCGCGTGCTCTGCAGCTCGATGCGCAGGCGGTCGTGTGCCGGGTTCGGGAAAATATTGAGTTGTACCTGCAGCTGCACGTGGATCAGCACGACATTGCTGTAGGTGATGCGCCCGCTGCGGTCAACCTGCTTCAGGCGGTAGTGGTTGGAACCGGCTTCGGGATGCGCATCATACATGATGTAAGGCGGGTTGGGATTCGACCGACCGAGCGATGCAAAATGTATCCCGTCGGCCGAACGCTCCACTTCGAAATAATCGTGGCTGGCATCGGTGTTGGCCTCCCATTCGAGACGCACACGGCCATCGGGGAGCAGGCTTCCGGTAAAGCTGAGGATGTTGACGGGCAGCACGTTGAACGTTTGGGTCGTCTTAACAACCTTGATGTTGTCGAGGTAGAACCCATCATCGAGCTCGAAAGCGAAATTGTCGGCATCTGCGTCGGATGTGAAAACGAACCGTAGATATACAGCAGGATTCCCCTTGAGGTTACTGAGATCATAGGATACACGTGTCCACTGATCGCGGATACCCGTGAGTGCCGGGTTGCCACCAAGGGAACCACCGCCTGCGGCGCTCGGCTCCGATACTGTATGCGAGCCGCAAAGGGTAGTAACGTTCGATGCGAAGTTGGCGACCGTTGAAGCCTGCACCTGGAGCTTATCGCGGCAGTTTTCGGCGCGGTGCTTTACCCAGAAAGAGAGGTACGAATTCGCTACATCCGCAAAGTTCATCGCATTCTTGTACGTAAGCGTGCGCGTCGTGCCCGTGGTGTATTTCACCGCAGTGGTAGTGCTGCTTGGCGACTCGGTAAGCGAACGGCTGCCCGCATACTTCTCGAACGTAGTGAAAGCCCAGTTGGCCGATGTGCCGGTTGCATTGCTGGTGCTCGTCCAGTTGTCGCTGAAGTTGCCCTCCATATCGTCGTAGAGTAGCGTGGTTGGGTTGAAGATCTTGGTCACAGTGTCGTATACCGAGATGCCGCCGGAAGTAACTTTCCAGGCGAACCGGATTCGGTAGCCGTTAGACATGGCAGTCGGGAGCTTGAAGCCCACAGTGCCGGTGTAGGTATCGTAGTAGTTGGTGGGCGTGAAGGTTGCGGGCAAACCCGTCATCGTGATGTTTTCGATGGGTACGATGGAGACGGTTGCCTGGCCTGCGGTTAGTCCGATGTTCCGGAGGGTGAATGACAAGGTTCCGGCTTTTGTAGTCACCGCAATGTCGCTCGCATCCTGGATGTCGTAATACGAACCAACGGAATAGGCGAGTTGAAGATTCTGCATGCAGTTCTGCTGGCACAGCGTTTTGATCATGCTGATAGGTGCCCAGAAGTCGCCGCCTCCGGCTTCGCCGGTCATACCGTATATTTTTCCTTTGGTGCCTGTGCCGATGTCCCCCATCAGCCACCAGTCCTTGATCCCGCCCGCCACTTCGTAGTTTACGGTTTGGGGCGAGTTGCCGGCACGGTGGCAGTTATAGGTTCCCATCAACGCCGGTATCGCTGTGTAGAAATACGAGTCGGTTGTGTTCATTGTGTGCAGAGAAGGACGACCGAAGGGAAGGGAATAGTAGGGACCGTAACAGTGCTGGTCGATGGCAGCTACGAACTTGCGTGCCGTAACGAACGTGCGTACATTCTGGGTTTCTTTTTCCGAAAAAGCAGAGGGGCCGTAGTAGGTATCCGCGCTTGCCGTGGTTGAACCGCAACTCGTGCTGGCTCCTGCGCAGTTGCCCCAATCTACACTGTAGTTACGATTGATATCCACACCATAGGTCGTTCCCGAAATCAGGCGGCGGTTCTTTCGCCAAAGGCCTCCTCCCGTTGTAGGATAAGATGCACTGGCGCCACTGTAGTTATACGCATAACCATCTGGATTGAGGCATGGGATGATGAAGATCTCACGGCTGTCTACGAGTTCCTTGATGTGATTGTCGACCGCGTAATTCTCCGCCAGGTACATGGCAAAGAAAATCAGGCTTGTACCACCGATGGCTTCGCGTGCGTGTTGCAATCCGGTGTACAGAACTTCAGGTTCATTCTCGTCGGTTGCCGCATTGTCGGATATTTTCAGTCCGTACACCGTGGTGCCGTTTTGCGAGGTGCCGATGTTGAAGAGCGATACGCGCGACGAATAGGTGGTTGCGAGGGCCTGCATCTTCGTTACCATCTCGGCATAGGTGAAATAACCCGTCCCGGAAGCAGCGCCAAGGCGCAGGGAGCCTCCATTTCCGAACGCAGCAGGTACCTTAAAGATCGCCGAGGCCTGCTTGCAGCTCACAGCCATATTGGTGCGTGCCATCGCCTCGGCTTCTTCCCAGTGTTCGCCGATGCGCTTGTTCTTCTCGGTAGTATAAGCAACGTAGTCATCAACCAGCACACGGTACGAATAGCCCGACTGGCGCAGGAGTGCAAGTTCGTCCTGGTCAAGGATCACCTCCAGGGCACCGTTGTTCATTGCATAGTGATCCACCTCGAGGCGGTCGAAAACGAAAGCCTTGGCAGCAGGGTCTTTCAATGGAATGCTGACCTTGCTGTATTTGTCTTGAGCCTGTGCAAAATAGGCCGCCATCAGGCACGCAAGTAGGGTAAGGAGTTTCCTCATGGATTCGCGGAATTGGATTTTGGTATTGTTGGGTCTGGATCGGAAAAGGCGATGCTATCGGCGCAACAACAAACGTTGCACCTGGCGTTGGCGGTCATCTTCGACCAATACGAGATAAGTTCCTGCGGGCACCACAGCAGGCAGGCGGAAGGGGTGGCTCGATGTTCCCGGAGTAAGTTTGAGTTCCTGCTCGAGAACCATCGCTCCCGTTTCCGTATAAATACGGAGCATTGCTCTCCCGCCAGCTGCAGATGTTACATCCACACGTGCATCGTTGTACACAGGGTTGGGCCGGATGGTGAACAAAGAACCAACAGGCCAGTGGAGCTCGCGGATGGAACTCCACAAGTGTTGCCCGCCGGGCTTTCGCACCTGGAGGCGGTAGTAGCTCACTTCATCAAACGGACGCGTGTCGATAGCAACGTAGGCGCGCTGTTGCGCTGCCGTGGTGGCCTGCGAGCGCTGCAACTCTTCCCAGCGCAGGCCATCAGGGCTGCGCTGCAGGATGTAACCCGTGCCGGGCTGCTCATCGGCAATGCTCCATTCAATACGTGCCCTGGCACCGTCCTTCCGGGCGTTGAAAGCCAGCAATTCGGAAGGAAGCAGGAACGCATTCACCTGCACCCGGTAGTCCTCCACTTCGCCATTGTTGTAGTAGCCGGTTGGATTTGCGGCGGTCATGCCATTGGACGTGGATGTTACACGCAGGCGGACAAACGTATAAGAGTATGCAGCAAGCGTTGTGCTTGGGTTAGGCCAAAAAAGCTGGATGGTTTGCGCGGAGTTGCTCGATGGAACGGTTTGTGTAATCCCTTCACTGGCTTCGAAGGTACCGTTGTTGTTGAAGTCTACCCAGGCAGCAAGCGTTGCATTCGCGCCGGTGTTATTGAACACTACCACGTTGGTGAGGTAGTTGCTGTTGTTGATAAGGATCGTGGGCGTTGGCATTCCGTCATCGGCATCACCGTTGGCAAGCAGCGAAGTATTTTTCGTCCACTCATCGGTCACGGCTCCGCCCAGCCGAAGCGTGGTGACCAGCTCGTGCACAGCTGGTGCGTCCACATTCGGATCATAGGTTGCAGGCGCATCACCAAAGTCGGCCTTGGGCTTGAATGCCTCGGTAGCATCGCCAACGCTTGGAGAAGCAGGGAAAGCAGGCGTGCCTACGATCACCTTTGCCGTACCGGCGCCGGTCGTTCCATTGTACAAAGACACGGAAGTGCCCACGTTATAAATGTTGCCGGCATAGTCGACGCCCGTCTGGTTGGCGGTGAAGGTGGGCGTGTAGACGGTGAGCGCACCGGTAAACATATTATATTGGTTGATGTTCGGCTGCGCCACTGCTCCGTCGAAGTCGTAGATCACACCATTATATACCGCGATGTCGCCCCAGTCGTGGATCTTGTTCGCGCCGTTGTCGGAAGCAAGACCGAACGCCATTATAGCGCTGGTCGCATTACCTGTCAGGCTATCTATGTCGATGCGCCATACGGTCGTCTTGCGACCCGTGCTCACGGAGTTGCCGGTGCTATAGCCTTCAATTCCCAGGTAAAGATTGCCATTGAAGAAAGCAGCGGAGCCGGACTCAACACCCGACTCGTACGTGGGAATGCCAATGGTCGTCACATCGGCAATGTAGGTGCTGATGGTGCCGTTGTTGAAGTCATACTTCATCACCTTCTTATCGTTGGCAGGGGTAGCCGTGAGGCTATAGGTATAGTAGAGGATCTTCTTGTATGGATCGTAGGCGCAGGAGTTGATGTTCTGTCCTGCCGGATCGGTGAATATCCACTTCGCCTTGCCCGTCACCGGATCTACCTGATAGATCTGATCGTTCATCGACATCAATACATAGCCTGGCTGGTTGGTGAAAGGCTTCGCCGTGGCGAAATAGTTAACTGGGAAAGCCGCCGCCGAAGTGCATGCGCTTACATCGGAAAGCCAAAATGCGCCAGGCTCCTGGCCCGATGAAGGTCCGCTGGTGATGGTGCCGGTATTGGTAACGACAATGGTAACGACCTTAACGGGCCCTGCAACAGTGACGTTCACCGTTCCATTCACCGAAGTGGACGCAACTGCGCTGCCGCTTGCATCCACACGCGCATTTATGGCATTGTTGTTCGAAACGGTGAGCACCGTGCTTGCACCGCCCAGCACGCCGAGACCAATCGTCTGCGCTACACCGAGGCTGTTCGCAGCTGTAAAGGAAACGCGTTGGTTGACGTCGATGTCAAACAAGGAGAACTTTACGTTGCGCACATCGGTTTTGAATGTGAGCGTGATGGTGCCGTTGCCCGAAAACTGCACGTCGGCACCTGTGCCAAATGCACCGGTTTCGCCGGTGTGGGCAGTGCTGATGCCACCGATGGCAGACCCGGTGTAGTTGTGGGTGATGGTTACGGACTCCGAAGCAAAAGCAAACTTTTGTGTTTGCGATCGCGCCGTAGTTACGTAGGTGGCATAGCCGCCGGTTGTTTTGAGGAAGTCCATCGCATCCCAATTGAGTTGGGCTTGCGAATAGCCGGCGACGCATTGCGCGTTGGCCTGGGAGGAAAAGACCATTACGGCCAGGAAAAGGCGTAAAAGTCGCTGCATAGGATACGGTTTTAGTTAGGTTTGGATTCCAGCTTCCGGAGAAGCAGCCATACGCACGCCGTACCCTCGTCCCGAACAATTCCGCGCAGGCGGGCTTGCTCGTGAGGCAACAAAAAGAAGGAAGTGTTCAGTTTTTGGGTACGGATTCGGTCTGACTAATGCTAAGTTCGGCACTCAACATTAACCGGTTCAAAAGTAGCGGGGCCGTTTTAGACAAACAAGGGTAAAACTCGGCGATTTTTAATCGTAAACTTACGAAGGCCATATCCGTGTATCTACCTAGTTGCGTTTTTTCGTAACCTTTGCAGCATGCAAAAACCTGTTATCGGTATCACCTGCGGCGACCTGAATGGCATTGGTACGGAACTGATCATCAAAACGTTTTCCGATAACCGGTTACTCGATCATTGCACACCCGTGATCTTTGGTTCGAACAAGCTGGTCAACTTTTATAAGAAACTGATGCCCGAGGCCAACCTCAATTACCAGAGCCTGAAGGAGCTGTCGAAAGTGAGTCATAAGCAGGTGAACATCGTCAATTGCTGGGAAGAAGATGTCGACATTACGCCAGGCCAGTTGAATGAAACCGGCGGCACATATGCTGTAAAATCACTACAGGCTGCAACTCAGGCACTGCTCGAAGGACATATCAATGGCATTGTAACGGCGCCGATTCATAAGAAGAACGTGCAGTCTGAAAACTTCAAGCACACCGGGCACACACCTTTCTTTAAGGAAGTAGCAAAGGCCCGCGACGTGCTAATGCTGCTGTATGCCGACAACATCCGCGTAGCGCTCGTAACCGAGCACGTGCCGGTGAAAGATGTCAACGCACAGATCACCAAAGGCGTCATTCTGAGCAAGCTGCAACTGCTGCAGCAAAGCCTCCGCCGCGACTTCGGGATCGACAAGCCGCGCATTGCCGTGCTGGGACTCAACCCGCACGCCGGCGATGAAGGTCTGATCGGTGCAGAAGAAGAATCCGTAATCCGCCCAGCCATCAGGGAAGCCAAGAACAGCGGGGCGCTCGTATTCGGACCGTATAGCGCCGACGCGTTCTTTGCGCGCCGCTCCTATCTCCAGTTTGATGCCGTGCTTGCCATGTACCACGACCAGGGGCTGATCCCTTTCAAGACCATCGCAGTTGGCGAAGGCGTGAATTTCAGTGCAGGCCTGCCTTTCGTGCGCACCTCACCCGATCACGGCACTGCTTTCGATATTGCCGGTAAGAACCTCGCAGACGCAACTTCATTTACAACGGCTGTATTCGAATGCGTGGACATCATCAACCGCCGCCGCGACTACGAAGAGCGCAACAAGAACCCCTTGCGAAAGGTTACCGGTGAAATTCTGAAGAACGTTGAAGACGAGCGGATCGACGAAACGATAGGATGAACGAATGGGCTGATGTGCCGACATGCTAAGCACATTACCCCATCACCCCATTACCTAAACACGCTCTCCGCCACCCCTTTATTGATGGAATAGCTCGTATACGTTAGCACCACGCGGCCTTTGCCATCGCCCTTGGGTGCTTCCTTCTTGCCGCCGCTTTTTTCATAATCGAACGTTACGCCCTTGGGCAACTTGAAATCTTTGGTACTGAATACAAAGGTCACTTTGTCGGGCAGGCCCCAGGAGGCGTATTTGCCGTAGTCGAGCAGCATCTCGTACGTGCCGCCTTCTCGTGTCACCACCGTACTTCTACGGATGATGCCCGCAACGGCATCGATATACAAGGTACTCAGCACCACGTCCGCCGCTTCGTCGCTGGGGAGCAGCTTGACCACACGCGTGTTGAAGGTGCCCACCTTCGCTGTGCCGGCATCCACCACACTGTATTTGTTGCCCGCAAGCAGCGCCGACATGTTCACGCGCACGCCGCCTTTAGGCAGCACCGAAATGCCGTTGGGCTTCTCTACGCGAAAGCGATCCGGGTTCTTGTAATACACCACCACAGCGGAATTGGCCGCATTGATGAACGGAACATTGATCTCCATCTGCGCTCGCGCCTGGTAATCGCGTACTTTATCGAGCCGCGCTTTCACCTGCCGCACGAGGGTGGCAGCATCCTGTGCCTTGCTTTGTGATGCAACGATAGCGAGCAGTATCAGGAAGAAGTATTTCATTTTCATCAGGAAAGAATGTCTTTTCGGCGGGCAATGAATAAAGTAGCGCCCACGAGCCCAACGATGTGCAGGAGCAGGATGCCAGCCGATTTAGCGATCTCCGCCCCATCGATGGGCCGCTCAAAAAAGCCTTTCCAGTTGAGCATGTGGTTGGTAAAAAGGTAAGGCTTCAGCGCCTGGAAGAGCGGGATGTCCATGGTGGTGAGAATGGTGCACACGATGATCACGCTCATCGTCGCAATGATCGGCCCCACCGCGTTTTCGGCGAAGAGCGAAAAGAAGAATGCCAGTGCGGCTACCGTTGTCATCGCCAGCGCTGCGAAGCCGAGCGCCGCTCCATAACGCCAGAACACGTCGCCGTGATCGAGGATTACGATCATATCGCTTTTCAGGATGATCAGGTCGCCGGTGCCGAAAATGAGTAGCGAACCGAACAGGGAGAGCAAGGCCATAAAGAGCAACAGCAGCAGCGTGTAAACGGTAGCTGCAATGAACTTGGATAGCAGCAGTTTGCTCCGGCTTACCGGCTTCGAGAAAATCAGACGCAGGGTGCCCATGTTGGCTTCGCCTGCAATGCTGTCGCCGGCTACAAGCGCAATAAGCAGCGGCACGTGTACGAGCAGGGTTTGCAATATCACGAAGCAAACGAAGTAGCCGTTGATAATGCGGCCGCTGATGGAGAACGTATTCTCTACCGATTGCAGGGCGAAGCCGAGGTACGTGCTGCCATCGGCATACAGCGCGAGCTGCAAAAGCAACACGATGGCTGCGATCGCCGCGAAGGCGATGTAGGTACGCGGCTTTTGCGCGATCTTATAAAGCTCTATCCGAACCAGTGTGCCCATCTGCGGTTTGCGTTATGGAGAGGAAATAGTCTTCGAGCGAATGCCGCGGCTGCAACGCCTGCACGCCCACGCCCATCGCTACAAGGTCGCGCGTGAGTGCCGGCACGTCATTGCGGTCCATGCGCAACAGCAGGCGACCGGCGCCGGGCTGCAGCGCACGCGCCCATGGCGAGGCAGCGAGCAGCGAGCGGGCCGCTTCGTTGTCGGTTGCGCTCAACTCCACCAGCATGTCGGCCGGGTTCAGCAATTCGGCCACTCGGCCTTCGGCCACTTTGCGGCCGCGGTCGATGATGATCATCGCATCGGCCACCAGCTCCACTTCGCTCAAAAGGTGCGACGATACGAGGATGGTCTTGCCTTCGTTGCGCGAGAGGCGGCGGATAAGGCTGCGCACTTCGGCGATGCCCTGCGGATCGAGGCCGTTGGTGGGCTCGTCGAGAATGAGCAGACGCGGGTTGTGCACCAAGGCGCACGCGAGGCCGAGCCGCTGCTTCATCCCCTGAGAGAACGTCTTCGCCTTGTCGAAGGCGCGTTCGCGCAGGCCTACCACTTCGAGCTGGCGCAACACCTCCACTTTGGTGGGCTTTGCACCGCTCAGGCGCGCCATGATGCGCACGTTGTCGTAGGCCGATAAGTATTTATACAGGTCCGGCCGCTCAATCACGGCGCCTACCTGTGCCAGCAGCTCGTGGCGGTGGCGCTGCAGTTCCTTTCCGAACAGCTCGATGCGCCCGCCCGACGGCTGCACAAGCGTCAGCAGCATACGGATCGTAGTGCTCTTGCCGGCGCCATTCTGGCCGAGGAAGCCATGCACAGCTCCTTCCTCGACGGAAAACGAGAGATCGTCGACCGCTTTGAGGCTGGGATAATGCTTGGAAAGATTCGAAACAGAGATAATGGCGGGCATGTGGCGGCAAAGCTAGGATGAGACCTTTGCCCTAAGAACAAAAAGGGCAACGAAAGGTTGTGTCGAGGGCGATCCCACCAATGCACTTTTCACTTCCAACTTGCGCCATCCTACTTTTTAATGTATCCCTGCAGCGCCCTCACATACGCTTCGAACGCGTCGATGCCTTTGTCGGTGATCTTGCAAAGCGTTTGCGGGTAGTTGTCCTTGAATTGCTTGGTAACGTCGATGTAACCTGCTTCTTTCAGTTTCTGCACCTGCACGCTCAGGTTGCCTGCGGTGGAGCCCGTCTGCTCGCGCAGGAACGTGAACTCGGCCTCCTTCACCCCGATGAGGAGCGACATTACGGCCAGCCGCAGCTGCGAATGCAATATGGGATCGAGTTCTTTAAACACCGGTGGGTACAGATTGCGGAGTACGGTTTTTACGGAAGGCGCGGTTGGCAAGATGGCCAGGAATGATATAGCCACACAGCACGGCCGCAGCGTGCAAAAGTAAGGTCGTCCGGAAGTCGTGCACAAAGAGCGACGCAAATGCAAAGCCAAAGGTGATGAACGCTGCGATCACGGACGGACGGAAATCTGTAACGGCGCCGTAGATCAGGATCCAGAAGGCATACAATCCCAGCATCAGCGCAAAGCCGATAGTGGGCTCGATGGCAACATTCATCGCCACGATGATGAGCACGAGGCTGAGGAAGAAGCCGATGTTGAGCTTGCGGTACAGGTAGGTTGCCTGCGTGCGCACGCGTGCCGGCGACTTGCGCACCATTCGGCGTACGATGTCGAAGAGCAACAGCGAGAGCGAAACAATTCCGAAGGCATTCCAAAAGAACCAGGTATCCACCCAGAAGTACTGCAGGTTGATCCAGCTGCACATGCAGGTTGCAAAAAGCAGCCAGCCCCAGATGATCCAGCGGCTGCCGTCGTCGCGGGCTTCCTGCCGGGCCGACTGGATCATTCTACCAATCAGCTGGAGGCTTTCTTCGTGCGAAAGGGGTGTTTCCTTAGGATGCATGCGTAACCGTTTTTTCTTTGAGGAGGTAGCCGGGTATGATATAGCTGCAAAGCAGCGCGAGCGCCGTCAGCAGCATCTGGTAGTCGTAGGGCACAAACACGCAGCCCATCGCAATGATCCAGTTGAGGATGCCGCCGATCACCATGGGTGTGAAGCGCAGCAGGCGGCCCGATATAAACGTACCGAGCCCGTAGAACAGGATGTAAAACGGGTAGGCATTAAGAAAGCCGCCGCGGAGTTGCGCAATGATGAACGACAGCACGAAGAAGGATATGCCAACGCCCATCCAAAGCGCACTCATCGATTCGCCCACGTAGCTGCGGGCACCGGAGCGGCTATGCTTGCGCGAACGCAGCAGCGTGATGACCACCGCGGGCACGATGACCCACCAAACGACGTAGTGCTTTGGATACTCGAACACTACCTTCAGCAGGAACTGCGCTGTAAGCGCGCCAAACGCTACCCAGCCCCAGAAGAGGAAATAAAAACGATTTGCGCCCAGGTTGGAGCGCGTCTTCCGGATCATCGAGTGGATCAGCGCAAGGCTGGCCTCGGGAGAAAAGGACGTATCGGTCATAAGGTTCGGTTTGAAGAAAACAGTTGAGCACCGCCTCGGCACCCAACTGTTTTCTACGATTATTTTTCTGCCTGCGCCAGGAAGTATTCCGTAGTTCTACGGCCCCATGTAGGCGCCAGCGGGTCGGCGGGCTTGAAGCTGGCAAATTTAACGAGCGCTTCCTTCCAAAGCGTCACCGCATCTTCCTTGCTGCCTCCGAATTGCGGTGGCGTGTAAAACTTGTCCTGTCCTTCCAGAAGGTAAGGGCGCGGATTGTTGGGATTGAGCTGCTTCGCCATGGCCAGTGCAGCGGCAGCCTGCGGACCATAGGTCATATAGCGGCTCATCGGGTCGGCCATCATACGCAGCGTTGCAATCATCTTGCGCACCACGAAGATCTCGGAGTTGTCTTTGCTGAGTGCTTCTGCCTTATTGAGCAGTGCCTCCGCTTTGTCGGCAATCGGATCGAGCTGCGCGGCCATGCCACCGGTGTTGCCTTGCGAAATAGAATAACCCGAATTGATACGCGCGAGTGCAGCGTAGTAATACGGGAGCCACTGCGTTTTTTCAGCATCCGCGATCCGCTCGAAGCCTGCAGCCAGGTCGTTGAGTGCGGCAACGTCGCGCGTGCTGTCGAGGGCTGCGATGCGCACCTGCATGGCAGATACATATTTATCGCTTTGGGCAAAGGAAACCGTTGCTGCAAAAAGCGCAAGGGCGAGAAAGATCTTTTTCATTTGTATTGTTTTTGGATATGATAGGTAGTGCTGTGTGTAGAGGCTGTGATCAACCGCGTCGCTCCCGTTCGCGAAGAAGCTTTTCGTATTCACCTTCTGCAGGGTCGGCGTGGCTGCCTGGACCAAACGCATGGTACCACTTCATAGCGATGCAGATGCCCCATCCGAGCGTGGGCCATACGGGCCAGGGAATGCCGCCACCATAGTTGCGGCCACCAGTGAAGAACCAAATGGCCCAGAAAAAAGCGTTCATCACCAGGTACGTAAAAACATGTCTGCGAAAGCCGGCGCGGCGACGCGCAATGCGCCAGAGGTTCGGGTCTTTGTCTTGCGGAATGTCGTTGTAGCTCATAAAAAACGGTATTGGTTAATTAGTCAAATGGCCTATTAGCAAAGCGGCGCAGATCTCCTGGCAAATAAAGCAGGTCTGAGACGGACATCTAGAGATTATTGTTGATCGCTTCTTCCGTACGGTCTACACCAAACGAAATGAAGGCGCCAATAAACAGGAAGAAGTTGGTGGGCGGCGTGATAGCTTCCTTGCGGCTTCCGTTCTGTGCGTACTTGTAGCCATACACTTGCTTGTTGCCGAGGAAATTCGTGACCGAGGCTACGATCACCGTGTTGCGCGACGCACCTTTTGTAAACAATTTCGGCAGGTAATTCATGCTAAACGATGCACTGTGAAAGTCGATCGTGCGGCCTGCATCGGTGAGGGCGAACTTGCCGGCATTGTTGTCGTATCCGATGTTGTAGTACGGACGTCCCGTGGCATAGGTGTACGAAAGATTGAAGCCGGTTTTGATGCTTGGCACAAAGCGTTTGATCACGAGCGCTGCCGTGTGTTTCGCCGCAAAGGATGGCTCGATGGCAGCAGGAAAGTTGAGGTAATCGCGCTTCGTGTCGAGGTACGAATAGGAGATCCAGTAGTCCAGGTTCTTGAAGGTCTTCTTGTCGCGCCAGAATAGCTCGAAGCCCGCTGCGTCGCCATATCCGCTGGAGCCTGTTGCAACCTCGCGGCCACCACCGATGCCGGTCTTGAGCAGGCTGCGGTACTTCTTATAAAAGATCTCCGTACGCAGCGTTTGCTTCGCACCTACCCGCTGGTATTGCGCGATGTAGTGCGTTGCCTTTGCATAGTCGAGGGTGACGGGCGCGGGAAGATAGCGGCGCTCGGGCGTCTGGTAAAACTCGCCGTACGCGATGGACGCCTGTCCTTCTTTACCAACTTTATATGCCAGCGAAAGTCGCGGGGCGGCATTGACCTTGTTAAGCAGCGACGAGTGCTCGGCACGCATGCCTACGCGGGCTGCGAGGTTGTTGGTGAGGTAAATATCTGCCTCGCCGAAAAGCGCTTTGAGGTGCTCGGTTACGGTGTTGGGAAACTGCTGCCCATTGAAGAGCGTATAATCCGCCCGGTCATTGCTGTAGTTGTATTCCGTTCCAAAGCGAAGCGCGCTGAGTCCACGCAGCCGGTAGTCGAACACCGCTTTTGCATTGGTGTAATGGCCGCGGCTCACCAGCCCGAAGTTCTTTGTTTCAAAACCGCTGATCGCCTTTTGTTCATTCTGAGCATCCACCAACTGTGCATCAATGTCGTCGCGGTTGTTGGCGTAGGAAGCGCCCAGCTGCAATTTCCAGCGGTTGCCGAGCGAGCCCTTCCACGATACGTTGTGATACATATTGTTGTTGCGCAATGCAAACGCGTCTTTATAACCGAGCGTGTCGATCGAAGTCTGGCGCAGGCCCAGCTTGTTGTAGCTGAAGTAGCCATAGTATTTCAGCATCCCGTTGCGCGCGATTTTGATGCGGAAGTTGGCATCGGCCGTATGGTATTGCGGCACCTGGAAGTATTCGTCGCGGAGCTTGATGATGGCAAAGCCGAGGCCTACGTTGGTGTACGAATAGCTTGCGCCCCACGAGGAACGCTTGTCTTTCGAAAGCTTCTGGATGCCGGCATTTCCACCAAGCACCGATACGCCAATGGAGCCGGAGCTCTGCTCGGGCAGGTCGATGGATTCGAGGATAAGCGCGGAGGAAAGCGCCTGTCCATACAGAGCGGAGTAGCCGCCCGCACTGAACACGGTTCCCTTGAAGATAAAAGGCGAGAAGCGGCCGCGCTGCGCTACGTTGGGCACCGAGCTGTAAAAGAAATTGTTGACCAGCGTGCCGTCGATGAAAGTTTTCGTTTCCTGCGCAGTGCCGCCCCGAACGAAAAGGCCTTCGCTCTCTCCTACCTGTTGCGCACCGGGCAGGGTCTTCACAGCTCCGGTAACATCAGCCAGCGCCGATGCAGTCGTTACGATATCGATGGGGCTCAACACCGTTGCCTTCTTTTTATCGCTCGCCTCGAAGGAACCTGCCGAGATCACGACGGCTTTCAATTCGGTCACTTCTTCTTTCAGTGTGATGTTGATGGTCACTGCTGTTCCAGAGAGTTGCAATGGTTCTTCCCAGGTCTTGTAACCCACGGCGGTCACCTGCAGCACCTGTGCGCCTTTTTCGCTGCTCGCAAACGAAAAGTGGCCCGAAGAGTCGGCAGTGCCGCCATCGTATGAGCCTTTTACGGACAGCGAGGCGCCTGCGACAGGTGCCCCTTTTGCATCGCGAACAGTGCCGCTGATGGGCTGCGCGGTTGCAACGAAGGCAAGCAGCAGGAAGATGGGGAGGAAGAGAAAGTATCTCATAAAAGCAATTGTAGCACAAACGTAAACTGGTTTATGATATAAACCAAACTATTTTTTAGCCATCTGGTTCCAAATCGGGGAGCATTGTGTTTTCCCCGACAAGTTGAATGACCGGCAAGCCTCAGCTAACGGACTGAGTAAGATCAGTTTCTAAATAGAAGTATCGAAATACTTTTACTCCCGAAAACAAATTATTATGTCAGATACCTGTACCATCCCCGTAAGCGAGCCATTCACGCTCCACGTAAGCGTCATCGAACCCCGTCTGAAACATCCTACCATCTTTCGCTACTTCGACGAGCTGGCACCCGGAGCATCGTTCCGCATTCGCAACGATCACGATCCGAAGCCGCTGTACTACCAGCTCATTGCCGAGCGCGGAAATATATTCAGCTGGAACTACCTGCAGCAGGGCCCCGCTGAATGGATCGTAGAGATCCGCAAGCTCGATACGGATGCGGGCGAAACGGTTGGCGCCATTGCCGCCAGGGATTTGCGCAAGGCAGAAGTGTTTCGCAAATACGGCATCGACTTCTGCTGCGGTGGTAAGAAGTCGCTGAAACAAACCTGCGCGGAAAAGGGCATCGACCCTGCCACCATCGAAGCCGAGCTGACGGCTGTAGAGCGCAGCGGGGCGCCCGTAGAGAACTTTGATCGCTGGGACCCGGCATTCCTTTCCGACTATATCTACAACAAGCACCACGGCTACTATTACGACGAAGCACCCGTCATCTCCGACCTGTTGGACAAGGTGGCGGACCATCACGGCGCTACACACCCCGAGCTCTTCCAGGTGCGTGAAGTGTTCACCGTACTTCTACGGGAACTGAGCGGCCACTTTGCGAAAGAAGAAAAAGTGCTCTTCCCCTTCATCAAAGCACTGGTGCAGGCGAAGCAGAGCGGCGACCTCACTGCGCTGCGCAGCACCTTCGCATTGAAGGAGCCCGTGCAGATGATGGAAGCCGACCACGAGGCCGCAGGCGAACTGCTGGAAAAACTGCGCGTGCTTACGAACAACTACCATCTTCCTGAGGGCGCCTGCAACAGCTACAGCCTGCTCTATGGCAAGATGGAAAACCTGGAAAGCGACCTGCACCAACACATCCACCTCGAAAACAATATCCTCTTCCCGAAAGCCCTCGAGCTCGAACGCGGCCTCCGTGGCTAAGCGGCTTGCCCCATCTTTGCGTATGCTTTCGCTTTCCTGCAAATACGCGCTTCGTGCCGCCGTCTTCCTGGCCCTTCGTTCAAGGGCGGGAGGACGGGCCGGCATTCGCGAAGTGGCTGAAGGAATTGATGCCAACGAACATACTACAGCAAAGACGCTGCAACTGCTGGTGCGCGAAGGAATCATCGCTTCCGCAAAAGGTCCGCATGGCGGCTTCTTCCTGGAAGGAGATGCTGGTCCGCTCTACCTCATCGACATTGTTCGCGTTGTGGATGGAACCGGTCTCTTTTTTGAATGCGGCCTCGGCCTGCATCAATGCTCCGAGCTTAAGCCCTGTCCCATTCACTTTACATACAAAGCTGCGCGTGAGCAACTGCACCGCGAGTTCAGCTCCATCAGCGTGCAAAGCCTTGCCGACGACCTGGAGCAGGGGCGCGCCTTTCTCAAACGAACGTTATGAACCGTGGACTTCTAGCCGTTCCCGTCATCCTTCTTGCGCTGCTCGCGGCGCTCTGGAGCGGGCTGAGCCGCAGCGGCTGGAACCTTCCTTTATCGGACGCAGCAGGCCAGCACGGCCATTTCATGGTCAATTGCTTTCTCGCCTCTCTCATCTTCCTCGAACGCGCCGTTACGATGCGTCAATGGTGGATCAGGTTGTTACCCCTCGGGAATGCGGTCGCGGTGGTACCTTTTCTTATGGGTGAGAACGTTGTTGCGCAGTGGCTGCTCATTGCAGGCAGCACGGGATTTCTGCTGCTTTGTTGCTGGTTCGTGTATTGCTATCACGAGTTGTATTACTACGTATTCGTGGCTGCGGCGGCAAGCCTCGTGGCAGGCAACGTTTTGTTGCTACGCACGAGCTCCTACCCTTCCGCTGCAGGTTGGTGGATCTGCTTCCTGCTCTTTACCATCGTGGCAGAGCGGCTGGAGCTGAGTAAGTTCCTGCCGCGAACAGCGTTGCAAAAAGGAGCCTTGCTGGCGCTGCTTGCGCTGGTGCCCCTGGCGCTGGCACTCCCTGCGCCCTGGGCCGACAGGCTGCTTTCCTTCGCCCTGGCAGCTACCGGCTGCTGGCTCCTGCGCTTCGATATGGCGCGGCGC
This sequence comes from Chitinophagaceae bacterium, assembly GCA_004173235.1. GTDB lineage: Bacteria > Bacteroidota > Bacteroidia > Chitinophagales > Chitinophagaceae > Flavisolibacter. The sequence goes on along the minus strand of SEAC01000002.1, from coordinate 283,503 downwards.
GCGCTGCGTTCGTCAGCCGCACATCGCTATTCCGCCGTTCTTTTACTTACAGGCTTTGGATGGCTAATTGTGGTGGCGGCGCTGCTCGTTTTCAAAACGCGCATTCCACTCGGCTACGACGCGGTGCTTCACGGCTTCTTCATCGGCTTCGTATTTTCGATGATCTTCGCACATGCGCCGATCATCCTTCCGGCGCTGCTGAAAAAGCGGATCGCCGTCTATCACCGTTGGCTTTATGTTCCGTTCGCATTGCTGCAGGCTTCGCTCCTGTTGCGCATCTGCGCCGATGTGTGTGGAGAGCCGCTGCTTCGAAAGTGGGCTGCGTCCGGCAATGGGCTGGCAATCGTGCTATTCGCCGCATCCGTAGCAATACGGGTAAGGCGGCAGCTGCGGTCAAAAGCCTAATTGTGCACGGGCTTCAGCGTTCATCCGGTCCTGCGTCCACCGGGGCTCGTAAGTTACTTCCACGTGTACGGTTCCTACGCCTGGAATGTTCTCCAATGCGGACCGTACTTCTTCGGGCAGGAAGGCCGCGGCCGGGCAGGTAGCTGTTGTAAGCGTCATTACGACGTATACGTCGGAGGCAATCACCTGCACATCGTAGATGAGCCCGAGGTCGTATACGTTGACAGGAATTTCGGGATCGAAAACGGTGCGCAGGCGATCGATGACTTCGGGAAGGGACATAAAACGATTTGTGCCAAAGGTGGCCATTGCGTTGCGGAGCGCAGATGACGGAGAGAAGCGAAGTACCTGAAGTTGGTCAACCCACACGCGCGCACACACTCATCGGTGATGCACTGAAAAGCGTGCATTACTTTTATCAGCCACAAGCGCCATCGTTCAATCGATGCACTTTCTTATAAATTTTGTTATGCAGAGCAAGCATTTGTATTTCCGGTTAGGATTGATCAACCTCGCATTCGTGGCGCTGCTAGGCTTCACCATGCGCCTGAAGATCCTTTTCGAGATACCGTTCCTGGACTACCGCAACCTGCTGAATGCCCACTCCCACTTTGCGTTTTGCGGATGGGTAGGGTTCATGCTGCTTGCGCTCAGCGTTCATTACCTGCTCTCCCCTGAAGCGCGGTCGCGCTTTCGCTTCCTGCTGCTTGCGGTGGATGCAACTGCGATCGGAATGCTCCTGACATTTCCGTGGCTCGGTTATGCCGGCGCTTCGCTCGTCTTCTCTTCTGCGTATGTTGTGCTCACCTTCGTATTTGCGGGCATGTTTCTCGCGCGCTTGTCCAAAGCCAGCGATGGGAATGCACGAATGCTGATGATTTGTGCGCTGGTTGCGCTCATCATCTCGGCTGCTGGCCCCATCGTGCTGGGATGGATGAAAGCGGTGCATTCTACCAATGCCATTCTTCACCGCAGTGCGCTCTATTGGTACCTGCACTTTCAATACAACGGCTTTTTCACGCTCACCGTGTTTGCTCACTATATTGCCCGCCGCCCGGCGGCGGCCGGCAGCACCGGCGCACGAAAAGGCTTTACCGTTGCGCTGTCGCTGGCCACACTGCCTACGCTCTTCCTTTCCCTCCTTTGGAACAACAATCCGTATTATTACGGGATCGCCGCGGCGGGCGTGGTACTATTGATTGTTGCGCTCTACTTTTTTGTGCGGCTATGGCTGTCGCCGGGAAGTCTCGCTTCGTACCGCAGTGCGCTGGCACGACGCCTCATGCGGTTGTCGTTCGGATCATTCATTTTGAAAACGCTGATGCAGATCGGCACGCTGGTGCCGAGCCTCGGCCACGCCGTGTTCGCCGATCGCCCGGTCATCATTGGCTTCCTGCATCTCGTCTTCCTCGGCTTCGTGAGTTTCTACCTTCTGGCACAGCTTGCAGAAGCGGGATACTTTGCACGCCACAGGGGTAGTCCAATTCCAGCTTATCTCTTTGCAGCGGGAGTGCTGGCAAATGAAGGGCTGCTGCTGCTGCAGGGCCTGGGCATTCTGCTGGGCACCAACAGCCGGCTTTTTGAGTGGGGCCTGCTCGGTGCCGCCGCCCTGCTGCTGACGGGTGCAAGTGCAATGGCCGTGACTGCTGTGCGCGCACGCAGTTATATACGCGAAGAGGCAGCCGTTTGATGAGCCGCCTCTTCCTATTCGTCTAAAAGAATTCGTGCTTACTTCTTGCCGTCGTTGCTGAGCATGTATTCCAGCACCGCGCGGGCATCGGTTTCCGTAAGGTTCTGATTGGGCATGCGCACCATACATTCCTCGATCATCTTCTGTGCGGCAGTGTCCTTGTTCAACATCTCTTCGGTGTTCATCACGAAGTTCATGATCCACTCCGGTGTACGGCGATCGGTGACGCCCTTCCATCCGGGCCCTACCAGTTTTTCAGCCGACATTTTGTGGCAGGATGCGCACTTAAGTTCGTAAACGCTCTTGCCATTAGCCACCATTCCATCGTTGAGTGGGTGATTGAGCTTTACTTCCGAAATAGGCCCCACACCCGACGGGCTGTTAGCCGGCGTTTCCGCTGCTGGAGCCGTCGTTTCCGTGGTGGTAGTGGTGCTGCTTCCCGATGAGCTGTTGTTGGAATCGGAGCCACAAGAAGCGACGAAAAGAAGGCAGAATGCTGCTGCGGCCGTCCGGATTGTCTTTGTCATGATGCTAATTTTTGTTGAAGTAAATCAATTTCTCCAAAGAACTATGCCAGACAGCGGCATTAATTCAAGATTAAAAAGCTTGGTTCGTGAAGCTTTCAGAACAATAGGATCGCTAACTTTTCTACAAATTGCCTTGTAAACCCTGTTTTAAACCATACCAACGTTTATGCACACATTTAAATCACTACTGCTTGCCAGCTCAGCACTAACTCTGATCCTGTTCTTGAATGGTTGCAAACCCAAGGGAGCAGCGAGCGCAGTAAGTGGCGACGCGGCCTCAAAAGTATATGTTGCGCCCGGCAAATACGATGAGTTCTACAACATTGTATCCGGAGGGTTCAATGGCCAGGTGTCGGTCTACGGCATTCCATCGGGCCGCCTGCTGCGCATCATACCCGTGTTCTCGCAACACCCGGAAAGTGGCTGGGGCTTTAGTGAAGAAACGAAGCCCATGCTCAATACGTCGCACGGATTTACGCCCTGGGACGACCAGCACCACATAGCGCTTTCCACCACCAATGGCGAGCACGATGGCCGCTGGGTATTTGCCAACGGCAACAACTCGCCCCGCATCGCGCGTATCGACCTCAAGACCTTCCGCACGGTAGAGATCATCGAGATTCCCAACAGCGCGGGCAACCACTCCTCTCCCTATATCACAGAGAATACCGAATACACCATCGCAGGCACGCGCTTCGCCGTTCCCATCACTGGCCCGGGCGATGTACCGATCAATACGTTCAAAGAGAACTTCCAAAGCACGATCTCCTTTGTGAAGGTCGACCCGGCATCGGGCCGCATGAACATCGCTTTCCAGATCCTTGCACCCGGCATCGACTTCGATCTGGCGCGCGGTGGCAAAGGTCCTTCGCACGACTGGTTTTTCTTTTCGTGCTACAATTCAGAGAAAGCAAACACCCTCCTCGAAGTGAACGCTTCGGCGAAAGACAAGGACTTCATCATGGCCGTCAACTGGAAGAAAGCGGAGCAGTATGCAGCGCAGGGCAAAGGCAAAAGGATGCCTGCGCAATATGCGCACAACGTGTACGACGACCGCACGCACAGCGCAACGAGCACGATGGAAAAAGAAGTGCTGATGCTCGACCCGCGCGATTGCCCTGATATGATGTACTTCATTCCCTGCCCCAAGTCGCCGCACGGCACCGACGTGGACCCTACGGGTGAATACATCGTTGGCTCGGGAAAACTTGCCGCGCTGATACCCGTGTTCTCATTCAGCAAGATGCTCCAGGCAATCGCGCAAAAGCAGTTTGACGGAAGCTTCGAAGGATTCCCGGTTTTGAAATATGAGTCTGTGCTGCACGGCGAAGTGCAGAAACCCGGCCTCGGACCGCTGCACACCGAGTTTGATGCAAATGGCAACGCCTACACGTCGTTCTTCGTATCGTCCGAAATCGTGAAGTGGCGCATTAAGGACCTGAAGGTGCTCGACCGCGTTCCCACATATTACTCCATCGGACACCTTAGCGTGATGGGTGGGCCCACCAAAAAACCCTACGGCAAATACATGGTGGCGTATAACAAGATCACCAAAGACCGCTACCTGCCCACCGGGCCCGAACTGGCGCAGAGCGCGCAGTTGTACGACATCAGCGGCGACAAGATGAAGATGATACTCGACTTCCCCACGGTGGGTGAGCCGCACTACGCGGAGGCGATACCGGCGGAGGTGCTATCGAAGAACAGCCAGCGCATCTTCCGCATCGAAGACAACAAACACCCGTACGTTTCGATGGGAGAAGGAGCCACGAAGGTGACGCGTGAGGGCAACAAAGTGCACGTATACATGACGGCCATCCGCTCGCACCTTACCCCCGACAACATCGAAGGAGTGCGCGTGGGCGACGAGGTGTATTTCCACGTTACTAACCTCGAGCAGGACTGGGACGTCCCGCATGGCTTCGCCATCAAGAATGCGGCAAACGCCGAGATCCTCGTCATGCCGGGCGAAACACAAACGCTTAAGTACATCGCTGACCGACCGGGAATGTTCCCGTTCTATTGCACCGACTTTTGTTCGGCGCTGCACCAGGAGATGCAGGGTTACCTCCGTGTGTCACCGGCGGGCTCCAATGTACCGCTCCTTTTCAGCACCGGCAAGAACATGCCTGCAACAAAAGGCGCTGGCGATTCGGGTGCGGCACCGGCTGCTAAAAATCAATAATGAACCGACCCGGAAACCTGTCAACGGCTGCCAGATGGATCGTGGCGATGTGTGCGCTTGCGCTCGTCGCTACGTTCTTCCTGCCGTTCTGGTTCATCTTCCTTACGGCGCCGCAATACCCGGAGGGGCTAACGATGTACATCTGGCTCGATCACCTCAGCGGCGAAGTCAGCATCATCAACGGCCTCAACCACTACATTGGCATGCGACCCATCCACGAGTCGCAGTTTCCGGAGTTTGGATACATGCGCTGGATCATGGTTGCGCTCATCGTGCTCGGCGTGGTGGTGGCCATCAGGGGGCGGCGCAGCTGGCTCGTTGGCTACCTGTTGCTGTTTGCGGCCGCGGGTGCGCTGGCCTTGTATGATTTCTACCAATGGAGCTATGCGTATGGCCACGAGCTCGATCCGCATGCGCCCATCAAAGTTCCTGGGCTTACCTACCAACCACCTTTGGTGGGACACAAAAAGCTGCTCAACTTCGATGCTTACTCGTACCCCGACAGCGGCGGCTGGGTAATGATCGCGGCGGTGAGTGTGATGCTGCTGGTGCTGCTTTGGGATCTGTTCCGGCGCAAAAGAAAAACCGTATGAAATATTTGTGGATCGCTTTGCTACTTGTTGTATCTGCATCGTGCAGCAACGGGCCGGAACCTATTGCATATGGTAAAGACGTATGTGCCTATTGCAGGATGACGATCGTGGACCAGAAGTTTGGCGCGGAAGTGCTTACCCGTAAAGGCCGCAACTACAAGTTCGACGACCTGCATTGCCTTGCGGCATTCGACAAGGAAGGAACGGTGCCAGCGGCTGATCGCGCGCAGGTGCTGTTCATTGACTATGAAACGCCCCACGGTTTTATCGATGCGAAAAAGGCTGTGCTCCTGCAGGGAGGCACGCTCCATTCGCCCATGAATGGCAACATTGCAGCCTTTGCAACCGAAGCGGCTGCAGAAGCCGCGTCAAAGATTACGGAAGCCCATCGCACACAGTGGACGGGCATCCTGCCGAACCAAACGCAACGATGAACTTATGCGCCTCCTGCTCATCCTACTGATCGCATTTCCATTGGGCGCGGGCGCGCGCACGCTAGACGTGGGTAGAGGCGCATACCCCAGCATACGCCAGGCGATCGCAGCGGCAAGCCCGGGCGATACGGTGCGCGTAGGCCCGGGCACCTATACCGAAGGCACGCTGAATATCGACAAGCCCCTTACGCTGCTCGGCACCGGATCGCCCAGGCTGGATGGTCAGTACCGCGATGAATTGATCATCATTACCGGCGCCGACGTGCAGGTAAGCGGCTTCGTATTTCTGCATTCCGGCAGCTCTTCCTCGCGCGACCTGGCAAGTGTGTCCATTGCAAATACACACAACATACGCATCAATGACAACCGTTTCGAGGAAGCACTTTTTGGCATCCACGCGGCCAACAGCTCGAGTCTTCTTTTTCAAAACAACTACCTGAAGGGACGCACACGCACGGAGCAAACATCGGGTAATGGCATCCACCTGTGGAAGTGTTCGGGCGCTGTTGTGGAGCATAATGAGATCCACGGCCACCGCGACGGCATCTACCTCGAGTTCGTTTCCCATTCATTGATCCGCTCCAACACCAGCAGCGACAACATCCGCTATGGCATCCACTTTATGTTTTCGGACAGGGACCTTTATGTCGGCAATACGTTTAGCAGGAACGGCGCCGGTGTTGCCGTGATGTTTTCGAACAAGGTGGTGATCAGCCGCAACCGATTCCTCGACAACTGGGGCGCAAGCGCTTACGGCCTGTTGCTCAAAGAAATCAGCGACGTCCTGTTGTGGGACAACGATTTCTATCACAACACATCGGCCCTGCAGATGGAGGGAACAAACCGTGTGGTGGCGCGCCGCAACTCGTTTCGCGCCAATGGATGGGCGGCACGCGTGCAGGCAAGCTGCAGCGACAACGTGTTCGAAGAAAACAATTTCATTGGCAATACGTTCGACGTGGCTACCAATGGCTCGCTCGTGTTGAACCGCTTCGACCGCAACTACTGGGACAAGTATGAAGGATATGACCGCAACCGCGATGGTGCGGGCGATATTCCCTATCACCCGGTAAGTTTGTATTCTATGATCGTTGAGAAAAATCCCACTACGCTCATCCTGCTTCGGTCGTTCATGGTTAACCTGCTCGACAAAGTAGAGAAAGCAATCCCGAGCCTGACGCCCGAAAACCTGGTGGATGAAAAACCGTTGATGAAGCCGCTGGAGTTATGATCGAGATACAAGCGCTCACAAAGAAGTTTCGCCGCTTCACGGCACTGTCGGACGTCAGCCTATCGCTGGCGAAAGAAACCGTCGTGTCGCTGGTGGGACCGAACGGCTCTGGAAAGACCACCCTTATCAAAAGCATCCTGGGACTCGTGCGTCCGGATTCAGGCCGCATATTGTTCGATGGAAAATCCATTTCCGGCGATGTGGCGTACCGCGCGCGCATCGGCTATATGCCGCAGATCGGTCGCTATCCCGACCATATGAAGATTGGCCAGATCTTCGACATGATCCGGAACATTCGGACGGAAGCAACGCAAACGGACAATGAATTAGTGACGGCGTTTGGACTGGAGGAAATGCGGGGCAAATCGATGCGCAGTCTTTCCGGCGGCACGCGGCAAAAAGTAAGTGCCGCACTTGCCTTTCTGTTCGATCCGCCCGTATTAATACTGGACGAACCCACAGCCGGTCTTGACCCCGTAGCCTCCGAACTGCTGAAGGACAAGATCGCGAAAGAAAAACGCAAGGGGAAGCTGGTGCTGATCACGTCGCACGTGTTGAGCGACCTGGAAGAGCTAACCACGCACGTTGTGTACCTGCAGGACGGGAGCATCCGCTTTTCCGGAACGAGCGCGGAATTGCTCCACGATACGGGCGCCGACCGCCTGAACCGCGGAATAGCCCATTTAATGATGCGCCAGGACGGCACGCAAAAACGATCAAGCTGATGCTACGGATAACGCGCTACGTGGTGTACGATCTTCTGCGCAACAAGGTGAGCCTGGCTTACACCCTGTTCCTGTTCGTTGTTTCCGTAAGCCTGTTCCGCATGGAAGAAAACGGGGGAAAGGCGGTGATCAGCCTGCTCAACATCGTGCTCACCGTGATACCGCTGATCAGCATTGTGTTTGCCACCATCCAGTGGTACAACTCGTACGAGTTTGTTGAACTGATGCTCACACAGCCTGTTGGCCGCACGCGCGTGCTGCTCAGCGAGTACGCAGGCATCAGCGGTGCGCTTTCGCTCGCATTCCTTTTGGGAGTGGGCATCCCGGTGCTTCTTTTTCAATGCACAGCCGCAGGATTGTCGATGCTGTTGATGGGAGTGCTCCTCACCTGTGCGTTTACATCGATCGCCTTCTTTGCATCCATCCGTTCGCGCGACAAAGCGCGGGGCATCGGAGTTGCGCTCATGCTGTGGTTCTACTTTGCGCTCATTTACGACGGGCTGGTGCTGTTGCTCCTCTTCGCATTCAGCGACTACCCGCTGGAGAGATTGACGATGCTGCTCTGCGCTCTCAATCCGATCGATCTCGCGCGCATCTTCATCATGCTCCAGATCGACATCAGTGCGTTGATGGGATACACGGGCGCTGTTTATAAAGACTTCTTCGGCAGCGCAGCGGGCATTGCTTTCACCGCGGGCATCCTGCTCCTTTGGATCCTGCTACCGCTTTGGGGCGCAGTACGCCATTTCCGCAAGCGCGACCTGTAAATGAGAAGACCGCTGCACGCGCAGCGGTCTTCAACAAATCAAACACAAAGCGTTACTTCTTGCCGTCGTTGTTGAGCATGAACTCCAGCACCGAGCGTGCATCGGGTTCGGAGAGGTTCTGGTTCGGCATGCGAACCATACACTCTTCGAGCATTTTTTGTGCAGCCGTGTCGATGTTGAGCATTTCCTCCGTGTTCATCACGAAGTTCATTGTCCATTCGGGCGTACGACGATCGGTAACACCCTTCCAGCCCGGACCAACGAGCTTCTCGCCCGAAAGTTTGTGGCAGGATGCGCACTTGAGCTCATACACGCTCTTACCTGAAGCAACAAGCTTCTGATCGAGCGGGCTATTGAGCTTGACCTCTTTGATAGGACCAACACCCTGCGGCGTACTCGCGGCAGCGGGAGCCTCTGTTGCTGCTGTTGTGGTTGTGCTGCTGCCGGCACTGTCGCCGCTGCTGCCCGAACCACAAGAAAATGCAAGCACCGAGCAGACGCTCAGTGAAGCGAACCATAACATTTTTCTCATAATCGAAATTTTGAAGTGAATAAAACCCGGCAAGCCGGCGTTATCGTTCCTTCCGAATGTTACTGCGCCTGGAAGCTTACGCTGCGCTGCAGCTGATGCCCATCGTGGTCAAGCGTGAGCGTGATGCGTGCCTCAAGTGCGGTGGCGCTCGTGCGATCGTTGACCCAGCGCTGGCTGATCTGCAGCGTGTCGTTGTGGTCGTGCACGTGAGCGTAGAACAGCTTTGTGGTATCGTTCACGCGATGGATCTCCACTTCATAGCCGTGGATATTGGCGGGAGCGATGGCAAGGGCTTCGAGACGCACCGTGTCTCCAGGATGGTAAACAGAGCCGGCAAGTGGCTGTGCAATGTTAAGCGTGGCGCCCGGGCTTTCGGGAGCGGCCACATCGCCGGAGTGCTTGGTGCAGGCGGCCAGGGAAAGCAGTAGGAAACTGTATCGGAAAATGAGTTGCATGATTGGTTTGTTTAAAAAATTAGAAAGAAATGGAAGTGCGCAGGGCCAAACGCGGCTCTACGCGGATTTGTCCGCCGGCAAGATCCTGCGCCAGCGTCACCTGGTAGTTGACCCCGATAGCGAAGCGCTTGTTGTTGCAATCGAGGCCGCCGGCCAGATAGCTTACGCCCCCACCCGAAACAGACTGAAGCACGTGATTGTCGGCATCATTTAATTGCCACTCGTAGTTATACTGCGCATAGGGCGTGAGCGACCAGTTGCGCCATTCCTGGCGGAAGGCAGCCTGGACGCCGCCGTTGACCACATCACCATAGCGGTAGCCATCCTTATTTGCGGTATTGTATTTATACGCTCCTACTCCGCTGAACGTCCACCTACGCAGGCTGATACGGTATGAGCCGTTCAAGAGCAAGTCGGTGCTACCGGTACCAAGCTGGAAGTTCTGGTCTTCGGCCTTGCTGGTAGCAGCCGCAACATAACGACCGGAGGCAAGCTTCACGCCGCCACCGAGGAGCACCGATTGCCGCACCCCCTTGTCGGAATTGCGCTCCCACAAACGATACTGCGCCATCAGCGAAACATCGCCGAGGCCCGAAAGCGAGCGGCTTCCCGCATCATTGCGAAGGCTGTTCGCCTGCCAGGGAAGAAGCGCCTGCAGTTGCAGCTTCCTCCCCACCGAATATTGCAGGGTAAGAAGTACGGTATTATAGCGCTCACGGCTCCAGGCGCCATCGTGGCCTGCGGTGCGGTATACGCGGTGGAAGTAGCTCAAACCAACGTAGCTTTTACTGAGGTGCGGAAACAAATAGGGATTATAATAGCTGACGCCACAACCGCAGATATCGCAGGCGCGGGCAGCCGGTGCCAGGAGGCAGGCCACCAGGGCCGCCAGGAGCAAACGTTTCATGGAAAAGATTTTGTGTTGCAGAATGGATTATGCACAGGATGTGGCAACACAGGGCGGCTTGCGCAAAGAGGGCAAGAAGGGCCGGGGCAACTGGAGCAGGAAGCGCGATGCAGGCCTGCCGGAAATTTCTTGTATAAGAGCGGGCGGGGCCAAAGGGGTTGTGCGGGAGAGGGTCACTTCGTCGAAACTGATGCGGAGGGTGCGCTGGGATGTGCCCTTTCCTTCCTCGGCCAGGCGCTTGGCGAGCTGGCATTTACCGCCGCACCTCATCTGCGGGCGCTGCCTGTTTTCGCACAATGTGCGTGCGATGTATTCGCGGTTGGCTTCGAAGTCGGCCACGATGATCCACTTGCTGAAGGCTTGCACCAGCACCAGGATCAACAAAAGCACATTCAGCAGCCCTTTCATTTCGCGTTCAAAATTCGTTCATTGATGTATTCAATTCGTAACCGCGCTCAACAAAATCTATGACCTTGCTCACGCAATTGTCGCTTCGCGAGGCACTTGCCCTTTGATCTGCTGTGCAGATTCCGGCAAAACACTCTTTTCACGCTTGCAGATAACGCGCAGCAGCGGCAACACCAGCAACAGCAAAGACACCAGCAGCAGCACTCCGCTGAAAGCAAACGCTTTGAAGAGCGGTGCAGATCGTTGCATGATGGTAGCAAAAGAACTTCCTTCTTGCTGTCCGGCGATCTTGACGAGGCCGCTTCCGAGAAGTGAACACCAGAAAAGCAGCAATGAAGCATTCGTCCACAGCGCTGCACGGCGCACACGCCGCTTCGCGGGGCGCAGTGCAACGGGCTTCAGTTGCGAAAGAATGTAGGTGACTGATGCGAGCAACAGCAAGGTATTGATGCCGATCGTTGCGCCCATGGCGTGCGCAACAGTAATATGCGTGCCATGTGTGTAGCGGTTGATCGCGGGCACGGAAAGCACGATCGCGAGGCCGAGGTTGAGCAGCACCCATCCGTCCGCAAGCGCCAGCAGTCGATACGTCACCTGGTGAAAGCGCTTGCGTGCTTCCCGGATCGTTCGACGAAACTTATACAGCAGTTGAGCAAGCAGCAGCAGCTCGGTCATGCTGATGACGTAGGACACGGTACGCACCCACGGTGCAGCTGGCACTACATACGTATGGTGTCCCCAGTTGAACAGCAGGTTTGTAAAGCCGAGAAAGAAAAAGAAGAAGGAAGTGCTGTTGCGGGCCAGCTTGTCGTCGCCTTTCAACTGTCCCATCACATACAAGGTGCAGCCGTATATCAGCATGTTCCAGCTTCCAACCATCGAGCCAAGTGCCTTCCATTGCACGGTCACGTCGCGCACGGCATTCCCGAAGAATGAATCGATGAGCCAGAGATAGCTTTCTGAAAGCGTAACGAAGAAAAACACTATGCCAGCCGTCCAGCTGAAGTAGTATACCGGCGCGTTCTTAAAGCGCGGGCGCAGCGTTGCAAAGAAGTTTATGGCAAGCGGCATCCACGACAATGCTATGAGGCCACCCAAGGCCGGCGGGAACTCGAGGTACTCACGCCCGCCGAACTTCCCCGCAAAAAAGCACCCAACGATAACGATTGATGTAACGAGCTGCAGCGCAAAATGGCTCCAACCAGCGCGCGGCCAACAGAGCGGCCTGCCCGCTGCGCGCGGTACGTAGAAATACAGTCCGCCCTGGGCGGCAGTAAAGATCCACGAGGTAACGAGGTACACATGCAGGGGTCTTGTTTTCTGGAAGGCCAGCTGTGTGCGCAGGAACTCGGGTAGCACATACTGCAGCCCGCCAAGCAACCCGAATACGACGCCGAGCATGAGATAGCTAAGCCCCAGGCCAAGAAAGGCCAGCGCGATGCGGTCGGATCTGCTATGTAGCTTAGGGATGGGCAGCATACTCATGGGCGGAGGCATCTACGGAGCGGAGGTAAGCCAGCAGGCTTTGCACTTCGCTCGGGGTGAAATGAAAGTTGGGCATCCGGCTGCCGCCGCTTTGCAGCAGCGCCCGCAGGTAAGCAGGACCACGCTTCGGATCGCTCCACGCAGTGGTAAGGTCTGGACCGAGGTACCCACCAAGGCCATACAACTGGTGGCATGCCTGGCAGTTGTGTTGCTGGTAAAGCTGCTTTCCCGCAGCCGCCTCAGTGGTCCAGGCCTGCGAGGCCGCCTCAGGCGCTTCCGTGCCGGCTGTATACACCAACGCACTGTACCCCGCAAACGCCAACAACAAACCTATCGCGATCAACACCCGGACCATTTCAACAATTTTTTGTCTTCACTATGATATCCTACAGGTCTTTCTTCTTGAACGTGCGCATCGCCATCCAAAGCGGCAGCAGGATCCACAACAACAAGATGCCCAACGTCACCACGGTACCACCAGCCGTGCCGAGGAAGTCCTTGTATAGCGCGCCGGTATATCCCATCAGCGCGCTCACATCGAGGTGCAGCATTATGTAGATCCGGCCCAGGTCTACCGGGTTGAGGCAGGAAAGTGCGAGCGTCGGCTTCTCCATCGGGTAGTCGGCAAAGGCGAACAACAGGAGGAGCAAAAGGCCGTCGTAGATCAGCGTGCAATAGAACCAGATCATCAATGCAGCGCCGATGCCGCGCGCCTTGTCGCGGCTGCGCACTGATGCGAGAAACGCCAGCGACGTAAAAACCAGCGTGAGCAACATTCCTACAAGAAGTAACGCCACTCCGGTTGCATTACCGTTGTAGATCAGCACCGGTATGCCTACGCCCACAAAAAATGCGGCTGCGAGCGACGAACTGATGCCCGCCCACTCGGCCAGGAATACTTTTCCGCGGCTGATCGGTTGCGTTAGCAGCAACTCGAGGAACTCGTAAGAGTTGTACCAGTGGATCGTTGCGAAGACCATGCTGACCAGCGGCACAACGATCAGGATGATGTTGAGTAGGCTGAGCACGGCTTTCGAAGGATCTTCTTCCATCTGGAAGAGGCTGAGCGAAACGACCAGCAGAAAAAGGGTGTAGGCGATCACCACCTTGTTGCGGATGATGTCGGACCAAACGTAGCGGGATATTTTCAGCATGATCAGTTCGCTATTTTGATGTAGATGAATTCGTGCTCCTCCAGTTCGCCTTGAGCTGTGGCGTGCTGCATCAGGTGCGCGATGGCCTTGCCCAGGCGCTGCTCGCCGGTTTGCTCGTGCAGCTCGGAGATCTTTCCCTGGAAGAACACGCGGCCGTCCTGCAGGTACAGCACGTGGGTGGTCACGTCTTCGAGGTCGGAGAGCACGTGTGAGGTGATGAGCAGGAGCTTGCCCTTTGCCTTCTCGCGCAGTATTTTTTTCTTCAGCACTTCGCTCGACACCGGGTCGAGGCCGGCTGTAGGCTCATCCAGTATTAATACGGGAGGGTTGAACAGGAACGCAAGAGCCGCACTCACCTTCTGGCGCGTGCCGCCCGACAGGCCACGCATCGGTTTGTCCTGAAGCCGGTCGAGGTGGAACTGGTAGTACAGCTCCTCATCAAGCGAAACATCGGAGCCGCGCAGGTCGCGGATCATGCGTAACAGCTGCCCGATCGTCATATTATCAGGATAGCGACCGATCTGCGGCATATAACCGATCCGGGCGCGGTAGCTTCCATCGCTACCCAGTTCCTCCCCCTGGAAATAAATGGCGCCTTTGTCGGGACGCACCAGCCCAAGGATGCTTTTGATGAGCGTGGTCTTGCCCGAGCCGTTGGGCCCGATGAGCGCAACTACCTGGCCGGCCGAAAAAGTGGCATTGATATCTTCGAGGGCAACGAGCTTGCGAAAGCGTTTGCCGAGGTGTTTAATGTCGATCATCTCTGGTACGGTTTCATCAGCGGCGCCGCGTCGGCCATTGCGCTGGGCGTTATGGAAGGCATCGCCTTTTCTACTTTGTCGAGGAGCGATACCATGAAGCTCCGGAGCAGGATCACCGACTGCGGGTTGCGCTCGATGATCATCGAATAGAGACTCACCGGGTGGTAGGGCACATCACCGCTTCCGTCGCGGTTGAGATCGTACCCATCATACTTGTCCCAATAGTTACCATTGAAGCGGTTTAGCATCAGGTCGCCGTTGGTGGCCACGTCGAAGGTGTTGCCCTGGAAGTTGTTCTGGTGAACGACGTTGTCGTTGCACGAAGCCGAGATGCGTAGTCCCCAACCGTTGGAACGGAAAACGTTGCGGGCCACATCGATGCGGTTCGTGCTTTCCATCAGGATGCCCGATGTATTGAACGCAAAGGTGTTACCGGTGATCTCTGCATCGGATATTTCTTTGAGCAGCAAGCCGTATGCATTCGGACCCCAATTGCGCTCGAAATGATTCCTTAGCATTTTCACCTGCTTCGAATACATCACCGCCACGCCTGCGCCATTGCGCGAGAACACGTTGTCGGCGTAGCTGTCGTTATTGGAGAACATGAAATGCAGCCCGTAGCGGATGTTGTTGTGACTATTGTTTTTACGGATCGCGGAATAGGTAACGAATTCAAAGTAGATGCCGTCGCGGTGGCCTTGCACGTCGTTGCCTTCCACCAGCATCTGTGCACACTTCCAGAGGTGTATGCCATTGCCGGAAGTCTGTTCTGTTTTTGGAATTCCGATAATGCGGTTGTTGCGGATGCTGCAGTTGCGGGTGTTTGCCACATGAATGCCGAAGTAAGCGGCACGGATCTCGTTGCCTTCAACCACCACGTTCTGCGCGTCAATGATGCCGATGGCGGCGTAGTCGTTCATGCTCGAATAACCCGTTCCGGTAAACCGGAGACCCTGCACGCGAATGTTAGCGCCACTCAACGTAAGCTGCTGGTAGCGGCCCTGTCCGTCGAGCAGTGGCCAGCCAACGCCGATCAGCGTGATCCCCTTTTGTATCACAATAGCTCCTTCGCGATACGTACCGCTGTGAAGCCGCACCGTGTCGCCCAACTGTGCCAGCTCCACGCCTGCGCGCAGTGAGCGTACCGCGCGGCCCGGGCCCACCTCGATGGTGCGCGCGCCGGATGCAAAAGCAGACAGTAATAATACGGTGAGCACGAAGGTTCGCATGATCTACAATTTTTCCAATGCTGTCAGTCCGGGCTGCGGTGATCCCTTCGCCTGACGGTCTGCAGCTGCGCGATCCGAAAAAGCAACGGAATGGCTGTTCATCGGAGTTTGATAGGAAGTGTCGGTTAGCACCCAGGCTTGTGCGGCAGGCACCAAGGTGCCACGTTCATAGTCGGCGAAGTACAATTGTGCATTGGCTGCGGCAGCCACGTTGGCCTTGCGGAAGTGCGCGAGGCAACGCAGGTCGTCGAAAACATACGTGCGCCCCTTGCTGGTGATAAGCTCGGCGCCATAGTGTACGTCAGCGATCGTCATCCTGCAGTCTGCGCAGGCATCGCGGCCCACCTGGAAAGGCTTAAGGCCCTGGCTGCAGCTGGAAAGCGTGAAGAGCAACAGCACCGAAGCGGCAAGCGCTGACTTACCCGGGAGCACCACGGAGCGCGATGGTCGTGCGCCCTTGCGGAGGAAACGCTCCCAACTCCATACGGCGATGCACAGTAAACCGGCTCCGATCACGATCCAGCCACCACTGTCCGGGTACGAGTAGGCATCGAAGTTGAGCAGCTTTTTGTGACCGACCACGGGAGGCTGGTAAAACAAGCCCGGCACCTGTATAGCTGCCTTCGGATCGAGATGGTGGCCATAGTCGTAGCCCCAGCTGTAAAAATCATAAAGAGCAGCTCCCGCAAAACCCACCAGCAAAAGCACGAAGAAGAACAGGTGCTTTCTGCGCCCTGTAAATGCAACCAGCAATCCAAGAAGGATGATGCCTCCGAGGATATAGCGCAGGTACGTAAACTCAGGGAACATAGATGCATCGATATGCTTCATCCCGATGTAGTGGTTGAGGCCATTGATGATCGTTACGTCGCCACTGAGGTGATCGAGCCAGATGTACATCGTAAGCCCTTCGGGATACTGTGGTGCCAGCAGGTAAATGAACCAGGCGGGCAGCACAAAGCAAAGACTCATCGAGGCGGCAGCGAGCGCGACAAGGATACGTGAAAAAGGGTGCATTCGGGGTTTCATGGGAGCTGTTTTAGAAAGGGCAATCGTTACGGCGCGGGAGGCAGCAGCACGCCGTCGATGACGTGGATGATGCCGTTGGAAGCAGGTATGGATGCTACGATGGTAGCGCTGTTGTTGAGGATCACTTTACCATCTTTCCTGGTGATGGTGATGTTGCCGCCATTCACCTGGTTAAGCGTCTGGCCGTCCTGCATCAGGTCGGTCTTCAGACTGCCTACATAAACATGGTACTGAAGAATGTCCTGCAGCCTGGCTTTGTTTTCCGGTTTCAGCAGGTCTTCCACAGTCCCTTTGGGCAACTTGTCGAAGGCCGCATTGGTAGGAGCAAACACAGTGAACGGTCCGGCATTGGAAAGGACGTCTACCAACTCGGCTGCCTTCACGGCCGCCACAAGCGTAGTGTGATCCTTGGAAGAGGCCGCCACCTTCACCACGTCTTTTTGCGACTCGTCGTCCTGAACGGCCGACTGTCCGCCCGCTGGCGCGTTCGACTCTGAAGCACTGGCTACCACGGGGCCTTCGGAAGTGCTGCCGGAACAGGCGTTCAGTGTAAAGAGCAATGCAGCTCCGCAGGAGAAGAGAAGAAGCTTTTTCATATCAGTAGTTTTAGAGAGAGCCGCCCCGTATTTCTACGGAACGGCTCGCTGGTTATTAGTTTTTAGTAGGACGGGCGGGAGTTGCACCTGCGGGCGCAGCGGCCGGTGCCGGCTCTGTTTTACCCGTGCTGAACGTCAGCGGAACACTCGATCCGGCGGGCGATACGCGCACATATCCTTGCATTTCCTGGTGCAGTGCCGAGCAGAAGTCGGTGCAATAGATCGGGAAGATGCCTACGCGCTCGGGGATCCACTTCAGCGTTTGCGTTTCACCGGGCATCACGAGTATCTCCGCATTGTTGGCGCCCTTCACGGCAAACCCGTGTGGAACGTCCCAATCCTGCTCGAGGTTCGTTACGTGGAAGTATACTTCGTCGCCCATACGCACGCCTTCGATGTTGTCGGGTGTGAAGTGCGAGCGGATGGCTGTCATATAAACGTGCACCTTGTTGCCTTCGCGGGTAACCTTCGCATTTACGTCGCCCTTCGCTGCATAGGCGCTGCCGTTGTCTTCGATGCGGAAGATCTTCTGGCTTTTCTTCATCAACATTTCTGCAGGAATGGCTTCTGCATAGTGCGGCTCGCCAACCGTTGGAAAGTCGAGCAGCAGTTTCATCTTATCACCATCAATCGAATACAATTGGGCGCTTTGCGTCAGCTCGGGTCCGGTGGGCAGGTAGCGGTCTTTAGTGATCTTGTTGTAGGCGATCACGTATTTGCCCCAGGGCTTGGCGGTAGGACCGCCCGGCACGCACAGGTGACCTATGGAGTAATAAGTAGGAACACGGTCGAGCACCTTGAGGTCCTTCACGCTCCACTTCACGATCTCGGAAGAAACGAAGAATGAAGTGTAGGCATTGCCGTTGGCATCGAACTCCGTGTGCAGGGGTCCGAGCCCGGGCTTCTGCACCTCACCGCGCAGTGCGGCTTCGTACTTGATCACCGGGATGCCTTCGTAGTTGCCATCATAATTCTTTGCGCTGATCGCCTGTTGTATCTTATCGAAGGAGAACACGGGAATGACAGCGGCGAGTTTACCCGATCCAACGATGCTTTCACCGTCGGGGCTTACATCGCAACCGTGCGGCGACTTCGGACAAGGAATGAAGTACACCATATCGGGGCAGCTGGCAGGATCAAGCACGATAACCGACGTTTCGATGTTCGATGTGGCACTGTGTGTTTTGTCGCTGTACGTATTGTGCGCGTAGCGAACGGATTCCTTGAAACCCTTGCCCTGCGCTGCGTACTGCTCGGCCTTCTTCCAGTTCACAGCCATGATGAAGTCCTTGTCTTTTGCCGACGCGTTTACTTCAAGAAGCGTGTTGGCCTGCTCGGAGTTGTAGCAGGAGAAGAAGAACCAGCCGCTCGACTTGCCCTTGCCGGCGCGTGCGAGGTCGAAGTTGACACCGGGGAGACGCAGCTGGAAAGCGATGTTCATATGGCCCGATGTGTCCACCTTGATGAACGAGATCGATCCTTTGAAATTCTGCTTGTACGTATTGATGGGAACATCCCCATTCTGGTTGTCCATCGGGATGGAGAAGCGTGTGCCCGCGATCACGTACTCGGTGTTCTCAGTGATGAACGGCGAAGAGTGGTTGCCCGCGCTGTTGGGGATCTCGAGGATCTCTTCGGTGCGGAACGTGGAAAGGCTTACGCGTGCAATGCGCGGCGTGTTGTTGGCGTTGCCGAAGGCCCAGCGGCCATCGTGCGTGCCGCCGGTTGTAGACAGCGCAATGTGGTGCAGGTCGTCCCAGGGAACGAACCCGTGCGACGTGTTGAGCATCGGCTTCGTCTCTTCGCTGTAGCCCCAGCCGTTCTCGGGGAACTGCGAGAAAACGGGAATGATTTTGAACATTCGGCCGGAAGGAATGCCGTACACGGACATTTGCCCGTTGAAGCCACCCGATACGATGTTGTAGAACTCATCGTACTTGCCGGGAGCCACATACACCTTGCTGGCCGCATCGCCGGTGACTGCGGAAGCGGTGCCCTTCGGCTTGCAGCTCGCCAGCGTAAGTGCGGCCGCCGTAACAAGTCCGAGAGAGGTGAGGATCTTTGTGGAAGACATAAGGCTTTGATTTGAATGAAAGGATTTGATTGCGCAACGCGGCTTTTGTACCGTTTGCGTGGCTTGTTTTGAGACCCGCAGGTCTTATTTGGCGCCAAAACTACCAGCCGCATTTACGGTTGTGGTTGACGTGCATCAAGGCAGAAGATGATTCAAATCAGACAGCGGGATCTTATTTGCGATTGTCGCACGGATACCTTTGTTGTTTCCGTTCCACTTATGTTGTTCTCTAAAACCTTCGGGTATGCCCTGCGGGGAATTTTGTACATCGCCATAAATGAAAATCAGCGCACCGTGCAGGCGGACGACATCGCGCGGCAACTGGGCGTGCCGCGTCACTTTCTGGCCAAGATCCTTAAAACGCTGAGCCAGCAAGGCTTTCTGCAATCAACCAAGGGTCAGCGCGGCGGCTTTGCATTGGCGGCGAACGTGCTCGAAAGACCGCTGCTCGACCTGCTTGTTGCGACCGACGGCCTCGCCCTTTTTCAAACCTGTGTGCTGCGGTTACGCACCTGCGATGGCAACCATCCATGCCCACTGCATGCGCACTTCAGCCGCGTGCAGTCGCACATCCATTCGGTGCTCAGTGAAAATTCCATTGGCTCGTTCCTCAACGGCGACAAGTTCGATCTTCTGCGCAGCCTTACTGTTGAAGCAAAGGACAACACGGCATAAAGAAACCCGGCACAGGGCCGGGTTCCATTGAATGCAGGAAGATTGCTTACACCATTTCGGCGCCAGCTTCTTTGCCCTGCTTCGAAAGCTTTTCGTATTGCTCGCGGACAATGTCCGATGCATTGGCCAATACGTCGTTGGCGCGGTCCAGCGCTTTGCGCACGGGCTCCTGGTCGCGGAAATAATAAATCAGACCGGCAACAGCGGCGCCGGTGAGCAAGATTGTTACGGCTGTTTTCATGACTTCTGTTTCGGATACAATAGCGAATGTCGTACCAACATGTACCATCAGTTTTTTGGGGAAAGAGCGAGCCCCGGTCTCTCAACCAGGGCTGCGCTATCTCGTTCTATGGTTCTCTTTTTCTCTTTCTCTACATCTTGATCAGCTGCTTGTTGAACGTGATGCCGGTCTTGACATGCGTCACCTGGATCATATAACTGCCCGGCGTTACGCCCGACAGGTCTATACGATGCGTTGTTCCGCTCATGATGGATGCCTTGCCGATAGCAGCGCCGTACTGCGACACCAGCTGCACCGTGAAGGGCCCTTGCTCAGCTCCCGTGTATTGTAATACTACGGTGCCGCGTGCGGGGTTGGGACCCACCTCAAACTGCTGCACCATCGCCGTGCGCTGTGTATTGGGATCGCCGCCCGTGCCGCCGCTTTGCGTTACGGGGCCGCAGTAATTTACTGCGATGCGGAAGGCCATGCCCTTTGAAGAACAAAGCGTTGAGCCATTGCCTTGCGGCGACACCTTGATGTAAGCGTACTGCGTGCCCGGTCCTGCATTCACCGTAGTGAAGGCAGGAAGCGAACTGCCGGAGCCGGAAGCAGCAAGGCCGATCGAAGGGTTGTCGTTGGTCCAGGTATAGGAGTTGCCCGTGCCCATAAACGGCAGTGCAGCTGTCATCATTCCATTGCAGTACACCAGGTTCGGAAGCGGGTTCACCGTTGCCTGCGGGTTGATCGTGATCGATGCCGTTGCCGTTGTATTGCATCCACCCGAACCACCTACCGTGTAGGTCACCGTATAAGTACCGGGCGTGGAGGCCGCAAGGTTGACCTGCCCCGTAGCCGCATTGATATCGAGGCCGGCGGTAGAAGTAAAGGCGCCTCCCTGCGATCCCGTGCGCGTGGGCACTGCAGGCCCTGCCTGGCAATACGGCGAGCCGGGATAGCTGATCGTGCCTGCCGACGGAGAAACAGCTATGTTGAACGAAACAGGTGCGCTGCTGCATCCACCCGCAACGGCGCTCGCCGTGATGGTGGCCGTTTGCACCACGCCGGTATTGTTCAGCGCGGTAAAGGAAGCGATGTTGCCCGTGCCCGTTGCGTTGAGCCCGATGGCGGTATTGTTGTTGGTCCAGCTCACCGTAGTGCCGGCCACCGTGCTGAGGAATTCTACCGGAGTAGTCGTGCTTCCGGCACAAAGCGCCTGGTCAGACATGCTGTCGATCACCGGCGTGGGGTTCACCGTGATGCGGAAGATCATCTTGCGCGCCGTGCAGCCGGTGCCACCTATGGGTTCTACAACTACGTACGACTGAATTGCGTTGGTGCCGCTGTTGGAGGCGGTAAAGGCAGGGATGGTGCCTGTGCCCGACGCGGGAATACCGATGGCGGGGTTGGATGCCGTCCAGTTGAACGTTAGGCCGGGGGCACCCGAGAGCGTAACCGCACCGTACGTAGCGCCATTGCACAACACGGTGTTGGGCACGGCATCGGCGAACGCGGTGGGGCCGATCGCTACTTGCGTGGTGGTGAAGTCGGTAGGTGAAGTACCGTAGCGCACGGTGTAGGTGCCTGGAGCGGAAGCCGCGAGGTATATGGCACCCGTAACACTATCAATCGAAAGGCCGGCGGGCGAAGCGCTGAAGCTGCCGCCATTGGTGCCGGAGAACGACACCTGCGCCGTACCCGTAGAACTACAATAGGGCGAGCCGGCGTAGCTGATGCTGGCCGAGAACGGGTTGAGCACTACTACCGTGGCAGTGGCCTGATAGATGGCGCAGCCTGGCCCCGGTATGATCGTGTACGTAACGGTATAGGTGCCCGGAGTGGAGGTCGCCAGGTTGATGGCGCCCGTGGCAGCGTTGATATCCAGCCCCGCAGTAGACGAGAAGTTGCCGCCGCCGGTGCCCGTTAAGCTGACTGTGGCGGAGCCCGAGCCCGCCAGGTAGGGCGTGCCCGAATAAGCGATGCTGGCCGACGGCGCGGCGGGTGCGCTGAGTACGATGCCGGGAAGCGTGTACTGGCACGAGTTGGCATCCCATATCACCACCGAATAGGTACCGGCGCCGAGCCCCGTACGGTCCTGGGTGGTAGCACCATTGTTCCATTGATACATATAGGGTGATGTTCCGCCTGAGGGTGTGAGGTCGATGGTACCGTCGGAAGCTCCCGGGCAGGTAGGATGGGTGGCTTGCACCATTCCCCCTACGGGTGCCGATGGCTGGCCAACCGTGATATTGCTGATAGTTGCCTGGCAACCGTTGGCATCTGTGATTCTTACCGAGTAGTTGCCCGCACTGATGCCGCTGGCGTACTGCATGGTAGCGCCATAGTTCCATAAGTAGGTATAACCCGGCGTGCCGCCAGAGGGGGTAACGTTGATGAACCCATTGGAGCCGCCGAAGCAGGCGACGTTGGTGACCACCGTTGTGCCCGAAACAGGCGCAGCGGGCTGCGTTACCGTGATGCCGCTGACCGTGCCGGTGCAGCCGTTGTTGTCGGTGATGATCACCGAGTAGGTTCCGGTCGGGAGGCTGGTGCGGTCTTCGGTGGTTGGACCGCTAAGCCAGTTAAACGTATACGGACCCGTGCCGCCGGTAGGCGTGAGGTTGATGGCACCGGTGTTGCCGCCGAAGCAGGCGACGTTGGTGACCACCGTTGTGCCCGAAACAGGCGCAGCGGGCTGCGTTACCATGATGCCGCTGACCGTGCCGGTGCAGCCGTTGTTGTCGGTGATCTGCACGCTGTACGTTCCAGCGGGGAGACCCGTGCGGTCTTCGGTGGTTGGACCGCTCACCCAGTTGAACGTGTAGGGGCCCGTGCCGCCGGTTGGAGTAAGGTTGATGGCGCCGGTGTTGCCGCCGAAGCACGCAACGTTCGTTACCACCCTTGTTCCCGAAACAGGCGCCGTCGGCTGAGAGATAACTACACTGGTTGAAGTACTACCTCCTGCAGCATCCGTAACAGTAACGGTGTACGAACCGGCAGTGAGACCTGATATCGAATTGGTGCCATCACCGGCAGGATTGCCGGGCGACCAGTCGTAGGAATACGGCGCCGAGCCCGAAGCCACAACCGTTGCCGCGCCCGTGGCACCACCATAACAGGCAATGTTCGTGTAACTTCCGATGTACGCACTCAGAGTTGGGAAAGAGCAGGAGATCGTCAACGAATAAGGAGTGATGTCGTCCGACCTCCACCGGGAAGCGGTGGTAAGGTAAGCCAGGGTTGGAGGCGCCGAGCAGTCGAACTGCCAGTTGTCCACATGCGATGGCGTAACCAGCGCATTTACGCCATTGGTGAGAGTTGACGGAAGCCCGGTAGTGAATGAAGGACTAGCGGCATTATAGGCCCATGCGCCTCCGGTTTGGTAACTGAACCCCGCAATGAAAGTCACAACGTAGGGGGCATCGAGCACGCTGGGACTACTATAGGCAAAAATATTATCACCGGCTGCAGCAAGGAGAAAAGTGCCGCTACGCGTCACTGCTCCTACCGAAGCACTGGTTCCGGCAGCATTCGCTCCGCTGAAACTGATCTGAGTGCCGGCATTGAGATTACCCGTATACGTCCAGCTGAGAAACCCTTCAATTCCACCCCACGAAGAAGTATTGGCGGGATCGTAGCGATTATCTGTGAAATGGATAGTGGTTTGTCCGGAAATAGGTTTCATCAGCATGATGCTGAAACTACCGCCACCATCGGCATTTACGGTCGTAAAAAAAAGTCCTCCTGCCGACAGGTCGGTGGCGCCGCCCCGGTTGGCTGCGCAGGTCATTATCAGAAAAAATAGAAGGGCGCGCAGCGAAGAGTGCACGTTGGGCAAAATGTGGAGCATGTGTTTGTTAGTTGGTTGGAGAAGTGTAAACAGGGTTGCGCAAACTAGTGCTTTCTGCATAGTGCAAACCTTAGAATACCCTTAATCCCGGTCGCTTGGGAACGAAACGGCCGATTCTGGGATTGAAACGGACTTGACTTCGTAAACCGTAGTTCTACAACACCGTGTTTCTACAACCGTAATTCTACGTATCGGAGCGAGTCGCCGACTCAGGAAGCTGCTGCGTCAAACGCAATCCGACTGCAGGTTGAGCACCCCCCAGCCATAAAAAAACCCTCGCGAAGGCGAGGGTTTGGAAGAGAGAAGTAAGTCCTACTTGAACTGCGGGATGAGGCTGTTGCTCAGATCCGTCAGTTTCTTGATGGCCTCGTCGGAGAGACCGCCTTTCTTGAACTCGGCCAGCACTTCGGGGTGCTTGTTCTCGAGTTCCATCAGCAGCTGCTCTTCAAATTCTTTCACGCGGCGCACGGGCACGTTGCGAATGAGACCTTGCGTACCGAGGTAGATGATGGCAACCTGCTTCTCTACCGGCATCGGCGAGTATTGCGGCTGCTTCAGGATCTCCACGTTACGGGCACCCTTGTCGATCACGAGCTTGGTAGCGGCGTCGAGGTCACCACCGAACTTGGAAAAGGCTTCCATTTCGCGGTACAGGGCCTGGTCAAGCTTCAGCGTACCTGCCACTTTCTTCATCGACTTGATCTGGGCTGAACCACCTACGCGGCTTACCGAGATACCTACGTTGATCGCAGGGCGGATACCGGCGTTGAACAGGTTCGACTCCAGGAAGATCTGTCCGTCGGTGATCGAGATCACGTTCGTGGGGATGTAGGCCGATACGTCGCCCGCCTGCGTTTCGATGATTGGGAGCGCCGTGAGCGAGCCGCCGCCTTTTGCAAGGTGCTTGATGCTCTCGGGCAGGTCGTTCATCTGCTTCGCGATGGCGTCGTTGTTGATCACCTTGGCAGCGCGCTCGAGGAGACGGCTGTGCAGGTAGAATACGTCTCCGGGGTAGGCTTCGCGGCCCGGCGGGCGACGCAGCAGCAGCGATACCTCGCGGTAGGCTACGGCCTGCTTCGACAGGTCATCGTAGATGATGAGGGCGGGGCGTCCTGTGTCGCGGAAGAACTCACCGATGGCGGCACCGGCGAAGGGAGCATAGAACTGCAGCGGAGCGGGCTCCGAGGCAGAAGCGGCCACAATGACCGTGTATTCCATGGCACCGGCTTCCTGCAGCGTCTTCATAACGCCGGCAATGGTGGAAGCCTTCTGGCCGATGGCCACGTAGATGCAGTATACCGGCTTGCCGGCAGCGAAGAATTCTTTCTGGTTGATGATGGTGTCGATGCAGATCGCGGTCTTGCCGGTCTGACGGTCGCCGATCACGAGCTCGCGCTGGCCGCGGCCGATGGGGATCATGGCGTCGATGGCCTTGATACCCGTTTGCAGCGGCTCGGTTACGGGCTGGCGGAAGATTACACCGGGAGCCTTGCGCTCCAGGGGCATTTCGTAGCGCTCGCCGCTGATGGGGCCTCTGCCGTCGATAGGCTCGCCGAGGGTGTTTACCACTCGGCCTACCATGCCGTCGCCCACCTTGATGGAGGCGATCTGGCCGGTGCGGCGCACTTTGGCACCTTCCTGCAGTTTGCCGGTTTCACCCATCAATACCACACCCACGTTGTCCTCTTCGAGGTTGAGTGCGATACCTTGCACACCGTTTTCAAATTCCACGAGTTCACCGGCGCGGACGTTGCCGAGGCCGTAAACGCGGGCAATACCATCACCGATCTGTAATACGGATCCCACTTCTTCCAGTTCGGCGGTGGTTTGTGTACCACTCAGCTGCTGGCGAAGGATGGCGCTAATCTCGTCGGGCTTTATTTCAGGCATTTTTGCTGATTTATTTGTTTTACTAATTGCTATCTAACCACAAACAACAAACGTCAAACCGTGGTTTATATGATCTTATAAATGAAGTCGTTCTTGTCGAACTGGCGGCCGATGGCCTTCAGCTCGTGTGCGATCGATGCATCGATCAGCTTGTCGCCCGTTTGCAACACGAAGCCGCCGATGATGTCGGGGTTCACGGTGGTTTCGAGCTCGATCTGGTCGAGGTTGCCGCTTTGTTTTACCTGCGCAACGATCTTTTTCTGCAGCTCCTCGCTGAGCGGCGATGCCGTGGTCAGCTTCACTACGTGGATGCCTTTGTGCTTCTTATACTGACTGATGAAAGCCGTCGTGATCTCGGGCAGGTCGCCTTCGCGGCCTTTCTGGATCAACAGGCTGATGAACGCGTTGGTAAGCTCGCCCACCTGGTTGGTAAGGATTGCGTTCATTACGGACTGCTTCTTATCGGCCGATACCACCGGGCTCCGCAGCATGGTTGCGAGGTCGCGGCTGGAGCGCACTACACGCTGCAGCAGTTGCATCTCGGCATACACCGCTTCCAGTTGTCCGCGCTCAACGGCCAGGTCGAGCAGCGATTTTGCATAGCGGGCGGCTAAACGGGGATTAGGCATGGTTCGAATTTGCTAATATGCGAATGTCACTTCGGCTGCGCTCAGCGTGTCAAATGCGCTTTGTCATCCTGAGCCTGTCGAAGGGTGACTGGGTTTAGTTTAATTTGATTTCGTTCACAAGGCCATTGATATGTGCTTCCTGCGCGCTCTTATCGGAGAGCTGCTGGCGGAGCACTTTCTCGCTCACTTCGATCACAAGCTTGCCCACCTGGTTTTTCACTTCGGTGATGGCGGCCATCTTCTGTGCGTTGATGGCGGCTTGCGCTTCGGCGATGATCTTGTTGGCTTCGTTCTTGGCCTGGTCTTTCGCTTCGTTCACGATCTTGTCGCGTGTTTCGCGGGCTTCTTTCAGCAGCTGTGCACGCTCCTCGCGGGCCTTGGCCAGCAGGTTCTCGTTCTCACTTTTCAGCTGCGTCATTTCGGCACGCACGCGTTGTGCAGTTTCCAGCGAGTCGGCGATGCCTTGCTCACGGGCGCTCAGCGACGACAGGATCGGTCCCCATGCAAACTTGCGCAGCAGGAAGAACATGATCAGGAAGGCAAGCAGCGTCCAAACAAACAAGCCTAGCTGCGGGGTCAACAATTCCATTATCTAGATATTTGGGTATGTTTCGATTTGTGGATCTAATGTCTGATCTCTGATGTCTGATATCAGCGATCAGACATCCGACATCAGCGATAAGAAACCGCGCCCTCGGCCCTGTGCGTCGGGCGCGGAAACTTCCTTTGGTCAGCAGTGCTCTTAAACGAACATCGCCAGGATACCTGCGATTACCGCGAAGAGGGCAACACCCTCGATGAATGCGGCGGTCAGGATCATGTTGGCGCGGATGTCGTTGGAGGCTTCGGGCTGACGGGCAATAGATTCTACTGCGCCGCGACCGATCTGGCCGATGCCGATACCGGCACCGATTGCAGCAAGGCCGGCACCAATGGCACCACCTGCGTTTGCCCAGGCCACTTCGCTGATCAGAATGCTTAACAAGCTCATGTTTGTTGTTTTATGATGATTAAAAAAGCCAAAGTTTAAAATCGCTGATGTCGGATGTCTGATGTCTGATTTTTTCGCAGACGACCAACTCCTAATCAGCTTCTTTTCATCTCAGACATCCGCGATCAGATATCCTAGATAATAACTGGTTCCGTCGGCGGATTGCCGTGGTGGGCATCTTCATGGCCCTGGTGGTGATCTTCCGTGGCCTGGCCGAGGAATACCGCCGTGAGGTTGGTGAAGATGAAGGCCTGGATAAAGGCCACCAGCACTTCAATCACGAAGATGAAGACCGAAAACGCGATCGACACGGGCGAGAAGCCCCAGCCGGCACCGCCCGAAAGCGAACCGAAGATGAAGATCAGCGAGATGAGACAAATGATGATGATGTGACCCGCCAGCATGTTCGCAAACAAACGAATGATCAGTGCGAAAGGCTTGGTGAGGATCGACAGTATTTCTACGGGCACCATGATGAACTTGATGCCGAAAGGAACCGGTGGGTTGAAGATGTGACCCCAGTAGTGCTTGTTGCCGGCGAAGTTGATCACGAGGAACGACACGAGGCCGAGCACCGCGGTAAAGGCAATGTTGCCCGTTACGTTGGCCGAGCCGGGGATCAATCCGAAAATGTTGTTAACCAGGATAAAGAAGAAGATGGTGAGCAGCAGCGGAAGGAACTTCTTGTAGTTGTGCCCGAGGTTGGGCTTGGCCACTTCGTCGCGCACGAACGTGATCACGGGTTCGAGCGCATTCTGCATGCCTTTCGGAGCCGTTTCCACGCCTTCGCCACGCTTGTAGCGCTTTGCAACGCCCAGCAGGATGATGGTGAGTACCGTCAGCGCAAGCAGCATCTGCACCACGTTGCGGGTGAGGGAGAAATCATATACCTGCGCTTCCTGGATCGGGTGGCCGTTGCCGTCCACAGCGATGATGCTTTCGTTGCGCATGGCCTTTGCACCTTTCGCGTCGATCACGCCCTGGTGCATTAGTTCTTCTTTGTAATGCTCGGTCACCAGCTGGTAGCGGCCCCTGGCCACTTTGTGTCCGTGCTCAAATTCGCCCGAACCGAAAGCCACGACGCCGCCGTTGTCCTTATCATACAGGATCACCGGCAAATTGATACCATAGTGGTGGTCGCCGACGGAGAAAAAGTGGAACTGGTGGGCATCGAGTACGTGACCGAAGATCACCTCGTTGGCATCGAAGCTCTTCTTCTTGCCACCGTGGTTTTGACCTTCTTTCGAAGGCTCCTCCGTAGCTACATGGCCGTCTGGCGTATGCTCTTCCTGGGGTTGGGCGGATGCCAGCACCGAAAACAGGCTGAAAACCGCTACCAACAAGGCTTTTACACGACTAATCCTCATAACTGTACCCGAAATTTGGCGCAAAGATAGGGGTGACGGCCCAAAAACGGCCTGAAAATGCCGCTATGTTTTAAAAGAAAAGCGCCCCGGAGGGCGCTTTCGCTATAGCTTTTTGCCTTACTGGATCTGCCAGTAACGTATCGGGTCCTGCGCCGGCATTCCGGCCGAAGGAAGTATCTGCACGAGGCCAATATTGGGCGCAAAGTAGGTTTTGGGCTCCGGAAGCAGCGGGTTGGGCTGGAACGGAGAGCCTGCCGTACTGAACTCGTAGGTAGTGGTCATTTCGTAGCAATTGGTAAAGGTGTTGCCGTTGGCCGTTACGGTAGCGTTGGCATCCGTACAAACGACCGTCACGCGAACGTTTACGGGAACGCCGCCAATGGTGCCCGAGAAAGTAGGCGACACGAGGCTTTGGCCGGTGGTCATGAAGTCCTTCACGAGCGGGATCTCTCCAAACGAGTTGGGAGGAAAAGTAACGAGGCTGCTGCCGCCGAAGTCGATAAGCTGGTTGAGATCAGAGTATTGCTGGAAGATGGACGAGGCGTCCTTCCGCACATGATTCGTATCGTCGGGGTCGCCGGCGCTGTAGGTGCCGTAGAACTCGCGGTATTGGTTGCCTCCGAGCGTAACCATCGGACCGGCAGTTATTTTCAACGTATCGCCGGCGCCTTCGTCATAGCTCCACCAGCTGCCCTGCGTCATGGGAAAATAGGTGGTGCCGCCCACGGGGTTGACGGTCATGTTCACCGAGCAGGTAGTGCCATCCCCGAAATCAATGGTCACCGGGTAGGTGCCTGCCGCGCTGGGCGTTCCTGCCAGGGGCACCGTGATGGCCGGGGCCGTTCCGGCCATCGTAACGGTCACCGAAGCCGAGGTGGCGGTAATGCCCGGTGCGGTGCTGCTCACCTGCACATTGTACGTGCCCGAGGCGCTGTACACGTGGCTGTTGCTGGAAAAGGTATTGGCCGAAGTGAGCGCAGTACCCACGGTGTAGGCTCCATTGAGCGTGCCGCAACCGCCACCGCCACCTGTTGTTCCCTGAACAACCGTAATGGAGAAGGCGCAGTCCGTGCCATCGCCAAAATCGACCGTGAAGCTGTTCGTACCCGTTGCCAGCGGCGTTCCGAAGCCATCGAGGATGATGGTCTGGGTGCCGGGCGCAGACACCGTAACGGCCTTGTTGAAGTAGAACCCGTTCACCGTATCGGTGGTGACGGTGTAGGTGCCCGCAGTGGTGTAGTTGTGTTGCAGCGTCACGGTATGCGAAGCGTTCAACGCCGTATCTTTCTTGTAGCTGCCGGTTGCAGTGGCGTTGCAGGTGCCGCCGCCATTGTTCACGCCGGCCGCAAGCACCGTCACGTTGATGTCGCAATACCCCGAATCCTGGGCAACGCGCAGCGTAGTGATGCCTTCCGCGATGGGCGTTCCGCGCGCGGGGATGCGGATGGTGGTCATACCGGTATCGGTAAAGGCGCCGGTGCCGGTAAACGAAAAGCCGTTCTGCACATCGGTATTGATGGAATAGCGGCCCGTATTGGCTACATAGAGCATCAGCTCCAGGAAGTTGCTGTCGGTGGTCGCCTGTCCCACGTGATACACGCCCTGCACATTGTTGCCGTAGCAGGTACCAAAGGTGTCCTGCAGTGCAAAAACAGATGTGTAGCCGGTTTCGAGGCTTTCTTCGCGGCGGCAGGCCGACAAGAGGAGCAGGAGGAATAGAGCCGGCAGGGCCAGTTGTGGGCGGAGCTTCAGCTTCATAATGGAGCGATCTAGAGTGTTCGGGTTCATTGGTTAGCCGGCAGCAGCCGGACGGGAATGACCCGTAATATTACGAAGAGTTAACGCGCGGCCGGCGAATTTATTTTGCGTTCAAACTGCATTTCATACAGCCGGGCATAGAAGCCGCTGTGCGCCAGCAGCTCCGCATGCGTGCCGGTTTCCTTCACTTCGCCCTTGTCGAGCACGAGTATCTGGTTGGCCCGCTGGATGGTGCTCAGCCGGTGGGCGATGATGATGCTCGTGCGGCCTGCCACCAGGGTCTGGATGGCATGCTCGATGAGCTGCTCGCTTTCGGTATCAATCGAAGACGTGGCCTCGTCGAGCACCAGTATCGCCGGGTTGTAGAGCAGCGCGCGAATGAACGAAAGGAGCTGTCGCTGGCCGAGCGACAGCGTCGCACCCCGTTCCATCACGTGGTAGTCGTAGCCCCCGGGAAGCCGGAGGATGAACTCGTGCATCCCGATCAGGCGTGCTGCTTCCTCCACGCGTTCCTGCGAGATGGCAGGATTGCGCAGCGTCAGGTTATCGCGCACCGAGCCCGCGAAGAGGAACACGTCCTGCAGCACTACGCCCACATTGGCGCGCAAGGCCTCCAGCTGCCACTCGCCCACTTCCATCCCGTCTACCCGGATGCTTCCGGAGTTAGCTTCGTACAGGCGGTTGAGCAGCGAGATGATGGTGGTCTTGCCCGAGCCCGTGTGGCCAACGATGGCAAGCGTCTTGCCCGGCTCCACGGTGAACGAAATGTCTTTCAACACAGGATGCGCAGGATCGTAGCCAAAAGACACATGGTCGAATTCGAGCTTGCCGAGCACATCGCGGGGGGCAAAGGCGCCGCCGGGGCGGGTATAGTCGTCGTTATCGAGCACTTTGAACACGCGCTCCGACGCGATGAGGCCCATCTGCAGCACGTTGAATTTATCGGCGATAACGCGTAGCGGGCGAAAGAGCAGGTTGAGGCAGAGGATGAACGAGGTGATGATGCCGGCATCTACGTTTGGATGCGCCACGAACCAAACGATAAGACCGGTGGAAGTGGCCAGGATAATCTCTACAACCGGGAAAAAGACCGAGTAGGCAAAAATGGAATGGATGTTCGCGTCGCGGTGCTCCTTGTTGATCTTCTTGAAGCGGTCCATCTCGCGGCCTTCCGCTGCAAAGGCCTGCACGATATACATCCCCGTGAGGTGTTCCTGCACAAAGGCATTCAGCTCGCCCACGGCATTGCGCACGCGGTGAAAGGATTTGTTCACGCTCTCCTTGAAATAATAGGTGGCTACAATGAGGATGGGAAACGGAATGAGGCACACCAGCGTGAGCTGCCAGTTGGCGCTGAACATGTAAATGAGCACGCAGATGATCGACAACAGGTCGGCGAGGATGGGGATGAGGCCATCCGAGAAAATGTCATTGATGCGCTCGATGTCATCAACTGTGCGCGTGGTGAGCGTGCCAATGGGTGTGCGGTCGAACTGGCGGAGGTTGAGACCGAGCACTTTCTTATAGGTGGTGGTGCGGAGATCCTTTACCACCGCTTGTCCCAGCCAGGAAGTAAGAAAGGAGAAATAGAAGCGCAGCCCGCTTTCCAGAAGCAGGAAAAGGATCTGGTATACCGTGATGCGGATGAGCAGCTCGGGCAGCTTGTGAGCCACCGGCTCGCGCAGCGTGTATTGGATGAGCCAGGGACGAACGGGCGTAAACACCGCCAGGATGATGGCCAGGAAGATGGAGAGGTACAGCCGCTTCCGGTAGGGCGCGGCAAAGGCCAGCACGCGTCGGAGTACGGCAAGATCGAAGGACTTTTTCTTTTCTGGTGCAGCCATCGGGAGTGCAAAAGTAGGGGCCGGACAGGAAGCGTCCTTGCGCGGAGGCGCAAGCCCCAGATCGTCATTGCGCGGAGGCGCGAGCCCCAAATCGTCATTGCGCGGAGGCGCGAGCCCCAAATCGTCATTGCGCGGAGGCGACCGAAGGGAGACGACAAAGCAATCCCACCCGTATGAACGCTGCCCCCCGCCGGTATTCAGCAGCCCATTTGCAGCTATTGCAACAGCGACCTGCCCCAAGGGCTTGCTTCGTCGCTTCGCTCCTCGCAATGACGCCCCTTAAGAATCCTAGAACCCCTTCTCCTCCCCCATCTGGCTATTATACGCCTTGATGAACAGGGCGCCGAGGTTGCGGTGCGGCGGAATGTAATCGTCGAAGCCTTCCATGCGCCCGCTGGCGTTCTTGAATTCGCGCCAGAATGGGATCCAGTCCACGCTGCGGCCCGAGCGGAGCTTGTCGAAAAGCTGGTTGATGAACGCCTGGTTGATCTTGTTGAAACCCGTTTGCTTGGAAGCCACGATGTGCGCATCGGGCGTATGTTCGAGCACGTCGTGAATGAGGTGATAGCCACCGCAGGATCCGAGGAAAACGATCCGCGCCGTGGGCTGCAGCTGCTCGATGGTAGAGCCCGCGTAATAGCTGTGGCCGCGATGGAGCACCACGCTGGGTTGCAGGCCTTTCGTATTGAGGTAGTCCACCAGCGCAGCCTGCGCCTTTTCCAGCTCGCCGCTTTCTTCATCCAGCGGTTTGTTGAAATAGTGCGTGATGGGCTTGCCCGTTGTGCTGGCATACGCCACCCACTGCTTCGTGTCTTCGATCTTCTTCCAACCTTTCGAAAGCTGCGCCACTTGCACGTTGTAGTTGTTCAGTCCGTCTTTGTCGCCATAGATGAAGCTTTGCACGATCACGCGGTTGGTGTCGCCCAGCAACGATTCGTAGCTCACGCTGTACACCGGCGGGATGCCGAATTCTCTGGAAAGGTCGATGCTGCTATCGGTTGCGGAGCGGAACAGCCGGTCGAGGAGGCGGTAAAGCAAGGCTCCGCGCGCGTTGCCCTGGTTGGTGTTGCGCTGCAGCCCGGCCTGCACGTTCTCGAGCATCTTGGCAGCCAGCGGCTTGTTGCTTTCAACAATAGACGCATACGAGTCGGCCACATCCACGCCGTCTTCCAGCGTGGTCGTTTTTTCCAGGCCGTTCACGAAGGCGGTCATCAGCTTCTCAGCATCACCTTTGTTGGGGAAGGACGCAAGAAAATCAGACAGCGTATTATAGCTTGCCGCCAGCTTGATGAATTTCTTGAAGCGGTCGAACGAAACCATCAGCAGCAGCGAATCGCCGCGGCCACCGGCTTTTTGCATCATTAGCGGGAAGATGCCTTTTACATAGCTCGACGTATAGAGCTCCTGCTCGTCGGCCACCGCGAGGTAATAAAGTTCCTGTGCGCTGAGGTCGTGCAGCAGGCGAAAGCGTTTCTTCGGGTCGGGCTCGTCGTGCAGGGCGTTGATGGTGTTGATGAAGGGGTCGCGCGCCTTGCGCTGGAGCTGTGCCCACAACGCGTCCATGCCCCGGATGGTGTCGCGCCCGTCGATGCTCCGGTTCACGTAGTCGATGCGCGTCTTCACCAGCAGCTTGTAATATTTTACCGGGTCGTCTTTTACGGCGTTGATCTCATCGATGCTGATGCGCCCCTTGAGCAGGTTGTCGAGGAACGGGAACAGCATCTGCCCGGCGCCGCCGCTGGTCGCCATCTTCGAAACCGTTGCCACCAGAGGGTCTTCCATCTTACGGATGGCATAGCCCAGGGTATTGTTGGCCGATGCATATTCGTACAGTTGCTTCGGGTAGCGATAAGCGGCGATCAATATGAGCGAGTCGCGGTTGGGAAGGTTCGGGTTGTCCTTGAGCGTAGCGAAGATCCGCTCGGGGTGCAGCATCAGGTATTTGCTCAGTACGATGTTCTTCGCCTCGGCACGGCCGGGGTTGGCGTCGAAGGCCTCGGATGCTATGAGGTAAGCGCCGGTTTCGTACGATTGCTTTTCCACGAGCGGCACGATCGATTCGCCGCTGCGGTCGAGGGCCATCGCTGCTTCGTAGCCGTCGAGGATGCCGGGCAGATGGCCCGCCAGGATGCGGCGCCCGCGGAAGGCGGTGCTGAAGTTGCGGAGAATGCGCTCCACTCCACGGATGTACGATATCTTTTTCTGGTCGCGCGCAATGGTGTCGGCCTCGATGGAGCACTGGAGGTTGTCCACGCGGCGGGTGAGCGTTTGCGTTACCTGGTAGTTTACTTCCTCGTTGCCGGTGCCGTTAAATTCGTTGTCGGCCCTGCCATCGGCCTTCAGCGCATTCCGCTGCTCACGGTCCACGTAGTCGTGAAAAAGGAGGTGATTCTGCGGAACCTTGCAGCCGGGGCCGTTCACCGGGCCGGGCGCCGACACGCTCTGCTGAGCCTGGGCCTGCCCACACAGCGCCCACACCAACACGCCAGCCAGCCCTCCACGGAAGATCACATTCATGCGCTGCATGGTACAAATTTAGTACCCAACCATAAGAAAGACTCAGGGGTTCAGGAGGTTCGGAAAGGTTTAGGAGGTTGTTAGCAACTCAGCAGGACGCACACGCGCCGTTTCGGCAGCCGCCGTTGGGCACTGAAAGTGGCACCTTTCAACGGCGAACTCCTAACTCCTAATCCCATAACTCCTTAACACCTTAACCCCTTAACCCCTTAACCCCTTAACTCCTTAACTCCTCAACCCAATCTTCTCCTATTAAGTAATTATGAACTGTTTGTAACCACTCTTCCTTTGGCTTAGGTTTGCGCCAACACGAAACGCTGATGGAGAACCGTTCCTGGAAAGTGCTGATCGCCGACGACGAGCCCGACATTCGCGAGCTGCTTGAATTTCAC
Organism: Chitinophagaceae bacterium; assembly: GCA_004173235.1. Lineage (GTDB taxonomy): Bacteria > Bacteroidota > Bacteroidia > Chitinophagales > Chitinophagaceae > Flavisolibacter. The sequence goes on along the minus strand of SEAC01000002.1, from coordinate 248,183 downwards.
CTCGCCCGCGCCGGCTACCAGGTGTTTACGGCGCAGGATGGCGATGAAGCCCTCATCCGCGCGCAGCAGTTGCAGCCCGATCTCGTAGTGCTCGACATCATGATGCCCGGCAAAACGGGCGTGGAAGTGTGCGAGATCCTTCGCGCGCAACCGGCGTTGAAAGATATGCTCATCATCTTCCTCACGGCGCTCAGCGACGAGGCTACGCAGATCCAGGGCCTGGCCACCGGCGCCGACGATTACATCAGCAAACCCATTTCGCCCAAGGTATTTGTAAGCAAGGTGCAGGCGCTGCTGCGGCGCGCCACGCCCAAGAGCGACGGAAAGAGCCTGCAGGCCGGTGGCCTTCGCATCGACCCCGAACGCTTCGAGGTGCAGTATGAAGGGCGCACCATCGTGCTGGCAAAAAAGGAGTTCGAGCTGCTCTACCTGCTCGCTTCCAGGCCGGGCAAGGTGTTTCTGCGCAACGAGATCCTCAGCCAGGTGTGGGGCAACGACGTCATCGTGGGCGATCGCACCATTGATGTGCACATCCGCAAGATCCGGCAGAAGCTGGGCGTCGATTGCATAACGACGGTGAAGGGTGTGGGGTATAAGTTCGATCTTTAAGGGCGAGCGCCTTCGGCGCAGGCGAGAAAGAACGCAGATCCTCTATGATCTTTATGATTCGCGCAGATTTTTTCTTCCGTCGCGCGTCAGCAAAATCATAACTGATCTTAATAATCTGCGAGCCGCCTGCGGCATCTGCGTTCTTTCTCTCCGCCGCTTGCGTTCCCCGATTCACGAATCACGCTTCACGATGTTCAAAGAAAAAAACCTCTCCCCCCGCCAACTGGCCCTCTTCACCGCCCTGGTGCTTTCCGTTCCCATCGGGATAGGCTTCTTCGCATTTGGCGGGCACAGCTGGCGCGAGGCCATCGTATCCTGCGTGGTGATCTGCGCCGGCTCGTACGCACTCATCTTGTACATCATCCAGCGCTTCATTTACCGCAAGCTGAAGCTCATTTACAAATTCATCTACCAAACAAAGGCTTCCAAAAAACAGGAGACTTATTACAAATACATCCTCCCGCAAAAAAGCATCGACGAAGTGCGCGAAGACGTGGAGGCCTGGGGCAAGCAGAAGCGCCGCGAGATCGAACTGCTGAAACGAAACGAAACGTTCCGCAAAGAATTCCTGCAAAACCTTTCGCACGAATTCAAGACGCCGGTGTTTGCCATCCAGGGTTACATCGAAACGCTGCTGCAGGGCGCGATGGACGAGCACGAAATGGCCGAGCGTTTTCTGAAAAAGGCGCAACGCAACGTGGAGCGCCTCTCCCACCTCATCCAGGACCTCGACGAGATCTCGCGGCTCGAGCGCGGCGAGCTCAAATTGCACCGCAGCAACTTCGTCATACAAGACCTCGTGCGCGAAGTGTATGAAAGCCTTTCACTGCTCGCCGAGCCGATGCGCATCACTTTACAGATCAAGAAAGGCTGTGAGGCACCGCTCAACGTGTGGGCCGATCAGGAGAAGATCCGGCAGGTGCTGATCAACCTCGTAGACAATGCGGTGAAGTATGGAAGGCAGAATGGAAACGTTACGGCATCGCTGTACAATACCGACGGGCAAAACATCCTCGTGGAGATCTCCGACGATGGAATGGGCATTCCCGAGTCGGCGCTGGGCCGCATCTTCGAGCGCTTTTACCGCACGCCGGCGGGCCGTGGCCGCGACATCACAGGCTCGGGGCTGGGGCTCGCCATCTGCAAGCACATTATCGAAGCGCACGGCCACAACATCCACGTGCGCAGCACCGAAGACGTGGGTACTACTATTGGCTTCACTCTTGCCAGCCGCGAGGCCGAAAGAACACGCAAGCCCTGAGATGGGATTACAACGTTTTGACCATTCCCGTATTTCTACAACTCAGGCTTCCTGCATTTGCGCCGTGCGGAAATAGTGCACCGGAACAAAGTAAGGATCGTAGCTGCTGTCGGTAACCAGCCTCAGGTTGCCTTCGCGGTCGCGCTGGTAGGCCGTGAGGATAAGGCGCTCGCCCCGGTAAAGGTTTTCGGTAAATCGTAGGAAGGAACCGCAGTCGTAGGCCAGCGCTTCGCTGTTGGCAATGAACAACGACTCGCGAACGATCAGGCTGATGCCCAACCCATCTTCTCCCAGCGGGCGGAAATACAGTTGCATCCGCTCGCGAAAGCAGGCGTCGCGCAGGCTTGCGATGGACTGCTTCAGCGAACGCGTCATCCGTCCAAACACCAGGCCCACGGTGTGCGGCGCCTGTTGCCGGTCGAACGAAGTTTCGAAATGGATCTCGGTTACTTCGGCGAGGCATGCCTCCAATTGCTGGGCGTCCATGATTTTGTTTTGCTAAAGGTGATGCACTGGTTTTACCGTGCGGTGAAGGCAATATGAAGGATGTGTTATGGCTTGCGCAAAGCATTGCCCCAGATCCCGGCACTGCGCACCGGGAACTAAGTGCGCAGCACAGGAGAGCAGCCCCGGACCCGAAGACAACGGCGCAGCACCGGGAACTACGTGCGCAGCACAGGAGAACTGACGCGCACCACCGCCAAACAAAAACGCCCCTGTAGAAACAAGGGCGGGTAAATAGTCTGCTTGAGGAGAACACAAAAGTGCCACTGGAAAATGACCTGAAGGTTACCGCATTGCTACCGAATTGTGACAAAATACAGCCCCGTTCCAATTCCGGCACGGCGCTTGGATTACTAGCTGTACTATGAACTACGCCGTCGTCCTTTTTTTTGATGAAAGCCCTTGCGGCTACCGGGTTTCCGAGAACGGTGACCACGTCCGCTTTCAACCGGCGCCCCATCCTGCCGGATACAGCCGCCCCACATTTCCAGAGCTCACCGCCCGCATTGCCGGCAACGGCTGGCTGGTGGAGGGAACCGAAGACCCTTCCGTGCGCACCCAGGTGGGCCGCCTCCTGGGTCATCGTTCTGCCGCCTTGCCGAACCGTATGAGCGTTGCACCCTAGTGTACGGCCGGGCTGGGTAACATTAATTTAATATTGGAAAGTGCCACACGCCGGCACTCGGGGCCGGATTTGTGCGAACTTAAAGTCATGGCAAACCGTATCTCCATGAACCCTGCCGAAGCCGGCCAATATGAATGGCAACAACCCGGGTTCGCACCCGTATCCATCCGCTACAACGAGCTGCTGCATTCGCTGCGCGTGCAGTCCGGACCCGAACGACGCGTGTACCTCGCAGAGAGCGCGCACTTCCCCGCATCCAAAGTTTCCCTCTATTCCGAATACGGCCTTGCCGTTGGTTCGTGCACCTTCGAAGACACGCGCCAGCCGCGCGGAACGCTGAAGATAGAAGGACAGAAATACCGCTTCCGTACAGAAAACGGCCGCCTGCTGGTAAGCACGCCCGATGCCGACCATAGCTTTCCCTGGGATCTCCCTCCCGACATCAACCGCGAAGCACTCGCCGGCATCCTGCTCACCCTCGTACGTCAGCCGCCTTTATCCTCCCCAATTTGAACATTGATCGCGAAGCTTCGGCATTGCACATTGTATATTGAACATCCGAAAAATGCCCCGCACCAGCGGGGCATTGTCCTATCATGTTGCCATTGACCATTCACCTTTGCCCATTGCCCATTCACCCACTAGTTTCCGTACCGCGTCCATCCTTTATACCACGTATCGGCGGGGCCAACGGCTCCGCGATAGGTTACCGCCTGGAGGCCGGCGAGGCGTGCGTCTGCAGATGTATACACGCCGTTGAGCAGCGGCGATGTAGTTGCAGGAGTGAAATCGGGGTTGCTGTAGTTGAAAGCCGCCGCATAACCCGCATCGCTGTTGTTGGCGAGCAGCTGGTTGTTGAAGCCAGTTGTGTTGAACCACGTTGTTGCATCCGCTCCGGTCCAGCCGGTGGGCGCGCCCGTGCTGGCCGAATAACGCACCGGCCGTGCCGAGCCCGCGATGATGTTGCCGCGATACCACAGCGTAGCCGAAGCGCCCGTGATGTTCGCATCCGTGGGACGACCCGTTGATGCATCGATCAGCAGGCCCGTTTCCCAACCGAGGAAAACAGAGTTGATGATAGAAAGAGAAGAATTGCGGCGAATCTGCGCCCCGTTGCGGTACAGGCTGTTGCCGATGCTGCTCAACGTTTCGCGCGGACCAACCGATGTTACGTTGGCGAATACAGCGCTCGTTTGCGGCGCAAGCGTGGAGCCCGCTGCATCGTTGTCGCTTTCAAATCCGTTGGAGCCGCTCACGTCGGCAACGGCGCTGTCGCGAATGCCGATGGCAAACTGCACTTTGCCGGAGAAGCCGTTGTCTGTATCGAAATCGTCATCCAATCCTTTGTAAGCGATGATGTGATCGGCATTCACCGAGCCGCCGAACCACTCGAAGGAGTCATCGGCAGCCCAGGCAACCTGCACATACGAGATGGTGGTGCCTCTGCCAACAGCATACAGTCCAAGTCCGTTCAACTCCTTATCGGGGAGGAAGGCGTAGCCTGCGTATTCGATGCGCACATACTTCAGTGTGCCGCTGTTGTCGTTGTCGTCGGTGCCGCCAAAGAGGCCGTAGCCATCGCCGTTGTTGATGCCGCCTTCGGCTTCACCGAGGCCTGCCTGACCGTTGTAGGTTGCGTTGGTCTTCGCACGCCCCAGGATCACGAGCCCGCCCCAGTCGCCGGAGCGCGCGTTGCTGCCTTCGCTCGATGTGAACACGATGGGGTTGGTTGCCGTGCCTGCTGCGTTGATGCGGCAGCCGCGCGTAACCACCAAAGTGCCGCGCGATGCCTTGTCGCCCACCACGGTCACGCCGGGCTCGATGGTGAGCTGCGCGCCATTGGCGATGTATACGATGCCGCGAAGCGTGTAGGTCTTTCCGGAGCGCAGCGTCAGGTCCGACCCGATGGTACCCGACAGGATGGTCGACTCGGGCGTTACCGTAGAAGTACTGCCCCCGCTGCCGTCACCATCCACCTGGATCTTGCGGCAGGAAGCAGCTGCCAGTACGATTGTTGTTGCAAAAAGAAGAATGCGTTTCATCTGTTGGAGTTAAGAGGTTTATTAGTTTACTAGTTCATTGGTCCTTCGACAGGCCCAGGATGACAACTGGTACGCTGAGCGCAGCGCTTGTCAGGCTGAGCGCAGCCGTTTGTCAGGCTGAGCGCAGCCGTTTGTCGGGCTGAGCGCAGCCGTTTGTCGGGCTGAGCGCAGCCGAAGCCTCACCTGATCGCATAATTGAACGACACACCAAAGCCGGTCCCGTACGTGCGGCGAATGGCCTGCACGTCGCGGTTGCTGTTGAAGTGTCCGTTGTCGTCGAGGTCGTGGTAGAAGACCGCGGGCTGGTTGAGGATGTCGGAAATATTGATCCGCACTTCGCCCTTGCCCTTCAGCACTTTCTTCCCCACCTGGAAGTCGAGCAGCGAACGCGGGTTCTCCCAGATCTCGGGCACGCCCACACCGGTGCTTTGCTGCAGGTTGCCTACAAAGAGGATTCGGCGGCCGATCTGGTTGAAAAGAACCGTGCTGGTAATACCGTATTTCTCCAGGTCGTACTGGAGCCCGAAGTTGAGCAGGTAAGGGCTCTGCCCCTGCATCGGCCGGTCGAGGTGGGCGCCGCGCACGCGGTTGTAGATATACGATAGGTTGGTGGTGACGGTGAAGTTGCGCAGCGCATTGGCGAAGTCGAGCTTCTTGCGCGCCTCGAACTCGAGCCCATAACCTTCCGCATGATCTACATTGGCGAAGTTGAAGGTGTTGGAAGAGCCGGCTCCCGATGTATTAAAGTACAGCTCGATGGGATTGCTGAAGTATTTGTAAAACACGCCGAACGTAATGAGCTCGCCGGAGCGCGGGTACAACTCATACCGCAGGTCGGCATTCGTGATCTTCGTGCGCTGCAACGTTTTGTTGCCCACCACGGTCGCACCGAGTTCGAAATCGTAGAATGCGAACGGGCTCAGCTCGCGAAACTCGGGACGCACCACGGTTTGCGAACCCGACAGGCGCAGGTTGGTGCGGTTGTTCAACTTGTAGGTAAAATTCACACCCGGTAGCCAGTCGCGCACTTCGGTGTGCACGAAGCGCGGGTCGGAAGCGCGGGTGCTGCCCACCAGTTGGTCGAAGTTTTCAAAACGCACGCCCCATACGGCGCGCAGCTTGTCGCCAAAGGCGTTGTCGAATTGCACGTACGCGGCATTGAGAATGCTGTTGGCCAGGTAGCGATATTGAATTCCTTCGAGCTCGCCAAACACCACGCCGCCATCGGCACCGGTGATGTTGCCCGGAGCGAAGATGGCATCGGGGCCGAGCCGCACGAGGCGTCCCGACGGATCGCGCTGGATCTGGTAGAAGAAGGGACGGCTGTCGAACAGGCGATCTTTCACCTGCAGCAGGTAACCGGCCTTGATCGTCTGGTTCTGCTCCTTCCAGCGAAACGACTTGCTCACGTCGCCGCCGGCATTGTAGATGTAATCGCTCAGCATCGAAAAGAAGCGCGAGCCGCTCTTTTGCGAGTTGCCACCGCCGATGAGCGCAACGAAATTCCGGCTGCCCGCAGTTTCTTCAATGTATTGCAGGCGTCGCTGGTCGGGGATGTACTGGTCGAGAATGTTGAAGCCGCCGCGCCATTGCACCTTCACGCCGTTGCGTCCAAAGAAGTTGTGGTCGCCCTGCACCTGCGTGTTGAAGAACACGTTTTGCTTCAGCCCCAGTTCGGTAGCCTGGATGGCCTGCGCGGTGCCGCCGCCGAGGATGTAATCCTGCCCGCTGCGTTCGATCACATACTTGTTGGAGTTTACGTTGAGCACGTTGCGCACCGCTATCTTGTGGTTGTTGTTCAACTGCAGCGTGAAGTTGGCCATGCCGCCCGCCAGCACGTCCTGGTTGTATTTACTGTTTTCATAGAAAAAGTCTTTATCGCCCTGCACGTTGCTCACAAACGTGTTCTGGTAGTCGTTGCGGCGGTAGGCGCGGTTGTAGGTGAGCGATAGCAGCGCGCCGAAGCGCTTGCCGAAGAGGCGCGAATTGAAACCGCCATTCAGCTGAAGGCTTTGGTTGGGAAGCACCGCCATCGATGTGGGCGTCCAGTTGTTGCGAAACTGCCGGCCAACGAGGGCCTGCTCCTGCTGGCTGTTGGCGGCAAACGCATGCTTGCTTCCGAGCGCATCGGGAATGGCGCGGTAGCCGTTGTCGATGCCGAGCCAGTCGAGCGCGCCGCCTTTGTACGAGTAAAATGGTTTGCCTACCGTCTGGCTGTTGAAGCCGGTGCCTACCTGTGCGTTGAAAAAGTTGTTGGCCGGAATTTCCTTCGTGTTGATCTGCACCAGGCCACCCGCCCATTCGCCCGGGAGCTCGGGCACGAATGCCTTGTTGATGATCATGTTGTCGAGCAGGTTGGCGGGGAAGATGTCGTATGCAAATGTCTTGCGGTCGGGCTCCGTCGACGACAGCAGCACACCGTTCAGCATCGTTTGGTTGTAGCGGTCGGCAAGACCACGCACCACCAGGTATTTTCCTTCGAGGATGGATGTTCCGGGCACACGGCGCAACACCTCGCCGGTGTTTTTGTCGGGCGAGCGGCGGATGGCTTCTGCTGAAACCACCTGCGCAACCGTGCTGCTGTTCTTCTGCACCGCGATCATCGAAGAGATGGATTCGCGGCGGCGGTTGGAAGTACCTGATACTACAACGCCTTCGAGGTTGCGCGCCGCTGTTTCGAGCGACACGGTTAGCTCGGGCTCCTTTGCAGGGTTGAAGTCGGTGATGGTCTTCGTGGCATAGCCTACACCCGTGATCGTCAGCGTGTACGTTTTACCGGCAGCCAGCGACAGCAGGAAGGTGCCGTCACCCGCGCTGCTCGTACCTGCACCGCCTTCTACTTGTATGGTGATGCCCGCAAGCGGTTCGTTCTTGTCGTTGACGACCTTGCCGGCAACGCGCGCCGTTTGTGCGTGGAGGATGAGGGTGAAGCCGATGGAAAGAAGGAGCAGTAGCGCAGACCGGAAATTCATTGTTTGCTGAATTTTCGGCAAAGCTCCCGGTGCGATGTTATGCCGTTGTTACGCCGGCGTTACCGGTAGGTGAACGCTGTGTTACCGCATTGTTATGCAGCGCGGCGGTTGGAAGCCGGAAACCGACCGGTGATCGAAATGCGGACTGTATCGCGGATGAATCAGCGTTGGAATACCCGGCCCGGTCTGTGGGGGCGTAAACGAAGCCTTGGTGCACGCGCCGCATAGTGCAGTGACCCTTCAAACGCGTTTTTTCCCTCGCCGCAGCCTGCGGCTACGATAACAACGCGATTTTCAATGCGTTACAAAGGCGATTTTTTATGCCGTTTTTCACCCCGCACAGGATATCCACATCGGGATTTATGTGCATGGATTTGACGAACGGAATTCGGAACTTACTATCAAATCAACGCATATGTACAAGCGCATCGTTCTTTCCCGCCTCCCGAACGCCCTCGCCATCCGGTTCTTCAAACGTACGGTCGTGCTGCTCAACGAAACTTCCGGCCTGCCGGCAGCCATCGTTGACGAAACCGGACGCCTTTTGTCGATCACGGAGGCGCTCGAAACCCTCTTCCTGAAAGATCCGGCATCCGAACTCACAGAGGTGCTCGCGCTTTCCGACGCGCGGCGCGATGGGTGGCTCGGAAGTTTGTTCGACATGTGCTCGGGCTACAGCCGTTGCCCCGACGAATCGAAACATGCACCTGCCCGCGCGGTGTTGCGCCTCTTTGAAGTGTACGGCGGTTTGAGCGGCATCACGCGCGACAACTATGATGCAGAAACCACCAAGATTGAAAACTTCGTTGCCGATTGCAGCCGCGATGCAGCTATACGTGCGGCGCTTGACGCCCTGCAGCTGACAAGCTGGGTAGCGGCCATCGAAGACGTGAATAAAGAATTTGAAACGATGCACCAGCAGCGTAGCCGGGAGAATGCCGACGCGCAGCTACCGTTTAAAATGCTGGGCAAGCGCAAGGAGGGCAAGGGATGCTACGACGACCTGCTCGACATGCTCGAAGGTGCGGCGAAGATGGCCCGCGGCGCTGCGCCGTACGACACACTTGCGGCACGTATGAACGAAGTTGTAAAAGAGTTGAGCGAGGCAGCGTCGAAGCCGGCGGTGAAAGACGATCAATAGAGAGCTGCGATAGAAGGAAAGGCTGCCCTGTACCGGCAGCCTTTCTTTATTCATGCGATGAATACTTTCCAGGTAGAAAGGTCTGAGCATTGACGCCGGGTACAAAGGCTAAACTAAATAGTACAACCAGGATTGCTTTTACGCGCATAACAGTAGGTTTTAGTGTTGTAAGCATAGCCAAAACAACTGACACATCAAATTGTACCCTGTTCCCTATGTGTACCTTCGCGCCGTGCCGCATCGCTACTTCGCGCTGAATAAGCCCTTCAACATGCTGTCGCAGTTCGTGAGCCCCTACCCGCAGCGGGTGCTCGGCGACCTGGAATTTTCCTTCCCCGAAGGCACGCACGCCATCGGCCGCCTCGACCTGCATACGGAAGGACTGCTTCTCCTCACCACCAATTCGAAAGTGACGCGGCTCCTGTTCCAGGGAGCGCTGCCGCACCCGCGAACCTACTATGTGCAGGTAAAAGGTGCCGTTCGATTTCCCGTCACCGTATATCTACAATAGCTACCTGCAATACGGCTGGCTTCGGATGACGCTTACGGAGGGAAAGTTTCACCAGGTGCGCAAAATGGTGCGGGCGGCGGGCCATCCCTGTGTGCGGCTGGTGCGCACTTCTATCGAAAACCTGCTGCTCGGCAACCTGCGGCCCGGCGAGGTGCGCGAAATGAGTGAGCCGGAATTTTTCGGATCGCTCAACATCGCCTACACCGGCTGACCGTCGCCGCTGCCGCGCTCGCGCTCCTCGCGTGCTTCGCGTTCCTTGCGGATGCGCAGCAATTCAAGCAGCTTCTCCTGCTTGCGGCGCAGTTCTTCCTGGCGGTCTTCCAGTGCAATGCGTTGCTTCTGCCGGAAGTAGTATGCAAAACTCAGCGCAATTATGATCCCGATAATGATCACCATCATGGTAACAAAGTTGAAGCCCGGAGCTAAAGTTGAAAATGGATGCGCGTGCTTTTGCGGTTGAGCAGGTGCAGCCCGCCAAGGCACGCAAGCACGATGCCGATGATGCGGATCGTTTTGGGAGGAAGAGGCGATAGGGATGTTTCCATCATGCGTTGGTTTTTTCGCCCGTCAGCGCGCTGCCTGATAATCGGCTTCCGTGAAGCGATACTCGAAGCTGGTGCGCAACATATACTTCGTTTCTTCCACGTTCACCTGCATCCAGCTCGCTACGTTGTACAGCGAGCGCCCGGCCGCAAGGCCACCGTGCGAAACCGGTAGGCCGAATCGCGCAGCCACGCCGTGAGCACGATGCGGTGCGCCGAATGGTTGATCAGGTACGAAGACGTGCGGAAGTACTCGTGCTTGGTGCAGGCGGCGAGTGCCACAAGCAACAGTACGGGCAGGGCGCTTTTCCGGTTCATGCCGTAAAGGTAAAGCCTCTAGCGCAAGCGGTACAGCTGGTTGAAGAGGAAGCGGAACGACCCTTGCGCCTGCCCACGGAACAATACTTCCGGACCGAGCCCCACAAAGCGGCCGCCGCCAACAGGGGTTTCAAAAGCAGCAAGCGCATTCTCCAGGTAAGCGCCACCCCAGATCCAGCCGCTGCGCAGCAGTCTTCCTTGTGGATACCATGCAAGCACCTTCAACTCTTTTGCAGTTGGATCGGCATAAAAAGCAGGACTCCGCGCAAACACCACATCAACGCTGTCGGCGAGTCCCCACGTGGAAGGGTCGTTGGCCGTTGTGCGCACCTGAAGCACGGAGCCCGGGATATAGAACTTTTCATTCGGCAGCGGCTTCGCTTCGCCGTTGACCATTTCGGTCAGCGCGTTGCGCACGGGAAGCTTGAGACTATATGCGAGGCTTGTAGCGCTGCCGATGGTTACGATGCGGCCACCTGCTTCGAGGAATCGTTTGAGCTGCGGCACGGTGGTGTCGGGAGTAACGCGGCCCAGCATCGAACGGAATTCTTCGGGGATGCTTTCCGGGCGCGGCCCCGCGGCGCGCGCATTTGAAAGAGGCACGGTACCGCTCGCAAAAATGAGCACATCGAAGCGGTCGCGAAGCCCGGAGCGGTCGAGGTCTTTCGTATACACCGGTTCGGCTGCGAAGCCGTACTGCTCGAGGATCCAGCGCGTCCAGCCCGTTGGTTCGTTGCTGCCATAGGGTTCGTAGTAGCCGATGCGCAGGCGTTCGACCCGCACCATTTCGCCGGGCTTCCGCGCAACGGTGCGCGCTGCGATTCCGTCGAATAGATGCTTCTTCAAAATGGCGCGGCCTTTTTCAGCAACAAAGAAGTCGCCCGCATTTGCGCCATCTATGGCAGTCGTAAGCCGGTACACCGGGATGCCTGCATTCAGTAAATCGTTTACTGCTGCATAATGCGCATTGCTGTTTGCGGAGAGCAGAAAGCCCGCACCGGGAGCACCCGTGATGACGCCCTCAGCGCTATGCATTTTGCCGTAGGGCAAGGGCACCAGTTGCGCTTCAAAAGAATCCAGCGCGCGGTCGAACTTCAGCCCCATCGTAAAAGCAGGTGTCCATCCTGCTGCATCATAGGGAGCTACGGGTGGGCCGCCCGGGTATTGAAAGTCGTTCGGGTGGTCCTGCGGTTCAAACATGTCGAGCACATGCGGACGATACGCTTGCGCCGTCTTCACCACGAACGAACCGGCGGGGTAGATCTTCCCGTTGTATGCGAACGCTGCGGCAGCGCGGTGCACCTGCACGCCACTCAGCTGAAGTGCGTTGATGAAGCGCATGAGTGCGCCGCGGTCGGGAGCATCGGCAGGAAGGATGTAGGCACGTGCGTCGCGCAGATTCTTATCGCCAAGCACGCGCTCGTAGTAGCGCAAAGACAACGTATCTCCAGGGAGCGGCGCGTTGGCCGCAAGCTTCTGCTCGCGGCGGTAGGCAGTCGTCATCGAATCAACCAGCCTTGGTGAAAGCGTCCAGTGATCGCGGCTGCCGCGCTCGATGCTGTTGCGGCCCATTCGGTAGATGTTGTACAACAAATGCTCCTTCTCACGAACCGCATAATCGAGTATGGAATAGTTCAGCGAAACCGAGTACTCGATCGAACGGCGGAAGGTCCAGGCCTGCGGCATCACCGGGTTGGGCGTTGCACCATTGGGCACCAGCCGAGATGGCACCAGCGGCACCCGTGTTGGATTGGGCTCGCCAATGATCTCAGTGAGAATGCCGATGCTATTGTGGAAATACGGTGTGGTGCGCAGGCCGCCATTCCACCAGGTGGAAAACACCGATCCCGCGCGCTGCGTGTAACCGGGCTTTCCTTCGGCATTGAGCCGGTTGTTCATTGCCGCCCCGATGGCGTCGAGGCTGGTCACCAGCAGCGGATCGTATACATAGTTGAACGGATCGCGATAGGGAGGCCCGGCGAGCACCGACCCTGCAGGGCCCGTCTGGTGATGGTTGTAGATGATCTGCGGCATCCACTCCACGTATTGCTGGCGGCTGATGTTCTGCGACTCCTTCATGTTCATCATGTAGAAATCGCGGTTGTTGTCGTGGCCAACATACTTCTGGTATGGGCGCGGAAGGTTGCGATAAGAGCGTTGCTCCGGCACAGGGTTGCGCATGTACCAGTTGGCCACCAGCTCCTGCCCGTCGGGGTTGGCGTGCACAAAGAGGATGATGGCGTCATTGAGAATGCGCATCGTTTCGGCATCGGTGCGGCTCACAAAATTCCAGATGGTCTCGATAAGCTGGTGGATGCCGACCGTTTCCGTAGCGTGCAATCCGCCATCAATCCACACCACGGCCTTCCCCTCCGATGCAAGCGCGCGTGCTTCTTCTTCAGTGAGCTCGGCGCGGGCAAGACGTTGCGCAATGTCTTTGTAGTGCTCGAGGCGCGCGAGGTTGGCGGGCGAAGAAACGATCAACATGTACTGCTTCCGGCCTTCTTCTGTGTTACCGATTTCCTCCAGCCTTACACGGTCGGATGCGTTCAGCTTCTGGAACCACGCTTCTGTTTGCGTAAAGTTGGCAAGCTGGTAGTTGTCGCCGATGTTGAAACCGAAATGGTCTTTAGGAGACGGAACGCCCTGTGCGGCGATCCGTAGAAATACGGACAGGCACAGCAACGAAAGCAGGAAGATTTTTCTCATGGTGCGGAAGTATGCGTCGAACTAAAATACGCATAAGCCTCCCCGGAGCAAAATGCCTACTGGGGCTCAAAAACGAAACTGTGTGCGCAGTGTGAACACATCATCGGAACGGTCGGTAGCGAAGCCGGGAAGCTGTGTGCGCTCGTTCACCACGCGCACGTACCAGGCCAGCACCTTTATGTTCCTGTTGCAATACCACGTGAGCCCGCCGCTCCATTGATCAAAGCGGATATCGGCCACCGTCAGGTTGCGGCCGGGCGCGCCGATGGCGGTGCCGCCGCTGTAGCGGTTCGGGTCGAACCAGTCGTACTTCAGGCCGAGCTCCCACTTCTCGTTCACGATATTCTGCAGCAGGTAGAAGATGCCGGCATTAAAATCGCGCACGTACGTGGGCCCATCCGGCTGCGTGCCCGGGTTGGAGATGTTGCCTGCCGATCCGGGCTGTTTGCCTGTCCAGTACTCCGCGCGCAGCTCCGTTTTTCCCCAGCCGTGGCGCAGCGCCAGCTGCACATCGGCGCCATAATAGTGGCGCGGTGCGCGTGCGCCGATGTTGCGCTCGCTGGAATCGACGTCGAAGTTTCCGGAACCCCGCACCCAGCGATGCACATACCGCGTGTCCTGGCGCCATCCGCCATACAGCGCAGACAAGCCGCCGCCAACGGTCCAGGCAGAGCCAAGCTCATAAGTTTTCAGTGTGATGCGGCCCGCCAGATCCTTATAGGAATCGAAGTCGGTGGTGCCGGTAACGCCCGGGCCATTGAACAGCCCGGCATCCAGCTTCAGTGCGGGAGCGCCTGCCATGCGCACCACAGGGTCGAAAGAGATCATGGCTCCGAGGTCGCGCTCGCCGGGCATCAGCACCTGCGATGCGCGTGCGCGCTCGGGCGACTCGCGAAAAGCCGAAGAAAGGTTTACCTCGTAGCCAAACGGGCGGGCGAACAACCCCGCGGTGAGCGACCAGGATTGATTGGCGGGGAGGTAGAATTTCGCGAACATATCGCGGGCGATGGAGCCGCGCTCGGTGACGTCGAACTGGAACGTGAAGAGGGCCAGCGGCAGCGGCTTGCCCCGGGCCGGCAGCTGGTAATCGACCTTGATGCGTGCGCGGCGCAGCAGGAAGCGGCTGTTGCTATGCTCTGAAAAGTTGCCCCCTTCGTAGCCCGGTGCTCCTTCGACAGAGGAAACCTGGTATTGGGGCTGGATATAGCCGCTGAGGTGCAGGTTTTCGAACCGCGATACCACCTTCACCAGCGTATCCTTCATGAAGAGTGTCGAGTCGTAATCCGAAAGAAAGCGTTGACCCGCAGCAGGATGCGCGGTTGCCATTGCTACACCAAGCGTTATAATTACGATGCGGAAAGACCTGATGCAACGCCAGGCAAAAGGGAGTGCAGACATGGAAACCGGGTTTGGCGGCAAAGGTGCCGCAGCCTATATTAAGTTACTATTAATTCTCCGTTACCAAGTGAGGGCCCCGCCGATGGTAGTATTTTTGCTGCCAATAGCAAAACAGATTATGGCACTTACCTCTTTCATGAAGCTGTTCAGTCCCAAGGATAAGGTGTTTTACGGGTTATTCGAAGAAGTGGCGAACAACGGCCATATCATGGCGCAGAAACTGGCTGCCATCGTAGCTGAAACCGACATTTCGAAGCGCCAGAACATGGTGAAGCCCATCGAAGACCTCGAGCATGCTTCCGATGAGCTCACCCACAAGATCTTTACCGAGCTGGGACGCAACTTCATCACACCCTTCGACCGCGAAGACATTCACTTCCTTGCATCCGCGCTCGACGACATCGCCGACTACATCTATGCTTCTGCGAAGAAGATCAAGCTGTACCACGTCAACCCCACCGACGAAGGAATCCAGCGCCTGTCGGAACTCATCGTGCAGGCCACCAGCGAAGTAAAGACCGCTGTGATGGAACTCCGCGATATGAAGAACATCCGCAAGATCACCGACTCGCTGGTGCGCATCAACTCGATCGAGAACCAGGCCGACGACATCTCCGATATGTTCATCGAGCGCCTCTTCAGCATGGAGCCCGATGCAAAAGAGATCATCAAGAAGCGCGAAGTATACCAGGTGATGGAAGACGTTACCGACAAGTGCGAAGACGCGGCAAACGTGATTGAGTCCATTATCGTTAAATACGCATAACCCTTCGGCTACGCTCAGGATGACCACTTTCCCGAAGGGCATCCCTTTTTGTCAGGCCGAGCGTAGTCGAAGCCACCCCATCCGTCTATGACCTTTCTCATCATCATCATAGCCCTCGCGATCATCTTCGATTACATCAACGGTTTTCACGACGCCGCCAACTCCATCGCAACGGTGGTGTCCACGAAAGTGCTGACGCCGTTCCAGGCGGTGGTTTGGGCAGCGGTGTTCAACTTCGCCGCCTACTTCATCTTCAAGGATCACGGCGTGGCAGACACGGTGGCCAAGACCGTCAACAAAGACATCGTGAACGCGGCCGATTCGGCCAACATGATGCGCGTAATCTTCTCCGGGCTGATCGCCGCCATCATCTGGAACCTGCTTACCTGGTGGTTCGGCATTCCTTCATCGTCGTCGCACACGCTCATTGGCGGCTTCGCCGGTGCGGGCATTGCGGCTGCGGGTTTCGGCGCCATCAACCTCAGTCACAGCCCCAACATCCTCACTACCGCGGGCTTCATCTTCGTGGCGCCGCTGGTGGGTTTGATCATGGCATTTACCATCTCGTTGTGGTTCCTTTATTCCTTCCGCAAAGGCTTCTTTCCACGGCTTATTTCTGTGCTGGTGCTCGTGGGCATCGCGTACTTCCTGTACTGCAACCTCGAAACCGACCCGGTGGTGCTGGCCAAAGGTTCGAACTACAAGAGCTACCTCGCGCAAACGATCTTTTATTCCAAGAACTTCAAGTGGATCCTGCTTGCCTTCATCCTTACGGTGATGGCGGTGTTCACTTTCTTCCTGCAGTCGCTGAATGCGAACAAAGGCAACATCTGGTTCAAGCGCCTGCAGCTCGTTTCGTCTGCGGCCTTTTCCATCGGCCACGGCGGCAACGACGCACAGAAGGTGATGGGCATCATCATGGCTGCGCTGGTAGCATATGACCACAACCGTTTTTCGCTCGGGCATATGGAATTCTGGGTACCGCTGGCCTGCTATAGCGCCATCGCGCTGGGCACCATTTCGGGTGGCTGGAAGATCATCAAGACGATGGGTACGCGGATTACCAAGGTGACGCCATTTGAAGGCGTGGCCGCGGAAACTGCCGGCGCCATCACGCTCTTTGTCACCGAAGCTTTGAAGATCCCCGTGAGCACGACGCACACCATCACCGGTTCCATCATCGGCGTTGGAGCCACCAAGCGCCTGTCGGCCGTGCGTTGGGGCGTCACCATCAACCTGCTCTGGGCCTGGATCCTGACCATCCCCGTGAGCGGACTCCTGGCAGCACTGGTGTATTTTATCGTGCACTTGTTTGTGTAAGGACGTGAATCGTGAGGCTTAAGCCTGATTTCAGTGGGGATGCCGATGGCATCCCTTCTGCTTATACGCGCTTTGGGGCTGACGGCTCACGGCTCACGTTTCACGATTGACGATTCACGATTGCTGTATTTTTGTGGCATGGCAAAAATATTGGTTACCGGAGGCTGCGGATACATCGGCTCCCACACGGTGGTTGACCTTATCGAGAATGGATACGAAGTGCTGTGCGTGGATAATAACGTGCGATCGAACGCGGCGATCCTCGATGGCGTGGAGCGCATCACGGGAAAGCAGGTAAAGAACTATAAAGTAGACCTCTGTTCGTTCGACGACACCTTTGCCATCTTCCAGGAAAACCGCGACATACAGGGCATCATCCACTTCGCCGCCTTCAAGGCCGTTGGCGAGTCGGTGGAAAAGCCGCTGATGTATTACGAGAACAATATGACTTCGCTGATCAACCTGCTCAAATGCGTGCAGGAATTCAGTGTGCCCTGGTTTGTATTCTCTTCGAGCTGCACCGTGTATGGCAACCCCGACGAGCAGCTAGTGACCGAGCAAACCCCGCAGAAGCCCGCGGAGAGCCCCTATGGCGCCACCAAGCAAATGGGCGAACGCATACTCACCGACTTCCAGAACAGCTCGTCTACGAAGTGCATCCTGCTGCGTTACTTCAACCCGGTGGGTGCGCATCCGTCCAACCAGATCGGCGAGCTGCCCATCGGCAGACCGCAAAACCTGGTGCCTGCGATCACGCAAACGGCAATCGGGAAACTGCCCAAGCTAACGGTTTATGGCGGTGACTATCCCACGCGCGACGGCTCGTGCATCCGCGACTACATCCATGTGAGCGACATCGCCCACGCGCACACGCTGGCCATCAAATTCCTGCAGGAAGGCCGCGACAGCGCCGGCACTGAGATCTTCAACCTCGGCACCGGCAACGGGGTGACGGTACTCGAAGCCATCAACGCCTTTGAAAAAGTTTCGGAACAAAAACTGAATTACGAAGTGGGTCCGCGCCGCCCCGGCGACGTAGTGGCCATTTATGCCAACAACGACAAAGCAGTAACCGAGCTCGGCTGGAACCCGCAGTTTGGCATTGAGGATATGATGCGCACCGCCTGGGCCTGGGAAGTGCGTCTCCGCGACGACAAAGAGCTGTTCAGTACGGCGCCTGCGGCGCTCAACTAGAGAAAGAACCCCGCAGGGGCGGGGCAGGCTCCAGTTCTTTTATGATTTTTATGATAAGCGCAGATTTATTGTTGGCGTAAGCAAATCATAACTGATCTTAATAATCTGCGTATCCGCCACAGGCGGATCTGCGTTCTTTCTCTCATTGACGATTCACGTTCCTTACCTTCGCCCCCGAAATCACAACCCCAGCAACATGCTCAAAGACATACAACCTACCGGTAAGAAAGACACCCGCAGCGGCTTTGGCGACGGCATCGTGGAAGTGGCGCGCAGCAACAAAGATGTTGTGGCCCTCACCGCCGACCTCGCGGGATCGCTGAAGCTCCAGCAATTCATCAAAGAATTTCCCGAGCGCTTTGTACAGGTAGGCATCGCCGAAGCGAATATGATCGGCATCGCTGCAGGTCTCACCATCGGCGGCAAGATCCCCTACACTACTACTTTTGCCAACTTCTCTACGGGCCGTGTGTACGACCAGATCCGCCAGAGCGTTGTCTACAGCGGCAAGAACGTAAAGATCTGCGCGTCGCACGCCGGGGTAACGCTTGGCGAGGACGGTGCCACGCACCAGATCCTCGAAGACATCGGCATGATGAAGATGCTGCCGGGGATGACCGTAGTGGTGCCCTGCGATTACGCGCAAACGAAGGCTGCCACGATGGCGATTGCCGATTACGAAGGACCCGTATATCTACGGTTCGGCCGCCCGGTTTGGCCCATCTTCACCAAAGAGGAAGACTTCGTTCTGGGCAAGGCGCAGCAATTCTCCGAAGGCACCGATGTAAGCATCTTCGCCTGCGGCCACATGGTGTGGCAGGCCATACAGGCAGGCGTGCAGCTCCAGGAGCGCGGGCTGTCGGTGGAAGTGATCAACATCCACACCATCAAGCCGCTCGACGAAGAAGCCATCATCAAATCGTTGAAGAAAACCGGTTGCGCAGTAACCGCCGAAGAGCATAATGTGATCGGCGGACTGGGTGATGCAGTTGCACAGGTAGCGGCAAAGCACGTGCCCGTACCCATCGAATACGTAGGCACCAACGATACGTTCGGAGAAAGCGGCACACCCGACCAGCTGCTGAAAAAATACGGCCTCACGCCCGAGCATATCGTCGCTGCTGCTGAAAAAGCAATGGCGAGAAAGAAATAAGTGACATCCAACTATCAGCTAAACCAAAGGCGTCGCATGTGCGACGCCTTTGGTTTCCACGAGGCCCCCGCTATGCGGGGGCCTCGTACATAAAACAAGAAAGTGAAACACTGGTTATTTGATCACACCGAGCTCCCTACCCACCTTCGTGAACGCGGCTATTGCGCGGTCGAGGTGCGTGCGGTCGTGGCCCGCGGATATCTGCACGCGGATGCGCGCCAGGCCTTTCGGCACAACCGGGAAGAAGAAACCGATAACGTACACGCCTTCCTCCAGCAGTACGTCGGCAAACTTTGCCGCCAGCACGGAATCATACAGCATGATCGGCACGATAGGATGCTCGCCGGGCTTGATGTCGAAGCCGGCCTCCGTCATCTTGCCGCGGAAGTACGTGGTGTTGCTTTCGAGCTTGTCGCGCAACTCGGTGGTTTCGCTGAGCATATCGAGCACTGCGATGGACGCACCTACGATGGAAGGAGCAAGCGTGTTGGAAAAAAGATAAGGACGGCTGCGCTGGCGCAGAAGCTCGATGATCTCTTTGCGGCCTGAGGTGAAGCCACCCGAAGCACCGCCGAGGGCTTTGCCGAGCGTGCCGGTGATGATGTCGATGCGACCCATCACGCCTTTGAGCTCGTGGGTGCCGCGGCCCGTCTTGCCCATGAATCCGGACGCATGGCTTTCATCCACCATTACGATCGCGTCGTACTGATCGGCGAGGTCGCAGATTTTGTCGAGCTGCGCAACGGTACCGTCCATAGAGAACACACCATCGGTAACGATGATGCGGCTGCGTGCACCGGATGCTTCTTTCAGCTTCGCCTCCAGTTCTTCCATATTGTTGTTCTCGTAGCGGAAGCGCTGGGCTTTGCAAAGGCGCACGCCGTCGATGATGGAGGCGTGGTTGAGCGAGTCGGAGATGATCGCGTCCTGTTCGTTGAAGAGGGGCTCAAACACCCCGCCGTTGGCATCGAAAGCAGCCACGTAGAGGATCGTGTCTTCGGTGCCGAGGAAGGTGGCGAGTTTTTGCTCAAGCTCCTTGTGAATGTCCTGCGTGCCGCAGATGAAGCGTACGGAGCTCATGCCGTAGCCGCGTTCGTCGAGGTAGCGGTGTGCCGCTTCGAGCGTGCGGGGATGCGACGAAAGACCTAGGTAATTGTTGGCGCAGAAGTTCAGCACCGTGCGGCCGTTGACCGTGATCTCGGCACCTTGCGGCGAGCTGATGATGCGCTCATTTTTATAAAGCCCCGAGCCTTTGATCTCTTCGATCTCGGTGCGGAGGCGTTGCACGAAACGATCGTTCATGTTGGGAAAGTTTAGTGTACCGTTTACAGTTTGAAGTTTATAGTTGCACTCGCGGCAATTAGTAATTGCCCTACGGTGTACGGATCGCGAACCAAAAACTGGAAACTTTAAACTGTGTTAGAATCTCACCGAAGCCTGCAGTCCCCAAAACTGGCGGTAGGCATTGAACCAGGATTCGTATTTGCCGCGCAGGTCGATGTTGGCGAAACGCACGCCGATTGCGGGTGCGATGAGGGCAGATGTTTTGTCCTTCTTGGGGTCGTTCGCGTCGGGAATGCTGGAGAAGATGGCGCCCGTTTCGAGTCCTACATAAAACATGTTGAAGCGGTACTTGGCACCGATACGCAGGGGGAATGCGTTGATGGTGGGGTAGGCCGACTGTGCGGGGACGATGTCCTTTCCGCCAAAGTGGATGATGCCGAAGGAAGCCGTGGCCGACAGCGACGCAGGCAGCCTGGCCTCAACGCCCACACCGCCACCAAAACCCGCGGTGCTCGTGTTGGACATGGATCCCGTTGGGAAGGCAGCTTCGCCATACACGCCAAAGGAGAACGGCTTGATTTGTGCCTCCGCCCGGGGAGCGCACGCGAAAGCGGCTGCAGCGATGCAGGCCGTGCGGATGATATGTTTCATGCGTTGTTGAATTGCTGCAAAAATAGGGTGCCGACCGGCCGCTTGCGCACCTGGTCGGCGTTCCGCAGCAATTATCGGTCTTAATCTACAAAAGGCAGCTGACCATTCGTAACGAAAACCATCACCATGGCAACCACAAACAGACCAATTATGATCAGAAAGAGAAAGAGGACGTAGTTGGGATCCCTGCGCACATCGGGCTCGGGCTTATGCTCATAGTATTGAAACTCTAACTCTGGATTGAGCTGACCATTTTGCAGGTTCATAGGACTGTATTTATTGGAGGTTGGATTCATCCTATAACAGTTAATGTTTGGCAGGATGAACATAAAGAAAGAAAAAAAAGACCACAATAACAAATAGCCGAAAACAATTTTTTGAGCGTCCAGATCGGTTGCGGTATCGGCCGGAAGAGACCATCCTCCCATCGGAGTCGCAACATAGCCCGCTCGTTCTCCGGTTCGAAAGAGCAGTCGTTCACATGCGTGTGCACCATCTTCGAAGAATGACAATCGCCAGCTGGAAAAAACGCCGGAGTTTTGGTTTTTCAGAAATTAGTGTACTTTAGCGGTCTCCGCTTTCCAACATCCTCCCTGGAACTCCCCTTCCCTATCCTTCGAAATTCCGTACCCATCCGCTTATCCTTTTAAGGCCTCCAATGTTCCCGTGAAGCATTTGTCAACGCTTTAAACGTATCCTCATGCGTCGCACCGTACCGGCCTTACTCGTACTCTTTTTCTGTGCCTGCTCTTTTGCAGCATCCGCACAATCGCAAAGCGCCTATGGATTCCTGCAGCTTAATGGCCGATCCACCCGCCAGAATGCGGTCATCAGCTGGCAAACCATCCAGGAGCTGACCATCACACAATTCAACATCCAGCAAAGCAGCAACGGGATGGACTTCGAAACCGTAGGCACGCGCAGCGCTGTATACGACACCACCGAAGATCGCCACCAATACCAATTCACGGACGTCAATGCAGGCACGCGCGGGAAGTTGATGTACTACCGCCTGGAGATCGCCGTCAACAACGGCCGCATGCTGTACAGCAAAACACTGCTCGTACGCTTCGACGAAAGCGGTGAAGCGCAACTCAGCATCGTTCCGAACATCGTGCGCAGCATGCTGCCGCTCAGCATCGAGAGCAAAGAAGAAACAGGTGCGCAACTCCACATCATCGACCTGCAGGGCCGCGTGCTTCAAACGCGTGAGCTGCAGCTGGTAAAGGGCATGAGCACGCAATCCATCGACGTGTCATCGCTACGCTCCGGCTCCTACATCGCGGTGGTGTCCGCACCGGGCCTCCGCCTCCAGCAACGCTTTTTCCATCAGTAACCAACAGCAAACCCCGCGCGTGTGCACGGGGTTATCGGTTAATTTAGTTTATTGCTTTAATTCCCTATTGGTAAGGGACCTGCCAACGTTGAGTAGATAGTATCCATACCTGCAGATCACTCATCACTCATTGCTCATTGCTCATTACTCATCACTTGATCATCTTGTTGCGGATCAGGTCCATCAGCTCTGACTTGTAGTTGTCGCCGATAAGGATCTCGGCCTGCACGTCCTTGAGCCGGACCATATTGCCTTCGATGCCGGTGATGCGCCCCATGGGTATGATGAAGGATTTGTGGACGCGCAGAAAACGGCGTTGCGGCAGCCGCTCTTCCAGCTCTTTCATGCTCGTATACACCAGGGTCTTCTGGTTGCCGCGGTGAATGGCCACGTAGTTCTTCATTCCTTCAATATAATCAATGTCGCCGAGGTTGATCTTCAGCAACTTTCCCTTCGACTCCGTCTTCACAAAAAGGTAATCGTCTTCCTCTTCCAAAGCCGGCGCCGCCTGTGCAGGGGCAGCCGGCTGCAGTACGGTCATAGCCTTTTGCACGGCCTGCAAAAAGCGGGGGAGACGCACGGGCTTCAGCAGGTAATCCACGATGTCGAGGTCGTAGCCTTCCAGCGCGAACTCAGGATAGGCCGTAGTGAGGATCACCCTTGCCTTTCCGTTGATGGCTTTGATGAAGTCGAGACCGGAGAGTTCCGGCATCTGCACATCCAGAAATACCAGGTCGACCTTGCCGCCGGCCACTTCCTGCAACGCCTCGATGGGATGCGTGCTCGTGCCCACCAGCTCGAGGTAGGGCGCTTGCTTCACGTAGTGCTCCAGGATGTCGATGGCGTGCTGCTCATCGTCGATGATCATGCAACGAATCATAGTTGGTAGATGGTTAGTTCGGTAATGTAAGTATCGGCATTTTCTTTCACCTCGAAGCGAAACTTCTCGCCGTAAGCCAGCTCGAGGCGCTTGCGGATGTTTTCGAGACCGATGCCGGTGCTCAGTTCCTTGGGCCCGGTCTTCTTCTTGTTGCTGCACGTAAAGAAGATCCCCGACTTGCCCACACGGAGCAGGATGTTGATCGGATGCTCCTCGCTTTTGAAGTCGCCGTGCTTGAATGCGTTCTCCACGATCGTGATCAGTACGAACGGGATGATCTCCGCACCGTTCATGATGCCTTCCACTTCAAATTGAACATTCAGCTTGTTGCTGTAGCGCAGCTGGTTGATCTTGATCACGTTCCGCACATGTTCCACTTCGTCTTTCAGCAGAGCCTTGCCGTCGCGCACGTTGCCCTGGCTGAGCGCGTAGCGCATGATGTCGCTGAGGGTAAGAATGCCTTCCGACAGTTCATCCGACAGAGGCAAAGCCTTTGCGTAGAGAAAGTTGAGCGTATTATGTAAGAAGTGCGGGTTGATCTGCGCCTTCAGGAAGTTGAAGTTGGCCTGCGATTTCTCGTACTCCAGCTGCATCTTTTGTTCTTCGAGAATCTTGCGTTGCTTGCGCTCGTCGCGCAAATAAACCAGGTAGGAGAAGAGCAGCGGAAGGCCGATGTAAAAAAACGTTGCAATACTGTGTGCAAAGATGATGAGGCCTGCCTTCGATTTTTCCTTGAACTCCTTTTCGGGCGAGCAGTAATACGTGAGCACATAGTACACGATCAGCACCAGCACCAGCACCATCGAGTAGCGGAGGAAATTATAGAAGGAGCTTCGGTCTACAAAGCGCTGGTAGTAGGCGTTGAGGGCAACGTAGTAAAAGGTGACGATAAAGAAGAACGACGCGATCTGGTAACTGATGGCGGGTAGGGTAAGGTGCTTTTGCCAGTCGATCTCCTTGGTGGCTGCCGTGGGCGTCATAGACGCGGCAAGGAAGCCAACAAAAATCAGCAACAGGTAAAGGGCCAGCAGCACCCAGAACACTTTCCAGAATTGGAACCGCTTGGCTGTTTTCATGAGGGGGAAAGTTACGTTGTAGATAATGAAAAGTGGCCGTTGGCCACTTAGAGATAGAACGCAGATCTATTAAGATCGTTATGATTCATTATGATTTGCCCTAAAAGCAATCCGCGAAAATCCTAATAATCATAAAAGATCTGCGCTCTTTCTCCTGGCCGCGCATCGCGATTGACGATTCACGACTCGCGACTATCCGCCGATGCCGATGCCGCCGCTGTTGCCGCCCTGCGTGCGCTTCACTTCTTCTTCGGCGCCGCCGGTGCGTTGTTTCGCAGCTTTCACCTGCTTGTTGCCAAAGCGCCAGGAGACGTTCACTTTGAACTGGCGGCTTTCCCAACGGGCAAGGATATCGGTGCGCTGACCATTATAGTCGCTGTAGGCATCGAAGCGGAGCGTGCGGAACACGTCGCTCACCGAAGCCTTTATGGTGCCTTGCCCTTTGAAGATCGCTTTCTGCACGCCCAGGTCAACGGAGCCCATGGAGCGGGCGCGGAAGAGACCCTGGTAAACGGTGGGCGCATTGTAGAAGGCAGTGGCTTCGGCAGTCCAGGACTTCGTTTTACCAAACTTCAGGCTGTTCTGCGCGAAGGCAGTGAGGCCGAACGCTTCGAGCGAAACCGCAGGGCCGGTTGCCGTTGCGGGGCTCTTGTACATCGAGTAGTTGGAGCTTACGTTCACGAACGACATGAAGTTCTTGTACATGAACGGATAGCTTACGTTGAACGCGATCACATCCTGCGTGGCGAGGTTTTGCTTCGTGATGTAGGAGGCGGAGCCCTTGCGGTCGATTTGCTGTGCAAGCATGTCGGCTACGTGGCTGTAGTTGAGCGATGCGTTGAGCTTGTATTTATACGTATGGCTGATACCTACGCTGTTGGTGTATTGCGGGCGCAGGTTGATGTTGCCTTTCGAGTAGCTGAACGAATCGAGCTGGAATTCGAAGGGGTTCAGATCCTGGTAGGCCGGGCGGTCGATGCGGCGGCTGTAGGTGAGGTTCCACACCTTCATCGGGTTCTTGTTGAAGGTAAGAGCAGCACTGGGGAAGAAGTCCGTATAATTACGGGTGAAGCCGGATTTGTTGGGAACGTAGCTTCCGCCCTGCAGCACCTGGCCTTCAGACGTACCCGTGCCGGAAGTGTGCTCCACGCGGAGTCCACCCTGCAGCATGAAGCCTTTCATCTGGCGGTTGTAGTTGACGTAGCCCGCGTGGATCTGCTCTTCGTAGCGGAAGCGGTTGCTGCGGTTGTAATCGAAAAGCTCCGTGGCCGTGCTGGCATCGTAGCGGCGGAAGTCGTTGTCCGACGTTGTGAAGGCCGTCTTGCCGCCTGCACCGAGCTTACCCTTGCCGAGGTCTTGCTCCCAGTCTGCCTTCAGCGACGTAATGTCGATGCGCGTAGGCGAAATGGAGTGGATGGCGGAGTAGCTGCGCAGCGTCTTCGCATCGGGCTCATAGGTATAGTTCGGCTGGCGCTGGTCGGTGTTGATGTCGTAGTAACCATAATCGGCATTTACCGTGAGGTTGCGGCCCTTGGTGCCTGTGTAGGCATAGTTGCCGTTCACGTTCACGTTGTTGCGCTTCATCTCGTTGTGGCTTTCCGACACCAGGTGACGGTTTACCACGCCGCTGCTGCGCACGATGATGGGCGTGTGGCCGTTCATGTCCATCGTAGGGTCCGAGAGGTTGCCGTTCACCATCACACCCAGCGAGTGGCGCTTGTTGAGCGCGAAGTCGGCACCGGCCTTGAAGCCGTGGCTGCGGAGGAGCATCCGGTTGCGGCCGATCTGGTCGAACAGCGTGTCGGGGATGGAGCGGAACAGCGAGAGCTCGGTAAAGTTGCGGCTGTAGTTGTAGTTGTAGTTGCCGTACAGGTTCACGGCCTTGTTGCGGTAGTTGAGCGAAAGGCCTGCGTTGTATTTCGAATAGTGCGCCACGTTGTAGCCGGCGTTCACCGAGCCGTTGGCACCGTAGTTCTTGTTCTTTTTCAGGCGGATGTTGATGATGCCGGCATTCCCTGCCGCCTCATACTTCGCCGAAGGGTTGGTGATGATCTCGATGTTTTCGATCTGGCTCGACTGCAACGTTTTGAGGTAGTTGGCGAGGTCGGTGCCGGTGAGCGGCGTCGGGCGTCCGTCCACATACACCTGCACGCCATTCTTGCCGGCTACGGCGAGGTTGTCGTCTTTGTCTACCTGCACGCCCGGGCTCTTGCGGAGCAGCTCGAGGGCATCGTTGCCGGTGGCGTTGATGGTGCCTTCCACGTTTACGATCATTTTGTCGGCGCGCACTTCCACGATGGGCTTGCGTGCTGCAACGGTAACGGCAGCCATTTCGGATGAAGCTGCTGCGAGGCGGAATGCGGGCACCGAAACAGGGGCGGAGGTGATTTCAAAGGGTGCGGAAGCGGTCGGCGCAAAGCCAACGTGTGAGGCCTGCACGCGGTAGCGGCCGGCGGCCGGTGCGGGGAAGGCAAAGGAACCGTCTTCGCGGCTTACGGCAAGCTTCACAACGGTGGCGGAGTCGCGCAGGAGCGTTACGGTTACGCCGGGGATGGCTTTGCCGTTTGCGTCCTGTACGGCACCCGATACCTGTGCGTTGCCGGCAAAGGCCAGGAGGGCGAAGAGGCTGGAAAGAAATACGCTTCTCATAAAAAAGGTTTGTGGTTGTAAATCGTTCGGTTGGGAACGGGCACAAACCTAGAATGAGCGGGAGGCTAAGGGAAAAACGTTACACGAAAGGGCTGTTTTGGCGGACGAAGACAAAGAACGCAGATGCCGCAGGCGGCTCGCAGATTAATAAGATTAGTTATGATTTGCTTTTTACTCTCCCATCCCATCTCCGTCTGCCGTCTTGCTGCTTTCTTTGAGCATCCCCTGCAACGATTCCAGTTCGGCGGGTGTAAACAACCGCCACTTGCCCGGGGGCAGTCCGCCGAGGGTGATGTTCATGATGCGGACGCGCTTGAGCGAGGTAACGCGGTAGCCGAGCGCCTCGCACATCCTGCGGATCTGGCGGTTCATGCCTTGCGTGAGGATAATGCGGAAGCGGCTGGGGCCTTCCTGCTTTACGAAGCAGGGCTTGGTGGTGCCGTCGGGGATGCGAACCCCGGTGCGCATTTGTTTTACGAACTCGAGGTCGATGGGGCGGTCGGTGCTCACGATGTATTCCTTTTCGTGACCGTTGCCCGACCGGAGGATCTTGTTCACGATATCGCCGTCGGAGGTGAGGAAGATGAGGCCTTCCGAGAGTTTGTCGAGGCGGCCGATGGGGAAGATGCGTTGCTTATGGTTGATGAAGTCGATGATATTGGTCTTGTCTTTCCGGTCGGTGGTGCAGGTGATGCCTTTCGGCTTGTTCAGCATGAGGTAGATGGGCGTCTTTTTTTTGGGCAGCGGCTCGCCGTCCACCAGCACCTTGTCGCCGGCCTTCACACGCGTGCCCTTCCAGGCCAGTTCGCCGTTGATGGTTACACGGGCCTGCTCGATGTATTGGTCGGCCTCGCGGCGGCTGCAGAATCCGGTATCCGAAATGTACTTGTTAAGACTCGTGTCCATGACTGCGAAGGTACAGGGCCGCAAGCGGCCGGGAGCACGACGACGGGACGACACGACGTCAGGAATAATTTTATAGTACAAGCAATGAAATGTTTACTCGTCCTTTGTTCGTCGTGCCGTCGTGTCGTAGCGAAAAAAAGAGGCCCAGGCCTCTCTTACTATTACTTTTTCTCTTTCTCTTCTTCTTCCTCCTCGTCATCTTCCTCGTCTTCGTCTTCGTCACCACCCGCCTCGATGGCTTGCTTTAGCTGGTCGTGGAAGTGCTGAAGGCTGTCGAAGTGCTCGAGTTGCAGGTCTTTGCCCGTTTCCAGCAGCTTGCCGGTGATCTCGTAAGCCAGCTCGATCGGCTCCAGTTCAGTGCCCGCCAGCTCGGCATCCCAGTTGGTGCCCACCAGCAGGTCTTCACTCTGCATTCCGAGCATCCACGTTTCGAGGAATTCCGCCAGTGGCAGCTCCGTCACCTCGTAAGCGCCCCACTCGTCGGTGGCCAGTGCGCGTGCTCCCTCGGCATGCGACCAGAAAGGGATCACTTCCGATTCGTCGTAGTCGTTGGATGGCGATACCGCGTAGCCTTCGCTGGAGCGGAGGGCCCACACCACACCGTTCTCGGTTGCCTGGGTAATAAACAGGTTATGTTGCTCTTCTGCGTGTTGTTCGGGGTTCATAAGGCGAAGGTACGGGCGGGGGGAAGATGTTGAATGTTAGACGTCAAATGTTAGATGTGAGATGTGGAGAGCGGTTAGAAACCGTAACTCAGCATCAACCTATGCCTCTTCCTCGAGATCAAAGGAGCCAACGAACATCAGGTGTTCCGCCGGCCGCCCGGTAAACGGATTTTCGAACAACCACTCGTTTGTATCTCCTTCCACACCGCTGATCATCAGGAGCGTGTTCCAGTTGCCTCCGATCGAAACAAGCCGCTCGCGCAACTGGTCTTCGTAATGCTCGGAGTAGGTAAAGCCTTCCAGCTCCTCCAGGAGGTCGTCGGCATCGGTGTATACGCACTCGAGGAATTCTTCATCAAACCCGGGCTTGCCCAGCACATCGTCGAGCGGCGACGACGCGGCGCCGGCAGCGTCGTGGTGATACTCGATGTAGTTGATCAACTCCTCTTCGGTTTCAAAACGCGCAAGCCAGAAGGCACAACGGATGGTCATGCGGCGAAGGTGCGGAAATTTTGCAGCCTCTTTTTGATCTTTATCAAGAATAACCAACTCCGGTTGCTGCACCTTGGATTCGTAATGACAACTTTGCAACAACGAACCAGCTCATGGAAGTATTGACCTTTTTGCTTTTGGTGGTGATCATCATCATCCTGTACCGGATGCGCCTGCGCCACGACGACGACATGCGGTTCCTCTCCGAGCGGCTGCGCCAGCTATCCGAACGCATCTCCGACTTGCACCTGCCTGCGGCGGAACAAGCACCACCGCAGCCACGCAGCGTTCCACCGCAACCCGCGCCGGTGCAGCGTCCGCAATGGAAGCCCGCCCCGGTGCAGCCGCCACCACCACCCAAACGGGAAGCCGCCGAGCAGCTCCGCGCGGAAACCCCGGCGCCCGTATGGACCGCACCGCTGCATTCAAAGAAGGAAGCACCGCTCCAGCGCTTCCTTCGCGAGCACCCGGACCTCGAGAAGTTCATCGGCGAAAACCTGGTAAACAAGATCGGCATCGCCATTCTCGTGCTGGGCATCGCGTTCTTCGTCAAATATGCGATCGACCGCGAGTGGATCGCCGAAGCGGGCCGCGTGGCCATCGGCATCGGCTGCGGCGCGCTGCTCATCGGCCTCGCCCACTTCCTGCGCCGTAGTTATACGGCCTTCAGCGCCGTGCTCGCCGGTGGCGGCATCGCGGTTCTATACACCACCATTGCTTTTGCCTTTCACCAGTATGCGCTGTTCTCACAAACGGTTGCTTTTGCGCTGATGGTGGTCATCACCGCCTTTGCAGTGCTGCTTGCGTTGCTATACAATGCGAAGGCGCTCGCCGTCATCGCAACCCTCGGTGGATTTGCAACGCCTTTCCTGGTGAGCAACGGCTCGGGCAATTACACCGCGCTGTTCCTGTACCTCGCCATTCTCAACAGCGGCATCCTGGCGGCCGCTTTCTTTCGCCGCTGGCCGTTGCTGCAAACGATCGCCTTTGCCTGCACCGCGCTCATCACCGCCACCTGGCTGCTGCAACTCGAAGGCTTCGTTTCCGGCGCCAGCGGTCAGGTAAATCACCTGCGTGCATTGCTGCTCATCACGCTCAACTACGCGCTCTTTCTGGGCAGCACGCTAGCCTTCCCGCTTCGGTTCCGCCGCCCGTTCCGCGCGTCCGACCTCGGGCTCGTGCTGCTGCTCACCGCAGCTTATTATGCCGCGGGGATGATCCTGCTCGGATCGGTGCAGGGCGGGCGTTACCAGGGACTGTTTACACTGCTATCGGGCGTTGTGGATCTCGCGCTCGCCACCTGGTGCTTCCGCCGCCGCGGCACCGACCGGAAGCTGCTCTACGTGCTCATCGGCCTCACGCTCACCTTTGCCACGCTGGCCGTGCCCGTGCAGCTTGAGGGGCACGCCATCACGCTCTTCTGGTGTGCTGAGTTCGTACTGCTCTTCTGGTTGTTCCAGCGATCCGGCATCGTGCTCTTTCGCATCGGCTCCTGGCTGCTAACGCTGCTGGCAACGATCTCGCTGGGAATGGATTGGCTCTTTTGTTCAACCAATGCCGGCGGACTCACCCTCCTCTTCCACGACCTGAGTGGCGCCGTGACCAACCTCGTTGCTCTCGCAGCCTTCACTGCGTATTACTTTTTGCTATCGCGGAAGAACGGCGTTGCGGCGGTGGAAACCGGCAGCCACCAGCGCACCATGGGTTGGATCACCGGCGTGCTGGCCATCGGTATCCTGTACGTGTCGCTGCTCAGCAGCGTTAACCTGTATTTCTACAAGTCGACAACGGTGGATGTGCCCAACGTTTATCACCGCATCATCACAGCGGCAATGGCGCTCTTTCTCTTTGAAGCGCTGCGGCGCAAAAAGCACCCGGCGGCCACCGCAACAGGCTTTGCGCTGGCAGCTTTTGCTCTTCTGTATTACGTGTGCAGCCAGGAAGCCATTGCCGCGCTGCGGCGTGGTGTGGATGCCGGACGATACAGCGGTGCGCACTTCGCGGCCCATGGGGTTGCCACGATGCTCTACCTGGCGCTCTTCTTCCGAATGGCGGTGTATGCGGCGCAGACGCCTGCATTGCAGCGCTACCGAAAGGCATTTGCCTGGGGCATCAGCGCGGCCATCCTGCTCTTCCTCAGCCTCGACGCCAGCCACTACTACGTGCTTGCCGGCCCGGGCGCGCAGGCAGGCAGCGAAGCGCAGTACCTAAGGGCGGCGCTCAGCATCCTGTGGGGCACCTGCTCCTTCGTGCTGATGTGGCTGGGCATGAAGCACCGTGCCCGGGTGCTCCGCATCATTGCGTTGAACCTGTTTGGCGTAACCCTTATGAAGCTGTTTTTCTTCGACCTGCGCGGCATGTCGGAAGGCGGCAAGATCGCAGCCTTCATCCTCCTGGGCGTGCTGCTACTCACGATATCGTTTATGTATCAGAAACTCAAAAAACTGCTCATCGAATGATCGCATTGTATAAATACGGACTGCTCGTGTGCGCCATTGCATGTTTCAATACCGCATCTGCGCAACGCGTGGAGGCCACGCTCGATTCCGTTCAGGCCGATGGCTTCTACCGCATTACCGTAACACCGGCGCTCTCCATACATAGCCGCACCGACCTTGCCGACCTGCGCATCCGCGACGAGCGGGGCCAAGCGGTGCCGTACCGACTTTCGCGCAGCGTGGCCCTTTCCACGTTTTCGTGTCTGCAGGTGCCCATCGTGTTGGTGGCGCAGGAGGGCCCACGCAGCGCGATCCTGTTTGAGCTCGCACAACCCTCGACAGGCTTCCAGGTGTTCTTTTCCAACACGAGCGCACAGCGCCGCGCATCGCTCAGCGGCAGCAACGACCGGGCGCACTGGTACAGCATCAACGACAGTTTCTCACTCGCGCCAGCAAGCACACGCGAAGGAATTGCTGCGGCGCAACTGGAGTACCCGAGGAGCACGTATCGTTATATCAAGTTGGAACTATACAACGGCACTTCGGCGCCGCTGCAGCCACTGCGCGCGGGCATCTTCATGGGAGAGCCGCACCCGCAGATCTGGATGGAGCCTGCGAACCTTACATTCTCTGACAGCACGATCGCTGGAAAAAGTTTCATGGTCATCCACAACCCGCGCGGTCTTTTGCTGGAGAAGATATTGATGAAGGTGGCGCGGCCAAAATTCTTCACACGCAACGTGTCGGTGCTGGATGCGCAAGGAAACTATTGGGCTTCGGGCGTGCTTACAAATGGACAGCAGGAGCTCGAAATCCCTGCAACGCACGCGAAACAACTGAAGCTGCTGATCGAAAACGGGGAAAGCCCACGGCTCGAAGCTGTTTCGGTGCGCGGGTCGCAGCGCAAGTACGAGCTCATTACCTACCTCGAAAGAGGGCGGCGCTACATGCTGGCCGCAGGCGACAGCAACGCTGCAGCCCCATCGTACGACCTCTCTGGTTTCTCGGACTCGGCTACTGCCCGCGCGCAGCCGTTAGGCCTCGGAGAACCTGTTGTAATAAAGGATGCTCCCCAGCGCGGCGATGGGCGCCACTGGGTATGGATCGCACTTGTGGCGGGCGCGATCGTTCTCGGCTGGGTGGCGTTTTCGCTGCTGCGCGATGTGCAGCGCGGTAAGCCGGGCATGGGTGAAAGCTAATCGTCAACCGCCTTCCTGCCACAGCTTTTCGTAGTAGCGGATGGCTGCAATGATCTCTTCCTCGGCTTTGTTTTGCGTGTTGGTGAGCCGCACGGTGCGGCCGTAGATGTTTCCATCGTCTTTATAAAACTGCAGCTGCAGCTGGAAGTTGTCGCCAAAGCGCACGTTGGTGGCCGCTACTTCGTGCACGCGTGCGCTGACGAATTTGTCCCAGGTAAAAAGGCGCTTGCCATAATAAACAAAACCGGCGCGGTCGATGCGCATGATGACGCTCTTGTCGCGGGCCTTGCGGAGGAATAGGAAAGCCGGCAGTGCGGCAAGCAGTAGCAGGTGGTCCGTTATGGGCGATGATGGGTCGGAGATCACCTGGATCAGTTCGTAGAGGAACATGGCGCCGAATGCAACCGCCAGCGCAAGCATCAGCCCGCGCGATTCGCCCACGGTAAAAACACCGTCGGGCCGGAGATTTTTGGAGTAGTCTGCCGCCATAAACCGATATAAAGATAGGTTCGTGAAGGTTCCGAAGAGTTGGGGAAGGTTCCGGAAGGTTCTGGAAGGTTCTGGAAGGTGCGGAAGGTTCGTGAGGGTTTCGGCCGGGACGGTTCATGCGGTGAATTCCGCATCCCATCCTTCTTCGGGATGCCTGTAACATCGGTGGCGCTAGCTTCGTCCTATTCGAAAACCAAAACCATGACCCGCATCAACTCTTTACGGTTGCTTGCTGCAAGCCTGGCCCTCCTGCTGATGGCCGGTGCCGGCTCTTCGCTGTTGCGCTGCCGCCTGTCTGTAACGGGCGCCAAAGCGACCGGCACCGAGCTGATCTGGGAGTCGCTGTCGCGCCAGGGCGCAGGGCTGATCCGGTTCTAACGAAGAAGGGATCGTTTTTCTTTTCGAACGACTGTAACTTAATACCCACTTGCCCGTATTACCTTTGGAACTGCCCGACTGTTTATGACCGAACGCGAATACAACGAATGTGTGACCCTGCACGCCGACGCGGTTTACCGCTTCATTGTCAAGAATTTACGACATGAGGAGGACGCCCGCGATGTGGTGCAGACCGCCTTTGAAAAGTTGTGGCGCGCACGCACGGAGGTGGACCCGGAGAAAAGCAAGTCTTTTCTCTTTACCATCGCCTACAATGCTATGATCGATCACCTGCGCAAGGTGAAGCGGATCTACCTGAAGGAAGAATTCAACCCCGACCTGAAGGTGATCAACCGCCCGGTGCACAACGCAAAGGCGGTGCTGGAAGAAGCCCTCAGCCGGCTCAGCGAAACACAACGGTCGCTGGTGATGCTGAAGGACTACGAAGGTTATAGCTACGAAGAGATCGGACAGATTCTGAATCTGAACAGCAGCCAGGTGAAGGTGTACCTGCACCGCGCGCGGCTTCAGCTCAAACAATACCTGGTAAAAGTGGAAAATGTCATCTAAGCAGCCCGCATATCTCCCCCTCACCCGCACCCACTACGAAGAGGCCTTCCTCCTGTATGTGGATGGCGAGCTGAGCCCCGAAGCGATGGACGCCGTGGACTCCTTCACAGCGCTTCACCCCGACCTGCGCGAGGAGCTGGACCTGCTTCTGGAGACGCGCCTCGACGCCGGTCAAGAAACGCTCGGCGACCTGGGCTTCCTCCGTTCGGGTGCGATGCAGCGGAATCTTCATTCAGACGACCTCCTTTCTTATATCGACAACGAGCTGCCGCCCGCACGCTGCGCCGCCCTCGAGTTGGCGCTGGCAGCCGACCCTGCCTTGAAGAGCGAGCTGGCCGACCTGCAGGCCGCGAAACTGCCCGTTGCTGCAATTGCCTGTCCTTTCAAAAAGGAACTATACCGCCGCGAAGAAAAACGCCGCCCGTTGTTCTGGCTTCCACGCATTGCCGCAGCTGTTGTGCTGCTCGGAGCCGGCACGCTGCTTTGGCAGGTGAACCGCGACGACAAGTCAACAACCACCGGAGGCGAGGGCGTAACCACGGCTGCCACGAAGCAACCGGCCGCGCCCTCCCATGCCGCCGGCACCACAACGCCCGTTGCACAACCGCCTGCTGCAACAACCCTTGTAGCCACAACGAAAACCACAACGGAAACTCCTGACCGTATTTCTACGGATAAGCCCGCAGCTGCGCCCCAGCTGGCCAGCCAGCAACCGAAGGCTCCTGCAAAGAACCGCGGCGCGGTTGCACCCCAGGTGCAGCTCCCGGCGCCTGCGCAGCAACAGCTTGCTTACGAGCCCGACCCACGCGATCGCACGCAGGTAGTGAACGGATCGGCATACACTCCGGGCGCTAACGAAACTTTAGCACAAACGCCTGTAACTTCTCCTGCCGTCGCTGCGTTAAATCCTGGAAGCAACGACGCCCAACCCGCAGCCACCGAGGCGGTGTACCGCGAAGAGCCCCGCCAGGGTTCGGTCCGCGGGTTCCTCCGCAAAGCAAGCCGCTTCCTCGAAAAGCGCACGGGTATCAAAACCACCAACGAAGACAACCAGCTCGTTGTGGGCGGCGTGGCAATCAATTTAAAGTAACTCCAAAAGAACGATCATGAAGAAAATGCTACTGGCCACACTGGCCCTGGGCGCCAGCTTGTGCACGATTGCCCAGACCGACTCGACCAACACAAGCCCGAAGCCCGACACCATCCGCGTAGGTGGGATGATCATCGTGCGCGACGGCAAAGGCGACTACAAAAAGGGCCGCAACTTCCACATCGGCAGCCGCCGCCGCGACCGCAATGCCAACTTCCATAGCAGCGGGCCCATTCTCGACCTCGGCTTCTCCAACTTCAACGACAACACCAACTATGCATCGGCCGAAGCGCAGGCGATTGCGCCGGGTGGTAAAGACGACTTGCTGCGCCTCCGCACAGGCAAGTCCATCAACGTCAACATCTGGCTGTTCATGCACCGCGTGAACCTGATCAAGCATTCGGTGAACCTGAAATACGGACTCGGGCTGGAGTTGAACAACTACCGCTTTGATGACGAAACCGTTCGGCTGACGAAGAACCCCACGTTCATCAAGCTCGACCCGGCCTACAACGACGTGAACAAGAACAAGCTCGCAGCCGACTACCTCACGGTGCCGCTGATGCTCAACTTCAACTTCACGCCAGGCCGCGAGCATCCCTACGGATTCAGCGTGGGTGCAAGCGCAGGCTACCTCTATTCATCGCGCCAAAAGACCCGCATAGGCGGTAAGAAAACAAAAGTGAGAGACGACTTCGAGCTCGAGCCCTGGAAGATCTCCTGGATCGGCGAGCTGCAGCTCGGACGCCTGCACTTCTACGGCTCGTATGCTACCAAGAGCATGTGGCGCAAGGGCATCGACGCTACGCCCTACACGGTGGGCATCCGGTTCAGCCGCTGGTAAGATTTCTGACCGTCATTGCGAGCGAAGCGAAGCAATCTCCACCCATGAAGAGGTTGCTTCGCTTCGTTTCTTTAGGCCCACAAAATCTAGCACGCAATTTGCTTTTGGCGAAACGCTAACGCACCGCATACTAACCATTTGCGTCTGTCGTTATACATTTGATCTCAAACCGTTGTGACGCCATGAAGAACACCCTCATCTACGCTTGCCTGCTTGCCGCGGCGCTTTTCCCCGTGTCGGCACAACGGCAGGCAGTGGCCGGTTCGCGGAGAGCAGGCCGCCACGAGCTATTGACCGCAAACGGTTCCTCCCTTCCTGTTCAACCCATCCGCATCGTTATCGATAAATCGGAATACGAGCTTTCCGTGTACGACGCCCAGGGCTGGTATGCCACCTACCCCGTTGTTTTCGGCAACAACAGTCTCGCCGACAAATGCGTGGAAGGCGATCGCTGCACCCCCGAAGGCACCTTCCGCATTGCCAACAAACGCGTGCACGACAAATGGAGCCGCTACATGGGCCTCGACTATCCCACACCAGCTTCCATCGCCCGCTTCAACGAGCTCAAGCGCCAAGGAAAGATTCCCCGC
Source organism: Chitinophagaceae bacterium (assembly GCA_004173235.1). Classification (GTDB taxonomy): domain Bacteria; phylum Bacteroidota; class Bacteroidia; order Chitinophagales; family Chitinophagaceae; genus Flavisolibacter. The sequence goes on along the minus strand of SEAC01000002.1, from coordinate 211,581 downwards.
AATGCTACGCCCGGCGCGGGTGTGGGCATCCACGGCACCTGGCCGCATGACGAATACATGATCGATCGCTTCAGCAACTGGACCAATGGCTGCATCGCCATGAAAAACGAAGACGTGCAGGAGATCTATCGCTTCGTACCGGTGGGCACTCCCGTGCAGATCAAACGTTGACGCTTTAACAGGAAGCCTCGCAATTTTTTTTTACAAAGCATTACTTTTGCCGCGATGAAAGGACAACGTTCCCCTTTTTCCACGGCACATAAGATCGGCAGCCTTCTGCTGATGCTTGCTTTGCTGTGGCTGAGCGTGAGCACGCCTTTCGTTTATCGCTTCCAGCAGCAGCAGAAAGCCGCGAAGGCCGCGTTGACGCATGAAAAGGGCAGTGACGCCGACGAAGACAGCGGCAACCCGCTGAGCAACACCAACGAGGAAAAGACCGAGTCCGGTGTGTCTATGCCCCAGGAATACCTCCACGAGCCTATCCATCTCCACCATCCCTTGGCCCTCCTCGACCTGCAGTATCATTCGTATGCGCAGGACGACTTCGTGGCCTTCCACCCCGAGTTCATAACGCCGCCTCCCGACGCCGGCCAGTTTTAATTGTTTTTCCCTTTCCGTAGTTCTACGGATGCTTCGCTGCGGGCCACCGGCTTCGCGTGCAGCTTCCCGTTGCCGCGGCCGCACGCTTCACTTCCAACAAAAACTGGTCAGTTATGTCTCCAAAGAAAAAAGGCCTTGCTACGCTCAAGGCCGATATCCCCTCGTCCATAGTCGTCTTCCTCGTTGCCCTGCCGCTTTGCCTGGGCGTTGCGCTCGCCTCGGGCGCGCCCTTGTTCAGCGGCCTTATCGCCGGTATGGTCGGCGGTATGATCATAGGTTTTCTCAGCGGTTCGCAGCTGAGCGTTTCAGGCCCTGCGGCCGGTCTCACAGCCATCGTATCGGCCGCCATCATCGCAATGCCCGGCGGCTCCTTCCAGGCCTTCCTCGTGTCGGTGGTGATCTGCGGCGCCTTCCAGTTTGCCATGGGCATGCTCCGGGCGGGATCCATCGGCGACTATGTCCCCGGTTCCGTTATTAAAGGGATGCTTGCCGCCATCGGCCTCATCCTCATCCTCAACCAGTTTCCGCACTTGCTTGGCGACGACTCGCAATTTGAAACCGATGAGTCGGTGCCTGCACCTGCGAAAAAGGGGAACATCTTTGTGAACTTCTTCAACGCCTTCGGCCACATCAACCGCACGGCGCTGATCATCGGAGCCGTTTGCCTGGCGTTCCATTTCGTTTGGGAGAAATTCGTATCGAAGCAGAAAGGCTTCATCCGCCTCGTGCCCGCACCGTTGCTGGTGGTGCTCATCGGCATCGGCATTGCGCAGGCCATGGGCGGCAACGGCGCCCTCGACCCTCAGCATATGGTGAAGCTTCCGCAGGCTTCAAGCGCGGGCGAATTCTTTTCGTTCTTCAGCGCGCCCGACTGGTCGGTGATCGGCAGCAGCCACGTTTGGATCACGGGCCTCACGCTGGCCATCGTTGCATCGTTGGAAACACTGCTTTCCATCGAAGCCATCGACGACCTCGATCCGTATAAACGCGTCACCAACAAGAACCGCGAGTTGCGTGCGCAGGGCGTGGGCAACCTCGTGTCGGGGCTCATTGGCGGACTACCGGTCACGTCGGTAATCGTGCGCTCATCGGCCAACGTCAACTCGGGTGCACAATCGAAGGCGTCCACCATCCTGCACGGCACGCTGCTGCTGCTTTGCGTGGCGCTCATCCCGCAACTGCTCAATCTCATTCCGAAAGCCGCGCTGGCAGCGGTGCTCATCTTCACGGGTTACAAACTGGCCAAGCCGGTGCTTTTTGTGGAGTATTACAAGAAGGGCTGGGACCAGTTCATGCCGTTCGTGATCACCATCGCGGCCATCCTGGCCACCGACCTGCTGAAGGGTGTGATCATCGGCATCGTGCTCGGCCTCTTCTACGTGCTGCGCAGCAACTTCCGCACTTCGGTGATGGTGGTTTCGGATGCGAAGAGCTACCTGTTCCGCTTACGTAAAGACGTGTCGTTCCTCAACAAGGCGATCATCAAGAACAAGCTCGAGCAGGTGCCTGAAGATGGCTACGTGCTCGTAGATGCCACACGTGCCGACTTTATCGACCGCGACGTCATCGAAGTGATCGAAGACTTCACCAAGCACGCACACCTTAAGAACATCCGGGTAGAAGTAAAAGGATCGCTGGCGCGTACCAACGGCCTCGCGCGCTTTGCTGAACAACCCGTGCCTCAAACTGTTTAATATCTATTTAATCAAACTTCTATTAACATTTGCATATGGAATCGTATCAGAAACTGCTATTGGAAAACAAAGCCTGGGCCTCCGAACGCGTTGCCGACAACCCGGAATATTTTCAGCGCCTCGCCACCATCCAGCGCCCCGAATTCCTGTGGATCGGCTGCAGCGACAGCCGCGTGCCGGCCAACGAGATCACGGGTACGCAACCCGGTGAGATCTTCGTGCACCGCAACGTAGCCAACCTTGTAGTGAACACCGATGTGAACCTGCTGGCCGTGCTCGACTATGCCGTAACGCATTTGAAAGTCCGTCACGTGATCGTGTGCGGTCATTACGGCTGCGGCGGCGTGAAGGCTGCAAGCACGCAGGCCGACTTCAAGCCCGTGCTCAACATGTGGCTGCGCAATATCAAAGACGTGATGCGCGTGCACCGCGACGAGCTCAATGAGATCAAAGACGAGGAGCGCCGCGTAGACCGCCTGGTGGAACTGAACGTGCGCGAGCAGGTGATGAACCTGGCCAAGACCACCATCATCCAGCGTGCCTGGAAGAACGAGCAGCGCCCGCACCTGCACGGCTGGGTGTATGGCCTCAGCGACGGCATCATCAAGCCGGTGTTTGAGATGCCCGCCGGAACGCATATCGATCCGCTGTACGAGTATGATGACCTGTAAGGTTTGAAAGTATAATTAGTAAAACCGCGAAGTGAGTAAGAAAAGAAGTGATTTCGCGAAGATGCAGAGACGCACGCAACGTGCGTCTCTTTTTATAATATTCTTAGCGAACCACTTTGCTTCTTCTTTTCTTAGCGGTTCCAAACCTTCTTTACCTTTAAGCACTTATGTCGATCGAGGTAACACAGCTTCGCAAAACTTATGGCGCGCAAAAAGCGGTGGACGGGATCTCGTTCTCCGTGCAGCCGGGCGAGATCGTTGGCTTTCTGGGGCCAAACGGCGCAGGCAAGAGCACCACGATGAAGATGATCACGGGCTTCCTGGAGCCTGATGGCGGAACCGCGGTAGTAGGCGGCATCGACGTGCAGCGCGATCCATTGCAGGTGAAAAAGAAGATCGGCTACCTGCCCGAATCGAACGCGCTTTATTACGACCTGTACGTTCGTGAGTATCTCTCCTTCCTTGCCGACGTGCATGGCATCAGTGGAAAGAAGACGCGCGTGGAGGAGGTGATCGGCCTTACGGGCCTCACTCCCGAGGCGCACAAGCGCGTGGGCCAGCTGTCGAAAGGCTACAAGCAGCGCGTGGGCCTTGCGGGTGCATTGCTCCACAACCCCGAAGTACTCATTCTCGACGAACCTACCTCCGGCCTCGACCCCAACCAGATCATCGAGATCCGCAACGTTATCAAAGAGCAGGGCCGCAACAAACTCGTGCTTTTTTCCTCGCACATCCTGCAGGAAGTGGAAGCCATCTGCAACCGCGTGATCATCATCAACAAAGGGCAGATCGTTGCCGACGACCGCCTCGATGACCTGCGCCGTAGAAATACGGCCAACCGCGTGCGCGTATCGTTCCAGGAGCCGCTCGAGTCGGAATGGATGCGCCGCATCCCCGGCGTGACCGAAGTGGAAAAGATCGACAGCCGCAACTGGTCGCTGCGCACCGAAGAGCCCGAGGCCGTGCGCAAGGCACTGCTGCAACTGAGCGTGGAGCAGGGGCTGAATATCGAGAGCCTTACGACGGGCAGCGAGAGCCTGGAGACGATCTTCCGGCAGCTGACAGGCCCCCTGTCGCCCCAAGGGGGCACTTAGGTCGCCGATACGGAACAAGATTGCCGATTTCCTACAGCAGATAAATAAAGATCCCGCCATGGGCGTGCCTTTCATTACAGCATTTCAAAGTGGCTTAAGGTGCGTTTTATAAGGCACATCCACCTAAGTGCCCCCTTCGGGGTACAGGGGGCCGGAAAAGACCTAAATTCGCGGGCAACTAAAAATACTTCAGCATGAGTTCAATAGCCGGCATTTACGCCCGACAGATCCTGGACAGCCGCGGTAATCCCACCGTGGAAGTGGACGTTATCACCGATGAAGGTTCGCTTGGCCGCGCTGCGGTTCCGAGCGGCGCATCAACAGGTATCCACGAGGCTGTGGAGTTGCGTGACGACGACAAGAGCGTGTATGTAGGCAAAGGAGTGCTGAAGGCTGTGGACAACGTGAACAAGCAAATTGCTCCGGAGCTCCTCGGCTACGACGTGAGCGACCAGACCGGCATCGACGCTGCGCTGATCGAGCTCGACGGAACAGAAAACAAAGGAAAGCTCGGCGCCAATGCGATGCTGGCCGTGTCGATGGCCGTGGCCAAAGCCGCTGCCGACGAGGCTTCGCTCCCGCTGTTCCGCTACATCGGCGGCACCAACGCCAAAACGCTGCCCGTGCCGATGATGAACATCCTCAACGGCGGCGCACACGCCGACAACAAGATCGACTTCCAGGAGTTTATGGTGATGCCCGTTGGCGCCACTACCTTTTCCGAAGGCCTGCGCTGGGGCGTGGAGATCTTCCATGCGCTGAAGTCGGTGCTGAAGAAAAAAGGCTACTCTACCAACGTGGGCGACGAGGGTGGCTTTGCGCCCAACATCGGCTCCAACGAAGAAGCCATCGAAACCGTGCTGACGGCCATCGAAGCGGCTGGTTATAAGACCGGCTCGCAGATCATGATCGCGATGGACGCAGCCAACAGCGAACTGTATAAGAACGGAAAATACATCTTCCATAAGAGCGACGGCAAGACGCTTTCGTCGGACGAGCTCGTGAAATACTGGGAGAACTGGGTGAACCAATATCCCATCTGCTCCATCGAAGACGGCATGGCCGAAGACGATTGGGATGGCTGGAAGAACCTCACCGAAACCGTGGGCAAGAAAGTGCAGCTGGTAGGCGACGACCTGTTCGTTACCAACGTGAAGCGTCTTGCCCAGGGCATCGAAAAGAGCATCGCCAATGGCCTCCTCGTAAAGGTGAACCAGATCGGCACCATCACCGAAACCATCAACGCGGTAACGATGGCGCAGCATGCGGGTTACAACACCATCATGAGCCACCGCTCGGGCGAAACCGAAGACACCACTATCGCGGATCTCGCCGTGGCGCTCAACTGCGGTCAGATCAAGACGGGCTCTGCATCGCGCACCGACCGCATGGCGAAGTACAACCAGTTGATCCGCATCGAGGAACTGCTGGCAGGCTCGGCCATTTACCCGGGCAAGAGCCTGAAATTTGGGAAGTAAAGCCTTCTCGTACGATAAACGAAAGCCCCGCCGATGGCGGGGCTTTCTGCATCAAATTCTCAATAGTCCCACTTGAAAATTGAACATTGCGCGTTGAATATTGAACAATTGTTGGGGTCGCATGAAAGGACAGTTCACCTTAATTTGCTCCGTTTTCTGTATTTGTTTACCCCTGAGGCGCTACACTAATTTCGCCACATGATCCCTATTAACCTCTCACTCCTTCGAGGAACGTATGTGCGACTGGAGTTGCTCAACGAAAGCCATGTGCCGGAACTACGCCGCCTTGCGCGCGACCCGCGCATCTGGGAGTTCACCAAAACGCTGATCGTAGATGACAGCTACGACGTGCAGTTCGACAAGTATATCGCTGCCGCTTTTGATCCGCGCAATACGGGGATGCAGGTTTCGTTCGTGATGCGCGATGCGCAAACGGGCGCCGTCATGGGAATGACGCGCTACTACCGCATCGAACCGGCCATGAAGCGATTGGCCATCGGCTACACGTGGTACGTGCCCGAATATTGGGGTAAGGTGCACAACAAAGAATGCAAGCTGTTGCTGTTGCGTTATGCATTTGAAACGCTCGGTTACCAGCGCGTGGAATTTGAAGTAGCGCATCAAAACGAACGATCGCAGAAAGCTGTGCTCAAGATCGGCGGCACGCAGGAAGCCATTCTCCGCAAGCACGGGCTCCATGCCGATGGAACCGTGCGGCATACGGTTGTATTCAGCATCATTGACGATGAGTGGCCGGAAGTGAAAGAGAGGCTTATGGGAATATGCGAATGCCTGACCGAATGAGCGGTGCAAAGGCGGGTGCCCATGGAGCGCGGAATCCGGCATTCTTTCTATCTTCGTATCAATCGATCATCTTATGCCCCTCCTGAGCCGCATACCTTCCTTCCTCCGCAACAAGTTCTTTATTGCGGGCGTGGCATTCGTGCTCTGGCTCCTGTTCTTCGACCGCAACGACTTCTTTGTGCAGCAGGAGCGCCGCAGCGACCTCCGTGCGCTGCAAACCAGCAAGAAGCAATACCAAGAGCAGATCACGAAGGAGCGCCGCTTTGCCGAAGACCTGCGCAACGACCCCGCCACCATCGAGCGTTTTGCCCGCGAGCGCTATGGCATGAAGCGCGACAACGAAGACCTTTTCCTCGTTGCCGACCCCAAAAACAGTGAACCTTCCGCACAATAAAGGCTTTAGATAGCCGTTTAAGTTGCATACCACCTGAACAAGCACCGTCCACTAAATAAGGAATATGCATCAGTACACCCCGGAGGACCTCCTGCGTTACCTCTATCGTGAAATGACAACGGAAGAGTCTGCCGCCCTGGATAACGAACTGGCCCGCAGCTGGGCCCTGCGCGAGAAACTCGCGGTGCTCAAAAAAGCCCAGGAGCGCCTGAACAACGCCCTGGAAGCGCCCCGCACGGAGATCGTGCTCAACGTACTCAGATATGCGGCAGCCGCCGCTCCCGCCCCTTCCCTGCTGAAGTAACACCCATCACAGCCCCCGCCGGCTTATCTTGCAGCGAATGACAAGAAAGCAACGGTATGAGCACGTCATCGCCTACTTCGGGGAGGCCATGCCCGACCCCGAAACCGAGTTGCTCTACGACAATCCCTATCAGTTACTGGTGGCCGTGATCCTCTCGGCCCAATGCACCGACAAGCGCGTGAACATGCACACGCCCGCGCTGTTCGAACGCTACCCCGACATCCCCGCGCTGGCGCTGGCGGAATACGACGAGCTTTTTTCCTTCATCAAATCGATCTCCTTTCCCGGCAATAAAACGCGCCACCTGATGGGCATGGCGAAAAAGGTGCAGGAAAGCTTCGGCGGCGCCATCCCGATGACCGTGGACGAACTTGTGCAGCTGCCCGGCGTAGGCCGCAAAACCGCCAACGTCATTACTTCTGTGGTGGACAATCAACCCAACATGGCGGTAGACACCCATGTGTTCCGCGTGTCGGCCAGGCTGGGTCTTACGGTAGGTTCCAAAACGCCGCTCGAGACCGAAAAGCAATTGCTGAAGTACGTTCCCACCGAACTGGTTTACAAATTTCATCACTGGCTGATCCTGCACGGACGCTATGTATGTGTCGCCCGTCGGCCGAAGTGCGAGGAATGCGGGCTTAAACCCCTTTGCCCCTATTTTCAAAAAGTAATGAGTAAGGAAGTCGGGGTACAGAACGAATCTTCGACAAAGGCAAAAACCGCTAAGAAAAAAAGTGAAAAAGGAATACGCTAAGAAAGCAGTACTGCCTTTGCGCTTACCTTCTTTCCTTAAAAAAAGAAAAAAGGATTGCGCCAGGAAGTATAGCAGTACTGCCTTTGTGCTCACCTTCTTTCCTTAAAAAAAGAAAAAAGGATTGCGCCAGGAAGTATAGCAGCACTGCCTTTGTGCTTACCTTCTTTTATTAAAAAAAGTAAAACAGGATTGCGCCAGAAGTATAGCAGTACTGTCTTTGCGCTTACCTTCTTTTATTAAAAAAAAAGTAAAACAGGATTGCGCCAGAAGTATAGCAGTACTGTCTTTGCGCTTACCTTCTTTCCTTCTTCTCTTTGCGGTGACGAACCCGGGTGAATAGCTTCTTTAGAACGGGAAGCCGAACGTCACCAGCGGCAAAGCCTTCTCTTCGGCGCTCCAGGCCAGCATTCCGGTGATAACGAAACGCTTGACGGGCGCTACCCAAATGCCGCCTCCATAGCCCGCGAACCAGCCCTTCGGCGGATCGTTGGGATATTTTACCTGGCCCACATCAAAGAAGCTGAGTATGCCGATGGAGCCGGGGAACAGGTAGGTGCTGAAGTCGGCAATGCGGAAGCGCAACTCGTTCTGGCTATAGATGGCCGACTTGCCCGCAAAGCGATCGCGGCGGTAGCCACGCAGGTTGTTGGTGCCCGAGAGGTAGTAAGCCTGGGGCACTTCCACTACCTTTCCAAACACACGACCATAGCCGAAGCGCGTTGCAAATACAAAACGCGGGTAGCGGAACAGGCTCGAGTAAATGCGCATGTCCACATCAGCGCGTGTGATGTTGTGGCTTTGCTTGTTCAGTCCGAAGAGCGGGCGCACGTTGAGGTCCATCAACAGGCCGCGCGTAGGGATGATCTTATTGTTCTGCGTGTTGATGTCCAGCTTGAAGTGCGGACCGGCAAAGTACTTTTCCTGGTAGCGCGATCCATAGTCGATGCCGGGGATGCCGGGCATGTCTACGAAGCGTCCTTTGTTCTGCGCCTCATGCACGCGGAAATACTGGAAGCTCAGTCCATAGTTGATGCGCATCCATGACTGCAGCTGGCGGCGCAGCAACACGTACACATCAGAGATGTCGTAGCGGATGCGGTAAAAACGCTCTCCATCGGGCTGGCTGCGATCGTTGGCGGTGTTGTTGCCAAAACCAAAGAAGTTTGTGACGTTCACCGGGGCGCGCACATCGGCACGCACGGTGATGTCTTCGTGCCCGAACACCTGCGTGAAGTCGCCCTCGTAGCGGATGCGCGTGGAGCTCGTGTTGAGCGCATGGCTTACGTTGAGGTAGTGACGGCTGTGGAACGGTTCCTTGCGGAAACCCTGGCGCAGCATTTCTACGGATGCGCCGAGGTACAATCCATCGTCGACATTATAGGCCGCCGTGATGCCCGGACGGAACATATTGTATTTGTACCCGAGGCGGTTATAGAGATTCACCTGCGGATCCTTACTCAGCTTGTTCTGCACGCCGGTGATACCGGTGAGCTTGTTCTCTTCAAACGTGGCATCGTACACGCGCAAACCCGCATCTGTCATGCTGTTCACGAAAGAATCGGAGCCTGCGCCACCGATCGCGCGGATCTTGATGCCGCTCTTCCCGGTTCCGTCGAAGATGAACTGGTCGTCGTTGCTCAACCCATACAGGCGGATCTCTTTGGTCACCGACGGATCGAAGGTGCGCTCGTACATCCGGCCTTTCAGCTGTCCATCCTTGTTGAGGCTTTGCACCAGCACGTGCACAGTGCCATCGTCGTTGCGGTGCACGCGAAACAGTTCGCGGTCATTCGATCCCACCACGTTCACTTCCTTCGAAATGAAGCGGTAGTATTCGAGCATTTCCTTTTTAAAATACTGGCGGCGCTCCTTGAGGGTGCTGATGATGCGCTCCATGTTGCTGCCCTGTATTTCTACGGGTTGCTGCCGCAGCGCCTGTTCGATCACGGTGTCGGTCATCGCCGCAAGGAAAGAATCTGCACGGCGGCTCCACTGTTCTTCGGAAAGCTCGTTGAGGAAGAAGCGGTCGAAGTTGCGTGCCACGCGGTTGAACGTATTGATGTTCTCGGCACGCGCGCGGAAGCCTTGCACCTCCGGAAGGAACCATGGCTTGCGCGCCAGCTTCGGCACCAGACCCTGGTTCACGAAGAAGGCCTGGTCGTGGTCGCGCGGGATGGGATAATAGAGCTTGCCCTTGCCCGTGTCCTGCGTGGCCCAGCGCCACTGGTCTTCGTGGCGGTCGAAATCCATGATGAACATATCGAGCAGGCGGGCCTGCAGCACGCGCTCCTGCAGCACGTGGTCGTCGTGATCCTTAAAGAGCCGGAAAACGAGGTCATCGGTATTGTACGATTTTTCAATGCCTTCCGGCTCGCGCTCTTCGAGCACCGCCAGCACGTTGCGGAACGTTGTATTGAAGCGGCCCAGCCGCTTATCGTCGGGCACATATACAAGCTTGCGGCGGATGATGGGGATGCCGGCAGCACGCGCCAGCGGGTCGTAGGAAAGCGATGCATACGGATAGGAGGCCGAGATGCCTTGCTCCACGATGTCCTTCGCGAAGGTCTGGCGCAGGTCGGCAGGGATGGCCGCTTCGGGAAATTTCTCGATGCTGCGGAGCGCCCATTCGTGCTTGTTGCGGTCTTCGAGGCGAAGCGAGCGTGTTTGCTTGCCGCCTCCGAGGCGAACGGGCTTGAGGCCGCCCTGCTCGGTGCTCAGGTTGAGCACGGGTACGGTCACCGGCGTCGTCCACTCATCGCGGTAATTGTGCCCGGTGAGGAGCGTGCGGAATCCTTTTCGCTCGAGGCGCGGGTTGGCGGCAACGGTCATGGTTGCAGCCAGGTCGGTGAACACCGTATCCTGTGCCGTCACCGGCGGTTTTTTAATCGTAAACAGCTCGCGTGCGTAGCTCGGATCGGCGAGGTCTTTATCGTCAATGTTGTAAAACTTCACATTCACCTTGCCGCTTTTCAGCACTTCCACCATACCGAAACCGTGTTGCACGGAACCATACAGCAGGTTGTTGTTCGCTTTCTTCAGGCGGGTCAGTTCGGCCACCGCGCCGCTCACGATGTAATAAAGGCTATCCTTTGGCTTGCGCAGCAGCTGCTGGCTATGGTCGTGGCCGGCAACGGTGATGGTGTTGGGGTATTTTTTCAGGATGTCTTCGATGGCCTTTGCCATGCTCCGGTATACCGGGTGGTTGAAGTCCTGCACATTGCCGAACACGCCGCGCGCGATGGGGTACACCGATCCAAGCACCGGCAGGGGAATGTACAGTCCCGGAATGGCCTCGGCCAGCGGGAAGATATGCTGCCGTAATGTGTACGCGCCGCCATGCACACCCTGGGAGTAAATGGGGTGGTGCATCGCCAGCATCACCAGTTGGTTGGGGTGCGTTTGAATGATCTCCTCAAGTTCGGTAGTAAAGTCGTCCATGCTCTTGGAAGCGCAGTTCGACCCGGGGCCGGGCTTGTCGTGGATGTAGAGAAACCATTGGCTGTCCATCAGCACGATCACCAGCTGGCTATCCACTTCCACCGTTTCCGGGCCCGGGCAACCGCCGCGCGGCCAGGCTTCGATGTTGTTTATTTGTTGCGAGTTGATGTAGTCCACCTGGTTCTGCACGCGCAGCCAGCCGCCGATCTTTCCGTTCATCCAGTCGTGGTTGCCCGGAATGAAATACGTGCGTGCCTTCTTGCCCTTGGTGAGCGCGATCTCGTAGTCGAGGATCTTTTTGGCTTCCTTGTAATCGCGCTCGCCCTCGGTGGGGAGACCCAGAGGATAGATGTTGTCGCCGAGCCAGATGGCGATGTTGCGCTCATCGTTCCAGTCCACGTTTTTCCGCAGCCAGTCGCCGGTGGGCTGTCCCCCGTCGGGTGCGAGGTCGCCGGCATCGCCCAGGAGGAAGATGCGGTGGCGTACGGAATCGGTTTGCGCAAACGATGCGCCGCTCAGCAGCAGTAATGCCCAGCCTAGTAAGATCCTTTTCATCGGTGCTTGATTTTTCCACTCCAGCGGGCTAGCGGGCCGCGCCTTTACCCACGTAGGGTATGCGCAGCAGGGTGGCTTTGCCCAGCTTGGCCTCGTTGGAGATGTACATGTCGCCATTCTCTGCAAAAGCTATTCCCTCGGCCTGCGGGTAAAAGCTGGGGTTGAGGCGGAACACCTCTTCCACAGAATCCCGGCCGTTGGTTACCACCAGGAGGTGCCCGGCCGAAGAAAGAATGTAGAGCTTGTGGGTAAACGGGTGGAAAGCGGCGGCCGAAGGCTTGAACTCGGCCTTCCCATCCTTCAGCACATCGGCAATGCTCTTTTGCTTTATCACATAAAACGGCTTAGGATCAAAGCGTTGCGTTGCCAGATCGAGGCGGTAGGCGCTCCGGATCCCGGCTTTGTTCTCGCCCTGGATGTTCTTGGAAAGTAGGATCAGGCTGTGTGCCGAAGAGTCGTAATACATAGTTTCGAAGTCTACTTCCCCTTCCTTGGGCTTGCCCTGCTCGTCGCGGTCAACGGTTTCCGGCAGCGGCGGGTCGAAGCGCACCTCGCGGGTTTGCAGGCCGCTGTCGCTCCGGCGGGTGACAAAAACGGTTCCGTCGGATGCGAGCACGTATACGGTGGAGTCTACCAGCACCACGTCTTCATAATCGGCGCTGGGCGCGAACTCTTCCGTATAATAGTCGTCGATGGTGCCATCGGTAAAAAGCCGGAACACGTGCTTCTTATCGTCGGCAATGGCAAGCAGCGATGCCGTGCCGCGAACGTAACAGACGCCCGAGATCTCGTTGAGTTTCTTTCCGAGAAAGTGTTTTTCGGGGCGTGGAAGCACGTAACCCTGCGGCGAATGAGGATGCTGAAACAGCTGGCACGAGGCCATCAGGAAACAGGCGAACAAACTGAGGAATGATATTTTATATAGTGTTTGTGGCATTTTCATGAATTATTCTAAGGAAACAGTTCGGCTATGACGGATCAACAGTTAAACATATTGGCAGCCACACAGGAGCGGGTAACCCGGATCTTCCGCGAAGACGTGGACCCGAAGTTCGTATTCCACAATCTTTCCCACACGCAGCAGGTGGTGGCGGCGGCGCAGGAGCTGGCAGCGCAGTATTCGCTGAGCGACGATGACCTCTTTGTGTTGCTGGTGGCTGCATGGTTTCATGATACCGGCTTCCGCAGCGGAAAGGCCGAGGAACACGAGAAGGAGAGCATTCGGCTGGCCACGGCATTCCTGCAGGAGCAGGGCGTGGACGATGAAACCATCCAGCGGGTATCGTCGTGCATACAAGCAACGCGTATGCCACAGTCCCCCCTGTCGACCGTCGAAAAGATCCTTTGCGATGCCGACCTCTATCACCTCGGTGGCCCCGACTTCAAGAAGATCACCGACCAGTTGCACACCGAGCAGGAAACCTATCTCGGCAAGCGTCTATCCAAAAAAGAATGGCGTCAGCGCAACATCGAGTTCCTCGAAACGCACCAGTATTTCACCGACTATGCGCAGCAAAACCGCGAGCCGCAGAAGCAGGAGCAGATCCGGCAGCTGCGCAAGAAGCAGGGCGACAAGGATGTGAAAATGACGCCCGAGATCGAGACATCTCCCTATAGCTTTGAATCGGCCGGAGGCGCAGAAGATGATCCGAAAAAACTAACGGCCGCACAACGGGCCGACAAGGAGCGCGAGCGCTCGGTGCAAACGATGTTCCGCCTCACTTCCGAAAACCACATCAACCTTTCCTCGCAGGCCGACAGCAAGGCCAACATCATGATCTCGGTGAACTCGATCATCATTTCGATCATGTTCTCCGTGCTGCTCGGGCGCCTCGAATACTATCCCAACCTGGCATTCCCCACGCTGCTGCTGTCGCTGGTTTGCGTGGTCACCATCATCTTCGCGGTGCTTGCCACGAGGCCTTCGATCAACAAAGGATCTTTTACCGAAGACGATATCCGCAACCGGCGCACGAACCTGCTCTTCTTCGGCAACTTCCACCGCATGGAGCTGGAAAAATACCAATGGGCGATGAACGAGCTGCTGAAGGACCGGGAGTATATCTACAGCTCGCTGATCAAGGATACGTATTACCTGGGGTTGGTGCTGGCGCGCAAATACAAGTTCCTGCGCATCTCCTACACGATCTTCATGTTCGGTCTCATTGCAGCCGTGCTCGCGTTCATTGCAAGCTACGTGTGGGCGGAAAAATTCAGCTGACGCATACGGTTGTGCATTCAATTGGTAAGTAGCATATCAATCAACCGGCTCCCACAATTGGATCTTGTTGCCTTCGGCGTCCAGGATGTGCACGAACTTGCCGTAGTCGTACGACTCGATGGCATCCACGATGGTCACGCCTCCGGCCTTCAGTTCTTCCACGAGCGCTTCGAGGTTCTCCACGCGGTAGTTGATCATGAAGTCCTTATCGGAAGGCTGGAAGTATTTGGTAGTGTCGCTGAACAGACTCCATTGCGTGGATCCTTTCTTCTCGGGATCATCGGCCTGCCTCCATTCGAAGTTGGCGCCATAATCGTTGGTGTCGAAGCCCAGGTGCGTTTTATACCAGGCATACATCGCCTTCGGATCCTGACACTTGAAGAATACACCGCCGATGCCGGTTACTTTTTTCATGGGTTCAAGTTACTAAAAGGATCAATGTGCCCGCATTGAGTGCGTTTTTTATTCCACCATCTCACAGGAGTGCGCGCCTCCAACGCTTGCACGAAGGAAGCCGCTGGCCCTCCTATGCAAACGTGCTATTTGACGCGGTGAAATGTAGCCAGACCGCCCTGGCCATCGTTGAGACGAAGCGTATCCGCCTTCACATCCTGCACGTCGAAGGTTACGGCACCACGTGGAGATACGGTGGAAAGCTTGTTCGTCTTTTCGTCGAAGCGGTATGTACCGCGCGTATCCTGCTGCAATTGCTTGTCGAGAAAAATGCGGATATAGAACGAGTCTTTCCCGAAGAAGCAGAACGTGTCGGTATAGCCGGGCGGAGGCGGGTGCGCGGCATCAAACACCGACGTCCACTTGCCGGTGATGTTGTCTTTCTTACCATCACCACCACAGGCGGCAAGAGCAAGCAGGAGAGCGGAAGCAAAAAGGTAACGCATAGTAAGGATTTAAGGATGCGACGAAGTTACATGCGTGGCCCTGTTGCTTCCGTCGATATTCTACAGGTACTTCTTCACCTCTTCCATCAGCTCCGCCTTCGTAATGGGCACGCCCATGATCTTGTTGTAGCCTTTGGCATCGATGAGGAACTGGTCGCGGATCAGCTTGATCAGCTGGCCGTTGTTGATCTCCGGTATTAATACGGTGTCGTATCTGGAAAGGAGCGCACCGAGGTTGCGCGGGAATGGGCGGATGTAGCGCAGGTGCGCGTGCGCCACCGTGTGGCCTTCTTCCACGAGTTCTTTCACCACGGTTTTGATAACGCCGTAGGTAGATCCCCAGCCCAGCACCAGCACCTTGCCGGTTTCGGGCCCGTTGTCGAGTGCCTGCTCAGGAATGTACTGTGCGATCTTGTCTACCTTCTCCTGCCGCAGCTTCACCATCAGCTGGTGGTTCTCCGGGTCGTAGCTCACGTTGCCCGTAACGTTTTCCTTTTCCAGCCCGCCAATGCGGTGCTCGAGGCCGGCCGTTCCGGGCACCGCCCAGGGTCGAACGCCTTTTTCGTTGCGCAGGTAAGGTTGAAACTTCGGCTCGTTGTGGCCAAGCTCCGTTTTGAACTCCACGTGGATCTTCGGCAGCGATTCGGTATTGGGGAACTGCCAGGGCTCGGCACCATTGGCAATGTAGCCGTCGCTCAAAAAGATCACCGGCGTCATATGCTCCACCGCGATGCGGCAGGCTTCGTAGGCGGTTTCAAAACAATCGGAAGGCGTGCTTGCAGAGATCACCGGCATCGGGCTTTCGCCGTTGCGTCCGTATACGGCCTGCAGCAGGTCACTTTGCTCGGTCTTGGTGGGCAGGCCGGTGGATGGGCCACCCCGCTGCACATCCACGATCACAAGCGGCAACTCCAGCATCAGCGCAAGGCCCATTGCTTCGGTCTTCAGCGCCATCCCCGGACCCGAGGTGGTGGTGATGCCCAGCTGCCCGCCATACGAAGCGCCGATAGCGGCACTGATGCCCGCGATCTCGTCTTCGGCCTGGAAGGTGCGTACGCCGAAGTTCTTGTGCTTCGACAACTCGTGGAGGATGTCGGACGCCGGCGTGATGGGATAAGTGCCGAGGAAGATGGGGAGACCGCTCTTCACCGATGCTGCCACCAGCCCGTAGGCCAGCGCCTGGTTGCCCATGATGGAGCGGTAGGCGCCTGCCTTGATCCGCGCCTTTTCAACGTGGTATTGCGTGGTAAAGGTTTCCGTTGTATCGCCGTAGTTGTAACCGGCGCGGAGCACCTTCAGGTTCGATTCGAGGATGTCGGGCTTGCGCGCAAACTTCTCTTCGAGAAACTGCTCGGTGCTTTTAAGGTCGCGGCCATACATCCAATAAAGGAAACCGAGCACGAACATGTTCTTCGCGCGGTCTTTTTCTTTCGTACCGAGCTTGTCTTCCTTCAACGCCTCGCGGGTCATCTTCGTCACATCCATGCGGATCACTTCGAAGCCTTCGAGCGAATTGTCTTCGATGGGGTTTACGCCCTCGGGGTAGTTGGCAAGGCGAAGGTTCTTAGCGTCGAATCCATCCACGTTCACGATGATCTTGCCCCCTTTCTTCAGGTGCTTGATGTTCACCTTCAGTGCCGCGGCGTTCATGGCCACGAGCACGTCGAAGGCATCGCCCGGCGTGTGGATGGAATTGGAGGAGAAGTGGAGCTGGTAGCCCGAAACGCCCGGGAGTGTGCCGATGGGGGCACGGATCTCGGCGGGGAAGTCGGGAAAGGTAGAAAGGTCCACGCCCAGCAGCGCGGTATTATTGGTAAACTGGGTACCGGTGAGCTGCATCCCGTCGCCGGAGTCGCCGGCAAACTTGATGACCACATCCTGTAACAGCTCTTGTTTGCGTTCCATAGTGGCTGCAAAAGTACAAACAAAAATCCCCCGCCTGTTGGCGAGGGATTTCGGTTCGGTCAGGCCCGTCGGTGGGACGGTGAGAAAAGCGTTTTTTATCGGTCGGAATCGGAAACAGGCCTGGCGCTCTTCATAGGATGTGGACGTGTTCGGTTTTTCACAAGGATTGGACTTCCGGGTTTTTCATAGGATGGCCGGATTTCAAAGGATGTTGGATACTTGTTCGTTCGGATTCTGGTGTAAAGCTAGACCCAGCTCCGCCGTAATGCAAGTAAACGCCGCGCTATTTCGGCAAATTGGGGGGATTTGTGAAGCGCCGCTAAAGGATGTACCTAAGTAGCCGTACCGAATTTAGCGCCGCGTAAAGGCTTTTGCTTAGCTGCCCGAGGCTTCGGGACGGACGTCTGGGACGCGGTCACGTGCATAAAAGCGCGCGCGGATGGCGGAGGGGTCGCTCCAGTCCATTTCGACGATCGTGCGCAGCGCCGATACCATCCCGAGAAAGGTAGAAGGCTTGCGGAAGAAAAGTGAAGCGCCATGGGCATAGGCAGTCTCCATAAGAGAGGCCAGCTCGGAAGAACTATACAAAATGATCGGGATGTTGGCCAGCACGGGCTGTTCCTGCAAGGCCTGGAGGCATTCGAGGCCGTTCTTCTTGGGCATGTTCATGTCCATGAAGATCAGGTCGGGCCGGTGCAGCGTTACCGCGGCGATCACCTCGTCGGAGTCTTCGATGCTGTGAAATTTGATGGGCACGGGCAGTTCGGCGAGGGCGCGTTCCAGCAGGAAGGCATCGTCGGGGTCATCATCCACAAGCAGTATCTTTTCGATCGGGGGGCGCATAAGCAATTATTGAAGGAGGCGTAAGGAGCGGATGCGCGGCGGCGGGGAAGCCGGAGGTCCTATTAAAGATACGCATTTCGGTTGGGGCAGCGCTGCTTTTGCGGGAATGGCCTGCACTTATCTTAGCATAAATAAATTTCAGCTTATGATCCGTCATGCATCGGCCGTCTGGAACGGCTCCGGCAAGGAAGGCAATGGTCAGCTCAGCACCCAAAGCGGCGTGCTGCAGCAAACGCAATATTCGTTCAACACCCGTTTTGCCGATGGCGTCGGCACCAACCCCGAGGAGCTGATTGCCGCAGCGCATGCGGGCTGCTTCACCATGAAGCTCAGCTTTGTGCTCGGCGAAGGTGGCTTTACCGCCGACTCGCTCGAAACAAAATGCGAGATCACTTTCGAGAACGGCTCCATCACCAGGTCGCACCTCACCGTAACTGGAAAGGTTCCCGGCATCAGCGAAGAAAAGTGGCAGGAAGCGGTAAAGAATGCCGAGCAAAACTGCCCTATCTCGAAGCTGTTGAATACGGAGATCAGTTCGGAAGCGAAGCTGGCGTAATAGCAGTTTTCAGTTTTTAGTTTACAGTGTTTAAGTTGCGCTGGCAACGAAACAGGAAGGCGCTGCAATGCAGCGCCTTCTCTATCTGCACCATCATGGCATTGCGGAAACTGCAAACTGTAAACCTTAAACCGAAAACTTCCTCACAGCAGTTTTCTCAAAAAGAAATTCCTATTAAACCGTAGAAATACGGAATAGCCGTATTCCAGCTTGCGATTGTTGATGTCGTAATAAGGCTCGAGGCGCAGGTCGAGGTTGACGTTGGGGAATAGCGTTTTGTCGTAGATGAACGTAGCGAAGAAAAGCTGCCGCTCGGCTTCACCAAAGTTGGCGTACTTCTCCGAAATGGAGTTGTAGAGGGGCAGCCCGACGGGGCCGTAAAAGGTCTCTCCCTTCCAATAGCGAAGCTCCAGGTCGAGGTTCCATTTGGTTTTGAACATCAGCGTGGAAAGCCAGCCGTAGCCTTCATTGTAGCGCTGTAGTTTGATGCCCGAGATGTTCTTGTAGCCTACATAATAATGATCCGTTTGCACGCTCCGCAGCGTGCCCTGCATCGGGAAGCGCAGCGATACGCCCGCCGCGCCATTCAGGAGCGACTCGATGGCATCGTTGGCTGTAGACACCTGTCCGCCGTAATGCGACACCAGTGCCTGCAGCGGCACCGTAAGCTGGAAGCGCGGCCGGTCGATCAGCATTGTGCGCGTGGACACGCCGGAGTTCAACTGCTCGCGAAACGGATCGCCAATGACGATCGACTCGCGCCAGTCGATGAACCAGTCGGCCCAGAATCTTCTCTTATCGAGCTTCAGCTGTAAGCCCTGCTCGTTGCGCGTAGTGGCGGCACGCTGCACGTCGTTCATGCCCGTGTTTTCCATGCGGCCAACAATAAAGCGTTCGATGTTGTAGAGCGGCTCCACGAAGCGGTGGTTGAGCCCGCCCTCGAGCGTTCCCATGATGAACGTCAGACCTTTCTTCTGGTACTTCGCCTGGAAGATCGGCTCCACGGTAACAAGCCCGGGCCGGCCAAACTCCCGGCGCAGCAAGAGGCCTCCTTTAAAAGCAATGTGCTCGTTGAGCTGGTATTGCAGCTGCGGGATGAGCAGCGTTCCGAGCAGCGTGTAGCTGTTGGGGATATTTCCGAACCATTCGTAGTTGCGCAGATAGTTGATGTTGTCCACCTGCAGGCTTAGCCGACCGCTGTCGGCGGCGCGAAGCGTTGCCGTGTCGCGAAAGATTGCATAATCGGTTTGTGCGGACGCGGAGGCGAAGACCGTTACGGCCAGCAGTGCCAGCAGCGCTTTTCTCATCAGGCTTTAGTTTTTGAACGGCCGGAAGGTAGGCGAATTTTTCAATTGCAGGGCTAAATATGGCATAGTTTTTTAATCTGTTATGGCCACTCCCCGACCGTTCCCCACAAAAGTCAACCTACCTCCGCGTCAACGATTTGCATGCACGATCCACAAGGTGTGCAAGCATGTTTTGTTCATTTAAAAACAAAGATCATGAGTCATCGCAGAGACAAGCGCGAACGCGCACAGAGCCAGGGCAATAACAACCAACGAGGTGGCAGCGGCAACAGCCAGCAAACACCAGGATTGGCCCGCGGGCAGGAGCATCAGCAGGTATCTGATCAGTCGGGTAATACGTCGGAACGCAGCCGCGGAAACCGCGGCAACGAACGCCAACCGGGACGGTAAAAACAACAACCATGAAACAAGAAAGAAATCAAAACAGTAATCTCGACCCACAGCGCGACCGCCTGTCGGGACAGCAGCAGAGAACGGAGCAACAAGACGTATCAAACAACAGCAGCGAAGAGCGTACGCAGCGCAACAGCGACCGCGATGGTAAGCAGGAGCGCGACACGCGCGATCAATCGATCGAGCGCACCTCGGGCAGACAAACCAGCGACGACCGTACAAATACGGGAGGCCTGGTAGACAAAGGCACCACGGGGACTGCAAACCGCCGCGGCGACTCGGGCATCAGCACCAAGCGCAACGTAACGGGCTCGGATTACGACGGACAGGTATCAGGAAGCTGACGAGCTTGTGCCAGCCGCCGCCTGGGTCAAAGCTTCTACAAAGCTTGCCAGTAGCGGTTTTGCGGCGCTCATCAGTAAAAAGTGGGATAAACACAAAGACGGTACGGCACGAGTTTTTAACAGTCGTTACCGCGTATCATTTCTTCATTCAAAAACAAACAGTCATGGAGAACAATCAAAGAAACCAGAATCAGGATCAGAACCGCTCGGGCAATCTGGGCGAGCAGAACCAAAGCCTTGGTGGACAGCAAAACACCAGTGGCGGCCAGCAAGGCGGTAGCGCCGGTAACAGCGGCAGCCAGGGTGGCCAGCAGGGCAACCAGGGCGGCGACATGAGCCGTGGTGGCCAAAGCGGCTCCGAGCGCGGTTCTGAGCGCAGTTCCGAAGGCCTCGGCGGCCAAAGCCAGGGCACCAGCTCGGGAAGCCAGGGTAGCAGCGATCGCAGCTCCGGCTCCGATTATGGTTCCTCTTCCGGTGGTTCGGACCTCAACAGCGGCGACAGCGGCCGTGGTGGTTCCAGCCAGTCGGGTGGCAGCTCGGGCCGCGAAAGTGGCAACACGGGCCGCGAAGGTGGAATGTAAGATCCACTACGATTTGCTTGTTAGTTAACTAATGAAAGAGCGCCCTGTATTACTACGGGGCGCTCTTTTGTCCAAACGAAATTACTACCATGGAAAAGGAACAGGAAAAAAGAAGCAATGCTTACCCGAAGCCCACGCAAACGGATAGCCAGCACAAAGAGCAGGGAGAGTACCTGCAGCGCCAGAGCAGCCGCCTTACCGAGCAGAGCGAAGGCAGCGACACAACCCAGGATGTAGAGCAGATGCGCGATGCCAACAAGCAGAACACAACGGAGGGCATCCCATGATCGTTCCGCAGCCGCCGGGCCTTCCGGTGATCGTAGCCGGTGCAACGGGCCATCTTGGCCGCCGCATCGTACAACATCTTTTGCAGCGCGGCGCACAGGTGCGGGCGCTTGTACGCAAGGGCACACATGCCGCACACCCGGAGTTAGCAGGCGCCACCATCTTTGAAGTTGATTATACCCGTGCGGATAGCCTGATCCACGCATGCACGGGCGGCAACTGCATCGTGTCTGCGCTGTCGGGCCTGGAGGATGTAATCGTAGCCGCACAAACGCGATTGCTCGAAGCGGCGGTGCGCACAGGCGTTCCGCGCTTTATTCCTTCGGATTACTGCATCGACTATCGCGGCCTGCAATCCGGCACCAACCGCAACCTCGACCTCCGCCGACGCTTTGCACAGCGCATCGACGCAGCGCCCATTCGAGCAACCGGAATTCTCAACGGCATGTTCAGCGACCTGCTTACCGGCCAGGCGCCGCTAGTGTTGCGCAAGCAGCACCGCATCCTGTATTGGGGCGACGCGACGCAGCCACTCGACTTCACCACGATGGACGACACGGCCGCGTATACCGCAGCCGCCGCGCTCGACGAAAGCGCCCCGCGCTACCTGCAGATTGCCGGCGACGTGCTGACGATTGAAGGATTACGCAGGGCAGCAGAAGCCGCAACGGGCGAGCCTTTCCGCCGCTTACGCGCAGGCGGCCTGGGCGTGCTGAAAGGAATGATCGCTACCACGAAGTTTTTGATGCCGGCGCGTAAGGAAGTGTTTCCACCCTGGCAGGGCATGCAATATCTCCGCGACATGCTGAGCGGTGAAGCCAAGCTGCACGAATTACAAAATGATCGCTACAGCGACCTGCGTTGGAAAAGCGTGCAGGAAGTGCTGGCGGAAGCATTCGGAAAAAAATGACGGTCAATCGTAGATACTGCGGAACGCGTCCCGGTATTTGTCGAGGATGGCCTTGCGCTTGAGGCTTAGCTTGGGCGTGAGCTCGCCACCATCTACGCTCCACTCGCGCGGCAGCAGCGCGATCTTTTTGATCTGCTCCACCTTATTGAAGAAAACATTGTATGTGTCCACCTGCTGCTGCAGGAAAGCCTGCACGCGCTCGTCCTTGCAAAGCGCTTCGCGGTCGTTGGCATCGATGCCCTGCGTGCCGCACCATTGCTGCAGCCGCGCGAAGTTGGGCACCACGAATGCGCCGGCAAACTTTTGTCCGTCGCCTACCACCATGATCTGCTCGATGAACGGCGATTCCACCATGCGCGTTTCAATCGGAAGCGGGGCTACGAATTTGCCACCCGAGGTCTTGAAGATCTCCTTCTTGCGGTCGGTGATCTTGAGGAACTTTCCTTCCTGTATCGTGCCGATGTCGCCGGTATAAAGCCAGCCATCCTTGATCACGTCTTCGGTGAGATCGGGGCGCTTGTAATAGCCCATCATCACGTTCGGTCCTTTGCAAAGCACTTCGCCATCCTCGGCGATTTTCACTTCCACGCCGTCGATGGCAGGTCCAACGGTTCCAAAGCGACGGTTCTCCGGCTCGATGTGATTAACGGAGATCACGGGCGACGATTCGGTTTGCCCATAGCCTTCCATGATGGGAATGTTGCCCGCTGTGAATACGCGTATCAGGCGCTCGGGACAGGCGGCCGCACCGGTAACGATGCCGCGGATGTTGTTGCCGAGCCCTTCGCGCCATTTGCTGAAGATGATGCGGTTGGCGAGCTTGAGCTGAAAGCGATACCAGGCGGAGCCGGGCTTTGCCACGTCGAATTGTTCGCCCAGGCGCAAGGCCCAGAAGAACAGCTTCTTCTTCACTCCGGTGAGTTCAGATGCCTTCGCCATTATTTTTTCGTACACCTTTTCCAGCAGGCGCGGAACGGTGGTGAACATTTCGGGCTTCACTTCCTTCAGGTTATCACCGAGCGTGTCGAGGCTTTCGGCGTAATAGATCGTCACTCCCGCAAAAAGATAGATGAACGTCACCGTGCGCTCGAAGATGTGGTTGAGCGGAAGGAACGACAACACCTTGCTGCCCCGGCTTACGGGCAGAAGGTCCTGCGTAGCCAGCACGTTGCTCAGCACGTTCTGGTGCGAAAGCATCACGCCTTTCGGCACACCGGTTGTGCCCGAAGTGTAGATGATGGTAAAAAGATCGTCGGTGCCGATGCGCTCGTCGATGGCGGCCAGCTGCTGGTTGTGCGCCTGGCTGCCCCCATCCAGAAGTTCCGTCCAATGCGGCGTTCCCGCGATGCGATCGAAACTGTAGATATACTGGAGCGACGGGCACTGCTCCCGCACCGACTCCACCTTTTGCAGCAGGTCGGCATCGTTTACGATCACCATCTTCACCTGTGCATCGTTCAGCACGAAAGCAAGGTCGTTGACGTGAACGGTGGGATATACCGGCACCAGCACAGCACCCGCTTTTTGCACGGCGAGATCAACGATCACCCACTCGGGGCGGTTCTTTGCAAGGATGGCGATCTTGTCGCGGCCCTCGATGCTATAGTCGTTGGGACCAATGCCTGCAGCGAGCAGGCCGGATGCCAATTGATCCACCTTTGCGGCAACTTCGCGCACGCTCCAGGTGCGCCAGCTGCCGTTCTCCTTAGCTGCCAGCAAAGGATTGTCGGGGGCCGAAGCGATGAGGGGAGACAAGCAATCATACAAGCGGCGCGGATGGTTCATAAGACAAAAGTAAGTAGGGCGATTAAGTTAGGACAAAATCGCTTGCGCAGCCGCGCCCTTCATTTGCTGCCAACGAAAAAGCCCCCATCGGGGGCCAAATTTTTCGCGATCGATAATCGCTTTGTTACTGATAGTATTGCCCGGGCGGCATGCGAAACACGCGGCCTTTCTGGAACGTCGTGAACTTTTCGTACTCTACGGGATGATTGCGTGCCCAGGTTTCGAATGCGGGCAGGTTTTCGGCAGCACCGAAGAGCCATTGATTGTAGGCGTCAAACAAGCCTTCGCGCAGCAGCTGCTGCTGGTAGTCGAAAAGACGGTAGGGGAATTTTGCCTGGTAGGTCTTTGCCCAGTCGAGGATGAAGCGCGTGCGGATCATCGTCAGCGTTTCGGCGTTCAGTCCACGGTCGGCCAGCGACGATTGCTTGCCCATCGTTTCAAGCACTGCGCGTGCGAAATCGGAAGGCTTCTTTTGCTCTGCCATCATATCGGCATCGGCAAACAGCTTTTCCTTGTAGGCCGAAAGCAAAAGGCCGCGCATCGCGGTTCCGCGCTCGCTCAGGCTTTCCATGTTCACGAAGATCTCACCGTAAATGATGGCCCAGGTCTTATCCTTCGTATAGTAATAATACAATGCGGCGTTGTAGTAGTTGCCGCCAAATGCCGGGTCGTTCTGAATGCCTTTCTCCCACTGGCCGATGGCGTCGAAGTCCTTTCTCGCCCAAAGCAATTCACCGTACTCGCTGTACAGGGGACCACTTTTCGGGAACTTGCGGAGGGCGCTGCGGTACATCTTGTCGGCGTCTTTGGCGCGCTCCAGCGCCTTGTATACGTTGCCCGCGATCTGGTAGGATTGCACGTCTACTTCGGGATGATCCATCATCATGTTGACGATGTCGAGCGCCTTATTGTAATCGCGCTTGAGGTAAAGCGTCATTGCGAGCTCCTTCTGCAATTCGAGGTTGCTCTTGTCGGCCTGCAGGGCGCGTGAAAGCACGAGGGCCGCATTGTCAAAATCGCCCGAGCGCTGAAAGCTGCGAGCGGTTTCGAGCGGCGTATCCTGTGCCGCGCCGGCCAGCGAAAGCGAAAGGGCCAGCAGGGCGGAGAGAAGTCGTTTCATGGCGGAAAAATACGATGAACGAACATTACGGTCCCGTTAAAGTGTCTGAGGTCAGATGAGGTGCGTCAGCAATCCATCGCGCAACTTCGGTTCAAACCAGGTGCTTTTGGGAGGCATCACTTCGCCGGAGTCGGCGATGTCGAACAGCTGCTGGATGCTCACGGGGTAGAGGCTGAAAGCTGCAACCGCATCGCCGCTCTGCACGCGCTTCTCCAGCTCGCCGAGGCCGCGGATGCCTCCCACGAAGTCCACGCGGTTGTCGGTGCGCGGGTCGTTGATGTTGAGGATGCGGCTCAGCACGCCTTCCTGCAGGATCGTTACGTCGAGCACGCCGATGGGATCGTTGCGGAAGCTGCCTTCTTTGGCGCTGAGGCGATACCATTGTGTGCCGAGATACATTCCGAATTCGTGGAGCGCTGCGGGGCGGACGGCTTCGGTTGCGGGCGTCACATCGAACTGCTCTTTTACTTTTTCAAGAAACGCTTCCGGTGTAAGTCCGTTCAGGTCTTTCACGATGCGGTTGTAATCGAGGATGGCAAGTTGATTGGCGGGAAAGATGGTGGTGAGGAACCACTGTGCCGCATCGCTGTCGGGGAAGCGCTGGCTCACCTTGGCGGCGGAAGCGCAACGGTGGTGGCCATCGGCGATATAAGTGAAAGGGATCTTCTCTTCGAAGAGGTGCGTGATGGCATCGATGGTGGCCGCGCCATCCACGATCCAGATCGCGTGCGTCACGCCGTCGGCGCCGGTGAAAAGGTACTCGGCATCGTGCTGCTTCTTCCAGTGTGCGAAGATGTCGTCGAGTTCCTTATTGTCTTTGCAGGCAAGAAAAACGTTGCCGGTTTGTGCCTTGATGGCGGTCATATGCTCGATGCGGTCTTTTTCCTTTTCCGGCCGGGTAAACTCGTGCTTCTTAATAACGTCTTCGAAATAGTCTTTTACAGAAGAAACACAAACCAAACCTGTTTGAGAGCGTCCACGCCAGGCGAGTTCGTAGATATAGTAGCAGGGTTTGTCTTCCTGGAACAACACGTTGCGCTCCTGGAGCGCCTGCAAATTTTCGGCAGCCTTTGCATACACTTCGGGTGTATGTATGTCGATGCCCGCCGGCATATCGATCTCCGACTTCGTTACATGCAGAAACGAGAGCAGGTTGCCTTCGGCTTCCTTGCGTGCTTCTTCGGAGTTGAGAACGTCGTAAGGACGTGCGGCCACCTGTGCTGCAAATTCGTTGTGGGGGCGTAGTGCGCGGAAAGGACGGATGTGAGCCATACAGACGATTTAAGGGGGCGAAGTTAAAGAAGGTTTGACACCGCGAAGAGAATAAGAAAAGAAGCACTTACGCTAAGTTGATCGCAGCCGACATGCCTTCGCGTAGCCCTTCTTCCCTTTTTTCTTTGCGGCAAAAAGTCCCGAAGCTTCAGCCCTTCGTATTTGCAAAATGCTTCATCAACTCAGTGAACGCAATCACACTTTCGTAAGGAAGCGCATTATATAGAGATGCGCGGAAGCCGCCAACGGAGCGATGGCCTTTTACGCCCACCATTCCTTCCTGCTTGCAAAGAGCAAGGAATTCGGCTTCGAGCTGTTCGTTCTCCATCACGAAGCAAACGTTCATTTTGCTCCGATCTTCTTTGGCAACCGTTGGCCTGAAAAGCGGCAGACTGTCGATCGTATCGTACAGCAGCGCAGCCTTGCGGTTGTTTTCGGCTTCGATGTGGGCAACGCCACCTACCTGTTTCAGCCAGCGTAGCGTGAGCAGGCACACATAAATGGCAAACACCGGCGGCGTGTTGAGAAGCGATCCGTTCTCGATGTGGTTGCGGTAGTCCATCATCGTGGGAAGCTTGCGGCTTGCGTTGCCGAGTGCGTTCTTATTCACCACAACGATGTTCACTCCTGCGGCGCCGATGTTCTTCTGTGCGCCGGCATAAATGAGGGCATACTTCTGGAAATCGACCCGGCGACTCAGGATGTCGGAGCTCATGTCGGCAACAAGCGGAACACCTTTGTCGTAGAACAGCGAAAGGTCCTGCCACTGCGTGCCGTAGATGGTGTTGTTGGTAGTAAGATGCAGGTAGCTCGACGAAGGATCGACGGTAAAATTTTTTGGGAGGAAGGTGTAGTTCGAATCCTTCGAGCTGCACACAACATCCACGCCGCCGAACATCTTTGCTTCCTTGATGGCCTTGGAGGCCCACACGCCCGTGTCGGTGTAGGCCGCTCGGCGCGTTTCGTCGAGCAGGTTCATCGGCACCTGCATGAATTGCGTGGAGGCGCCGCCATGAAGGAACAGCACTTCCTGCTCAGGCAGCAGCTGCATGTGCTCGCGCAGCAAAGCCACGGCTTCATCTACTACCGCCTGGAACAACGGCGTGCGGTGCCCGATCTCGAGAATGGAAAGCCCGGTGCCGTTGAAATCGAGAATGGCGCGGGAAGCTTCTTCGAAAACACTTTTCGGAAGTATCGAGGGACCGGCGTTGAAGTTGTGCAGGGTCTTTGCTGAGGTCACTGTTGGGAGTTTGGGGGCAAATATCCGGCTTTGCAAGAAGGCTGCAGGAGAACAGTTCCGGGAATAATAAGGCAGAACAAGGAAAATAAGGTACGGAACAGCTAAGAAAAGAAGGAAAGAAGTTGATACGCAAAGGACCTGGTGACAATTTTTTATTGGACGTCATTGCGCGGGATGGAGGCGGAGCCGATATCCCAAAGCAATCTTTTGCTCTATGTCTCTGCGGATGTTAACCGGAGCTCCAGCTGCAGACACATAGAGGGTGAGATTGCTTCGTTGTCTAGCTCCGCTCGCCGCCTCGCAATGACGCTCGTCAGGAGCCGGCTCGCAACGACGGTCCATTCATGCGTTTCTCTAATCCTCCGCCCTCCCCTTCATCACCCCCGTTCTCCAGGCCTGCTGCATCCGTTCGAATTCCTTTTCGTCTTCGGGCGAAAGGGGCTTATCCTGCAGCTTGCCGAGATCCGGCTGCCCGGCATCTACCCAGGCCGTGTACCAGAAAGATGCGACGGCATGAATGGACTGCCGCAGCCTGCGCTCCACCATGCCGTTGAGCCGCTGGTGGTATGCCCGCGCATACGGTTCCGAATACTGCCGCACCAGCTTCCCTTTGCGCTCGCTCCAGCTCCACTTCTGCCCTTTGAATTCCTTGCCCAGTGCGGCTTCCAGGCGCAGCACCGTGTCGGCGGCGCGGCCGCTTTCCACCACGCGGTCCCAAATGAATGCCGTAGGCGATGCGATATAAGAAGCATGCCCGGTCAGGAGGCTCCAGTCGGCAGCAAGCAGCTCGGGCAGCCTGCTTTCCCATAAACCGTGAATGCCTTCCTGCCCGCTCAGCTGCCCGTTGTGATTGCGCGTTGCGTGCAGCGGCACATGCGCATCGGCGATGTAGTGCCCGAGTTCTGCCGACCATTTCAGGATGCGCGCCTTGTCGCCTTCCCTGAACGCTTCGGTGAGGCGGGCCTGCACGCGCGGCACCCACCAGGGCACGATGCCATAGGCCTGCAACGTGTCGTTGCCATAACGGGCCAGCGCACTGTCCCAGCGGCGCGGCAGCGAATCATAAGGAGGCGCTCCGTAGCGATCGATGTCGATGTAGTGGTGCGCACCTTCGGAAGCAACGAGGTAACGCCGCATGTCGGGGTCAACGGCATGCTCGGAAATGTAGCGGATCTGTGGCTTGTAAAAAGCCACCAGTGCCGGCGGGAGGCCGAACACCGCGTAGTAGTTGATGGTCTTGTGGGCCCAGAAGCCCCAACAGTGGGCGGGGATGGCGGTCAGCAGGCTAGCCCATAGCAGCAGGACCGGTTTTAGGATGTTCATCTTGGTGGTGTTTTTCCTCCTCCACGTGCGTCACACCGCCGCTGATAGCAAACTTCATCGCATCCGTTGCCGACATGTTGGAAATGGGCCGCACGCGGTTGTTGGGCAGCAGGTACACGTTGCCCGCAATGGAATACGACATCGGGATGTAGACGGCCACATAGCCGTCGAAGCCGAAGTCCTGCACATTGTCCTGCGTAATGAACCCGATCCGCCAAACGTCGGTATCATCGATGTTGGCAAGCACGGGGCGGTTGAACTTCTTCTTCTCGCCGCCCAGCGCTTCGGTAAAATCCTTGACGGTGCTATAGATGAAACGGATGCCGGGTGTTTTGCTCAGCAGCGCATCAAACAGCGCGAACACACGGTTGCGGATAAAAAAGGTGGAGAGGTAGCCGATGAGGCAAATGCCGGTGAGGATGATAGCGAAGCCGAGGCCATAGTTGCGGATCACGGGGCGGCCTTCCTCGTTTTTGAACACGAAGATGGGTATGAGGTTGTCGAGCAGGTCTACCACCCAATACACCGCCCAGGCCGTAACGGCCACCGGCGCAATCACCAGCAATCCCTGCAGGAAATACTGGAACACGTTCTTGAAACTGAAGCGGTCGGGCGGAGGGTTCAGCCGATCATCCATAAAAACAAAGGTAGGGTTACAGTTCGTCCTGAAATATGTGCATTTCATCAAAAAAAACTGTTGGAAACTTTGGTTACGAAAAAAGTTTCCATAGTTTTGCGCCCGTTATGGAACCCAAAGAACGCATCCTCGTGAAAGCGCACGAGCTGTATAACCGCTACGGGATCCGCTCCGTCTCTATGGACGATATCGCCGCTCAGACCGGTATGTCCAAGAAAACCCTGTACCTCTATTACGCCGACAAGGAAGAACTGGTCAATGCCGTGTTCAGCCGCATCATGGAAGACAACAAGGCCGCCTGCTGTCAATCGCAAACGGCTTCCGACAATGCCCTCCATGAGATCTTTCTCGCCTTCGACCGCGTACAGGAGATGTTCACGACCATGAACCCCGCCGTTCTGTTCGACATGGAGAAATACCATTCGCCCACGTTCAGCAAGTTCAAGGCCTACCAGAACGAGTTTCTTTACGGCATGCTCCGCTCCAACTTCGAGCGCGGCATCGCAGAGGGAATTTACAGGGAGGAGCTGGACGCCGACATCCTGACCCGTTACCGCATCGCCAGCATGATGATGGCTTTCAACCTCGATGTATTTCCAATGAGCCGCACGAGCTTATGGCAGGTACAGTGGGAGTTGCTCGAAGTCTTCCTCTATGGCGTTGCCACCCCGAAGGGCGAGAAACTGATCCAGAAATACAAGAAACAACGAACCAAAAAATAGAGAAATGACACCGAAACTCGCTTTATGGCTTCTGCTCGCCCTCGTTGGCTGCTCTACGGGGCTCCACGCGCAGCAGCGCTATGAGCTCACAGCCGCAGAGGCTGCCGACCTTGCACGCAAAAACAACGTGCAGGTGAAAAATGCGCTGCTCGACATCCAGATCCAGGAGCAAACGAACCGCGAGATCACCGCGGCCGCATACCCGCAGATCAACGGCAACGCAGGCATCACCTACAACCCGATGGTGCTCGCCCAACGCTTTCCCAACTTCATCGCGCTCGGCACCTACGGCGTGCTGGCGCAGGAAGGCGTGAAAGACGGCAACGGCAACCCCATCGGAATGCCCTCCGATGTAGGCTTTATCGAAGCAGCCTTTGGCACCAAATGGCAGAACAACTTCGGCATCTCGCTGCAGCAGCTGCTGTTCGAAGGACAGGTGTTCGTGGGACTGCAGGCACGCAAGGCCTCCATGGAATTTGCCCGCAAGGCCGCCGAAGTGACCGAAGAAGGCGTTCGCGCCAACGTATACAAGATCTACTACCAGCTGGCGGCATCGAAGTACCAGATGCAGATCATCGATGCCAACATCGCGCGTCTGCAAAAGCTCTCCTCCGACACACGCAAGATCTATGAAGCGGGCTTCGCTGAAAAGCTCGACATCGACAAGGTGACCGTGCAGCTGAACAACCTCAACACCGAGCGCCAGAAGGTGGTCAACATGGTAGACAACGGATACCTCGGCCTCAAGCTGCTCATGGGCGTGTCGATGCGCGATACGTTGCTGCTTAAAGACACGGTAAGCGACAAACAGGTGCGGGAAGGCATCCTCGATGCAACGCAGTTCAATTACGAAGACCGCAAGGATTACCAGTACCTGCAGAAAGGCCTCGAGCTGCTGCGCTTCAACATCAAGCGGTACCGCCTCACCTACCTGCCCACGGTTGCCCTGGCTTCCAACTACAGCCTGCTGCGGCAGAGCGATAAGTTCGGATTCGGCGGCCCTTACAGCAAGGGTGCTTCGATCGGACTGAACATTTCGGTGCCCGTGTTTGATGGATTCGCGCGTGCGGCGCGTGTGCAGAAGGCACGCCTCGAAGTGCAGCGGTCGGAGAACCTGCTCGAAAGCCTCAAGCAGAACATCGACAACCAGGCACTTACCGCTCAGAACAACTTTTCCAACGCACTGTCTACCCTCGACAACCAGAAGCGCAACATGGAGCTGGCCGAAAAGGTATACAACCAGACGCGCAAGAAATACGAGATCGGATCGGGATCGCAAACGGAGATCACCAATGCTGATGCCGACCTGCGGGTTGCTCAATCCAATTACTTCAACGCTTTATATGATGCCATCAACGCGCGGATCGAGTTCCTGCGCGCCACCGGCAAGCTGCAATAAAACCGAAACCACCACATCTTAAATGACGATCATGAAAAGATTCATTTCCGGAATAGTACTCTTGCTGCTTCTTGCTGCCTGTGGCGGCTCGAAGAAAGACAGCAATGCCTCGCTCAACGACAAGAGAGCCGAGCTGCAGAAGCTGCATGAACAGCAGCAGAAGCTCAGTGGCCAGATCGCTGCCCTCGAAGCCGAGATCGCCAGGGCAGATCCTTCGGCGGCTGCCTCCACCGCCCGCCTCGTAAGCGTGATGAACATCGGCAACGACAACTTCACGCACTACATCGAGCTGCAGGGCAGGGTAGAAAGCAACAACATGTCGTATGCCGCAGCGCGCAATGGGGGTGGCCTCGTGAAAGCCGTGTATGTGAAGCAGGGCGACAACGTGCGCAAGGGACAGCTGCTGCTCAAGCTCGACGACGCCGTGCAACGCGCACAGGTGGCGCAGGCCGAAGCACAGCTCGCCGTGGCCCGCGACCTCTACAACCGCCAGCAGCGTCTGTGGAAAGAAGACATCGGCACCGAAGTGCAGCTGGTGCAGGCCCGCAGCAACGTGACCAACGCGGAGCGCCAGGTAGCCACGCTGCGCGAGGCCGCCAACCTCAGTAACGTATACGCCGAAACAAGCGGCATTGCCGAAGAAGTGACGGTGCATCCCGGCGAAATGTTCATGGCCAACCCGATGGGCCCGCACATCAAGATCGTAAACAACAGCGCGCTGAAGGTGACGGCCAACATCCCGGAAACGTACCTGCCCCGTGTGAAAAAAGGCACGCCCGTACTGCTCTACCTGCCCGACGTGAACCGCACCATCAACAGCACCATCTCGCTCATCAGCCAGTCGATCAATGCCGATACGCGTGGCTTTATCGTGGAGGCACGTATTCCTGCCGACGCCCAGCTGAAACCCAACCAGGTGGTGCAGGTGAAGATCCAGGATTACAGCAATCCCAACGTGGTAACAGTGCCGCTCAACGTGGTGCAGAGCGATGAGAAAGGGAAGTATGTATATGTGCTCGCGAAGGAAGGCGATAAGTCGGTAGCGCGCAAACGCACCATCACGGTGGGCGAATCGTATGCCGAGCGCATCGAAGTAAAGAGCGGACTGAGCGCAGGCGACCAGCTGATCACGGAAGGCTACCAGGAGCTTTATGAAGGACAGGCGGTAGCGATTGCAAAGTAGGGTGAATGGTGAACGGTGAGTGGTCCAGGACCTTCCCCCAATTCACTATTGACCATTGACCATTGACCAAAACAGTTTCAAATGAAAAAGCTAATAGAAGGCGTCGGCAAAAAATTCAAACAGTTCGGGGTTACGAGCTGGGCGGTAGACAACCGGACGGTTGTTTACATCCTGGCCATCCTGATCTCGCTGTATGGCCTTACCAAATTCAATACGATGCCGAAGGAGCAATTTCCCGACATCGTAGTGCCCACTATTTCGGTGGTCACGGTCAACTTCGGCAACTCGCCCAAAGACATCGAGAACCTCATCACGCGTCCCATCGAGAAGCAGATCAAGTCGATCTCCGGTGCCAAGGTGAATAAGGTCAACTCCATCTCGCAGCAGGACTATTCGCTCATCACCGTCGAATTCGACACCGACGTGAAGACCGACCTGGCAAAGCAGAAGGTGAAGGATGCGGTGGACAAGGCGCGCACCGACCTTCCTACCGACCTCACCCAGGAACCCGATGTGCAGGAGTTTTCGTTTTCGGAGATGCCCATCATGTACCTCAACATTTCGGGCAATTACGACGCCATGAAGCTGAAGCAGTATGCCGACGACATTCAGGACCGCATCGAGGAACTGAAGGAGATCACGCGTGCCGATATCGTGGGTGCGCCCGAGCGCGAGATCCAGGTAAACGTAGACCCCTACAAGATGCAGGCCGCGCGCATCACTTTCAACGACATCGACAACGCCATCAAGTACGAGAACAACGACATCACCGGCGGCCAGATCGAAGTAGGCAACATGAAGCGCACGCTCCGTGTAAAAGGCCAGTTCGTAACAGCGCTCGACATGCAGAACATCGTGGTGAAGAACACTGCCGGCGCGCCCATCTACCTGCGCGACATCGCCACTATCGTGGACACGATGAAGGAAAAGGAATCGTATGCCCGCCTCGATGGCAAGCCCGTTATCACCATCAACGTCGTGAAGCGCTCGGGCGAAAACCTCATCGACGCATCCGACAAGGTGAAAGCTGTAATTGCCGATATGCAAGCAAAAAGTGAACTGCCTCCCGACCTCCGTGCCGTGTTCACCGGCGACCAGAGCAAGCAAACGAAAACGTCTTTCAACGAGCTGGTAAATACGATCATCATCGGCTTCATACTGGTGCTGGTAGTGCTGATGTTCTTCATGGGCGTAACCAACGCGTTCTTCGTGGCGCTCTCTGTGCCGCTGTCTGTGTTCGTCGCCTTCCTGTTCCTCCCCATTGCCGACGGCATTGTAGGAACCCCCATTACGCTCAACTTCATCGTCCTCTTTGCACTCCTGTTCGGTCTTGGCATCATCGTGGATGATGCCATCGTGGTGATCGAGAACACGCACCGCATCTATGCCAATGGCAAGATCCCGATCGTGCGCTCGGCCAAGGAGGCCGCCGGCGAGGTGTGGATACCGGTGCTTGCGGGCACGGCAACCACACTCGCGCCGTTCTTCCCGCTTCTATTCTGGAAAGGCATCATCGGCAAGTTCATGATCTACCTGCCTACGATGCTGATCCTCACGCTGGCGGCGTCGCTCATCGTAGCCTTCGTGTTCAACCCCGTGTTCGCGGTTTCGTTTATGAAACCAGAAGGCCGTGAATACGAATCGCCGAAACGCATGCTGTTCCGCCGCCCCATCTTCTGGGCCGCGATCGCCTTTGGAGTCTTGTTCCATTTTGCGGGCTGGCATGGCTTCGCCAACTTCCTGCTCTTCATGGTGCTGCTATCGATCCTCAACGTGTTCGTGCTGCGCGACGTCATTCATTGGTTCCAGAACCGGCTGATGCCGCGCCTGATGAACCGCTACGAGTCGCTGCTGCGCTGGGTGCTGGTGGGCTCGAGGCCCGCATGGCTGCTGTTGGCGATGTTCTTGCTGTTCCCTATCGCCATCATGCTGCAGCAGTTGCGCGGCAACGGCTCAACGTTCTTCCCGAGCGGCGATCCCAACTTCGTGTTCACTTACATCAAGCTGCCTGTGGGCACCGATGTGGAATATACCGACTCCATAACGCAGGTGCTGGAGCGCCGCATTTACAAAGTGCTGGAGAAAGAAAAGCCGGGCACGGAAGGTTCGATCGTGGAAAGCATCATCGCCAACGTGGCGGTGAGTGCCGGCGATCCGAACGATATCAATCGCTCTACGCAGCCCAACCTCGGGCGCGTGCAGGTATCCTTCGTGGAATACGAAAAGCGTCACGGCAAGGCCACCATGCCTTTCCTTGATTCGATACGCGCGGCCGTGCAGGGCATTCCAGGTGCAGAGGTCACCGTGAGCATGGAAAACGGCGGTCCCCCGACCGATCCCCCGGTGAACGTGGAAGTGATCGGCGACAACTTCGACGAGATCGCCAGGGTGGCTACCGACATCCGCAATTTTATCGACACGAACCGTGTTGAGGGCATCGAGCACCTGCGCACCGACGTGGACCTGAACAACCCCGAGATCTCGGTGATCGTGGACCGCGAGCGTGCGCTTGCCGAAGGCATTTCCACCGCCCAGATCGGGATGGAGCTTCGCACCGCAGTGTTCGGGCGGGAGGTGAGCAAGCTGAAGGAAGGCGAGGACGAGTACAAGATACAGCTCCGCTACAGCGACCTCGTGCGCAACAACATCACCGACCTGATGAACATGCGCATCACGTTCCGCGACTTCACCAGCGGCGCCATCAAGCAAATACCGCTGAGTGCCGTAGCGCATACCGACAATACCAACACTACGGGTGGCATCCGGCGCAAGAACATCAAGCGCACCATCCAGCTGCAATCGAATGTGCTCGACCCGAGCCAGGTAGACAAGATCAATGCGGCACTGGCGCTCAAGCTCGATGACTTCAAGCGTAAATACAAGGTACCGGCAACGGTGACCGTGCGCCAGAGCGGCGTGAGCGAGCAGCAGGCAGAAACGATGTCGTTCCTCGGCAAGTCGCTGATCTATGCGCTGCTTACGATCTTCCTCATCCTCGTGCTGCAGTTCAATTCGATGTCGAAGCCCTTCATCGTGCTAACGGAGATCTTCTTTTCCATCATCGGTGTGTACCTTGGTTATGCACTGACCGGAATGGTGATCGCACAGATCATGTTCGGCGTGGGTATCGTGGGGCTTGCGGGTATCGTGGTGAAGAACGGCATCCTGCTGATCGAGTTCACCGACGAGCTGCGGGGCCGTGGCATGCGCACCCGTGAGGCAGCGATCCAGGCGGGCAAGATCCGCATCATACCGGTGTTGCTGACGGCGCTGGCAACGATGCTCGGACTACTGCCGCTGGCGGTAGGCTTCAATATCGATTTCGTGAGCTTCTTCCAGCACCTCAACCCGCATATCTTCTTCGGAGGCGACAGCGTGGTGTTCTGGGGACCGCTTTCCTGGACGATCATCTTCGGACTTATCTTCGCCTTCTTCCTCACGCTGATCATGGTTCCGAGCATGTACCTCATCTCGGAGCGCCTGCGCCGGCCTATGGAGCGATTCTATGGAACGAAGTTCGTAGCCCTGCTGGGCTTCCTCGGACCGTTCTTTTTTATAACCGTCGGCATCATGTTCCTGGTGCGCCGCATACAGGGACGCCGCGTATGGATGGGCCAGCAACGCCAGTTTCCGGGCACAAAAGTTTCGACGACCGAAGCGTAAGACAGGATATCATTTACTAGAAAGGCTGCGGCCCCGGTGTAACAACCGGGGCCGCTTTTTTTGAGCAACATGCTACGCAGCATGTTTGCTAGAGTCACCCCACGCGTGGATGCATTGGGACCGGCACAGGGCATCCGTTAAACGAAAGCGTGACGTTTGCCCGAAGTATGGCATTTGTAATAAAAAAGGGTGAAGCATTAAAACCAAATGCTTTCCTTCTCTCGTAACTCCCACGTACCGCATATTTTATAAACCCCTAAACGATACAGTATGGATCCGCAATCAACGGCCACGAATGAGCCGGCAGGCACCTCTTTGCATGCCCCGCTGCACCGCCGCAAGTTTTTACTGTTCTCTGGCGCCGCCGCAGCTACTCTTGTGTTAGGACAAGCCTGCAGCAAGAAGGACGATCCCGTTATGCCCGGCGCGAATGCCGTGAACCTCGGCAGCGGCGACACCGGTGTGCTCAACTATGCGTATGCGCTCGAGCAACTGGAAGCAGCGTTCTACATGCAGGTGATGCTGACGCCTTACTCAGGAATGTCGGCGCTCGAAACCGAGTACCTGCGCGACATCCGCGACCACGAGATCGCGCACCGCGATTTCTTCAAGGCCGCACTGGGTTCCAATGCCATCCAGGACCTTGTCGTGAACTTCAGCAGCATCAACTTCTCCAGCCGCGACTCCGTCCTCGCAACGGCAAAAGCATTTGAAGACCTCGGTGTTTCGGCCTACAACGGAGCGGGCAAGCTGCTCACCAGTGCCGACTTCCTCACGCTCGCAGGCAAGATCGTATCGGTTGAGGCACGCCACGCCGCGCTCATCCGCGACCTGATTTCCAATGGCACCTTCGCCAACAGTGAAGTGATCGACGCCAACGGCCTCGACAAATCGCGCACACCTGCCGAAGTGCTGGCCATCGCCGGTGCCTACGTAACGACGCCGATCAACGCGAACAATCTTCCCACGAACTAAAACAGCAATCCATGAATCTTCAGAATATCATCAACGAGATCGAGAAAGTGGATCCCGAAGTGTATGACCGCGTGGACACGCGCCGCCAGGCAATGCAACGCTTTGCCACGCTCGGCAAAACGCTGGCGCTGGCTGCACTGCCAACTGCGCTCGGTGGCCTGCTCAACAAAGCATACGGACAAAACAACGCCGCCATCGTAGACGTGCTCAACTTCGCGTTGAAGCTCGAATACCTGGAAGCCGAATTCTACACGCGTGGCGTTGCAGCTGCAGGCCTCATTCCTGCTGGCGCGGCCACCGGCGCCATGACCACCATCCGCGACCACGAGAATGCACACGTGCAGTTTCTCCGCATGGCCATCGCCAACCTTGGCGGCACGGCCATTGCACGGCCCAACTTCGACTTCTCCGCGGGCGGCGGCAGCGGCACCGGTCCGCTGGGCAACAACACTTTTACCAGCTACCCGGTGTTCCTGGCTGTTGCACAAACCTTCGAAGACACCGGCGTGCGTGCCTACAAGGGACAGGCACCGAATCTGATCAGCAACAACGATGTGCTCACGGCGGCACTCAACATCCACTCGGTGGAAGCTCGCCACGCATCGCACATCCGCCAGATGCGCCGCGCCAACAACATGCTGGTAACGGGCACGGTGAAGCCCTGGATCACGCTCAACCAATCGAACATCGATACGGGCAACAGCGGCCTCAACTCCGCCATCCAGGCTTCGTATAATGGCGAAGAACTGACCACCCAGGCAACGGTGAACATCGTTACCGCTTCCATCAATGCCGATCGCGCTTCCGAAGCTTTCGACGAGCCGCTGACGATGGCACAGGTAGTAACGATCGTGACGCCATTCTTCGCGCCGTGAGGACGTGAATCGTCAATCGTCAATCGTGAAAGGCTGACGCAAGTAATAAAGAACCGATGCCTCTGGCATCCGTTCTTGAGTCGCGAGCCGTAAGTGAACCGAAATAAGAAAGCCGCCCTCCTCGGGCGGCTTTCTTTATGTTGGGAGCTCAACTCCCCTCCCTCCCGGGGAGGGGTGGGGTTTAGAACTCCTTCTTCTCACCAACGCGCTTACCGTCGGCGTCGAGCTCTACCACTTCGTAGCCGAGCTTCTTCACTTTCTCAAGCACCTTGGCTTTGTCGCCCACCAGCAGGATGTTCAGCTTTTCGGGCTGGATCATGCGCTTGGCGATTTTGCTGAGGTCTTCGCGGGTAATGTTCTTCAGGATCTTGTTCTGCTGCTCGGTGTAGTTGGCAGGCAGGTTGTACTCGAGCACACGGCTGATGAACTGGGCCTTCTGGGCCGGAGTTTCATAGCGCAGGGCGTCGAACTGTCCGATGGCGTCCTTCATGAAAGCTACTTCTTCGGCGTTAGGGCCGCCGGCCACGTAGTCTTTCACATCTTTCATGATCTCGAACAGCGCGCTGTCGGTTGCGTCGGCGCGGATGCCCGAAGCGAAGCGGAATTCACCGCTCACCGAGTTGCCCTGGAACGAGGAGTTTGCGCCGTAGGTCCAGCCCTTGTCTTCGCGCAGGTTGAGGTTGAGGCGGCTGTTGAAGTTGCCACCCAGTGCATAGTTGGCAAGCACCGAGCGGTAGTAATCGCCTGTTGCATCCCACTTCTGACCCGTAGCATAACCCACGCGGAATTCAGTCTGGGCGCCTTTCGGAACGTCTACCATGTACACCTTCGTTTTGTCAACGGCGGGAGCAGGATCGATCTTCGCGAGTTCCACCTTCTTGTTTGGCAGCTGCTTCAGGAAAGCCATGCGCGCTTCCACCTCGGCCTGCTTGATGTCGCCTACCACAACCAGGCGTGCGCCCTGCGAAGTGATGTAGTTGTTGTAATAGTTCTCGATGTCTTTCAGCTCGATGTTCTTCACCGTTTCTTCGGTGCCGTTGGGGCTGATGCCGAGGATGTGGTTGGCACCGTAGTTCACCTTAGCAAAAACAGCATCGGCAATAGCTGCTGGCTGCGACTTCATTTGCTTGAAGGCCTGCATGCGCTGGTTCTTGAGGCGGTTGAATGCCGCTTCGGTGAAGTTGGGCTTGAAGATCCGCTCCTGCATCAGTGCAAGCACCGGGTCGAGGTTTTTCTTCAGGCTTTGTACCGTTACAGTGATGCCATTGAGGCCGCTGGAGATATTGAGCGTGGCACCCAGCTTCGACAGCTCCTGCGCGATCTGCTCGGCGCTGTGGTTCTTCGTGTCTTCGTTCATCATGGCGGCAAAGAGGCTGGCCGTACCCACTTTCGTGAGGTCGCCGGCAGAAGCAAGGTGGCCACCGGGGATGAACAGCGATACCACAACCGTAGGCACTTCGCTGTTCTCCGTACCGATCATACGCAGACCATTGGCTCCATCCTTCTTCCAGAAGGCGGGCACTTTCACCACGGGCGAAGGGCCTGCAGCGGGGATCTTGGCGCGATCGAAGTTGTCTTTCGCTTTGTTGTATTTGAGGCCTGCATATCCATAGTCAGGCTTTGCATAATTGCTCGAATCGATGGTGAAGTTCGGCTCGGCTGCAACCAGTTGCTCCTGGCCTTTCGGCACAACGCTCAGGATGACGGCACCTTTGCCTTTGATATACTGGCGGTATACACGCATCACGTCTTCCTTCGTCAGGGCGTTCAGCTCGCGCAGTTCTTCCGCGATCTTGTTGGGGTTGCCGGTGAAGGTCTGGTACGAAGCCAGGCGGCTTACTTTACCCGAAACGCTTTGAAGACCGTTGATCATCTGCGATTCCTGCGAACCTTTGAATTTTGCAATGTCTTCGTCGGTAACGCCACGCACTTCAAACGAATCGAAGGCGGCGCGAACGAGCTTCTCCATATCCACAAGGCTCTTGCCGGCGGCGGGCACGAGGTCGAACTCGAACTCACCTGCCAGCTCGGAGTTGCTGTGGAAGGCCGTGGCGTTGAGGGCCAGCTGCTTCTTCACCGCGGTTTGATAAAGCACCGAGTTCTTGCCTTGTCCGAGGATCTCGGCGAGGCAGTCGAGTGCCACCATATCGGGGTGATAGTTGGGCACCGTAGGCAGTGTGTAGTAGAAGCGCGGCAGGCGGGCATAGTTGTCCACCATCGTCACGTAGCGGTCTTTGTCAACCAGCACGGCAGGCACTTTCACCGGCGTCACTTCGGGACCGCGCGGGATGGAGCCGAAATATTTCTCAACAAGCCTCACCACGTCGGCGGGCTTCACATCGCCACCAACCGAAACGGTTGCGTTGTTGGGGCCATACCAGCGCAGGAAGAAGTTCTTGAGGTCGTTCACATCGGAACGGTTCAGGTCTTCGAGGTAGCCGATGGTCATCCAGCTATAAGGGTGGCCATAGGGGTAGAGGTTGCGGGAGATCGTCTCGTTGGCCAGACCGTAGGGACGGTTGTCGTAGCTCTGTCCGCGCTCGTTCTTTACCGTAGAGCGTTGGATCTCGAATTTCTTTTGCGTCACCGCGTCGAGCAGGAAGCCCATGCGATCGCTTTCAAGCCACAGCATCTTCTCGAGCTGGTTCGACGGAACCGTTTCGAAATAGTTGGTTCGGTCCTGATTGGTGGTGCCGTTAAGCGTACCTCCCGAAGACTGAACCAGTTTGAAGTGCTGCTCGTCGGCCACGTGGTCGGAGCCCTGGAACATCATGTGTTCGAAGAAGTGGGCAAAGCCCGACTTCCCGATCTCTTCGCGGGCGGAGCCCACGTGATAGGTCACGTCCACGTG
Organism: Chitinophagaceae bacterium; assembly: GCA_004173235.1. GTDB lineage: Bacteria > Bacteroidota > Bacteroidia > Chitinophagales > Chitinophagaceae > Flavisolibacter. The sequence continues at coordinate 170,506 of SEAC01000002.1, read as the reverse complement.
CACCACGGGGTCGCTGTGGTCTTCGTGCACCAGGATCGTAAGACCGTTGGGAAGCACATACTTTTCGTAGGGGATGACAAGCTCGGTGCCTGTCTTCGTCACTTTCTCTACCAGTTTCGCCTGGCCCCGAACCGCTGCCGAAAACAGCAGCATCGAACCGGCAAGCACCAGTACGTTGCGTTTGATCATTATAAAAGGAATTTTAGTTGGGTATGAGCAATCAAGGCCTCCAAATTACGGGAAAAAGCAAGCCCGGCTTTTACCACTTATCAAAATAAAACCGCATTTGAGGGGGCGATCTCGGTGCTGGGACGTCGTTGCGAGGCATCGTCCCGGAGGGCGAATGCCGAAGCAAGCTCTTTTTTACACCCTGCTGCCCGTGAAAAATACCAATAAAAGCGGTGCAAAACCTCATGGCTGCCGAAGCAGATTCCGGCAACTTCAGTATATGGTCCATGGAGGGTTCGTCTATATCCTTACATCGAGAAGTCGAAAGCCATTATATGTTGGAGTTACGTCCAACCTGGGCGCACGTCTTTTCGAGCATCGTTCCGGCACTGACAAGCGCAGTTTTACCGCCCGATACAACGTGCACGTATTGGTTTATTACAGGGTCTTCGATCGTATCGAAGATGCAATTGCGGAAGAAAAACGTCTGAAAGGAGGCAACCGCGCGCAAAAACTCCGGCTTATTACCGAAATGAACCCTGATTGGGAAGATCTGTGGGAAACACGCCTTTCAAAGCACACACATGTGCCAAAATAGTTCTGAAACAAAGGGCTTGCTTTGGAGCGAGGCCTTGAGGGCCTCACTCCTCGCAATGACGCCCGAAGCTGGCGTCAGAATTCCTTCTTCTCCCCCACGCGCTTGCCATCGGCATCCAGCTCCACCACGTCATATCCGAGTTTCTTCACCTTCTCAAGCACTTGTGCCTTGTCGCCCACGAGGAGGATGTTGAATTTCTGCGGCTGAATGCGTTGCTGCGCTACCTGCTGCAGTTGTTTTTTCGTGATGGTATTGAGCATGCGGTTTTGCTGCACGGTATAGTCGGCGGGGAGATCGTATTCGAGGATGCGGCTGATGAAGTCCAGCTTTTGCGCGGGCGTCTCATACCGCATGGCGTCGGCCTGCCCGAGCGCATCGCGCATGAAGGCAACTTCGTCGTCGGTGGGGCCATTGGCCACGTATTCGTTGACGTCCTTCATGAACGCATAGAGTGCACTGTCGGTAACGTCGGCGCGGATTCCGGACGAAAAACGAAAATCGCCGCCATAGGGATTACCCGCAAAGCGCGAGCCGGCGCCGTAGGTCCAGCCTTTGTCTTCCCGCAGGTTCTGGTTGAGTCGGCTGCTGAAGTTGCCACCCAGCGTGTAGTTGGCGAGCATCGCCCGGAAGTAATCGCCCGTTGCATCCCACTTCATTCCGGTTGCATAGCCCACACGGAATTCGGTTTGCGCGCCCTTCGGAACATCCACCAGGTACACTTTCGATTTGTCGACGGCGGGAGCTTGATCCACCCTGGCGAGTTCTATTTTTTTGTTCGGCAGCTGCTTCAGGAATGCCATGCGCGCTTCCACTTCGGCCTGCTGCACATCGCCCACCACCACGAGGCGTGCACCCTGCGACGTGATGTAGTTGTTGTAATAACCTTCCATGTCCTTCAGCTCGATGTTCTTCACCGTTTCTTCGGTGCCGCCTTGCGGAATGCCGAGAATGTGGTTGGACCCGTAATTGAGCCGTGCAAACACGGCGTCGGCGATGGCCGCGGGCTGCGACTTCGCAAGCTTGAAGCCTTGCAGGCGCTGGTTTTTGATGCGGTTGAAAGCTGCCTCCGTAAAACGCGGACGCAGCAGCCGCTCTTCCATCAGTGCCAGCACGGGCTCGATATTCTTCCTGAGCGTTTGCACCGTTATGGTGATGCCGTTGAGGCCACTGGATACCGAAAGCGATGCGCCCAGCCGCGCCAACTCCTGGCTGATCTGCTCGGCAGTATGTTCTTTCGTGTCTTCGTTCATCATCGCAGCAAAGAAGCTCGCCAGGCCTGCTTTCGACTGATCGCCGGCGGATGCGAGATGACCTCCCGGGATGTAAAGCGAAAGCGCCACGGTGGGTGTTTCGTTGTTGAAGGTTCCGATGCTGCGCAAACCGCCCGCCCAGTCTTTCTTCCAAAATGCCGGCGCTTTTACAGGCGGCACCGTTCCTGCCGCAGGACGCAGCGCGCGATTGAGTTTTTCCGTTGCCTTTATATATTTCAAACCGGCATAACCATAATCAGGCTTGTTGTAATTGCTCGAGTCGATGGTGAAGTTGGCAGCATGCGCAACCGCCTGCTCCTGGCCCTTCGGCACAACGCTGAGCAGCACGGCGCTGCGGCCTTTCACATACTGGTTGTATACGCGCAGCACATCTGCTTTTGTCAGCTTGCGCAGTTCTTCCAGTTCTGCTGCGATCTTGTTGGCATTGCCGGTGAAGGTTTGGTAAAACGCAAGCTGCGTCACCTTTCCCTGCACGCTTTGCAGGCCGTTGATCAGCTGCGCTTCCTGCGATCCTTTGAATTTGGCGATGTCTTCGTCGCGGATACCGCGGGTCTCGAATGAATCGAGCGATGCGCGCAACAGCGTTTCCATATCTGCAAGCGTTTTGCCTGCTGCCGGTGTGAGCTCGATGGAAAGCCCACCTGCCAGCTCGGAATTGCTTTGATAGGCCGTGGCCGCAAGTGCGAGTTGCTTCTTCACCATCGTTTGATAAAGCACCGAGTTCTTTCCCTGTCCGAGTATTTCGGCAAGGCAATCGAGTGCCACCATATCGGGGTGAAACAGCGGTACGGTGGGCATCGTCATGTAGAAGCGCGGAAGACGCGCATAGTTGTCTACCAGCGTCACGTAGCGATCAGCAGTGAGCGTCACCGAGGGAACCTGCACGGGCGCCACTTCGGGCCCGCGCGGGATGGCGGCGAAATACTTCTCTACCAGCTTCATCACATCTGCCGGCTTCACGTCGCCGCCGATGGTGATGGTGGCGTTGTTGGGACCATACCAGCGGAGGAAGAAATTCTTGAGATCGTTCACGTCCGACCGATCCAGGTCTTCGAGATATCCGATGGTCATCCAGCTGTACGGGTGGCCGTAGGGATACAGGTTCTTGGCGATCACTTCGCGCACGAGGCCATAGGGCGCGTTATCATATCGTTGGCCGCGCTCGTTCTTTACGGTTGCGCGCTGCACTTCGAACCGCTTTTGCGTAACCGCATCGAGCAGGAAGCCCATGCGGTCGCTTTCGAGCCAGAGCGCCTGTTCGAGTTTATTGGGTGGAATGCTCTCGTAATAATTGGTGCGATCGGCATTGGTGCTGCCGTTGTTGTCGGGCAGCAGCTTGTCGAACATGCCCTTCGGTGCGTGCTCCGATCCTTCGAACATCATGTGCTCAAAGAAGTGCGCGAAGCCCGACTTCCCGATCTCTTCCCTTGCCGAACCAACGTGGTAGGTAACGTCAACGTGCACCACGGGGTCGCTGTGGTCTTCGTGGAGCAGCACGGTGAGGCCGTTGGGCAACACATATTTTTCGTAAGGGATCACCAGCTCCGGGCCGGTCTTCGCTACCTTTTCAACAAGGCGGGCCTGCCCCATTGCGGCGGCAGAAAGCAAGAGCGTAGCGGAAAGTAGTCCGAGTCGGGAATGCATAAGCGGCGTTTTAGGGTGGCAAACAAGTTAGGCTTTTCACGCATTGGGCCGCCGCCATTCATCCAAAACCTTTGCAAAGCACCTTCTGCGGTGCGAAAAGAATAGTTGGTGTAAAAAGCGGATAGAAAAAAACTGGCGATGTAATTTTATGGATCGACATTCCTGCACTGAAAACTGAAAACTGCAAACTTCCACTTATGACCTCACACGAAATCGACTACCGCATCATCGGCGAAGAAATGCAATGCGTTGAGATCGAGCTCGACCCCAACGAGACCGCTGTAGCGGAAGCCGGCGCATTCATGATGATGGACGACGGCATCCAGATGCAGACCATCTTCGGCGACGGCACCAATCAAAGCCAGGGACTGATGGGCAAACTGTTCTCCGCGGGCAAGCGTTTGCTTACGGGTGAGAGCCTCTTCATGACGGCCTACACCAACATCAACAGTCACGGCAAGCGCAAGGTATACTTCGCATCGCCCTACCCCGGCAAGATCATCCCGCTCGACCTTTCCCGGCTTGGCGGCAAGATGATCTGCCAGAAGGATGCGTTTCTCTGCGCTGCGCGCGGCGTGAGCGTGGGCATTGAGTTTCAGCGCAAGCTGGGCACCGGCCTCTTTGGTGGCGAAGGCTTCATCATGCAAAAGCTGGAAGGTGACGGGCTTGCGTTTGTGCATGCCGGCGGGCACATCCTCGAGCGGCATCTTTCGCCCGGCGAAACCCTCAAGATCGACACCGGCTGCATCGTTGCGTTCACGCCATCCTGCAACTACGATATCCAGTTTGTAGGCGGAATCAAGAACACGTTCTTTGGTGGCGAAGGCCTCTTCTTCGCAACGCTCACTGGCCCCGGCACGGTGTGGATCCAGTCGCTTCCCATATCGCGCCTCGCCAGCCGCGTGCTGCAATACGGCTCCGTGGGCGGACGCAAGGAGGAAGGCTCCATCCTCGGCGGACTCGGGAACATGCTGGACGGCGACGGTTGGAGATGATTCCAGGAAAGGCGCCGGCAGTGCTAACAAAACGTTGCTGCGGGCGGCAACGCATCAGCGGTTGCGCGGATCGAAATCGATCATCCATTCGATGCCGTACTTGTCGCGGAACATACCGAAATAGCTGCCCCAGAAGCTATCCGCCAGCGGCATTTCCACGTGTCCGCCCGCAGAGAGCCCGTTGAACAGCCGCTCGGCCTCTTCGCGGCTGTCGGCGCTCACCGATATCTTGCTCCGGTTCTCCTCTTCGCTTACCCGGCCCATAAAGCCCGGAACGTCGTTGCCCATCAGCACGTTGCTTGTCCCAATGGGGAGTGCAATGTGCATGATCTTCTGCGCTTCTTCTTCGGGGATCGGGAACTGCGCATCCGGAATGTCCTTGAAGCGCACAACGCGGGCGAAATCGCCACCGAATACAGACTTGTAAAAATGAAAAGCTTCCTCGGCATTGCCGTTGAAGTTGACGTGTGGATTGATAGCGGGCATATTGATTTGTTTTTCTTTACAAACGTACCGATATGCTTCCCTTCCGCGGGGGTGAAATGGCGGCAAAAAAGGGGGCGTTTGCGGCAGGCCGGGGCATCCGGATTAAGAGCGCACCTATTCGCGACTACAAGCTCAGCCAAAATGCAAATATGCGGGCGGCACCTCGTCGGTCAGCCACACACCGTTTGCCGATTGATAAAACAAATGGCCGGCCTCGTGCATGCTGCGTGGCCGCTACGAAACGTTGGCCCAACCGTTGTCATCCAGTCAAACCAATCAGGCCGGGCCGATGCCGCAAAAGCAGGCTCAGGAATTTACTCGCGCTCTTATCAGGGTCGTAACTGCTCACGGCACATCGGGCATTCGGGTAACGTCTTCAATATGGATCAGCGTCAGCTTCCAGCTCCCGTCTGCCTGCTTTGTCCACACCAGGTTGTAGTTACCCTTTTCTTTCAACAGCGGTCCGCCCGGTGGCGCGAGGTCAAGTGTATAGGTTCCGCCGTCATAGGCGATCTTGTTGTCGCTGTCCTTGATCAGGGAGGTCGTCTTGATATTGCTTAACACCCGGACGCCACTGCTGACCCAGTTTGCAGCGATTGCCGAATGCCCGCTGTAAATGATCGAATCGTTCATGACGATTGCGTTGCCTGCAATGGTATTCATGATGGCTGCGGAATCCTTATTGTTCCAACCGGAAACAAAAACAGAAGTCAATGAATCCACGCGTACGGCGTTGCCGGAGGAGCTTGACCCTGCTGTGTTCACGCAGCTTGCACACGCTGCCGCTACCAAAAAGAAAGCTACTTGTCGCATATGCTCAGGTTTGGTTTGAACGCGTGCCCCCCGGTGCCGAATCAACACGAAGAAGACGGTGCAAAAGGATTTGGTCTTCTGAAAGATACTGCAAATATCTCCAGGCAAAAGCGCCGGGTATCCAGGTTGCGCACGAAACCTTCCTATCCGGCCGGGGATGGCATTTACGCCGATAGGCTTATCTTTACCGGCTTAACACCTGTCTGCACCGTTGCCGATTCTTGAGCCGACCGTGAAGGACAACGAAGCAATGATGTGCAGCCACAGGTAACAATATTCACGAATCTAAAATTTCAGTCATGCGCAAGAAGACAACCAAAAGCAGAAAGAATAAGCCTACTCAACGAAAAAGCTCCGCACAGCGTAAAGCCATTGCGATGCGCAAAGTGAAGTAAGGTTAAGACAAACGCACTGAGCCCGGTTGAACACCGGGCTTTTTTATTCCCGTCAAGCGAAGTAAAATAGGGTGCATTGGGCAAGTTGCTTCACTTGAAAGAGCGTTCAAAGTCGATGGTAAACCGTTTCGGATTTGCAGGATCGTAGGCCACAATGACCGCAATGGGCGGAATGAGCTCGTGCTGGCTCACAAATCCCACGATGGGCTTACCGGTTATCTCCATTCCACCGGTGGTTGTAAAGGTGATGATAGGCTCATTTAAATGGCCGTCCATCCGGTACTGGTTGTTGCCCGCACTGCTGCGCACGTTGTTGGCCACGATCGTTCCCGCTACCGATACGCCCTTCCGCTTCAGGCGCCCCGCCTTCGAGCGCTCCCAGAGCGCCAGCCCCACCAATGCCCCGATAAGCGAAAAGATGATGACGAATTCCATAGCGATGTGATGGATGATGCGATGGATTGCGAGTGCACTAACGCAGCAACTCCGTGTTGTACAATCGTACCGATTTCTTCAGGTGCTTTTTCGCCGCGATCATCAATGGTATTCCCACTGCATCGCCCACGAACAACGTGATGGTATACGGCGTAAAGAACTGCTTGTCTTTGCTCAGGCGCGTCAGCGCGATCACACCCGCCGTAATGCCCGTGAGGAGGAAAAGCGTTCCGGGCGTTGCACGCTTGCGGTATTGCTTCAGCTCGTAGGCCGAAGAAGGGTACGCTGCGAGCAGGGTGGAAAGCTCCGATGGCCGGAGTTTATGATCGGCGAGGTAAAACCGGTCGCCGCCGCGGTCCATCCGGATGGTATCCACAGCCGGCCCGTCCTGCGCATGCGCGCCTGCTGCCGCAAGAAAAAATAACACGACGAAAAAGGTGATCCGGCACATAAGCAGTTTGGTTTGGGATACAAAATACGCGAACGCGTTATAACGCGTCTGCGGTCAGCACCAATATTTTTTCCAGGATCAGTTCTACCGCCCGCTCGCGTATCTCGTTGCGCGTGTTGTTGCCTGCGCGGAGGATCTCGCCGTGCTCGTGCATTGTATTCTTGTAGTAAATCGAAAGGTACACCTGTCCCACTTCCTTGTCGATCTCGTAGGGCCCCACCGGCTCCGACGCCACACCCGTTACGGCTACGAACACTTCGGCACCCGGGTACAAACGCGTAAGCCCGTATGCCATCTCGTTCGTGGTTTGCTGCGATTCGGCAGTATGCTGATCGATGACGCGCGGATCTACGTCGAGCACAGCGGTCTTCAGGTTGCGGCTATAGGTTACAATGCTGCCGATCAGCACTTCCGATGCGCCCTGCACCGAACCGATGGTACTCGCCAGCAGGCCCGCCGTTACACTTTCAGCGCACACCATACGGATGCCGCGCTTGATCATCTGGTCGTTGAAATCTGCAACAAAATGTTCAGTCATGCAATCAAGGTTAAGGGGCCATAAAGATAGCCACCTGCCGCGAATGAAAACGGTGCAGCGACGTCGGTCCTCAGATCACCAGCCTTGCGCGAAAGCCGCGTGCAGCATAGTAAGACGATGCACCGTTGTGATAAACAAATACGTGATCGTACCGCCGGTCGCAGAAGAGGGCACCGCCGCGCTTCCGTATTTCTACGGGCGTGCTGATCCAGCTGCTGGTCTTCGTATCGAAGCTGCCCAGCTGTTGCAGGGCACGATACTGTGTTTCGTCGAGCAACGCAACGCCCATCTCCGCTGCAAGCGCCATCGCGCTTCCCGCAGGCTTGTGCTCCTTGCGCTCGGCAAGTGCCTCGTCGTCGTAACAAAGGCTGCGCCGGTCCTTCGGAGTTTCGGCAGCACAGTCAACAAACACGAGCGCGCCATCCTTCATACGCTCCGTAACATCAGGCTCGCCGCCGGATGCTTCCATCTGCGCCAGCGAGCGGAGCTTCGAGGCCGATGCCGTTTCCAGTCTTGCAGCCACTTCTTCCCAGGCAATGCCTTTGTGCCGCGCACCATTTTTCGCAAAGCGTTGCCGCAATGCGTCCATCAGCTGCGCCGTCTCCTCGCTTGTGCGTTTCTTCGAAGTCATACCCGTGTTTTAATCATTGTTTCAAAAGTAGGAATGACTCTTCGCATCCATACGTCGTGCGCCGTTTGCTGCGCAGCACCAAGATACAAAGTCGCTTGCTTATCGAACGCCCGGGTACTCGGTTGCCAGCGACAGCTCGTAATCGTCGCGCTTTTTGAGCGCCTGCAAAAACCGGCGCAATTGCAGCGAGTCGGCCGGCGCGGCAAAGGCCTGGTCGTGGGCGAGCAGCACGAGGTGTCCCGGGCATTTCAGGCGGTTGCGGCTGAACGCGGAGTCGATCTGCCGCAGCAGCGTTTCGGCATCCTGCTCCACGGCGTAGGTCTTGTGGTCGAAGTGCCATTCCGCGTCCCACCCCATCAGCTGGAAGCCCGCACGCTGCAGCGAATCGGCAGCTGCTGTGCTCGCCTTCAGGTCGGTAGCCTGCAGCGAATCGATGCGCCAGATGTTGCGGCCGGGGGTGCGGGCCACGTCGTTGCGCAGGTCAAGGCTGTCGTGCGTGCGCCTGAAGTCGGCCACCACCGAGTCGGGCACACCGTAGTAGCTGCTGTAACGGCTATGCGCATGCGAATAACTGTGGTTGCACAGCTCCACCAGAGGTGCGCCGCGGAGGCTGTCGAACAGCACACGCTGACCGTGACTGTCGAACACATGTTCGCCCACCAGGAAGAACGTCACCGGCACGCCTTCATCGCGCACGATCGTGTACACGTTCTTCGTGCCTTTGTTGGGACCATCGTCGAAGGTGAGGTAGAGCTTTTTGCGTGCCTTTTTCGGCGGTGCCTTCGGCTTCTTTTTCACCGCAACGGTCTTCACTTCGGCAGCCACAAAGGCACGCGGCGCAGAGCGCGGGCGGGACTGGGGTTGATAACAAAAAAGGAGGAAGCTCAGGAGGAGCAAAGCGCGGATTGCAAGTGCCGGCTGGAGGCGGGCGGCCGCAGGGTCGCCCTCGTCATCGGAAGATTCCATTTGGAATGATGTATTTGCTGCTGAAGCTAATACGGCCTTTGATGCGATGTGTGGGGGGCTGCGTTAAAACTTCGTGAATGGTATGGCGCCTGCGGCGCGGGAGAGAAAGAACGCAGATTCTTATAATCTTTTATGATTGGCGCGGATTAATAATTTTCAATTACAGCGTGCGAAAGCAAATCCTAACCAATCATAACAATCTGCGCATACCGCTTGCGGTATCTGCGTTCTTTCTCTCGTTTTGGCCTCGTTTTTGCCTTTGGCGGATCAACAACACTCGCGCCTATGAACCCCAGAATCCTCATCGTCGACGATAACGACGATCTGCTGCTGGTTACGCAGATCATCCTGAAAGGACAAGGCTACGAAACCTTTTTGGCGCGCTCCGCTGCCGAAGCCGAACGCAAAATCCGTGTGCACAATCCCAGCCTCCTCCTCCTCGATGTAGGCCTCGGCGATGAAGACGGCCGTGCTTTCTGTGCACGCCTCCGCGAGGACGCCAACACCCGCGACCTCCGTGTCATCCTCATGTCGGGCGACGACACCTGGAGCCCCTGCCGCGAAGCCGCGGATGACTTTTTACCAAAACCCTTCGATTTCAACGAATTGCTCGAAAAGGTGCAGCAGCAGCTGCTGGCCGAGGATTGGCGCCATTAAGCCGAATAAAAGGCACCGATAAGACTTACTTTTGCACCTTAGCGCAAACACAAACCTTATGGTGGCTACGGCATCCAATCAAACGACAGCAACGGGCACAGAGGCATTTTTCGGCCGAAAGTCCTTTTACGTCGAGGAGCGTCGCGGCAAAATGAAGCGACGCAACGAGTTCGCCATCTGGGACGAAGACGGCCAGCGCATCGGCAGCTTCCTGCACGAGGTTTCGCTCTCCTCGTTCTTATGGCGCATTTTTCTCAGCGCTTCCCTCCTCCCGTTCCGTTTCGACATCCGCGACAGGCAGGGGCGCAACGTATCCAGCATCCGTCGCGGCTGGACCATTCTCGTTTCGCGCATCGAGGTGCTCGATGCCGGTGGGAACATTATCGGTTACCTCAAGCATAAGGAACGATCGCGCAAGCCCCGCCTGAAGATCTTCAACGGCGGCGGCAAAAAAGTAGGAGAGATTACGGGTACGCAAGCGAACTGGGATATGGCCATCATTGACTGCGATTACAATGCATTCGGCAGCATCCGCGAGTTCGATGCAAAGACGACACCCGGAGACACCGCTGGCAAAGACACCTATTTCATCACGCTTCAGCGCGAAGCTCTGTCGGGCCCCGAGCGCCTCGCCATGCTCACCGTTGCCATCGCCATCGACCAGGTGCTGCGGACGAACAAATAAATCCCCACCTGCTTGCGGATGCCCGGGACCGGACTTCAGGCTTCCCCAACGTCTCCACCTCAGCGATTTTTGATCTATATTTGACTCATACGATGCTTGTCCCGCCAACGGGCAAGCATTCTTTTTATATATCAAAACGGAAACTTATGTGCGGAATCGTAGGTGTGTTCGACCTAAAAAAGAAAGCAGAAGAACTGCGGCCCCAGGCCCTGAATATGTCGCGCCGCCAGCGGCACCGCGGCCCGGACTGGTCGGGGATCTTCGTTTGCGATAAATCGATCCTGGTGCACGAGCGCCTCTCCATCGTTGACCCCACATCGGGCAAGCAGCCGCTGTTGAGCCCCGATGGCGCCCTTGCGCTCGCCGTGAATGGCGAGATCTATAACCACCGCGAGCTGAAGAAGAAACTGAAGGAGCCTTACGCTTTTCAAACGCAATCCGATTGCGAAGTGATCCTCGCGCTTTACCAGGAAAAAGGCAATGCCTTCCTCGAAGACCTCAACGGCATCTTCGCGTTTGCACTGTATAACCACAACAACGATACGTACCTCATCGCGCGCGACCACATGGGCATCATCCCGCTGTATATGGGCTGGGACGAGTGGGGCACGTTCTACGTTGCTTCCGAGCTGAAGGCGCTCGCGGGCGTGTGCACGAGGATCCAGGAATTTCCGCCGGGCCATTACCTCGACAGCCGCGACGGCAAGCCCGTGAAGTGGTATGAGCGCGAGTGGACGGAGTTCGACGACGTGAAGAACAATGAGACCGACATCGAAGCCGTCAAGAAGGCCCTCGAAGAAGCCGTGCACCGCCAGCTGATGTCCGACGTTCCGTATGGTGTGCTGCTGTCGGGCGGCCTCGACTCCTCGGTGATCTCCGCGATCGCCAAGAAGTTTGCCGCGCGCCGCGTGGAGACCGAAGACCTGAAAGATGCGTGGTGGCCGCAACTCCACTCCTTTGCTGTGGGACTGAAAGACTCGCCCGATCTCATTGCCGCCCGCAAAGTGGCCACGCATATCGGCACCGTTCACCACGAAGTGAACTTCACCATCCAGGAAGGCCTCGACGCCATCCGCGATGTGATCTATCATATCGAAACCTACGACGTCACTACCATCCGTGCATCCACACCGATGTACCTGCTGGCGCGCGTCATCAAATCGATGGGCGTGAAGATGGTGCTTACGGGAGAAGGCTCCGACGAGCTGTTTGGCGGCTACCTGTATTTCCACAAGGCGCCGAATGCGCAGGCCTTCCACGAAGAAACCGCACGCAAGCTTTCGAAGCTGCACCTGTACGACTGCCTCCGCGCCAACAAATCGCTGGCTGCCTGGGGCGTTGAAGGCCGCGTGCCGTTCCTCGACAAAGAGTTCATGGATGTGGCGATGCGCTGCAACCCCAAAGACAAAATGAGCGGCAACGGCAAGATCGAAAAGTGGATCCTGCGCAAAGCATTCGAAGATTACCTGCCTGCCGAAGTGGCCTGGCGCCAGAAAGAACAATTTTCCGATGGCGTGGGATATAGCTGGATCGATACGCTGAAGCAGGTAACCTCCGAGCAGGTGAGCGACGAGCAGTTGGCCAATGCGGCCTTCCGCTTCCCGGTCAACACGCCGCGGTCGAAGGAAGAATACTTCTACCGCAGCATCTTCGCCGAGCACTTCCCCGGCGACGAGGCCGCACGTTGCGTTCCTTCCGAACCGTCGGTTGCATGCAGCACCGCCATCGCGCTGGAGTGGGATGAGGCGTTCAAGAAAATGAACGATCCCTCCGGCCGTGCCGTGAAGAGCGTGCACGAGCAGGGGTATGAGTAGCTTTGAGTTTGTGGTTGGTGGTTTGTGGTTGGTGGTTTCGTCGCCTAAATAGCATATTACCCCATCACCCCATCACCACATTACCACATCACCCCATTACCCTATTATTTCGTAATTTTCCCCGCCCACTAACACAGCTAGTAAGGCTGCTTGCATGCTCGACCCATTGCTCCAGGATCCGGAAACACTGATCTCGCTGCCACAGCAGCGGATCTTTTTTCAAACCGACATGCGCGGTTGCATCGTTGCGTGCAATGAGCTGATGACGCGCTTTCTCGGTCGCAGCGAAGACGACCTGAAAGGATATTACTTTCCGCATCTTGCTTTGCCTTCCGAGCAGGAAGGGGCCACCCGCCTCCTCAACAGGACCCTGCAGGGCATGCCGGACACCGGGTACATCGCATTCGAAACACCGGCGGGCCGCAAGCTTGCACAGGTGACACTGGTGCCGCACTTTCAGAACACACATACGTCCGGTGCGTTTGGCTTCCTGCACGACGCTACGGATCGGATCGAAAAAACGCGCCGCCTCATTGAAAGCGAAAAGCGCTATAAAGAACTGTACGAGCGCTACCAGTTTGTGTCGCAGGCCACGAGCGATGTGCTTTGGGACTGGAACCTCGAAACGAACGATATCTACATCAACAACTCGTTCACACGTGTACTGGGCTTCGACGTCCCGGAGTCGAACGTGAACGATGTATGGCGCCGGAACCTGCATCCCGACGACCGCGAGCGCGTGCTGCAACACCAGCAGGCCGCATTGGCAGATCCCGGCCAGTCGTTCTGGGAGAACCAATACCGGTTCGTGCGCCCCGACGGGGCCGTGATGTACGTCAACGACCGGGCGGTCATCATTCGTGATGCCGACGGGAAGCCCCTCCGTATGATCGGCGCCGTGCACGATGTGACCAGCCAGACCGAATCGGAGCTCCAGTTGCGCCGCGGTGAACGCCGCTTCCGCGCCATGGTGCAATCGGGCCTCGACGTGGTGCTACTGCTCGACGGCAACTTCATCATCAAGTATGTGAGTCCGAACGCATTCTTCCTTGGTGGCTACGATCCCGACGAAGTGATGGGCGTGCTCGGGTTTGAAGGCATTCACCCGGCCGACTATGCGAACGTCATCGAAAAAGGAATCCGTATAAATACGGTACCGCAGGTGCTGCTGCCGCCGTTTCGCTATCGCCTCAAGGACGGCACCTATCGCTGGGTAGAGGCAACGCTCACCAATCACCTCTCCGACCCCGACATCGAGTCGATCGTGATCAACCTCCGCGACATTACGCAGCGCACCGAGTCGGAAGAAGCGATACTCTTGTCGGAAGAAAAGTACCGCCTGCTGTTTTACCAAAGCCCGGAGCCGAAATGGATCTTCCGGCGTGGCGACCTTCGCTTTGTGGAAGTGAACGACGCGGCCCTTGATCATTATGGATACACACGCGAGGAGTTTTTGGCCATGACCGTGATCGACCTGCAGCCACCCGAAGAGCGCGAGCGCGTGCTGGCAATGCTTACCGGCGACTTCATGCCGGCGGGCCGCATGCAGAACATCTCGCAGCATATGACCAAAGACGGCACGATCATCTCGGTGGAACTCACCACGCACGGCATCTACCTCGACGATGGCTATCATGTGCTGGTGAATGCAAACGACGTAACGGAGAAGCTGGCGCTCGAGCAAAAGGTGCTGGAAGAAAAGATCACGGCGCAACGCGCCATCGCACGCACCATCATCAACACGCAGGAAAAAGAGCGCAGCGAGATCGGCAAGGAGCTGCACGACAACGTGAACCAGATCCTCACCACTACAAAGCTATACATCGAAAACATCGGCTACTACCCCGAGCAACGAGAGGCCTTTGCCAACAAAAGCGCCGCGCTGCTGCAACGCGCCATCACCGAGATCCGGAACCTGTCGAAAGCGCTGGTCACTCCGGTGCTGTACGACATAGGCCTGCGCGCCACCCTCGACGAGTTGATTGACCAGTACCGCGCACTGCAGCTGTTTGCGATGGAATTCACCTTCGACGCCGCTGCGGAAAAGATCGAAAGCGGTCTCCAGCTTACCATCTATCGCATTTTGCAGGAACAGCTCAATAACATTGTGAAACATGCCCGCGCCACGCGTGTGTCGGTGGAGATCACCGCAACCGAAGCCAGCGTGCGCATCTGCATCGCCGACGATGGCGTAGGCTTCGACCTCCAGCAAAAACGCTCGGGCCTGGGACTGCACAACATGAAGAACCGCATCGAGGTCTTCAAAGGAAGCATGCACATCCGCACCGCCGAGCAGGAAGGCTGCTCCATCTGCATCACCTTTCCGCTCCAGTAGAAATACGGTTAAGATCAGAGTGCATTCACGGCTTCCGCCATTGCATCGGGCGTGAGCACGGCATCGAGCTTGAGCTCGTCGAGCGCGCCCTGTGGCATATAGGCGATCTGTGCCGTCGCCGGATCCTGCGCCCAGATTATTCCGCCGTTCGCCTGTATCCTGCGCAGCCCGTCCACCCCGTCGTGGTTGGCGCCCGAAAGCAGCAGGCCCGTTACGCCGGTTCCGTATACGTCCGCAGCAGTTTCGAAAGTAACATCGATGCTGGGCCGGCTCCAGTTCACTTTCTCCGAGCAATCGAGCGAAAGCGTGCCGTCGGATTCGACGAGGGTGTGATAGTCTGCAGGGGCAACGTAGATGGTCCCGGGATGCATGGGCTCCTTGTCTTCGGCTTCTTTCACCGGAAGGGGCGTGCGGTCGGCAAGCAGTTGGGGAAGCACCGATTCGGAGCTCTTGCGGTGCACCACGATGAGCACGGGGATAGGCAGGTCGCTGCGCAGGCGCGGAAGCAGCTGCAGCAGCACTTCGAGGCTGCCGGCCGATCCGCCGATCACGAGCAGTTTTACGATCCTGTTTTCCGCCATATCTTTTCTTTGCCCCATACCGTAAAATGCTGTGCCACCGATGAAAAGCGGAGGTTCTCCTTGCTGCCGAGGCATAAAAATCCCAATGGCTCCAGGCTTTGCTCAAAAAGCTGCAGCACGCGATCCTGCAAGGGCTTGTCGAAGTAGATCATCACGTTGCGGCAAAGGATCAGCTGGAATTCGTTGAACGAGCGGTCGGAAACGAGGTTGTGCGTGGCGAAGATCATCTTGCTCGAAAGTTCTTTGTCGAATGTGGCCCAGTCGTAACGCGCCGTGTAGTAGCGCGAAAAGTCCTCCGTGCCGCCGGAGTTGAGGTAGTTCTCCGAATGGAGCTTCATATTTGCCAGCGGGTAGATGCCCTTGCGTGCGCGCTCGAGCGCATCGGGGTTGAGGTCGGTGGCATAGAGTAAAGACTTGTGCAGCAGGTTGGCTTCTTTTAGCAGGATGGCCATCGAATACACTTCTTCGCCAGTGGCGCAGCCCGCGTGCCAGATGCGAATGAGCGGGTACGTGGCAAGCACCTTCAGCACTTCATTTCGCAGCACTTTGAAGAATGCGGGATCGCGGAACATCTCGGTCACGTTGACCGTAACTTCTTCCACGAAGCGCGGAAAGTAGCTGGCATCGTTGCGGAGGCGGTAGCGGAATTCAGCAAACGAAGGAAACCGGTCGATGGACACCAGCCGGTTGATGCGCCGCTTGAGCGATGCGCGTGCGTACTCTGCGAAGTCGTATCCATACAACTCCAGCAGGTCGTTCAGCAGCAGGTCAAGTTCAGCGTCTCTGATCATAGGTGAAAGAAGCGGGTTATTGGTTTACTGGTTTATTGGTTCATTGGTTCATTGGTAACAGGACCTACCAGCTTGTACTGTATGAGGTTTGCAGAAGCTTTCATCCGGCGAAGCGTTGGAGGAGCTGTATGAGGCGGTCCACGTCAACGGGTTTGGAGATGTATTCGTCGGCGCCGGCGCTGAGCATGCGTTCGCGGTCGCCGGTCATGGCCTGCGCAGTGACGGCTATGACGGGAAGCTTGCGCAACTGTTCGTCGGCGCGTATGCGTGCGAGCGCTTCGGTGCCATCCATCTCGGGCATCATCATGTCGAGCAGCACCACCGAAATGCTGCCATCCGTGCGCAGGCGATCTATGCCTTCCTGCGCCGATGCCGCGGCCTGCACGTTGAACCCGCGCGCCTTCAGCACCGCCCGCAGCGCAAAGATGTTGCGTGGCTCATCGTCTATGATCAGTATCTCCATGCTGTACTTTGACTTCGTCGTTTGTTGTTTGTGGTTTGTCGTTTGTCGCGCCAACTCCTCAACCCCTCAACCCTTATTCATACAACCATACCCGCAGCAGCGAAAGCAACTGGTCCACATCCACCGGTTTGGAGATGTAGTCGGAAGCGCCGGCCTGGATGCATTTTTCGCGATCGCCGCTCATTGCCTTTGCTGTAACGGCGATGATAGGCAGGTTGCGGAACTCGGGCCTGCGGCGGATCTCCTGCATCGCCTGGTAGCCATCCATCTCGGGCATCATGATGTCCATCAGCGCAACGTCAATATCAGGATGCGCCTCCAGCTGCTGCAGCGCCTCGCGGCCATCGGTGGCCGACAACACTTCCATGCCATGTGGTTCAAGGGCCTTCGATAATGAAAAGATATTGCGCACATCATCGTCGGCAATGAGGATCTTTTTTCCCTCCAGCACTTCGCTCATCGCGCCCAGCTTTCGCTTCTTGCGCGGCTTATCGTCCTGCTCCTCTACAAGGTGAAGGAAGAGCGAAACTTCGTCGAGGATGCGCTGGTACGAATGCGCGGTCTTCACCACGATCGAATCGGCGTATTGCTTGATACGCAGTTCTTCGTTGCGCGAAAGGCTGCGGCCGGTAAATACGATGATGGGCAGGCTTTCGAGACCGGCCTTTTGTTTCAGCGACTCGAGTGTTTCGTATGCATGCGGATCGGGCACCCCCATATCGAGAATAACGCAGTCCACGTCTTCGCGCTGCAATGCTACGCCCGAATCCTGCACGGAGCCGGATATCTGCGCATTCACGTTGAATGTTTCGAGGAAGTAGGCAAGTGCCTGCGCATGGCGTGTGTTCTCTTCCACGATGAGCACTTTCTTATTCTCTTTGCTCACCACTTCTTCGATGCGGCGAAACACTTCCTGCATCTGCTCAAATGCCATCGGCTTGTTGATGAAATCGATGGCACCCTTCATGCGGCTTTCGCGGCGCGCTTCCAGCGACGACATCATGTGTACGGGAATGGGACGCGTGTGCGGATCCTGCTTGAGCGCATCCATCACCTCCCAGCCATCTTTCACCGGCAGCTGGATGTCGAGCAGAATGCCTTTGGGCAGGTAGTGACGGGCGAGCTCGATGCCTTCGTCGCCGCGCACCGCCACGAGGCCCTTGTAGCCCTGCTTGCGTGTGAAGTCCAGGAGCGCCTTCGCAAAATGCGTATCGTCTTCGATGATAAGGATGGTTGCTTCGCCGGGCGATGCTGTGTCCCGGTCATCCGGAACGGGCGCAGGCACTTCGAGATTGTTGGGACGCTTGGCAGGAATCGCGCCCGCAGCGGGTTCCGCCGCACCTGCGGCCGGCACAGGTTGCGCGGGCGGCTCGGGGCGCGTGGGAAGCGCAGCCGGCGGCGGGCCTGCAGCCGCTTCCGCTATCTGACGCGTCATCGGCAATTCGAAGAAGAAGGTACTGCCCTTGCCCGGCTCGCTCTCCAACTGCAGCTCGCCACCTAGCAGGCGCGTCAGCTCGCGGCTGATGGATAGCCCGAGACCGGTGCCGCCAAACTTGCGGCGCGTAGATCCATCCGCCTGCCGGAAGGCTTCGAACACCAGCGCCTGTTTTTCGGGCGCGATGCCGATGCCCGTATCCTTCACGGCGAAGCGCACATACCCCGGCGCACCGGAGCTCACGTTCAGCGACACCTTTCCTTCGGTCGTAAATTTCAGTGCGTTGGATAAGAGATTCTTCAGCACCTGCTCGAGGCGCATTTTATCGGTTTCCACCTGCGCGGGCAGGGTGGCATCCACATTCACTTCGAAGGCGAGGCCTTTGTCCTGCGCAATGGGCACGAACATTCCTTTAAGGTCGTGCACGGTTGCCGCGGGCGACATCGGCAGGAACTCGAGCTCCATCTTGCCGGCTTCGATTTTCGACAGGTCGAGGATCTCGTCGATCAACGCAAGCAGCCCCTGGCCAGAGCTTTGGATCACCTGTGCATATTCCACCTGGTCGCCACTGAGGTTCATTTCATTGTTCTCCGACAACAGCCTGGAAAGAAGCAGGATCGAGTTGAGCGGCGTGCGCAACTCGTGGCTCATGTTGGCAAGGAATTCCGACTTGTAGCGCGTGCTCACCGCCAGTTCCTCCGCCTTTTGCTGGATCTCGCGGTTGCGCTGCGCGATCAGTGTGTTGCGTTCTTCAAGCAGGCGCGAGCGTTCTTCGAGTTCCTGGTTTGCTTCCATCAACTCTTCCTGCTGCACGCGCAGCTCCTCTTCGGATGCCTGGAGCTTTTCGGCCTGCGCTTCCAGTTCGGCATTGATATTTTCCAGTTCCTGGTGTTGCGCCTGCAGTTCTTCGGCCTGCGCCTGTGTTTCCTGCAGCAGTTCGTGGAGGCGTGCGCGGTTGCGGGCCGTGTGCAGCGCCACACCCACAACGGGTTGCAGTTGCTGCAGCAGCGCAAATACGCGCGGCTCGAAGGCCTGCATCGAGCCCAGTTCCAGCACGCCTTCGGTGCGGTCGTTGAAAACGAGGGGCAGCAACACAAGCTGCGTTGGGGCCGACTCGCCGATGCCTGTGCGCACGCGGATGAAGTTATCCGGAACATTTGCCAGCACCATCAGCTTCCGCTTTTGCGCCACCTGGCCAACGAGCGTTTCGCCAAAGGCTATGCGCTGCGGCACGCGGTCGGCGTCATCCACTGCATACGAAGCCTGGTGCTCGAGGTGCTCGCTTTGACGCACATATAGTAATCCTACGGCGGCGCCGCAATATTCTGCAATGGCATTCAGCGCATCTTCGGCAAGGGCACGCGGATCCTTGTCGCCGCGCAGGCTGTCGCTCACCAGTTCCACACCGCTGGCCTGCCAAAGTTTGTCTTCATTGTCGCGGGCATATTGCTGCAGGTCGTCGCGCATGCGCACCACGGCGGTGCCCAGCACGTCGGCTTCACTGCGCGCTTGTACGTCGACGTTGAAGTTGCCGCTGCCAATGGCATCGGCGGCAATGGATAGTTGTTGATTGGAGCGGTCGATGGCGCGCACCGAGCTGGCAAGGCTTCCAACAACGTCGTCGGCGCCCTGTTCCACCTCCACGCCGGTTTCGCCACGGGCAATGCGCACGGCCGCATCGTTGAGGTCGTTCAGCTGCCGGCTGATGTTGACGATGACGGATGATACGATGAAGGCTACGAGCAGCAGGGCGAGGATGAGATAGATGAGCGTGTTGTTGCGCGAGTCGCTCTCGTGGTCGTACAGTTCCTGCACACCGCGCTGGGCAATACTCATGGTAGCGCGCTGGAGCGAGCGGAGCTGGTCGACGGCGTTGGCAGAGATATCCCACCAGCGCTCGGCGCTGTAGGCCGAGTCGATGCGCCCTTCGAGGAACATCGTGTCGAGGTATTGATTGGTGGGACGCAGCAGCGAACGGTTCTGCAGGTGGTGCAGCGCATTCTTCGCCGAATCGGATCCACGCAGATCGAATTCCTTTTCGAAACTTTTATAGATGTCGTACACGCCACGCAGGCCTTCCACCGACGACGGGCTCAGCTGCTTCAGGTGCATCTGCATATAGATGGATGCCCGGAGGATGCCGAGGTAAGTCACCATTTCGGAAAGCAGCTTCTGGCCAACGAGTTCATCGTTCACCGGCCGCAGCAGCGGGTTTCCGCCTGCCGTCACGTTGTTGAACGCGTTGACGCGGAAGATCGCGTTCGTATAATAGTTCATCACCATCGGCGGGCTCAGCAGGTCTTCGTCGAGCTGGCGGCGGATGGAGCTGAGGCTATCCAGAAAAGTGTACGATGCAAGTCCGTCGAGGCTGCTGTCGGTGCCGACCAACTGTTGCACGGCCGCATCGGTGCGACCGCGCTGGTTCACGAGCTCGCTGCGAAATTCGTGGCGCAGCGAATAGCCGAAGGCATAGCGGCGTTCCGCCTGGAGCGCATCCACCAGGCCGCTCACGTGCACGGAGCGGTTGGACGAACGCAGGTAGTTGCTCAGCAGGTCCATCCGCTCGCCTTTTTCGCGAAAGATCTGGATCGCGAAGAACACGAGAAGAATCAGCGGAATGAAGGCCACCAGCATCAGCTTGATGGGCAGGGGCAGCTTGAAAAAGATTTTTTTCATAAGGAAGTCTCGGTTGTGCTGGCGCTTTCAAGGCTGGAGGCGGTCTGCACGTCGCGGTGGGCAGGCAGCAGCACAATAAAGCGCGCGCCTTCGCCGGGTTTGCTCCGCGCGAAAATGAGGCCGTTGTGCTTCTCCACGATCTTCTTTACGATGGCCAGGCCGATGCCGGTGCCCTCGTATTCTTCGCGGCCATGGAGGCGTTGAAAGAGCGTGAATATCTTGGAAGTATATTTTTCGTCGAAGCCGATGCCTTCATCCCCGATCACGATGCGGCAGAAAGGACCTTCTGCAACAGGCGCTGCATCGGGGTCGGGAGCATCGGTGAAATCGGCTTCCACCCGAACCTGCGGAATGGCGCCGGGCTTGGCAAACTTGAGCGCGTTGGAAACGATGTTGAGAAAAAGCTGGCGGATGAGACCGGGAATCACCTGGATGGTGGGCAGCGGGCCGATATCGATCTGCGCCGACTTTTCACGGATCACCAGCTCGAGATCGGAGAGCACATCCTGCACCAGCGCGGAAAGTGCCGTGGGCTCAAAGCGTTCGGCTTCCGAAAGCTTCGTTACGCTGAGGAGGTCCTGTATCAGGTTGTTCATCCGCTCGGCCGAACGGATGATCTTGTCGAGGTGCTGCGCCTGGCGGCCGGCAAGGCCTGCATCGTCGGCGAGCATATTGCCATACAACTGGATCTTGCGCAGCGGTTCGCGCAGGTCGTGCGACGCTACCGAAGCAAACTGCTGCAGGTCGTGGTTGCTGATCTCCAGCTCGCGGTTCCGTTCGGCAAGCTCACGGCCTGCATCCTGCAGCTCGCGTGTGCGCTCGGCCACGCGGCGCTCGAGGCTTTCGTTAAGTGCTTTCAGCTCGCGCTCGGCAAACTTGAGGGCCTGCGTTTTTTCGTACAGCCGGTAAAAGTTGCGCACTTTCAAAATGAGGATGTCCGGGTCTACGGGCTTGGTGATGTAGTCTACGGCGCCCGACTCGAAACCCTTTGTGACGAAGCGTTTGTGCGTGTTGACGGCAGAAAGGAAGATAATGGGAATGTCGCGGGTCTTGTTGAAGCTGGTGATGGCCTCGGCCACTTCAAAGCCATCCATCCCGGGCATCTGCACGTCGAGGATGATGAGGGCATAGTCGCTCTTCAGCAATTTCTTCAATGCTTCCTCGCCCGACGACGCAGCGTCGGTAGCAAACTGGTTCAATTCCAGTATCTGCTGAAGGGCGTAAATATTTTCAGGCTTATCGTCAACGATAAGGATCATTCAGGGAAAGTTAAGGGGCGGCAATAGGGCCTGCGCGCAAATTAAGCTAAAACACGGCGAAACAAGAATGCCGCTTTTCCGCGGCCAGCGCGGTTGTGAACGGAAATCTGCGGCTCATCCCGGGCGGGGTCGTGCGTTTGGAGCTGATGAATGAAGCCAAAGCAGGAAAGAGAGGCAATTCACGCGAGCGGCGGGCGTGGGATGCTGCGTACTTCGCTGGGCCGCAGCCCGTTGAGCCGCAAAGGCCCGATGGCAGCGCGCACCAGGCGCAGCGTGGGAAAGCCCACGGCGGCCGTCATGCGGCGCACCTGGCGGTTCTTGCCTTCCACGATGGTGAGCTCGATCCAGGAGGTCGGGATCTCCTTTCGGAAGCGGATGGGTGGGTTGCGCGCGGGCAGCTGCGGCTCATCGATGCGCGCCGCACGGGCTGGAAGCGTTCGCCAGCTCTTTCCTTTATCGCTCAGCGTCACGCCTGCGCACAGTGCTGCCAGCGCGTCGCGCGTCACTTCGCCTTCCAGCTGGGCCCAGTAGGTCTTGGGCGTTTTGCTTTTGGGGTCGAGGTAGCGGGTCTTCAGGGCGTTGTCGTTGCTGAGCAACAGCAATCCTTCGCTATCCTTGTCGAGGCGGCCAACGGGATATACGTCCGGTGGAAAGTCAAACCCGAGATCGGCGAGCGTTTGATCGCCCGGACCTTCTGGTGTAAACTGGCAAAGCGTGTTGAAAGGCTTGTAGGTGAGGTAATAGTGAAACATCCGCGCGGTGAAGGTCCGGAAAAATCGCCCTTACCTGAAATTCAGCCCGTAGCGGAAGTCGAGGTTGGCCACGAGGCGGCTGTAGAGGCTTTTCGTGGCGCGGTCTTTCAGGTTCTCGATTCCCGTGGAAGCCACCACCCAGAAGCGGTCGGAGAGGCGTACTTCGCCACCGAGATTGAGCAGCACCGAGTTTTCGATGGTGCCGTAGTTCTGCGACTTCCACTGTCCTTCGCCAAAAAAGCGGAAGTGCTGGTTGCCGAAAAGCAGCCGCGTGCTGAGCGCAAAGCGCAGGGGTGATGAAATACTGGAGTCGGTCTTCGCATTCGGCAGCCGCACGTTGCCACCTACCAGCAGTTGTGCGCCTTCGCCCAGCCGCAGGCCGGCCGTAGCCCACACGTTGACAGAAGAAAAGCGGGCGTTCGACAGCGCCGTGTCCTGCGATTCGGCAACCCACGAAAACGCGAAGTCGAAGCGCGTTGCGTTCCAGTACTTCTTCTTATAGTTCTCGATCATTTGCTGCACCAGCTTGTCGCGCGTGTCGGCGAGGCGTTCGGTCTTGAAACGCGTGAAGTCGAAGTCCTTGCCCAGCAGCTTTTCGAATTGCGCCACGAAGGCCTGCACTTCCGGCGTTTGCGTGGGGTCTTTGTGACGAAAGCCGGCGAGCCAGGTGTAGAAATCGGCTTTGTGCGCTTCGAGGTAATCGGGCACCTGCGTGGGGCCCACGGGCCTTTGCATCACGGTCTCAAACCAATACGTTTCGAGGTCGGCGCGCAGCTTCTGCATTTTGTCGGCAATGCTGTAATCGATCACGTAGGGAGAGCGCAGCAGGTCGGCATTTTTAGAAAGCAGCGCAAAGCGGTAGCCGATGGCGAGCTTGGCGGGATAGGCCGTGGAATCGGAGGCGGCGGCAATGCTAAACGAACTGTTGTAGCCAAAGCGCTTCGCCCCCTGGCTGTTGTAATCCGACAGCGTCCATTTTTTCGATGCCATCTTCCACGGCGCAAATTCGAGCCCGAAGTTTTTCGGAATTCCCACCTTGCCGTTGTTGTAAAAAGGACTCAGCATCAGCGCGAGCTCTTTTACATCCGATGGGCGCAGCAGGTCGGAGCTTTCCACGCCGAGGCTCTTGTAGGCAGGCATATCGGGCGTGATGAAATTGAGCTGGTAGTATTTCTCCAGCGTGCTGTCCTGAAGCTGCGCCTGCGCCGTAGTGGCCGCCAGCAGCAGCATTGCGATCAATAGTTTTTTCATGGTGGTTCGTTGCTAGTCCTTGAGAAGTACAAACCAGTAGCGCAGCGATGCCGACGCGTTGCCATCGAGCTTTCCGGTTTGCGTTTCGGTGCCGAGCGGCTGAAAGGGAGGCGGCGTTCCCTGCGCGATGGCCTGCATGATGGAGGTGATCTCGTCGCCGTCGGCCTGCCAGATGGCCGCTGTGACGGTGTAGCCGGGATCGTCCTGTACCTTGATCACGTCGAGGTCGATATTGACCACGCGCCCGTCGTGCGCCGACAGCGGCTCGTTCTGCACGTAGTTGTTCTCGATGCGGTAGTAGTCATCGATGGACACCTTGTTGTTGTTGGCCTTTACGGGGTTGGTGAGCACCGCGTGCGGATCGGCCTGCACGCCCCAGAGGCGGTAGGTGTACGTCATGTAATACATGCCGCGCATGTCTACGGTCACCCAAAGTGGGCTTCCGGCGGGGTTAAAAGTGGCTTGTTGCATAGTGGTGGTTGCTGTCAGGAAAAATAGAGGTCTGCTTCTTCGTCGCGCCGCTTCGTAAGGCCATCGATCTCAACGAGCTTGCCGTCGACGTGGGCTTTGTTCCACATCAGGAAGGCCTCGCGGATGCTGGGGTCGGTGGGATCGGCATTCACGCGCCTGAGCAGCGTGGAGCCGCGCAGCGCTTCGGTGCCCACGTTGTAGGCAAAGCTCACGAGCGCGTCAAACTGGTTTTGATTGAGCTGCGGATTCTGGATCATCCGCTTCACCGTTTCGCTCTTTTCTTCCACCTCCATTGCCAGCAGCGCCTCTGCCCGATCGGGCGTGATCTGGTCGCCGGGCTTCACTTTGCTCTGGTCTTCGTAGAGGATGGAGCCGTAGCCGATGGTCCAGATGCCGGCACTATCCTGGTAAGCTTTCAGCTTGAATCCTTCGTGCGACTTGATGAAGTCGACGCACTTCTGATCGGGCTTGTACACGGCGAGCGGGGCGCCGCCGCTGTTGACCGACCCATCCCCCGGCGCCTTCACGAAGGGAGCGGGCGGCGCGACCGTAACCGTCGCAGCGTCGAGGGTGATGCCGCCACTCCAGCAATAATTGCCGTTGCTGTCTTTATACCACACGCGGTTGTTGTTGACGGGCTCCCCGTTGTCGATGCGCGACACGATCCGGATGGGGTTGTTGGCCGGAAGCGTTTGCACCAGCGTTCCGCGCGTGCTGGGCTGGTTGCGGAGGTTCAGCCGAACAAGTGTTGTTGCGGTAAGTGACAATGCGGTTTCGATATACGCTGGCGCGTCGGGTTTGCCGGTGCATTCTTTGAATTCGGTCACCACGTCTTTGAGCAGGCGCTCGTAGGTGCGGCGGCTGTGTGCGAGCCCGGTCACGGGATCGGTTTTGCGCTTGGGGTCGAGGAAGAAGTGGCCTACGACGGAAGTAGCGGGATCGAGGCCGTACATATAACAAAGCTTGGCAAGCACCCACACGTATTTCGCATAGGCCTTATCGTCATCAATGTTGCCGCCATAGCAATACTCCACGCCGATGGCATTGTCGTTGGCATCGGCGCCATACAGCTCGTTGTCTTTGGGCTTATTGTACAGCACATGCCAGGCCTTCTCGGGTTTGGAGAGAATGGCGGGGACGCATTCGAGTATCTCTTTATCGTCGACGAAGAGGTGTGCGGATGCCGACTGACCGTTGGCGGTGCTGATGTAATAGTTGACGTTCATCCGTGCCGACGAGCCCGGGTTGCCGGTGTCGTGCGCCACGATGAATTTTACGGGGCCGAGCATGCGGCCCGAGCGGCGCTTGGTGCCGCTTGGAAGCAGCTTCGGCGCGATCGTATATTTTTCCTGGAAGGCCATGAGGAGGAGTTTATTGGTTTATTGGTTCATTGGTTTACTGGTTCATTGGTAATTGGACCCACCGGCAAGCGCGCTATCTCTTTATTACCACATCACCACATTAGCACATTACCACATTAGCATCATCCCACTGCGGGCTCCGGGTCGTTCAGCACATCATGCACCACGGGACCGTTGGGAACGGATGCATCCGCAACAGCGGCGCCCGCGTCGGCCTGCGCTTTGTTTTGCTTTTCCTTTTGTTCGGTCACTTTCATCACCGCGTAGGTGGCGGAGCTCATGCCGAGAAGAATGAGGTTGTTCTGCGAAATGTCTGGCATCACCAGGCTCGGATTGGTGAAGTCGCCGAGGTGTGAAAGCACTTCGCGGATGTACCAGATGCCGAACACGAAGTTGAACACGACGGTTTGGAAGCGCGAGATGGAAACGCCCACGTTGTCGGACAGGATGTCGAGGACGAAGTTCTGTCCGCTTCCCCTGGCATCGGCTGGCTGAACCACGGGCGCTGCGTTGGCATCGAGCGTGCGGGCGGCAACGGTTGTAAGTGCGCTGATGCCAAGCAACACAACCGCGGCGTTATTCAGCGTTGGCGCTTCATACACGCGCACCGTGCTGCCGGCCGGGATGTAGCCGTCCCAGATGATTGCAATGAAGCTGGATAAGATGATGATCGTCCACCAGCCCAGCTGAACGCGGCTCCAGCTGTAAGGGTGCGGGTGGGGTTGTGTGAGGTCGCGGAGCATGCACCAGCGGCGGTCGCAAAAAACGATGGCGAAGCCGAGCACGAACAGCGGTAGCCAGAAGTGTAGCTGGGAAAGCATATGATGGGGTTTTGGTTGCAGCAGATGCGCCCCGGTGGCGCCCAATCGTAAAGTTGGTACATCTTTCCGGGCGAAACAATAGAGGAAATACGGCAAATTCGGGGCGTTTTTTGCCGTATTTCTACGAAGCTGCGGCGGCTCCCGCTCCCCGAAATAATCAATGGAGCACCGTCAATCGGCTATCTTTATCCGTCCCCATCCCTTGCCATATGCTACCTCCGTCCCTCGAACCGTCTCTTGAACCCGTTGCCGGCGACCTCGAACAGGCGCTCCGCGACAGCGAGCTGCACCGCGCGCTCGCCATCGAAGGAGGGGCCCTCGGCACCTACGAATTCTTTCCCACCGAAGGCCGGATGAACTGGTCGGACCGCACGAAGGAACTCTTTGGCATCCCGGCAGACTCGCCGGTAACACTGGAGGTCTTCCGCTCCGCCATTCATCCCGACGATCTGCCGCGTGCGCTGGCCAACCTCGAATCAGCGCAGCTTCCTGAAAGCAACGGCATCCTCGAGCAGGAATACCGCGTCCGCGCTTACGACAACGGCACCACGCGCTGGTTGCGTTCGCGCGGGAAGTACTTTCCGGCACAGGGCGGTCAGCCCCCGCGTTTTGCCGGTGTGGTGCAGGATATCAGCTCGTGGAAGGAAAGCGCTTACTGGCTGAGCGAAGGCCGGCAACGCCTGGAGGCGGCACTCACGGCATCCGGCACCGGCACCTTTCGCTGGAACATTCAAACCAACGCGCTTTCGTGGGATGAGAATCTCGACCGGCTCTTTGGGCTTGCGCCGGGGCAAACCGTGCGCAGCCTCGACAGTTTTATAGAATGCGTGCATCCCGAAGACCGTAGCGCTGTGATCGATGCATGCAGCCAATGCGCCGCCACAGCGGCCGACTTCGACCTCGAGTTCCGCGTCATCTGGCCCGACGGCACCGTTCGCTGGCTCGACGACAAGGGCAAGACCTACCTCGACGAGCAGGGCCGGCCGTCTTATATGACCGGCGCCTGCGTTGACATCACTGCACGTCGCGAAGCCGAAGAAGCACTGCGCGCCAGCGAGGCTCGCCTGCGGATGCTGACGGAAGCCTTGCCGCAATTGTCGTGGCTGCGCGATGCGGACAGCTATCGCCTCGAATATGCATCGGCACGCTGGCAGGAATACTCGGGCATCGAAGACGTGGATACCGCGTGGGCCGAAATGGTGCACCCCGACGATAAAGAGCGTGTGATGAGCATTTGGAAAGACGCGCTTGCCAATGCCCGCAACTTCCGCGAGCAGATGCGCCTCCGCCACCGCGACGGCCACTACCGCTGGCATCTTTCCATTGCACAGCCCGTGCGCGATGGCGCCGGAAAGCTGCGCAAGTGGACCGGCACGCTCCTCGACATCCACGATCAAAAAACATTCGAAGAAACCCTCGATAACCTGGTGCGCGAACGCACGCAGCAGTTGCAGCAAAGCAACGACGACCTGCAGCAGTTTGCCCACGTTGCCTCGCACGATCTTAAAGAGCCCGTGCGCAAGGCGCGCCTGTTCCTTGGACGCTTCCTTGAGCAGGAGCAGGCGACGCTCAGTGCCGAGGGTGCCTTGTATTTGGCTAAAGTAGAAAGTGCGCTTTCGCGGATGACGGCGATGGTGGATGGCGTGCTCGCCTATTCGTTGCTGCACGGGCAGGAGTTTGAGCCCGAGGTGGTGCCCCTGGTTCCTTTGCTCAACGAGATCTGCGTGGACCTGGAGGTACCGATACACGAAAAGCAGGCACTGATCGAATACGCCGACCTGCCCGATGGCCGCGGCTCGCGCGTGTTGCTGTACCAGCTGTTTTACAACCTGCTGAAAAACTCCCTGAAGTTCACCAGTGCGGGGCGCACGCCGCGTATTGAGCTGAAGGCGGATGTTGCCGAAGATGGGGGGCTGTTGGTTTCCGTGCGCGACAACGGCATCGGGTTTGCGCCGCAGCAGGCCGCGCGCATCTTTGAGCCCTTCCGGCGTCTGCATCCGAAAGACCACTACGAAGGCACCGGCCTGGGCCTTGCGCTTTGCGAAAAGATCATGGAGCGCCACGGTGGCAGCATCCGCGCCGAGGGCCGCGAGGGCGAGGGCGCGACCTTTCACCTGCAATTTCCGGCAACGGCAAAGTGATGGTTCGCGAAGCGGCTCGTTCTCCTATTTTTGCATCTGGTTGCAAACGCAAGACTGCACTCCGGCCCGATAGTTCAAGGCCCGCCCGGACGCCGGTCGGACGGAGATAGAATAGAAGTTTCCTAAACTTCAAGCAAAGCGAAAGAGTTATTTGTTTACTGGCCCGATAGTTCAAGGGATAGAATAGAAGTTTCCTAAACTTTTGATACAGGTTCGAGTCCTGTTCGGGCTACAAATTTTCCAGTGTGTTTTTTGCTTACGTCCTCAAAAGCATAGACTAGGATTATTACTATAAAGGACATTGTGAAGATCTCCAGAAGCGGCTTGGTCAGCACAATGCGGGCCTTACGAAGTCCAACAGGCCATACCGGCCATTTACAGTTGCCTACTTCGAAGCGTTCGAAAAGTAGAAGAAATCGCCTGCATTTTCGGTTGTGGACCAGCACTTAATTTGCACGCAGATCTTCATTAAAAGAAATGGCATGAAACTGATGATCAAGAATATGGTCTGCCCCCGTTGCATTACATCGGTTGAGCGCCTGCTGCACGATCACAATATCAACACAACTGCGGTACGCCTGGGTGAAGTGGAGTTTTCGAACGAGCCCGGGAAAGAACAACTGGACCGCTTCGCCGAGGCACTCGGGAAAATGGGCTTCGAACTGCTGGATGACCAGAAAAAGCAGCTGATCGACCGCCTGAAGACCCTTCTCCTGCAGGAGGTGCAAAAAGGCTCGATAGAGGAGCACTTCAGCCTTTCGAAGTTCCTTTCCGGGGCCATACATAAGGACTACTCGAACCTCAGCCGACTTTTTTCTGAAGTCGAAGGAATCACTCTGGAGCAATACTTCATTCTGCAGAAGATTGAAAAGGCGAAAGAATGGCTGACCTACGGAGAGTTGACCCTCAGTGAGATCGCCTGGAAGCTGGGCTACAGCAGCACCCAGCACCTTTCCAGCCAGTTTAAAAAGATGACCGGGATGACGCCGAGCCAGTTCAAAAACCTCGGATCGCCCCTGCGGAAATCGCTCGACGATCTCGTCTGATCAACAATTAAGTATACAAGTCTGCCATCAGGATGTACCTCCAGCTGCTCTAACTGGATTCACCTTTGTGGGGTTAAATCACCGCTATGGCAACATCATTTGAAAAGCCCATCGAGCTTCCGCTGGCAGGCGTAGAAAGCGAGCATTGTGCCCTCATTGTGGATGAGGGCCTCGCCTCCGTACCCGGCATAAAAGAGCACCGGGTAGAACTCAACAACCACAAGGCTGTCATCAAAGCAGACGACCAGGAGGCCGTTGTGCAGGCAGTAGCGGCCATCCGCGACCTGGGTTACGATGTCGAAACCGTGAAGCAGACCTTTCCGGTGACCGGTATGAGTTGCGCCTCTTGCGCGGCCAGCACCGAATCGATGATCAGGGCCCAGACTGGCGTCGTTGACGCTGCAGTCAACTTTGCAAACGCCTCCGTGAAGGTGGAGTATGTGCCTACGATTGTTACGTCCGAACAACTCAAGTCCAGCGTCCAGTCCATCGGATATGACCTGGTCGTGGAAGATTCGAAAGAAGCCAAAGATGCCCTGGAAGATCTACACCGGGAAAAGTTACGCTCCCTGCGCCGGCGGACGGCCTGGTCCATTACTCTTTCAATACCACTGGTGGCGATCGGTATGTTCTTTATGAACCTGCCCTTTGCGAATTACATCATGTGGGCCCTTGCGACGCCAGTCGTGCTCATTTTCGGCCGCCAGTTCTTTGTCAATGCCTGGAAGCAGGCCCGTCACCGGTCGGCGAATATGGACACCCTGGTAGCCCTCAGCACGGGTATCGCATACGCGTTTAGTGTTTTCAACACGTTGGTCCCAGGCTTCTGGCACCGGCGCGGGTTGCATGCCCACGTGTATTTCGAGGCAGCAGCCGTCGTAATCGCATTCATCCTGCTGGGTAAGCTCCTTGAAGAAGGAGCAAAAGCCTCCACCTCCTCCGCCATCAAAAAACTGATGGGACTTCAGCCAAAGACAGTTACCATAGTGCACAACGGTGGCCATATGATGGATGTGCCCATTGAAAAAGTGGAGGTCGGCGACACCGTGCTGGTCAAGCCAGGCGAGAAGATCCCGGTCGACGGGACCGTGATAGCAGGCGAATCCTACGTGGACGAAAGCATGATCTCAGGCGAACCCGTACCGGTGGCGAAGCACAACGGAGCCAAAGTTTTTGCCGGCACTATCAACCAGAAAGGCAGCTTCCAGTTCGCTGCGGAGCAGGTTGGTGACGAAACGCTGCTGGCCCAGATCATCCGAATGGTTCAGGACGCACAAGGCTCCAAAGCACCCGTGCAAAAGCTGGTAGATCGAATCGCAGGCATTTTTGTCCCTGTGGTGATTGGGATTGCTTTGGCGGCCTTCGCCGCCTGGTGGATCTTAGGTGGCGAAAACGGCCTCACACAGGGATTGCTTGCGCTTGTAACGGTACTGGTGATCGCCTGTCCCTGCGCGCTAGGCCTGGCCACGCCTACGGCCATTATGGTGGGTGTGGGTCGCGGAGCCGAGCAAGGCATCCTGATCAAGGACGCTGAGGCTCTTGAGGTCGCGCATAAGGTCGATGCGATCGTCCTGGACAAAACAGGGACAATTACGGCCGGGAAGCCGGAAGTGGTGGATGCTTTGTGGCTCGACGACTCCCAACACCACAGAAACGTCTTATTCAGCTTGGAGCGCGCATCGGAACACCCATTGGCAGAAGCAATCACGCAAAGCCTACAGGGCACGGCGCAACCGGTGGACATCCAACAAGCAACCTCTATCACCGGGGCAGGTGTTCGCGGGTCGTTCCAGAACAGGACGTATTTTGCGGGAACATCCGCACTGCTTGCAGAAAATGGCATCGCACTCCCAGGGCAGATAGAAACGTGGAGTAACCAGCAGCGGGCCGACGCAAGAACGGTAATTTACTTTGCCACCGAGGGTCGCGTTCTGGCAGCCGTTAGCATCGCGGATACAATCAAGCCGTCATCCGGGGCGGCAGTGCGCCGCTTGAAAAGCCTCGGGATTGACGTGTATCTCTACACCGGAGACAACCAGCAGACGGCAGCGGCGGTGGCCCGCACTGTCGGCATCGAGCATTTCAAAGCGGAGGCACTGCCTCACGATAAAGCAGCATTTGTGAAAGAACTGCAGCAGCGCGGCCGCGTGGTAGCCATGGTCGGGGATGGCATCAACGACAGCCATGCGCTTGCTCAGGCCGATGTAAGCATCGCAATGGGCAAAGGCAGCGACATAGCAATGGATGTAGCGAAAATGACGCTCATCACTTCCGACCTGGAACGCATTCCAACAGCGCTGAGGTTGTCGAAGCTCACTGTACGAACCATCTGGCAGAACCTGTTCTGGGCGTTCATCTATAACCTGATTGGCATCCCCATCGCAGCCGGGCTGCTCTATCCCATCAACGGCTTCCTGCTGAACCCGATGATGGCAGGTGCTGCGATGGCGCTGAGCAGCGTAAGCGTCGTTGCCAACAGCCTGAGGCTAAAAGCCGCACGGCAGTGACCAATTACGTGTACGTCAAAAACAAAATTCTATGACAGTGCAGGCCCTTGGATGAAGGAGCTTTGCCCAAAACAACAATTATGAAACACCAATTCAAAACGAATATCAATTGCAGCGGTTGCCTCAGTGCCGTTACTCCTCACCTGAATGCAGAAACGGGTATCGCAAGCTGGCAGGTCGACACGCAGAACCCGGCCAGGCTGCTAACGGTCCAAACGGACGAGTTGACCGCCGAAGAGGTGTGCAAGATCGTTCAGAAAGCAGGCTTCAAGGCCGAGCCTTTGGCCCGATAATTTCCCACATTTTTTCCATCACTATAATCCCGCTATATGAAGAGGATCATTCTTTCGCTCGTAGCATTTGTTTTTGGCGGTTTCGCTATGGCACAAGACACTTCCAGAACGGCGCCGATCCGGCTGCTCGACACGTACCTTCAGTTAAAAGAAGCACTCGTATCCGGAAATGCCGTGAACGCTGGTGCGGCCGCAGACCACTTTGTAAAGGTGGCTAACACAATCGATATGAAAGTCATCTCGGAGGATAACATCCGCATCCTCTCTGCAGATGCAAGCCGGATAGCTTCCACTCAGAACCTGCAGCAGCAACGCAACGCATTTGCCAATCTTTCTACCAACATGGCGGCAGTTGCCCGCAACGTGAAGCTATCCGACACGCCCGTGTATCTGCAGTATTGCCCAATGAAGAAAGCGACCTGGCTAAGCGCGGAGAAGAACATTCGCAATCCTTACTACAACAACGCGATGTTGACCTGCGGGCAGGTGCAGTCGACGCTCGGAGAAAATCAATAACGACCTTTTTTACGCAAATACAATGTGATGAAATTCTGGCTGGTGTTCTTCCTTAGTTTGTCTTCGGGGTTAATGTCCGTCTCTGTAACTTCTGCTCAATCGACAAGAGTGATCTACCAATGTCCAATGCACCCGGAAGTGCAGCGCGAGCGGCCCGGCACCTGCCCCAAGTGCGGAATGCCCTTGGAGAAAAGGACCGTTCGTATAGCGGCTCTGAAGCCTAAGCCCAGGCCCGCGAAGCCAAAGCCCACCCGTCCCGTAAAGCAACCGGAACACCGGGATCCAATGCCAGACATGCAGGATGAAACCGAAGCAGCTGTAGAAGCGCAGAACGTCATTGCTGACACTACCAACGAAGCATACGTGCCAGAGTCGGTGAACCTTGCTCCCGGAAAAACGGTAGTGTATCATCTCTTCGTAACCGACACGATGGTGAACTACACGGGCAAGCGGCGGCATGCCTATGCCGTGAATGGAAAATTGCCTGCACCAACGCTTGAGTTCACAGAAGGTGATACCGCGGAGATCTGGCTGCACAATCAACTGGAAAAGGAAGAAACATCCCTGCACTGGCATGGCGTGATTTTACCCAACCGTTTCGACGGCGTACCGTATCTCACCACGAAAGGCATAGGTCCTGGCGAGGCGCATCTTTATAAGTTCCGTGTTGTGCAGAACGGCACCTATTGGTATCATTCGCACACAGCGCTGCAAGAGCAGCAAGGCATGTATGGGATGCTCGTGTTCAGGAAGCGGGGTGCTGTGCCGAATGCCTTGAGTGCGGTAGCAAAGGGACAAAACCATGTGCAAGTTGTGTTAAGCGAATGGGCGGATGAGCAACCGATGCAAACCCAGCGACGCCTGCGTACCGGAAACGACTGGTTTGCTATCAAAAAACAAAGTACGCAAAGCTACTCCGAAGCGATCCGCGAAGGGCACTTCAAAACGAAACTGACGAACGAATGGAAGCGCATGAAAGCGATGGACGTGAGCGACAATTACTATGAGCGCTTTTTGGTCAACGGCAAACCGGAGATGCACGGCGGGAACTTCCGTGCCGGCGACACCGTGACACTCCACGTGGTGAATGCAGGAGCCTCCACCTATTTCTGGCTCAGGTGGGCGGGTGGCAAAATCGAAGTTGTGGGCAACGATGGCAACGACGTAACACCAGTAGAAGTGGACCGTCTGATCATTGCACCTGCAGAGACTTATGACCTGCGCGTGGTTGTTCCTGCTGCGGGCAGCTACGAGTTCCGCGCTACATCGGAAGACCGAACGGGCGCATCGTCGCTATGGATCGGCGAGGGAACGAAACAACCAGCGCCGCACATGGGCCGGCTGAATTACTTCGCGGGAATGAAGATGATGAACGATATGATGAACACCGACGGCACCATGAATGACATGGGGATGAAGATGAGCTTGCAACAGATGGATATGAACTCGGTGATGTATCCCGAACTCGTAGACACAACACATACTGGCTATGATCCTGAGCTTGTAACGCTCAACTACGGCATGCTGCGCGCGCCGCAATCAACTGCCCTTGCCGACGGGCCTGTAAAAACCCTGCACTTCCAGCTCACCGGTAACATGAACCGCTACGTTTGGACGCTGAACAACAAAACCGTGAATGAAGCCGATCGCATCCTCATCCAACAAGGAGAAAACGTGCGCGTGATTATTACTAACAATTCAATGATGCGGCACCCGATGCACCTGCACGGTCACGACTTTCGGGTGATCAACAGCCAGGGAGACTATGCTCCCCTCAAAAATGTCATCGACGTAATGCCCATGGAGAGCGATACGATAGAGTTTGCCGCCAACCAGGAAGGCAGCTGGTTCTTTCATTGCCACATACTCTTTCACATGATGGCCGGTATGGGCCGCGTGTTCGAAAACCCGGAAAAAGCACCGAACCCGGACCTGCCGGACAGTTTGATGGCCGCGCGTATGTTCCGCCACGACAACAACATGCTGCACCTGATGGCACGGGTGGGATTGGAAAGCAACGGTAGTGATGGCGAGGCAATGCTCTCTTCAAACCGGTACGCGCTGCAGGGCATCTGGCATGTAGGCACCCGTGCCCATCATGGCTATGAAACCGAAATCGCCTTCGGCCGCTATATGGGTGTGAACCAGTGGTGGTTTCCTTACATTGGCTACGACTACCATCATAAAAAGTACGACTCTCCGAAAGAAGCCGAGGCAGAAGAAAAAAATCTATTTGGTCAGGTAAGCGACAAAGCGAACCGCAGCACATTCACGGTAGGTGTACAATACCTTACCCCGTTCCTCTTTCTGGCAGACGCCCGCGTAGACGGCAAAGGAAATTTTCGCTTTCAGTTGACCCGGGAAGATATTCCCATAACATCGCGCTTGCGTTTCAACCTGATGGGCAACACGGATAAGGAGTATATGTTTGGATGTCGTTATGTTGTCAGTAAATGGCTGGCACTTTCGACGCACTATGACAGCGACATGGGACCCGGTGCCGGGGTGACGTTCACCTATTGATATTCAGCAGTCATGCACGTCAGATTTGTCGTGGATAACGCTGGATGATCACAGACTATACCGACGAGGGCACTTCGTACGATTGCTTTTGACGGCAGCGCTCAGAGCCGCCAACCCTGCGCAATCAACCTGCTTCTGCAGCCGGCACAAAACTCTTTCTCCTCACCGGTAGGATTACGCCCTTCCGCATCACGCATGAAGCAGGTGCGCACGGGGCAGTGGGGCAGCCCAACGGTGTGACCGAGCTCGTGAATCGCTACCTTAAAGAATTCTTCCTGCCGGCTGCGGTTATGCAGTCGAAACGTAGATACGACGCAAGCTGGGCCCGGGCGGTAGCCCAAGCCCATGATCCCCCAATCGGCAATCCCGTTTTTCGTGCTGCTGATATCCCGGTCTGTAACTCCGATATATACCTCGCCCGGACGCGCGCGCCGAGCCATCTGGTGAATGAGCGAATCGGCGCGGAAGCGCTGCCGCGGCGCATACCAGGCGCTACGCGGCAGCGGTTCGGAAGGAAGAAGACGCACGGACCCGCATACCGCCTGCAACCGCTGCTGGAGCCGAAGGGCGTCGGGTTTTGAAAACGTACCTAACGGAAGCAGCAGCACCGTTCTGGAAACGGAACCCTTTTGTGCGTCATGCACATCACGCCCGCCCGCCTTAGAGGATGCGCCCTTGCCGGTGCACGCTAAAACACTGGCCAGCAACAGCAGCGCAACGAAAGCCAGTGAATGGTATAAGAGTCGGTAAGAATGCATAACCAATTGGTTAGTACGGCGCGGCAGCCACCCGCCTCAAATTACATTTTTCATTCGAACACAATCCCTTCCGCCGCATTTCCTTTTCTCCCGGCAACAGCGTACTTTACTTCCCGGCCAAAACCCATCCCACCACCGGCACCGGCTGAAGGCACGGGCCCCAAAACTGATTGCACATGAACCGCTTCCAACGCCGGGCGCTCCCGGCACTGCTTTGTATGATGGCTGCCCTCGCAGCCGGCGCACAGAATACCACCGACACGCGTCTGCTCTGGCAGCCCGCCATCAGCAAGAACGCCATCGCCTTCATCTATGCCGAAGACCTCTGGGTGGCCAACCGCGACGGATCGTATCCCCGTAGAATTACGGTAAGCGAAGGCGCCGAGTCTAACCCGGTGTTCTCGCCCGACGGATCGATGATCGCCTTCACCGCCCAATACGACGGCAACACCGATGTGTTCGTTGTGCCCGTAGCAGGCGGCGTACCGCGGCGCCTCACGTGGCACCCCGGGGCCGACCTCGTGCGCGACTTTTCGCCCGATGGAAAGAAGATCCTCTTTGCATCGCAGCGCGCATCATTCACCACGCGCTACTACCAGCTGTTCACCGTCGACATCAGCACCGGAGCCGAGCGGCAGCTGCCCATACCCAATGCCTTCTGGGCATCGTACAGCCCCGACGGCAACAGCATCGCCTACACCACCATCCCCGACCGCTTTGAGCAGTGGAAGAACTACCGCGGCGGCACCATGTCGCGCATCTGGCTCTACGATACGCGCAACCACAGCGTTGTTGAAATACCGAAGCCGAAGGGCGGAAGCAACGACTCGAAGCCTGTTTGGAAAGGCAACAGCGTCTACTTCCGCAGCGACCGCGACGGCGAATTCAACCTCTATCGTTACGACGTGGCGGCAAAGTCGGTAACTGCCCTCACGCAATACAAAGACTTCCCCGTGTCGAGCCTCGAAGGAACGGCCGACGACCTCGTCTTCGCCCAGGCAGGCTACCTGTATATCTACAATACCGCATCCGGCAAACCCACGCGCATCAAAGTAGGCATCGCCGCCGACCTGCTCGACCAGCGCGAACGTTTTGTAAAAGGCGACCAATACATCCGCGGTGGCGACATCTCGCCTTCCGGCGCCCGCGTGGTGATGGACTACCGCGGCGAAATTCTCACGCTGCCCGCACAGAAGGGCGACGTGTTCAACCTCACCAACACGCCCGGTGTGCACGAACTCGAACCGGCGTGGTCACCCAACGGCAAGCTCATAGCTTACTTCAGCGATGCATCCGGCGAGTATGCACTGCATGTGCGCGCGCAGGACGGCAGCGGCGAAGTGCAGGCCATCGCGCTTGCGGGCTCGGGCTTCTACAGTGCGCCGCATTGGTCGCCCGACAGCAAGAAGGTGGCCTTCGTGGATAATGGACGACGGCTGTATGTTGCCGACCTCGCCAGCGGCAAGGTGCAGAAGATCGGTGAAGACACGCAGTTTGTGCCCGGCACCTTCCGCGACCTCTTTGGCAGCTGGTCGGCCGATGCGAGCCACCTTGCCTATACCACCATCACCGAAACGAACTTCGAACGCGCCTGGATCTACTCGTTCAACGACAACAAATCGATGCCCATGAGCGACGCGCTCTCCAGCGTGAGCGAGCCCGTCTTTGATCCTTCGGGTAAATACCTCTACCTGCTGGCAAGCACCGATGCGGGTCCCATTGTAAACTGGTTCGACCAATCGAACAACGACATGGAATCCACCAACGCCATCTATCTCGTCACGCTGCAAAAGAGCGTGCCTTCACCTCTCGCAAAAGAGAACGAAAACGAAACATCCGGCGACACCACCGCCAGCAAAGCGCCCTACAAGGCCGACTCCGTGCGCACGAAGCTACGCATCGACTGGGACGGCATCCAGAACCGCATCGTTGCCTTCCCGCTGCCCAAGGGACGCTACCGCTCGCTGGCAACCGTAAAGGAAGGCGAGCTCTTTTACCTCGCTGCAACGCCGCACAACTCGGGCCCCACGATGCTGAATCTGTATAGCCTGAAGAAGCGCAAGGAAGAAGCGATCATGCCCGCCGATGGATACAACATTGCAGCCAAAGGAGAGAAGACGCTCTTTGTAACGAAAGGCAAGTGGGGCATTGCGGCAACGGGACAAAAAGCAACGCCCGAGTCTATGATCAACACATCGGCGATACAGGTGAAGATCAACCCGAAAGAAGAGTGGAAGAACATCTTCAACGAAGCATGGCGCGTGAACCGCGACTTCTTCTACGACCCCAATATGCACGGCGTTAACTGGGTGGCGATGAAGAAAAAGTACGAGGCACTCCTCCCCGACGTGGCGAGCACCAACGACCTGTACCGCGTGATGCAGTGGATGTTCAGCGAGCTGTCGGTAGGCCATCATCGCTTTGATGCCGCGGGCGACCGTCGCGCCAACCCCGAGTTTGTTCCGGGAGGATTGCTGGGTGCGGATTATGAAACCGCCAACAACCGCTACCGCATCCGCAAGATCTATGGCGGCCTCAACTGGACACCCGAACTGCGTTCGCCGCTCACCGAGCCGGGCGTGAACGTGCAGGTGGGCGACTACATCCTGAAAGTGAATGGCGCCGATGTAACCGCCGACAAGAACTTTTATAGTTATTTCGAAAATACCGCCGACAAGATCGTGACCCTGACTGTTGCTTCTTCTGCCGATGGGGCCAACACGCGCATCGTGAAAGTGGTGCCCGTGGCCAGTGAAACGGCGCTGCGCAACCGCGACTGGGTGGAAGGCAACATGCGCAAGGTAGATGCGGCAACCAACGGCCAGGTGGCCTACGTGTATGTGCCCAACACGGCCGCGCTGGGTCATGAATATTTCAAACGCTACTTCTTTCCGCAGGCAAACCGCGCGGGCATCATCGTAGACGAACGCTTCAATGGCGGCGGGCAGCTCGCCGACTACTACATCGACCTGCTGAAGCGGCCGGTGCAGTCGTACTGGCGCTACCGCTATGGCCGCGACCAGAAGGCGCCCAACGCATCGATACAAGGGCCGAAGGTGATGCTGATCGATGAAACGGCCGGCTCGGGCGGCGACTACCTGCCCTTCCTCTTCCGCCAGGCGAAGCTCGGCACGATCGTAGGCAAGACCACCTGGGGCGGCCTCGTGGGCGTGCTCGGCTATCCTTCGTTCATCGACGGCGGCGTGGTCACCGCCCCCAACGTGGGCTTCTTCGACGAGAAAGGCTTCGGCATCGAAAACGTGGGCACCCCGCCCGACGTGGAGGTGGAGCAGTGGCCCGCCGACGTCATTGCCGGCAAGGACCCGCAACTCGACAAGGCGATCCAGATCGTGCTGGAGCAGCTGCGCGCCAATCCGCCCGCGAAGGTGCCGAAGCCGAAGATGCCGGTGAAGGCGCGCTAACGCGGTAATTGAATGTGCAATATTCAATGCGCAATATTCAAGGCTCAAGGGAAATCCACTGACCGGGGTTACGCCCACTTGAAAATTGAGCATTGATCATTGAATATTGAGTATTGTGTATTGTGTATTGTGTATTTGCCTTCTCCCCCTCGCATCTCCACCCTCCTCCATTCAAACGATGAAAGCCCGCTAACGCGCGCTAAAGAATGTTCAATATTCGATATTCAATATTCAAGGCTCAAGGGGAAAGCCAGTGATCAAGGTCACGCCCACTTGAAAATTGAACATTGATCATTGAATATTGATTATTTCCATTCGCACATCCGCCCTCTTCCAATCAAATCACCCTAAATGCAGAGCTCCGTTTCGGGGCGCTGTCGTACTTTCATTGTGTCAGCCCTACCATTTTGCAGCATAACGAACCCAGCAACACAGAACCAGCCTTTTTGGCCGGCGGCGGCGAGATGGGCCGCCTTACGCGCGCCTTCTGCTGGACGCAAACGAGCCTTGGAGCACCCGAAAAGTGGCCCCAGTCGCTGCGCACCACGCTCGGCCTCCTGCTGCGCTCGCGCTTCCCGATGTTTCTTTTCTGGGGGCCGCAGCACATCTGCTTTTACAACGACGCCTACCGCCCCAGCCTTGGCAACGAAGGCAAGCACCCGGCAGCGCTGGGTAAGCCTGCCGCAGAAGTGTGGCCGGAGATCTGGAACGACATCTATCCCCAGATCGAGGCGATCCTCAACGGTGCGGATGCTACGTGGCACGAAGACCAGCTGCTGCCGATCTATCGCAACGGCAAGCTGGAAGACGTGTACTGGACCTACAGCTACAGCCCCGTGATCGACGAGGGCGGCATGCCCGCCGGGGTGTTTGTAACCTGCACCGAAACGACGCCGACGGTGCGCCTCATACAAGACCTGCAGGCCGCCAACGAAAAAGCCCACCTGGCCATCGAAGCCGGCGACCTCGGCGTGGTGGAAGTAGACTTCCGCAGCGACGAAGTGCGGATCTCGCCGCGTATGGAACGCTTCTTCGGTGTGGCAAACGGGACCACGCGAGCTGAGTTCGTTTCGCGGATGCACCCCGACGACCTTCCCGAGCGCGAACAGGCCTTTGCGCGTGCCATGCAGACCGGCGTGCTCGAATACGATACACGGGTAAACAACGGAAAAGGTGCGATTCGCTGGATCCGCGCCCGCGGCCGCGTGCTGTTCGACACCGACGGAAAACCCCTGCGCATGGTGAGCATGGTGCACGACGTAACCGAACAAAAGCAATTTTTCGCAGAGCTCGCCCGGCAGGTAGCCGACCGCACCGCCGAGATCGAAGAGGCGCACCGCGAATTGCTGGCATCGCACGAATCGCTGCAACAGATCATCAACGTATTTACTTCCGCCCTGCAGGTGCTCGAACCCGTATGGAAAGACGGCGAGGTGGTAGACTTCCGCTACAAGCTGACCAACGAAGCCTACTCCGCCTACGCCAATAAAACACCCAACGAACTGCAGGGCCGCCTCGTGAGCGAAATCTTCCCCGGCTACTTCGATACGGACTCCCTCCGCAACATCCGCGAGGTGGCGCAGACCGGCGTGGCCAGGACCTGGGAGAATCACTACGATGCCGACGGCCTCAACATCTACAACGAGATGGGCGCCGTGCCGATGAACGGCGACATCGTGGTGCACCTCACCGACTTCACCGGTTTAAAAAAACTGCAGATGGAGCTGGAGCGCAACATCACCGAACTCAAACGCAGCAACCAGAACCTCGAAGAGTTTGCGCACGCCGCTTCGCACGACCTGAAAGAGCCGATCCGCAAGATCCACTTCTTCACGCAGCAGCTGAAAGACCAGCTGTGCAACCACCTTACACCGGCGCAGCAAAGCTCCTTTGAACGCATCGAAAAAGCCTCGCGACGCATGGGCATGCTGGTAGATGACCTCCTCACCTACTCGCACGTGACCGACCGCCCGCAGGTGCAGGAACCGGTGGAACTTTCCGAAGTGCTCGCGCGCGTGCTGGAAGACCTCGAACTCGACATACAGGACAAGCAGGCCGACATCCACGTGCAGCCGCTGCCGGTGATCAGCGGCTACCGGCGCCAGCTGCAACAGCTGCTCCAGAACCTCGTGAGCAACTCACTTAAGTACAGCAAGAAGGGCGTTCCGCCGCGCATCGCTATCTCCGCAAGCGAACGCAGCGAAGGAGGCATCCGCTACCAGGTGCTGCGTGTGCAGGACAACGGGATCGGATTCGACAATGCCTACAAGGAAAAGATCTTCCACATGTTTGCGCGGCTCCACGGCAAGCACGAATACAGCGGCACCGGCGTGGGACTGTCGATCGTAAAGAAGGTGGTGGAGAATCACCGCGGGATGATCCGCGCGGACGGTTCGCCCGATGAAGGAGCGGTGTTCGAGGTGTGGCTGCCCATCCCTTGATCATTGAAAATTGAATATTGAGCATTTCTCGCCGCCCGGGGCGATGAAAGACGCCCACACATAGACAATACTTTCCGCGAAGAATGTTCAATTCTCAACGCTCCATGTTCAATGTTCAAGTTTTAGGTGGGAGCCAAAAAGCTTCCTCTCTCTTTGCTCAGGGGTAAAGCTCCTCGAGACTTTCTTCCGTTGCCTCATACACACGCTTGCTTTGCAAGTCCTCTACCGCCCGCCTGTTCTTGTCTTTGTAATCGACCTGCCCCAGCAGGTGGGCGATGAGCGCCACATGCATCTTGTTCTTGTTTTCGGCATTGGCCACGAACCAGGGCGCGTAGGCGAACGAGGTTCTATGGAGCATTTTGTTGCGGGCGGCGGAATACGCATCCCAGAGCTCTTGCGCCTTTTCGTCGATGGGGCTGATCTTCCATTGCTTCAGCGGGTCGTTGCGGCGGTCGGCGAGGCGGGCAGCCTGCTCCTCCTTGCTGATGTCGAGGTAGTACTTGATGAGGATGATGCCGGCATCGGTGAGCATCTTCTCAAACGATTCCACGTCGCGGAAGAAGGCGTGGTATTCGGCATCGCTGCAAAAGCCCATCACTTTTTCCACGCCGGCGCGGTTGTACCAGCTGCGGTTGAAGATCACGAGCTCGCCCGAGGCGGGCAGGTGGGGCACAAAGCGCTGGAAGTACCATTCGCTCTGCTCGCGGTCGGAGGGCTTGGCGAGCGCCACCACGCGGGTCTCGCGCGGGCTCAGGTGACGGATGATGCGCTTCACGGTGCCGTCCTTGCCCGCCGCATCGCGGCCTTCGAGAACGAGCACGAGCTTGAGACCGGAGGCGATGATTTCTTTCTGGAGTTTGACCAGCTCGATATAGAGGGTTTCGAGTGCTTTCTTTTGCGCTTTTTTCATATGGCGGGGTGGATGATGCGGGAAGGTATTCGAAATACATTTCACTCTTTCAGCTGGTCGGCATGACGGTGGAGCAGTTTCCAGTGCCCTGCTTCCTTTCGAAAGATCTCGGTGACGCGAAGGTGGGGTTCTTCCTTGCCGCGCATCCGCACCAGCGAGCGCTGCACGCCGGTCCAGTAGGCAAGGCGCTCATCGGCATCGCGATGCAGGATCTCGAAATCGTTTTCGGCACCGGGCGCAAAGGCCGCCGCGCCTTTTTCGTTGCAGGCATTGACGGCCGCGGCCCCCGACACGATGGTGCCCGGCGGCGGGAAGATCGAGGCGGGATCGGCAGTGACGGACAATGCCAGTAGCGCGCCGGCGCTGCCCTCCACGAAGTCGGTGGATGCCTTAAGGCGTTGGGCCAGGAAGGGGGTTGACAGCAGAGAGCCGGAATGGAGATTCCGGCTCGTTCACTAAACCATGTATCAGGCCACAAGAGGACGATCAGCTTCCTTTGCCCGGGCTGTCGGAACCCGCCCCCCCGCGTGTGGCCTTGCGGTCGGTTTTGCGGCGGGCGATGAAGTAGGTTTCGACGAAGGCC
Source organism: Chitinophagaceae bacterium (assembly GCA_004173235.1). Lineage (GTDB taxonomy): Bacteria > Bacteroidota > Bacteroidia > Chitinophagales > Chitinophagaceae > Flavisolibacter. The sequence continues at coordinate 126,623 of SEAC01000002.1, read as the reverse complement.
TTGTCGTCGATGAGGCCTTTCACTTCGTCGTCGAGCATTTGGAGCTGGTTGGATGCCTGCTCGAAGAGGCCATCGAGGTAGGTGGTGCTGTAGATGCGGTGCTTGCGTTTTTCGTTGCGGCCCTGCTTGAGGCTTTCGTAGGCGGATAGGGCCTGTTTCAGGTCGTCGATCTCGGCGCTGCCCACTTTGTAGGCGGCAAGGTCGGTGCCCAGGTCGGTAGCGTACTTGAGTACGAGCTGCTGTCGCTGGAACACTTCTTCTTCGGCCCCCTGCCGGAGCGCGGATAGTGGGAAATCGACCGCTTCAAGTACTTCGCTGCGCCCCTTTTTGCGGGCCCAGGCGCAGATGCGGCGGCTCATGGTGTAGGCCTTTTCGGCAGCGAGGGCCAAGGCGAGGTTTTTGGCCGTGGTATTACCCGTGGTACTGTCGGCCTGTACCAGCGCGCTCAGGCGGATCTCGCTTTGCACTGTGCGCAGCGCCTCCACGCTCTCGGCGATAGGCTCCACGCCCTCCCACTTGCTGCCGTGGGCGTCGAGATGGGTAAGTACGTCTTTGAGGGATTCGTGCGTGTTCATTTGTCGTTGGTTCATGGTCATTGATTTTTGGTGTACGACAAAATACAATTCCGGAACAGGGCTTGTCAAGTCCGGTTTTTACGTACGTAGAACTACGGTGCAGGCTAGATGGAGTTGTAATACAATTGGTTAGGAGGGAAAAGGGCCTGAATAGGCTTGTAAAAATATTTTGGACCGATGTGCGGGAGGTGGATAGCGGTGTAAGGCGGCTTAATGGTGATGTAAGCTGACTGAATAGCGTGGTAAGGGAACAGAATGGCGTTGTAAGAAGGTTGGATAGCGATGTAAGGAAACAGAATCATGTTGTAAGAAGACTGGAGCGTGTTGTAAGTGAACTTAATGACGGTTTAAAATGACAAAATAGCGTTGTAAGGCGACGGGATGGCAGGGTAACCAGCCCGAAGTGAATTGCCTGTTCACTCAATAAACTCCCGTCGAACGACTTCAAACGGCAAACACGAGGGCGGTCCTCCAGAATTTCTTAAATTGAATTCATGGAATATCAAGACCCTATGCTGAACCCATACCTGGACCCCAAAGGGGGGGCCGATCCACGGGAAAGAGCGCGAGTTTTTCGCGTGGGCGCGTGCAAATGAACTGGAACGGCGGAAGTCGTTACCGGAGGAAGAAGTGCGGGCGTTGGAGCGGAGTGAGCAGGCGCTGGCAAGGAGGATGAATTCCTAGAACGATATCTCATGAGCAATGCTCTTACAGCTCGTCAAAGAAATCCTGGTCAAGGTCTTTCAGTTCATACTGCTTTTTCACCTGCACGCCCACATTGAACTGGATGGCGAAGTCGGCGAGCTTGGGGCCGTCGATGAGTATGATCGTATTCTGCGGGTTCATCTTGGCGGTCTTCAACGCATCGTCGGTGAACCGCGAGGTAGTGATGAACACGCCTTTGTTGGTGCCCCGCAAACTCAATGAGCCGATGAAGTCGCGGATCTCTTTCGACTGCACTTTATTATCGTTCCACTTCTTGGCCTGCACATAGATGCGGTCGATGCCGAGCTTGTCCTGGTAGATGATGCCATCAATACCAAAGTCGCCCGACTGCCCAACCACCTCGTATGCTTTTTCTTCCATCATCCCATAGCCCATGCCTTGCAGGAGCAGCAGCACGAACTTTTCGAATTGGGCGGGGGTTTTTTGTTTCAGGGTTTCGAGGAGGTCGGCGGCGATGGAGGCGTGGACGCGGGCAAGGCTCTCTCCTATCAGTTCTTCGGGCGTTTCGCTTACGATGACCTTCTCCTCGGGCGTCGTCGCTTCTTCCGGCTTGCCGAAGGAACCTGTCCATTCTTTATACGCATCGAACCGTTCGAGGTAAGCCAGGTTAATGTAGTTTATGTTCTGCTTCAAGATGGCAGCGCCTGCTTCAGTGATCTGGTACACGCCGCGCTTTATCGCTTTCAGCAAACCCGCCTTCTTCAGGTAGGTCACCGCCCAGGTCACGCGGTTCTTAAAGAGTGGCTGCTGCCCACTAGGCACCATGATTGCGAGGTGCGCATCTGTGAGCTGGAAGTGCTTGGCCAGGTGGCCAATTAGCTCCTGTGCGGTAAATGGAGCACCATTACCAAGCGTGCTCAAGGCCGGGTACATTATTTTCTGGAAGTCGGGGATCTGTTCTTTCATACTGGAACAACAGTTAAAGGCCAACGGTTGTAGGCAGAAGAGCAATGTCGTTATCTGAAGGGTAGACTAACGTTGCCAGCTTGAAAATCGCTCCGATTCCAGCGATCAGGCCACTCGCACCCAGAAACGGATCTATTTGATAATCGACCTCATGATCTTCTTTGTTACGAATGGCTTTGATTGCAAGGAAAAAGTTATACTCAACATCATTAATCTTTTTCTCATGTTTACAAAAACCCAACATACCGTGAAGATCAAACCGCTTCTTTTGTTCTTTTAGCCAAGCTTTGAAACCATCGCTGTGCTCGTAATGCTTCTTTAGCAAGTGTTCCATGATTTTCACCAAATCTTCAATCGCATTCTCAACCTGTCCTATCTGATAAAGTTGAAGGGCTTGCATAAGCTCATTTGACACCGTATTATCAACTTTTTGAAAGCTAACAATCAGTTTAGAAAATTGACGGCGAAGTTCATCCGAAAGACTGTCATTATTCTTCAGCGCATCAAGCATTAATTTCAACTTATCCTCTTGCAGCTCGCGAATTTTCTCTTTCGATTTGAGATTTTCGAGGTAGAGGTAAAATAATATTAACGCTCCGATAATAAGGACGGCTGTAGAATTTACTTTAAAGGTCACCTTAGTTGCCATAAACTGCCTTCTTTTCGAATTAGATAAACTAGAAATTCAGAGGGTGTTGTTAATCGAATAAATCGCCCATGCCTTGCCTGATACAATACGCCTTGAATGAATCTACGGCAACAACAATAGCGTCCTCGGTCATCAATTCAGACAAGGGTAAGCGCCTCGATATGAATTTCCCAGTCTCACTTTGCTCCTGGAACTCGTCCGAAGTAGCACTACTCCAATCATCCTCGAACGATTTTGGCTTCCACATGTTCCTACCAACATACATGTAAATCCAACTCCCACTCTTTTCGGGAACTGCAAAATTTTCAACCTCGGTTTGATCATGCTCGCCCAAATTGTCTTCCCAGCCGGAGTCGGAATAAATCGAAATGGCAAAATCGTACTCATCACTACCGATTACAGCCTTGCCGAAATAAAACTCGTAACAATACATTGGAAGCCAGTCCCAGGCCCAACTATCAAAGTTTACCTTCCCGCCTTCTCGGGGTGCCATCCCGGAAAACAAGGGAAATCCCAAAGGCTCGTAACGATCAAACTTTTCTCCGATTAGCTGGATTGTGTCCATAACTCGACGCTGATAGGAATACAGAAGACGGTATGCTTTTCGAACATCGACCAAAGTGGCGTCGAATTGTTCGCTTGAAAGTGCTGACATAGTAGTCGGTTTACGATTTAAATGAAAACTTCTAAAGTCGCGGAAGGTTTGTGTAATTAATTTGATAGCTCTGTGGCAGAGTATTGAGTAAAAGCGCTGACGAGAAACCGTGAACCCGAAAAGCAAGGAGGAGGCTATTCAATACATGCAACACCCCCGAATATACCGAGATTGGCTCTTTTGCCACTCGCGCAGTTATTTCCAGCACCACGTTGCGTATGTCTTTCCACCGGGTAAAGGAAACTGGCACAAATCTTTCTAAAACGTCCACTTTGATTGCTTGTTGGCGCTCCTGCCCTGGGCGCAATCCGGCTACGGCCAAAAGATAAACGTCTTTGCGAAAAGTCTCCTGATACTGGTTGCAATAACTGGTGACCTCCTTTTCCCACTGACCACGCCACTGCGTTTCACCAAAGTCGTCACGCTTGGCTTCCACAATTATGTGATAATCCTCGAACTCAAGAAGAAGGTCTGGCTCGACAAAGTTCACGTTTTCGGTACTATCCGGATTCCAGTGGGGCCAAAATTCAAACGATAGAAGGGGGCTTGGTTTAGCAGGTAGATGCTGCTCATGATAAACAGAACTTGCTGCTGTTAACACTTCCCATAGAATGTCTTTAGGCAAATAGGTGAGCAATTCAAATATGGAAGATGTGAAACTATCCTCTTCCGTTTTGAACAGGCGGCCCATACTATAGACGTGTTCGCCTACTTGTATTCTTCTTCCGCATTTGTTGTGGCTTAGGTAATGGAGCATGCGCCGAAAGATAAGAAAAGCTGCCACCTTGCAGCTAAAACTTAAACTTAGCGTAAGATTATTTGCTGTTGGAAAAACGTAATTTGTGCCGCATACCTCGCCAAACCAACCGTGATGAAAGAATCCCAAATCGAACGCCTCCTCATCGAGAAACTTGACGGCCTTAAATACACTGTTCGCCCCGACATCCGCGACCGGACCACTCTTGAATCGAATTTCCGCAACAAATTCCAGGAGCTGAACCGGGTCAAACTGACCGACGCCGAATTCAGCCGCCTGCGGGATGAAATCATTACCCCCGATCCCTTTGGTGCAGCCAAGCTGCTACGCCAGCGCAATACTTTTATTCGCGAAGATGGCACGCCTCTCCAATATACCCTCGTCAATATCAAAGACTGGTGCAAGAACGACTTCGAGGTAGTGAACCAGCTGCGGATGAATACGAACAGCAGCCACCATCGTTACGACGTGCTGCTGTTGATGAACGGGATTCCCGTGCTTCAGACCGAACTCAAAACCCTGGAAGTAAGCCCCCGCCGCGCTATGCAGCAGATCGTCGACTACAAAAGCGACCCGGGCAACGGCTATACTAACTCCTTGCTTTGTTTCGTGCAACTGTTCGTCGTAAGCAACCGCAGCAACACCTACTACTTCGCCAACAACCGCGCACAGCACTTCAACTTCAGTGCGGACGAACAGTTTCTGCCTGTCTACCAGTTAGCCGCGGAAGACAATAAGAAAATCACGCACCTCGACGACTTCGCTGAGAAATTCCTCTCCAAATGCACTCTCGCCCAAATGATCAGCCGGTACATGGTGTTGGTAGAAAGCGAACAGAAGCTGCTGGTGATGCGTCCCTACCAGATCTATGCCGTAAAAGAAATCATGCGTTGCATTGAAGAGAACCGGGGCAACGGCTACATCTGGCATACCACGGGCAGCGGCAAAACCCTTACTTCGTTCAAGGCTTCCACCTTGCTGAAGGAAGACCCCAACGTGGAGAAATGCCTTTTTGTTGTGGACCGTAAAGACCTCGACCGCCAAACGCGCGAAGAGTTCAACAAATTCCAACCCAATTGCGTGGAAGAGAACACCAACACCGATGCGCTCGTTGAGCGCCTCCTGTCGGAAGACTATGCCAACAAGGTGATCGTCACTACGATCCAGAAGCTTGGGCTGGCGCTCGACCCTTCCAACCCACGAAACTACAAAGAACGCCTGGAGTCGCTGTGTAAGAAACGGGTAGTGTTCATCTTCGACGAATGCCATCGCTCGCAGTTCGGCGAAAACCACAAGGCCATCAAGGAGTTCTTTCCAAAAGCGCAATTGTTCGGCTTTACCGGAACGCCGATATTCGAAGAAAACGCTATAAATACCCAAGTGCGCGGACAGGAGGAAAGCTGGAAGACCACGCAAGACATTTTCCAAAAATGCCTGCATCGCTACACCATCACCCACGCCATCGAAGACCGAAACGTATTGCGCTTTCATGTGGATTACTACAAACCCGATGGAGCAGTGAGAATGGGCAGCTGGACGCACCGGGTTGGCGTAGTACACCACATCCTGAACAAGCACGAAGATGCCACCCATGAGCGGCGCTTCAATGCCATTCTTGCAACGGCTTCCATCAGCGAAGCCATCGAATACTACGGCTTGTTTCAGCAGCTTCAGCAGAAGCGAAAGGACGAAGAGGAAGGGTACGTACCTCTTAATGTAGCCTGCGTTTTTTCACCTCCTGCCGAAGGCAACAGGGACGTGCAGCAGTTGCAGGAAGACCTGCCGCAGGAGCAGCTGGACAACCAGGTGGACCCTGAAGGCAAGAAGGCCGCGCTGAAGAGCATCCTCGATGACTACAACCGCCAGTACGGCACGGCGCATCGCCTCGCCGACTTTGACCTCTATTATAAAGACGTTCAAAAGCGCATCAAAGACCAGCAGTACTCCAACAGCGATTACCCGCGCGCGAAAAAGATAGACGTCGTGATCGTGGTGGATATGTTGCTTACGGGCTTCGATGCGAAGTACCTCAACACCCTGTACGTAGACAAGAACCTGAAGCACCACGGCCTCATCCAGGCCTTTAGCCGCACCAACCGCGTGCTGAACGACACGAAGCCTTATGGCAACGTGCTCGACTTCCGGAAACAGAAAGAGGCAGTGGATGCGGCCATCAAGCTCTTTTCTGGCGAGTCCGGCGCCCGTGCCCGCGAGATCTGGCTGGTGGAACCCGCACCGGTGGTGCTGCAAGCTTATTCCGGCGCCGTGGCCGAACTGGCAAAAATGATGGAAGGGCACGGCCTTACCTACGCACCGGAGGAAGTGGCCAACCTGAAGGGCGACGCCGCCCGGGCCGATTTCATCAACCGCTTTAAGGAAGTGCAGCGCCTCAAAACGCAACTGGACCAATACACCGACCTGTCGGAAGCAGACAAGGCAGCCATCGACGCCATCCTGCCCGGCAACGAGCTCCGCTCCTTCCGCAGTGCTTACATCGAAACAGCGAAGCGCCTTCGTGAAAAACAGGAAAAAAAGGATGGGCCGGTTGATGAAAATTTGAACCAACTCGATTTTGAGTTCGTGCTTTTTGCGTCAGCCCTTATCGACTACGACTACATCATGGGGCTCATTGCCGCCTGGAGCGCACAGGGACCGAAGAAGCAGAAGATGACGCGTGAAGACCTGATCAACCTGCTCAGCTCCAGCGCCAACCTAATGGAGGAGCGCGACGACATTGTGGCCTATATCGATACGTTGCAGCCCGGCCAGGGATTGAGCGAGGAAGCCATCCGCGAAGGATACGGGCGCTTCAAGTCCGAAAAATATACGGAGGCCATTAACCAAGTAGCGGCGCAAGCCGGCCTCGAAGCCTTGAGCCTGCAGGCCTTCATCAATGCCACCCTCGAACGGATGGTGTTCGACGGCGCGCAGCTCACAGAGCTACTGGCTCCACTCGACCTGGGTTGGAAGGCGCGCACACAGAAAGAGCTGGCCCTGATGCAGGAACTGATTCCGATTTTAAAGAAACGGGCCGGCCGCCGGGAGATCGCCGGGTTGAAATCGTATGAGTGATCAAGAATTGAACAGATTGATGCCAGAATTGAGGTTTCCGGAATTCCGGACATCGCCATTTTGGAATTGGTTAAAAGGAGATGACCTTTTTGATCAAATAGCCAACAGATCACATAATTCGGATTTACCCATTCTTGCGATTACACAAGAATATGGTGCTATCCCAAGAGAACTTATCGACTATCATGTTTCGGTGACGGAAAAGAGTGTGGAAAGCTATAAGGTCGTAGAAGTTGGAGATTTCATTATTAGCCTCAGATCATTTCAAGGTGGTATCGAATTTTCGAAATATAAAGGCTTGTGTAGTCCCGCATATGTCATCCTAAGAAAAAAAAGCAGCGCAGCAGTCAACGACTTCTTTAAACATTACTTCAAAACCGCCCAGTTCATCAAGGAACTTAATAAGAATCTTGAAGGTCTCCGCGATGGCAAGATGATTAGCTACAAACAATTCTCAGAATTGTCTCTTCCCAAACCCTCACCTGCCGAACAACAAAAAATCGCCGCCTGCTTTTCTTCCCTTGACGAATTGATCGCCGCCGAAGTGCAAAAGATGGAGGCGCTGAAGGTGCATAAGAAAGGGCTGATGCGGGCTCTTTTCCCAGTGGAGGGCAAAACGGTGCCGCGGGTGCGGTTTGAGGGGTTTGCGGGGGAATGGGAGGAAAGGACACTTGCGCAGGTTTGCAATTTGAAGGCTGGAAAGTTTGTTAGTGCATCTGAAATCATGGAAGAACAAACGGCTAATTCTTTTCCCTGTTATGGAGGAAACGGTCTTCGTGGTTTTACAAGGTCATATAACCATTCAGGTACTTACTCGCTAATCGGCCGACAAGGAGCTTTGTGTGGGAATGTTACGTTCGCAACCGGTAATTTCCACGCAACTGAGCATGCCGTTGTTGTCTATCCGTATGATAATATCGACACTAATTGGCTGTATTTTGTGTTAGTGCACCTCAATCTTAATCAATATGCAACTGGGCAGGCACAACCTGGCCTTTCTGTCGATAGCTTAAATCAGGTTGAGTTATTTGTTCCACCTAATAAGGTTGAGCAGCAGAAAATCGCCGCTAGCCTTTCTTCCCTCGACGAGACCATAGCCATGCAAACCCAAACGATCGAATCCCTCAAACTTTATAAAAAAGGGTTGATGCAGAGCCTGTTTCCAGAAACTAACAGTGAAAAATAATGAGCGAAACACCAACCGCTTCAATCCATCAAGTTTCAGACTTGCCCAAGCTTGCGATAAGAATGCGCGACGATCTCAACGACCATAATTTCGTTTTGCTATATGCATTTAATGGAACCGGCAAAACGAGAGCCTCGATGGAATTCAAAGACCGAGGAAAGAAAAAAAACAATGGAGACGCAGATACACTTTATTTCAACGCTTTTACTGAGGACCTCTTCTCGTGGGATAACGATCTTAATGAAGACGCTAACCGAATTCTCGAATTCAATGGCGAATCTAGCTTTTTTGATGGATTCAAGGAACTGGAAATGGATACTAGGATCCGCCCGCATTTGCAGCGTTACGCAGATTTCGATTTCACTATCAACTATGAAGAACGAAAAATAAGCTTCCAACGCTCCGTGCGTATGTTAAAGTTTATAGATGGAGAAAAGCGCGAAGTCACTGAGGTGCGAGATAATATAAAAATTTCCCGGGGCGAAGAGAACCTTTTCATTTGGTGTCTTTTCCTCGCAGTCTGCCAATTGGCAATAGACCGAGACGATTCTTATAAGTGGGTAAAATTTATCTATATAGATGATCCTGTTTCTTCGTTAGATGACAATAATGTGATTGCTATTGCGAGCCATCTAGCCCAAATGCTTATAAAAGCGAACGGAATCGTTAAAGCAGTTGTAACATCACATCATATTCTATTTTTCAATGTTCTTTGCAATGAACTGAAGAACAAAAAGCACAAACAGTACTTCCTGCATAAGCCTGCGAACGGCTCTTATCTCCTGCGCAACACGCACGACACACCCCATTTTCACCACGTAGCAATGCTTGGAGAATTAAAAGCAGCGATGGAATGCGGCTCAATCAAGACCTATCATTTTAATATGCTTCGAAGTATTCTTGAAAAAACGGCATCTTTCTTTGGTTTGAATGACTTTGGAAAGTGTATCCATGGAGTAGATGACGAAATACTATTCGAACGTGCTTTAAATCTACTAAGTCATGGAGCGTACTCAGTCTACGAACCTTTAGAAATGACTGAAGACACCAAGGAACTGTTTACAAATATCCTAACTGCCTTCTTAGATAGATACAAATTTCACCTGCCCGAAATACTGCAACCAAAGCAGGCCTAAATAAATAAGCGATGACTTCGTTTGAACAGCAACAACTTGGAAGGACACTGTGGGCAATTGCCGATGATCTGCGTGGCTCGATGGATGCAGACAGCTTTAGAGATTACATCCTGTCCTTTCTCTTCCTCCGTTACCTGAGCGACAACTACGAAGGCGCGGCAAAGAAAGAACTGGGGCCTGACTACCCCCGGTTGGAGAATGAAGACAAGCGCTCGCCTCTGGCCGCCTGGTATACCGCAAACACCGCCGATATTGAGGAGTTTGAAAAGCTGATGCGCCGCCGTGTGCACTACGTGATCAAGCCTGCCTATCTTTGGAACAGCATTGCCGAACAGGCGCGCACGCAAAACGGCGAGCTGCTGCACACCTTGCAGGAGGGCTTCAAGTTCATCGAGAACGAGAGCTTCGAGAGCACCTTCCAGGGCTTGTTCTCGGAGATCAACCTCAACTCCGAAAAGCTCGGGCGCAACTACGACGAGCGCAATGCCCGCCTCTGCACCATCATCCAGAAGATCGCCGAAGGTATCGGCAAGTTCCCCACCGGCTCTGATGTGCTGGGCGACGCCTACGAATACCTTATCGGGCAGTTTGCTGCCGGCTCGGGCAAGAAAGCAGGCGAGTTCTACACGCCGCAGCAGATTTCCAGCATTCTTTCGGCGATCGTGGCCCTCGATGGCCAGGACCCCGCCTCCGGCAAACGTATACGCATCAATAAGGTGCTGGACTTCGCCTGCGGCTCGGGTTCGCTGCTGCTCAACGTGCGCCGCCAGATGGGCGCAACTGGCGTGGGCCAGATATACGGGCAGGAAAAGAACATCACCACCTATAATCTGGCGCGGATGAATATGTTGCTCCACGGTATGAAGGATACGGAGTTCCACATCCATCACGGCGATACCCTGCTTAACGATTGGAATATTCTCAATGAGGCCAACCCAGCCAAAAAGATGGAATTCGACGCCATCGTGGCAAACCCGCCGTTCTCTTACCGCTGGGAGCCCAGCGAAGCGATGGCCGAAGACTTCCGCTTCAAAAGCCACGGCCTTGCGCCCAAATCGGCGGCAGACTTTGCTTTCCTGCTCCACGGTCTGCACTTCCTCAGCGACTCCGGCACGATGGCCATTATCCTGCCCCACGGCGTGCTGTTTCGTGGCGGTGCCGAAGAGCGCATCCGCACCAAACTGCTGAAAGATGGCCATATCGATACGGTGATCGGCTTGCCGTCCAACCTGTTTTTTTCCACTGGCATACCCGTGTGCATCCTTGTGCTTAAGAAGTGCAAGAAGCCCAATGATGTCCTCTTCATCAATGCCGCCGAGCATTTCTTGAAAGGAAAGCGGCAAAACAGCCTGGCGCCGGAGCACATTGAAAAGATCGTTGACACGTACCAGTACCGAAAAGAAGAAGACCGCTATTCGCGTCGGGTATCGATGGCGGAGATCGAGCAGAATGGGTATAACCTTAATATCTCGCGTTATGTGAGCACGGCGGCGACGGAAGAGGAAATTGATCTGCTAGCTGTACATGCGCAACTGGTGGAGATTAATAAGAAGGCAGAGGAGGCGAGAGAGAGGCATAATGAGTTTTTAGGGGAGCTGGGGTTGCCGCTAATTTGATAAATTCAAGGTAGTGGAAAGATGCTTGGTGTTATATGGCTGACTTTCAACATCAAAAAATGGAATCTAGGAACAATAGCTTTTTTTTATCGTTAGCGTCGATATGAATTCCCCATCTTTTTTCCATAAAGGATAGCATGTCTAAACCTCTCCGATAAATTGAACTAGCATTCCATTCGTCGAAATCAGCAACTTCCTTTTGATTCTCTGTTCCATTTTCTAAAATCGGCCGGAAATCCTCAAAGCATAACTCTTGCGTTGGAGCAGTGTTACGCTTGCAAAGGACAATGTTCCCCAAAGAACCCGCTAACCTCAATCGCTCCGACGCGCGATAATCCCGTAACGTGTTCCTCCAGCATAACTTGACGGGTTCTCTCGGTAAAATGAGTGCCAACTCGTCAAGCTCGCGCCAAGTATATTTTGAACTAGAAACAAAGCGCAGAGACAATTCGTATTCGTAGAGAAAATAACGTATAGTCTTCCAATCCAAGTAACCTGACCCATTGTCTCGCGAAAACAGTTCGTTGAGATGAAGCTGAAAACTCTCTAAATCGAAATATCCCCTGTAATCGGAATCTCCGTAGATCCAATATCTGATGTCATCTGTAATAGCGCGGACAGAAATGCTTTCCCTATACACTTCACTAGCCTGAGCAAAGAAATGGTACGTGCCTGTATTAGATTTTCGATAGGAAACATTATAAAGCAAAAACACGTAAGCCTCTACGGATTTAAGAAAAAAAACCAACTCATCATCATCGTCCTCCTTAAGCAAAGCCGCCATGATTAGGGGTCCGAACGCCTTGTAACCCAACCTATTTAATTTGCGAAACCAATGCAATATTCGAAGAGAAGAAACCTCTTCTTTTGCTCTTGAGTGTGAAGGGTTATACATCGCGAACCAGACCTTTACAGCACTCGCAATACTTGAAATATAGTTTTGAATTTCGGCGTAGCTCGTTTCACCTTTGACGACATTGTCAGTTGTAAATACTTTCTCAAAAATATCGTTCGCATAAAACTCCGGCTGACGTCTGTCATAACGCGAATACATAATCCAATGATTCTGCAGAAACGCGTCGTCATCAATTTTCCTATCGGTACTCAATCCGAGATATTTGTACACAACCTTCCAACTTTCATTGATTTGCTCTCTTAAGACTTTTCTTTTGACTTCATCATCAGGAAGCAATGTGGATAAATAAATAAGCCGATTTTTTAGTTTCTCGAGATTTGAGAGAGGCTTGCCTCTGTTATTCATTGTTTCGAAAACAATAAATATATCCAGTTCCTTTTCAAGGACCTTGAAATCGAACTTCAATTGTTTAGTTATCTTATTGTAAAGTGTCTCACGTTCGCCATGTACTAAACGTTTTACCCGTTGATCGAAGTAGTTCTTGGCATTCATCAAATTATTGGTGTAAGCCGTCTCTTCCAAGACTCGATAACCTCCATCGTCGGTTTGTTCGAAAATCTCCCTCTTGAGAAACTCGTAGCTCGGATTATCTTTATGGTAACCAAAAATGTATGACTTTAGATTGTGTTTGGGATTGGATGCGTAAATGTATTTTTCTATAATCGATTCCTTGTTATCGTAACTCAGCTCTTCGTTTTCATCCAGATAATTGACGATAACCCAGAGAAGAATAATAACAGTGGTTAAACGTTGTTGTCCATCAACAATAAAATAAGCCTTTTCGTTTTTTCCTTCAATTATCCATCGATCTTCTTGCCAAAAATTGTACTCACTTGGAGGCACTTCCTCAACACTGATCATTCCAGTATAATGGACTTTATCCTTCCGGAGATTCATTAAGTCTTGCCAAAAGTCATCGAGGTGTTGATCTTCCCATGAATAACCTCGTTGATAATCTGGGATTCTAAATAAGCGATTATTAAATATCTCCCTAATTGTTTCCATTTCGCTGTGAGTAGTTATGATTTAAGAACAATGCCAAATCCTCAGGAACTTCGAGTTTTGGAGGCAGGATATGAAACACGTTTTCCGCTGTCAATTCAAACAGCGGGTTGATCTTAGGTACTTTTATAGAATTCTCAGGCTTTTGGTTGTACTCAGTAATCACTGCATTATGATCCGATATCAACTTTTTTAAAGTTTTCTGACAAAATTCTAAAAAGAACCACAGATGAAACTTTCCACGAATGTATGATCTAGTGTCTCCAATTACTCCAACTTTTCTTGAGAAAGCTAAGGCCGATTTGTAATTGAACTTTCCAGGATCAGCTTCAGTGTCGGTTTCCATTAGCAGTTTCAGTTTAATATCAGTTAAGATGCTTTTCAATTGTCCATCTATGCCAGGATCTTTCCTTATTAAATTTAGAATTCGAGGTTGTTTGAATTTGATAATCTCGAAGTCTTTGCTGACTACTCGAAATATTTTGTTGAGCGGGAAATTATCTAGAACAAGGTGTTCTTCAAGCTTCCGGTAAACCAATATCCAACTGGTTATTAACCTCATTCTATCTGAAAAAGTGTGATGAGCTTTACGGAAAAGCTCAAGCACCTTTTGCAAAAACTCTCTGTTTTCAGATTGAAGTATCTCAAGAACAACAATCTTAATGACTGATTCATGAACAAAATAATTCTCGATAGAATAATGAACAGTCCTAAAAATATTATCGGCCAAGGGCTGAGTTTTCTCAACTAAATCATCATAGTCTTTATCGTAAAAAAACATTACCCGCCACTTACTAAATCGTGTCCAGTCAACAGCTTGGTAAGCCTCAAGTACCCTAGCTTTTCCTTTCTGGCGATAAGGATAGACCTTGAAACCTATAAATATCCTTGCTATAAAATGTCTATAGAACTGGAAGTCATCATCAGCTTCCACAAAAATGTGAACGGTAGAAGAATCAGACTTATAATCTTGCAGCAAGACAAGAAGGTTTTTATTAACTTCTACTTCGTGCTTCTTTCTGAAAAATTCTTCGACTGCGTCCATAATTTCCTCCACCTAATTCAAAGCCTGTGTTGCCGCTCTCAACTCATCAGAAATTATAAACGGGGAATGAGTGGCAATTATGAATCCGTCAGCACCGAGGCTAGTTAGATCATTGATAATTCTTTCTTGCCAACGAATTGCCAACGAAAGCTCGGGCTCGTCAAAAATGATGAAAGTTGGCAGATTAGAAAAAACGGTGTGAGCGAAAATTGAAACCATTTGCTTTTCGCCAGAAGAAAGCAAATCTATATCGATCTCGTTTCCGGCAGCATCGATTGAGCCAAGTTTATTCTCATCTCTAAGAATCAAGATTTTATCATCTAAATAACTGTTGCACGTTTTGATAAACAACTCCAATTTTGTATTGTAGCTCTCATTTTCATCTTTTGTCGACATGAAATCGGCAACTTTAAAAACAACATCGCGCATGCCAAACTCAACCTTCTCCACATAACTCTGTACTTCATGCTTCTTCCATCTCTCTAAATCCCTCTCATTCCAAATACGTGTGAATACATTACCAAATTCCTCGTCAACTCCATAATCATCCTTTCCGTTCAAAAAACGAGACAGCATTTGCTGCTTTGATAGAAATTCTTCTAGTCTTTTATCAAGATCTTCGAATAAGTCATCGAAACTTCTTTCTATGCGCCTATAGGTAGGAAGATATAAAATTCGGCATCCAAGGTCGAAATTTAGTGAATCAACTCTTGTATTCGAGAATCTGTCCACAACTTTTAGCAATAGACTCACTGGAACATCGAACTGGTCTGCATAAATAGAAGCTCTTGAAGGATTGCGTAGCAGATCCTCAAGTTTTCTACTTTCAAACATTTTCGACAGCCCCTCTCGGTATAATGGAAACTCTTCTAACGTTTGATTAACGTTCTGGTGCTCGACAGCATTCAAGTAATCTGCTCGATTGAACTCAAAAGTTCCCGTGCTAAAAGTCACTTTGACTGCTTTGAAATGTTCCTTACTTAGCAAACCCCATTGTTTTGATAGAAAAAGGAACATTATTCTAAGTATTGTAGTCTTTCCAGCACCGTTACCCGCAATCAAAATCAGCCTATTATCGATTAGCCTAAATTCAATATTCCGAATGTCGAATAGCCCGTGTATCTCAAATGTTTCAAATAACATAGCTCCAATTGAATGATAGTAAAGAACTGCATCCTATAGCTCACCAATATTAATTCGATTATTTCGCTTTTCAATACGTAATGTTACTCCAAAAAGGAACTATATTATCTTTCAATTTCCGACTCCTCCGGCTAACCCGTAATTAGCTTCACTCGCATCCGACAGCGATCCCCCTTTGATCTTCACGGAACCTAATTTCTTTCGCAAGTAACGTTACCATAACCGTCTGTCCCTCTTTCTCCTAGATCTCCCACTGAAATTGCGTCGTTTGCCATCCGTATTCTTTTCTTGCAAATCAAAAAGGTTAAAAATGAGTATTCCCAATCGCCGGTCTTCCCAATATGTGCCGCATCTCCGACCAAATCACCTTCTGCACCTGAACCGACCCCGAAAAGGCGGACAATATCTAGACCTTCTACTCCTTTGAATAGGATGCAGAAATCACCATCATAGACGGACCATCTTCCCCGCGCATTGTACAGGGAAGACGACGCAGCCAACGAGCAGGTTCTCCTGCGTCGCATCAACGAACCGGCTGCCTTCTATGTCCCTCTGTACCTGCAAAAAATGATGCCCATGTAGTCAATTTGCGTGACCCAAGGGAGAAACATACGCGAAAAAGCTTCGTCCGCTATCTATTCCAGTTCTTAACAGTTAGTGGGAGCCATTCCTTCGAATATTTCGAATCAAACTGCACGCACGAACAGTAGCAGAGCGGCGAAATGATGGATGCTGTGGACCGGACCGCCTTTCGAGATTCCTTTTACACAAAAGTTCATCGGCCGGTACCGAAAGCGACGCCCAGTCCCACCACCTTACCTCGGCCTCTTCCCTCCCCCAGGTATTATCCCCCGCGGCGCATCCATATACAATCCCCCATCCAGCTTTAGGGATGTAATCTACTTATCTGCTTCCAGCTTCACCATCGCGAGCTTCGGATCCTTCTCCCTAAAAACCAGCCGTCATATGCACCGTATCAATGCTACCATCCACTCAGGTCACCAGCGGATCAAACGGGATTGCGAAGCCACCTGCGCTCCTAACGGTAAGCGAGTTGGCGAAGAGCTTTTCTACGGCGACATCCATCTACGAGTGCTAAAGAACTATTTGTTCGAGAACCTCCTGAGGTCGTGGCTTAAACATTGTAGAACTATTGAGCTACCACAGAAAAGCAGGCCTCCCCTGCCGGCTTCCTAATTCCATGCTACTCTCCTAAGACCACTCACTCCTTCTTAAAAACATACCCCGCGCCACCCTGCTTGAAGGTCATCTCTCCTTTCGTCGTATCAAATTCGATCGTCACGTTCTGGGCGGGGATGGTGAACTTGTTGCCGCTCTCCCATTCGAGCGCGAGGGCTTCCTGGCCGTCGGGCTCGGCGTAGAGGGTGTTGCCCTTGCGGGAGATGGCGATCTTGATGGGCACCTGCGGGTTGCTGTAGCGGCCCACGGCTTTGTCGAGCAGGGCGGCAGGTGCGGTGGCGGCGGACTTCTTGCCGGCATCGCCCCAGGTGTTGTTCGCCGCGTCGGCGTCCACCCAGATGCCGCCATCGAGCTTCAGCGCAGTGATCTTTTTCTTACCTGCAAGCTTCACCGTGGCCAGCTTGCCGTCCTTCTCCCACACAGCTGCGGTGAAGTGCACGGTGTCCTTGCTGCCATCGGCATAGGTGAGCAGCACGTTGAACGGAACAGGGAAACCGCCGATGTTCTTTACGGTGAGCGTGGAGCCGGTGGTCGCGGTGGTCAGCTTGTCTACGGCAATGTCCATGTAGCCCGGGGTGAAGAACCAGCTGTGCCAGTACCAGTCGAGGTTGCGGCCCGAAAGGTTGGAGAAGCTGTTGAACATATCCCAGGGCAGCGGGTGCTTGCCGTTCCAGCGTTGCATGAAGCCCTGGAGGCTTTTGCGGAACGCATCATCGCCGAGCATGTCTTTCAGTGCGAGGTAAGCGAGCGCCGGCTTGCCATATTCATTATGGCCCAGCGCCTGCCCACCAAGGATGTTGGTTGGCGTGATGATGGGCACCTGCGTTTCGTCGTTCGGCGCGGTGGCCCAGCCGTTCACGTCGTGCTCGGCCACAAAGCGTTGAAACACGGGATCGTCCTGCGGGCTGTCGTTGGCCATCATCGGGTATTCCATGTCGGCAACGCCCTGCACGATGGTGCTCTTCGGAAAAGGATACGCCACGCCGGGCCATTGGTTGCTGTAGTAGTCGAGCGAATGGCGGATGGCCTCCACCTGCTCGCGGAAGTTCACGGCCGTGTCGATGTACGCAGCTTGGCAGGAAGCACGGCGGCCGGTAGCCTTATCCACCACCACCGAAGCGGCGTCCCACACGTAGTGATCCGAAATGCAGAAGGCCGCATCGGGCACATGCGTTGCCGCAAAGCGCCAGGTGAGCGTCGGAGCCTGCGCCGTTACCGACTTCGCGGCAATGTCTTCCTTCGTCACCACGCGGATCACCGCGTCGGACGTAAGACTACGGTTGTATTTATCCAGGAAGGCAGGGCGCAGCACGTCGCCTGCATTCTGCAACATGCCCGTGCCCCACACCACGAAGTTGGCGGGCGTGATCACCGACACCTGGTAGTCGTTGAACTCGTTGTAAAATTCCTGCGCTTCCACGAAGTCCATGCGATCCCAGCCATGCGTGTCGTCGAGCACTGCGATGCGCGGGTAGAAGTAGGCAAGGAAGAAGCTGGTGGAATCGAGGCGTCCTTCGCGGCCGCTCTGCTCGCTCACATCATAATGCCAGTTGAACGTCACCGTGACGCTGTCGCCGGGCGCAAGCTTCTTCGTGAGCGGGATATCCATCGATGTGCGCGCGGTGGTTTCGCGCACTTTCTTTTCAACACCATTCTCGGTATATCGATCAATGTGCATGCCCGTAGTGAGATACTCGGGAGCTGCGGCGCCCATGCGCGATGCGCCCGGCTGGTGCACGTTCTGAATGAGTTTGATCACGATGCGCGTGAGGGCGCTCGGGCTGTTGTTGGTATACACGATGGTCTCGCTGCCGGTGACGGTCTTGCTGGGCGGCGCCACGCGTACCTCGATAGTGTAGCGGCCTTTGTTCTGCCAGTATTTTTTGCCTGGCGCGCCATCGGGGCTGCGGGTGCCGTCGGTGTATGCCTGGCGGATGTTCTGGGGCATGAAGAGCGGGCCCTGCGCGGCAGCGGCTGTAGTGACGAGGAGAGCGAGCGATGCGATTGCGTATTTCATTTGCGCATTGGTTAATGGAGTGCTGCCTCTAAATTACCGGTTCGGGGGCTGCGTTTCGAAAAAAGGGACGAGCGGTGACGCCCATCAGGTCTGACTACTGTCGATGCAATTCCAACCCGGGCAAAATCACCTGGTATTCCGTTCCTTCCTTGTCCTTCCACCACACGATATATTCCACCCAGGCCCTGGCGGGCAGGTAACCGTTCCGCTGCAGCTCGGCAAGCCGCGGCATCATGTTGTTCTTCGAGTACTGCACTACGCGGTGCCCCTGCGTTGTTGCCAGTCCATCCGGAAGAAGGGCCAATGGGTCGCCAGGTCTCAACGGCGCCACACGTGCCTGCACATAGGCAAAGTAGCCCAGGTTGATCTCTTTATGTCCCAGCTGCAGCCGCAGGTGCGTTGGTTCCGGATAGGAGGTTTGCTCTTGCTGATAGGTAAGCCCCGGAAGGTCGAAACGATGGGTGAAGCTGCCGCTGTAATGAATGACGAGGGTTCGCCGGGCGCGCGTGGCAGCAACGTACAGTAAGCGCCTGCATGTCGGGTCCTGCTCCCTGAAATTCCGCAGTAGCACAATCACCGTATCAAACTCGCGGCCCTTTGCCTTGTGCATGGTCGAAACCACGATCGGCGTGCCTGCTTCGAAGGCAAAGTCTTCCCAACGCGATTCAAACAAGAAGGTGTTCCAGTCGCTTTTGTATTTGCGTAGACTGTTTACCGAGGCAAAAGTGTCGATCACGCGGAGGCACTGGGCGAGCTTGTCGCTGTGCGTGAATGCAATTGCCAATTGATTCCGCGCATCTGTCCACACGTCTTCGAGGATAAAGGGCGCATCACCCTGAAGCACTTTGTTGGAGAACATACGCAGCTCACGCAGATGGGCGAGCCGAAAGTCCTTCTGTTGTTCGATCAATCGTGCGGGAACTCCCCGATGCGTGAGCAACGCGGCTACTTCGCCGGCCTCTTCGTTGGTGAAGGTGAGCACAGCAAGGGTTTCTCCGGCACGCATCAGTCGTTGCACCTCGTTTACCACCGGCACTGCAAGATGCGAAGCGGAGTGCTCCACAATGCGCACCGAACCGGGTTGGCCGCTATCCGCCACCATCGGAAATTCTTTCAACCGGCCGGGTAAGGTTTCTGCCCAGGCGTTTGAAAACGCAACGATCTCCGGGCAACTACGATAGTTGTAGTTCAGTTCGTGCTTGTAGGCGCCCGACTCCAGAAAAGCACGGAGGTGTTTTACGTCCGCCTTGCGGAACTCGAAGATGTTCTGATCGTCGTCGCCAACGAGGAGCACACGGAGGTCTTCGTTGCGTTGCACGAGTGCTTCCACCAAAGCCAGCTCCTGCGCGTTCATGTCTTGCGCTTCGTCAACTAATAACACCGCTTTGGTGATTCTGCTCGGCTCAACTTCACCTGCTTCTAACCGGGCCAACGCGTTTGCGAGCACATGCTCTGTTTGCTCCAGCGAGCCGGAGCGGCCAAGGATGTCGAACGCGTACGAATGAAAGGTACGGATCTCCACGCGGTGCGCTGCATTGCCAATTAGTGCGAGCAGCCGGCTCTTAAATTCGGTAGCTGCCGACCTCGAGAATGTAAGCATAAGCATTTGCTCTTGCTTTACATCTTCAGTAAGTAGTATCGACGCCATCTTGTGCACCAGCACCCTCGTTTTGCCGCTACCCGGCCCGGCCGCTACAAGAATACGTGGATGCTCATGGTCGCGGATGATGCGTAATTGCGCGGCCGACAGTGCCCCGAACAACTTCTCAAAACGGGCGCTTGTCATGCTTCTCGCAAGATCTTCCTGCGCATTCTTGCCAGGGAAGTATTTTTTTAGAAAGGCGGCATGATCCAACTTGAAATAATCGTCTGCAAACAGAAGCGCTTCGTTGTAGTCGCTGATCATTCGCCGGGCGAAGGCGCCTACTATATGAATCTGCTCTACCTTATTCTTGTAATGGTCGGCAAGCTTGCGATAGTCGGCATTGGTATAGCGTGCGAGGTTGTTGGTTTGCAACCGCTCAAGCGTAAGCCTATTATAAATAACCAGGAAGCCGCCTTCGATCTTTATCGATTCGATGCGCGACAGAAAGAATAGTGTATCCTCCATCTCTGCCAGGTCGGGAGGGCCGCCAAACAGGCCGCCTGCAGTTGCAAGAGCATCCGTCAGTTCCACGATGGAGAATTCTACCAGCACTTCTTCATCCTCCGTTTTGATGCGGAGCCGTTGCATCTTATCGTACAAGTAGGTAGTTGCAGCAGCGGCAAAATGATGTCGTCGCTCAATCCGCTGCAACCATTCGGTTTTACCGGTTATCAGATCGATATCAATGTGGTTATGCGACAGCAACCTCGGGCGCTTGCGTATCCAGTTTTTTACGGCCCAGAAGTTGAGCAGCGTTCGGATTCGGACGGGAGTAACATCGGAAAGCCCGCTATTTTCAGCAGTTTCGCACCATTCTTTCAGGTTGACGACCTGTGCGCCCTCCTCTACGCGGTTGGCAAGAAATAATTCAAGTTCCCTGTATTGCTCAACAACCGCCAGCGAGCGGTTGGCGCGGGCCGATCGTTTAATAAACGCGGTCAGGTCTTTGGTATCGGCAAGTATTTTCTCCTTTCTTAGAATATCAATGATGCGGATGACTTCTTCCCTTACGATACCGAGATGGTCGGAAATGTAATCGACGCGCGATTCGGCATCCTCTTCGGTAGCAAGGCGCTTGCTTTTGCTGGAAAACAGCTTTTTGACGATCCTCGCAGCCTTCATCTTATCGCCATCGCGCAGCAACTCCGAGCGGCTGATTTGCTCCAATGCGGCCTGGGCGTTGGGCGATAAAATACTATTTGCAAATACACGCGGCATATTGTAGCCGCGGCGCACGAAGCCTGCATCTTCCAAGGCGGCTATGGCCGTTTTCACACGCTTTTCAATGTCAGAAACCGTATCGTCCCAACCGGCGCGGCGCGCTATCTCGAGTGCCGAGCTATGAATGCCTCGCCCTTTCCGTGCTTCAAGCGAACGAATAGCGCGCCATACCTGGTTGATTTCTTTTACATCAAGCTTTGTTTGGTTAAGCAACAGAAAATGCTTGTCGAGGTCGGCCTCATCAAATAGAATATGGCAATCGGCAAGTATATTCTCGCTACGGCCTGCGCGGCCCGCTTCCTGCACATAATTCTCGAGCGAATCGGAAATGTCGTAGTGAATAACCTGCCCTACGTCCTCCTTATCTACGCCCATGCCGAACGCCGAGGTGGCTACCATCACATCGATTTCTCCTTGCAGAAACGCGTTCTGGTTGGCTACGCGCTCTTCTTTCTCCATCTTACCATGGTAGGCACGAGCGCGAAAACCATCTTTGGACAGTTTTTCTGCAATCGATCCTGCACGCCTGGTGCGCGATACGTACACGATGGAAGGGCAGGGACGCGACTCCAGCAGGTTGCGCACTTCGGCATACTTCGCGTCGTCGCTGTCGCGTTCCATAACCGAATAATGGAGGTTTGCTCTCGAAGTACCTGCCTGGAACAGGTGAAGATCGAGGCCGAGCTTGTTGCGAAAATAATCCTTGATATCCGCCACAACCTGAGGCTTTGCAGTCGCCGTAAAGCACGACACCGGTATGGGCTCTTCGAGTTGCTTCTCCTGTTGCAATTCTCTGATGAACTCACCGATGTACAAGTAGTCTACGCGAAAATCCTGACCCCAGGCAGAAAAGCAGTGGGCTTCATCAATAACGAAGCGGGCTATTTTCCGGCCCAGCAAAAGGCGCTTGATCGTAATGGATCGTAGCGATTCGGGCGAGGTGCGCGGGCTGTTTCGCCGCTTAGTAAGGCAGGTATTTGAAATGTGATCGACTTACCGCCACCCGTTGGAAAAATGGCTAGCAAGGACTGATGCCGTATGGCAGATGCCACCGCTTGCTCCTGTAGCGGGACGCCATCGAAATTTCGATAAGCGGGGTAGCCAAAGAAGCGCTGCAAGCCGGCAACTCCGTCGAGGCTCGCGTTGCAATAAGAACAATCGTCACAGGGATCGTTGCGCAGGCTGCGTATGATGGGATCCACTTTCGGGTATGTGTAAATCACCCATGGCGGAGTAATCGAATAGCGATCGGAAGCCGATACGAGCGCCAGCGCATAGGCGAGCGCCACCGGCTCGAGGGCCATCCACTTTGCTAAAGGTGCATGCGTGCAGATGCGCCCGGAGAACGCGGAATGCATTTCCAAAACGCAATTGAATCCCGGTATTGGCCGGAATTGAATGTGGCGGAAGAACGGAGCGAAGCCTGTCGTATCTCCAATGAGGCTGTAGTAGATATTCTGCTGCCGCACGTCGAGGCTTTCAAATGCGGCTATCTCGGATTCGAGCAGGTATTGAGCCTTGCGGGCGTCCTCAAGTGGGTCACTTTGTTCCTCGGGCAGAAGCAACGTGTCTTTGATCAATCGATGATAGGGCCTCGATGGAAAGAGGAGCGGCGAAAACAAGAGCGTGTCGATAGCCTTATCCTGTCCCCAACCGGGGTCACCAACCGCCTTTCCAATCAATTTGAGGTCGTGCCGTATAATGTTGTGGCCACAGAGAAAACTACAACCGGAAATAAAACCGAGTAATTCGTGTATGGATGCGCAATGCAGGGACGCACCGTCCGAGCGCTCGGCTCCGATATCAAAAATCTTCCCGGTACGCGGGTCGGCTTCTAGGTCGATGAATGCGATCACGAAGAGGTTGCAGCTGTGGTTTGTGCAGGTTAAGGTACTGATTCCTGCAAATAAGCCAACTCTTACCTGGTTATATTGTGCTGGTGAAATGCCTGATAACAGCATTATGCCTTTCCTTCATTGCAACGTCGTTTGCCCAACGCGTTACATCGCACCGCTGCGCGCCTTCGGCCATCCGCATGTACTGGAAAGCCGCCGACGGCAAGCCTTACGCCACTTTCGAAAGGCTTGTATCCGTGCACCCGAAAACGCGCTTCGCAATGAACGGCGGTATGTATATGCGCGACCTTTCACCCGTTGGACTATACGTAGAAAACGGAAGGCCTTTGAAGCCGATCCGTCGCGTGAACAACCCGAAGGTCAATTTCGGGATCCAGCCGCAGGGCATCTTCGGCATCCGTGCGGGTAAAGGATTCGTGGAAACGCTCGGCCAGTACCAGCCGAAAGGGGTTACCAGTGCAACGCAGTCTGCACCGATGCTGGTGGTGGATGGAAAGATGAATGCAAACCTTCCCGTAGGACTACGGTTGTTCCGCAACGGCGTGGGCATATTGCCCGATGGCCGCGTGCTGCTGGCGGTAAGCGATGAGCCGGTCAACTTTCACCAGTTTGCACGCTGGTTTATGGCGCAGGGATGCAGGCAGGCGCTCTACCTCGATGGCAACGTCAGCGAATACTGGGTGAATGGACGCAACGCAGGTGGCCGCTTTGCCATTCTCATCGCGGCAGAATAAAGAGGAGGCAATATCTTGGCGGTATGAAGGAGCAGTTCTTCGCCGCACTTCAGTCCATCCATCCGCTGGGCGCCGACACGGTGTCTTCGCTCGACCGCTGCCTCGCCGGCGCGCATTACGCCAAAGGCACGCTGCTGGTGCGCGCAGGCGACCCATCCGACAAGATGTTCTTCCTCCTCAAAGGTGCCGTGCGCGCCTGGTACCCGCATGGCGAGAAGGAGTTCACCGATTGGTTCGTGTTTGAGAACATGTTCTTCTGTTCCATCAGCTCTTTTTTTGGCGGCGCGCCTGCCGTTCAGTTCATCGAGGCGCTCGAGCCCTGCGACGTGCTGGTGCTTACGCGGGCGCAGCTCGATGCGGTGAGCGCGGCACACGCGGATATGCTCGCGCTCAACAACAAGATCCTTACACACGCGCTCGTTACATTGCAGCAGGGCATCATCGACCAGCGGTTCAAGACGGCAACGGAGCGCTATGCTGCGCTGCTCGCTGGCTACCCGGTGGCGCTGCAGCGCGTCCCGCTCAGGCATATCGCTTCGTATCTCGGGGTGACACCGGAGACGGTGAGCCGGATACGGGGGGACATGAAAAGTCAAAAGTGAAAGTCGAAAAAAAGCGGTGTCTGCGCAACGGGCTGGCGGAGCGTGATGGTGGGCTGCCCGCTCGCGGATATGGCGCCCTTCCGGGGCGCGGGGTGTTCGCTACGCGCGCAAGCCCCGGGTCTGCGACCCGGGGATACCTGGATTTCGCCCTTCCAGGGCGAGGGGGCATCGCCACGCGCGCGCAGGGTACGCGACCAGAGGTCACGGAGATTGCGCCCGTCCGGCATACGCGGTGATCGCCATGCGCCCCGGGTCTGCGACCCGCGGTTACCGGGATTTCGCCCTTCCCTGGCGAGGTGACCGCCACGCGCGCGCAGGGTACGCGACCAGAGGTCACGGAGATTCGCCCGTCCGGCATATGCGGTGATCGCCATGCGCCCCCGGTCTGCGACCCGCGGTTACCGGGATTTCGCCCTTCCAGGGCGAGGTGACCGCCACTCGCGCGCAGGGTACGCGACCAGAGGTCACGGAGATTCGCCCGTCCGGCATACGCGGTGATCGCCATGCGCCCCGGGTCTGCGACCCGCGGTTACCGGGATTTCGCCCTTCCAGGGCGAGGTGACCGCCACGCGCGCGCCGGGTACGCGACCAGGGGTCACGGGCATTGCGCCCCTCCGCGGCGAGGAGCATCGCCATTCGCGCTGGCCGGATGGTGCCACTGTCGCCTGAGCGAAGACACCCGGCCGAAGTTCGTCCGCAAACGCTTTTGACTTTTTACTTTTGACTTTTGATTTTCTTGACCTTACATCAACTCCCGCCCCAACCGGCCCGGGTAGCTTTGCCGCATGATCCTCACCATCTACACCATACTGATGCTGCTGCTCTGGACCGCCTGCACGATCATGCTCCTGGTCAACAGCCGCAAGATCTCCTACCTGCGCGATGAGCCGGCAGGTGCATCCACGAGCGCGCCCTCCGTAGCAATCATCATCGCTGTAAAAGACGAAGAGGCCGACCTGGAAGAGGCGCTGCAAAGCGTGTGCGCCCTGCGCTATCCTAACTTTCGCGTCATCGTAGTAAATGACCGTTCCACCGACGGCACGGCGGCGATACTCGAGCGCCTCTCCGCAACCAACCCGAAGCTTTCGGTGCTTACCGTAGGTCTACTGCCCACCGGCTGGCTGGGAAAGAATCATGCGCTGTACCAGGGCTATTGCGCAGCATCAGAAGAATGGCTACTGTTTACAGACGGCGATGTGCAGTTTGCCCCCGAGGCGTTGCAGCAGGCCATGCATTACGTGGAGCGCAAAGGGCTGCAACACCTCACCGTGCTGCCGCAGGTAACCTCGCGCTCCGCGATATTCCGAGCAGTGATGAACACCTTCGCCCTGATGCTGGACATCAAACTCAAACCCTGGACCGTTTCCGACCCGAACTCGGCATCGTCTATGGGAGTAGGCGCCTTCAACCTCGTGCAACGCAAAGCCTACGAGCGCGCAGGCACGCACCTCATGATCTCGTTGCGTCCCGACGACGACCTGCAGCTGGGCGCACGCATCAAAGGCTCGGGAAGCAGGCAGGATGTGGCCTACGGCGAAGGCGCGCTGTGGCTGGAATGGTACAACAGCCTCGGCGCTTTTGTGAACGGTTTGATGAAGAATATGTATTCCGTTTACGATTACCGGCTCGGCCCGGCCATCGGAGCTGCCCTTGCAAGCTTTCTGATACTTGCGCTGCCCGTGCCGCTGCTCTTGCTGTACGGAGGCTGGCATTTCTTCGCAGCACTGGCCATTGTAGTTCTACAATCGGCGCTGCTGCTCGGCAAGCGCGGCATCCGCGCGGGCTGGTGGCATTCGCTTACGATCCCGTTTGCAGGATTAGTGATGGTGTACATCATCATCGTATCAACGTGGCGCACGTTGCGGCAGGGCGGCATCTACTGGCGCGACTCGTTCTACCCGCTGAGCGAATTACGCAAGCAGCTTTCCTGAATGCTGCTCTATCGACGCTGTGTAGTAATCTGCTGGAAGAAAAGGTATCATCCGGTGCCGCATCATTTTGCTTCAGGATTCATTCTTGCGAACGCTGCCTGCAACTGTTCAGGGCCCGCGGTCCGCATCGCCTCGCTGAAGCCGAAGGTGAGCTCGTTCTTTCCCTCTTTCAGCTGCGCAAAAATGGCATCGATGAAGTCGCTCACCGGCGGGTAAGCATCATGCAGTCCCTTTCCGCCGAGGTCGGTGTTGAGCGCTGGTGGGATCGCTTCGATCACCTCCACGCCGCGTGCCTTGAGCTGATGCCGCAGCGACTGCGTAAAGGAGCGGAAGAAAGCCTTTGTAGCCGAATAGACAGGCACCTGCGCCAGCGGACTGAAAGCAAGGCCCGACGTGACGTTCACGATGGTAGTCAGCGATGGCAACTGGAGGAAGAGCGAGGTGAGGTGCAGCGGCGCTTCAATGTTCGTTGCCAGTTCCTCCTTCGCGCGTTCAAAGAAATCAAGATCGGTCACCCGCATCCATTGCTGAATTCCCGCATTGTTGACGAGCACATTCAGATCCGGGTGCGTTGTGGCCACCCACTCATACAGTTCAAAGCGGCCATCCTCGCGCGACAGGTCGCAGGCATGGGTGATGAGCCCCGGGTGCGCCCGCGCGGCCTCGTCGAGTGCCGATTGGCGGCGGCCGCAGATGAATACTGTGTTGCCCTCCTGCAGGAACCGCGCGGCCATGCCGAGCCCGATACCCGATGCGCCGCCGGTGACAAGGATCTTATTTCCGCTGCTGTTCATTCAATGAAAATACGTGCGGGACAAAGAGAACGAATGGCGGGGCTTACGTTGTGCTGATTTGAACGCGGTAAGTAACAGATTGGTCTTCTCAACGCACAGGCAGTAGTTCTACAACTCTCGCAAACCACTTTATGCAGAAGCGGCTGCCGGGCGGGACGGCAGCAACTGGCGGAGCAACTGCGCCCAGCTATGCGCCAGCGGCAGCGTCGCGGAGCCTTCCACACGCGGCGAGGGGAACACCAGGTCGATGGGGCGACGGCGGCGGAGAAAGTGTAGCCGGAGCACCTGGCCATTGCGCGCCGAGCAGGCCGCGATGGTGGGCAGCGAAAGAAGCCGCGCCTGGAAGCCCAGCGTTTGATGCCGCTGGCACACGAACAGTTTTCCGCTCCGCGCATCGAGGCCGATCATACCGTCGCGCAGGCGTTCCTGGCACGACAGCCGAAGCCCGTGGCGCTCGGCCTGGCGGGTGAAATGATCGAGCAGCTGCTTGTGCCGGCGCCGCCGCCGGCGGGCCTTGTCGAGCAGCACGCGGCGCACGAGGAGGATCACGATCAAAGGAATGGTAACATAAAGCAAGGCATACCAGCGGGAGTCGCTTACGAGACCCGCTTCGAGCGCGGCACCAGTGGCCAATGCAAGAAGCAGTAACGCGGGACCATCCGGCCGGTACTTTGTGAAGTTTCCGGACATGACAAAAAGTTTTCGGTTAGAAAATCAGTGGGTGATCAGGCAGCAGCGCTGCAAACCGAATTGTCAAAATCCTTGAGGGAAGAGAAGTAGAAGAGGTCGGAGCAAAAAGGGAGAAACTCCGGGAACGACCAGGTATAGCAGTCCCGCAGGTCGAGCGCGAGCTTCCAGTGGGGTCTGCGGTTGATGATATGGGTCGTCCGGTTTCGCACACAGCGAAGATACGAAAACAGAGGCGCATTTCGGGGAGCAACAAAAGGTTAAAGCCACAGCCGCGCTGCGGATTGCGGGCTGCTTCCCGTTATCTTCGCGGCGATGCGTCGCCCCTTTCGTTTCTTCTTCGTCAGCCTCCTGCTCGCCGCACTTGCGGTTGGCATCGGCCCGGCATACCGTAGTATTACGGTTGCGGAAGACGGTTCGGGTGCTGCGCTTCTTCGTACCAAATCGCGGCCCTCGCACCCGGCCCAGCTTGCCGACGCGCTGCTGATCGTTTCGCCCGCACAAAACGCGCCCCGCACCTTCGTGCCTCCGGGCGAGCTGCCGGCAACCGTTCCGGACGCGCTCATCGCTTATGCAGCGCCGCAGCCGCACAACAGCCTTTCTGCTGTGCAGGCGGAGAAGAATTATCTCCAGCACAACTATCCTTTCCACGCTTTCTGGTAGCCAGCCCTCTCTTTAGCGGCCCCGCCGCAACCTATTCTTTCATTTAAACTAAGAGCAATGGCTACCGTACTGACAGCCGCCGTCCTGCTGGGCTTCCTGGCAATGGTGATAGGCGCATTGATGTTCGTCAACAACCGCGATCGCAAACGCGATGCGCAGCGTAAAACTTTATAACTAAATTCAGATCAGCGAAGGCATAACCGGAAGCGTATGGTATTGGAATCGGAGAACATTTTATTGATAGGCTCATTGTTGTTACTTATCAGCGTCATTGCCGGTAAGACCATCCGGCGACTGGGAGTGCCCACGCTGATCTTCTTTCTTATTGTAGGAATACTAGCCGGCTCGGAAGGCCTGGGCGGCATACACTTTGACAATCCCAGCATCGCGCAGTTCGTGGGTGTGGTAGCACTCAACTTCATTCTCTTTTCCGGCGGCCTCGACACGCGCTGGCATCACATCAAGCCCGTGCTGGGCAAAGGTCTCGCGCTATCCACCATCGGCGTCTTCCTCACTGCCTTGTCGGTAGGTGTGTTCGTACATTATGTTTTCGGCTTCACCCTTGCCGAAGGATTGCTGCTTGGGTCCGTCATCTCCGCAACCGACGCCGCGGCGGTATTTTCCATCTTGCGGGGCAAGGGCATCGGCCTCAAAGGACCGCTGCAGCCGATGCTCGAGCTCGAGAGCGGTTCGAACGACCCGATGGCCTACTTCCTCACCATCACCTTCACCGGCATCGTGGCGCTCGGAAGCGCCGACCCGCTGACGCTGATCGGCTCCTTCTTCAAAGAATTCATCATCGGCGGAGCGCTCGGATGGCTTATGGGACGCGCGTCCGTTTGGCTCATCAACAACATTCGCCTCGGCACGGAAGGGCTCTATCCCGTGCTTACGCTCGGCCTCGCGCTCTTCACGTATTCGTGCACCCACGCGCTGGGCGGCAACGGCTTCCTCGCCATCTACCTGTGTGCGCTCATCATGGGCAACAGCCCGATGGTGCGCCGGCGCAGCCTTACCCGCTTCTACGACGGGCAGGCCTGGCTGATGCAGATCATTCTCTTTCTTACCCTTGGCCTGCTGGTGTTCCCTTCGCGCATCCTGCCGCTGGCCGCCACGGGGCTTGCCATTTCCGCCTTCCTGATGTTCGTGGCAAGGCCACTCGGTGTGTTCATCGCACTCGCGCCCTTCCGCATCAACAAGCGCAATAAACTCTTTCTCTCCTGGGTGGGGCTTCGCGGCGGCGTGCCCATCGTTTTTGCCACCTACCCGCTTCTCGCCGGCATCGAAAAAGCCGAGATGATCTTCAACCTGGTGTTCTTCATTTCAGTCACCTCGGTGCTGCTGCAGGGCACAACCCTGTCATTGGTGGCGCGCTGGCTCGGTGTGTCGGTAGATCCGAACCGGCGCCGGCAGGACGCGGCCTTCGAAACCGAAGACCAGGTGCATGCACAGCAGCGCGTACTCCATATCATTCCCGGTGCGGCCAGCGCGGGCAAACGCATCGTAGAACTCGATCTTCCATCGCGCATAACGGTGCTGAGCATCGAGCGGGAAGGCCGCTTCGTGCTTCCCAACGGCTCCACGCTGCTTGCGGAAGGAGACAAGGTGCAGGTGCTCGCTCCCGATCAGCCTTCGCTCGAAGCGCTGCAAACACTCGGCTGGCACGAATAGCGCCCCGTTCCATACCCCATCCGGGCCATTCCATCGGCGCAGCGGGCAATCCGGCCGAAAAGCCCTGCCATGACGGAAAAAGATTTTAACTTGCCGCATTAACGTTCGTTAACGTTGATTAACCTGAGCCGAACGCCGCCAAGGACCCACTTCAAACTGCTCTATGGAACGATTGCCCGGTAGCCGCCTTATGGCCGGCCGTCTCACCGATCCGCGCATGGTATATGGCGCGATCGCGCTCTGGTTTGGCCTCTCACTGCTGCTCGCGCTGCAGCACCTGCTTGATGGCTCTATCAACAACTACTTCATTTTCCGCAACGTCTTCTGGCACACCCTCGAGCGCCAGAATCTTTATGCCGATTACGCTTCGCAGCACGGCGACCAGAATCATTACGGGCCCTTCTTCTCCGTTGTGATCGCGCCTTTTGCCGTGCTACCCGATTGGGCCGGGCTGCTACTATGGGTGGCAGCCAACGCTGCGATTCTGCTGTTTGCCGTGCGCCGCATGCCGCTGCGCCCCGGAGCACAGGTGCTGCTGCTGCTGCTGTGCGCCAACGAGCTGATGATCAACAGCGGTCAGTTGCAGGCCAACGCACTTACCTGCGCCTGCATCCTGCTTGGCTTCTCGTATACACAACGGGGCAAGGAGCACTGGGCGCTCTTCTTTATTCTTTTCGGCGCTTTCATCAAGATCTATGCGATCGTGGGCCTGCTGTTCTTCCTGTTCAGCCGCAACAAGACGCGCTTCATTGCGTGGGGCTTCTTTTGGACCGCGGTATGTTTCGTGGCGCCGATGCTGATCAGCGACCCCGCCTTCATCCTGCAATCCTACGGCGACTGGTATCACTCGCTGCAGGCGAAGTCGGTTCAAAACACAAACGGGGCGCTTGGGCTGCTGAGCCTCGACCAGAACATTTCGGTGATGGGAATGGTCAGCAGGATCTTCAACCCACAAATGAACACTGCGCCTATCTGGCTGGCAGGCATCGTTCTTTTTTTGAGCCAACTCCGCCGCTGGCGCGACTTTGGCGATATCCGCTATAGGCTGTACATCCTCTCGTCGCTGCTCATTTTTACCGTTCTCTTCAGCAACGGATCGGAAGCGTGCACCTACATCATCGCCGTTATGGGCATGTGCCTTTGGTACCTGCTCCAGGAAAAAACGCGACGCCTGAACGCATGCTTTTTTACGCTCCTCATTCTTACCACGCTTCTATATTCCGACCTGCTCGGCGGCTATTGGTTGCGGCAAACACTGGTGAAACCCTATTCGCTGAAAGCGTTCTGCCCGATGCTGTTGTGGATCACCATGCTCGTTCAGGTGCATCGTGGCCAATACCGCAAACTGAGCGCGGCGGCCCTACTGGAAAGCGAAGAACCCAAGCGGCTGCCGGCACTAGACTGGCTGGTGCGTAGGAGGATCGCATAAAAAACGGAGTGCGATCGCCGGCGTATCTTCAGTGACCAAACTGCTGCGCAATGCGTTTTCGTGCCCGTTACTTCCTCCTTTCGCTTCTGTTATGCCTTCTTCACCAGGCAGCCCAGGCCGGGGTTATCGCCCGAAAGAATTACTTCGTTCCCCAACAACAATGGCCATCGGCAATTCCGCGCTCTGCCACTTCCGTATACCTGCATTATGTGGGCAACTATGGTTCGATTCCCCAGGACGCGCGCAACACCGATACCATCTGGCACCTTCAATCGTTCCTCGATTCGATCGGCAAAGGCGGCAAGAACATCAGCTTCACAGTGGCGTTTGCGCACAAGGCCGTGCTCGACAGCGCGTGGCGGCTCGATGCTTCGCTGCGCCTGATCGAGCGTTGTCATACGATCAGGTCCGGCGGGTTGCTGCGCATCCGCGTGGAAGCAAAGGCGGGGAAGCCTGCAAGAACACTTTCGTTCAACTACCTCGCGTGGCGAAAGAAAACAGCCGAGACCGAACGCCCGGGCTACAATCACGGCGCGCCCACAAGCATCGACCCGCAGATGCTGCAACGCTACCCTATCCCCATCGAATACTTCGATGCCGCCTTTACGGTGGGCGACCTCTGGATCCTTTCGATAGGGATCGATGACTATGCCGACGTGCTTTACCGATCGTGCAAATCAGACGCGCGGCATCTGGCCGAATACTTCCGGCGAACGCAGGAAAGTACGACGCTCGATTCGGGAGCCACCAGCGTACACACCTTCTTCCTCGCCGATTCGATGGCTACGAAAGCACGCATCCTTACGGCGCTCGAAACCATCGCGGGCAGGGCCGAAGAGTCGGATATTTTCATTTTCAACTTTTCGGGAGAGAGCAATTACCTGGAGCTCGACTCGCTGCCGAAGCGCAACTACTTTTTCCCCTGGAACGTTGCAGGGCTTCCACCGAACCCGCGTTTGCGCAACCCGAAGGAAGGACAGATGCTCAGCTCGGCGATGTTCTCGCTGGAGGAGCTGTTGCAACGATCGCTGCTGATACCGGCGCAACGCCAACTGTTCATCACCGAAGCAGGACCCTCCGGCGAATTCAAGATCGAGCTGCTGCGACGCCTCGTTGCGAGCTCGCGTGAGTCGGCAGGAATCCTCAACAAAAGCCGCGTGCTGCTGCTGCCCAACGAGATGGGCGACGACATCACGCGTTGCAGCGACAGCACCATCAAAGCGGGTCCCATCGCCTATGCTGTAGGGCGCCTCAACCTTACGTCGGTGAGCGACTTCTTCGAAGAAAGCCAGCAGTCGGGTATCGAATTCCAACTGAAGCAAACGCTGCTCGGCTGCGATGCCGATTATGCCAATTACATGGACGTCTTTTTTGAGAAGCGATTCTTCAAGCAATACCGCACACTTTTCAGCAACGACGAAACCGAGGCCACGCGCGGCATACAGCCAAAGGCGGAAACGCTGCGCCGCGAATCGGGTCTTATCGGCAAGCAATACGCACTGCTGGTGGGCACCAATCATTACAAGGGCGCGGGGTGGGATAGTCTTGCCAACCCGATCTACGATGTATCCGAGATCGGCGAGGTGCTGCGCGACGACTACGGCTTTGAAGTGACGCTGCTGAAAGATCCCGGCTCGGCACAGGTGTATCAGAGCCTCCTCAACCTATACAAGACCCTTCAGCCCAACGACCAGTTGCTGATCTACTTTGCAGGGCACGGCGACATGGATACGTATTTCTCCGGTGACGGCTTCATCGTTTGCAGCGATTCCAAAGCAGTAAGCGAAGATGCTGCGCGCACCACGTACCTCCCGTATGCCAGGCTGAAGCGAATGATCAACAAGATCGCCTCGCGGCAAACGCTGGTGATGCTGGATGTGTGCCACGCCGGCACGTTCGACGACAACATTCTCGCCTCGAAACGCGACAACCGCGAGTACGGCATCACCAATGCAAAAGTGCTTGACCTCGTGCGCGAAAATGCGCAGCGCCAAACGCGCAAGGTGCTCACCTCCGTTGGCCTTGGCTTTGCGCTCGATGGAAGGAAAGGACAGCATTCGCCCTTTGCCAACCTCGTGCTGCAAACGCTGCGGGCACGTGGCCGCAACAGCGAAGGCATCGTGCGCCTCGACAACTTGTTGCAGGTGCTGCGCGCTGCCAACCTCCAGCAATCGGAGGGATCCACAGTTCGGAAGATGGAGCCTTATGCAGCGGGCTTCGGGTCGGACGAATCGATCAGTGAATACATTCTCATTCCGATCGAACGTACCGACAAATGATTGCCAGCGATGATTAAAGCGGGCGATTCAAATTGCCGTTCCTTGGCGCCTGGCAAAGGGCCACCAGCTGGTTGGCAAGGTGCTCCATATCGCTGAAGATGATCGGCTTCGTCACCATGTCTACGTTCCACTTGAGCGCGAAGGCTTTATCTACCTCACTGTTGGATGTAGTAAAAAGCAGTGCGGGTATGAAACCAAAACGTGGGTGACGGCGAAGCTCCACGAGCGTTTCGCGGCCATCGAGCACGGGCATGTTCAGGTCGAGCACGATGAGGCAGGGCAATTCCCGGTCGGGCAGTGCTTCCATTGCCTGAATCAGCTCCCGGCCGTCGGGGAAGCGGGTGACGGCCACTTCGGGATGTGCAGCCAAAGCCTCCTGGAAAATATGCAGGTCGTCCAGGTCGTCTTCGGCGTAAAAGAGGCGGTACTCGTTCATAGAGTGGGCTTGGTAGTAGGTGAGAGTTGCTGTAGCTGCTCGCGTAGGTTGGTAAACTGGTCTTCGAGGCTTTCTAACTTCTGATAAACGTCTTGCTGCGGTGCGTCGGGGTGCGTGCTGATCAGCCATTCCACCAGCCAGGTTTCGCGGATGGCTTCGGGCGCCAGCAATTGCTGGCGTCCCTTTGCGGCATCCAGCCGAAGTCCCGCGCCATCGTAGCTGCGCACGCGGCAAAGAAGAATTCCGTGGGCCGGGCACACGAGCACGCACAGCGCGCCGGGGTGCAGCTGCGCCGGGCTGGGTGCACGCCTGCAGAGCACGAGATCGGCCGGCTGAAAGCGGGGCGCCAGTGCCTCTTCCACTTCAAATACGCGGTAGTCGTTGGGCGCGAGTCCGGGCAGGCCAAAATGCGGAAGGCTTCCACGGTAGGCCACATCTTCGCCGCTTTGGAGGTATCGCCGCGCTTCGGTGCGGCTCACAAACGGAACGCGTACGGGGATGCCGCTGGCTGGAATGGACATTTGGCCGAACATCGTTTGCGCACCGCCGTTAGCAGGGCCGAATGCCTCGGAAAGATCGCGGGTAAGGAGCTCGTCGATGCTGACGCCGAATATACGGGAGAGGCGTACCAGCACTTCGGGATCGGTAGGGCCGGAGAACCCGGATTCGTAATTGGCGATGGTGGTGCGGCCCACGCGGAGCTCCTGCCCTAGTTGCTCCTGCGTGCGCGCGCTGCGCTTACGTAGATGTTTGAGATTTTGGGAGAAGTAGTGCACGGCAAGCTTTGTACAAAGATGTCAATATTTTGGACATTCTGGCCTGAAAAGTTGTCAAGGTTTTGAACAAAAAACTATGGCTGGGCCAGGACTTCCACGGTTATGGCTGAGCGTTAGGGTTAGGTGTTTGTGAAAATGGATGCGGCCGGACGTTCTTAACAGAAACCGTCGAGCATATTAGTTATTCATTTTCAGCCACTTGCATCAGCCAAGCTCCGGCAGGGCCTGCTAACGTGCAAGTATAGGCGCAGTCTTTGCCTTTTCGGCATTGACGAACACGAAAATGTGCGGCTAATGAAAAACACCCCTATTCCCTTTGCGGTTCCCGGTTTTCAATACGGCTTCGACGAGCTCTGCAAGGTGCTCGTGGATGGCGCGCCGGAAGCCGTCATTGCAGTGGACAGAGACTACAGGATCTTACTGGCAAATCCAGCCTCCGGTCGCTGGCTGGGCAGGCAGCGCGGGCAGTTGTTGCAAAGCCTGCTCCCTGCGCAGTTGCCTGCAGGCGATCATGCGTCGCTGCTCCATTTTATCGATCTGGCCTTTACGGACGAAGCGGGCGGCTTCGCCAATCTCTTTGAGTTGGGCGGCCGTCACCTGCTATGGAATGTGCATCCCCTTCGTGAGCGCGACGGCAGCATTCAGAGTGTGCTTTGCCGGGTGCAGGATCGCACCGACTCGGAGCGGGAGCGCCGCCAGTTGCACGACCTGCAGCGGATGGTGCAGGAAAAGGAAATGCTGCTGCAAAGCCGCGCGCAACTTGCCGGCACACTCATCGACGCCAACCCGGCGGTGATCTTCGTGCTGGATCGCTCACTGCGGTTTTGTGCAGCCAACAAAACGTACCTGCAGGCGAGTGGACGCCCCGCAGCCGAAGTGATCGGCCAGGAATTTCCGGTGCTCGTGCCCCAGGTGCGCGGGACGGCGCTGATGGATGCGATCGGTCGGGCGCTGCACGGGGAAGCGCAACTGCTGGAACACGTGCCCTGCATCCTCCGCGATGGCGACTGCAGCGTGCAGCTGACTCCGCTTAGCTACGAAGGATTCGTGTATGGTGTGCTGCTGACAGCCGAGCCGATGAAGATATAGACTCGCCCGCTTACGCCTGCCGCCGCACATACCTGGTAAGGATCACGATCTGCTGTCCGTCCACGCGCCCTTCCAGCTGCTCCGTGTTATCGGGTACGAGGCGGATATTGCGTACTACCGTTCCGAGCTTTGCGGTGATGGTGGATCCTTTCACATCCAGCGACCTGGTTAGCACAACGGAGTCGCCGTTTTGCAGCACCGCACCGTAAGCATCGCGGTGCAGGTCTACCGATGCGTCCGATTCGTGATCGCCGGTGGCCTTCGCCCATGCCATGCGCTCTTCATCGAGATACAGCATATCCAGGAGGTCGGAGGCCCAGCTCTCATTGCGTAACCGGTTCAGCATCCGCCAGCTGGTAACCTGCAGGGCCGGAACCTCGCTCCACATCGTTTCACCCAACTTACTCCAGTGCGCGGGCACGAGCTCGGCTCGCTTTTCCAACTGCGCGCGGCAGGCGGAGCAGGCAAGGAGGCTGTGATCGGCATCCGTGTACGGTGCAGCAGGCACTTCGTAAACCTGCAGGTCATCAACACCGCCGCACAATTCGCAACGTCCGCCGCTACGCTCTTTCAAAACATCCTCTGTTTTCATTTCGCAAAGGTATTTCTTCCTTTATCCAAAACTGCACGGCACTACTTTTGCGCCCGGTTGAACAAAATGCCTCCCGTTGGCGTTGTACCGGTCGCACCATGAAAAAATGCATCGCCCTTCTTTTTATGTTCCTGTTGCTGTCGCAGGCCATCCCCGTGGTGCCGCTGCTTGTGGCCGACGACGTGACCGTTTCGTGGGTTGATGAAGACAAGCCGCAGGGCAGCAAGATGAAAGAAAAGAAGGACGGCAAAGAGTTCCTATCGTTTCTGAACGCTGCAACTGCAACCGTCGCACTGCAGAGTCCCGACTGTGCGCCACAGCGTCCGCTTCCCGCTTCCCCCTACCTCGAACGCTTCAGTCCTCCTCCCAACAGTTGATCGCACGCTCCTAACACGCGCAACAGGGCCCAGGCGCCTGCGTGCCGAAGAGTCCTGCCCGTTGCTTCGATGCATCGGAGCAATGCTGCCAACCCTCAGCGCTGCCTATATGGCGTGCTGCGGGCCGCACTAAAGGATGCCCAAAAAATCTCATTCTACTTACTGTAAAACATTCCGGATAATGGAACGATCCCTGCATCCCCTTGCCCGCATTTTTCACCTCTTGCGCGAAGAGAAATCCGACATTTCCTCCATATACTTCTACGCGATCTTCAACGGCCTCATACAACTCACATTGCCCGTCGGCATCCAGGCCATCATCGGCTTCGTGGTGGCAGGCAGCCTCTCCGCTTCACTGGTCGTGCTGGTCTCGCTCATCGTTGGCGGCGTGCTGGTGGTTGGCCTCCTGCAAATGGCACAGATGAAAGTGATCGAGAAGATCCAGCAGACCATTTTCGTGCGCTATGCTTACGCCTTTGCAAGCCGGATACCGAAACTCAACCTGCAGGGCGTGGACGGCTACTACCTTCCCGAGCTCGTCAACCGCTTCTTCGATACGGTGTCGCTTCAAAAGAGCATTTCAAAGCTCCTGCTGGATTTGCCGGTAGCCGTGATCCAGATTCTTTTCGGGCTCCTGCTCCTCTCGTTTTATCACCCTGCCTTTATCCTTTTTGGGATCCTTTTGCTCGGCGTCCTCTGGATCATCCTGTACCTCACGGGAGCGCGCGGCCTCAGCAGCTCGCTGGCAGAAAGCAGCCACAAGTATGCGCTCGCGGGTTGGTTCGAAGAACTCGCGCGCGCCGTGCATTCGTTCAAGTTTGCGGGCAGCGCACTCCCCATTCGCAAGGCCGACGAAAAAACAACCGCTTACCTCGGTGCACGCAGCACGCACTTCAAGGTGCTGCTCACACAATACCGTGCGCTTGTTGCTTTCAAGGTGCTCATCACCGCGGCGATGCTCATCGTAGGCGTTGCGCTGCTGCTGAATCAGCAGATCAACATAGGCCAGTTCGTGGCTGCGGAGATCATCATCGTTACCGTGATCGCATCGGTAGAAAAGATCATCGGCAACCTCGACTCCGTGTATGATGTACTGACATCGGTTGAAAAGCTTGCCAAGCTCACAGACAAACCGCTGGAACAGGAAGGCACGTACGCGGCGCTTCCCGAACCACAGTCCATTGAAGCGCGTGCACTTTCGTTTTCGTACAGCGACCGGTTAGTGCTGAGCAAGACCAGCTTCCGGATCGAAGCCGGTGCCAAGGCGTGCATCTCCGGCGCCGAGGGCTCGGGCAAGTCGAGCCTGCTGCGGCTACTGACGGGTGCCTACCCGCAATTCAGTGGTGCGCTCCTTATCGGCGGCGTGCCCATCGCCAATTACGATCTCGATGTACTGCGCAGTCAGATGGGGATCTCCTTGTTGCAGGACGCGGTCTTTCACGGTACGCTGCTCGAGAACCTCACCTTCGGTCGTGCGGCGGATGCGGCCTACCTCACGCAACTGATGGAACTGACGGGCCTGAGTTCCTTCCTGGCATCGCTGCCGCGCGGCTACGATACACAGCTCGATCCGGCGGGCCGGCGGCTGCCGCAGGGTGTTGTGCACAAGATCAGCCTCGTGCGCGCGCTGGCGCTGCGGCCCCGGCTCCTGCTGTTCGAAGACCCGGGTCGTCACCTCGAAGATCCCGTTCGCACGCGCGTGGCCGAATACGTGCTCGCGCTGCCGGCAACCGTGGTGATCGCTTCCAACGACGCCATCTACCGCCAACGATGCACCTCCCTGGTGGAATTAGCTCCTCCCACTCAAAACGCATGACGATGAACTTTCAATCCTGGCAACATATTTACCGCCGCGACAAGACCAACCGGCGCCGGCGCTGGTACTACTTTTTTCTCATCCTCGGGGTGGCGCTCCTCTTCGTGCCCTGGACGCAAAACATCCGCGCCCGCGGCAACGTCACTGCCTTGCGGCAGGAAGACCGTCCGCAAGAACTGCCCGCGCTCATTGGCGGCCGCGTAGAGCGCTGGTTTGTAAAAGAAGGCGATTACGTGCGAAGGGGCGATACGCTGGTGCAGCTCTCGGAAGTAAAAGCGGATTACCTCGACCCGGCCTTGCTGTCGCGCACGCAGCAGCAACTGGAGGCAAAGAAAGCTACGGTAGATTATTACCGGGGCAAGGCGCGCAGCACCGAAACGCAGATGGGCGCGCTGCAGGCTTCGCTCCCACTGAAGCTGCAACAGTTGTCGGCAAAGCTGCGCCAGCAGCAGGTGAAGGCAACAGCCGACAGCATGGACTTCGTAGCCGCCCGCAACGATGCGGCCATCGCGGCTGCACAATCCAACCGCGCACGATCGCTGTACGACAGTGGCCTCATCTCGCTTACACAATTCGAGCAGCGCAATGCGGCGCAGCAGAATGCAGTGGCAAAGCGCACGGCGGCTGAAAACAAATACTACGCTACGCTGCAGGAGATCGGCATCACGCGGATAGAAGCAAATGGCGTTGAGCAGGACTACCGCGAGAAAGTGGCGAAGGTGGAAGGCGACCGCTACACATCGATGTCGCAGGTAGCCGGCGGAGATGCTGATATTGCGAAGCTGCAGAATCAATATGCATCCTACAGCATTCGCAACGGAATGTACTATGTGCTGGCGCCGCAGGATGGACAGGTAGTGCGCGCACGCAACGCGGGCATCGGCGAAGTGGTAAAGGAAGGTGAGGCGCTCATGCATTTCGTTCCGGCTGCGGGAAGCCTGGCGGTCGAGTTGTTTGTGCGTCCCGTAGATCTGCCGCTGCTCCACGATGGGCAGGAAGTACGCTTCGTATTCGACGGCTTCCCTGCCATCGTATTCAGCGGCTGGCCGGAGGCATCCTACGGTGTTTTCAGCGGAAAGATCTCCGCCATCGAGCGCGACCTCAGTCCCGGCGGGCTCTTTAAGGTGCTTGTGCGCGAAGACAGCGCCTTTCGCCGCTGGCCCGCGGAGTTGCGGATAGGCGCGGGCGCGAATGGTATTGCACTGCTGCGCAACGTTCCGCTGTGGTATGAATTGTGGCGCAACATCAACTCCTTCCCGCCAGATTATTACACGCCTCCGGCCACAAAAAAGGAGGGTGGCAAATGAGGACCGTATTTCTACTGGCCGCCCTTGGTCTTGCATTGTCTGCACACGCCCAGAAACTTTTTACCGAAGAAGACCTGCGCACAGTGGTGATGAACTATCACCCGGTTGCGCGGCGCGCCGGCCTCGATGTAACCATCGCGCGGGCGAACATTACCGCCGCCCGCGGAGCCTTCGACCCGCAACTGCGCTGGAACAGTGGCCGCAAGGACGTGGACGGACTCACTTACTACGATGAGCAGGCCATCGAGCTGAAGATCCCCACCTGGTATGGCATCGACGTGCAGGCAGGCAGCGAAGCACGCGGCGGTGAGCGCCTCAACCCGGAAGAAACACGCGGCTCGCTCAGCTACTTAGGCTTCAGCGTTCCGCTCGCCCGCGACCTGCTGTTCGACAAACGACGTGCAACGCTGCAAAGCGCGCGGCTGCTTGCGCAAGCGTCGGAGCAAAACCGGCGTGCGGCGGTGAACGACTTGTTAGCTGAAGTGCTGGAAGACTATTGGCACTGGTGGGAAAGCCGGCAGTTGCTGGCCCTGTCCGACAGTCTCACCACCAATGCCGAAGAGCGGCTGCGCCTCCTGCGCGTGGCGGTGCTGCTTGGCGACCGAGCCGCACTCGACACCATTGAAGCGTGGACGCAGGTACAAACGTTCAGCCTGCAACGCGCAGAAGCAGCGCTAGCTGCGCAGAAAGCGCGCCTCGGCGTCTCTGCACACTTGTGGACCGCAGACGGACAGCCTTACGAAATGCCCGAAGATGTGGAGCCGCAGGCTGCGCAGGCTCCTGCGCCCACGCTCGACCGCCTGCTCGCCGCGCTGGGTTTGCATCCTGACCTGCAGGCGTATTTTTTGAAAACGTCGGCGCTGCGGCTGGAGCGGCGCCTGAAATTTCAGCAGCTGCTTCCGGACGTGGACCTGAAGTATAACGCGCTCGTCAAAAGCGACAACCCGCTCCAAAGCTTCGGGAATGCAGCGCCCTCGCTGGGCAATTACCGGTATGGATTGACGGTGGCGATCCCCATGCGCTTTTCGGAAGGGCGCGGCGGTTGGCGGGCGGCAAAAGCGAAGGTGCGCCAGGCCGAATGGGACGTTGCCGATAAGCGCCGCTCCTTACAGGTAAAGCTGCAGCAGCAGTTTGCCGAGTGGGAGCAGCTAAGCCGGCAGCAATCGATCCAGCAGTCGGCCATCCGTAATTATACGGTACTGCTGCGCGGTGAGGAAACGCGCTTCCGCGCCGGCGAAAGTTCACTCTTTCTGGTGAATGCCCGCGAGCAGAAAACCTGGGAAGCATTACAGAAAGCGATCGCGCTGGATGCAAAACGCGCACGAGCGCTGGTGCGCCTGCGCTGGGCGGCTGGCGTGCTGACGCCCTGACCGAAAGGCCGGTGTGCACAGGCACCGGCCTTTTTCATATTTGCCTTGTCCCCACCCGCAGGATCGCTAACTTTAGCGCCCGGCGAAAACCAACGTATGAAAGCTATTCTCAGCATCATTAATCAACTTTTCGAGATCGAGAAAAAAACACAGGGTCAGCCTTCGGTTCATCGCAATCTCGAGCGCATCCGCGCAGAACTGCAGGAGCTGGGTTATTCGTGGCACAACCCGCTTCACGAAAAGTATGCAGCCACCCGCACCGACTGCGAGGCGAGCATCACCGGCGAGCTGCGCGATGAGATGACCATCACCGACGTGATCAAGCCCATCATCCACAGCCAGGAAAGCGGCAGCCCGCGCATCGTTCAAAAAGCCATTGTAGTAGTAGCATAACCCTCCTATGAAATTCATCAACTTCGGCATCGACCTCGGCACCACCAATTCGCTCATCGCGCGTTTCAGCAACGGCGAAGTGCAGGTGTTCAAAAACCCGCTCAGCGGCAAGGAAACACTACCTTCCGTGGTGGCCTTTCGCGGCGACCGCACCATCGTGGGCGAAAAGGCGCGCGAGCTCGTTTCCAAAGATCCCATCAACGTCATCGGCTCGTTCAAGCGCAAAATGGGCACCGACGAACAGTATTCCATTGCTGCTACCGGCACCACGATGACACCGATCGCACTTTCGGCGCTGGTGCTGAAAGAGCTGCGAAACTTCGTGCACACCGGCGAGAGCGTCGAAAGCATCGTGCTCACCATCCCGGCGTCGTTCGATACCATTCAATCCAACGCCACCAAGAAGGCGGGTTATGAAGCGGGCTTCCGCGAAGTGGTGTTGCTGCAGGAACCGATCGCGGCAGCGCTGGCCTATTTCAATGAAAGCCGCAGCGGCATTCCCAGCGAAGGCAACTGGCTCGTGTATGACCTCGGTGGCGGCACCTTCGACGTAGCACTGCTGCGCGTGGTAGAAGGAGAACTGCGCGTTGCCGATCACGAAGGCAACAACTTTCTCGGAGGAATCGATTTCGATACGGCGATCGTGGAGCACCTGCTGCTGCCGGAGATCGTTAAACAAACCGGCGACGAATGGATCGCGACGCAACTGCGCGAGCGCGACGGCCCCTTCGAAGGACTCTTCCACATCCTTCTTTATAAAGCCGAGACCGCAAAGAAAGAACTGTCGGTGCAACAGGAGACAGAGCTCGAATGCACCCTTCCGGATGGCCGCGAGATCTATATGCGCCTGAAGCGCTCCCACCTGGAACCGCTGCTGCAGGAAAAGACGGCAGCAACAACGGCGCTCATCCAAACGATGCTCAAGCGCAACAACCTTGCACCTGCCGACATCCGGCAGGTGATCATGGTCGGCGGCTCCACCTACATCCCTTATGTGCGCGAGCAGGTGGCGGCGCAAACGGGCATCCCGCTTGCATTTGATGCCGACCCTAC
The DNA here is from genome assembly GCA_004173235.1 of Chitinophagaceae bacterium. Lineage (GTDB taxonomy): Bacteria > Bacteroidota > Bacteroidia > Chitinophagales > Chitinophagaceae > Flavisolibacter. Next base: position 83,301 of record SEAC01000002.1, on the reverse strand, counting down.
GACGGCGATTGCTGTAGGCGCTGCTTACTATGCAGGCTCGCGCCTCGCGCAGGTGGCAAGCGAACCCCTTGTTGAAAGGGAAGAGACGGCACCGCAACATCGCGTGAAAGCGGTGTTCCCCACCGTGAGCAGCGAAGAGGAAGAACTGTATATGGCCATCCCCGAAGAAGGCGACTTCAGCGCACTCTCGTACCGCATCACGCGCACCGATGGCGGCTACGATTCGGGCACACGCCCGGTGGGCGCGCGCATCAGCGAGTTCCTGCCGCTGCTTAAAGGCGTGAAGAATGTGTTCGAGATAAGGTTCACCGATGCACAGCACAACGCAGTGGCGGTAGATCACCCACCCTTTGCCATCATGCAGGGCAAGTTCAACGTGGCCGGACAACCTTTGCCCAACGACATCTGCCTCGAAGTGGACGATCTCGAAAACAACCGCACCAAGCTGCAGCTCCTGTTTGAACGCAACAGCATCCTGCCGTTGCGCAAGACCATTTATAAAGAGATCACACGGGGTATCCAGAAAGGAAGCCGCGATGCGCTCGTGATCAACGTGCTGGAAGGCACGCGTCACAGCCGCCCGCACAGCAACCTGCACATCGGCGCCATCGAGATCTCCGGCAACGACCTCAAAAGCGATCTCGTAAAAGGCTCCGATGTGGAGATCCGGTTCGAGATGAACGAATCGCGCGACCTGAGTATCACGGCATACCTGTCGATGGCCGACCAGGAATTCAGTAACGTATTCAGCACCTCGGAAAAGCAGGTGAGCATCAGCCGCCTGCGCGACGACCTGCGTTCGTTGCTCCGCGAAATGCGCAACGAGCTGCGCGACGACAAAGAGCGCGAAGAAGAATCGGAATGGAACGGCGAGCTGCGGCAGTGCATCCACGAAGCAGAAAAACTTCTTGCGCGCCTCGAGCGCATCTCCGAAAAAGATCTGACCGATGAGAAGTGGGAGATCAGCGAAGAACGCCGGCGCATTTCGGCCCGCTACGATGCATTGGGCAGCGACCAGCGCGTGTATACGCTGCAGGCCGATTACCTGCGGCTCAAGAATTTTTGCGACGAAACCTTACCGCATGTAGACATGGAGCAGGAGAAGCTCGTTGCGGAATACGACCGCATCATCCAGGATGAAGCACTCTTTCTGCGCAACCGCAGCGCTGCCATCCTGCGTGCCAAGATCGACGCGCTGGAACAATTGCGGATGCGCATCCTCTCCAACACGCGCTACTTCATCACCAACATCTTTCTCAACCTTTGCCAGCTTCCACCCGAAAGCTTTACCAAGCCGGCGATTGCAAAAACGCTGATGCAACAGGGTGAGGAAGCGCTGACGCAGCAACGCTTTCCCGAGTTGCGAACCGCTGCGATCCACCTCTCCCATCTGGTGGAAAGTGAAGACGAACTCGAGGCGATCAAAATAAAAGGAACCGGCATTGGATAAACTCGAAAGCAGCCCGTACCGGTCGCCGGTGCGTCTCGTGTTGCACGCGGGCGAACCGTTGCAGCCCTTCAGCACGCAAACCCTTGCGCGCGCCCGCAAGAAGCTGCTTGCCGAGCTTTCGCTCGCAGGCGAACAACTGGCCATAGACGGTCAGATCTACACGCGCCACGACCTCAGCTCGTTGTTGCAGGACATCAGTGAAGAAGACTGGTCGATGCATTGCCTCGTGTACACGTTACCCACGCTGCTCGAATTTCTCGAAAAGGGATCGGTTGACCTGGAAGCGTTGGAGGCCGAGATGCGTCCTTACCGTTTCAAGCCGGGCTTTCCGGAATTTGTATCGGAGCCGTTTTCGTTGTCTTTCCGCGATGCCACTGCACGCATGATCCGGAGCGTGGAGCCTGCGCGGCTGGCGTTGCTCATGCCTTTCAACGACTTTGTTCTTCCACAGCACGAGGAGCTGGCCTATGCGCGACTCCGGCGTTATTTCAACGAGTTGCTCGAACGCATCAATGGCATCACGCACGAACATTTTGAAAGCCAGCGCAGCAGCCTCAACTTTTTGTATTCGCCCGCATGGATCAACTTTGTCAACGTAGTTCCGGCATCGCTTGCCCTCGAACGCGACCAGGTGGTGCAGTCGCTGCTGTCGCTCGTGATCCGCTTTCAACGCAAGGCCACGTGGCAGTTCCTCGACCAGCTATGCCAGCGCATCCTCCTCATAAACTGCAATCCCGAATTACGGACGCGCGCCAAGGAAGCATCGAACATCATCCACGACAATGCAAAGCAGGCACCCGCGCGCAGGCCTGGACACTATAGCCCGCCACCCACCAAGAGCGACGGACCCGGTGTGGGCCGGATCATCTTCGGAGTCTTCTGGGTCATCGTCATGATCTTCCGTATCGCTTCTACCGACAGCTGCCGCTCGCGCAACAGCAGTAGCTATCGCGACATTTCCACGCAACTGAAGATGGCCGACCAGATGGCGCGGCCCGCCCTGCGCGAGCGCAGCAGCAAAGCCAACGAGGATGAACTGCTGCGCGTGCTCGATTCGCTCAGCGCGCACCAGCAAAAAGGAAGCATTGAAAGTCCGGATACGGGCGAGCCGCCCTTTGCAGGACATAGCCAGCGGCCCGAACGATACAGTGAAGACAATTTCACGATCGTGAACAGGAGTGGTAAGGAAATGATCTTCTTCTGGTTTACCAGCGACAACCAGCTGCTCGACAGCACCTCCGCTCCGTATGCCGTATTTATACGGAAAGGCGACAGCGTCAGCTTCCCCATGCGCAATGCGCGTGTCTGCCGGTTCGGCGCGGCATTTGGCGATGGATGGTCGCGCCTCCCGAATGCGGCATCAGTGCAGCTCCGGAGCTATTTCCCCTATTCGGTGCGCACCGCCGATGAGGCCGAAGGCGGCCCGGGTTCACTGCCCATTCGCAGCTTCTTCCGAAAGCCGCTGAGCAATCAGCCTTTCCTCACACGCGTCATCGTATTGTCGAACTACGCGAGCCGCGACATCGATGCCCAAAAGCTGTACGACCCAGCCGATCCCAATGCCGTGCATGAAGAAGGAAGGATTCGTTTCTTTCAGAAAGACGGAGCCATCGAGGCAGAGGGCGGCGGCACCTATTACCTGAGTACCGTGGCGCGCGGCAACTAAGCTTGCGTTGGCGGCGCGGCAGATTCCAGCTGCGCGATCTCGATCTTATCCATGGTCATCAGCGCATCCATGGCACCGGGCCGACTGAGCAAAGTGGAAAGGTTGCGCGGGATGATCTGCCAGGACAGCCCGAACTGATCCTTTAGCCATCCACAGCGCGATGGGGCGCCTCCGTCGGCCGTGAGCGCATTCCAATAGAAGTCGATCTCCGCCTGGTCGGCGCAATGCACCACGAAGGAAATGGATTCGTTGAACTTGAATTGAGGGCCACCATTGAGTGCTGTGAACGTTTGTCCGGCCAGCTCGAAGGCAACCACCACGGGCTTGCCATTGGGGCCCGGCATGCCCCCGGTGATCTTCGCATCGGGGAAAACGGAGGTATAAAAGCGGGCGGCTTCTTCTGCGTTGCCGTCGAACCAGAGGAAGGGCGTGATCTTTTGCATAAGGTCGGTTTTGTGGATCAAACCTACCCGAAGTTTTCGGCATCGAAAGGGGCAGGCGCGACAATCGGGGGGCTTTTTGCGCCCCGCCGGTCCCGGGGCTGTTTGTGGTCGCGGCGGTGTATCTTTGCCCGCCCTTTCAGCAATTATGAAATTCTACAACAACGTCATCAAATACCGCCTCCCGCTTGCCATCGTGCTCATCGCCATCGGCGTGGCGCTCAACCTCACTGTAAGCGGCTTCTGGCCCGTGTTCCCGCTGTATTTCATTGCAGCCATTCTCATTTTCGGTCACTTCTTCTTTGGCCCGCTGCGCCTCATCCAGGAGCATATGGAAAGCGGAAACATGGAAGAAGCGCAGAAGGTGATCAACTCGGTAAAGTATCCCAACCTCCTTTATAAGCCTATCCGCTCGGTGTATTATACGCTGAAGGGCAACATCGCGATGATGAACCAGGACTTCGACAATGCCGAGAAGCATATGAAGAAGGGCCTCGACCTCGGCATGCCGATGAAGGAAGCCGAAGGCGCGTCGCTGTTGCAAATGGGCATGCTCCATATGCAGAAGAACGACCTGAAGACGGGCGAGCGCTACATCCGCGAAGCGCTGCGCAAGGGCCTTCAGGACAAGGAAAGCCAGGCCGCGGCCTACCTGCAGATGTGCAGCATCATGATGAACAAGCGCGAGTTCCGTGCGGCGAAAGATTTCTTCCGCAAGGCCAAAGCAGCGAAGCCCACCACGCCGCAGATCGTGGACCAGATCAAGCAAATTGAAAGATACATCAACCGGATGCCGGGATAAGGACGTGAGCCGTCAGCCGTCAGCCGTCAGCCGTCAGCCCGCCATGCGCGGCAAGATAAGAGGCTGCCTCTACACGAGGCAGCCTCTTATCTATTATGCAGCCCGGAAGCGGGCGATTGCTCCAGGGATTGCAAAGACGCAATCATTTATTGCTCTATCACCGCTTTCGTTACCGGCGTGAGCGCTGACGGCTCACGACAACGATTCACGATTCCAGCTGCTCCACATCCACCACCGCTTCCAGGTTCAGCGGGCCGTAGATATGCGGAAACTCTTCGTTCACCGAAGGAGCCAGCTCCCATTTCAGTTCATGGGTCAGCCTGGCGGGGTCGATGGTCAGTTTGACGAGGTTGGACTGGCCGGCGAAGTAACGCTGCAGCACTCCCTGCACCTGCCGTTCGTCGGCGCTGGCGTGGATAAAGCCTTCAATGGGAAGAGATGCCGCCTTATAGGCACCCGCCTGCTGCGCCTGCTCCCATTCAGCCAAGGTGGTAACATGGTAGATCATCCTGCAAAGATGAGGCAGAATCGCGCTCCGCAACCGGGCCTTTCACCAGTGGAACCGTTTCTAGTTACTCTTGATCGTACCGCTTTCCTGTATCATGTTGAACAAACTGCCTTCGCTCGTTTACTACGTGCGCAACTGATCAGGGGAGTTTACCAAAGAGTTCCTCCACCTTCTTCCTTCGGAATGCAAAAAGCTGGTCCAGCTGCCTGCGCACGAAGCCGGACGCAAGGTTGCCGAACGGCGCGAACGGAAGGCGATAGTGAATGATATCGGTCATCTCCACACCACCCTCAATTTCTTTGAAATGATGTTCGTGATGCCATAACGCGTACGGACCTTTGCGCTGCTCGTCTACAAAAAAGTGCGGCTTCTGCACTTGCGTGATCTCCGTCATCCAAAAAAGCGGAATGTTGAGCAACGGGCGCACCTTATACGTGATGATCTGCCCTGCATAAGCCTCATCGCGAAAGAGCTCGTTCGTGAATTTCAGACTCAGGTATTCGGGCGTGATCTGCGCGAGGTTACGCGGATGCGAAAAGAAGTCCCACGCAGCATCTATGCTGATGGGAAGCCGTTGCACCTGTTTAAGCATGGAAACACTCATACGTATACAAACACGCAAGATGCGCTAAAGTTCGTCAAGGTCGATGGGCTCAAGGTTGGCGCGGGCCGGACCTGTGAGCACCTCGCCCGTAATGGAGTAGCGCGCGCCGTGGCAGGGACAGTCCCAGCTTTGCTCCGCGCCGTTCCAGTCCACAACGCACTTAGCGTGCGTGCACACCGGGTTGAGTGCAAAGAGCTTTCCCTGCTCGTTCTTGTAAAGCGCTACGTTGGTGCCTTCGAACTTCACCACCCTGCCTTCGCCAGGTGCGAGCTCCGCCAGCTCACGCAGCTTTTCGGTCTTCAGCCGCTTACCTACAAACTGCGCCACCACGTCGGCATTCTCTTTTACGAAATCCATGAAACCCGCAACGGGCTTCACGCGCGCGGGAGCGAACAACGTTGCGTAGCCGCTCTCGCCACGCGTGATCAACTCCGTAAGCGTGACAGCCGCGATATGGCTATAGGTCATGCCGTTGCCGCTGAACCCGGTGGCTACGAACACGTTCTTCGGGTTTCCAGGCAGGTGCCCGATGTAGGGAAGTCCATCGGCCGGCTCGAAGTATTGCGACGACCAGCGGTAAGCGATGTCTTCGATGGCGAAGTGATTGCGCAGGTAGGCTTCGAGGTGTGTAAAGCATTGGTCGGTGTTGGTCACATGGCCCGTCTTGTGGTCTTCGCCTCCTGCAATGAGGTAGCGCTTGCCATCCACTTCCTGCGTGCGGTAGTAATGATACGGGTCATACATATCGTACGCAAGGCCCTCGGGATAGGCATCATCCGACAACGTTGCGGCTACCGCATAACTACGGTACGGCGCGTTGCGGAAGTGCAGCAGATTGATGCCCGGCGGGATATGCGTTGCCCAGATGAGGAAGCGCGCACGAATAACACCCTGGCTCGTGTTTACACTCAGCCAGACGTCTTCATTTTCGAAGTCCGATACACGGCAGTTATCGAGAATAGTGCCTCCGCCGGCAACGAATGCGCTAGCGAGCCCCGCGATATAGCGTGTGGGATGGAACTGCGCCTGGCGTCGAAACACGATGGCTTTGCGAAAGGGCAGCGGCACCGGGATGGAATCGGTGACCTCTACTTCGGCACCGGCATTTACCGAGGCCTGGAACATCTTGTCCAGCTCTTCTTCCTGCGTGTCGGTTTGTGCGTAAACATACCCATCGCGGTCGTTGTGCTCACATTCGATGGCAAACTCCGCGATGTTGCGCTTTATGAGGTCGAGCGCGGCACGTGCACCGGTGTGGAGGAGGCGCGCACTGTCTTCGCCGAAGTCCGACTCTACCATATCGTATGTAGTGTCGAAGAACGTGTTGAGGTGAGCCGTGGTGCCACCAGTAGTTCCGTAACCAATGCTGTGCGCTTCGGCAACCAGGCAACTACGCCCCTGACGCTGCAGTTCAATCGCCGTGGTGAGGCCGGTGATGCCGCCACCAACGATGAGCACATCCACGGGCTCTGTAGGCAGCGCCTGCGGTGTTGCAGGAAAGTCGGTAGTAGTTCCTTGCCAGAGGCTGGTAGTAGCGCCGTCACGTTGCATAAATTCCGTTTGATACGAAACGCAAAAAACTCGTGCCGGGTACGGCCAGGCGCTTGAGATAACTTCCCCACTTTCACTACGCTACCAGCGCTCTTCTTCGGGGATGTCGCCGGGGGGCTTGTTAAAATGAGCACGCGAGGCGGCCTTTTCTTTCACGCGATCGAGCAACAGGCGCGCGAGAATGGTGCCTGCATCCCCTTCGGAAGCGTTCGCCGGATCGGCGGCAGACTGAAGCGCAGCGCGCACTTTCTTCTCGGAAACGTCTACACGGTAGAGCAGGCGCCGCACAGATTCGAAATCGTGGAGCACTGCCTCATTGAGTAGCTGCGCGAGCCGCAGAAAGCCCGCATCCTCCTCGGTCATGAGGGCATTGAGCGATTGGATTTCCTGTTCGAGAGACATGGGAGGGTTGGGTGTTTGTTGTTTGTGGTTCGTCGTGTGTGGTTTGTCGTTTGTCGTTAAGATAGCGATGCACCGATTCACGATTGACGATTCACGATTGATGATCGCGCTCAAAATCGCTCGCCGATGCCCAAACTGAACAGTGCAAAATCGTATTTCACCGGGTCGCGGGCATCGAACTGCTTCAGCCGGGCGGTGAGTTCTACCGCGGAAAGCCAATCGGTGGATGGCCGCTCCAGCAGTCCGAAGCGACGGGCCACGCGGGCCACATGTAGATCTACGGGAATGATGAGATCCGCGGGCCGCAACTTCTTCCATAGCCCAAAGTCAACGCCCTGGTGATCCTTGCGCACCATCCAGCGCAGGAACATGTTGATCCGCTTGCAGGTAGAGCCTTTGAATGGTGCCGCAATATGCTTGCGCGTGCGCGGCGGTGCATCCGGAAGGCTGAAGAAATAGGTGTGAAAGTAATTGAGGGCATCTTCCATTCCGGTGAATGCGCCGGGAACGAAAGCATCTTCGAGCGAAGCACTGTTCCAATAGTGCTGCCGGAAGAATGCAATGCTGTACAGAATGTCCGTCGGGTTGAAGGTGCGGTGCCGGAAGTGGAGAAAACGCTTCAGGTGCTGCTCCTCGTGTTGCGTGATAAACTGGTGCGGAGCGTCGTCCATCAGCTGCATCAGCTCCGTTGCTTTATTGATGATGGTAGTGCGGTTGCCCCAGGCAAAGAGCGCAGCGAAGAAGCCCGCGATCTCAACATCCTGTTTCAGTTTGAAACGATGCGGCACCGAGATGGGATCGGCAGCAATGAAGGAAGGCCGGTTGTATTCGGACACCTTACGATCGAGGAAGATTTGCAGCTCGGCGGGCAACATGGTGCAAAGCTAGCTCCATAGTCAGGCAGGCTGCTACTTCCCACCAATAAAAAACAGCTCCGCGAGGAGCTGTGCCATTCGATATTCTACCAACAACGATCGATTCCTGCAAGCGCTGTAAGAAGCCCCACGTCACTCCCGACCGGGCACTTCCTACGTCCAACATGCTCTACCCGATCGCCTGTTGCAGATCCTCGATGATGTCTTCCACATCCTCAATTCCCACTGAAATTCTGATGAGTGAATCCTTCAGTCCGTTCTTCAGGCGCTCTTCGCGCGGGATGGAAGCGTGCGTCATCGAAGCGGGGTGATTGATCAGCGACTCCACGCCACCGAGGCTTTCCGCAAGTGCAAAAACTCTGGTGGCCGACATCATGCGCTTCACTTCATCGAGGCTGTCGTTCACCAGCTCGAACGACATCATGCCCCCGAAGTCGCGCATCTGTTTTTTGGAGATCGCATAACCCGGGTGGTCTTCGAAGCCGGTCCAATACACTTTGGCAACTTTGGGATTATTGCGCAGCCAGTGGGCCACCTTCGCGCCGTTCTCGCAATGGCGCTGCATCCGCACATGCAACGTTTTGATGCCGCGCAGCACAAGGAAGCAATCCTGCGGACCGGGAACGGCACCACAGCTTTTTTGAATGAAATACAGTTGCTCGCGCAGTGCTGCATCGTTCATCATCAGTGCTCCCTGGATGACATCGCTGTGGCCACCGAGGTACTTGGTAGCAGAATGCATTACGATGTCGGCACCGAGGTCGAGCGGGTTCTGCAGGTAAGGCGATGCAAACGTGTTGTCTACGCAGAGCAGGATATGGTGCTCTTTCGCGATGGCGGAAAGTGCGGCAATATCGGTCACGTTCATCAGCGGGTTCGTGGGCGTTTCGGCCCAGATCAACTTTGTGTTGCTGTTGATGAGGGGACGGATGCTTTCGGCATCCTGCATGTTCACAAAGTGAAACCTGATGCCGAAGCGCGCGAACACTTTTGTGAAGAGGCGATACGTGCCGCCATACAGGTCGTTGCCGGTGATCACTTCGTCGCCCGGCTGCAGCAGCTTGATCACGGCATCGGTAGCCGCAACGCCCGAACCGAAGGCCAGGCCAAACTTGCCGTTCTCGATCGCCGCGTAAGCCGCTTCCAGCGCGGTGCGCGTGGGGTTCTGGCTGCGCGCATACTCATAGCCCTTGTGCTCGGCCGGGGCCGACTGCACGTAGGTAGATGTCTGGTAGATCGGCGTCATGATCGCGCCGGTAGAAGGGTCCGGCTCAACGCCGGCGTGGATGAATTTTGTGCCTATACGCATATCTGAAAGATTTATCTCGTCCCATACGATCCGGTCGGGCGCCATTTGCTAGCGTAACGAAGTGTAGCGAAGCCCGCACCGTCCGACCGTGGAATTTGCCGAAAGAAATGCGAAGTGGGCTGTCCACTTCTTAACATGCTATTGCTTCGCTTTGCTTGCAATGACGACTCCGGGTCGTTTGGAGCGTTGTAAAGGTGCGTTATTCCCACTTACCAGCCGCCGCTCCTACCGCTGCTCCCAATTAACGCCCAATACTGTAACCTTCACCGGCCTGGCCCGCGCGATCCATCTCGTTTATTTACCCTTCATCCGCGCAAAGGCCCACTTCAACGAAGCTTGTCGTAGATCGTTTTCCCTTATCAAACTTTTAACAGGCCGCACGTGTAGGACGCCTTGACTTCGGCCTACAGGCATTCTACGTTTGTCTTGTCAAACAACTCTTTAACCCCCAAATTATAAATCATGAAAAAAGCATTCTTTGCCGCCATCATCGCCCTTGCATTCAGCGCATCCGCATTCGCCAACCCGAATCCCTCGGTAAACGAAAAAGTATTGAAGGCCTTCACCACCACCTTCGTTTCGGCACAAGACGTGCGCTGGAGCGAGCACAAGGGCTTGTTTGAAGCGGCATTCACGTTCAACGAGATCCAGACGCGCGTGCGTTACGATGCCGATGGCAATGCGCTGCAAACCATCCGCTACTACTTCGAACAACAGCTTCCGCTCAATATCCTCACCAAGGTGAAGAGCGGCTACGATGGCTACAAGGTATACGGTGTAACGGAGATCTCATCCGACGATCACACCGAGTACCACATCGTGCTCGAATCCGCAACGGGCTGGGTCTTCGTGCAGGCCGACAACTCGGGCTACCTCAACGAGGAAAAGAAAATGGGCAAGGCTTAGTAAAGCACCGACAAGGCCCAATACTTCCAGTCGGGTGCTGCAGCCGCATACGCCGTATGCGGCTGTATTTTTTGTTGCAGCACCGAAGCATCGAGCACCCCGGCGTCCACGAGCTTGCGGCGTCCTTCTGCAATGCGCTCCTGCACATCAGGCAACGCCATCCACCGTGCCTGCGGAGGCTCGAAACCCGTTTTGCGAGGCTGCCACAGCACTTCGTCGGGAACGATACCTTCCATTGCCTTCCGCAATATCCACTTGGTGCGCCCCTCACGGATCTTGAAGTTGGCCGGAAGCGTGAACAGGAATTGTACGAGTTCCGGGCTCAGAAAAGGGAGCCGCACCTCGAGACTATGTGCCATACTGTTGCGGTCGGCGAGCCGCAGGAGCTCTTCGAGGCCATTGGTAAACGTGTTGTAGTGCAACACGCCGTTTAGCGTAAGCTGTGGCGGCAGCATGTAGTTCAGGTGAAGACGATTGCGCTCCACGAAAGACGGATGCAGAAAGGGCGTACGCGCCGCCTGCTTCTTCCTGCGCTGCTCCAAAAGCGCTGCACCGAAATGCGGCATACGCGCGGCAGCTCGGCTGAACATCCCGAAAGGCTTCGTGATGCCCAATGCGCGCGCCGCTTCGAGCTCGCCGCTTGATCCGAGCTTACCCGCACCCGACAATTGCTGCCAGTACCAGCGATAGTATTTTTCGTAGCCGGCAAGCGTTTCATCCGCACCCTGGCCGTCGAGCAGCACCGTAACGCCCGCACGTTTTGCCGCTGCAAAAACTGCCCACTGCGCCAAGGCGCTTGCGGAGGCGACAGGCTCATCTTGTTGCGCCTGCACGGCATCCATCAACGCAGCCACTTCATCGTCCCGTATTTCTACAATATGTTGGTCGAGATCCAGCCGGCTGGCGAGCAATTCGGAGAGCGCTCGTTCGTCTTTTTCAAACCCGGGAAAGACGGCGGTAAATGCCTTATGTGTAAAAGTAGATGAATGCTCCCGACGGCAAAGTGCCGCCACAGTTGCACTGTCGAGGCCGCCGCTGAGTGAAGTACCCACTGCCACATCGCTCCGTAAGCGCCTGCGCACCGACGAACCCAACAGGCGCCGGAACTCACTGATGGCATCTGCATCCTGCCATGCGCGCTCTTCAATGAATATCGAACCGAAGTCGCCGAAGGCGCGGTGCGCAAAATCGGGCGAAATGCACAGGTATTTTCCCGCCTGCAATTGAAAGACGTTGTCGTAAAAAGTTTCATCAGGCGCGAAAGGATTGGTGGTATAGCCCAGCGTGAGAAAGTTGTAGGCCATTGCATCGTTTGCCTTTCGCTGCACACCCATGGTCCAAAGGGCCTTCAGCTCCGAAGCGAAATAGAAAGCGTTTCCATCAAAGTGGTAATAAAACGGCTTTTCGCCAAAGCGGTCGCGGGCTGCGTACATCCGCGCTTCCTGCGCATCCCAGAGGGCGAAGGCAAAGGCGCCATCAAATCGGTCGAGGCAGGCGGGGCCCCATGCCATCCAGGCCGCGCAAAGCACTTCGGTGTCCGACTTCGTATCGAAAGCAAAGCCGGATTGGCGCAACTCTTCGCGCAGCTCTACGTAGTTATACAATTCTCCGTTATAGGCAATGGTAATGCGGTCGTTATAGGTAAAAGGCTGGCGTGCGCGCAGATCGGGGTCGATGATTGAGAGACGGCCGTGGGCGAACCGGCATTGCGCCGTGGCATCAGTCCAGAAGGCGGCGGGCTCGGGCCCACGATGGCGCAGGCAGGCGATCGCCTGGTGCAACGGAACATCCCGCACTACGCTTTGATCGGCGCTCAGCACACCTGCAAAACCACACATACTCAGGATTTGAAGTCGAAGCTTAACTGCGCCCGCACGTCGTCCCAACCCATTACGAGGTCGGCGCCGTCGCCGGTCTGGTGAAACACCATCGTAAAGTGCTCCAGCGGTTCCTGCTTGCCCTGTACGGGCACGGTAAAGCGAAACGCGTCCTGCTTCGGATCGAGCTTGAGGCCCCAGCTATAAACGTTACGGTTGAAAACGATCACCCATTCGTTGGGACCCGGGATGCAATAAAGGATGTAGCGACCCTTCGGCACGGTTTGCCCCTGCACGCGCGCACTGCTGAAAAGCTCCAGCTCGGTTGCTTCATTGGCTCCAAGGCGCCAGGGCTCACCGAATTTGATCAGCCCGCCGAAGATGCTGCGCCCGCCCTTGTGCGGACGGCTGTAGATGACGCGTGCCTTGGGAGCCGCAATGTAGGAGCTGTCCATCTTGTGCACCGGGTAGTCGACCGGGAAATAAGCCACGTCGAGCGGCGAAAGGTCCACCGGCGAAAGCTTATTGACGCGCATCGCCGATGGAAGGGGAGCGGTATCGCGCTGCCGGCTTGCGCTATCGGGCACCGACACATAAGGATCCGCACTATCGGAACAGGCTGCCAGCAGGCAGCAGCAGATCACAGCCAATCGTTTCATGCCGAAAAAATACGGATTTCCGCGCTAAGGGTTGCGGCGGCGCTAGCGCACAGCAATCGGCACCGCGACGCGTTGCGTATCCCAGGCAATGACCATACTGGGGCCGGCACTGGTTTTTTCGAAGTAGAGCGAGAAAGGCTCAACAGGTGTCGGCAGTACTTCTACGGGAACGGTCACGCGAACGGCATCTTTCTTCTCGTCGTAGCTGAATGCGCCCCAGGTATCGGTTTCCTTATTGAAGATCACGGTCCACTGTTCGGGCGTGACGATGGCATATACCGTATACTTTCCCTTGGGCAACTTCTTGCCGCCAATGCGCACTTCCCTAAAGAACTCCACTTCGGTAGCTTCGTTGGCACCGAGGCGCCATACTTCATTATAAGGCACGAGGTCGCCGAAGATGGTGCGGCCGCTTTTGAGCGGGCGACTGTAAATAGCGCGGGCCAGCAGGGGCTCCGTGCCGCCGTTTTGCACTTTCAGCACCGGGAAGTTTGCCGGGTAATAGGCCATGTCCATCGGCGATTTGTCGAGGGCGGGCAATGTGGCGCGGGATGCGGAATTGCCTTGTGCGCCGGCTATCGTTGCGGCAAGAAGTGCGATGCTGAGGAAGAAACTTTTCATATCGGTTGCGTGAAGGTCAAAGGTAAACGCAGGCACGAAACCGTTGTTGCAGTCAAGCCCGCAGAAGTGCCGCTCCCTCGATTTTTGCAAACTCTTTAACAGCGGGCGCGATGTATTCGTAGCAGGCGCGCAGCTCGGCATGGTGCGTTTCGAGCAGTGCCACGGCCACCTGCGGGCCTCCCATCCAGGCGGCGCGCCGCGCAAGCCCGCCCAGGCTTTGTGCAATGCCGTCGCTGTGGCGGTAGTTGAGCAGCCAGTTTTGTTCCTGCATGTAAGGAAACATCCGTGCGAAGCGCGGTGGGAACCACCGGGCATAGCGCGCCAGCAGGCGATAGGTTTCCTGTGCAAAGGCATCAAGCCCTGCGGCATCGGCAAAGGCAGCCGCGTCGTTGGCGAGGAAGTGGTCGTACACCACATCTACTATGGGACCGCTATAAAGGCGGTAGTGTGGCCGGAAAAATTCCTTGGCGTTGCGCGTTGCCGGGTGCGTATCGGTGAAGTCGTCGATGCGGCGATGGAGCTCGATGCCTGCGCGCACCTCGGGTGGAAAGTCGAAGCGGGCACGCCCTTTTACAAAGTCGGAGATCATATTGCCAGCCAGCAGGCCTGGGTGCCCATACGATAGGTAAGCATGCGCGAGGTAGTTCATTTGGTGTAAGGTAACCGCAATCCGGTGTTCCCTGCCAAAATCAAAATCGTCGCTTGAAATCGAAAATCGGCTCGCACTCCGTTCATCCCTTCTTTTTTGCAGTTCATCCTTTGATGCATCCGCCGCCCCTCCGCAAAGCGAAAGCACTGCAACCGGGGCGTTCATCAAATCGTATGGTTCCTTCATACCCGGAAAACGACAATTCGTCCCGCGTTAACATATGAGTTAAACCCGGAATGCGCGCCCACAGCGGGTTCCGCTCCTCCTAATTGGCTTGCCTCCGCCTGTAACGCTTTCTACTTTTGAACCGTCAAACAAGCGAAACAATTCAAAAAACCTTTAAATACATCGAAATGAAATTCCTTTTTGTACTCATCGCATCCTTTACTACGCTTTTCAGTAATGCCCGCACTTCGGACGTAACGCCCGCCGTTCTCCACTCCTTCCAGAGCACTTTTGGCAACGCCAAGGAAGTAAGCTGGAACAGCAGCAACGAACTCTACACCGCGCGGTTCACGCTCGACGGACAGCACATCAACGCTTATTACAGCGGCGAAGGCGACCTCATCGCCCTCACGCGCAACGTTACCATCAGCCAGCTCCCGGTGCTGCTGCAAGCCAGCCTGAAGAAGGAAAGCAAGAGCGCCTGGATCTCCGAAATCTTTGAATATGCTAACGATGAAGGCACCTATTACTATGCAACCTTGGAAAACGCCGACATGAAAATCACCATCCGCTCGTCTGAAAACGGTGAGTGGACCACCTACAAAAAGGTCGAAAAGATCTGAACGACGTTTTAGTGTGTGTTTTGGCGGCCCCTGTTTTCACGGGGGCTTTTTCGTGCGCCGCAAGCGGCGGGAGAGAAAGAACGCAGATCCCGCAAGCGGGATACGCAGATTGTTAAGATCGTTATGATCGGCTCACGCACGGCAATAATCCGCGCTAATCATAAAAATCATCACAAATCTGCGTTCTTTCTCTCTTTGCGATTCAAGCTTGACGTTATGTATTCCGCCATCGGCACAAAATCACATGATCCCGAAAAATCTTCGATGAGCCGGCGGAGTCGGTCCAGCAGCGGCTTCCCGGCGCGTGCCTTCGCATAGCCCGGAATATTGTATCCATCAAGCGCGATGAATTCCCATGGATGAAAATAAAGGCATGCATAGCCGTCTTTCTTCAACGTAGCCTTCACCCAGCTGCGAAAAAGCGGGTATGGCGCATTTTTGAAAGCGAGCCAGAACAGCGGGATGCGCAGCCTCGGCGTCACCGATGCAGGGAAGCGCAGCATGCCTTCTTCGCGGTAGGGATTGCGCGGCAGGTGGCGATTGTCGTAGCGGCCCGGCAGCCAGCACGGGTTGACAGACGAATCGTAACTATAACCAGCGGCCTTAACATCGCTCATTGCTACCGGCCTCATCCGCGGCATTCGCAGCCCGGTCACTGGCTTGCCCGTGATCCATTCGAGCGCGGCACGCGATTCAAGCAGGTCTTTCGTAGCAAAATGCGAGTGGTAAAAAGTATGCGATGCGATCTCGTGCTGCGCTGCAAGCGTGCGGATGGCATCGGCATCGTACTGTGCGTATTGTGCCGTGGTGAACAACGTTCCGCGCACCTGCGGGTAGCGGGCCAGCAGTGCCTGCACGGCGCGGAGCCCCTCCCTGCCCACGCGCAGTTGCTCGTCGAGCGGTATGTCCTGCCCGTATTCGAGCGGCATGTCGAACTCTTCGACGTCAAACGTAAGGAGCAGCGATGGCTTTTTCATGATTCGTCACGTACGAGGTACATCGGGCGCTGCTTTCCCTGCATGAACACTTTGCCCAGGTACAGGCCGATGATGCCCAGGATGCATAGCTGCAGTCCGCCAAAAAAGGTGATGGTCACAATGACCGAAGTCCAGCCGCTCACCACGTGCCCGAAATAGTACGAAATGAGTGCGTAAGGCAGGTAGAGCAGCGACGCGAGCGCAAACACGAAACCGAGGTAAGCGGCAAAATACAGCGGCTTCGTGCTGAAGGACGTGATGCCCTGCAGCGCAAAACGCATCATCTTGCGAAAGGTGTACTTGGAACGCCCTGCACGACGCGCGGCCGGCTGGTACTCTACTGCGATCTGTTTGAACCCGATCCATTTGACGAGTCCACGGAAGAATGGTTCGTGCTCACGCATCTTTTGCAGCACCACTACGCACTTGCGGTCCAGCAGGCGAAAGTCGGCGGAGCCTTTCTCCATCTCCAGGTCGGCCATGCGGTTCATGAAGTTGTAAAACTGGTCGGAGGTCCAGCGCTTGAACGAGCCTGCCTGCTTCTCCTCGTCCCGGCGCAGCGTATAAACCACGTCGTAACCTTCCTCCCAATGCCGCAGCAGCTGCGGAATGAGCTCGGGCGGGTGTTGGAAGTCGCCGTCGAGCGAGATGGCGCAATCGCCGGTAGATGCATCCAGCCCGGCCTTGAGCGCAGCCTGGTGGCCGAAGTTGCGGCTGAACGAGCGGTAGCGCACACGTGTATCCAGGGCAGCAAGCCCTTGAAGCACCGAAAGCGTTCCATCGGAAGAGCCATCGTCGACGAGGATGAAACCGTAGTTATACGGGAGGCCGTCCATAACGCCCTTCACCGCCTGCACAAGGCCGGCAATGTTCTCCGCCTCGTTGTAAACCGGTATCACGATGTCTACCTGCTTCATACCGCCTGGAGGTTTTGCGTGCGCGAAAAATCTTTGCGCGCCACGTTGGCTATGAGCCAGCACCACACGATGAAAACGGGCAGGCACTTGAGCGAGAATGCACGGATAACATCCTTGCGTATGAATTCGGGGAAGAGATCGGTGGGCGAAAGCTCCGTGAGCAGCAGCGTGGCAATGAGCAGCGCGAGCGCCCATTTGCCGCCGTCCTTACGGTTGAGTGCATACCAGATGCCTACGCCCACAATGGGAATGACGTAAGTGGAAGATTCGGCGGAGGAGCTGAAGATGACCACCGAGATGAGCACGATGGCGAGGTAGCTCAACCGGAAGTTCCTGTATTTATACTGGTTGAAGCGAAGCAGCGGGAGCAGCACGCACAAGGCGGCGGGAGCCAGCACCCACATGTTGCCTACAATTTCGCCGCGGTTGCCCGTGAGGTGATATACCGTGCGGCGGATCATGCCCATCACCGAAATGTCCTGGTAGCCTTCCGAAGCGATGAAGTCCACGTTCTGCGCATTCTTGGCCATGAGGCTGTGGTACCAATCGGCGTAGCTCTGTAGCACAAACTGGGGTGACGAGAACAGCATCGGAAGGGCAAACAATACGGCGCACCAAATGAGAAACCACCCGATGAACTTCAGCTTGTGCTTTGAAAAAACAAAGAACAGCGCAGCGCCGATGCCATATAGTTTGATGAGAAAGCCGGCGGCGATGGGTGCCGTTCCCAGCTCTTCGCGCTCGCGCTCCACGCCCACGAAGGCAAGCACGAGGAATCCCGCGAGCATCGTGTTGAACTGCACATTGTGCGTCGCGGTCATCATTTCGATGGCACCGAACGCAACGATGAACAACTTGCTCTTCTCCGGCAGCGGCAGCTTTTTGATGGCCCAGAAGAGCACTGCGGCATTAGCCATACACCATAGAAAAACGCCGAGCCAATCGGGCAGCACGGCAAAGGGTGCAATGAGCGGCGCGAACGATGGGCCGTAGTGGTTGGTGTCGGTGTACTCGGCAGGATATTCCGCAAAGAGGTTGGTGCCGGCGCGCATATGCCAGAACACACCTTTGAAAATGAGGTAATTCTTATAAGAATGGCGACCCAGCTGGGCCAGCGTTGCGATGAGCGCGAGGCCGAACCAGAGGAGCGTGGCTACTGCCACCCGGAATTTGCCGAGCCGTACTTCACGGTACAGAAAACGCATAGGGATCGCAATCAGTTTTGCACGTTAACGAACGTTAATAACGGTGCAGAGATACGCTTTTCCGCGCAAACGGCTTACGCGCTGCCGATGGGTTGCCGCCACCAGCGGATGAGCCCCGTTTTTTGGGCGCCCGAGGCGGTTATGCCCTACTTTTGCGCTTTAAATTGTTTGCCTTCTATGACTAAAGGACCCATATCGCAATTCGTTACGCACCACTACCGCCACTTCAACGCAGCAGCTCTCGTGGATGCAGCCAAAGGCTACGAAACGCACCTGCTCGAAGGTGGTAAGATGATGGTGACCCTCGCGGGCGCAATGAGCACCGCCGAACTGGGCATTTCGCTCGCCGAGATGATCCGCCAGGACAAGATCCACATCATCTCCTGCACCGGCGCCAACCTCGAAGAAGATATCATGAACCTCGTGGCGCACGACCACTACGAACGCCTGCCCAACTGGCGCGACCTGACGCCGCAGCAGGAGTGGGACCTCCTGGAGCGCGGCCTCAACCGCGTTACCGATACCTGCATCCCCGAAGAAGAGGCGTTCCGCCGGATCCAGAAGCACATTGCGAAGCTGTGGATGGATGCCGACGCATCGGGCGACCGCAAGTTTCCGCACGAGTATATGTACGACCTGCTCAACAGCGGCGTCATGAAAGAATACTACCAGATCGACACCAAAGATTCCTGGATGATCGCTGCCGCCGAGAAGAACCTTCCGATCGTTGTGGGCGGCTGGGAAGACAGCACCATGGGCAACATCTTCGCTTCTTACGTTTACAAAGGTGAGATCAAGGCCTCTACCATGAAGAGCGGAATCGAGTATATGGTGTGGCTTGCCAATTACTACAAAGACAATTCGGGTGGCAAGGGCATCGGCTTCTTCCAGCTGGGCGGCGGCATTGCCGGCGACTTCCCCATCTGCGTGGTGCCCATGATGTACCAGGACCTGGAGATGCACGATATTCCCTTCTGGAGCTACTTCTGCCAGATCTCCGACTCCACTACTTCCTACGGCTCGTATTCGGGTGCGCATCCCAACGAAAAGATCACCTGGGGCAAGCTAGATATCCACACACCGAAATACATCATCGAAAGCGACGCCACCATCGTCGCGCCACTGGTGTTTGCCTATGTGCTCGGTTGGTAGACCCCACCCCCGGCCCCTCCCCGATGGGGGGAGGGAGCAGACCTACCAACAAAAAACGGATGCCATAAGCATCCGTTTTTCCTTTTACTGGCGACAGCATTCCCTTCCTCCCTGGCAGGGCATGGGGTGGGGTTATCGCATCCTCGTATTAGGGAGCGGCCGATCCCTCTTCAGCATTTCCTTGCGGCTGGCCATTTCCCAGGCGGTGAAAAACACCAGCTGCGCTCGGCGGGCCATCAGCGCATAGTTGATCTTGTCGGGCGTATCGGTGGGGCGATGGTAATCGGCACCGAGCATGCCATCATAATAGAAAATGATGGGAACGCCTTTGCGCGCGAAGTTGTAGTGGTCGCTGCGGAAGTAGATCTGGTTCGGATCTTTCGGGTCGTTGAACTTATAGTCCAGCTGCATCTTCACATACTTCCTGTTCACGCCTTCGCTGATGGGTCGGAGGTCGGAGCTCACTTTGTCGTCGCCCACCACGTACACGTAGTTGAGCGTATCCACGTTGCCTGCTGCGTCTTTACGCGTGGCATCGCCACGGCCGATCATGTCGATGTTGAGGTCGGCGGTTGTTTTTTCCAGCGGGAAAATGGGATGCTCGGAATAATACTGCGAACCCCACAGTCCTTTCTCCTCGCCGCTCACGCACATGAATACGATGGTGCGGCGCGGACCGCGGCCGGCCTTCTTCGCAAGCGAAAAAGCCTCCGCCATTTCAAGCACGCCGGTAGTGCCTGAGCCGTCATCGTCGGCGCCGTAGAAGATCACGGTGTCGCGCTTGCCGAGGTGGTCGTAGTGTGCAGTGATGAATAAGTATTCGTCTTTGAGATCGGTACCCGGAAGCACCCCGAGGACGTTGCTGCTCTGCATGCTGCGCGTTTGCTTGGCCACGTCGAGGAGCACGTCGGCCGTAAACTCACGCATCGTGATGGTTCCGTTCTGCGCGCTGTCGAGCGATGCGCCCATGATGCTGCGGGCAACCGCTTCCGAAACATAAAACGTTTGTGGTGCGATGCTTTTGCGAAAGCCCGTCATCGTCATGTTGCCGCGGCTGATCGTTGGGTTCTTGCGCGGAAGATCTTTACTGATGAAGAGGATGGCGGCGGCACCGTTGCGGATGGCGTTCTCCACTTTGGCCAACGCGGTAATAGTGCGCACGCCGGCGGGTGCGCCACTGCCCCAGGCAATCACGAGGCGGCCGCGCACGTTGAGTCCTTTATAATCGCTTGAGGTGCTGTCGTCGACACCACCGCCCACGAATACTGCTTCGGAGAAGCGGTAAGTGGCGCTGGACATTCCGCCGAGGTTTTGAAAATAGAAGTCTTTATCGAGCGCGAATGCGGTTCCGTTCACCTCCAGACCGGCGCGTACGAGTGAGTCCTGGTACACGTTATACATCTGTTGATACGAGCCATTGTTGCCCGGCTCGAGGCCCAGCTGGCGGAAGTAGTTCTCGATGTAGGCAGCGGCCTTGCGCTGGCCTTCGGTTGCGGTTTCGCGTCCTTCCATTTCCGGACCGGCCAGCGTAAACAGGTGGCGGCGCATATCGGCCTCGTTGATCGTGGCGGCAAACACCTGAGGGTTGGACTTCTTCTGAGCGTTGCCCGCAAAGGCAGCAAGCAAAGCAGTGGCTAAGAGGATTCGTTTCATACGGGGGAAATATACGAGTTCTGCCAATGGGGTAATGGGAGAATGGGGTAATGGGATAATATTTGAAACGAGCGGCAACCTGACGATTACCCCATCAGCACATTACCCCATTAGCACATTCGTTATTAGCATGCGATCTTATTCACACGATTCTCATGTCTTCCTCCCTCGAAAGGAGTTTCGAGAAAGAGTGCCGTCATTTTTTCGGCTAGTTCGGTGGAGACGAAGCGTGCGGGAATGCAAAGCACGTTGGCAGCGTTGTGTTGCCGCGCGAGCGAGGCGAGTTCTTCCTGCCATGCGATGGCCGCGCGGATGCCGGTGTGCTTATTGGCAGTGATGGCTACACCATTGGCCGAGCCGCAAACGAGAATGCCGGCTGCCGCCTCACCATTTTCTACTGCGCTGGCCACGGGATGCGCAAAGTCGGGATAGTCAACGGAGTCAAGGCTGTGGGTGCCGTAGTCTTTCACCTGCATGCCTTTTTGCTGCAGCCATTGCACGAGGTGTTGCTTGTATTCAAAGCCCGCATGATCGGCACCAACGGCAATGGGTTTGTTAAGGTCGAAAAGGCTGTCGTGCATGGCGTGGGAGTTTGCCCAAAGTTAAGCGCTGTCCTCCACCACTTCCCTCTCCCCTCCTCCCTCATGTTCTCATGTTCTCATGTTCTCTCCCCTCCTCCCTCATGTTCTCATGTTCTCTCACCTCTTCCCTCATGCTCTCTTCCCTCCTAACTCCACTCCTTCACCTTTTTCCCTTTATCCACCCGCTTGGCCAGCACGATGGAAATTTCATAGAGCAGCAACAGCGGCAGCGCTACGGTAAACTGGCTCACGAGATCCGGGCCGGGGGTGATGATGGCGGCAATGATGAAGATGATGATGATCGAGTATTTGCGCACCTTCTTCAGATACGTAGCCGAAACCACGCCCACCTTGGCCAGGAAGTAGAGCACCAGCGGCAGCTGAAACGCAAGCCCCGAGCCGAGCACGAGCGGGATCATCGTATCGATATAGCTCGACACCGTCCAGCGGTTTTCGATGTTGTCGTCGAGCTGAAAGGAGGCGAAGAACTTGATGGTATAAGGCGCGATGACGAAATAGCCGAAAGCGACGCCGATGAAAAAAAGCAGCGACACCCAGAAGATCACTCCGCGCGACCCGGAACGTTCCTTCTCGGTAAGCGCCGGTGCCACAAAGCGCCAGAATTCAAAAAAGATGTAGGGGAACGCGATGATCAAACCGCCCACCAGGCACACCGTAAAGAACATGCTGAACTGCGTGCTCACGCCCGTGCTTTGCATCTTAATGCTCAGCCCTTCCATGCAGAGCGACTTGCCCATGTTGATGGCGTTGCCCAGCTTGCAAAGAATTCCATAGGTCGGAAAGTCGGGGTGCGTGGGGCCAAGCAACACGTCGTGCACAAAGAAGCGGTTGTAGATGCCTAC
Organism: Chitinophagaceae bacterium; assembly: GCA_004173235.1. Lineage (GTDB taxonomy): Bacteria > Bacteroidota > Bacteroidia > Chitinophagales > Chitinophagaceae > Flavisolibacter. The sequence continues at coordinate 60,906 of SEAC01000002.1, read as the reverse complement.
TACAATGGCGCCCACGAGGATGGCGATCACGCTGCGGAACAAGGTGCCCCGCAGCACATCGAGGTGCTCTATGAACGACATCTCCGAACGAGTCGGATCGCCGCCTCTTTTAAACAGATTCAACAACGCCATTCTTGAGTTTAAGGTGCGGCAAAGATAACAGCAGCATTTAAGAAACGCGGGTCTGCTGATGGCAGATCTGCGCGGTGCCTGTTCTTCCGGCCCTCATACTTACGACAATTGCCCCTTCCGGGATTGCCGAAACGAGAGATTAACCGTCTAACGCGCATCCAGCGCTTTCCCGATCAGGTACACCAGGTTGGCCCGGTGTGCCCGCGTTTCGGCATTCGGCGCCGGCGCTCCCATCTGGCGGTTGCGGATGCGCTGCACGGCATCGAGGGCTGCGGCCTGCGCAATGGCATCGTACTGGTTGTAGCGGTCGGCCACGATGTCGAGCAGCAGGCGCACGTATTCGGTCTGCAGATTCTGGCGATACACATTCACCGCGGTCGCGGCATCGGCGGCAAAGATGCCCGTTTGCAGATCGCCCAGGAGGTCGGCTACGGAGTAACGGTTGCCATACAGCCTGCTGTTGGTGAGGCGCAGCAGCGTGGCGGGGTGCAGGAGGTGCGCCAGTGCGCCGTTATACTGCTGCGCGAGCGCTGCGTTTGTAGCCTTGTAGTCGTCGCCCGAGGGATTTTGGTTGAAGCCGCGGCGCTGCGGCTGCAGGTAGGGGAGCAAAGCCGTATCGGCCATCCAGGCATCGGGTGCAAACACATACTGGTTCAATACCTGCACCGCACGCTTCTGCAGCGTCAGCGGCACGGGGGTGAATGGGCGCGTGGCCGAGTTCTGGTCGGGGAAGCTGCGGTCTACATACACACCGCCCACGTAGCGGCTCACGGCACCGATCATCTGCTGGCGTTGTGCCTGCAGCGAGGCATAGCGCACACGCAGTTCTGCCCAGCTCTGACCCGGTTTGCTGTATCGCTTCACCAGCTGCGGCACGAGGCCACGGAGCAGCTGCAGGCGCCCGGCGGCATAGCCCACCGCATCGTTGCTGAGATCGTCTACATTGGCGCGTGGGTCCATGCCTTTGCCCGGGCTCCGCATATCGTCCGCATCATTGCCGAAGGCGAGCTTCGGATCGGTGCTCCGCGCCAGCAATTCGGCCGTGGCCTTCACTTCGGTGGCACTATCGGCATAAGGCGTGTATCCAAACGCGATGGCCCAATCGTCGTACGGCCCTTCTTTCGTCGTATAATAATCGCCTTGCTTTTTCGGATCGGCAGCAATGTTCACCGCAGGATAGTCCATCACCGAGCCGAGCAGTCCCCATTGGTGCGTAAGCAGCGTATCGTTCAACTGTGCCGGCGACCAGAGCTGGCTTCCTTTCATGTTGTGATTGAGTCCAAGCGTATGTCCCACCTCGTGCATGATAAGATAGGTGAGGAATTGCGTGTGCATCTTGCTGAGTGCTTCGGGCGATCGGCCTGCGCCTTCAACGAGCGTGCTGCCGGCGGTAAAACCGGCTTTGAGTTCTTCGCCCAGGTTGCACATCGCATAATTGCCCGCCCATCCTTCGGCTGTAAGGCTGCGCGATGCCGAACTTTCTGTCAGGCTGAGCGAAGCCGAACTTTTTGTCAGCAATTCTTCCAGCACCGGCGATGCGCTGCCGGTATACCACTCGATGCTGATGTCGGCACCGAGTATCTGCCCGGTGCGCGGGTTGGTGCTGTATTGGCCGATGGCGCCATAGGGCGGTGCCGCCGACGATACCCAGCGCACCACGTTGTAGCGCAGGTCGGATGGATCCCAGGTTGCCGTGTCCGGCATTTGCTCTACCCCGATGGCGTTGCGGAAGCCGGCTCCTTCAAAGGCTTTGTTCCATTGCAAAATGGCTGCGCGCACGATGGGCCGGTAGGCAACCGGCGTCGTATTCTCGATCCAGAAAGTGATCGGCGTTACCGGTTCGCTGAGCGCCGCGGAGGGATCCTGCTTCACGAGGTGCCAGCGGTCGATCACGTCGCGGTAGGGCGTTGCGCTTACCGACGTCTGGTCGTTCACCTGGTGCGCAAAGTAGCCCACACGCGGGTCGTCGCGGCGGGGACGGTATTCGTTTTGCGGCACTTCCATGAAGCTGTGTTGCAGGCGCACGCGCACATAGCGCGGGTCGGTAATGTCGCGGCCGGGTGCGGCCACCGCGTTGGGATTGTCGTAGGCGAGATCCACGAGCACATCGGTGTTTCCGGGGAAAACCTTCAATGCAACGTATTTCGATTTGAAAGGATTGAGGTTGCCGAGCGCGAAACCCGCAGGCCCGAAGATGTTGACCACCGTGGGCGGCTTCACCGGGTCGAGGCGCTCACCGAGAAACAGCCCATCGGCGTTTACGAGGTAGCCGGTGGAGTCTTCGCCGATGATCCGCTCGGAAAGCAGCACGGCCTCGGGCTTATCCACGTCTTTGCTGCGGCTTACGGGGTTGGCGGGGTCGTAATAGAAGGCCGTGTTCACCCGGTTGAGCTCGATGCGATCAAAGGATTTTTCGATCCGGAAAATGAAGTTGGAGCGGTAGATGCTCTGGTTGAGCAGCAACGACGTAGGCCCGCTCAGTGCAAAGCTTTGGTAGATGTATTCCTTGCCCAGCTGGCTCTTGCGGATATAGATGTTGACGCCACCGTTTGCCGTGTCCTGGTAAAAAGTAAATAGGCCCTCGCTCCGGCGGGCTCCCTTGGTCTTATCGGCAAGCGGCCATACGGGCTTTTTCGCCTTGATCGAATCGGCAGAAAAAACGGGCAGCGACGAAGGCGTTTTGCCCGCGCTCTGCGCGAAAGAGGAAAGGGAGAACAGGCAGGCCCCGAGGGCTGCCACGACGGTCCGGGAAAGGTGCAGCATACTTCGTGAAATTACGAACCGCGGCAGATAAGGGTTTGTGAAAATGACCGGCGGCAAGAGGGAAAGAACGCAGATACACCTGCGGTGTATACGCAGATCTATTAAGATTTATTATGATAGCTGACGCGCGAGAAAGAATCTGCGTAAATCTTAATAATCATAAAAATCTGCGTTCTTTCTCTCCCCGCCGAAGGCGGCGCGCAAGCTTCGGGATGCGTTCTTTCTCTCCCCGCCGAAGGCGGCCTACTTCAGCACCCGCAGCTTCACCATCTCGATCCGCGTGTCGCTCACGTTGAGCACATCGAACTCGTAGTTGTTGATGATGATGCGTTCCTTTTGCTTGGGAATCGTTTCGTGGTGGTTGATGATGTAACCGGAAAGCGTCTCCGATTCTTCGTCTTCGGGAAACGAAAGATCGAACTTGTCGCAGAGGTAATCGAGCTCCAGGCGGCCCGAAAGGATATATTCATTTTCGGAAATGCGGCGCTCCACGAATTCTTCGGAGTCGTATTCGTCGCGGATCTCGCCGAAGATCTCTTCGAGCACGTCTTCCATCGTAACAATGCCGGCCGTGCCGCCGAATTCATCCACCACCCAGGCGATGCTCTTGCCCTCGCGTGTGAACTTGTTGATGAGATCGGTGGCGCTCATGCTTTCCGGAACGGCCGGGATGGGCAGCAGGATGTCGCCGACCGTAGCTGGATTCTTGAAAAGATCAAGCTGGTGAATGTAGCCCACGATGTGGTCGATGTTGCCTTCGTATACCACCAGCTTGCTCAGCTTCGTTTCCACCAGTTTCTGCCGCACCTCTTCCACCGACGACCGTACTTCTACGGCAATGATCTCTTTGCGGGGCACGAGGCACTGGCGGATCTTGGTCTTGGGCAGCTCCAACGCATTTTCAAAAAGCTCCGTGTTCACGTCTTCGGGCTCGTAGTCGTCGTTGTTCTGTTGGAACATCGTGTCGAAGTCGCCGCCGCTGAAGAGATCTTTCTTCTCGTCCATCCGCACGTTGAAAACGTATTTCAGCACCCACTCGGAAAGGTTTACAAAGAGGGAAGCGATGGGCTGGAGCAGCTTGTAGAACAGGTTGACGATCCACACGAGGCGCGACAGGATGATGTTGCTCTTGGCTCGGAAGAAGGCCTTGGGTATGAATTCGCCGAACACCAGCACGAGGAAGGTTCCCATGGCAATGTCTACGATGTTACGGAGCGTTGCAAACTTATCGAGGTGAAGGCCGGCGAGGCGCCACAGCACATCGGTTACCCGCACGAACTCGATGACGAAGCAAACGAGCGAAATGGTGAAGCCGATGACCATCACGCTGACGAAGATCTCGGGCGTTTGGATGAAGCGCGAAAGCAATTGCGCACCGGGACGGCCCTGCTTTTTCTTCAGCTCCACACCAAAACGGTTGACGCTGTAAAAGGCCATCTCGATGCCCGAAAAGAAAGCCATCATCAGGATGGTTACAAAAAACCAGATGATAACGGATGTTTCGATCATAGTTTAAAGATAAGTGCTACCTGCGGAGCGAAAGAACGCAGATTTTTTATGATTGTTAAGATGAGCGCGGATAAACACTGGCTGGCGTCAGCAAATCATAACCAATCCTAACCAATCTGCGTATCCGCCAGCTGGCGGATCTGCGTTCGTTTCCTTCCCGCCGAAGGCGGCTCCCCAGGCATCCCTCCGCTCATGCGCCGATGAACGCAAGCACCGCCTCCTCCGCGTCCCTGCAGGCTTGCTCCAGGTTTTCGTTTACGATCACCTTGTGGAAGTGTTCCTTGAAAGAGATCTCATACGCTGCTTTGTTGACGCGTGCCTGGAGGCTTTCGGCGCTTTCGGTGCCGCGGCCCGTGAGGCGGCGCTGCAGCTCTTCGATCGAAGGCGGCTCGATGAAGAGTGACAGGATGTTTTCCGGGTATTGCTGCTGGATGTGGATGGCGCCCTTCACGTCTATGTCGAGCACGGGCGCTTTGCCTTCGGCCCATATCCGGCGCATCTCGCTCTTGAGCGTGCCGTAGTATTTGCCTTCATACACCATCTCCCATTCCATGAACTCGTGCTCGTGGATGCGTCGCTTGAAGTCTTCGACCGTGAGGAAGTGGTAGTCTACGCCGTCCTGCTCCGTGCCGCGCGGGGCACGCGTGGCGGCGGAAATGGAGAACGCGAGGCGATCGGGGTATTTGCCCAGCAGGTACCGCGTGATCGAAGTCTTGCCCGCACCCGATGGAGCGGTGAGGATGATGATCTTGCCGAAGTCTGCTGCCATAGAGGTGTTTTGCTGCGGGCGAAGATAAGGCCTGGCCCGCGTGTTCAGCAGCCGTCGCCGGGCCGGTCGAGCAGGTAGCGGAGTCTGCCGGCGGAGTCGCGCATGGGCACCAGGAGCATGAACGGCCGGTTGCGCTGGTCTTTGAAAGGCCGCACGGCGGGTTTGGAGGGAGTGCTGTCGCAACCGACACTGGTGGCGGGCACGCTACTTCCGGATCGCAGCGGCGGGAGCACGGTGAAGGCGGCCACGGCGAGGAGGGCGGGAAAGGCGGCCACCAGGAAGCGGCGGGATGTTCGCTGTTGCATGGTCATTCGATTTGCAGTCAAGGTAGCGGGCGCGGTGGGGCAAGGCGGTAAAAGCGCTGTAAATACTTTGTAAACGCGTGTAAAACTTGCGTCTTCCGCCTGAATGCACCGCTGGCCGGGCTAACTTTAAATCATGAACCGGTACTGGCTTCTTTGCTGTTCGGCGCTCGTGGGCGCGGTGTTGCTCCTGGGATTCGCTCCCGAAGAGGCCACGCCTTTTGAGCGGGCGCAGCGCCTCATTGCCGTGCGGATGGCGGGACACCAGCTGTTGCGTGCCGCGGGCGACAGCAGCAGCCTCGTGCCGGCCGTGCAGCAGGAGCCCGATAGCTACCGGCTTTCGCTCCCCGCATCGTGGAGCCTCCCTACCGACTCGGTGGTGGCCATCGTCAACCGCTCGCTTCAAACGGCTGGCCGCGGCGACGATTTCGTGGTTAACCTGGTAGCCCGCGGCGGCGAGCAGGTATACTTTGGATACGCGCTTTCCGATGAAGGGGGCAAAACGCTCGTTCCCTGCCTCGGCCGAACCCTTCCCGCCCGCGGCTACAACCTCGAGGTGCGCTTCCACGAAGGGAGCCGCGGCGGCTGGCGCACTGCCGGGGCCGCAACGCTTGCGCTGCTGGCACTCGGCCTTTTTGCGCGCGGCGCTTTGGGCACACGCAGAAGCCCGGTGGCAGCGGCTCCCGCACAACAGGCAGTAGAAATACGGCCCGTACACGACACCCACCTGCATATTGGCCGCTATCGCTTTGTGCCCGAAGAGCAATGTCTCTACCTGGAAGGAACGCGCATTGCGCTCACCTCCAAGGAAGCGCGCCTGCTCGAATTGTTTGCTACGCGCCCCAACGAGCTCATTGACCGAAAGGAGCTGCAGCGGGTGTGGGAAGACGAAGGCGTCATCGTGGGCCGCAGCCTCGACGTGTTCGTGTCGCGCCTGCGCAAAAAGCTTGAAGCCGACTCCTCGATTGCTATCGTGGGCGTAACGGGGAAGGGGTATCGGTTGGAGGTGGGGTGAGGGGGATCAACCTTTGAAGCAGTGATGCTTGTCTTCGTCTACCAATTTCAAAAAATCATGGATTGTTGCTACCACTGGCGTCGGCCGGTAGGCCTCCCATTTGCCATTGGCCCGCAGCCAGAAAACCTTCCAGTGATTTGCTGCCTTCACAAAAGTAGCTTTCGCATAATCGAGCTGCGCTATCCGTGATGGATCATTCCACACCGGGCGCACTTCAAACAGAAAAACGCTTTGTCCGTCAATCCGGTAATCCAGGTCAAGCTGGCTACGTATTTCTTCGGCCGGGCGATTGCGCTCGCGGTGGTTTTCGAGGGCTTCGATGAGGTCAACGGTTTGTTCGAGGTGAAAGGGCATGGTGCACTAGGTTAAATTCAAATAAGATACTAACTTACCAATCGGCAAACCAACGCGCAAAAAAAACGACTCGAAGAAAACTCCGAGCCGCCTTAAAAGTTTTCACAACGGAATAATCCTTATTGTGATTTGCTTTCAGTGGTTCGAAAATAAGCTATTCAACCAAAAACCAACTATAATGCACAAAAGAATTCTTGGGCTTGACCTTGGCAGCAACTCGATCGGCTGGGCACTCGTGGAAAAAGACACTGATCAACCCATCGGGCATTTGGTGGCAGCGGGCAGTCGCATCCTTCCCATGAGTCAAGACATCCTGGGCGAATTTGAAAAAGGAAATAAAGTATCGCAAACAGCGGAACGCACCAGACTTAGAAGCATCCGTCGGCTACGAGAACGCGAACTGTTGCGACGAGAGCGCATGCACCGGGTACTGCATATACTGAACTTTCTTCCCGAACACTATGCACGCCAGATTGACTTTGACAAACACCCGGGCCAATTCCTACCCGAGACGGAACCTAAGCTGGCATGGCGGTTCAACGAAACCTCAAAACGCAATGAATTTCTCTTCATTGGTTCCTTCGAAGCGATGCTCCGCGATTTTGCACAACACCAGCCTGAACTCGTCGCGAACGGAAAGAAAATTCCGCTTGATTGGACCATCTATTATCTCCGGAAAAAAGCACTCACCGAGAAAATAGAAAAAGAGGAACTCGCATGGCTTCTGCTCCATTTTAATCAGAAGCGGGGATATAATCAGACGCGTGGCGATGAAGAAGAAGAGGACGAGAACAAAAGAGTAGAGTATCATGCGCTGCGTGTGATGGGTGTCGAAACTACTAACGAGAAGAGAGGATCCGATACATGGTACAACGTACACCTTGAAAATGGTTGGATCTACCGACGCACCAGCCGTCTCCCACTCAACTGGACCGGGCAAACCAAAGACTTTATCGTAACAACGGAATTGAACCCTGATGGATCCGTGAAAAAAGGGAAAGACGGCAGCGACAAAAGAAGCCTGCGTGTCCCAGAAGAAAATGAAAAGAAAACGGAGAACGACATACAGCGAAGCGGTAAAACTGTAGGCGCGTACATCTATGACGCGCTTCTGGCAAAATGCCGAAGTGCATGTAAAGCGGGTAAAGGCGATCCTGCCGTCGAAAGGTCATATCGGGATTCTTTGCATTACCGACAAGCAGTTTGGCATGATGGAGATCTTCCGGGGCAAGGAAGTGGAAAAAGGTCCTGCTACGGTTCAGCAGCTCGAGATGTTCTGAAACGGAAAAAATGAGGAAAGGCCGGCAGAAATCACCCCATCGGGGTCAGATTTCTCCGGCCTTTTATCTGTCAATTACACAGCAGACACGGGTTTTCGCGAACTGTGATGTAAAAGAACTCATTCTGAAAGCAAATCACAACGCGCTCTCGGGTTTTCTCGCGGAGTCCATAGATGTAAAAGAACTCATTCCGAATCTATTTACCGGTGCCGGGCTGAGCATGCATGCTGCGCTGGCGTCCCCCCACTGCTTTCCCTGGCCGGGCCTCTTCTGCCCCTTGGTGCCAGCGTCATCCCGGCACGCAGTGCGGGGATCAATTTACCGGTGCCGGGCAGAGCATGCGTCTTGCTCAGTTGTACCTACGGCGACAAAATATCTTTTTTCAATGTTTTTTTATTGTTTTTCAATAAATATCCCCATCTTCGCCCCGGCAACCAAAAGCCACGCATATGAAAATTAAAACAGAAATACTGCTCCAGGTGATGCACGTCCTCGCCTGGATCGTGTTCATCGGCATCCTCATCAACGCCGGCACGCTGCTCGTTACCTGGGGACTTTCGTTCAACCGCCCCGAAGCCGCACGCAACCTGTATAATGGCCTGAACCTGGAGCCCGCGCGTGCCTACGATTTCGGGCATTACAGCGTGCTTGTACTCATGCGCGTAGTGGTGGCAGTTTTCGAAGCGCTCACTGCGTGGACGCTGCTAAAGGTGCTTGCCGACATCAAACTCGCGAGCCCGTTCCGCATCGAGATCGCCAAATTGCTCCAACGCATGAGCGCCTTCATCTTCCTCGGCTGGATCGCCGCAATGGAGCACAACTCCTACAGCACCTGGCTGCGCACAAAAGTGCCCACGCTCGACAACCCACCCATCGCCACCAACGTGATCTTTATTGCAGGCATCGTATTTATACTGGCGCAGGTATTCAGGAAGGGCGTTGAACTGCAAACCGAAGCCGAGTTAACCGTATAACATGCCGATCATCGTAAACCTCGACGTGATGATGGCAAAGCGCAAGATGTCGCTCAACGAACTGTCGGCGAAAGTGGACATCACGCTGGCCAACCTTTCTATCCTGAAAACAGGCAAGGCAAAAGCCGTTCGCTTCAGCACATTGGAAGCGTTATGCAAAGCGCTGGATTGCCAGCCCGGCGACATCCTCGAATACGTGCCGGAGTAAGCGAAGGAGGCGGTCTTCGCCCTTCTTACACACGAAGACACGAAGACACGAAGACGCGACGACACGACGTTTTTATGCGTAACCCGATGCGGGTCGTACCCATCCATTTCGTTGTGCCTTTGTGTCGTCGTGCCGTTTTGTGCAACAAAGCCGCTTGCGGCCACCTACTCCCGCAGTACCTTCACCCCGTGCAGCACCGGGAGTTCATTCATAGCACGCACTTCGCCCGCAACTATCACCGGCGCCATGCCCGGAAGGCACTCTCCTATTTCATTGACTTCTTCTGGGAAACGAACTTCGACGAGCTGCTGGCGCAACACCCGGGAGGATTCTCCGATGCGCTCTTTCCGAACGTTGGTTACACCTATATGCTCAACCTGGGCACGCCCTTCGTGATGCAGCTCGATGGAACGCGCTACCCGGTGAAGCAGGATATTTTTCTGCCGCGCCACCTGCCGATGGTATGCCACCACCAGGTGGGCAACCGCATTTTCGGCATCAAGTTCCGCGTGTCGCCGATCGTGCTCGAAAAGAACGTCAACTTTTCGGAATACCGCGAGGCCGTGCACCCGCTGGCCTATCTTATCGACAAGCCCGTGCTGCAGGCCGCAAAAAGCGCAGCCAACTTCGAAGAGCGTGTGCAGCTGCTTTCCGCCTACTACGGCCGCATTATCGACAGGCATGCCGGTGCCCGCGAGCCGGTGGCCATCGTTACCAGCCTGCTGCGCGCCTGCAGCGAAACGCGCCAATTCAACCAAAGCATCGCCGAACTTGCCGCTGGCTACGGCGTCAGTGCGCGCACGCTCCAACGCTACTTTCTTGCCACAACAAGCATCACCGGCAAACAGGCACTGCAGATCCTGCGCATCCGCACGGCCGTAGAACTACTGTCTGCCCGCCCGCAGGCGTTCCGCTTCGAAGACTTCGGCTACTACGACTACAGCCATTTCTTCAAGCACCTCAAAAGCTTCATGAACGGGCATCACCTGGAGCTGCTGGCACGATCGAGTCCTTGACCTCACCCCTCCCGGCAGTACTCATCCCCTTCCCGACCCATCCCCTCATCCGTTCCCTAAGGGAAGGGGAAATGCATCATCCCAGCCCTTCGGCCATCGGAGCTGCAACATTGTTGTCACGTCCTCTTCCCTCTTCCCTCATGTTCTCATGTTCTCATGTTCTCCTCCCTCTTCCCTCATATTCTCATGTTCTCATGTTCTCTTCCCTCTTCCCTCATGTTCTCATATTCTCATGTTCTCTTCCCTCTCCTACCCTCCCGCTCTCTCCCGCTCTTCTTCGCTCGCGGTCGTTCTTTTCCGCGCGGCCTGCACCTTGCTGTTGCCGAAGCGCCAGGTAAAGGAAAGCGTTGCCACGCGCGTGTCGCGCACAGCATGCCACACTTCTACGTAGCGCCCCGGGTAGGTCACGGTGGAGCCTGGATAGTTGCTGCGGAAGATGTCGGTGACATTCAGCCGCACCGTGCCTTTGCTTTGCAGCACCGTCTTCTGAATGCCGGCCGAAATATTGGTCTGCGCGCGGTTCATCGAGTAGCCATCGCGGCCGCCCGTGTAGTAGTTGCCATTGAGCTCGGCACCCCAGCCAGTGCCGAAAGTGAAGCTGTTGTTGACGCGGAACGAGCCCGCCGGCGATCCGTTAGAGACGGCCGCCCCGCCAATGTTGCCATTGAAGTGGTTGTAGTATACGTTCACGTTGCCCAGCAGGTTCCACCACGGCTTGATGCGCCACGGAAGCGTTGCAGTAAGCCCGAAATAATCGGAAGACTGGAGGTTCACCGGGATCTGCACAGTGATGTTCGAATCCTGCCCGGGCCTGATCTCGAAATTGGGAATCACATCGAGGATGCGCGAAAGCACGATCGACTGGGGATTGGTCGTGCGGCTGTATCCAAGCGTGAAGTTCAATTGCTTCACTGTGTAGCTCGCTTCATAGCTCCACGTCAGCTGCGGCTGCAGCAGCGGTGCGCCCGTTGCGTAGATCGTTGCATCCACCTGGAAGAGGAATGGGTTCAGCTGTCCATAGCCGGGCCGGTCGATGCGACGGCTTACCGACAACCCAACCACCTGGTCGTCGCGCAGCTTGTAGTTGAGAAAGGCCGAGGGAAACAACTGGAAGTAGTCGTTGCGGTAACGCTCTCCGGTTTTCGACTGCAGCGTCCGCACGTTCGTTTGCTCGCCGCGAAGACCCAGCTGCAGCGACCATTTCGTCCATTCGCGCCTCGCATTTACATATGCTGCGTTGTTGTATTCCTCGTAATAAAAGCGGTTGGTCTTGCTGCTGTCCACCGGCCTGAGCGGCCCATACACATTGAAGAACTGCGCATCGTTGTCGGAATGCACGTAGCTCGATTTGACCCCCGCTTCCACGCGCCCTCCCTTCAACGGATGCGTGTAATCGATCTTGCCCGAAGTGAGGTGCAGCTTGCCTTTCTGATCACCATCGAGGATGTCGGGCACACGCTTGGGCGTGCCGTCGAGGTTGTAGAAGGCGCTTGCGGTGCGGGTGATGGAGCGCGAGTGGAACACGCCATAGTCGAAGTCGGCGGTGAGCTCAGAGCCTACGCTGTCGAGGCGCGTTTTGAAGTTGATGTTGCCCACCGTATTGTCGTTGTGATCGTCGTTGGTGGCGATGGAGTTGAACGTATAGTCGGCTGCCCCTTGCGGATTGTTGACCGTAGTGCGCAGATCCGCGTTGCGGTCAACCGCGGCGAAGTTGCTGTTCACCACGAAGCCGAGGATGCTTTTCTTGCTGATGAAGAAGTCGGCACCAAAGCGCGCGTTGTGCGAGTTCACGCCTGCGGTCGACTCATTGTCCTTCACGTCCGAACCCGTGCGGATGGCGCCTGTATAAAAATTCCGGTTGATGAACAGGTGGTTGAGAAACTGGCGGTTACCGTAGTTATACGACCCGAACAGGTTCACCTTTTTTGCGCGGTAGTTGAACGTGCCGCCCGCTCCCGCCTTGGGCAGGAAGCCGCGGCCATAGCTGGCATTGAGCGTGCCGTTGGTGCCGAGGCGCTGGTCTTTCTTCAGGCGAATGTCAATGATGCCCGAGTTGCCGGAAGCATCGTATTTCGAAGACGGGTTGGTGATGATGTCGATGCGCTCGATGGCGTTGCTGGGCAGGCTGCGGAGGTAGTTGGCGAGCTCCTGCCCGGTCATCGGGCTCGGCTTGCCATCGATCATAACGATCACACCGCTGCGCCCGCGCAGGCTGATGGCGTCGTTGTTGTCGATGCTCACGCCCGGCGCGCGCTCCAGCACGTCGATGGCGGTGGAGCCTGCCGACACGATGCTGTTCTCCACGTTGACCACGATGCGGTCGCTGAGTTTTTGAATGAAAGGCTTGCGCGCCGCCACCGTTACAGTCTTCAGCTCGGAGCCTGCACTCGCGGCCAGCGTCATTGCGGGCAGTTGGGCACTGGCGCCGGCAGCGACGGCGAACGGTGCCGTCCAGGCTTCACCATGCCCCGCCATCGTTATGTGCAGCAGGTAGCTTCCTTCAACCACCCCTTCGGCTACAGCAAAGCCGTCTTTGTCGGTGAGCGCCGTCTTCACCAGCACCGAGTCGGCCGCACGCCGTATTTCTACGGTAGCGCCGTCGAGGGCCGCCTGCTGCTCATTACGGATCGTTACGGATACGGATCCTTTTTCACCCTGCGCCTGTGCCGCCACGGTCACTGCAATCATCAATCCCATTAAAAGGAACTTCCTCATCGCTTCGGTTTTGTGCAAAACAACCGTTAGCCGCGCTGCAGCCCTAGCCAAATAACAACGGGTGGCGCGGTAGCTGTGCGAAAGGAAGCATGGCTATATCTACGAAGTTGATCGTGACCGATTTTTACATCGGGGGTGCCTTTTCGTTTTTTGGATCCCGATCCGCGATCCCGGTTCACGACCGACGATTCCCGATCTTCGCTGCATGACCTACGACATCGAACAGATCAACACGCTCATAAAGTCGCGCCGCTCCACCTTCCCGAAGCAATACAACCCCGATGCACCCATCGACGAAAGCATCATCAGGCAGGTGGTGGAAAATGCCACCTATGCACCCAGCCACGGCAACCTGCAACCCTGGAAGTTTGTGGTGTTCATCGGCGAGGGAAGAAGTAAGCTGGCCCGGTTCCAGGCCGAGCTGTATAAAAACGAATCGGGCGAAAACTTCAAGCCTGCCACCTATGACGGCCTCCTCGCCAACCCGCTCAAGGCCGGTTGCGTTGTTGCTCTTTGCCTCAAGCGCGACCCCAACAAGAAGTTTCCGGAAATGGAAGAGATCGCGGCGGTTGCCTGCGCGGTTCAGAATATGTACCTCACGGTCACGGCCTACGGTCTTGGTGGCTATTGGACAACCGGCGGAGTTACCTACAAGGAAAGCGCGAAAGAATTTTTCGGACTGGACGCCGACGATAAGCTGATGGGATTCTTCTACATCGGAACGATCGCCGTTGCATCTCCGGCAAAAGAGCGCGCTGCGATGCAGGATAAGGTCGAGTGGGTGTTGGCGTGAATAGAGAAAGAACGCAGATTTTTTTATGATTGTTAAGATTTACGCGGATTACTTGTTACGTGCGTAAGCGAATCATAAATAATCTTGATAAATCTGCGTATCCGCCCACGGCGGATCTGCGTTCTTTCTCTCTGCGCTACACGCGCCTGATTGAAGCCCCCAGCGCATTCAGTCTTGTGTCGATATACTGGTAACCGCGGTCGATCTGGTCGATGTTCTGGATGGTGCTCTTGCCCTCGGCGCTGAGTGCCGCGATGAGCAGTGATACGCCTGCACGGATATCCGGCGACGACATCTTGATGCCGCGCAGCGGGTACTGGCGCCCCACACCTATAACGGTGGCGCGGTGCGGATCGCAGAGAATGATGCGCGCGCCCATGTCGATCAGCTTGTCGACGAAGAAGAGGCGGCTCTCAAACATTTTCTGGTGCACGAGCAGCGAGCCTTTTGCCTGCGTGGCCACAACGAGGATGATCGATAAAAGATCGGGCGTGAGACCCGGCCATGGGTGGTCGTACATCGTAAGCACGCCGCCATCCATATACGTTACGATCTCGTAGACGTCCTGCGCGGGCACATGGATGTCGTCGCCAATGAAATTCATTTTGATACCCAGCTGCTGGAAGCGATCGGGGATGACGCCCAGCTGGTCGAGCCGCACGTTCTTGATGGTGATGTCGCTTTGCGTCATTGCTGCAAGACCGATGAAGGAACCGATCTCGATCATGTCGGGGAGGATGCGGTGCTCGGTGGCATGCAGGCGCTCCACTCCTACGATGGTGAGCAGGTTGGAGCCGATGCCCGAGATCTTCGCGCCCATATTGTTAAGCATCAGGCAGAGCTGCTGCAGGTAAGGCTCACAGGCAGCGTTGTAAACGGTGGTTGTGCCTTCGGCCAGCGAAGCCGCCATCACGATGTTGGCCGTGCCCGTAACGGAAGGTTCGTCGAGGAGCAGGTAGGTGCCTTTGAGTCCTTCGGTAGTAAAATAAAAGAAGCTGTCTTCGGCAAAGTAGGTGAATTCTGCACCCAGTTTTTGAAAGCCGAGAGTATGCGTATCGAGCCTGCGGCGGCCGATCTTGTCGCCACCGGGTTTCGGTATAAATGCCTTTTTGTAGCGTCCCAGCATCGGTCCCGCAAACATCACGGAGCCGCGCAGGTGGCCGCTCTTGCTTTTGACCTCGTCGCGGCGCAGGTAGTGGATGTCTACGTCGTCGGCCTGGAAGGTGCACGTATGGCGGTCGGTGCGGTTCACTTTTACGCCCATCCCTTCGAGGAGCTCTATGAGGTTGTTGACATCGAGAATGTCGGGAATGTTGTGAATGGTGACGGGCTCGGGTGTAAGCAGCACCGCGCTGATGACCTGCAGCGCCTCGTTCTTGGCGCCCTGCGGAATGATCTCGCCTTTCAGGCGGCGGCCGCCTTCCACTTCGAATGAAGCCATGGGGGATGGGGGTTTGAGGGAGGCAAGATACGGCATCGTGAGCGGTGAGCCGTCAGCCGTGAATGCTGACGCCATCAGAGAAAGAACCCCGCTGGGGCGGGGCATGCTCCAGATTTGTTATGATTGTTAAGATCAGCGCAGATCGACTTTCGAAAAGCAATCATAACCGATCCTAATGATCTTAATAAATCTGCGTTCCTTCTCTCGGCGCCGCAGGCGGCTCACGCTAGTAGCGCTTCTTCCCGTACTTGTTGTTGTTATTGTTGTTGCGTTTGCCACCGCCGCCTTGCCCGGGCTGGGCTTGCTGGCTTGGACCACCGCCGCCGCGCTTGTAGCGGTTCTGGCGTCCATAGCGATTCTGCGGCTGCATCTCGCGGTCTTGCGAAGGACGATAAGCCTTTACATAGCCGGAGTTGTTGAATTCCAATTGACCCTTCGTGATGTTCGCCAGCTCCTGCTGAATCGCATCGTCGTGGATGGAGTCTTTGTGCCAGGTGTTGTACGCCAGCTTCATGTAGTAGGCGATGGAGTTGGCGAAGCCCTGGCGCTTGCCCGGGTCTTCTTCCTGTAGTGCCTTGTCGATCACCAGCTCGAGGTTCTTGCCCAGGTGCGAGTAGCGCGGGTGCCTGCGCGGGTAAGGTATCGGGTCGGGGCGGGCGGCTAGTTCTTCGGCTGTTGGAATCGGGTACGGCGAATCAACGTCCAGTTTGAAGTCGGTGATGAGGAACAAATGATCCCACAATTTCTGTCGGTAGTCTTCCACCGTTTTCAAGTGCGGGTTAAGAAAGCCCATCAGCTCCACCAGGTAATTGGCTTGGCGCTGGCGCTTTTCGCGGTCTTCGATCGTAAGCAGGTGCTCGATCATTTTTTGAATGTGACGGCCATATTCACGAATGATCATTTTGGGCCGCACGGTATTATATTCCATGACGCATTAAATAAAATGTAAGTAAAAGGAGTTGCTTCGGTAGTTCAAAGTCTGCTGCCGGAGCCGGCCGCGTCGCTTAAGGAGGGGAACCACATCGGGGTAGAAAACAAAAGTAATGCTCAATGAGCAATGTACAATATTCAATTTTCAATGAGAGAAAGCCACCTGATTATTGAAAATTGAGCATTGAATATCGAAAATTCGTTGGGCTGAAAAAAGAAAGGGGCCCCGAACCAAGGCCCCTTTTACAAGCCACCATCCTCTTCCACCTAAGAGGCTCTTTATTACAAGGTTTGTAAGATTAAGGGTGAAGCGCAAAAACTTCGTACGGACAATAAAACAAGGACCTTGCCAGTTTTAACGTTCGCATAAATGCCATTTCTGGCACGCTTTACGGCAGGCTTTTTGGGGAATTATTATCCCATCCGGGGAATTTCGGCGGCAGAGAGAAGGAACGCAGATCCGCCGTGGCGGATACGCAGATTTGTTATGATCAATTATGATTTTTCTGACGCACGCTTATTAGTCTGCGGCAATCATAAATATCTTAACAATCTTTAGCTGCCCCGCCCCTGCGGGGTTCTTTCTCCCGGCACCGCTGGCGCCCACCTTTCCCGATCTTTGCCGCCCAATGAACATCGCCGTCAACACCCGCCTCTTGCTGTCCAACCACCTGGAAGGGATCGGCTTCTTCGAGCAAGAGGTGCTGCGACGCATGGTGGCCGCCCACCCCGAACACCGCTTTTTCTTCCTGTTCGACCGTCCCTTCGACCCGCGTTTCGCATTCGCGCCCAACGTGACGCCCATCGTGGTGAAGCCTGCCGCGCGCCACCCGCTGCTCTGGCGTCTCTGGTTCGACGTAAAAATTCCGTTGCTGCTCCGGCGCATCAAGGCCGATGTTTTTCTCTCGCCCGAAGGGTATCTTTCGCTCACCACGAGGGTGCCGCAGTGTATGATCGTGCACGACCTCGGCTTCCTGCATCAGCCCGAAGCATATAAGCAGATTCACCTCGGCTACCTGCGCCGGATGACGCCGCGCTTCGTGCGGCGCGCCACCACGGTGTGTGCCGTCTCTGAATTTTCGAAAGCCGACCTGCAAAAACAATATGGCACTGCGCCCGAAAAGATCCACGTGGTGCACAACGCCGTGCGCGCAGGCTTTTCACCGCTGGGTTACGAAGAACGCGCTGCCGTGAAGCAGCAATACACGGACGGCACCGAGTACTTCCTTTATGCCGGCGCCCTACAGCCGCGCAAAAACCTGATCAACCTCCTTAAAGGATTTTCACAGTTCAAGAAGCGGCAGAAAAGCAGCTGGAAGCTCGTGCTCGCCGGCCGCCTGGCCTGGAAGAACGACGAGTTCCTCACATTGCTCGAATCGTATAAATACAGGGACGACGTAGTGCTCACCGGCTACGTGGATGATGCTGCGCTGCAGCAGCTGATGGCGTCGTGCTATGCTTTCGTGTATCCCTCGCTGTTCGAAGGCTTCGGAGTGCCCGTGCTCGAAGCGATGCAAAGCGGCGTACCGGTGCTCACCTCGCAACACAGCGCCATGGCGGATATCTGCGGTGCCGATGGCGCGCTCTACTTCGACCCGAAAGAACCCGCTTCCATCGCCGGCGAACTGATGCACATCTACAAGGATGAAGAGGGCCGCCGCCGCCTCATCCACAATGGACTCGAGCGCGCAAAGGAGTTCAGCTGGGAGAAGAGTGCGGAGAAGCTGTGGGAGGTTTTAATGGAAATTTCGAAAAAGCAGCCTGACGCCCGAAGTTTTTAGTTTTCAGTCTAAAGTTTACAGTCGCCTCCCTATCCGACTAACAACTGAAAACTGTAAACTGTAACCTGTAAACTATTTTATCGGCTCATAATCCTTAAACAGGTTCACACTCGTCGCTTCGTATTGCTTGCGATAGTCCTTCCATAAACTTGCATAGAAACGGTTCACGCGCTCAACGGCGCCATCGATAAGCTTGCCTGCATTGGTTACGAGCGCGCGCTCCTGGGGGCCGGGTGCGAGGCTCTTGCTCATGATATAGCTTTGCGCCAGCTGGATACCGCTCAACACGGTGATGTCGTCTTCGCGGGAAAGTCCCTGCTTCTCCACTTTCTTACCTCCAATAAATTCACGCAGCACTTTGATGCTGTCCTGCATGCGCGTGGTGGCCTTGCGCAACGAATCGTATTCCTTGCCTTCCAGTCCGCGGAGACCCGCACTGATCCTGGTCAGCGTCTCTTCGCTTTCGGTGAGGCGATCCATGGCTTCGGTAAGGCGATCCGTAGTTCTACGGAGCTCCTGCAGCAAGGCGCGTTGTGAAGCAGTAACGTCAGCGGCTTTCTTAAGCCGCGGATCTTCGCGCAGCGTTACCATCGTGGAATCGCTTGCCTTGCCCATCTTCAACACTACTTTATAGGTGCCGGGCAATGCCTGCAGGCCGGGCGTTTCGGGAACGCCTGCCTTTGGCTTCGCCGAGCCGGGCGCGCGGTAGCCTTTCTCTTCAATGCCCCACCAGCGGCGGTTGAAGCCGCTGTCGGCCTTCCACTTCAGCGAGCGAATCAGCTCGTTGCGCTCGTTGTAGATGCGTACGTCCACCGAGTCGGCCTTACCCGCAGCGGTGTCGGCAATATGGTTCACGAAATACGATACCTGTGCACCACGCGGACGGTTTGGCGCCTCGTACAAGCCGTAGGTGCTCCACTCATAACCGGGCGCGGCGCGGTATTGCGCCTGTATGGCATCGGGCGAACCATAAGCGCTGATGCGGCGCGATGCGGGCTGTCCTTTTTCCGCTGCAAGTTTGCGTAGCGGACGAATATCATCCAACACCCACAGCGCACGGCCGAATGTTGCGATCACGAGATCGGCCTCACGCTCCTGGATGGCGAGGTCGTACGTGCTCACGCTCGGGTAGCCATTCTTCCATTGCTCAAAGCTGGCACCGTTGTCGAGCGAAACCCAGAGGCCGCCTTCCGTACCCACGAAGATCAGGTTGGGCTCGGTTGGATCCTGGATCATACTCAGTGCATAGTCGCTCACTTTTTTCTCATCTGCAAGCCGCGTCCACGTGGCTCCGTAATCAACCGTGCGAAAGATGTAAGGTTTGAAATCGCCGCGGCGGTAATCGTTGCAAACCACGAATGCTTCTCCTGCCTTGTAGCGCGATGCACGGATCTGCGGAACCCACGCCCCTATTGGCATCCCGGGGATCTTGCCGCGGAAGGATGTCCATGTGGCACCGCCGTCGCGCGAGAGCTGCACGTTGCCATCGTCGGTGCCTACCCAGATGAGGCCCCGCTGCAGGCGTGATGGCTCGATGGCGAGTATCGTATTGTAGTTTTCTGCGCCGGTTACATCCAGTGTGAGGCCGCCATTCTCGTCCTGCTTTTGCTGCGCTGCATTGTTGGTAGTGAGGTCGGGCGAAATGGTTTGCCAGGATGCTCCTTTATCGCCACTTCGGTGCACGAACTGCGAGCCGAAGTAGATCGTATTCTTGTCGAAGGGATCCTGCGCAATGGCAGCGTTCCAGTTGAAACGGAATTTGACCTTTGGATCGGTAGATGGGGGCCGCACGAACCAGCGTTCGCCGGTCTTCCAGTTCATGCGGTTTACATAGCCCTGCTGGCTCATGCTATACACCCAGGAGGCGTCGTCGGGGTCGGGCATTACATCGAAGCCGTCGCCGGAGCCCACATTGTTCCAATAATAATTGCGGATGCCGCCGTTGGTCCAGCTGTACGCCGGGCCATGCCAGGAGCCGTTGTCCTGCAGTCCACCCATGATATTGTACGGCGTTTCATTGTCTACGTTCACGTGGTAAAACTGCCCGAGCGCAAGTCCTTCGGGAAAGCTCCAGTTGCGGCCACGGTCGCGGGTGATGCCCATGCCGCCATCGTTGCCATCGAGAATGAAGTCGGAGTTGGTGGGCGAGATCCACCAGGCGTGGTGATCGGGGTGAATGCCGAAGTAGGGCAGCAGCGTGCGGAAGCTTTTGCCGGCGTCTTCGCTCACCTCAACGATGTCGTGAATAGAGTAAACGCGGTTCTCGTTCTTCGTATCCACCTTAATGTCCTGGAAGTAGAACGGGCGGTTGGTTACGATCTTCGCCTCAGCGGTGACCAGCTCCCATTTGAATCCGCCGTCGTCACTTTTATAAAGCCCGTTCTTTTCTGCTTCGATCAGTGCATACACGCGCGTTGGCTGCGAAGGTGCGAACGCGATGCCACAGCGGCCGAGGTCACCTCCGGGAATGCCGTCGTCCTTCCCGAGCTTCTTCCAGTTGCGGCCACCGTCTATCGTGAGGTAGAGGCCCGAACCCGGACCACCGCTCTTGAAGCTCCAGGGCGTGCGGCGGTGCTGCCACATGTTGACGATGATCTTGTTGGGGTTGGAAGGATCCATCACCATATCGCCAACACCCGACGTGTCGTTGGTATGCAGCACGAGCTTCCAGGTTTCACCACCGTCTATGGTTTTGTAAACGCCACGCTCGGGGTGCTCGGCATAGGGGTTGCCGATAACGCCTGCATACACCACGTCGGGGTTGGTGGGATCGATGAGGATGCGGTGGATGTTGCGTGTTTTTTCGAGGCCCATGCGGCGCCAGGTGCGGCCGCCGTCGAGCGTTTTGTAAATGCCTTCGCCGATGTTGATGGAGTTGCGCGGGTTGCCTTCGCCGGTGCCGGCCCACACCACGTTGGGGTTCGATTGCTGGATGGCGATGGAGCCGATGTTGATGTTCGGCTGCTCATCGAAAAGGGGCGTCCACGAAGTGCCGGCCGTTGTGGTCTTCCACACACCGCCCGAAGCGGCGCCAATGTACCAGGTGTCCTGGGCCGCATTCACCACATCGATGCAGGTAACGCGCCCGCTCATCGACGAAGGGCCGATGTTGCGCGGCTTCCAGTTTCTAAATTGGGAAAGGCTGGTCTTTTGTGCAAATGCGTTGGCGCCGAGCAGCAGCAGGCAAAGGGCAAGAAACGATCTCATGGCAGAGGATTGAACAGCCAAGATAGACCGCGCCCTCTTTTTAACAAAACCGCCCGTCCGCACCCTGCGTATCTTTATACAAGCTATCGACCATGAAACGAATCCTCGTCCTTTTACTGCTCGCAACGGGCCTCCAGCAGTGCAGCTACTCGCAAACGAAGCAACAACCCATGAACACGGAACAGAAGAAGCATCCCGTTTATTCCAACACCGACAGCAGCAAGGTGACGGTGGCCAACGACGAGTGGAAAAAGATCCTCCCGGCAAACGTGTATTCGGTAGCGCGCGAGAAAGGAACGGAGCTTCCTTGGAGCTCGCCGCTTGAAGGCAACAAGGAGAAAGGAACGTACTACTGCGCCGTATGCGGCAACGCGCTTTTCGTGAGCGACACCAAGTTTGAAAGCGGTTGCGGCTGGCCATCCTTCTACCAGCCCGTAAGCAAGGCTTCGATCATTTATACACCCGACAACACGCACGGCATGGAGCGCACAGAAGTGCAATGCGGCCGTTGCAAGAGCCACCTGGGCCACGTGTTCGACGACGGACCGCCGCCCACCGGGTTGCGTTATTGCATCAACGGTGTTGTGCTCGATTTCAAAAAGGCACAGGAAGCGGCAGCCAAATACAAACAATAGGAATCCGAATAAGGAGTGACGGCCCTGGGCATTTGCCTGGGGCTTTTTGTGTTTATTGGTTTATCAGTTCATTGGTTTATTAGTTTATTGGTAAGTGCCTACCGGCGGTTCATTAAGACGGATGAACCTCCCGGAACCTTCCAGAACCTTCCTTCTTTTCCGTGTTTTTCCGTGAATTCCGTGCGGCTCCCACCATATATGACGGGAAATCGCTATTTTGAACAGGTAATCCCGCTCATTGCGGAGCTTATGGCGCGATATTGCTTGCTTCCGGGCAGCCCAACGGGTGGCGCCGGCCGGAAGCACGTTGCATTTTGGCTATATTTGCGCCTTAAGGTTCGGTAAGTATTCTATCTAAACACATGGTTAACATCATTCTTTTTGGACCTCCGGGTAGTGGAAAAGGTACGCAGTCGGAGAAACTCGTTTCGAAGTTCGGATTGGTCCATCTTTCGACGGGCAACCTGCTCCGGCAGGAGATCGCCGATAAAACGCCCCTCGGTCTTGAAGCCAAGAATTTCATCGATAAAGGTCAGCTGGTGCCCGACGAGGTCGTCATTGGTATGATCGACACCTGCCTGGAGAAGCACAACGAAGCCAAGGGCTTCCTGTTCGACGGCTTCCCGCGCACGGTGGCGCAGGCAGAAGCCCTGGACAAGCTGCTTTCCCTCCGTAAGACCGCCATCAGCAAGGTGCTGGCGCTCGACGTGTCGGAAGAGGAGCTGGTGCACCGCCTCCTCGAGCGCGGAAAAACCTCCGGCCGCACCGACGACACCGACGAAGGCGTGATCCGCCGTCGCTTCCAGGTATACCGCAACGAAACCGAGCCCGTAGCTTCTCATTATGCAAAAGCGCACAAGCTGGAGCACATCAAGGGTGAAGGTTCAGTAGACGATATCTTCGAAGCGCTCTCCGGTCGCATCACACCTTTTTTTTTAGCAAAGGTTGAAGACTAAAATGCGGTTTGTCGTTTGTGGTTTGTCGTTTGTCGTTGGCTTCAACCATCACTGAACAGGTGTCGCGCACCGCGGAACCACAAACCACAAACGATTGACTTTCTCATGCAAACCCGGCTCGCCTTCCTCACCGACCAATTCGTTCCGCTCCTGCAGCAGCTCCCTTCGGATACGCTGCCCCATTGGGGCAAGATGACCCTGCAGCAAATGACCGAGCATTTCAGCGACTATGTGCGCATTGCATCGGGCAAAACGATGGTGCGCGAGGTGGTGACGCCCGCCGGCCGGCTGCCGCAGATGCAGGACTTTCTGCAAAGCAACAAGCCTTTCAAGGAGAATACACCCAACCCGCTGATGCCCGAAGTGCCTGCCCCCGTGCGGCACAAAACCATCGGCGAAGCCTTTTCCGAACTGCAGCAGGAGATCACCGACTTCGTAATCCGTTTCGAATCCAACCCGCACCTGGTAACACTCAACCCCTTTTTTGGCGAACTCAATTACCAGATGAACGTGCAACTGCTTTACAAGCACGCTATACATCATTTACGGCAGTTTGGGGTCACAGTTGAGTAGTCAACAATGTCATCATTGCGAGAAGGCGAGCGAAGCAATCCCGAAGCATCGGGAGACGAAGCCCGTCCGACCGGAAGGGGCTTCACTGCGTTCGCAATGACGCGCACGATGTAAATTGCGCCTCACACTTCCGCTATATGAAAAAACTCGAGAACTATATCTCCGGCCGCTGGATCCAGGGCGATGGCGATGGCCAGGCTTTATACGATGCAGTGAATGGTGAAGCCATTTATTCCGCTTCCACCAAGGGGCTCAACTTCGCCGCCGTGCTGGAATATGGCCGCACCGTGGGCAACCCCGCGCTGCGCAAGCTCACCTTCCACGAACGCGGCCGGCGCCTGCGTGCACTCGCGCAATACCTGATCGGACGCAAGGAAGAATTCTACCGCATCTCCTACCACAGCGGCGCTACCAAAGCCGATTCGTGGATCGATATCGAAGGCGGCATCGGCAACCTCTTTGCCAATGCATCGCTGCGCCGCAAGTTCCCCGACCTGCCCTATTGCACCGACGGCGAAGCCATTGGTTTGTCGAAAGGCGGATCCTTCATGGGCCATCACCTGCTGGTGCCTAAAGAAGGAGTGGCGCTGCACATCAACGCCTACAACTTCCCCGTGTGGGGGATGCTGGAGAAATGCGCCGTCAACTGGCTCGCCGGCATGCCCGCCGTGGTGAAGCCTGCTTCCATCACCTCCTATCTTACCGAAGCCGTTTGCCGCGCCATCATCGAAAGCGGCATCCTCCCCGAAGGTGCCCTGCAGCTGCTTTGCGGATCGGCCGGCGATATGCTGGAGCACGTTACCGCGCAGGATGTGGTAACGTTCACAGGCTCCAAAACCACCGGCCTGATGCTCAAAAGCACGAAGCGTATTCTCGAAGAAAGCGTTTCCTTCAACATGGAAGCCGACTCGCTCAACTGCATCGTGCTGGGCAGCGATGTGCAACCGGGCTCGCCGGAGTGGGACCTCTTCATCAAAGAAGTGCGCAAGGAGATCACCGTAAAGGCGGGACAGAAGTGCACGGCCATCCGCCGCATCTTCGCTCCCGACAACCTGGTGGAAGACGTATACATCGCGCTCGGCAAATCGCTTGCACAAACACCCGTCGGCAACCCGCTCAATGATAAAGTACGCATGGGCTCGCTGGCCTCGATGGGACAGCGCGAAGAAGTGCGCAGCAACGTGCAGAAACTGCTCGCCACCGCACAACTCGTTTATGGTTCGCTCGACTCCGTAGAACTACTGGAGGGCGATGCGCAGAAGGGCGCCTTCATCTCGCCCCTGCTGTTGCTCGAAAGCGATCCCTTCCGCAACGAAGCGGTGCACGATATCGAATGCTTCGGCCCCGTAAGCACGGTGATGCCGTACAAGGATCTGGATGAAGCGATCCGCCTGGCCAAGCGCGGAAAAGGATCGCTCTGCTGCTCCATCGTGACAGCCGACAATAAGCTCGCAACCGAATTCGTGGTGAACGCGGCCACCCATCACGGTCGCATCCTCGTACTCAACCAGGAATGCGCGAAAGAAAGCACCGGCCATGGCTCACCGCTTCCGTTGCTCGTGCACGGGGGTCCCGGCCGCGCGGGCGGTGGCGAAGAAATGGGCGGCGTGCGCGGTGTGAAGCACTACCTGCAGCGCACGGCCATCCAGGGATCGCCGACGACCATCACCGCCATCACGCAGGTGTACCAACCCAACGCGGTGGGTATCGATCCCGGCAAGCATCCCTTCCGCAAATACTACGAAGAACTCGAGGTGGGCGACCAGATCATGACCGACAAGCGCGTCATCACTTCTGAAGATATCGATGCCTTCGCCGACCTCAGTGGCGATCACTTTTACGCGCATATCCGCGAAACCGATTTCAACGGCACCATGTTCGAAAAGCAGGTAGCACATGGCTACTTCATCATGAGCGCGGCGGCCGGACTATTCGTGGACGGCTCCGACCTTGGGCCGGTGCTGCTCAACTATGGCATCGACGAGCTGCGCTTTACCAAACCCGTTTACCCGGGCACTGAGCTAAGCATCCGCTTCACGTGCAAGGAGAAGGTGCCACAAGACAAGAAAGAAGAGACCGACATCCCGAAGGGCATTGTAAAGTGGCTGGTGGAGATGCTGGATGAAACCGGCGAGCACGTGGGGATTGCAACGATCCTTACGATGGTGAAGAGAAAAAGCAGTTAATTCAAAATTAAAAAGTCAAAAATCAAAACCTTTAACGCGGCCTACCTAAGAGAGCTCTTTTGACTTTTGAATTTTGCCTTTTGACTTCCCAAACCGGTCCGAAATTGGATTAACTTCAAATCAAAGAACACAGAACATGAGCAAGGATATAGTTAATGGTTACGTAGACGTAGAATCGCACCAGGGAATTACGACGATCGAGTTCTTTCACCCGCAAAGCAATTCATTGCCGCACCGCATCCTCGAGGCGCTTGCCCACGAGATCCACGCGGTGGGCACCGATAAGGAAACAAAGGTGATCATTCTTCGCTCCGGCGGCGACCGCACCTTTTGCGCCGGCGCTTCTTTTGACGAGCTGACGCAGATCAAAGACGAGAAGGCCGGCTTTACGTTCTTCAGCGGTTTTGCGAATGTGATCAATGCCATCCGCAAATGCCCGAAGCTGGTCATCGGCCGCATCCAGGGAAAGTGCGTGGGCGGCGGCGTGGGCCTCGCATCGGCGGTAGATTATGCCATCGCCGTTGAAGGGGCGGATATTAAATTGTCGGAACTCGCGGTAGGCATTGGTCCCTTCGTGGTGGGCCCGGCCGTAGAGCGCAAGATCGGCACATCGGCTTTCAGCCAGCTCGCCATCGACGCCTCCATGTGGCGCAATGCCGAATGGGCCAAGCGCAAGGGTTTGTTTGCCGAGGTGCACGCAACGGTAGAAGGCATGGACGAATCCATCAGCCGCCTCGCCAACCAGTTGTCGCACAGTTCGCCCGAAGCCATGCGCGAATTGAAGAAGGCATTCTGGGCAGGCACCGAGCACTGGGACGAACTGCTTATCCAGCGCGCCGAGATCAGTGGTCGCCTCGTGTTGAGCGACTTCACGAAAGAAGCCATTGCCAGGTTTAAGGCGAAGGCGCAGTAGCGCACAATAACAACGTCATTGCGAGAAGGCGACCGAAGGGAGATTGCTTCGGACTGTCGGCTCCGCCTCCAGCCCTAGCAATGACGGCCATGAACATGCTTACCTTCAACGCCGCCAACTTCCACTCCCTCTGCACCCTCGTAGCGTCGCGTGATGCCGGCCTGCAGCGCGTGCTCCACACGCACGGCTACCCGCCATTATGGTCGCGTCCGAATCGATTTGCTACGCTCGTGCTCACGATACTGGAGCAGCAGGTGTCGCTGCAATCAGCTTATGCAGCCTACAAGAAACTGACCGACTACATCGGTCTTCCTACTCCCGTAAAAATACTGTCGCTGAGCGATGAAGAGCTGCGCGCCTGCTACTTCACGCGGCAGAAGATGGGCTATGTGCGCGGGCTTGCGACGGCCATTACACAACGCAAGGTTTCGCTTAAAGCAATGGAGGCCTCACCCGATGAAGAAGTGCGTGCTCAACTCACCGCGCTCAAGGGCATCGGCGACTGGACCGCCGACATTTACCTGTTGCATTGCCTCGGCCGCACCGATCTTTTTCCGACGGGCGACATCGCGCTGATGAATGGCATCAAGATGATCCAGGGTTGGGAGAGCAACACAAAAGAAAAAGCGATCGAATGGGCGGAGCCGCTCCGACCGTATCGCTCCATAGCCACGATGATCGTATGGCATCATTACATCAAAGTGAGAAACATCAGGATACTTCATTGACCAGGTCTTGGTCACATCTCACATCTCACATCTGACATCTTACATCTGACATCTTACATGAGCAGTCCCCCATCCACATTCAGCACCTGCCCGGTTACATAGTTCGACAGGTCGGAGGAAAGGAAGAGCACCACGTTGGCGATGTCCTCAGCGGAGCCAAAGCGGCCGAGGGGAATGCCTGCTTTGTATTTGTCGGCCTGCTCGCCTTCCTTAAGGTAGGAGGTCATATCGGTTTCGACGAAGCCGGGCGCGATGACGTTGCAGCGCACATTGCGCGAGCCGAGCTCTTTCGCAACAGATTTTGAGAATCCGACAATGCCGGCTTTGGAAGCAGCATAGGAGCTTTGTCCCGCGTTGCCCATCACCCCGATCACGGAGCTCATATTGATGATGGATCCGCTCTTGGCTTTCATCATCGGGCGGATCACGTGCTTGGTCATGTTGAACACGCTCTTCAAGTTGATCTGCATCACCTCGTCCCACTGCTCGCCGTTCATGCGCAGCAGCAGGTTGTCTTTGGAGATGCCCGCGTTGTTGACGCAGATATCCACCGTTCCAAACTCTTTCACCACATCGTTTACCAGCGTTTCGCATTCGCCGAAGTCGCCAGCATTGGAGCGATAGGCTTTTGCATTCACGCCCATACCCTTGAGCTTGTCTTCCAGCGTCTTGGCACGCTCGGCGCTGCTTTCCGATACGTAAGTAAAGGCAACGTCTGCACCCTGCTCGGCGAGCTTCAGCGCAATGCCCTCACCGATACCGCGTGCGGCTCCGGTGACGATGGCGACTTTATTGGCTACGAGTTTCATGGGGCAATGATACGAAAAACCATAGGCTCAGGCGCGGTAAACGACGTTATCAGAATCAAGGCCCGATTGTTCGAGGTAGGCATCCACATCTTCCGTGGGTAGCAAGGCCCCATCGTCACCAATCCGGAAGCTG
Organism: Chitinophagaceae bacterium; assembly: GCA_004173235.1. Classification (GTDB taxonomy): domain Bacteria; phylum Bacteroidota; class Bacteroidia; order Chitinophagales; family Chitinophagaceae; genus Flavisolibacter. Next base: position 32,784 of record SEAC01000002.1, on the reverse strand, counting down.
CGGTAACCCATTTCGAGAAGCAGGTGATGCGCTTCGCGGTGTGGCTCGTTGCCCCTTTGGCGGGCAAGGTACTCGAGCATAAACACTGGCTTCGATTGCCCGGATAAAAGGCGTTGCGCACCGCCGATCACCTCCGGCTCCAAACCTTCCACATCGATCTTGACGTGGGTGGGCAGCAGTGCACCTCCATCCACGAAGCGGTCGAGCGAAAGGGAGCGGATGCTGGTCTTGCGCGCGTGTTTTTTAAACCATGCTTCTCCGGAAAACTGGTGGGCATCTGCCGAATTGTATTCTGAATGGAGGTTGTCAAATTCGTAAAACGGAATCTCGCCATCGGTGCGCGACACGGCCACATGGTGCGCACGAATGCGTTGCTGGGCAGCTACGTTTCGTTGAAGGATTCCGAAGGTATGCGTTGAAGGTTCGAATGCATGCACCTGGCCCCGAAAGGCGAGTTCGGCGGCAAGCAGGCTGAAGTATCCATAGTGCGCACCCACGTCGAAGAACACCGAGTTGACCGAAAGGTCGCGGATCATGAACCGGGCAAGCCTGGTTTCGGAAGGGTGCGTTTTTCCACCGGTAAGAAAGATGTCCGTAGCCGCAGGGAGCGCAACCTGCATGGTGCCGCCCCAGAACAGTGATGCGCGCTGCAACCAGCTGCGGCGAAACAACGGGTAGCACAACCGCCGATGCAGGATCGCTGCAGCATACCTGAATGGATGCTGCACCCATCGTTGCACCTTGCTTCCCCTTGCCAATGCTTCCACGGCAGCCAATCCGGCGAGCAGACGTTCGTTGTTTGTATTCTCCACTTTGCTGCGGCAATGCGCCGGAGGCAATGTTACGACAACGCCCCGCAATGAAAAACAAAGCATCTTTGAAGCAACACAATGAACATCAAAGGATTTCTCCGTAGCCTTTCCTGGCTGGTCGTGCTCAATGTCCTGGTCAAACCGGTCTGGGTGTTTGGCATCGACCGGAAAGCCCAGCTGATCGTAGGCCACGAGAGCTTCGGGGCATACTTCTCCATTCTCAACCTTTCAATCATTCTTTCCATCGTTGCCGATGCAGGGCTCACCAACCTGCTCAACCGCGAACTCGCCCTGGGCAATCACCTTTCGGTAAGCCGCCTCGCAAAGGCCAAGCTGGCACTGTCGGTTGCCTATCTCGCCGTGCTCCTTTTCGTGGGATGGATCAGCGGCATCGTGCAGTGGGACCTGCTGTTGCTCACCGGGCTTTTACAGGTCGCGCAATCCTACCTTGTGTTCTATCGCAACGTGGTTACCGGGAGGCAACTCTTCCGCGCCGACGCGTGGCTGTCCATCAGCGATAAATCGCTCATCATACTCGTGTGCGGACTTTTTCTGTACACGCCGCTTGCTTCCTCATTCAGCCTTCGAACCTTCCTGCTGATACAGCTTGGGGCCAATTGCATTGCCATTGCCGTGGCGGCGCTCATTGCTGCCCGACGCAAGCCGGGCGTTACACCGGGCGAGGGAAAGTTATCGGGGCTATTCCGACTGAGTGCACCCTTCCTGCTGGTGATTTTGCTGATGAGCGTGCACACGAGGCTCGATGCATTCCTCCTCGAACGCATTCATCCGCAAGGGGCCTTACAAGCGGGCATTTATGCAGCCGCGTATCGTTTGCTCGACGCAGGCAACACAGCGGGTTATCTCACGGCCTCCTTCCTCGTGCCCTTCGCAGCGCGGCACCTCCACGACAAAAAACTGATCGACGATACCGTGCTGCGGCTTCGTCACTTCCTGCTGCTGGCGGCGATGGGCTTTGCTGGCCTTTGTGCAGGTCTCGCGCCCCTGGTGATGCAATTGCTGTATCATTCCACGGATCAATATTCGGCCAACGTGCTCGTTGCCTGCGTGGCGGCGCTGCCTGCCTATTATGGCATTCACCTGTATGGCTCGCTGTTGAATGCCAGCGGGCGCCTGGGCCTCTTTGCCTCCGTGGTGGCGGGCTGCGCCCTAGTGAATGGAGTGCTCAACATGCTGCTGATACCTAGGTGGGGCGCGCTGGGTTGCTGCTGGGCCGCGGTTGCCAGCCAGTACCTCTGTGCCATTGCCTGTTATTTGGGGGCGCGGCCCATGTTCGGCCTGCGCCTGCGGCCGCTGTCGGTGATCGCCTACTGCCTCTTGGGCTCGATGGTGTACGGTGCCTGCAAAACCGCTTTGGGAACGGATATGGGCGCAGCATTCTGGATTCTCAACGCCGCCATTGCCGCCACTTTGATTATGTTTGCGTTCATTAATTCGATGCGTCCGAAACGCAATTCAATCCGACAAACGCCGTAAATGCCTGATTTCCTCACTTTGTTCCGCCGCTGGTGGAAGCTGATTGCCGGTCTTGTGCTCGCCGTGGCCATCGTGTCTGCCGGCATCCTGCTGATGCTCGAACGTCAATACATGGGCATGGTAGTGGCGCTCCCCGCCACCACCGTAAACTTCGACAAGTCGAAGATCTTCAACGAGAACATCCAGGGCCTGTATTCCTCGCTCGGTGGCCCCGACGACATCGATCGCATCCTCGGCACCGCAGCGCTGGATACGATCTTCTTCCAGTTGATCCGAGACAACGACCTGATAACGCATTACAAGCTCACGAAAGTGAAGCTGCCGCTGTATCAAACGATGAAGGAACTGCGCGAGAACGTGGACGTTTCGAAAGATGAATACAACCAGCTCCGCATCCGCGTATTCGACCGCGATAAATACCTCGCAGCAAGGATGGCCAATTCGCTGTTCGACAAGTTTCAGCGGATGCACCAACGCCTCCAGAACGCCACCAACGAACGCGTGCTCAACAACCTTCGCGAACACGCCGCTGATTTGCAAACTGAATACCTGAAGGCAGCAGACTCCATCGGAAACCTGAGCAATGCACGCCGGCAGCTGCAGCAGGTGCGCAACGAATCGATCATGAAAGAGCTGGCGGAATACGACCGGCTGATCAACGAATACACGCTGGTTGTAAACACCAAGCCGAATGTGCTGCTGCTGCTCGAAGCGGCCCGCCCCGGCTTCAAGCCCGAGCGCCCGAAACTGGTGCCGCTGTTTGCAATGGCCTGCTTCGTAGCGTTGGTATTCAGCATCCTCCTGGTACTCTTCCTCGAAAGCCGCAAACAAGAAGCGTGATTCCCGCTGCGGCCATCCGAAAGTACTTCCTCGGCTTCGGCATCTTCTTCGTGCTGATCACGGCGCTTGTGATGTATACAACGCAGCCTGTGCTGTTCGTGTTGCCCTTCCTGGTGCTGATCTTCATCTGGATCTGCCACGATCCATTCGTGCTCTTCTGGTTGCTGATCGCCTTCCTCCCCTGGTCAATAGAGTTCAACGTAACCGAAACGCTGGGCACCGACCTTCCGACGGAGCCGTTGATGCTGCTTACCACTTTTGCAACAATGTGCTTCCTCGTGTATCACCGCAAGAAGAAGCCGCTGGAGGGAATGGCACGCTCGATCCTATGGTTGTTCCTCCTGCTACAGGCAAGCTGGTGGCTCGCTTCGGCGTATTTCTCTACCGACTTCGTGCTATCGCTCAAATACTTCCTGGCCAAGACCTGGTACATCGGAGCCTTCGTGGTGACTCCCTACGTGCTGTTCCGCAATCCCAAAAACCTCGTGCGCACGGCGCAGGTGCTTACAATCTCGATGATGGTGCTCGTGATTCGTACGATGCTGATCCACGCCGGGATGGGATTCGGATTTACTTCCATCAACCCGGCTCTCTATCCCTACTTCCGCAACCACGTGAATTACTCGGCCGTGCTGGCCTGCATCATCCCGCTACTGCTGGCCGGTCATCATTTTGCAAAAACGCCTCCACGTAAAAGGTTGTTGAAAGTGTTGATTGCGATCGCACTCGCGGCCATCGCCCTCAGCTATGCGCGCGGCGCATGGGTATCGCTCGTTGCCGGAGGAATCGTATTCCTGCTCTTGCGCCGCCGGCTGCTGATGCCCGCGTTCTTCATGGCATTGATCGGTGCAAGCATCGGCATTTACTGGCTGCTCGACAGCCAACGCTACATGCGCTTCGCAGGCAATTTCAACAACACGGTGTTTCATACCGACTTCCGCGAACACCTGCAGGCCACCTACGAATTCAAGGACCTGTCCAATGCGGAGCGTTTCTATCGCTGGGTGGCGGGCGTGAAGATGGTGAAGACGCACTGGGCAACGGGTTGGGGACCGAATACCTACGTAAAGAACTACAAACACTTCACCGTTCCGGCATTCCGCACCTGGGTGAGCGACAACCCCGAGAAGAGTACGGTGCACAACTACTACCTGTTCACTACCATCGAACAGGGATTCGTGGGCCTCTTTCTTTTACTTTTGGTAACGGGTTATGCGTTCTACATCGCCCAACGCATTTATGTGCGGTCTTCCGATCCGCTCTGGCGCTGCGCTGCAGCAGTAGCCGCAGTGATATTGGGGATGGAGTGCACCGTAAACCTGATCAACGACCTCGTGGAAACCGACAAGCTGGGAAGCCTCTTTTACCTTTCGCTTGCCGTGCTGATCACGGCGGAAGTGCGGTTTCGAGTTGAGAGAAAGAACGCAGATTCCGCAAGCGGAATACGCAGATCATTATGATTTTCTATGATTTGCTTTCGCACGCGAAAACGAATCCGCGTAAATCTTAACAATCATAAAAATCTGCGTTCCTTCTCTACTGTCTTACGTCGAGTGCATCCCGCAATCCATTCCCCACCAGGTGAAACGACAGCACCAGCAGCATGATGGCGAAGCCTGGCGCCAAAGCCAGCACCGGGTTGTTGGTGATGATGAAATTGTAGTTCTCCTTGATCATTAATCCCCAGCTAGGCATCGGTGGTTGCACGCCTACACCAAGAAAGCTCAGGCCCGCTTCGAGCACGATGGCGGATGCAAAGTTGGATGCGGCGATCACGAGAATGGGCCCGGTTATGTTGGGAAGAATATGCCGGAACAGCGTACGGAAGTGGCTGAAACCCAGTACCCGCGCTGCTTCCACGTAAGGCAACTCGCGCGCCGCAAGCACCTGCCCACGCACGAGGCGCGCCACGTTCACCCAAAGCGTTAGTCCTACTGCAATAAACACCTGCCAGAAACCTTTGCCCAGCAGCAGCGTGATGGCAAATACGAGCAGCAGCGTGGGAATGCTCCAGAGCACATTCACCATCCACATCACGAATGCATCGGTACGTGCGCCAAAGTAACCCGCAAGCGCTCCGAGAAACACACCAATAAGCAGCGAAAGCAGCACGGTGACCAGCCCCACGCAGAGGCTTACGCGCGTGCCGATGATGAGGCGGCTGAGAATGTCGCGACCGTATTTGTCGGTGCCGAGGCGATACGTTCGTTCCGATACCGGCTTATCTGCGAGTTGATTCTTTACATAACTCCTCGGCTCCGTGAGGCCGTCATCCACATACTTCTCCACGTGCAGCGAATCGCCGTTCTGCTGCACTTTGGTTACTGGGACATAATCGAAACGATCGGGGACGCCAGAAAGCAGACGTTCGAAGAACCCTGCATCCTCACGTGCAGCAGGCTTGCGAACGAGCACAAAAGACTTGCGGTAGCCGGGCTTGTTGCCGCCGATCTCCAGGATGATGCGATTGGCGTTGGGTGAGGGATCGGGTGCAAGGAAGTAGGCGAAGACGGCTACGAACACCGCCACGCCGATCAGCACAAGACCGGCCATTGCCGCCCTTTTGCGCCGGAAGCGCTTCCATACCGAGCTCCTTTTCCATTCCATCCGCTCCAATTTACGTACAGACGCACTATGTGCGTCTCTTTGCCGCGCCATGCGTCTCTTCGCCGCGCCATGCGGCTCTTTCCGCGCCATGCGGCTCTTTCCGCGCCATGCGGCTCCTTACGCGCCATGCGGCTCCTTACGCGCCATGCGGCTTCGCCGCGAGACGCGCATTGCGCGTCTCTACCGCAAACGACGACCCTTCCATTCATACTTCCCCACCTGGCTCAACGCACCTACCAACACCGTATAAAGAATGTGCAGCGGTTGCATCAACGGAAACCAAGGCAACAGGTGCTGTTGGCCGAAGAAACGTGCAACGGGTGCCAGAAACCGTATTTCTACAACCGTCTTGAGCAGGATCCCTCCGATCAAAAGCCCCAGCAACTGCGGGTTGCCGAAGCACCAGGCAGCAAGCACCACGAAGTGCAGGTTGAAAAAATACACCATCAGTAGCGCCCAGAAGATCCGCTTGTCGTCGTAGTGCGCCGACTTAGACGCCCACCGCACGCGCTGTTTCCAGAAGGCGCGCCAGCCGGGCGCAGGATCTGTGTGCACAATGGCATCGGGGTGGCGAACGTATTGCACGGATGCGCCCTTGCGGATGGCGATCTTGTGCATCAGCAGCAGGTCGTCGCCACTGGCGAGGCGATCCACGCCCGCAAAACCGCCCACTTCATTGAAAAGCCTGCGAGGATAAGCAAGGTTGGCTCCATTACACATGCTGTGAAAACCCGTTGCCACCGAAGCGGCAGTAATGCCTTGCAGGGTTATGAAATCCAGCGTTTGAAAACGGTCGCAAAAGCTGCGGATGTTGTGGTAGCGAACCGGCCCTGCGAGAAAGGTGGCATCATCGGCATACGCCATCATGCCCGACAACCATCCGGGGCCCGGCACACAGTCGGCATCGGTAGCCACGATCCAGTCGCCCGTTGCCTGGCCAATGCCAAAGGTCAACGCAGCCTTCTTTCCCTCTGTGCCGGCAGGACTCTGCACCGCGCGCACATTGCCTCCGGCTGCTGCTGCAAGTGCATACGTACCGTCTTCCGAATGATCGTCCACCAGCAGCACTTCAAACGACTCCGCGGGGTAATCCTGTGCGCGCAGGACAGCCAGCAAGCGCGGCAGGTTGGCAGCTTCGTTGCGTGCTGCCACCACCACCGATACCGCAGGCTGATGGGCCGAAGGTTCAAAGCGGGCGCTTTCACCCACCTTCCAGCCATGCCGGTAAAAGTCGATGAGGAAAGCATACGCCAACCACATAAGCGCCCAGGCCATCCAGAACAGTCCCCATCCGATCATCAAAAAATATTTTTTTCCGAGCTGCCCAAATTATCGGAAAACCCGTTAAATTTACTTAGTTGCATAAACAACTATATGCCAAACAACCAATTCCGCAAAGGCGAGCTCTATAGTTTCATCACTGGCAAGGCCTCAACGGCCATTGCGCGGCGACTGCAAAAGAAGTTCAACCAGCACGAACTGCCGCTCACCATCGAGCAGTGGAGCGTGTTGTATCAACTATGGAAGGAAGACGGGCTGAGCCAGCAAGAGCTGTGCAACGCCACGTTCCGCGACAAGCCCAGCATCACGCGGCTGATCGATAACCTCGAGAAGGCCGGCATGGTGAAGCGCGTGGGCGATGAAAACGACCGCCGGATCAACAAGGTCTTTGTGACGAAGGCGGCCGCCAAATTGCAGGAGCAGACGATGTTGCTCGCAGAAGAAACGCTCAACGAAGCGCTCGAAGGTGTGCCACCCGACCAGGTGGAAATGGCGAAATCAGTTTTGCAGAAGGTGTATGATAACCTGAGTCAATGAGTAATGAGTAATCAGTGATGAATAATGAGTGATGGCTGATGGGTAGTGAATCGTGGCGTGGGCAGGTCGCTCGTACCAATAAACAAATAGACTAATAAACTAATAAACACCCGACAACATGGAAGCAACGAAAACCACACTTAAAGGCGGTGAATGGCTGATCCGCGAAAGCGAGCCTGCCCACACGTTCATCCCCGAGCACTTCAACGAGGAGCAGATGATGATCCGCGACATGTGCAACCAATACCTCGACACCGAAGTGTTTCCCATCCTCGATCGAATAGACGACATGGAACCGGGACTGATGAAATCGCTGGTGCAGAGGGCCGGTGAACAAGGTCTTCTAGCCACCTCCTTTCCGGAAGAATACGGCGGCCTCGGCAAAGACTTCATCACTTCTACCATCGTCAATGAATACCTTGGGGCGGGTCACTCGTTCTCGGTTGCCATCTCGGCGCACACCGGCATCGGCACGCTGCCCATCCTTTACTTCGGCAACGACGAACAAAAACAGAAATACATTCCCAAGCTCATCTCCGGCGAGTGGACCGGCGCATACGGGCTTACCGAACCCAACAGCGGCTCCGACGCACTGGGTGCGAAGACCACAGCCCGCCTCAGCGACGATGGCAAATACTACATCCTCAACGGCCAGAAGTGCTGGATCACCAACGGTGGTTTTGCAGACGTATACACCGTGTTTGCAAAAGTGGATGGCGATAAATTCACCGGCTTCATCGTGGAGCGCGGCTTCGAAGGCTTCACGCAAGGACCGGAAGAACACAAGATGGGCATCAAAGGGTCTTCTACGGTGCAACTGTATTTCCAGGATTGCAAGGTGCCCGTAGAAAACGTGTTGGGCGACATCGGCAAAGGCCATAAGATCGCCTTCAACATCCTCAACATCGGCCGCCTGAAATTGTGCGCGGCAGCACTCGGCGGAGCAAAACGTGCCATCAGCACTTCGGTGGAATATGCCAAGACGCGCGAGCAGTTCAAGACCGCTATTGCCAACTTCGGCGCCATCAAGCACAAGCTGGCCGAGATGGTGATCCGCACCTACGCATGCGAAAGCGCACTGTACCGCACGGCGGAGTGGATCGATGAAAAAGAAAAGCAGGCGCTCGCCGAAGGCAAGCCATTTAATGATGCTTTGCTCGGTGCCGCCGAAGAATTCGCCATCGAATGTGCACTGCTGAAAGTACACGGCTCCGAAACGCTCGACTTCTGCGTGGATGAAGGCGTGCAGATTCACGGCGGCAACGGCTTCTCTGCCGAATACAATATTTCGCGCGCTTACCGCGATTCGCGCATCAATCGCATCTACGAAGGCACGAACGAGATCAACCGCCTGCTGTCGGTAGACATGACGCTGAAGCGCGCCATGCAGGGCCGCCTCGCCATGATGGGGCCTGCCATGAAAGTGGGCCAGGAGCTCCTTGCCATTCCCGAGTTCGGTGATGCCGACGAAACACCCTTTGCCGCCGAGCGCAAGCTGATTGAAGGTTTCAAAAAAGCCATCCTCCTCACGGCTGGCGCTGCTGCACAAAAGCTGATGATGAAGCTGGAGCACGAGCAGGAGATCCTGATGAACATTGCGGATATGTCCATCGACACGTTTGTATCGGAAAGCCTGCTGCTGCGCGTGATGCGCCTGGAGCAGGAAGGCAAGGCCACGCAGCTGCACCGCGACATTGCGCAGGTGTATATCTACGATGCCGCCGACCGTGTGGCAAAGGCGGGAAAAGATGCACTTAATGCCTTTGCCGAAGGCGATGAGCAGCGCATGATGCTGATGGGCATACGCCGCTTTACCAAGGCAGCCTCTTTCAACTCCAAAGAAGCGCGCCGCCGCATTGCCGACGCGCTCATTGCGGAGCAGAAGTACTTTCTGTAGTTTTGGCTATGGTTAATAAGGAAAGGTCCGCCTCAGCGGGCCTTTTTACTGCGCGTTCGTTTTTCACGCAACGCGCGTCGCCCCGAACGGAGCAACGCGTGCTGCTGGCTGCGCTGGGCATATACCTGATCATCTGCATCGCATTGCTGCTTCGTCACGAGGTGAGCCACGATGAGGCACAGGCCTGGCTCATCGCGCGCGATGCCCCTGACCTCTCTGCACTGTTTGCGCAAATGCGCTACGAAGGAAGTGGTGCGCTGTGGCACCTGCTGCTGCGGCCCTTCGCACGCAGCGGATGGCCGTTCCAGTCGATCTACGCGCTCAACCTGTTGTGTTGCGCCGGTACCGTCACGCTGATCCTGCTGCGGGCGCCCCTGCCGCTGTGGGTGCGCGTGCTGCTGCCGTTCACGTATTTGTTTTTGTTCGAATACGCAGTGTTCGCGCGCAGCTATGCGTTGGGTGCATTCCTGTTTTTTCTTGCAACCACGGTCTGGCGCAGCCAGCCCGGCCGCGTATGGCTTTGGACGCTGCTGTTGCTGCTGTGCGCGAACTGCAACCTGAACTCTATGATCCTCGCAGGCGGCTTCGCACTGACCATCCTGCTGACACCGAAGGCAAAGGGAACACTGCCAGGACTCGGCTTGCTAGCCGTAGGATTCTTCGCGACGGCGCTGTATGTATGGCCACCTTCCGATAGCGCTGTATCGCTGCAATTCAACTTCCGTCCCGACCACTTTACGCGGATGCTGAGCGGTCTTCGGAGTTTTGGATTCGTGTTCTACCTGGCATTCGGTGGCGTTCTGCTTGCCTGCACGCGCAACCGAAACGTGGCCATTGGTTTTGTGGCCACACAACTGGCCTTGCTTCTGTTCTTTTCGGTGGTGCCGTTGTGCGACACACGCCACTACCTGTTTTTATTTCTTTCGATGCTCTGGTTGCTTTGGCTCGGCAACATACAATGGCGACCCATACTATCCTTATTCCTCCTCGTGGTGTTGCTGTCGATGGTAGCCCGCGCGGCGTATCGCGGCTGGGCCGAACTGCGGGTGCGGCATCGTTATCCGCAGGAGTTCGCGGAGACGCTAAAAGCCGCGCCAGGCAGGCATTTCGTGGCAGCCGACCCGCCGAGTGCAAGTGTCACCATCGCCGCATTCCTCCCGCGCGACAGCTTCTACTTCCCCTTGCAGCAACGCTGGGGCACCTTTGTGGTGTGGGATAAAAGCCTCTCTGGCGAGGTACAACTGCCGGCTCCTTCGCTTTCAAGGCTGGCGCTGCAGCATCCGGGCTACGACGTATATTATTTCATTACGCTATCGCCGTTGGCGGCCGATACGCTGCGCAGCCACCGGGTTGTATTAATACGGGAAAGCCATGAAGGCAGCAATGCGGAAGCGGCACGTGACGCGCGCGACCGTTATCTCTACCGGTTCGAACGCTAGCGAAGGTCTATGTGACGCGATTCGATCCGCTCGCCGAAAAAGATCGTAGCCTTGTTGTTGAAATCATCTACCGCATCGGTTGTGTAGAACGTGCGTTGCCCTTCGCGGCTCAGGCGCTCGTTGATCTCGGGGTGCCGCTGCAGGTAATCCTGGAGGCTTTCCGAAACAATGTCGCCCTGCGCCAGCACCTGGATGCGTTCGGGAAGCAGCTGACGGATCTTTTCAATGAGTAACGGATAGTGCGTGCACGCGAGCAGTAAGGTATCCACATCAGGATGCTGCCGCAACACGCGCTCCACATGCTGCCGCACAAAGTAGTCGGCGCCGGGACTGTTATGCTCGTTGTTCTCAATAAGCGGCACCCACATCGGGCAGGCTTCCTGCACCACTTTCATTGCCGGGAAGAACTTTTCGATCTCCAGCTCATACGATCGCGACTGCACCGTGCCGTTGGTAGCCAGAACCGCTACCGCACCCTGCTTCGAATAATTGCCTACCACTTCGGCCGTTGGCCGGATCACACCGAGCACACGCGCGTTTGGATCAAGGCGATGGAGGTCGTTTTGCTGGATGTTGCGCAAGGCCTTTGCGGAAGCTGTGTTGCACGCCAGTACAATCAGCGGACATCCCTGCTGCAGCAGCCACTCCACGCATTGCAGCGTGTAGCGGTACACCGTTTCGAAGGAGCGATTGCCGTAAGGCGCACGTGCATTGTCGCCGAGGTAGAGGTAATCGTATTGCGGCAACCTGTCTACCAGCGAACGAAGGACGGTAAGGCCGCCATATCCGGAATCGAAGACGCCGATGGGAGCTGTGGGCATGGCGCAAAGGTAGGGCTTGGGGAATCGTCAGCCGTGAGGCGTGAGCAGGGAGAAGGGAAGCTGACGCATGCAAACGAAGAACGGAGGCCCAGGGCCTCCGTTCTTCGTTTTTTGAGCTCACGGCTGACGGCTCACGCCTTACTGCTTCCCTCCAGCCTTCGGCTTCGGAGCCGCGGCGGGAGCTGCAGCAGGAGCGCCTTGTACGCGCACACCCAGTTTGCGAAGCACCTGCAGCACGAGGTCGTCGTTCTGCGGGGCCACGATCAGGTTTTCCTTGCTCAGCACATAGGTGTAACCTGCTTCCTTAGCGGTAGCGTTGATAGCGGTGTATACCTTGCGGAGAACGGGCTCCAGCAGCATGTTCTTCTTGTTCTCGTAGGCCTGGCCTGCAATCTGCTGCCAGTTCTGAAGCGTGTTGGCCAGTTGGGCCACTTCGTCACGCACTTGGGCGCGCACACTGGCGTTGGGGTAAGCCTTCAGCGAATCCGGACCGTTCACGAGGCTGTCTTTGCGCTGAAACTCGCTCAGCATATAGCTGTAACGCGGTGCCAGCGAATCGATCTGGTAGCGCTGCAGCAGTGTATCGATACGACCCAGTTCGGGCATCTGGCTCACAACTTCATCCACGCTCACATAGCCGATCTTCTGGGCAGATGCCTGGTTGGCGCCCAGAAGCGAAATAAGGGCGATCAAAACGAAAGAAATCTTCTTCATGTTTGTTGTTAGTGTTATTTAGATAGTAAGATTGGTGGGTTCGGGTTTGCGTTGTCCGCGCTTCCTGTTTTATGGTTTCTTTTAGTTCCGCACGCCGAGCTCGCGCAACACTTCGTCACTTTTCTCCAGCTTTGGGTCCGCGAAGATAACGGTTATTCCCTCGCTTTTGTCGAGAATGAAGTCGTATCCGCGCTGCACCGCAACCTTCTGCACGGCGCTGTAAACCTTGTCCTGCACGGGTTTGATCAACTCCTGGCGTTTCTTGAAAAGGTCGCCCTCGAAGCCGAAGCGCTGGCGCTGCAGTTCGCGTAATGTTTTTTCCTTGGCGAAGATCTGGTCTTCCCGCTTTTTGCGCAGGTCTTCGCTGAGCATCACCTGCTCGGCCTCGAAGTCCTTGTACATTTTATCGAGGTCGGCCTGCAGGCGGTCGATCTCGTTCTGCCATCCGGCAGCGATCTGGTCGAGGTTCTGCTGTGCCGTTTTGTACTCGGGCAGCTTGTCGAGAATGTATTTCGTATCGATCACGGCATAACGCTGCGCTTGGAGCGAAGCGGCGGCCATCAGGCTGCACAAAGCCAACACGAGGATCTTTTTCATTACCGCAAGGTTTGTTTAGGTGGTGAATTTATTCCGGCTCAAAGCCCAGCATGAAGGTAAAGCGGCTCGCATTCTTCAGGCTGCGGTCGGCAGGCGAAAGGCGGTCGAGGCCCACACCATAGTCGAAGCCGAGCATACCGAACATCGGAAGGAAGAAACGCATGCCCACACCCGCGCTGCGGCGCAGGCGGAAGGGATTGTATTCCTTGAAGTTGTTCCAGCCGTTGGCCGCATCGAAGAAGGTAAGCGCGTAGATGGTGCTGCTCTGGTTGCGCACAAGCGGGTAGCGCAGCTCAAGCTGGTATTTGTTGAAGATGGTAAAGTAGCTCGATGCCTGCGAGATGTCGGGGTTGATCGAAGGATCGGGCTTGTCGAACACGGGGTAGCCGCGCAGCGAAATCACATCATAACCCAGGATGCCGTAGCTGTTGGTGAGACCGTCGCCACCCAGCTGGAAGCGCTCGAACGGCGAGAACTGCAGCTTGTTGGTGTAGCGGCCCATGAAGCCATACTTCGCGGCGATCTTCAGCACCAGCTGGCGGTTGCGATCCGCGCCACCGGGGCGGCCGATCGGAACGAACCACTCCGACGTGAAGCGCCACTTGTGGTACTCGGGATTCTTATAAGGGTTGCCCGACGTGATGATGCTCTTGTCGAACAGAGAATAGGGCGGCGTGAACTGCACCGATGCGATCATGTTGGAACCACCGGTAGGATACTGCGGGTCGAACACGGAAGAACGCTGAAGCGCCACTTTGAACGAAATGTTGTTGGCCGTGCCGTTGTCGAATCCGAAGCCGGAGAAGTTGTAATTCTTCAGCTTATACTGCGTGTAGTTCAGCGAGTATACGAGGCTGAAATAGTCATCGGGCCACTTCAGTTGCTTTCCGAGTGAAAGGCCTACGCCGATGGTGCGGAGGTATTGCTGGTTCGCCAGCGTCTTGTCGTAGAAGCCGGTGGGCGAATAGAGGTTCGAGAACTTCGAATTATAGAAAGAGATCGTCAGCGGGTTGCGCTTCTTGCCACCCAGCCAGGGCTCGGTGAACGAGAAGTTGTAGGAGCGGTAGGCCGCGCCGTTGCTCTGCACGCGGATTGACAGCTTCTGGCCGTCGCCCGAGGGCAGCGGATCCCATGTGGAGCGCTTGAGAATGTTGCGGATGGAGAAGTTGTTGAACGTCACGCCCAGCGTACCGGTGAGGCCTACGCCGCCACCCCAGCCTGCCGAAAGTTCCAGCTGGTCGGAAGACTTCTCTTCGAGGTTCCAGTTGATGTCCACCGTACCGTCGCTCTGGTCGGGCACTACGCCGGGGTTGATCTTTTCCTGGTTGAAATATTGCAGCTGCGCCAGTTCGCGCTGCGAGCGGATAAGGTCGGAGCGGCTGAATTTCTCGCCCGGCACCGTGCGCAGCTCGCGGCGGATCACGTAGTCTTTGGTCTTGTCGTTTCCGTAGATGTTGACGTTTTTGATCGTCGCCTGCGGACCTTCCACGATGCGGATCTCGTGGTCGATGGTATCGTTGTAGATGGAGGTCTCCACCGGCTCGGCGCGGAAGAAGAGGTATCCATCATCCATATAAAGCGCGCTGATGTCGCCACCGTCGGCAGAGAGTTCCTTGCCTACGCGCTTGTTGAGCATCGCGAGGTTGTACACATCTCCTTTGTTGATGCGCAAAATCATCTGCAGCACGGAGTCGCTGTACTTGGTGTTTCCGCGGAAGGCGATGTTGCCGAAGTAGTAGCGGCGGCCTTCGTCCACTTTGATCTCCACGTTCACGTTGCCGTCGGGGAGGCGCGTGAGGGCTGTGTCTACGATGCGGGCATCGCGGTAGCCGAGCGCGTTATAGTAGTCGAGGATCTTCTCGAGGTCTTCGTGGTATTTCTTTTCGTCGAACTTTGCGCTGCCGAAGAACTTGATGCGGATGAACGGATCGAGCACCGCCTTTGTTTTCGAGGGCGACAGGAAGCCCCAGTCTTTCACGTATTCATTAAAGGAGATGCGCTCGTTGGTACCGAATTTTCCGGGAACGGTGCTCGGATTGAGGTCGAAGTGGCTTTTTTCCTTGGTGCCCTTCATTTCTTTTTTGAGGCGGAGGTCGCTTACGGCCTGATTGCCGTAAAAGTTCACCTCGTTCACCTTCACCTTCACGCCTTTGTCGATCACGAACGTAAGGTTGTTGGAATTCACCAGCGAAGGATCTACTTTCTCCTCGATGCGCACCTGCACGTTCTGGTATCCTTTGGCCGCAAAGTGCTTGCGGATGACGTCCATCGCAATGCGGCGCGTGTTTTCGGTGATGATGGTGGAGCGCACCAGACCCACTTTGTCGCGCAGGTCGTCGGCTTCGCTCTTACGGATGCCTACAAACGTGAAGTTGGCCAGTCGCGGACGTTCCTGGAGCACCAGCTCGAGGCTAACGTGGTCGCCTTCCAGCGAAGTAATATAGATCTGAACGTTGCTGAAGAAGCGCTGGCGCCATAGGTTCTGGATGGCTTTTGCAAACACGTCGCTTCCGGGGATCATGATCTGCTGGCCTACCTGGAGGCCCGAAATGGAAAGGATGATGGAGGTATCGAGCGTGCGCACACCGGTGATCTGGATGGCCTGGATGGTGTAGGCTTTGGGACGTCCCTCTTCGATGTTCGAAAGATTCGGATCAACCGACGTAGGGCGGCTGGTGGAATCAATCTGCGCGTGCAGGATGCTGGCCGACGCGAAAAAACACAGGGCCAGGAAGAAAAAACGAACAGTCAATGGACGCATAAATGAGGATTCAGTCAGATCGGAAGCAGTCTCCGGAGAGCTTTGGGCGGCAAATTAAAGGGAAATTTGGTAGCTATTTGTTAAAAGGAGCGCGTCAAACGCCCGTCCATACGTCATTGCAGGCGAAACGAAGTGCAGCGGAGCAATCTCAAAACCCGAAGCAGATTGCCCCTCCCACCATCCGGGCAGGCTTCGCTTTGCTCGCATTGCAGATCAGGGTTTTGTGTTTACCTGCTCCCCCGTTTTTCCAAACCTGCGTTCGCGGCCCTGGTAGTCGAGCAGCGCCTCGTAAAGGTTTTCCTTGCGGAAGTCGGGCCAGCGCACCTGCGTGAAGTATAGCTCGGCATAAGCCAGCTGGTAAAGAAGGAAGTTGGAAATGCGGTATTCGCCGGACGTGCGGATCATCAGCTCCGGGTCGGGCAGGGCGCTGGTGCTTAGGTATTGCTGGAGGGTCGACTGGTCGATCTCTTCCACGGCCAGGCGGCCTTTCTTCACCTCGAAAGCGATGTTCTTTACTGCGTTGAGCAGCTCCCAGCGGCCACTGTAGCTCAGCGCCATCACCAGTTGCAGGCCCGTATTGTCTTTTGTGATGTCGAGCGCTTCCTGCAGCTCCTTCTGGGCATAGGCCGGCAGCATTTGCAGGTCGCCGATGACGTGCAGCTTGATGCCATTCTTGTTCAGGCTTTCCACCTCGTTGCGGATGGTAGTCACCAGCAATTCCATCAACCCCACCACTTCATACTCCGGACGGTCCCAGTTTTCTGTTGAAAAAGCATACAAGGTGAGGTAGCCCACGCCCAGCTCGGCGCAGCCTTCCACGATGTCGCGCACGCTTTCCACGCCATGGTAGTGACCAAAAAGGCGGTCCTTGCCCTGCTCCTTCGCCCAACGCCCGTTGCCGTCCATGATGATGGCGATATGCTTCGGGAGGCGCGTTTTGTCGATCTGGGAAAGGAGGTCGGACATAGGGGAGCGAAAATACGACTCCCGGGGAAATGCGCACGGAATCCACGGAAAACAGGGAATTAACAAGGCCTTCGCTTCGCGAAGGCCTTTCCTTATTTTTTCGTGTATCCGCGATTTCCGTGCGCCTTAATACGACGGGCACTTATACGACTGCAGGTTGAAGCTCAGATACAGGATCGCGGTGGCAAACTGGTCCTTCTGCTTCGAAATGCCGCGCTGAACTCCTTTGGTGCCGATGGGCGTGCCGGTTTCGTAAGAGCGGTCGCTCAGGAGCAGGCCGGGCGAGGGCGTTCCGTCGGGGTTGGGCGGGAATACTGCCGGCTCCACGTAGGTCTTGCTCACATCGTCCAGGTAGTCGGTGCTGGTAAAGCGGTGCACGATCTCGAAGCCGATGTTCATGCGGCCGTTGATGTTGTATTTGATGCCCACACCCAGCGGAATGGAAAAAGCCATTGTGCTGTAGGGCTTGCGGTCGGGGTAGAGGTCGCTGCCCTGGCCTTCGGTGCCGAGCGTGCGGAGGTAATATTTCTGTCCGCCGAGGTAAGCGTAAGGATCATAGGAAAATATGCCCAGGCCGAACGTGACATACGGTGTGAAGCGCGTGTTTTCGTTGTAGGGCATGAACTTATAGAAGTTGAAATCGCCCTGCAGCGCCAGCTCCCAGATGTTGCTGTTGAACGAGAGGTTGCGGCGGCGCATATACTCGTTGCGCTTGTTGTATACATCCGAATAACCCACGCGGGCAAAGGCTGCGCTCACGCGAAGCGCGACGTAGTTGCCGAAGTTTTTGCGAAAAAAGCCCATCGCTGCAAACTTGGGCCTGCTGACGTTTGCACGGGTGTTGAGGTCTCCGAAATAGTGCGCCGCGCCCATGCCGAATCCAAACTCTCCTTCCTGCACATAGCCTTGCTGCGCCGAAGCCAGTAGGGGCACGCAGAAGGCGAGAACGGCCAGAATCTTCTTCATAAAGGTTGCAAATTAAGTCTTTCCCGAGCCTATAACGCCGAAGCCGGCGTTTTCTTGTGTAATGCAATGTCAACGGCATACCAACGTGCAGGCAGGGAATCGGTAATCGCTCATGCAATCTCCCGACCACTGGTGCAACTACCCAAAACCATCAATGAAAAACCCCAGGAACCCAAACTCCCAAAACCTCCCAAAACCTTTCTCAAAACCTCTCTCCAAACCTCTCAAAACCTCTCATCCTCTTCTCACACTCCTCCCGGGTTCCGCTTATCAAATCCCCAGCTCAGCTTGTTGCGCAGCGTCTGCAGGAAATTGTTCTCGGTAAGGCGTACGAGGTTGATGCCGAACTGTTCCTTGCGCACGGCCAGCTGCACGCTTTTGTGCACGATCTCGCGGCGCGCATCCATCGCAACGATGATCTCTTCGGAACGGCTTTCGATCTCGAAGGAAAGGATGGTGCTGTCGGGGATCACGATGGAACGCACGTTGAGGTTGTGCGGGGCAATGGGTGTGATGACGAACGAGCCCGAGTCGGGGAAGACCACCGGGCCCTGGCAGGAAAGCGAGTAGCCGGTGGAGCCTGTGGGCGTGGCCACGATGAGGCCGTCGGCCCAGTAGGTATTGAGCAGCTCGCCGTTGATATAAGTATGGATCTTCACCATCGGCGACACGTCGCGCTTGTGGATGGCGAACTCATTAAGGGCATAGGGAATGTCGTCGAACAGCGGCACCGAAGCATCGAGGTGAATGAGCGACCGGTTGTCGATGATATAAGAGCGGCGCGAAAGGGCCCGCATTGCTTCCTGCATTTCGTCGCGGCCGATGGAAGCGAGGAAGCCGAGGCGCCCGAAATTTATGCCTGCAATCGGAATGTTCTTGTCGCGCACCAGCGTGGCCGTATCCAGCAGCGTTCCGTCGCCGCCAAGGGAGATGATGAATTCAATGTCGTCCTGCAACTCTTCGGAGCAGGAAAATGTTTCGAGGTTGGCGGGAAGGGAAATGTGTGCACGCAGCGCTTCATAGAAATCGCGGAACACCACGGGCACGATGCGCTCCTTGTGCAACTCTTCGAAAAAAAGCTGCACGTCTGTCAAATGGCCCAGATCCAAAACCCGGCTGTAGATCGCTACTTTCAAAAAGCCTATTTACTGGTTAATCTACCAACGATTTCTATCATGTAAATATAGGCCGTTTTGCCCGTTCGCATTCAGCGAGCACTCGATACGGAAGGTGAAATCGTAGAACAGAACGAGGTCGAGACCTACACCGCCTGAATAAAGAAGGCGATTGTTGAGAAAGCTCGTTCCGGGATCTTCATTATAGATATAACCACCATTCACAAACGCTTTGGCATAGATCTTCACCGGGATGTTGGCCAGCTGCGGGAAGCGCTTCCACCGGATGCCCACCTTGCGATCCACGATGCGGCGGTGAATGGAAGCCTTCGCAAATCCGCCCGCCACGCCGTCGATGTTATAGGGCTCGTAACCCTGCAGGAACATATCGCTGCCGGCAATGAATCCCTGCTGGCGATACGGCTGCCTGAAAGGAGCCTTCACCATGCCGGTTGCGCGCAGGTTGAGAAACGTTTTCTCGGTGATCGGCTGGTACCACGAAGCTCGGGCGCGCAGCAGCCACTGGTTGATGGGACCTGCGTCCAGGCCTTTCTTCGACAACAGCAACTCGCCTTCGAGGCCTTTGCTGGGATAGGGTGCGAAGTCCACATCCTGGTAGCTCATCTGGTAAGACACTTCTGCATATTGCGCACGCGACAGGTTGTAGAAGAATGAAGTATTGGCCTTGCCCACGGTATCGCGGAAGCTTTCGTCGTTCCACGTAAAGCTGAAGCTATGGCGCGTTTTGATGGCCGGGCGATAGCTTACGGATGCGGAGAGGCGTGTATAGGAATAAAGAAACTGGTTGTCGGCATGCAATGCTTTCGGCTTGTTGTATTCCGTAGCATACTGCACGTCGCGCTGCTGCCCCATTTGAAAGGCGAGGCTGGCCGTCCAGCGAAGGCGATAATCGAGCGGGAGCCCTTCATACACGAGGCTGAGCTCTTTCTGGTAACCGTTGAGCAGATTCACGCTCAGCTTATCGTTGAGGCCCGTTAGGTTCTTGTGTTTGACGTTGACGCCATAGCGGAGATAACTCGTAGGCATACCTTCCCGGAGCCACTGCTGGTAGGTTTTACCCACCACGTCGAGCACGGGCATCGGAACAAAATACCACCGTTCTTTCACGTTCACCTGGATGATGGCCTCATCGCCTTCGCCGCGCTCCACGCCTACCACCACGTCGAGGAAGAGGCCCGTGTTGAGCAGGCGGCTACGCGCATCCTGGCAGCGCTCCATCAGGTCGGCGAGGGTATATTGCTCGCCTTGTTCAAAAGGAAGTTCGCGCAGCAGAATCATGTCGCGCGTGTGCTTGTTGCCTCTTATCTCGAAATCGCTTACCGTATAAATACCGTTCGTATCCGCGCGCGGCACCGACTCCTTCGTGGAGAAGAGCAGCACTTCGCCGGCTTGCGCGATCTGCGCCGAAGCGCGTGCGCCGGCCACCAGCAGGAAGGCCAGGATTAGTGTGCGTGTATATTTCGTCTTAACGGTTAGCATAATGGGACTACCCCTGCCATACCTATAACGAATTGCGTACCGGAAAATAAACGTCCTGTTAAAAATCAGGAAGTTGACGGGCCTCTGGGCACCAGGTGCGGCTATCTGTTCATTATAGGAAGGCCTGTAACGGACAATAAGTTACGCACTAAAACGCAAACAGCCGGGATTAAAGGGAATTAGATTTTGAGATAGCTCATCAGGTTGTCGAAATTGGCCTTCAGTTCGTTCTGATACATTTCCTCCCCAAAGTAGTATTTCACTACATATTCGTAGCGCTGGAGGGTGGCGATGATGTCGGATATCTCGAGCTTACTCACGCGGATGGTCACCTGCAGCAGGCCCGTTTCGGGGTCGGCGAAGGAGTTGAGCTGGGTGATCTGGGCGTCGCTGGATTCGATGATGCGGTTGATCTCGTTGAAGGCATAAGCCTTGGGCTCCATTTCAAGCACGATGAGCCCGCCGGGCTGGTCGAGGCTCATGAAGTCGGAAGCATTCTTGAGCAGGTCGTTATAGGTAACGAGGCCCAGGATGTGTTTTTCTTCGCCGATCACGGGCACCACGCTCAGCTTGTTCTGCACCGCCACCTGGATGGCCTTGAGAAAGTGATCGTTGGCCTGAACGGCGCTGCCGCCGTCGGAGATGGGAAGCTGCTGGAGAATGATCTCTTCGTCGCTGTGGAGCAGCTGCTCTTCCGAAATGATACCGAGGTATTGCTCCTTTTCCACGATGGGAAGGTGGGCAACATGGTAGTCGTTCATCAGTTGGAGGGCATGGAACACCTTGTCGTCCAGATGGAGGTACGGTATGGAGTTCGATATGAGGTCTTTGGTCAACATAGGATTTGCCCTTTTCATAAAAGACACGTATCAGCTGGCAAGTGTTGCAGGCTGTGCGTGCTTTTGCAAAAATTTATCGAGGATCTCGTTGAACTCCTGCGGCCGTTCCATCATGGGGGCGTGGCCGCACTTATCTATGAAATGCAGTTCGCTGTTGGGTATGAGGCGGTTGAACTCGCGCGCCACGAAGGGCGGCGTAATGGTATCGTTGTTGCCCCACACGAGCAGCGTGGGCTGCTGAACGCGTGTGAGCTCGTCGCCGAGGTTGTTGCGGATGGCGCTCTTGGCAAGGGCGATGATCTTGATGACCTTCAGGCGGTTGCGCGTGATCTCGAACACTTCGTTCACGAGGTCTTCGGTGGCCATCTTCGGATCATAGAACGTGAGCTCCGTTTTTTTGCGGATGTACTCGTGGTCGCCGCGCTTGGGATAGGAGTCACCCATTCCGTTTTCGAAAAGACCGGAAGACCCGGTAAGGATCAGCGACTTGATGCGCTCGGGATGCTTGAGCAGGTGCACGAGGGCCACGTGGCCCCCGAGCGAGTTGCCCAGCAGGTGGATGTTTGTATAATTACGGGCTTCGATGAACTTGTACACGTGCTTGGCCAGCCCGCCCACCGTGGTGTGCAGGATGTCGAGGTCGAACAGCGGCAGCATAGGCACCACCACTTTGTAAGAGCGGCGGAAATACTCGATGACGTCGGTGTAATTACTCAGCCCGCCGAATAACCCATGCAGCAATACCAGAGGCTCGCCGGCTCCTTCCTCGATGAACTTGAATTTATCTTGTGTTTTTACTTCGTACTGCATCCGGGTAATCTCTGTTCGCTAAAATAGTCCATTTACATAAAAGACAGGAATTGTACCAAGATCGTGAGCCGTCAGCCGTGAACTCGCGATGCGCGGCCATGGAGTGTGAATGCTCACGGCTCACCGCTCACCGCTCACGATTCTCGCAAATATAACGGTCTGCCTCGTTGCCATCATTGCATCCGCTTTCGAGATCAGGAAGCTTTCTGTGCCACGCCCCCGAAAAAATCCGAAAGCTGCCCAAACAGATCGCGGAAGAACGGAAGCACGGCACCCAATGCACCAATGATCTTCGGCGCCATCGGCTGCAGCCAGGGCCACGTTGCCGACGATGCTTTCAGTGTATCGCGCAACAGGTGCAACTGGTCGGCCCAGAAGAGCAGGATGCTGAAAAGGAACAGGTAGAGCAGCGCATAAAACAACACGCCCCCGAGCTTGTTGGCCCAGCCAAGCAGCACCAGGCTGAGCGCTCCTTCGATCAGCTTAGCACCCAGGCGCACTAGCAGCAACACACCTACAAACACCAGCACAAACGCCAGCACAGGCAGCCACCGCGACGATACATTCGTTTCGGTGCCCAGGTATCCCGCCACCACCGCACTCAGCTTCAGCGCGGCAGCGATGCCGATCACGAAGCCGAGGAACGAAAAAACGGCCACTACCAGCCCCTTCTTCAATCCTTTGAAGAGGGCGAGAACAAGTAACGCAAGGCAGATTAGATCAATCCCCATGGAGAGAAAGAACGCAGATTTTATACGATTGATATGATCAAAAATGATTTTCTACTTGTTGCCTTATCAGTCTGGCTCTACGATTTTAAGAGATATTGAACGCAAATTTTCTCCGATTGATACGATGATAAATGATTTTCCTTTCGTTTCCTTATCGTACCATCAATCGATTTCGAAGTACGATTTGAAAGGAACTCCATAATGAGACAGACAACAGAAAATCTGTGCTAATCCTAAAAATCATAAAAGATCTGCGTTCTTTCTCTATTACGCGAGGAGCTCTTTCACCGCAGCCGAGATCGCCTTTCCTTCCGCACGTCCTGCAAACTGCTTCGACGCCACGGCCATCACCTTGCCCATGTCGGCCGGCGACGATGCGCCCACCTGCGCGATGATGGCACGGAGCTCGGTCTTCAGTTCTTCTTCGCTCATTTGCTGCGGCAGAAATTGCGTGATGATGTCGATCTCTTCCTGCTCCTTTTGTGCAAGGTCGGTGCGCGACTGCTGCTGGTAGATCTCCAGTGCATCGCGGCGCTGCTTCACCATCTTTTGCAGCATCGGAATTTCTTTGTCGGCACTCATCTCGCCGCCGGCACCGGGCTCCGTCTTTGCCTTGATGATCTCCGCCTTGATGGCACGCAGCGCACGCAGCGCACCCTCATTCTTATTGCGCATGGCTTCCTTCATCGGATCCATGATCTTTTGTTCTAAGGACATAGTTTATTGGTTTATTAGTTTATCGGTCATTTGCAACCAGGCTTACCAGCTTCTCCATCTGCCGCTCCCACCATCTCACGAACCCTCAGAAACCCTCAGGAACCCCCAGGAACCTTCATCACCCCATTACCCCATCACCCCATTAGCACATTTTTCTAGGCCTTGTTGTCTTTCAGCTGCTGATCCTGGAACTTCTGGTAAAAATTCTTCGCGAAGGTCTTCATGTCCTGCACCAGTTCGTCGTTCTGCGTGGCGCGGCCAAAGGTGTCGGCCATCGTCATCAGCGTCTGGTAGTAGAAGTCGCCCATTTCGTCAACCATCATCTTCTGCGTCCACAGGTCGATGCGGAGTGCGCTCTTGTCGGCGCTGTCCCAAAGCGAAAGGATCATGGCCTTTGCGGGCTGCGGCACGGACGCGCTGCTTTCCGTTGCCTTCCATTCGATGTGCTCGGGCACGCGGCTCTCATCGAGCGTCACGTCTATGCTGATGTTGGATTTCATCTGTTGAAAATTTGCGCGAAGGTAAGCAATGAGAAAGCCTTACTGCACCGGCAGCGTAAACGACGAACCTGCGGCTAGCAGCTTCAGCTCCACCGGCCGTGGTCCCGAGCCGCGTTCTTCGCTTACCACGCCGCCATAGCCCCAGTTCTTCTCCCCGTTGGCATCGTTGCGCACCAGCACCTTCACCACGATCCGCGCGCCCTTCGGAAGCTTCTCAGCAACGAACAATGCATTGGTAAAAGGAACACCATCAGCAACGCCCGGCTGCATCAGCACCGGCCTGTCGGCGGCACGCCGGTAGCGCAGCCGCGCCATATCATAGTCGAGCGTACTGCGTGTGCCATCGGGCAGCTCGAGCATCCAGAAAAGATCGATGTCGGCATCGGGCACGTTTACCGACAATTGCAGGTCGGCGCGCGGCGCACCCAGCAACACGTAATCCCGCTCCAGTGGCGCCGACACCAAAGTGAGACCCGGGTTAAAAGCCGTCTTCGCCGAATCGCCACGCGGGTGAAAGTACGAGGCGGAGTCCAGCACGGTCCATAGGTCGTGCACATAAGCAAACGTGGTATCCGCGTTATCCTTTTGAAAAAGTGTGGCACCTGCTTCGAAACGGCCCGGGTGGAAAACCAGTTTGTTGCTGCTGATCGCGTCTACCGAGGCGGCCCCCTTCCAGCTGCGGCTGCCCGGATCGTAGTAGGTTGCCTTGTCTTTGAAGAATGCAGGAAGCGGGGCTCCCTTGAGTGCCCAATCAAACCAGCCGATCACATGCTTATAGATCGGGATGATGGCTTCATCGTCGATGGCCACGCCGGCCTGCGTAGCCGATGGCATCCACTGCGAACCGCCATGATCGAAAGGGCCGATGAGCACATGATGATTGGCGTTGGTGCGCAGGCGCAAGTGATTCCTATAATAAAACAAAGCTCCCACCTGGTCGTCGTCGTAATAGCCCGTGGTGCTGAGCACGGGGATGTCGAGCCCCTGGTAGTCCGCATCCTTCGGAAGGATGCCTTTCCAATAGCCGTCGAAGTCGGGATGCTGCAGCCATTTCGTGAAGAACGCATTGCGGATGCCGGTCACCGAATCGTAGCGCGCAAAGGGCAGCCGGTTGCGATACAGCTCCCACGTTTTCTGCTTCCAGAACTGGCCGTTTTCGAAGCGCTCGGAATGGAGATCCTTGCCGTCCACGTAATCGGCCCAACGAAGGATGTACGGATAAAAGCCCCCGGCAAAACGCGGGAAGTCTACGCCGAAGCCTACAGACACCATCGGGTTGATGGCCTTCAGCGCGGGGTGGCGGTATTCTTTCCGGATGGCCTGCCATTGCGCGAAGCCGAGATACGAACCACCGGTGGTGCCCGCCACGCCGTTGCACCAGGGTTGCTTCACCGCCCAGTTGATGATGTCGTAGTAGTCGCGCGCATCGTTTTCGTATGGAAAGAACTGCCCTTCCGAAGCACGCCTTCCGCGGCAGTCCACATACAGAAACACGTAGCCGTTGATAGCATAGATGTTTCCCTGCCTTGCTTCGCTACCCGACGGATACGGGCTTTGCATGATCAGCACCGGCAACTTCTTTTTCGAAGCTTTGTCGCGAAAGAGAAAGGCATTCAACCTGATGCCATCGCGCATCGGTATCCGCACCGCTTCGCGCACCACTTCTTCGGGTGCCAGCACTTTGAGTGAACGTTGAATGCGCTCGCTTTCTTTACCAACGAAATATCGGTTGAGAAACAGCTCCATCACGTAGGGCATGTTGCCGATCTCCATCGCACCACCCGCATCGATCGCCACCTGCAGGTATTTGCGGGCGTCGGCCCCGTTGCCTGCGGCAAAGGCTTGCGTGATGCGCCCCCGCAGCCCCGATGCCACGTCTTTGCGGAAGGCCGGATCTACGAGGGCCAGGTCGTGCTCCACAGACATCGTAACGCCCTCACCGAAGCTTCCACCCATCGCCTCCGACAGCCGGCCCATCGCATAGGCACGGGCGATGAGGAAGGGCGGCGACGAATAGCGCGTGCGGTACATTCGTACACGTGCTTTATCGGCGAGCGCGATGGCATTGGTAAAGTTGCCATTGTAAATTTCAGCAACCACCAGCGTTCCATACACATCGGCAAGTATCGACGAATCGCGAAGCGGCGTGAGCAGGAAGGGCCGCACGTCGCTAAGAAGCTGCGGTGCCACGCGCCGGAACTGCGCATCGAGTGCTGCCGAATCCTTCACATTCAGCGTTGGCGAAAGCTGGTAACTGAGGTTGTAAAAATCGGAGGCGGAAAGTGTATCCTGAGCGGAGGCCTGCAGGCCGCAGGCCAGTGCCAGGGCAAGAAGAGTGTGGCGCATGGCAGTTGTTTCTACCCGGAATATACTGCATTTCCGCTGCCTTGTAACCCGCTGCGCAGCCGTCTCAAAGCTTCACAAACTCCACCCTCCGGTTCCTGGCCTTGCCTTCGGCGGTGGCGTTGGGCGCTGCCGGCTGGGCCTCGCCCTTGCCGTCGCTATCCATGCGGGCGGCATCGATGCCATACTGCGTGCTGAGTGCGGCCTTCACCGCCGCAGCGCGCGCCTTCGAAAGCGTCAGGTTCTTCGCATCATCGCCGTCGCTGTCGGTGTGCCCGACGATCTGCACGCGCAGTGCGGCATTTTCTTTCAGCAGCGCCGCGATCTCGGCCAGCACCCCGGCGCTCTCGGGTTGGATCACGTCGGAGTTGCTGCTGAACAGGATGCCGCTCGTAGCAAAGCGTCCTTCTGCAAGAAATTTGCTCCGCAGGTCGGGGGCGCCTTGCGCAAAACGCACGTTGGAAAGATAGTAGCCCAGCTGCTCCTCTTCGTAAGGCGAATTGTGCGTTTCGAACGCGAGCTGCGTAAACGCTGCGCGTGTGGGCATTGCCTGCGGCAGGTCGTATACTTTTTCGCCGTTGATCCACAAGCGGAGGCGGCTGCCCTGCACCCAAAAAGCAAAGTGCGTGCGCTTGTTCACATAGGCTCCCAGCTGCGGCAGGTCGCGGCCATGCTTGCTGAAGAACAGCTCGCGATCGTCGTGGGTTTCGATCGAGATCTTGGAGCGGTCGTCGGGGTAGGGCGCGATCATCAGTTCCAGTTCGGCCTTCGGGTGTTGCTGCCCGTTGAGGAACTTGCGCGTTTTGTCGGCACCGGCTTCGAGCGCCAGCAGCATGATGTCGAGCTGCGGGTAGTTGGTATGCAGCGTATTGGGCGGCAGGTGCAGCACTACGTCGAACTCGAGGGTGAAGTTGGCAGGCAAATTCTTTACCGCCGGCGACACAAACACGCCTTCTTTGAACATCCGCAGCCACTTGCCATCAAAGCCATCGATGGTAACGGCTTCGCCGCGGTTGTTGGTGCTCCATTGCAGCGGAAACTCGCCGATGGCGTCCTGCGCGAAGTCTTCAGCAAAAACGATATCTGCACCGGGCACGAAGTCGTAGCGCGAATAGCTGCGGAAGGCGGGTTCGGCGCCAGGCTGCTCCAGGGCCTTCGGTGCGCTCGCCTCTGTTGGCGCGGCGGGCGCTGCACCTGTTGCAGGAGCGTTATCGTCCTTCACCGTCTTTTCGGCGCCGTCGAGAGCGCGGTCGATGCCTTTGTCTACCTGCTGGTTCACGCGCGTTTTCGCTTTTTGCTTTACGCGGTCGAAGAGCGATTGGCCATGCACGAATGCGGGAAGCAGGAGCAGCGAAGCAAAGAGGATCTTTTTCATTTGGTTGCATTGACGCGCCACTGCGCGCATGCAAAGGTGGCTGCAACGGTTGGGCGCCGCCAGCGCGGGCTGCATGAACTGAAGATCGGGGGCGATGGGTTGCTCAGAGCACGAACATCGTAATGAGGAACACCAGCACGTGGTGCACATACATCACGCCGAGGTAAAAAAGCCCGAGGTACACCACTGCCTGCGGCACCGTTGCCCACCAGCGCTGGCCGTAGAAGCGCGCAAGTGCGGCGGTTGCAAAGGCCACGTCGCCAAGGATGCGGATGGCTTCGAACCACTGGTTGTCGTCGCTGAAAAAAGCGAGCGCAGGGCGATACAGGAAGGTGACCACCACCGCCACCAGCGGCAGCAGCAGGAACTGGTAGGCAACGTAAAACGACACGAGCTCGATGCCGAGCACCACCTGGTCGAAATAGTAGCGGCGCTTGTAAAAGAAGAGCACGCACAACACGATGCCGCACAGCGGCGGAACGGCGAAGATGGCCAGCTTGGATATGGCGGGCGAGTGCGCGCTGTAGTGCTCCGCCAGCTGCGCGAAGGTCCAATGGTGGTGCGCCATCGCTTTGCGCACCATCGGCGCCACCAGCCACTCGTAGTTATACTGGGGCGCAACGAGTGCGCTCAGGTGCATGTTCAATCCCTGGAAGAGCGGGAAGAGTAAGTAGAGCACCACGAGCAGCATCAGCAGCGAGACCGGCTTGAAATATTTCTTGCGGATGCCATTGCTGTAGTCGAGCGAGAGTTGACCTGGCCGTGTAAATACGGTGCGCAGCGTGCGGAAGAAGGCGCCATCGAAATGCGTCACGAAGTGTATGGCGTCGTGGGCCAGGTGGCCGAGCGAGCGGTCGTGCGGGGTGAAGCGTTTTTCGCCGCACTGGCTGCAGAAGTTACCGTCCAGGGGCGCGCCGCAGTTGCGGCAGGCTTCGGTGGCCGGGGTTCTTTGCGAAACGGTGGTCGGTTCCTGTGCGCGCGCGCGGGCCATAGGCGTGTATTGCGACTAAGGTACCGATTCCGGCCGGAAGCAAGGTGTGCTTTGCGGGATGTAGCAGGTTTCGTACCTTACTGCAACCCAAAACCTGCACTATGCAACCCGAACTGGAACTGCTGCACACCGAAAACCGGAGACTGTCGGCACTGGTGGCGGCACTGGCCGAGAAAAACCTGCGCCTGGAAGAGGCCCTCGCGCAGCGCAACGGATCTTTTAAGGAACTTCCCGTCCCGCAAGACGCTGTGGCGGCGCACCCGGACCAACTGCACGGGTCCTCGAAGCAAGTGGCCGTCCCCGAGGCGGAACTCACCGGAATCCCGGGCATACTTCCCGTCCCCTTATCCCCGCTGCCCGGGTTCGCGACGCTACTTCCAAACCTCTCCGCCCCGCTGACTGTACCCTCGGGGAAGCTTTCCATCCCCTTCGACCCGCTGAGCGGGCCCCCGGCGCATCTTACCGTCCCCCTTGTCCCGCTAACGGAGTCCCCGGCGGGTCTTCCCGTCCCGCAAAGCCCGCTACCGGGAGCCATGGGCCTTCCTCCCGACCTCGCGGAGGCCTGGCAACGCACCTGGAGCGAGGCGCAATACCGCGCGCGCCTGCAGCGCTGCTTCAGCGCAGGCATCCCGGAACAGAAGGTGTGCGGCGCACTGCGATCGGGGCCCATGGCGGGCTGCCGCGACTCGCACATTGCCGACGCCGCGCGGCTCCTGCTCTGGTTGTGCGGGCAGCCTCCCCACCGCGTGTCGTACGGTCGCCTCCGCGCGGTGACCGGCCTCAGCGACAGCGGCAACAACAAGCTGCTCGCTTCGCTGCGCAAGAAAGGCCTGATCCGCTGGAAGTCGGCGCAGGTGTACGAAGTGGCGGATGCGGGGGCGGTGCTCCTGGAGTCGCTCCTCGACCCCTGAATGCGAAAGCGACGGTCCGCAGGTGGCCCGACGACGGCTCACCGCTCACGGCTGACCGCTCACGATTGACGGTGCCCGATCGTACCTTCCCGCCGTGCTGTACCGGTTTCTCAAAGCATACGCCCGTCTTGCCATAAAGATCTTCTGCCGCCACGTGTATGTGAACCGGCCCGAGTGGCTGCGCGCGGAGGGGCCGCTGCTGCTGTGCGCGAATCATCCCAACTCTTTCCTCGACGGCATCATCCTTACCATACTGCTCGATAAGCCGCTGTATTCGCTTGCGCGGGGCGATGCGTTTGCGCACAAAGGTCTCCGCAAGCTGATCGACGTTTTTCACCTGCTGCCCGTGTATCGCTCTTCGGAGGGCGCCGAAAACCTGGGTCAGAACTACGGCACCTTTGCCGCCTGCCGCGAGGTGTTTCGCAACAACGGCGTGGTGCTGATCTTCAGCGAGGGAGGCTGCGTGAACGAGTGGCAGCTGCGGCCGCTGCGCAAGGGCACGGCACGCCTCGCACTGAGCGCCTGGCAGGAAGGCATCCCGCTTACGGTGCTGCCGGTAGGATTCAACTATAGCCCCTTTCGCAATTTCGGAAAGAACGTATGGATCAATTACGGCACGCCCCTCGATCGGAATACCGTAGAACTACAACCGAGCGACGGGTTACGCTTCGCCGAGTTCAACAGGCAGCTGCGCACGCAGCTGGAAGGGCTTGTGTGGCAGATCGATGCGCGCGATACGCGGGCCTTGAAGCAAAGGCTTTCGGTGCCCCTTGCCGCCTGGAAGCGGGTGTTGCTGGCTCCTTTTGCCGTCGTGGGCACGTTGCTGCATGCACCGCTTTATTTCGGGGTGAAGGCCCTCACCACGGCGCGTTTCAACAACGACCATTTCGATTCGGTGATGGCGGCGCTGCTGATGATCCTGTATCCGTTTTACCTGTTGTTGCTGGCGGTGCTGTCGCTCATCTGGCTTCCGGCGCTCGCTTCGCTCACCGTATTTCTATTGGCGCCGCTCCTGGCCTGGGCGGCGGTGCAGGTGAAGGGGCAGGTGTAGATCCCGGCACGTCGTGCATCGCCCAACAAGGACCTACCATTTAGATCCCGGCACGTCGTGCCGGGATGACGGCCGCACCGAGGGTGCAGAAGAGGCGCGGCCGTGGGCATCAGTAGGATGGGCTCCCTGCCGCGCCTTCCTTTTTTCCACGGGAGCGCCCGTCATCCCGGTGCGCAGCACCGGGAACTACGTGCGCAGCACGGGGGGGAAGCATGGCGGGGGGCAACGCGGCACCGGAATCTGCTGTCACGCTGAGCGCAGCCGAAGCGAAGCCACCGGAATCCGCTGTCACGCTGAGCGCAACCGAAGCGAAGGCACCGGAAGCTGCTGTCACGCTGAGCGCAGCCGAAGCGAGGGCACTGCGGCCTCCCCCAAATGGACCTACCAATTAGATCCCGGCACGTCGTGCCGGGATGACGGCCGCACCGAGGGTGCAGAAGGGGCGCGGCCGTGGGCATCAGTGGGATAGGCTCCCGGCCGCGCCTTCCTTTTTTCACGGGAGCGCCCGTCATCCCGGTGCGCAGCACCGGGAACTACGTGCGCAGCACTGGGGGGGGGAGGCATGGCGGGGGCCGGTAACTCCTTACCAATAAACCAATGAACTAATAAACCAATACACCACCAACAACAAGCCCCATCGTGTGACGGGGCTCGTATCTGTGTTGTATGTTGATGCGGTCTTATCCCAGCGCTACACGCTTGAACTCGATCACTTTCAGGTCGCCATCAACGCTCTTCAGGTAGTCGGCAACCGACTTGGAGCCGTCTTTTACGAAGGCCTGCGCGCTGAGAGTGCTTTCCTTGAAGAAGGCGTTGAGCTTGCCCTGGGAGATCTTCTCGAGCATGTCCTGGGGTTTGCCTGCCATCTTGGGATCCTGCTGGATGATGTCCATGATCACGGCCTTCTCGCGCTCTACCACGTCGGCAGGCACGGAGCTTTCGTCAACGGCAACGGGGTTCATCGCGGCGATCTGCATCGCTACGTCTTTGCCTGCTTCGCCTGCTTCTTTGTTGAAGGCAACGAGCACACCCATGCGGTTGGCACCGTGGATGTAGGAAGCAACATAAGGAGCTTCCACGCGCTCGAAACGCGATACGCCGATCTTCTCGCCGATGGAGGCCAGCTTGTCGTTGATCATGTCGGATATCTTGGCACCGTTCACGGTCACGTCGTTGAGCTCTATGGCGGCTTCGAAGTCGCCGTTGGTCTCGGTGAGGGCCTTGCGGCAATCCATCATACCGGCGCCTGTTGCCTGGCGCAGCTTGTTGATATCCTGGGCTGTAATGGTTACAGTAGACATGAGGGAAAGTTTTTAGTTTGAAGTTTGTAGTTTGTGGTTATCGCTAATGACAACGATAACTCGTCTTTCAACCAGTATTAATACAATACAGTTCCGCGGATGCGGAACTGTATTGTTATAGAATGATTCTTTAGAAAGAACTGTCGGCAAATGAGGACGGATCGATCTAAGTGCCCCGTGATTGGAGCATGCCAGCTGTGAGGCTGAGCGCAGCCGAAGCCTAGCGCCCGCCCGGGCGACGGGCACCACCGCCACCGGCGGGAGTGCGGCGACGCGGGCCACCAGGACCACCAGCACCGGGGCCGCCGGCACCAGGACCGCGGCCACCGCGGCCACCACGACCGCCTTCGGCGTTCGCTTCAGCCTCGAGGCGCGATGCGCGCTTGTCGTTTTCGCCGTCGTTGGCGTCTTCACCGTCTTCGTCTTTCGCAGTCTGGCGCTCGGAGAGGCCTTCAGCGATAGCTGCAGTGATGTAGTTGGTGATGATCGCGATCGACTTGGTAGCGTCGTCGTTGCCGGGGATAGCGAAGTCAACCTTGTTGGGGTCGCAGTTCGTATCCACCACACCAAAGGTCTGGATGCCCAGGCGCTTGGCTTCGGCAAGAGCGATGTGCTCGTGGCCGATGTCTACGATGAAGAGGGCAGCCGGCACGCGGCCCAGCTGGGCGATACCACCCAGTACCTTTTCCATCTTGTCTTTATCGCGGCTGAGGGTCAGGCGCTCCTTCTTGGTGATGGAGTCGAACGAACCGTCGGTCAGCATTTTGTCGATGCTCTGCATCTTCTTCACGCTCTTGCGAACGGTGTTGAAGTTGGTGAGCATGCCACCCAGCCAGCGCTCGGTAACGTAAGGCATGTTCACGCG
>SEAC01000021.1 GCA_004173235.1 Chitinophagaceae bacterium | reverse complement strand
CCTCTAGATAAGTGCTTTCTAGTAGCAGAGGTTAAAAATTTTTAGTACCCACCGCAATTCGCCCGCGGTGCCTCCGTGCCCGATAGGGGGAAGAAATATATTTGGATTCATCCGTACCCTCTTAAGTACCGACCCGCCTGTTTTTATCCTTATCCTCTTGAAAACGAAGGCAACTGTTTCCGACACAAAAGCCTTGAAAAGCCGCCGAAAGGCGGCTTTTTGATGTCTGATGTCTGATGTCTGATGTCTGATGTAGATCGCTGACGTACGAAAAAAAACGGATCGCCTTGCGATCCGTTTCTATATCAGACATCAGACATCAGACATCAGCGATTCTACGCTACTGCCTTCGCCACCAGCTCCGCGGCTTCGCTCAGCTGGATGGCCGACTGCACTTTCAGGCCGCTTTCGTCGATCAGCTTTTTGGCTTCTTCGGCGTTGGTGCCCTGGAGGCGCACGATGATGGGGATGTTGATATTGCCCATGTTTTTATAGGCGTCGATCACGCCCTGCGCCACACGGTCGCAGCGAACGATGCCGCCGAAGATGTTGATGAGGATGGCCTTCACCTTGGGGTCTTTCATGATGATGCGGAAGCCCGCTTCTACGGTTTGTGCGTTGGCCGTGCCGCCTACGTCGAGGAAGTTGGCAGGCTCGCCGCCCGACAGCTTGATCATATCCATGGTGGCCATGGCCAGGCCCGCGCCGTTTACCATGCAGCCCACGTTGCCATCGAGCTTCACGAAGTTGAGGTTGAACTTGC
Source organism: Chitinophagaceae bacterium (assembly GCA_004173235.1). Taxonomy (GTDB): domain Bacteria; phylum Bacteroidota; class Bacteroidia; order Chitinophagales; family Chitinophagaceae; genus Flavisolibacter. Next base: position 35,173 of record SEAC01000021.1, on the reverse strand, counting down.
CGGCTTCCACTTCCGTCGGGTCTTCTTCCGAAGTGTCGCGGAGGGAGGCGAGGTCGGGGTGGCGCATCAGGGCGTTGTCGTCGAGCGACAGCTTGCAGTCTACGGCAACGATCTTGTCGTCGGCGGCCTTGAACAGCGGGTTGATCTCCATCATCGCCGCATCGAGGCCCACGTATGCGTTATAGAGGTTGGTAACGAACTTCGTCATGTTCTTGAAGGCATCGCCCTTGAGGCCCAGGTTGAAGGCGATCTTGCGTGCCTGGAAACCCTGCAGGGGGCTGCCGGGGTGCACGAGTTCCTTGAAGATCTTTTCGGGCGTGTTGTGCGCCACTTCTTCGATGTCCATGCCGCCTTCGGTGGAGTACATGATCACGTTCTTGCCCGAGCTGCGGTCGAGCAGGATGGAGAGGTAGAATTCCTTGCGCTCGGAGGGACCGTCGTAGTACATGTCCTGCGCAACGTAGATCTTGTTGACCAGCTTGCCGGCCTCGCCGGTCTGGATGGTCACGAGCGTACCGTTGAGGATCTTGGAAGCGAAGTCGGTGATGTCTTCGAGGCTCTTGGCCACTTTCACACCGTTGATGCCGGTTTCCTTGATCTTGCCTTTACCGCGGCCACCCGCATGGATCTGGGCTTTTACCACGGCAAAGGGAGAGCCGTAGGTTGTTTTGATCTGTCGGTAGGCTTCTTCGGCCTCGTGAACGGTGCTGCAGGCGAATCCTTCCTGCACCGGCACGTTGTATTTTTTAAGCAACTCTTTGGCCTGGTACTCGTGCAAATTCATAGCTCGGGAGATTTAAGTGGGGCAAAAGTAAGCGAAAAGGGTTTTGGGGGTTTTGAAAGGTTTAGAAGGGTTTAGGGTTTAGGAGTTTAGGGGTTTAGGAGTTCAGACCGCGCCTTCCACGATCGCGATCTCCTCTTCCGTTAGGCCGTACAGGCTCTGGGAGCAGTATGCCAACGCGGAGGCCGTGCGACTCGGCCGGGCTGCGGCGGCAGCGAAGACGACGGAAGGAGCTGCCGGTTGATACGTTGATACGCGATTCTTCGGGCCCGCTGGTCTGCTTCCCTTTTATGAGGGATCATTGCCTGCAGGGCCCTTTTCTTTTTCTCCCACCTGCGCCCCGTCATCCCGCTGCGCAGCAGCGGGAGCTATGCGCGGAGCGCTGGTGGACTGCCTGGTAGGCCTTGACCTCAGCACCTCCATTTTGTCGCAGATGACCCTGTAGTTCTTGCTGCAACCATCGCAGCTTTGCCGGATGCGCAACCTTACAGTTATATCCATGATCACCCTGGATGGCGTGATGCAGGCACCGGGCGGACCGGGCGAAGACCCTTCCAATGGTTTCCATTATGGCGGCTGGGTGGCACCGTTCGGCGACGAAGTATCGGGTGGGGTGATGCAACGCCTCATGAAACCCTCCGACCTGTTGCTCGGCCGAAAGACCTTCGACATCTGGGAGCCTTATTGGCCGCAACATGCTGCGGCATGGCCCAGTGTCAACGACGTTACCAAGTATGTGCTATCGACCACCCGCAACAAGTCGGACTGGCAGAACACTGTTTTCCTCAACAACATTGAAGGTATCCGTGAATTGAAAGCTTCCGACGGTCACGACCTGCAGGTTTGGGGCAGCAGCAAGCTGGCACAAGCGCTTTTCGCTGACGACCTGGTAGACGAATTCTGGCTGCTGCTGCATCCCATTGTTCTGGGAAAAGGGAAGAAGCTATTTTCCGACAACGCGTCGCCTTCGGCGTTTACGCTCTCGGAAAGCCACGTGAGCGGCAAAGGCGTGATCCTCGCGCGGTATTCGCGCTCCGGTGCGGTGCAGACGGGCAACCTGGCGCAGTAGCCCACCCTGCCTGACAAAAGAGTGATGTGAAGCCGGTGCCCGCACTCTTGGAATAACGTGTTGAATCGAAGGCGGTATTCAAAAAAAGGTGAGTACGTTTCCCCGGCTGTCGCGGGTGTTCACGATAAGTTCATTCGCCGCATCACCTGCAGTCATAGGAAAGTGCCAGCTCCACCACACCTCCGGCGGTTGACGTAACTAACCGCCCTTGTGCATCGTAGCCGTAGGAATATTGGAAGTAGGCAGGAGGATTGGTTGCGGGGGTAAGCCCCGTGATGTTGTTGGCGGTCATTTGGAAGAAAAGGTGGTCGGGGGCTTCGTACGCCCACACGGGGTGATACAGGTAAAACTCGGGGTGGAGCGCATTGAACGCGTTTGGCTCATTGTCGGTAAGCACAATCATCGTATCTGAAAAAGTAAGTACTCCACCGTAATAGCGGTCCAGGATGTACCCCGACAGATTACCGCCACTGTTGCTGAAACGATAGAGCAGGTTGGGCTGCCAGGCCGCGTTGATACTCGCGCGCTGGTAGTTGCGCAAGCCGCTCAGCAACCCGTTGTTGAGTTCGATCTCCGTAGAATCGGCCACGTAAAACCCAGCGGCGTTTTGCTCAAAGCGTAGCACGCGCTGCGGCGTTCTTCCGCCATTGTAAACAAAAGAGTCGTACCGGAAGCGCAGGTTGTCGATGCCGAAATAGTCGCGCCGAACCGGTGTGCCGTTGCGATAGGTAAGGGTGAATCGCTCGCCCGAGGAAATTACCACTTCCGACACGCCATCGGAACCATAATGCAGGTCGGCCGTGCGGATGTTGCTCAGTGTGTTAGGCCGGATCTGGATACGCGATACCGGACAGTCATTCGGAAGGGGATCTTTTTTGCAGGAAGCTAAAGCAAGCAGGCAGCAGGCAGTCATCGCCAAAAGGGTACGCATAGAGTTGGTTTCGTTTCCGGTCGAAAATAAGGAGCACTCTTGTGCCCCGCTGTTAGGGAAATGCAAAAGCGAATGCCCCACAGCGCGCGCTAAATGGGCTGGATCGATGGCATTCCCGTAGCGCCTGCCCGTATTCGGGTGTATGTTCCTTCATCATTCTTTATTCCATATTCGTTATTCGATATTCATTCCCATCTTTGCCGGGATGAATATGTACGACAAGATCCAGGAGGCAGCGGCCTTCCTGCAGCCCCACAACAAAGACAACGCTACCGCGGGTATCGTGCTCGGCTCCGGTCTCGGCAACTTTACCAACGAGATCGAAGTAACCGAAGAAATTCCTTACGGCGACATCCCGCACTTTCCTGTTTCCACGGTGGAAGGCCATAAAGGCAAGCTGATCTTCGGCCGCATCGCCGGCAAGCCCGTCATCGCCATGGCCGGCCGCTTTCACTTCTATGAAGGCTACAGTCCCGAAGAAGTGGTGTTCCCGATCCGCGTGATGAAGGCGCTGGGCGTACAAACGATGTTCATCTCCAACGCGGCGGGCGGCACCAATCCAAAATGGAAGGTGGGCGACCTCATGCTCATCACCGATCATATTTCCTTCTTCGCCATCAACCCGCTCATTGGCCGCAACGACGACCGCTTTGGTGCGCGCTTCCCCGACATGAGCGAGCCCTATAAAAAAGAACTCATCGCCCGCGCCAAAAACATTGCAGCAGCCAACGGCCTCGAGCTGCGCGAAGGCGTTTACTTCGGCGTCACCGGCCCCACGTTCGAAACGCGCGCCGAATACCAGCTCATTAACACCCTGGGCGGCCACGCCGTAGGCATGAGCACCGTGCAGGAAGTCATCGCAGCGCGCCACATGGGCATGGACGTTTTTGCCATGAGCGTGATCACCGACATCGGCATCCGCGAAGAAGAGAACACCATCACCCACCAGGAGGTGCTGGAAGCCGCCCACGCCGCCGAGCCGAAGCTCACGCTCATCTTCCGCGAACTTATCCGCAGTCTCTGATGCGCCTGCTGCGAACGATTTGTATTTATACGGTATGCTTTCTTTCCGCCTTCAAAGGGTTGGAAGGACGGGCGCAGCGCAACATCTTCCAGACGGTGCAGAATGGGCTGCCGCAAACCAGCGGTGCGCCGGCGAGCGACAGCATCCACCGGCGCGACAAGAACGAGGACAGCATCACCATCACGTTTCGCTACCTCGACACGGCCGGCCGCTACCGCATCGATTCGTCGGTGCTCGATTTTTACAGCCGCTTCCCGATCCCGTTCACCCACCAATACCTGGGCAACACGGGTTCGGCGTCGCAGCCGCTCCTCTTTCGGCCGCGCACCGCCACCGGCTTCGACCCCGGCTTTCATGCCTACGATGCCTATCGCTTCACGCCCGAGGCCGCGCGGCTGTATACCACCACGCGCCCCTACACCGAGCTGGGCTACATCCTCGGTGCAGGCGGACAGCAATTCATTGAGCTGCTGCACACGCAAAACCTGAAGCCTTCGTGGAATGCATCGCTGCGCTACCGCCTGATCAATGCGCCCGGGTCGTTCAACAACCAGAATACGAACCACAACAACTACCTGGTGACGAGCTGGTACGAATCGCCGGGGAAACGCTACAACAACTTCCTCGTCATCGTGGGCAACCGCCTGCAGGCATCGGAGAACGGCGGCATCCGCACCGACGCCGACTACCTCAACGATGCGGCATTCAACGACCTCACAGGCATCCCGACGTTGCTCGCATCGGGCACCACGCGCGGCCGCGGCGGCCTGTTGGGCAACACGAGCATCAACACCGGCAGCAAGTACAGCGAAACGAAGATCATCCTGCGCCAGCAGTACGACCTCGGCCGCAAAGATTCCTTGGTGACGGATTCCACTGTGATCCCGCTCTTTTATCCGCGCATCCGGCTCGAACACACGCTCACCTACGGACAGTATAAATACGTGTTTGCGGATGCCGTTGCCGACTCGCTGATTTACGACAGCGTGTTCGGCTATCACTTCAACCGCCGCGATACCAACCTGCTGTTTCGCGACATCTGGAAGGAGCTGACCAACGACTTCTCGGTCTACACCTTCCCCGTTGCCAGCAACCTCAATCAGTATATCAAGCTGGGCGCGGCATACCAGCACCTCAAGGGCTTTGTGCGCGACACGGTGCAATACAACAACATCTGGGTGCACGGTGAATACCGCAACCGCACCCGCAACCAGAAGTGGGACATGCTTGCTGCGGGCGAGTTTTACCTCACCGGTTACAATCGCGGCGACTTCCACGTGCAGGTGCGGCTGCAGCGCCTCATCGGCCCGAAAGCAGGAAGCCTGCAGGTGGGTTTCGAAAACAGCAACCGCACGCCTTCATTCGTCTACGATACAAGAAGCAACTTCTACCTGCAGGGATCGCCCGAATCGTTCTTCAAAGAGAACAGCAGCCGCTTCTTCGCCCATGTGTTCAACCCGCGCTGGCGTGTGCAGCTGGGAGCGGAGTATTTCCTGGTTACCAACTATCTCTACGTAACCAGGTATTTCGACCTGCAGCAGGAGCAGGCCGTGTTCAACCTACTGCGCCTCCAGGCAAAGAAGTCGTTCAAGGTATACCGCAAGTGGGGGCTCGATGCGGAGGTGCACCTGCAACAGCAGGCGGGCGATGCGGCTGTGCACGTGCCGCTGCTTTTCGGAATTGCGCGCCTGGCCTACCAGGGCAACCTCGGCTTCCGCAACCTTACGCTGGCCGCGGGTCTCGAGGCGCGTTATGCTTCACCTTACAAGGCCGACAATTATTCGCCGCTCATCGGGCAGTTTACCTACCAGGATACGCTGCAGATCAGGAACCGTCCGGATATCAATGCATTTGTGCATTTCCGCATCCGCGGCTTCAAGGCGTTTATCCGGGCAGAAAATCTCAATACGCTCCGCTTCAGTAGTCCTGCGGGCTTCAAGCAATACAACCGCGCGGCCGCAGGCTATCCCTACCCGGGAATGACGCTGCGCTTCGGCATCTTTTGGAGTTTCGTGAATTAGTGGCCGTGGCTTTTCGTTCAACCCGGCGCTGCGCAGGGCCCACACTACATCCTTGCCGGGACGTTGCCCCGGCGCTACGCGCATAGATCCCGTTGCTGCGCAACGGGATGACGGCTGCCCGCCGAAGGGGGATAGGGGCGCGGCCGGGTGCATTTGTCTTTGTTAAGGGAGGCAGGTGTGGGCCGCGCCTTTTGCTTTCCCCTTTGCCCTTGTCATCCCGTTGCTGCGCAACGGGATGACGGCTGCCCGCCGAAGGGGGATGGGGGCGCGGCCGGGTGCATTTGTCTTTGTTAAGGGAGGCAGGTGTGGGCCGCGCCTTTTTTCTTCACCTTAACATCCCTTGACGAGAATCAGGTTCATTTATTTCACCCGTTGGGTTACCTTTACCCCGTTGAAAAAGCTGTTCGCCATATTGACCCTGATCGCTTACTTCACGGTAAGCACCGGTTTCGTGGTGAACCTGCATTACTGCATGGACCGCTATCATTCGTGGGCCATCGGTACTCAGGAGGGCGACCGCTGCGCCACCTGCGGCATGTCGCAAAAGAAAAACAACTGCTGCCACGACCAGGTAAAAGTGGTGAAGGTGGCGCAGGATGTTACCGCGGCTTCCTCTATTTTCTTCGCTTTTTCAGTGCCCGCCCTCGTGCCCGTGCAGCACACCTACGCGCTCCATGCGCCGGTTAACGAGCTGCCCCGGCCGGCCACGCCCATCCACGGGCCGCCCCTCATCGATAAGCAGGGCACCTACCTGCGCAACTGTGTTTTCCTGATTTAGACGAAGTGCCTCTGCTCATCCGAGCCAATGGTCTTTTATTGTCTATTTCAAAAAAAACACAACGATGAAAAATATTCTGTCTGCCCTCAGCATCCTGTTCCTTATCTGCTTCGCAACTACTGCCTTCGCACAAACCAAAAAGCAAACGATCCGGGTGGCCGGCGAATGCGGAATGTGCCAGAAGAAGATCGAAACCGCTGCCCGCAACGCCGGCGCCAGCTTCGCTTCCTGGAACACGGATAGCAAGATCCTTACCGTTCGCTACAACGCTTCCAAAACAACCACGGCCAGGATCGAACAAGCTGTGGCCGCCGTTGGCTACGACACCGAAACGGTGAAAGCCAGCGACGATGCGTATGCCAAACTGCACGCCTGCTGCCAGTATGAGCGCGCCGGTGCAACCACACCCGCCAGCTGCTGCGAAAGCGAGAAGTGCAAGGAAACTTCCTGCATGAAGGATGGCAAATGCGCTCCGGATATGAGCTGCTGCAAGGAAGGCGGCTGTGCAGGTAAAGACTGCTGCAAAAAAGACGACCGCACCGGCGCCGCTGCTCCCCACAAGGCGTGCTCCACCCCTGCATCCGGTAGCTGTGCACCCAAGGCCGCTTGCTGCGCCAAGGGCTAACATTCGTTCACCTCAAATACATTTAGACATGAAAGCAATATATGCGATCGTGCTCTGCCTGCTGCTTGGCAGTGCAGCACAGGCGCAGGTTACGGGCGTTAGCCTGCAGGCCAGCGGCCTCACCTGTTCGATGTGCTCCAAGGCAGTCAAGAACGCACTTGAGAAAGTGGCGTTCGTAGACAAGGTGCAGGTAGACATCAAGAACCAGCAATACAACCTGACATTCAAGGCGGGTCAGACCGTCGATTTTGACGCGCTCTCGGCAGCCGTGGAAGATGCGGGCTTTGCCGTGGCCACGCTCAAAGTGACTGCGCAGCTGCCTACCCCGGCAACGCTGCAGAAAGATGAGCACCTGCAGATCGGGGGGCAAACGTTTCACTTTCTCAATGCCGCCAGCCAGTCGGTGGCGGGCACGGTGAGTTTCCAGCTGGTAGACAAATCGTTCGTACCCGCCAAGGAATACCGGAAGTGGACGGCTAAGTCGACCATGGCCTGCGTGAGGACCGGGCGGATGGCCGCCTGTTGCACCAGGGGCGCTGCCGAAGCGCGTATTTACCATGTGATCATTTAACGATGAAGAAATACCTGATGGCGCTGGCACTTGCCGGCGCCTTTTTTTCCGCACCGGCGCAGGAGCTCTATCCCTGGGCCGAGCCGGCGTCGAACATGCCATCGCATTCCGTCAGCGCGAAGCTCACCGGAATGTATATGCGCTCTGTGCACGACAACAAGATCCGGCAACGCTATATGCCCGAGGTGATGTTCGGCCTCAACAAGAACTGGATGCTACACGGCGCGCTGTTGTTTTCGGACATGCACGAGCAGCGTTTTATGTGGGAAGGCGCGCGGGCTTACGCCAAGTATCGCTTCTACAGCAATGACGAAGTGCACCGGCATTTCCGGATGGCTGCCTTTGCCGCCGGCACCTGGAGCCGCAATCACCTCGATCACAACGACATCAATATGATGGGCGATCAGACCGGTGTACAAGGTGGCGTTATCGCAACGCAACTGCTCCACCGGTGGGCGTTTTCCGCATCGGGCAGCATGATACAACTCCTCCCCAAGGAGCGTTTCGAAAAGACCTCCGGCGACCGCTATGCCTTCGAGGCACTGCAGTATTCACTATCCGCGGGTGTGCTGATCCTGCCTGTTCAGTACAAGGATTACAACCAAACGAACCTCAACCTGTACGTAGAACTACTGGGCCACCGCAACCTGAACTTTGTGCGTGAGAAATATTATGTCGATCTCGCGCCTTCGGTACAGCTCATATTCAACAGCACCGGCAAACTGAACCTGGGCTATCGCTTCGAGCTTTCCAGCGATATCTATCGTTTTTCGAGAGGACAGTTCATGGTGAGTTATGAACATATCTTTTTGGGAGCGCTGAACAGGAAGAAGTGACGGCGCAGGCGGCCTGTTGCACGATGGCACAAAGACAAGACGCCACTTCGATTTGCTCTGCGATTGAACCAATAACGATAAATTGTCGTGCTTTGAGTTGTCGTGAGTTCGTGTTGCCCGGCGCGTGTGCCGCATGAAAAAACCCACCGGATGGCGGGTTTTTTCATTGTTGTCTGTTTTAGCGCACGAAGAGCAGCTCGCGGTATTTGGGGAGCGTCCACTCGCGGTCGTCTACCAGTTGCTCGAGTTTGTCGGCGTGGTAGCGAAGGTTGTCGAAGTGTGCTTCTTTTACCTCTGTGCAGTAGGCAATGGCTTTTTCGCGGGTGTCGGTGATGTTGTTGCACTTCTTGCGTGCTTCCACCATGGCTTCAACCGAGCGGGTTGCTTCTTCGATGTGGCGGGAAAGTTTTTCCAGCATTGTGCGCGTGCAGCTGGCGCTGGCGTCGAGACCCACTTCTTTCAATCCGCGCAGGTTGTTGATCAGCGTGCCCTGGTAGCGCACGGCAGCAGGCAGAATGTGCGTGGTAGCGAGTTCCACCATCAGGCGGCTTTCGATCTGCACTTTCTTGATGTACTTCTCCAGCTCGATCTCGTGGCGTGCCTCGAGTTCGGCATGTGTGTAGATTCCGTTGTCTTCAAACAGCTTGAGCGATAGTTCGGTTACCATTGCATCGAGCGCAAGCGGCGTGGTCTTCACGTTCGGCAGGCCGCGGCGCTCGGCTTCCTGTGCCCATTCATCGCTGTAGCCATCGCCTTCAAAAAGCACCTTCTCCGAGCTAACGATATACTCACGGATGGTGTGCAGGATAGCGATCTCTTTCTTCTCGCCCTTTTCGATAAGACCATCAACGTCACGCTTAAAGTTCTTCAGCGTTTCGGCCATGATGGTGTTGAGCACGGTCATCGGGTTGGCGCAGTTGGCAGTGGAGCCGACGGCGCGGAACTCGAACTTGTTGCCCGTGAATGCGAAGGGCGATGTGCGGTTTCGGTCGGTGTTGTCGAGGAGCAGCTCGGGAATGGAGCGGTGGATGTCCATCTTCAGCATGCTTTCATCCTGCTCGTCGAACTTGTCGCCCACGCGCTCTTTCACATCGTTGAGCACCTTTGCAAGGTATTGACCAACGAACACCGAGATGATGGCGGGAGGCGCTTCGTTGGCACCGAGGCGGAAGTCGTTGGAAGCAGATGCGATGGAAGCACGCAGCAGGTCGGCATAGTCGTGCACGGCCTTGATGGTGTTCACGAAGAACGTGAGGAACATCAGGTTGGTCTTCGGCGTTTTGCCGGGTGCGAGCAGGTTCACGCCGGTGTCGGTGGCCATGCTCCAGTTATTGTGCTTGCCCGAGCCGTTGATGCCGGCGAAAGGCTTTTCGTGCAGCAGCACGCGGAGGCCATGGCGCGCGGCCACGCGGGTCATCACGTCCATCAGGAGCGTGTTGTGGTCTACGGCGATGTTCACTTCTTCGAAGATGGGCGCGCACTCGAACTGTGCGGGCGCTACTTCGTTGTGACGGGTGCGGAGCGGGATTCCGAGCTTGTACGATTCCTGCTCGTAGTCGCGCATGAACGCGTACACGCGCTCCGGGATGGATCCGAAGTAGTGGTCTTCGAGCTGCTGGCCTTTTGCGGGCGAGTGGCCGAACACGGTGCGGCCGCACAGTAGCAGGTCGGGGCGGGCGTTAAAGAGGCCTTCATCCACCACGAAGTACTCCTGTTCCCAGCCGAGGGTCGGCGTTACGCGGGTAACGTTCTTGTCGAAGAAGTTGCATACGTCTACGGCGGCGCGGTTGAGGGCTTCGAGCGCCTTCACCAGCGGTGCTTTATAGTCGAGCGATTCGCCGGTGTACGAAATGAAGATCGTGGGGATGCACAGGGTGCGGCCCGTTCCGATGTCCATGATGAACGCGGGCGAGGAAGGATCCCAGGCCGTGTAGCCACGTGCTTCGAATGTTGCGCGCAGACCGCCGTTGGGGAAAGAAGAGGCATCGGGTTCCTGCTGGATGAGTGCGTCGCCGTCGAAGGTTTCAATGGCGGTGCCGTCGCTTTTCAGGGTAAAAAAGGAGTCGTGTTTTTCGGCGGTAGTGCCGGTGAGGGGCTGAAACCAGTGGGTGTAGTGCGTAACGCCTTTGCTTTCCGCCCAGGCGCGCAGTCCGTTGGCGATCTGGTTGGCCATGCTGCGGTCGATCTTGTGCCCGTTCTTTACGGAAGCCATGAGGCTTTTATAGGCTTCGTCGGCCAGAAATTGCCGGGCCACCTGGTGGGTGAAGACGTTCTCGGCAAAAATGGCGGTCACTTTCGGCGTGGCGGAAATTTCCGGTGCCGTTGTGCTGATGTTCTTCAGCGCTTCGAAGCGAAGGGTTGACATAAAAAGAAAAGTTTCCGCAAAAAAACAGCATTCGTACCGAAAAAGTTAAACTTTTCTTTTAGAAACCTTGATTTTTGAACCCAATTGAGTGAAAAATAAGTATATATATCTTATTTATATATGTTTTGCAGCTTCCGTGGTAGCAAAATGGTGCCCAGCATCGGCGTCACCAGCAGAGGCAGAACAAGGCTCCGGTAGCGCACCATCGCACCCAGAAAGTTGACCGTAAACCCGATCATCAGGAAGAGCGTGAGCGAAAAGAAAAGGCAGAAGGCAACGAATACGTCCGTGCGGCCCTTCCGGTGCTTCCAGATCCACCAGAGAAAGAGCGCCAGCAGCAGGTAGGTTTCCAGCGATGCCAACAGGATGAAGCCGTTGTACGCATCGCCCGGCCATGGCCGCAGCACCAGGAGCGAAAGCGCGTGTGGCGCGTTGGCAGCAAAGGATGCCGCGGTTGCCTCCAGCTTGGGCGCGCGAATCATCGAGTTTCCGATCAGCGTAAAAAAGTCTTCCTGCTTTTCCACTGCCATCTGCGGAAAATTGAGCGCGGGGATGAAGTACCGCGTGCAGAAGAACAGCAGGCCATACACGGTGAAAATGATCGCGAACACAAACAGCGGATTCCGGCGCGACCGGGCAGCGATCCACCAGCCAACCAGTGCCGGCAAGAGCACAACAACGAGATAGTTGCGAAACACCAGCAGAATGAACAGTCCCACTAAAATGGTAACAACATACCGGATCTTCCACTTTTCCCGCAGGCCCATGAAAAAGCAATAAATGATCATTCCCAGTGCGAGCGCCACCGGTGCATCGCGAAAGATGCCACTCGTCCAGAACAGGTAGGAAGGTACAAGGAACGCACCGGCAAACACCAGGCGCTTGCGATCCGGGTAAAGCTGGTGAAAGATGCGGAACAATCCCACAGGACCGGCCATCGTGGCGAATGCGAAAAAGAGGACGTTTACGAAATAGTTGCCGCGCGTGATCTCGTTGAGCAACGCAAGGCATTTAATAAATAGGTTGCTGTGCAGGTCGTTCCACCACGAGTTGCGGCTGGAAAGAAACCGGCCAAAGCCATGGCTGTAGTTGTTGCGGAACAGGTCGTACACGAATTTGCCGGGCGAGGCATGGAGTAGCGTTTGCTCCTTCAATCCCTGGTAGTGCAGCCACCAGGTGTCTACCGGGTTTTCCGGCGTACTATATAGAAGCCCGATCCAGCCGTAAATGATCCCCGCCAGCACCTTCAGAAGGAATACGATCTGCACCTGCCGCTGCGTCAGGCCCGAGTTGCGGAAGAAGGGGATCTTCCGCAACAGCCAGATAAAGAGTAGAAGGTACAGAAAGAAAAGCAGGTAAGTCAATCCCGGCAGTTTCCGCGAAAGTAAGTAAACGTGAACCGTGAACCGTGAGCCGTGATCCGTGAGTAGGAACTAATTCTCAACGAATCGCATCTGAATAAAATGTGGAGGATTCGCTCACGGCTGACGGCTCACGCCTCACGACATCCCTTAGCTTTGTGCCGCCATGCAAATCACAGCACAAACAGCCCAACAGCTACGCCTCACCGAAGAAGAATTCGATCTTATTTGTGCGAAGCTGGGGCGCACGCCCAACTTCAACGAGCTCTGCGCCTTTTCGGGTATGTGGAGCGAGCACTGCAGCTATAAAAATTCGATCAAGTGGCTCAAGACGCTGCCGCGCGATGGCGGACGAATGCTGGTGAAAGCAGGGGAGGAGAATGCCGGCCTCATGGACATCGGCGATGGTCTCGGCGTGGTGTTCAAGATCGAATCGCACAACCATCCATCTGCCATCGAGCCTTTCCAGGGAGCGGCCACGGGTGTTGGCGGCATCCACCGCGACATCTTTACGATGGGCGCGCGGCCGATCGCGGCACTCAACTCACTTCGCTTCGGCAGGCTGGAAGAAGAAAAGACGCAACACCTGCTTGCAGGCGTGGTGCACGGTATCGGGCACTACGGCAACTGCTTTGGCGTGCCCACGGTTGGCGGTGAAATTTATTTCGAACAATGCTATCATACCAACCCCCTCGTGAACGCGATGAGCGTGGGCATCGTGCCCGCGGGCAAGACCGTTTCGGCTACGGCTGAAGGCACCGGGAACCCCGTGATGTACGTGGGCTCTGCAACCGGTAAGGACGGCATCGGCGGCGCCTCCTTCGCGTCTGCCGACATCACCTCCGACAGCGTGCAGGAACTGCCCGCAGTGCAGGTGGGTGATCCCTTCCAGGAAAAGAAGCTGCTTGAAGCCTGCCTCGAAGTGCTGGCCACCGGCGCCGTTGTGGGCATGCAGGACATGGGTGCTGCCGGCATCATCTGCTCCACCGCCGAAATGAGCGCCAAGGGCGGAGTGGGCATGCGCATCGACCTGGACAAAGTACCCATGCGGCAAAAAAACATGAAGGCCTGGGAACTGCTGCTTTCCGAAAGCCAGGAGCGGATGCTGCTGGTGGTGGAAAAAGGCCGCGAGGAAGAAGTGAACGCGGTGTTCCGCAAGTGGGACCTCGAAAGCGCCGTCATTGGTAAGGTGACCGACGATAGCCTGCTGAAATTCTATATGCACGGAATGCTCGAAGCCGAGATCCCGGCGCAGGAGCTGGTGCTTGGTGGCGGCGCTCCGCAATACGATCGACCGTATAGCGAGCCGGCTTATTTTGAAAAGATCCGTGCCTTCAACCCCGAGAGCGTACCCGTGCCGGAAGACCTGCGCTCGGTTGCGGAGCAGCTTATCGCGCTGCCTTCCATCGCCAGCAAGCGCTGGATCTATAATCAATACGATTCGATGGTGGGCACCAACAACACTTCCACCAACGCGCCTTCCGATGCAGCGGTGGTGCTAGTGAAAGAAACGGGTAAAGGCCTCGCGGTGACCGTGGATTGCAACAGCCGCTACGTACACGCCGATCCTTACAAGGGCGCACAGATCGCCGTGGCGGAAGCCGCGCGCAACATCGTGTGCAGCGGAGGCCAGCCCCTTGGCGTTACCAACTGCCTCAACTTCGGCAACCCCTTCGACCCGGAAGTATATTACCAATTCGTACATGCCATCAGGGGTATGGGCGATGCCTGCCGCCGCTTCGATACGCCGGTGACGGGCGGCAACGTTTCGTTCTACAACCAAAACCCCGACGGCCCTGTATTTCCGACGCCTACCATCGGCATGGTGGGACTCGTGGAAGACCTGGGCAAGACCGCGACGCTTGCCTTCTCCGAAGCCGGCGCGCAGCTTTATATCATTGGCTCTTCGCGCGGCGACATCAATTGCTCCGAATACCTGCACAAGATCGCCGGCGTGCCATACAGCCCGGCCCCGCACTTCGAGCTCGAAGAGGAGTGGAGCCTGCAGCAGGCAGTCGCTTCCCTCATTCAGCAACGACTTGCTCTTTCGGTGCACGACCTCAGCGAAGGAGGATTGTTCGTAGCCCTTTGCGAAAGCGGCTTCCGCAATAGCCTCGGCTTCGACGTTACTACGAACCCGGTGCTTCGCAAAGACGCCTTTCTGTTTGGTGAGGCGCAAAGCCGCGTGCTGGTGAGCGTGCTGCCCGCGCAGGTAGCGCCTTTCGAAAAGGCCCTGGGTGCAACGCCCTTCGAGCGCATCGGCACCGTAACCGGCGGCGAGGTGCTGGTAGACGGGCAGGATTGGGGCGCGATCGACAGCTGGCGCGAACGCTACGATACGGCCATCGAGCGGATGCTGCAAACCGGGCCCGAAGTGGCTGGGATGACGGAAGCGTTCTGATTTCGCTGTAGTCAAAAGTAAAAAGTCAAAATTCAAAAGGCTTACGCAAGTCAGCGTCGGATGCCGATGCGCTTTTGAATTTTGACTTTTGACTTATCTCGGTACCGCAAACGCATTACTTCTTCGGCATCAGCACGGCGTCGATCACGTGCGTAACACCGTTGGAGCTGATCACATCGGGGATGGTAACTGTGGCGCCGTCGATCATCACCTTGCCGTCTTTGATGGAAACCGTCAGTTCTTCACCCTGAACGGTTTTCAGCTTCTGGCCATCCTTGAGGTCGGCCGCGCGGAGGCTGCCAGCTACCACGTGGTACGTAAGGATGTTGGTGAGCTTCGACTTGTTCTCGGGCTTCACCAGTCCTTCCACAGTGCCCGCCGGCAGCTTGTTAAAGGCTTCGTTGGTTGGAGCGAAAACGGTGAACGGGCCGGCGCCGGAGAGCGTTTCGGCGAGGCCGGCAGCCTGTACCGCACTTACCAGGGCGGTGTGGTCGGCGGAGCCTGCAGCGTTTTCAACGATGTTCTTTGAAGGCACCATCATAGCGCCGCCCACCTGTACGCCTTGTTCAGCCGGGGCAGCCATGGTATCCGGCACGGCCATCGTTTGGGTAGTCACCGTCGTGTCGGTAGTGGTGGTGTTTGCAGATTCGTTGCTGCCGCAGGCAACGAGGCTGCCGGCAATCAAAAAGACAAATACTTGTTTCATTAATCGGGGTTTTGCGGAATAACAGCAAGACCCGAAAAAGGTTGAGTCGCCCCGTTGCCAAACAGTTTTTTTATTGTGGAAAAACGGCCGGTTATCCCCGTTCGGAAGGCATATTTTTTGCCGCGCCGAAATCGGCTTAAATTTGCACGACCTCCCTGAAAGACCCTCCACTTTCTACGCTGGTCAGGGCTCCACTTTTCTACTTGTATTATTGAATCACGACACAACTATCCGAAACGATGGCTAAGTATATTTTTGTTACCGGCGGCGTTACTTCTTCCCTCGGCAAGGGCATCATCGCGGCTTCGCTTGCAAAGCTGCTCCAGGCCCGTGGCCTCCGCGTCACCATCCAGAAGTTCGATCCGTATATCAATGTCGACCCGGGCACGCTCAACCCTTACGAGCACGGTGAATGCTACGTGACCGAAGACGGCGCCGAAACCGACCTCGACCTTGGCCACTACGAGCGCTTCCTCAACATATTTACATCGCAGGCGAACAACGTGACCACCGGCCGCATCTACCAGACTGTGATCAACAAGGAGCGTGAAGGCGCTTACCTCGGCAAGACCGTGCAGGTGGTGCCGCACATCACCGATGAGATCAAGCGCCGGATGCTGGCGCTGGGGCAAGGAACGCAATACGACATCGTCATCACCGAGTTGGGCGGAACCGTGGGCGACATCGAGTCGCTGCCGTACATCGAGGCCGTTCGCCAGCTGCAGTGGGACCTTCCGGAAGAAGACCTGCTGGTGGTGCACCTCACGCTCATCCCTTACCTCAAAGCAGCGAAGGAGCTGAAAACGAAGCCCACGCAGCACTCCGTAAAAATGCTGTCGGAGCAGGGCGTCTTTCCCGACGTCATCGTGTGCCGCACCGAAGAGGCCATCAACAACGACATAAAAAGGAAGATCGCCCAGTTTTGCAACGTCAAGGTGGAAGCGGTGATCGAAGCCCCTGACGCCAGCACCATATACGAAGTGCCGCTGCTGATGCAAAACGAGAAGCTCGATGAGATCGTGCTGAAGAAGCTGAACATGCCCAACGACAAAGAGCCCGACCTGGAAAAATGGAAGGTGTTCCTCAACAAACTCAAATACCCCAAAGCGCGCCTCACCATCGGTCTTATCGGCAAGTACGTAGAACTACAGGATGCCTACAAGTCGATCCTCGAAGCCTTCATCCACGCGGGTGCCGTCAACGAGTGCAAAGTGCAGGTAGTGCCCATTCATTCCGAATTTCTGCAGGACGACAACATCGCGGAGAAGCTCGCCAACCTGGATGGCCTTCTGGTGGCGCCCGGCTTCGGGCACCGCGGCATTGAAGGCAAAATCACGGCTGTAAAGTATGCACGTGAAACGGGGCTTCCCTTCTTCGGCATCTGCCTCGGCATGCAGATGGCGGTGATCGAATACGGAAGAAACGTGCTCGGCATCAAGGGCGCGCACAGCACAGAGATGGACCCTGCCGCTACCGATGCGGTGATCAATATGATGGAAGAGCAGAAGGCCGTGACGATGAAGGGCGGCACCATGCGCCTCGGGGCCTACCCGTGCACCATCAAGCCCGGAACGCTGGCGCACCGCATTTACGGCGCCACCGAGATCTCCGAGCGCCATCGCCATCGCTACGAGTTCAACAACGAGTTCCTGGAGCAATACGAACAAAACGGCATGGTGATGAGCGGCCGCAACCCCCAGACCGGCCTCGTGGAGATCGTGGAGTTGCCCAACCACCCGTTCTTCATCGGCGTGCAATACCATCCCGAGCTCAAAAGCACGGTGGAAGCGCCGCAGCCCGTCTTTGTTGCTTTCGTTGCTGCCGCGCGCCAATACAACGAGAACCGCCACAATTCGAAGAACCCGTTGCTGCACGGTGAGCTGATCTAGGGAATATCGTATAGCGAACAAGAAATATCGAATGATGAATGGAGTCCGGACGGGCTTCCTTTTTTCATCGTTGCAACCCGAACCTCTCCGAACCATCCGGAACCTTCCGGAACCCTCCGGAACCTTCCCAAACCTCCTCTCTACCGAAATCCCACCGAATCCCCGGAATACCCCGGGCTTCATGGGCCCGGTTGCTTACCTTTGCCGCCCATAAAAGCTCCGAATGAACTTTGACCGTAACACCATAATCGGCTTCGTGTGCCTGGCCCTCCTTTTCCTTGGCATGTTTTTCTACACGAGCCGCGAGCAGAAGGCCTACCAGGAGCAGAAGCGCGTGCAGGACTCCATTGCCGCCGCCAAGCGCCCCAGGCTCGACCCCATGCAAGTGCGTCTCGACTCGCTTCGCGCCGACTCGATGGCGCGCGTTGCAGCTGCAGCCGGTCTTGATACCAACGCCCGCGGCGCCGAGCAAACGCTCGTGATAGAGAACAGCGTGCTCCGTATATCGTTCAGCAGTCGTGGCGGACAGCCGAAGCTCGTGGAGCTGAAGAAGTTCAAGTCGTTCGACTCGAGCCTCGTGCGTCTCGGCGGACAGCCAGGTGACCACCTTCATTACCGCCTCGCCGGCACCGGCATCAATGCCAACAGCAGCGACCTCAACTTCACGCCCGGCGCCATCACCACCGGCGCCGACGGCAGCCAGCAGGTAAGCTTCCAGCTCAACACGCCCGCCGGCCCAGTGGTGCACCAATACATCATTCCGAAAGACGACTACCTGATCGATTTCAACCTGCAGGTGCCGCAGGCCTACGCGCAAAACGGCAACCTTTCGATGGAGTGGGTAGACCAGGCCGTGCAGGTGCAGAAAGACATCACCTACGAGCGCCAGCAGGCGGCCATCGCCTACCGCGAAGATGGCGATTTCGACGACTACAACGTATTCAAGGAAGGTCCGCGCAAACTTGATAAGCCGGTGAACTGGATCGCCGTGAAGCAGCAGTTCTTCAACAGCGCGCTCATTGCCCGCAACAACTTCTCTTCGGCAAACCTCGCATGGACTCCGCCACCCTCGGAAGAGACGGCAGGCAACAAATACATCGTGCAGTCCACAGCCACCGTGCAGCTGCCCCTCAAAGACGGCAAAGCGCCGCTGGCACTGTATTACGGCCCCAACGACTACAAGCTGCTGAAGCGCTACAATCTCGAGATGGAGAACATGGTGAATCTCGGTAGCGGGATGTTTGCCTTCGTAAAATACCTCAACCGCTGGGTGGTGCTTCCGGTGTTCGACATCTTCAGCAAGATGACGACCAACATGGGTATCGCCATCCTGCTGCTGACGCTTTTCATCCGCCTTCTTATTTCGCCGCTTACCTACAAGAGCTATGTGAGCAGTGCAAAAATGAAAGCGCTGAAGCCGGAGCTCGACAAACTGAAGGAAAAGCACGGCGGCGACCAGCAGGCCATGGGTGTGGCGCAGATGGCGCTCTACCGCGAAGCCGGCGTAAGCATGTTTGGCGGATGCCTGCCGGCGCTGGTGCAGATGCCGATCTTCATCGCGTTGTACAACTTCTTTAACTCCAACATCGCTGTGCGGGGCAAGAGCTTCCTCTGGGCTGAAGACCTTTCGCGTTACGACACGATCCTCAACTTCGGGTTTCACATCCCAATGCTGGGCGATCACCTGAGCCTGTTTACGCTCACTGCGGTGATCACGTCGCTCCTCATCTCGCTTTACAGCATGAGCATGACGCCGACGCAGGACAACCCGATGATGAAGTACATGCCGTACATTTTCCCGGTGGTGATGCTGTTCTTCTTTAACAAGCTCCCTTCGGCGCTTACCTGGTATTACACCGTTTCCAACATCATTACGCTGGTGCTCCAGTTTGTGATCCAGCAATACATCATCGACCACAACAAGATCCTTGCACAGATCGAGGAGAATCGCCGCAGACCGAAGAAGAAGGCCGGTGGTGGCTGGGCCGAGAAGATGGCGCAGATGCAGGAACAGCAGAAGCGTATACAGGAAGAGCGCGACAGCAAGAAGAAGAAATAAGGAATGTAGCAGGGCCCCGGTAAGGGGCTTCTTCTTTTTATTAACATTTTACGATGGTACCGCAACCCATCAGCAAAAGCAACTAACTTGTATCATCCAATCGTCTAATAGGGGAGAACTACGAATATGAAAACTGTGTACGTCCTATTTTCCGCTTTACTTCTGGGTGGCTCCGTTCAGGCCCAGAAGAAACTTACCGAGGCCACGATCTCTTACGACATCGTGATCAACACTGGCACGGAACGCCCGCGCGCCGCCGATTTCTTCGATGGCGCCACCAACACGGTTTACCTCAAAGGCAACAAAAGCCGCAGCGAGATGCTCTCTTCGCTGGGAACCGAATCGACCATCATTGACGAAGGTGCGAAAACGATCCATAGCATCAAGGAGTACGGTGCACAGAAATACATCATCCGGATGAACGAGGCGAACTGGAAGGAAGCCAACCGCCGTTACGACGACGTGCAGTTTACCTACAGCACCGAAACGAAGACCATCCTCGGCTACAAATGCCTCAAGGCCGTTGGCCGCCTCTCCGATGGCTCCTCGTTCGTGGTATGGTATACGCCCGACCTGGTGCCGGAAACGAAGTCGTTCCAGTATGTAAATCGAGGCCTGCCCGGCCTCGCGATGGAGTATGAATCCAACGTGGGATCGCTCAAAGTGACCTTTACAGTATCGAAGATCAACACGGGCATTGTGCCTGCGGCGAAGTTCGAACTGCCCAGAGCCGGCTTCCGTGTGCTCACCTACGAGGAAAGCAAGGGCGGGCAATAAGCCAGTAACCTATACCTCCCGATAGGGCCCCGAGAGGGGCCTTTTTGATGTTTAGATGTGAGATGTGAGATGTGAGATGTGAGATGTGAGATGTGAGATGTATTGAGCGAACTTCCCAAAAACAAAAAAGCCCCTCACGGGACATCCAACATTTTACATCTAACCTCTAACATCTCAATAGGGGTTGAACTTCACCTTCTCCAACAGTGCCGCCTTCTTCTTCAAAGGAATGATGTAGGTAGTATTGCCTTTCTGATAAGTTACCGTGCTGGTCATCAGCTGGAAGGGCTGGAGGGTTTGATCGAGCAGGTGATCGGAAGCGTACGAGATGCCGCTGCGAAGAGTGAAGCGGTTGCCGGGCGTTTGCGGCTTCATGGAAAGGAACCGGTGTGAAGCAACACCACCGCCGATCTGCAAGGGATGTGCCTTACCATCACCCAGCGTTGCAAAAGCAGCTGCAGACAGTGCTACGAAGAGCGCCGTCAGGGCTTTTTTGCGTTTATGGGCGAATATGGATAGACTTTTTGCCATTTGCTTAACAAAGATAACGAAAAATATTAACATTTATGGTGCCAGACCCAAATAATTTCCGGAACAAGCTTATCCACAAATAATGCAGGGCCGTCTTTATGGCAGAGATAAAAAATTGGTCTCCTTTTAGTAGTATCCTATATTGTACCTACCTGATACACCCTGAATGAATACAGACCCGCTCGAAAACGACAAGGAGACCCTCAAAGAGCTGCTGAAGCACTACGACAACCTGCGCACCGGCCGGAGTTCTACGTTCCTTGAAGAAGAATCATTCGAAAAGATCATCGACTATTTCGACGACCTGGAAGATTTTCCGAAGGCGCTCGAGGCGGCCGAGATCTCCATTGAGTACTTTCCCTTCTCGGCGCCCCTGCTGCTCCGCAAGGCCGACGTGCTGCTTTCGACCCGCAAATACAACCAGGCCCTCGAAGTGCTCCAGAAAGTGGAGCTGCTCGATGCCAACGATATCAACCTGTACATCCTGCGCACCGACGCTTACCTCGCCCTCGATCAACCCGGACGGGCCGCTGAGTTGCTCGAAGAAGCCATCGGCCATTTTGAAGGTGATGAAAAGACCGAGCTGCTTTTCGAGTTGGCCGATGTGTACGACGACTACGAAGAGTTCGAAAAGGTGTTCGACTGCCTCAAACTGCTGTTGCAGGAAGAGCCGATGAACGAAGAAGCTTTATACAAGGTTTGCTTCTGGGCCGACTTTACGGGCCGCTACGAAGAAAGCATCCGCCTTCATACCGAGATCATCGACGAGCACCCGTACAGCGAACTTGCCTGGTTCAACCTGGCTGCAGCGTACCAGGGTTTGAAGCTGTACGAAAAGGCCATCGATGCCTACCAATACGCGCTGGTGATCGATGAGAAATTCGACTTCGCCTACCGCAATATGGGCGACGCGTACATCCGCCTCCGCAAATACCGCGAAGCGATCGAGTCGCTGGAGAAGGTGCTCGAATTGTCTAAGCCCGAAGACGTTATTTACGAGGCCATTGGCCATTGTTACGATAAGCTGCGCAACTGGGCGCAAGCCCGGTTCAACTACCGCAAGGCCGTACACCTCAACGCGGAGGATAGCCGCCTGCACTACAAGATCGCCTGCACTTACTATAACGAGCAGCAGTACGCGTCGGCTGCAAAGCATTTGGAATCCGCGCTGCGTCTCAACCGTCAGCAGAATGAATACAACCTGCTCATGGGTGAATGCCAGCTGCAGCTGGGGGCTTTCAAGGAAGCGATCCAGCACTTTTCGTTCGTGGTGCGCAACAAGCCACGCAACAAGAGCGGTTGGGAAGCCCTCATCCGTTGCCTGTTCCGCGCAGGCTTTTATGAGGAAGCGCTCGAGCAGACGCACGCCGCACTCGAATGCACCGAGCGCAAGCCTCTGTTCATCTACTACCTGGCTGCCGTTCAAATGGCGCTCGGGCAAACGAAGGAAGGCCTGCTCAGCCTCGAAACGGCCCTGCAGGCAGCACCCAGGCTGCTCAACCGCTTCCTCGACCTTTGCCCCGAATTATTGCAGAATCAACAGGTGGTGGACGTCATAGCACGGAATAAAAGAGGGCGGAAAAAATAATGGGGCTGCCGTACTTTTGCGCGCAACCATTCAACAAAAGCCCCCATGAATTTCAACCTTTCGCAGATCCCCGAGCGCATTGCCAAACCCCGTACCTCCGGCCTCACTATGGTGATGGACAAAGGACTGAGCGTTGAAGAAGCGAAGAACTTCCTCAGTGTTTCCGGTCCCCACGTCGACATTGTGAAGCTCGGTTTCGGTACTTCGTTCGTAACGCCCAACCTCGAGGATAAGCTGAAGGTATACGCCGAATACGGAATGCCGATCTACTTCGGCGGCACGCTCTTCGAAGCGTTCCTGATCCGCAACCAGTTTGAAGACTATATCTCGGTTTGCAAGAACTACGGTATTTCCTACATGGAGGTGAGCGACGGTTCGATCGAGATCCCCCACGCCGAGAAGTGCGGCTACATTGAAAAGCTTACGGCGCACGGCACCGTGCTGAGCGAAGTGGGCTCCAAGGACGCGGCGCACATCATTCCGCCCTACAAGTGGATCGAGTTGATGCGCGCTGAGTTGAGCGCAGGTGCTACATACGTCATCGCCGAAGCGCGCGAGGCGGGCAACGTGGGCATCTATCGCGGTTCGGGTGAGGTGCGTGAAGGCCTCGTGCAGGAGATCCTCACGCAGATCCCCGCCGAGAAGATCATTTGGGAAGCGCCGCAAAAAGCACAGCAGCTCTACTTCATCGAGCTGATCGGGTGCAACGTGAACCTGGGCAACATCGCGCCCACAGAGGTGCTTCCGCTGGAAGCCATGCGCATCGGGTTGCGTGGCGATACCTTCCACCTCTATCTCAACAAAGAGAAAGCCTGATGAAGCGTTTCGGTCTTATTGGCCGGACGCTGAAGCATTCCTTCTCGAAGGGATACTTCACCGATAAATTTCTACAAGAACAACGCAGCGATTGTGTTTATGAGCTTTACGAGCTCGACACGATCGGTGCGTTTCCTTTGCTCGTCGCGGCCAACCCGGATCTCGCCGGCCTCAACGTCACTATCCCCTATAAAAAAGAGATCATTCCCTTTCTCGACAGCCTGGACCCGCATGCGGAAGCCATTGGCGCCGTCAATACCATTCGTTTCGAAAACGGAAAACTGGAAGGGTACAACACGGATTGGATCGGGTTTCGGAATGCGCTGGAACCCTTGCTGGGCGGGCGTTCGGTGCATGCGCTGGTGCTTGGAACGGGCGGTGCGGCCGCGGCCGTGCGCTATGCGCTGGGGCAAATGAGCATCCCTTTGCAGTCGGTATCACGGCAACGCACAAACGAAAACATTTCCTACGAAGATCTTGATGCCCGGGTGCTGAAAGCACACCAGCTGATCGTTCAGACCACACCGCTCGGCACCTGGCCCGACGTGGACGGTTTGCCGCTGCTTCCTTACGAAGCGCTTACACCCGACCACCTTTTATTCGACCTCGTTTACAACCCCGAAGTGACCGAGTTTCTACGGAAAGGGCAGGAGCGGGGCGCCACCATCAGGAACGGTTACGAAATGCTGGTTGGCCAGGCAGAGGCCGCGTGGGAGATCTGGCAGGGAAAATGACAACTTAAAAACTTCTGAACGCCTGCTTCGCAGCTTCGGGAACGGGAACGATTTTGCGGTTGCTGTAATCGAAACAGATCATCCCCGTTTTTGCGTTGGCGATCGGAGTTTTGCCCTCATTTTTTGTAACGCGGTAATAGAGATCGAAACCGACGCGGCTCCAGTGGGCACTGGCCACCTCGATGCGCAGTGCATCTCCTTGGAATCCTTCTCCCTTATACTCGATGGCTGCATCGCTCATAATGAGCGATACGCCGAAAAACGCCAGTTCCGCGCAGCCGGCAGCGGCAAAGTACTGCATCCGTGCTTCGTGTATGAGGCCAAGCAAGGCATCATTACCGAGGTGGTTGCCGTAATTGAGATCGGTAACGCGCACGGCGATACTGGTGGAAAACGGAAAATGGGAGGGAAGCTCCAGGCGGATGCGGGCCATTGCTCAGCGGGTTTTTTCAAGATCCTGCAGACGCTCGATCAGTCCGCCGAAATCGGTGCTCATCGAACTGGCGATGCGTTCCTGCACGGCGCCGATGCTCACTTTGCACAGGCTTTGCGTAAAGCCGGTGGAATGCTCGGCGCAGTCTACCACCGCAGATACTTTCTTGGAATAGCGAACCGTGCTGCCGTTGTTGTAAGCGCGCACCAGGTAGCGGTCTTCATCGATCACCGTAGCTGCTGCGGGGCGATGCGCAACCGCCGGTGTGGCGGCCGCGAAAGCACTGTTGCGGGTGCCGGCGGCGCCATAGTCGGGCTGGCGGCGGGCGCTGTGCGCTGGTGCGGCGTTATTATCTGTTGCGGGGGAATCGTAGGAATCGTTGGCCGGCGTTGCGGAGGCTACCGACGATTCGTTATCGGCCTCCTGTGCTGGTTGCGTTACCGTATCGGGGCTTCCGGGATTGCTTTGTTGAGGCGGGGCGACCGGCTGCGCGGTATGCGCGATGGATACGTCTTCGGGCTTGCGGTTGAGCAGGAGTGCGCTCCCGATCAGCACGGCGCCAAGGACGGCAGCTGCTGCGGCGTATGCAAAGAAGGTGCGGCGGCGGCGCGGAAGGGCCACTACAGGCACTTCTTCCACCGGGGCGGCCGTGGCATCGAGCTGCTGCTCAATGCGGTTCCATAGGCCAGCCGGCGGTGCGGCTTCCCAGGCCTGCAGACGCTCGGCCACCGAAGCAGGGTCCTGCTCCAGCGCGTTCTCCACCCGGTTCCAAACCGAAGCCGGAGGCGCTGCCTCGAATCGCTTTAACCGTTCTTGCCACGTTTCTTTCATAATCAGGGAGCCTGTTTTTGTTTATGGTCCAGGTGCGTGCGAACCAGGTCTTGCAGGATGGCTTTAGCCCGCGAGAGCTGTGATTTGCTCGTTCCTTCCGAAATGCCGAGCAGCTCGCCGATCTGTTTGTGCGTGTATCCTTCGACCACGTACATGTTGAATACCGAACGATAACCGGGCGACAGCTGTTGTACCAGCCCGATGATATCTTTTTCCGCAAGGTCGTCGAGCACCGAGAGGTAGTCCGACTCAACAGTCTGCTCCTCGCGCTCGGTAACCGGCTGCAGGTACGTCTTGCGACGAAAGTGCTCGATGGCGGTGTTCACGATGATCCGGCGGATCCAGCCCTCGAAGGAGCCTTCACTGCGAAACGAACCGATCTTGTTGAAGACCTTCACGAACCCTTCCTGCAGGATGTCTTCTGCTTCTTCGGAAGTTCCGGCGTAGCGCAGGCATACCCCGTACATTTTCGGGGCATAGCGCTCGTACAGCTCCTTCTGAAGCTTGCGGTCGCCTTGCCGGCACCCCTCTACTAAGTCGCTTTCGGTGATCATTTGGTTGCGTCAGACGGCTCTGCCGTGCTTATTTTTTTTAGGGATTTGCTTTCAAAAATGCTACCAGTTTGTCGAGTGCCTTGCGCCGGTGGCTGAAGCGGTTTTTTTCCGCAAGGCTCATTTCGGCAAAGCAGCGGCCATCGCCGCCTTCAGGCACAAACACGGGGTCGTATCCGAAACCGCCCGTCCCGCGCGGGTTTTCGGCTATGTGCCCCGGGCAGATCCCTTCAAACTCGTGAAAGGAGCCCTTCAAACATAAGCAAATAACGGTTCGGAAGCGGGCGGAGCGATCTGCGTTTCCGGCAAGTTCGCTTAGTAGCTTGCTGCTGTTGGCTGAGGGCGACCGGTCGTTGCCGGAATAGCGGGCGCTGTGGACGCCCGGCGCGCCGTTAAGCGCTGCAACCTCGAGGCCGGTGTCTTCGCTGAAGCAGTCCCCGCCGGTCAGGTCGTGGATGACGACCGCCTTTTCGCGGGCATTGGCCTCGAGCGTATCGTGCGGCTCCGGAATGTCGCGGTGGATGCCGGCCTCCGTCAGTGAACGGATGCCGAAACCCGGTGGCAGCGCGGCGCGCAGCTCCTCCACCTTGTGTGCGTTGTTGGTAGCGAAAATCAGGTCCATCTTATCCGAGCCAGGTTTTAAAGGAGGTCCAGAATGTTTTCTTCACCGAATCGGCCGAAACGGCCAGTTCCGCCACTGGAGGCGCGCAGAGAAAGCTGCGGCCCGACAGCTGCTGCACCTGGTGGTGCGGGAAGACCACTGGCAGACCGAAGGCATCGGGGGCAAGCCCGAACAGGAGCACGCGCTTGCTTCCCAGCTCGGAGAGGAGCGCGGACCCGTCGGCCGCGGGCAGCTGCGCCCAGTTTACGATGGCAATATCGGCCAGGCCGATACCGGCGCGGTCCATGATTTTCGTTAAAACTTCCAGGTCGGCATCTGCGATAAAACGCACCGCAGGGTCGTTATTGACGAGCAGCACCGATCGGCCGTGCTGACCGAGATAATGCGTGGCGGCGGGTGCAGGAGCAGCCGCGGGCACGGGCTTCGTGGGATTATTTTCGGCTGTTTCGGGCACTGCTTCGGAAGCCAGTTCCACGAGGCTGTCGGTGTAGAGCTCCGCGAGGTGGTTGTGGCTGAGCCGGATATCGTTAAGGTCCATCGGGAAAAATGTTATCCGCCGCCAGATGCGGTGGTTTTTTCGTTTCTTTGCTGCGCTAAATTAAGTCATCCTTCCCGGTCCGGAACGCAACGTGCCCCAAGGAATCTTACCGCGGCAAATGCATCGATTTTCTAAATACCCAACGATATGCTTGCTTCAACTACTATGGACATTACAATTCATAAGGCCGGGCAATCCAAGCTCAACGACCTTAACCTCGAAAACATTCCCTTTGGTAAGTACTTCTCCGACCATATGCTGGAGGCGGATTACGAGAACGGAGAGTGGAAGAACGTAGAGATCAAGCCCTACCAGCCCCTGTTGCTCAGCCCCTCTATCGCGGCGCTGCATTATGGCCAGGCGATCTTCGAAGGCGTGAAGGCGTATAAGGATGCCGATGGCCACGCATTCATTTTCCGCCCGCAGGATAACTTCCGCCGCTTCAATGTTTCGGCCGAGCGCATGCAGATGCCTTCGGTTCCGGAGGATATTTTCATGGAAGGAATGAAGCAGCTGGTGGCCCTCGACAGCAGCTGGATCCCCAACAAGCAAGACCATTCGCTCTATATCCGTCCTTTCATGTTCTCTTCAGACGAACTGATCGGCGTGCGCCCTTCGGAAACGTATAAATTCATGATCCTCCTGAGCCCCACGGGCCCGTACTACAACGCCCCGATGCGTATTTACGTGGAAGAGCACTATGTGCGTGCGGTTCCGGGCGGTATCGGTTATGCGAAGGCTGCAGGCAACTACGGTGCTTCCATGTATGCCACTGCCGAAGCCAAGAAGAAGGGCTACGACCAGGTGCTGTGGACCGACGCGTTCGAGCACAAATACGTGCAGGAGATCGGTACCATGAACGTGATCTTCATCATCGGCAACAAGGCCGTGACGCCCGACCTGGGCGCAGGCACGATCCTAGCCGGCGTTACCCGCGATTCGGCGCTGACGCTGCTCAAGGAAGCCGGCTTCGAGATCGAGCAGCGCATGATCTCGGTAGACGAATTGATCGAAGCCTACAAGGCAGGGGAGCTCTACGAGGTTTTCGGAACGGGCACGGCGGCCACCATCTCCTATATCAAAGAGCTCCGCTACAAGGATTTCGTGATGACCTTTAACGTGGACGAATGGAAAACGGCGCCCACGATCAAAAAGTGGCTCACCGATATCCGTGAAGGCCGCCGCGAAGACAAGTACGGTTGGATGCTCCAGGTGAAATAGGCGCACGGAAAACACGGAATACACGGAAATTACAAGGAAGGGTCCGCCGCTGGCGGGCTTTTCCATTTCAATGGGCGGTTGCAATGAAGCAAACGAGCCGGCAGGGGCGCATTCTGCTGCATTTTCTGGCCAAACAGCCGCTGGTTTCAAAAAAATCTAACATCGCACATCCCACATCTAACATTTTTCCCTACCTTTGCCGTCCCAAAAAAGGGGAATAAACAGAGTTCGTAATGCCTACTATTCAACAATTAGTTCGTAAAGGAAGAGAGATCATCCGCGCCAAGAGCAAGTCACGTGCTCTGGACAGCTGCCCTCAGCGCCGCGGTGTTTGTACCCGTGTATATACCACTACACCCAAGAAGCCGAACTCGGCCCTCCGTAAGGTTGCCAAGGTTCGCCTGACCAACAAGGTGGAAGTTATTGCCTACATCCCAGGTGAAGGCCACAACCTCCAGGAGCACTCCATCGTGCTCATCCGCGGTGGTCGTGTGAAGGATCTGCCGGGTGTACGTTACCACATTGTGCGCGGTTCGCTCGATACTGCCGGTGTTAAAGACCGTAAGAAGAGCCGTTCCAAGTACGGTACGAAGAAAGAAAAGGCCGGCGCGAAACCCGCTGGTAAGAAATAATTCGATTTTTTAAAGCGATCGAGAAGCTCAGCACCACGCCTGAGAACCTGATGATCGATAATCAAGCATACAATGCGTAAAGCACAAGCCAAAAAACTCCCCCTCGCACCGGACCCCCGTTATAACGACAAGCTGGTAACCCGCTTCGTCAACAACATCATGTGGGAAGGAAAGAAAAGCGTTGCCTTCGAGATCTTTTATGACGCCATTGCCAAGGTAGCCAAGACTACCGGCGAAGACGGTTATGAGATCTGGAAGAAAGCCCTTCAGAACGTAACGCCTGCTGTGGAAGTACGCAGCCGCCGTATCGGTGGCGCCACTTTCCAGATTCCTTCCGAAGTTCGCCCCGACCGTAAGATCTCCCTTTCCATGAAGTGGTTGATCCGCTACAGCCGCGAGCGCAACGGCCGTTCCATGTCTGACAAGCTGGCCAACGAGATCGTTGCCGCAGCAAAAGGTGAAGGAGCTGCTTTCAAGAAGAAAGAAGATACGCACCGCATGGCCGAAGCCAACAAGGCTTTCGCCCACTTCAAAGTTTAATCAAGGCATTCTACGAACATACAAAGCCCCGCTTCTGCGGGGCTTTTTGTGCATTGGTATATTGGTTTATTGGTATGCTGGACCTACCAAGGGGAATTCTGCGGTATCCTGATTCTCGTTGCGGTCCTTGAACATTGAACATTGCACATTGAATATTGAACATTGAATATTGAACATTCAACGCGAAAGCCCCGCGTAGCGGGGCTTTCTCATTATTCTTTGCTGCGTCTACAACTCTTCCGACGTATCGCTCATGCCGCCGCCGCCGACGTCGCCGGAGGTGGTGCCGGTGGCATCGCCGCCCAGCATGTCGTTAGCGGGGTTCGACATTTCGCCTGGCTGCTCCGTAGTGTTCGAACTACGTACATCCTCCAGGCCATCGGTATTCACGCTGCGTGTTTCTTCAGCATTGTTGGTGCGACCTGCTGTGCTGCCGCTACGGCCCGTAGAGCCGCTCTGGGAGCGCTGGCTGCCACGCGAGCCGGCATTCGAGCGGGAGCTGCCGCCTTTGCGTGCTGCAGCGGCCTTTTGAGGCGCGCCTTTAGCTGCCGCTGCCTGTCCGCCTTTTTTGGCGGCGGCCTTCTTTGCGGGTGAAGCTTTTTTGGCTGCTGCTTTCGCGGGAGCGGACTTTTTCGCTGCTGCTTTTTTTGGCGCCGCTTTTTTCGCTGCTGCTTTTTTTGCTGCCTTTTTGGGAGCTGCCTTCTTTGCTGCTGCTTTTTTTGGCGCTGCTTTTTTGGAAGCCTTCCTGGGCGCTGCTTTCTTAGCCGCTTTTTTCGGAGCTGCTTTTTTGGCTACGGCTTTCTTGAGTGCTGCTCTTTTCGGTGCTGCTTTTTTTGCTGCCTTCTTGGGCGCTGCTTTGTTAGCGGATCCTTTTTTCGGTGCGGCCTTTTTCGCAGCAGCCTTCTTAGGAGCGGCCTTCTTCGCGGCTTTCTTTGGAGCGGCCTTCTTTGCAGCGGCCTTTCTGGGAGCCGCTTTCTTCGCCTGGGCGGCTTTCTTAGCGGTTTTTTTGGGAGCAGCTTTCTTGCTTGCTTTTGCCATGTTTAATGGGTTTTGATGGGGTGATTCAATTTTCTGTTCGAAAATTACAACAGTGATACTCATGGCAGACTTAAGATTTCAACGCAACTTTGGTATTGCCGCGCACATCGATGCCGGTAAGACCACTACGACCGAGCGTATCCTGCGCTACACCGGTATGATCCACAAGATTGGTGAAGTACACGACGGTGCCGCTACCACCGACTGGATGGAGCAGGAAAAAGAGCGCGGTATCACCATTACCTCGGCTGCTGTAAGCTGCCAGTGGAACTTCCCTACCGTAAAAGGTACGGCAGATGCCAACACCAAAAAATATGCTTTCAACATCATCGATACTCCCGGCCACGTGGACTTCACCGTGGAAGTGGAGCGCTCGATGCGCGTGCTCGACGGACTGATCGCCCTGTTCTCTGCCGTGGACGGCGTTGAGCCCCAGTCGGAGACCGTATGGCGCCAGGCCAACCGCTACAACGTACCCCGCATCGGCTTCGTCAACAAGATGGACCGCTCGGGTGCCGACTTCCTGATGGTAGTGAAGCAGGTGCGCGAAATGCTCGGTTCGAAAGCCGTTCCCCTCCAGCTCCCCATCGGCGCCGAAGACGATTTCAAAGGCGTAGTGGACCTGATCAAAATGAAAGGCATCATCTGGCACATGGAAACCGAAGGCATGACCTTCGACGAGATCGATGTGCCTGCCGATATGCTCGAAGAAGCAAACGAATGGCGCGCTGCCCTCGTTGAAGCCGTTGCCGAATACGACGACAAGCTTATGGAGAAATTCTTCGACGATCCGAACTCGATCACCGAAGATGAAATGCACGAGGCTATCCGTAAGGCTACGATCGACTTGAGCATCGTTCCGATGATGTGCGGTTCTTCGTTCAAGAACAAAGGCGTGCAGACCGCCCTCGATGGTGTTTGCCGCTACCTCCCTTCACCGATGGACATTGAAGCTGTAAAAGGCATCAACCCCGACACCGGTGAAGAAGTGATCCGCCGCCCCGATGCAAAGGAGCCGTTTGCGGCCCTCGCATTCAAGATCATGACCGATCCATTCGTAGGTCGTCTCGCGTTCTTCCGGGTGTATTCGGGCAAGCTCGACGCCGGCTCCTACGTACTCAACGTGCGCAGCGGCAAGAAAGAGCGTATCTCGCGCATCATGAAAATGTTTGCCAACAAGCAAAACCCGATCGACTTCATCGAAGCCGGTGATATCGGTGCCGCCGTTGGTTTCAAAGAGATCAAGACCGGTGACACACTCTGCCACGAAGATCATCCGATCACGCTGGAGAACATGTTCATCCCCGAGCCTGTGATCGCTATCGCCATCGAGCCCAAGACGCAAGCCGACGTGGACAAGATGGGTATGGCCATTGCCAAGCTCATCGAAGAAGATCCTACGCTCCGTGTAAATACAGACGAAGACACGGGCCAGACCATCCTTCGTGGAATGGGTGAGCTGCACCTCGAGATCATCGTTGACCGCATGCGCCGCGAATTCAAAGTGGAAGTAAATCAGGGCGCTCCCCAGGTTGCTTACAAAGAGGCTTTCACCAAGAATGTTGAACACCGTGAGACGCTGAAGAAGCAAACCGGTGGTCGCGGTAAGTTCGCCGACATCATCTTCGAACTTGGTCCTATCGACGAAGAGTTTTCGAAAGAAAACCCCGACAAGAAGTACCAGTTTGTGAACGACCTGTTTGGTGGATCCATCCCCCGCGAATTCGTTCCCTCGATCCAGAAAGGTTTCGAGAGCGCGATGGGAACAGGCGTACTCGCCGGTTACCCGCTCGACAACATGAAGGTGCGCGTATACGACGGTTCCTTCCACGCGGTTGACTCCGACGCTATGTCGTTTGAGCTTTGCGCCCGCCAGGGCTTCCGTGAAGCCGGCAAGAAGTGCAAGCCAGTGCTGCTCGAGCCGATCATGAAAGTGGAAGTGATCACCCCCGCCCAGTACATGGGTGACGTTACGGGTGACCTCAACCGCCGCCGTGGAATGATGGAAGGTATGGACAACCGTGCCGGCGCCGAGGTGATCAAAGCGAAAGTTCCCCTGAGCGAAATGTTCGGATACGTGACGCAGCTCCGCTCGCTGTCGTCGGGCCGCGCATCTTCCACGATGGAATTCTCGCACTATGCTCCTGCTCCCAACAACATCGCTGAAGAAGTGATCGCGAAGAACAAGGGCAAAGTGAAAATCGAAGACTAATCCTTTTGCTTATAGTGAGTAGAGCCTGTTCCGAAAGGGGCAGGCTCTTTTGTTTATTGGTTCAGTGGTTTATCGATTCAGTGGTTCCCCTCAACCCCTCAACTCCTCAACTCCTCAACCTATTAGCATATTACCCCATTACCACATCCTTAACCTTTGGCACGGTTCTCGCTTTTGGCGCGGAAACAACCCTACCGATGTTGAAAACCGCCCTGACTTCTTTAGCCGTTGCTAGCCTTACTTCCTTTCTTTTTGTATCCTGTTCGAAATCCGAAAACTCCGCTACCGGCGCGGGTTCCGGCCGCCTGGAAGTGTACCTCACGGATGCTCCGGGCAACTTCGATTCTGTTTTTGTAGATGTGCAGGACGTGCGCGTCAACTACGGGTCCGACTCTGCAAGCGGCTGGCAAAGCCTTGCCGGCGGCGCGCGCGGACCGGTGAATCTCCTGCAGCTGGTGAACGGCAACGACACGCTCCTCGGCGCTTCCAGCCTCACTGCCGGACGTCTCCAGCAGATACGCCTCGTGTTAGGATCTAACAATTCCGTGGTGGTGGACGGCCAGCGCTACAATCTTGAAACACCCAGCGCGCAGCAGTCCGGGCTCAAACTGAACATCCACCAGGATGTGGCCGAAGGCGTCACGTATCGCCTTGTGCTCGACTTCGATGCGGGCCGCTCTATTGTGCGCACCGGCAATGGCCGTTATATGCTCAAGCCGGTGATCCGCACGACGCTGCAAGCGGTAGGAGGCGGGCTGCGCGGCTTCGTAACGCCAGACTCTATACGCACCGCCGTGTACGCCATTCAGGGCACCGATACGGTTGCCGGAACGTTCACTTCGGCAGGCGCCTGGTGGCTGGGCGGGCTCAGCGCCGGCAGCTACAGCCTGAGCTTTGTGCCGGCCGATTCCACCATTCCTGTTCAAAACCGCAGCAACATAAACGTGACCACCAGCGGCGTTACCGTTGTAGACACTGTGCGCCTGCGCTAACCTCGTTTTTTGTCGGGTAGCATCACGGGCCCCGCTATTTGGCGGGGCCCTTTCGTTTATTGGTTTATTGGTAATCAGTGCGTACGAATCTTGCCGCTAGCTCACCAAACCCTCCGAAACCCTCCGAAACCTTCCTTTTAAGCATTTATTTGAGAAAAAGTAGCTGCATTAGTTGGAAAGATGCACAGGGCCCGTTACCTTTGCACTCCCATTCCAAAAATGGCTATTTGAAATATGTCCCAGCGTATCAGAATCAAATTACAGTCTTACGACCACAACCTGGTGGACAAATCTGCTGAGAAGATCGTAAAGACCGTACGCAGCACAGGTGCAGTAGTAACAGGACCCATTCCCCTGCCTACGCGCAAGAAGATCTTTACTGTACTCCGCTCGCCCCACGTGAACAAGAAGAGCCGTGAGCAGTTCCAACTGGCAACCCACAAGCGCCTGCTGGACATCTACACTTCCTCTTCGCGCACTGTTGACGCGCTGTCGAAGCTGGATCTGCCCTCCGGTGTGGAGGTTGAAATCAAAGCGTGACCTGGATCGTCATCCTTCGGCCACGCTCAGGATGACAACTAGAGTAGTTGCTCAGGATGACAACTAGAGTAGTTGCTCAGGATGACAACCAAAGTAGTTGCTCAGGATGACAACCAACGTTGTTTCTTAGGATGACAACAACCTCGTTTCACAGGAAACGATGTGGCTGAAAGGCCAAACAAATTGAAATAGGAATCATCTCTCAAAATGGCTTCCGCATGCATCCTCCGGGGTAGCGCGGCAGACAAGAAAAGAGCTCTGATCAATATACTGTGGATAGGAGGGAGGAATTTCCGAACTCAAATCTGCGCTTACATATAAACAAGCCCTTCGAGGTTTGTTTGCCGGCGGTACTTCTGAATCACGTACCGTGACTGCCCTTGGCCCAGCCAGGGTAGAAAAAGGAAAAGGTCGCCGGTGAACCAGGATTGAAGACCCGTGATACCATATGGGTCTGTCTTGCACAACCTTGGGGGGGTAAACCCTCAAACATGAAAGGTATCATTGGCAAAAAAATCGGGATGACCAGCATCTTCGATGCAAGCGGAAAGCAAACCGCCTGCACGATCATCGAGGCTGGTCCCTGCGTTGTAACGCAGGTTAAGACCGTCGACTCCGACGGCTACAATGCACTCCAGATCGCTTTCGGCGACAAGAAAGAGAAGCATTCTATCAAAGCCGAGACAAATCACTTCGCAAAAGCCTCTACTTCTCCCAAGAAGATCGTTAAGGAGCTCCGTAACACGACCCTTACCCAGGCACTCGGCGAAACCATCACTGTAGACATTTTTGAAGAAGGCGAAAAGGTTGAAGTAGTAGGCACTACCAAAGGCAAAGGCTTCCAGGGCGTTGTTAAGCGTCACGGCTTTTCCGGTGTGGGTGAGGCTTCTCACGGCCAGCACGATCGCCAGCGCGCTCCCGGTTCTATCGGTAACTCGTCGTTCGCTGCCCGCGTTATGAAGGGTATGCGGATGGCCGGCCGTATGGGTACCGACCGCGTGAAGGTGAAAGGCCTGAAGATCGTGAAGGTTTTCCCTGAGCAAAACTACATCCTCGTAAGCGGCTCCGTCCCGGGCCATATTGGTTCAATCGTATTAATCCAGAAGTAATCATGGAACTGAAAGTATTAAACATACAAGGTCAGGAGACCGGCCGCACGG
>SEAC01000013.1 GCA_004173235.1 Chitinophagaceae bacterium | reverse complement strand
GCCACTTTGCTTCTCCTGAAACCTCCGCGACCAAAGAATCTCCTTTCTCTGCGTGAACGTTCCGCGCGTCGGATTGTAGGCCCGTGCGCGGCGCTTTTTGTATCGCAAAGAAGTGAGGTCATTGGAACCCAGGAGTCCTCGCGTTGCTGTTCGAACGATAAACGACAAACACAAACGACAAACATGTATTTTAGCGTATGTCTTGTCAATTCAATCTTCCTATCTCGGGCGAGCCGCAGGCTGCCCTCGACAAAGCCCGTAAAGCCGTGCAAAGCCAGGGCGGAACATTCACCGGCGATACCAATGCCGGACAGTTCAGCGTAACCGTTTTCGGGAACGTCATCGCCGGAAGTTATACCGTGGCAGGCGCCGAGCTGGCCATATTGATCACGGAGAAGCCCTTCCTGCTGCCGTGCCCGGCCATTGAAAGCTACCTCAAAAGCGCGATCCATTAAGAAAGCTTTAACGGGAAAAACACCGGGTTGGCCGAGCCGGCGCAAGCGTTTGACTAATGATTTTTCCTAAGCTCGCTTGGTAGGTGTATTTTCATATGGTCATTGCTGCTATGACGATCCGCCCAGACGGGGTCGCAACCAAACTAACGCACGACTTATGGGGTCGTAATCAACACTAACTTCGCTTTGAGCGGTCGTAACCAAACTATTAGCCGTGCGCCTTGCGCACGGCTTTCTTTTGCGCACATGGGAAGTCAACGACTTGTTAAATGCCCGCCCGGAGCCGCCCTCTCTACTACCTTTAATTTCCAATGAACGTCCTGCTCCGCCGACTGATTCTCCTGTTGCTCTTCCAGGGAGCAGGGCAGTGCCTCTTCGCACAAGTCAGCCTCACCGTAAGCGTCAACGATCCCGCCAACCGCCCCATTCCATTTGCATCGGTTGAAGTGCGCTCTTTCGACGACAGCGCCTTGCTGATCCACAGCGTTGCCGACAGTGCGGGTATCGCCCGCGTTGAACTGCCGCGCAGCGGAGCCTGGCAGATCCGCGCTTCTTCTGTGAATTTCATCGCTGCAGAGAAAGGGTACCGGATCAGCTCCGGCCCCGCCCGGTTTGCATTGGTGCTACAGCCTTCGGGCACGCTCAGCACCGTGGTGGTAACGGCAACGCGGCCGATCATGCGGCAGGAAGACGACAAGACCATCGTGGAGCCCGAGAACCTTGCAGCCGCTTCCACTAATGCTTACGAGCTGATTGAAAAGACGCCTGGCATTTTTATGGACCAGGACGGCAACATCTATCTCAACAGCACCACGCCCGCCGCAGTGTACATTAACGGCCGCGAGCAGAAGATGAGCACGGCCGACATCGCAACCATGCTCAAGAACCTGCCGCCAAACTCCATCGCGCGCCTCGAGATCATGCGCACGCCATCGGCGCGTTACGACGCATCCGGTTCGGGCGGCATCGTCAACGTGGTGCTGCGTAAAGGCGTGAAGCCGGGTCTCACAGGTTCTGTAAATGCCATCGCAAGCCAGGGACGCTACGGAACACAGTCTGTAGGCCTGAGCCTCAACAACAACAACGGCAAGACCACCACCTACCTCAATGTCAATCTGGGTAAGCGTGATGGCTTCGAAGAACTGCAATCGCAACGCTACTTTCGTACCGACTCGCTGTTGTCGCAGCAAAGCGAGACGCGCTACCCCGTCAATACTGCTTACGTTGGTTACGGGATTGCGTTTCCCGCCGGCCGCCGGTGGGAGCTGAGCTACGATGGCCGATTGAATTTTACCCGCTCGCGCAACCGCAGCAGCAACCGCTCCGTCATTGCCGGTGCGTTGACCGGAGCTACAACTGGTGAGAACGAAGCGTTGGTGCAAAACCGCGCTGACTATTGGAATATCAACCAGGGCTTCTCCGCCAAATACAAGATCGACAGCGCAGGATCGGAGTGGAACAGTGATCTTTCCTATACCCTTTCACCAGGCCTTACGAAGCAGCAGCTGTCTACTCAATATTTCCTGCCCGTTGCGGGTGCCAGCGAAACATCGGGAACGATCGACAATCGTCTGCAGTTCTTTTCGGCGCAATCGAACCTGCTCCGAAAGCTGCGTCACCGGCTCACGCTGGAAGGCGGGCTGAAAGCGACTTTCGTGCACTTTCGCAACAGCACGGCCTACACGCGGGTCAGTGCGTTTCGTTACCGGGAGAACATCAACGCCGCTTACTTCCAGGCCTCCAAAACGCTGGGAAAGGGCATTGTGGTGAAGGCCGGCACGCGCATGGAAAATACCAACATGAACGGCCGGCAATTGCAGCCTCGGGATACTTCGTTTATGCTGCAACGCACCGACTTTTTCCCGTATATATACCTGAGCCGCGACATCATGAAGATCATGGGTTACCAGTTGCGCGCGTATCTCGTTTACCGCCGCACCATCAGCCGTCCGGCCTACGAATACCTCAACCCGTCGCCCCGCGTTGTGGACCCGTATTTATACGAGTCGGGCAATCCTTCGCTGCGCCCGCAGTTCACAAGAAACTATGAAGCGAACGTGTCGGTAGACGAGCGGCCCATCATCGCCGTGGGGCTGAACGAAACGAAAGACATCTTCACGCAGGTTGTGTACCAGCAGGCAAGCGGTAGCGCCGACAGTAGCCGCAAGGTGGCCTATCGCACTTACGATAACATGGGCACCAACCGCGAGCTCTACCTGCGTGCGCTCGGTGCTATCCCGGGCAAAAAAGTATTCATCGTTGCGGGCTTTCAATACAACCGCAACTTTTACGAAGGGTTCTACGAAGGCAAGCCGCTTTCATTCCGCCGCGGCACCTGGATGATCTTTACCTACCAGACGTACAAGGTGACGCCCGTCACGCAGCTCACTGTCAACGGTTTCTGGCGCATGAAAGGCCAGGCGCAGTTCTACGAGCTGAGCTCCTTCGGGCAGTTGTCGATGAGCGTGACGCAGCAGCTGTTCAAGCTCAAGCTGGCCGTCACCCTCACGGGCAACGATCTCTTCTACACCAACAATTATTCGTTCACGCTCGAGCAGGGGTCCGTGCGTGCCGGCGGGATGCGCGAATCGGATACGCGGCGCGTAGTTCTGAACCTGCGGTACCAGTTTGGCTTCCACAAGAAGGAAGACCGGGAACTCCGGCTGGACGGGCCTTCGAACTAGTCTTTCTAATTGTATTTTAATTGAACGGGCCACCCGCTGCCGGTAGATTTGTGATCGCTGTTTCCCTCCCGGGAAAGCAGCTTTTCTGGTCAGTTAGTTTTGGTTTATAAAGCCCCTTTCAAGGGGCTTTTCCAGTACGGGCGGACTAATCACCAACGAAAACGTAATTTGTGGAAACAATAATGGAAGCAGGTAAGATTTTGCTGGTAGAAGACGAGCGCAAGATAGCCGACACCCTGCGTGTAGGCCTCGCGGAGCACGGCTTCGAAGCCACTGTTGCCTATGATGGTCGTGCCGGGCTCAAGGCCTTCGGCGACGATACATTCGACCTTGTAGTGCTCGACATCAACCTGCCGGGCATCAACGGCTACCAGTTGTGCCAGGAGATCCGCAAGGCCGACACACATATTCCCATCGTGATGCTCACGGCGCTCAGCTCGCTCAACGACAAGATCGAAGGATATGATGCGGGTGCAGACGACTATATCGTGAAGCCCTTCGAATTCCGCGAACTGCTGATGAAGATCCGTGTGTTGCTGAAGCGCACGCAGGGCCAGGCACCGCCCGTGAGCACTACGCTGCGCGCCGAGGACCTCGAGATGCAGCTGGACCGCAAAGAAGTGCGCCGCAACGGGCAGGCGATCCACCTCACTGCAAAAGAATTCCAGCTGCTCGAATACCTGCTGCGGCACAAGAACCGCGTTGTGTCGCGCGCCGACATTGCCCTGAATGTTTGGGAGATCGATTTCGATACCAACACGAACGTCATCGACGTATACATCAACTACCTGCGCAACAAGGTAGACAAGCCCTTTTCGCAAAAGCTCATTCACACGCAGGTTGGAATGGGATACATTCTTAAGGAAACCAGCTGAGCATGCCCATCCGTCTCCGTATCACCCTGCTTTATTCCGCGATCGTATTCGTGATCCTCGGGCTGGTGTGCGGCGGCACTTACTACATTTCACAGGAATCACGCCTTCGCCTCATCAACTCACGCCTCGTCAACCGGGCGCTCAATACGGCGCGCCTCCTTAGCCGCGATGAAGTGTTCAACCGCTCGCTGGTGTTGCAGATCGATTCGCTGAGCCGGCTTACCTATTCCAACAAGATCGTGGCGGCGTATTCGCCTACTTACGAAAAGGTGTATGCCTACTCCGACCGGCCCGGAGACACCATTACGGTAGCACGCGGCACACTGCAGCGCGCGCTTAACGGCACTACGGTATTTTTCAGATCCGGCACGAAAGAGTGCGTGGCGATCCGGTACCAGGATAAAGAGACGAACCTCGTAATGCTGTCTGCGGGCGAAGACGTTGAGGGAAAGGCCGCACTGCGCCGACTCGGACGTGTGCTGACGCTCGTGTTCCTGTTGGGAAACCTGCTGGTGTTGCTGAGCGGTTACGTGTTCTCCTACCGCTTGCTTCGACCGGTGCGGCGCATCACCGAAGACGTGGCGGAGATATCGGCCCAGAACCTCGCTCGCCGGCTTGCCGCCGGGCGCAACAACGACGAATGGAGCCAGCTTGCCAACACGCTCAACGAATTGCTCAACCGCTTGCAGGATTCCTTCGACATGCAGCGCAGGTTCATCAGCAATGCATCGCATGAGCTCTCTACGCCACTGACTTCCATATCCAGCCAGCTCGAAGTGGCGCTGCAGCGCGAACGCGATGCCACCGAATACCGGGCCGTGATGCGCTCCATCTACCAGGACGTGCAGCATATGAGTAAGCTCACGCAAACGCTCCTCGAATTTGCCAAGGCTTCGGGCAATACGGGCGGTCTTGAAATTCAGCC
Organism: Chitinophagaceae bacterium; assembly: GCA_004173235.1. Lineage (GTDB taxonomy): Bacteria > Bacteroidota > Bacteroidia > Chitinophagales > Chitinophagaceae > Flavisolibacter. The sequence continues at coordinate 45,249 of SEAC01000013.1, read as the reverse complement.
CATCCGTATCGATGAGATCCTGCTCCGCCTCCCGGCCGAGATCACGAAAGCAAGCAAGCTATACGTGGTGGAGCTGCATTTTGAAGAACTTCCCGACGAGGCTGCGCAGCTGCTGGTGTATGGCAACGAAGCGCTTTTGTTCACCGCCATCAAGAACATCACGCTCAATGCCTGCAAGTATTCGGACGATCACCGGGCACAGGTATTTCTACGGGCGCGAGCCGACGGCATCGACGTGGAAGTGCGCGACCAGGGCCGGGGCATCAGTCCGGAGCATGTTGATCGTATCTTTCACCCGTTTTACCGGGTAGAGGAGAACCTGCAGGGCGGTTTCGGGCTCGGTTTGCCGCTGGCAAGCCGCATCATCGGGCTGCACAAAGGGCATATCCAGGTTTTTTCGGAGAAGGGACGGGGAACGCGTTTCTGCATTTCGCTGCCTCCGGCTTACGAAGAATAGGACAAAGCTCTTCATTATCTGGCATAATCTTTTATTTTGTTGAAGGGTCCGAGAGCCCATTTACGAGCACACCATGACGAATCTAAACAGCAAGCCCACATTCCTTTACGCCGAAGACGACCTCGACGATTACGAGGCGCTCAAGGAAGCGCTCGAGCAGATCAACCCGAAATACGACCTTGCGCACGCGAAGAATGGAAGCGAGGTGATCAAATACCTCGAGGAAGAGCGCGGCCCACTGCCGTGCCTCATCGTGCTCGATCTGAACATGCCCATCATGGATGGAAAGGAAACCTTGCTGTGGCTCAAAAGTCAACCGCGCTTCAGCGAAATACCTACGATGGTGTTCACTACTTCCTCACGCGAGGAAGACATCAAACTCTGCCAGAGCAACAACTGCACTTTCTTCCGAAAGCCCACGCTATACCGCGATTTGCTGCATGTAGTACAAATAATGCTACAAATGTGCGGCGAGCCTAAGGGATAAAAAAAGGCCCGTTGTTTGTTTTTCCTTACGTACGATTTTGTGTAGGATGAAAATAGTGTGTTATGGAAAACCGCGAACGGCACGAGCTGGAAAAGCTCTATGTGCATGCAACTCAGAATTACCTTCGGCAGTTGCGCGAGGGAGAAGGTGAGCAACGATTGGCCGACCAAAAAGCGAAGGTGCTCCAACTTTCGCGGATGCTCGACCAGCGCGGCGCTTCAACCGACCCATCTGCAAGCATGCTCAGAAGGCACAGCTGATAAGCCAAAAACAAAAAACAACAAAAAGAGGCGCGAATTGCGCCTCTTTTTATTTCGTACCGTATTTCTGCGGTTACGGATTTTGATGATGTCCATCGGTGCCCTCGAGTTTCACGAGCTTGTTGTACAGACCCATGATGAGGAACGCTGCAGGCCACTGGCCGATGAAGAGACTGAACTTTTGCTTGCGCGCGATCTGCAACGCGAGCGAAACGCCCATGCAGGCTACGGCTGTCCACAGGTATACGTCCGAAGGTACCTTGGCCGTTTGCTTTTCGATAGCGGCCGCTACTTTGCCTTCCTGGTAGGCAGGGTTGTAATTTGTTGCCATCTTGTATTGCTTTTAGTGCGCTTTGATAAGTCAATTTCCTTGCCAACCAAATGCGCTAAATTTGGCAATGACCGGTTTTGTTGCGGATTCTTCCATCGTGCGTACCATCTGGAGCAGAAGCGAAACCGTGTTGTTTATCTTCGCCGGGGCGGCTGCGGAGTTCGCGCTCAACAAAGCTGTCGACTGGCTGTATTTCACCGGGCGCCTGCCCGCAGACCCTTTGGGGAGGCTATTCTCCACCGTGCAATATGCGCGACGTATTGTGTTTGCACCCGAAGACAAAGCGCTCGCTGCCATCGATCAGATCACTAAGATTCACCAGGCCGTTGAAGCCGCCCGGGGCAGCGTCATTCCCGACTGGGCGTACCGCGACGTCCTCTACCTGCTCATACACTACTCTATCGCTTCGTATGAGCTGCTCGAGCGGCCGATGAGCGATGCGGAGAAAGAGGAACTCTATGTTGTATTTCTACGGATCGGCAAACGGATGGGCCTCACAGAACTGCCTCCCGACTTTGCCGCATGGGTTCCGTCGCGCGCCGAGCACCTCCACCGCGATCTGGCGCGTAGCGCATGGACCGACGACCTCTACCTGCAATACCGCAGGCATCTCGGCGGCGTGCGCTATTACCTTGTGCGGCAGCTGCAATCGGTGCTTGTGCCACGGGTGGTGCAGCAGATGCTGGGCCTGAAGCCATCGCTTCTCATACGTGCATCAATGCCGCTGTACAAGCTTTGCTATGCCATCGGGCTCGACCGTGCTATCAAGGCCGTGCTGCTTCCGGACAAATACAAGAAGCAGGTGGCCGCCCTCGATGTACCGAACGCCGGATAGACTGGCTTTTCCTGCTTCGCAGCTTTCCTCTGCGCCATCAGTAGCGACGCTTTCAAGGTCGTTGGGCACCGGCCCGTCGCGATTATCGGGAACTGCGATATATGCCAACGAGCAGAAACACGACGCAAAGCAGCATCAGCCATACCAGAAGCATACGGATGAACTTCCACCATGCTTTGAAACTCACGTTCACCAGCGCAAGGGAGGGGAGGATCAGCCCCGTGGGCGTAAGAAAGCCCATAATGCCCATGCCGAAAAGGTAGGCATTCACCATCTCACGCCCCGGTACGCCCGCCATCAATCCGAGTGCACCCATGATGGGCATCGTTAGCACCGCCATGCCCGACGACGAGGAAATGAAAAGCGTAAAGAGGATGTATAACGCGAACATGAGGAGTATGAACACGGCCGGGGAAAGTCCTCCAAGACCCTGCGACGTTCCATAAAGAATGGTGTCGCTGATGGCTCCTTCGTTGAGCACGATGGTAACGCCGCGCGCGATGCCCACGATGAAGGCGACGCTTAGCAACTCTTCGGCACCTTTCAATAACGAAGCGATGAATTTCTTTTCCGGAAGACGCAGAATGAGTCCAAGTGCAAGTGTAGCGGCAAGAAAGAGCGCGGTCATTTCGGGAAGCCACCAATCGAGCTTCACCACACCGAAGATCATCGTTGCGAAAGTGCCGAGAAAGAGCGTCAGCAGCAGCCGGTCGCGCCAGGTGAGGCTCCCCGAAAGCGTTGTGGGCAGTTGGGAAGGAAAGGCGGTTTTCACGTCGCCATCGATCCGGTATACCCAGGAACGCGTCGGGTCTTTCTTCACCCTTTCGGCATAGCGCACCGTGTAGATGATGGCTATGATGGAAGATGCCACGAACATCAGGATGCGCTCGTCGAGGCCGTCCTTCCAGTTGACCCCGGCGGCATTGGAGGCGATGATGGTGGAGAACGGATTGGAGAATGACGCAAGCGTGCCGAGCTGCGTGCCGCCAAAGATGACCATCACGGGCACAATGAGATCGTAGCCTGCAGCGAGAAAGAGCGGCACGAGGATGACGTAGAAAGCAAAGCCTTCTTCGGCCATTCCATACGATGCGCCTCCAAATGAAAAAAGAAAGGTGAGGATGATGATCAGCCACGACTCGCGGCCCTTCATCCGGTAGGAGAGGGCAGCAAGCCCCCGCACCAGCGCCCCGGACTCGTTGAACACATACATGAACGAGCCGATGAGCAGGATGAAAAGGATGATGTCGATGCTTTCGTAGATACCCTTGATGGGCGCGAGAAGCACAGCCACGGGCCCTTGCGGCCGCGAAGCGAGGCGATGATAGGTGCCCGGTACCGACACCGGTTTCCGTATCACACCTCCTTCAAACGAGGCCAGCGGGATGCGGATCTGCAGGCTGTCGAGCGTTCGCTGCGTGGCAGGCAGCGAGCCATCCAGCACGGTATCGCGCCTTGAGCCGTCGGGCGCAGTGTATTGCAGCGCAGTGCTCGTGGCAAAGCGACCATCCGCATAAGTGATGCTGCTATACTTACCCGCCGGCAACAGCCACGTTGCGAGCGCGGCCAGCACGATCACGATCATCAGGATCGTTATGGGAGTGGGAAAGCTTCTTTTCTTCGTCGGCATACGCCAAAGTAAGAAAGCCTCCGCAAAGCGGAGGCCTTTGAATACTTATTCTCTTGTTCACGATACCGGCTGCTGGTCCACATCGTTGCGGAATACCACCACGCCGTCGAACACATCTACCAGCACCGGGTGGCTGCGATCGATGCTGCCGGCAAGGATTTTCTTGCTCAGCGCATTGACGATCTCTTTTTGGATGAGCCGCTTCAGCGGACGCGCGCCGAACTGCGGATCGAAGCCATTCTCGGAAAGAAAGTCTACGAGGTAGTCGGAGAATTGAAGCTGGATGCCGTTCTCCACGAGGAGGCGGCGCAGCGCATCGAGCTGGATGCGGATGATGCCACGGATCTCGCTTTTCATCAGCGGGGCAAAGAGGATGATCTCGTCCACGCGGTTGAGAAATTCGGGGCGCACGGTTTCGCGCAGGCGCACCATCACCTGCTCTTTCGTTTGCTCCAGCACCTGCTCCTTATTGCGTTCCGTTACCTCTGCAAAGTTTTCCTGTATGATATCGGAACCCATGTTGGAGGTCATGATGATGATGGTGTTCTTGAAGTTCACCACGCGACCTTTGTTGTCGGTAAGCCGGCCATCGTCGAGCACCTGCAGCAGCACGTTCCAAACATCGGGGTGTGCCTTTTCGATCTCATCGAGCAACACCACCTGGTAAGGCTTGCGTCGCACGGCTTCCGTCAGTTGGCCGCCTTCTTCGTAACCCACGTATCCCGGAGGCGCACCCACGAGGCGCGACACCGTATGCTTTTCCTGGTACTCACTCATGTCGATGCGCGTCATCATGTGCTCGTCGTCGAAGAGGTAGTCGGCAAGCGCCTTTGCCAATTCGGTTTTACCCACACCCGTCGTGCCCAGAAAGATGAACGAACCGATGGGTCGTTTTGGATCCTGCAATCCGGCGCGGCTGCGGCGCACGGCATCGGCGACGGCAGTGATCGCTTCATCCTGACCTACCACACGCTGGTGCAGTTCGTCTTCGAGGTTGAGCAATTTCTCGCGCTCGCTTTGCAGCATTTTATTCAGCGGGATGCCGGTTGCCTTCGCCACGCTTTCGGCGATGTCTTCCGCATCCACTTCCTCTTTCATCAATCGGCGGCTGTTGGAGCTCAGCTCGTCGAGTTCTTTTTGCAGCGTGCCAATGGATGCTTCCTGCTCTTTGATGCGCCCGTAGCGGATCTCAGCCACTTTTCCGTAATCGCCTTCCCGCTCTGCCTGCTCGGCCTGCTGCTTCAGCGTTTCGATGGACGCCTTTGCATTCTGGATCTTGTCTACCAGGTCCTTCTCCTCATTCCACTTTGCTTTCAGCGTGTCGCGCTCCACTGCAAGGTTGGCGATCGTGGTGTTGAGTTCGCGCAGTTTTTCTTCATCGTCCTCGCGCTTGATGGCTTCCCGCTCGATCTCCAGTTGGCGGATCTGCCGCTCCAGCTTGTCGAGCTCCTCGGGCATCGAGTTCATTTCGAGGCGCAGCTTGGCCGCACTTTCGTCAATGAGGTCGATCGCTTTGTCGGGGAGGAAGCGGTCGGTGATATAGCGCGACGACAATTCTACCGCAGCGATAATCGCTTCGTCTTTGATGCGCACGTGGTGGTGCGTTTCGTAGCGGTCTTTAAGGCCGCGCAGAATCGAGATCGCATCCTCAATGGAGGGCTCGTCGATGAGCACTTTCTGGAAGCGGCGTTCGAGCGCTTTATCCTTTTCAAAATATTTCTGGTATTCGTTGAGCGTGGTCGCACCTATTGCGCGAAGCTCGCCGCGGGCGAGTGCCGGCTTCAGGATGTTGGCTGCGTCCATCGCGCCTTCGCCACCGCCAGCACCCACCAGCGTGTGGATCTCGTCGATGAAGAGAATGATCTCGCCATCCGAAGTGGCTACTTCTTTCACCACTCCCTTCAGTCGTTCCTCAAACTCACCCTTGTATTTCGCGCCCGCAATGAGCTGGCCCATATCGAGCGCATAAATGATCTTCGACTTGAGCGTTTCCGGCACGTCGCCGTTGACGATCCGGATCGCAAGGCCTTCAGCGATCGCTGTTTTGCCCACGCCCGGCTCGCCTACCAGCATCGGGTTGTTCTTGGAGCGGCGCGAGATGATGTGGAGCGTGCGACGGATCTCCTCGTCGCGGCCGATCACCGGATCAAGCTTGCCTTGGCGCGCGAGCTCGTTCAGGTTCTTCGCGTATTTCTGAAGGGTGTTGAACTGCGTTTCCTGCGTTTGCGAATTGACGGTGCCGCCCTTGCGCAGTTCCTTGATGGCAGTTACGAGGCCCTTCTCCGTAAGCCCGAAATCCTTCAACAGCTTCGCGGTGTTGTCGCCGCCCTGCACGAGCGCGAGGAGCAGGTGCTCGGGGGTGACGAACTCGTCGTTGAATTGCTGGATGATGGAGCCCGCACGCAACAGCGCGTTATTTGCATCGCGACCGATGTTTTGTGCAGGATCTCCGCCCTGCACCCGCGGAAGCTTCTCCAGCAAGGTATCGAGGCGGGCAGCGAGTTGCGCCACGTTCACGGAGTTCTTTTTAAGCAGGAACTCAACCGGCGATTCCTTCTGGTCGAGAAGCGCCTGGAGGATGTGCTCCGTTTCGATATTGGCGTGCTGATGATTGAAGGCTCCCTGCTGGGCAGCCTGGATCACTTCAGCCGCTTTGATGGTATAGTTGGATAAATTCATTGACTTGCTTTTAGCGTTTTGTTTTGCCCGTTTTACGTATGTTCACAAATCCAATTCCAAGCCTCAATTACCGGAAATTATGACGTTAAACACCCGTTCGATCTGCCTGAAAGTCAGTGCTGTAGCTGCTTTCCTGCTATTCTTTCAGGCTTCCCAGGCCCAATTGTCCCAAATGGATACCGCCGCCATGAGCGGTTTGATGGAACAGAAGGCCCGCCTGCTCAAGAACAACAACATCGTGTTGGCTGTGGCCAGCAAAGACACCATCGTTTATAAAAACGACACAAAGTTCTTCAACATCGTTCGGGGCCAGGGAGATGCCGGTTACATTACTCAATGGTTCACTACCGCGCTCGCACTGATGATGGTTGAAGAAGGCAAGTTCTCGCTCGACGACAAGGTAGCGGACTACCTGCCCGAATTTGCCCGGTATGGAAAGAACTACATCACCATTCGGCATTGCCTCACGCACCAATCGGGCATTCAGGTTCCCTCGAAGCTCGAGCTGTTCAGCCGCGACAAAGGTGAATCTTATGAAAAGGTAGCCAATTCTTATGCGTCGAAAGAGATACAGTCCAATCCCGGCACCGAGGCGCGTTACAGCGACCGTGGTTATACAATCGTTGCCGCCATCATCGAAAAAGTGACGAAGCGTAAGTTCGAGCAGCTGATGGCGCAGCGTGTGTTTCGGCCGCTGGCTATGCGCGGCTCCAATTTCATGAGTCTCGACGGCTCCATCGTGAGCCCTTCTTTTGGTGCCAGGACCACGGCTGCAGACCTTACCAATTTCGGACGTTGGCTGCTCAATGGCGGCCAGTGGCGCGGTGTAGCGCTGCTGAAGCCGGAATCGATCTATCTATTTCGTTCGCTCGTTACCCAAGCTGCCGACCTGAAGGGCGCGCCTAAAGAAGTAGCGGCTTACGATTGGACGATGGGCGGCTGGGCGCTGGAAGTTTCGGGTAGCAAGGCAAACGCGCTCGCAATGCCTTCCTTTGGCGGAACGAGCGTTGTAGTGGACTTCTGCCGCGGCTATGTATTTGCTTACCTGTTGAAGGAAATGGATAAAAGCAAGAACGCCGATGCGATGATGGACATCAAAGCCACCATCGATGGCGGTGCTGAAATTAAGTGCCAGTGAGCGCTGCCGCTCATCATACCCAATGGATCCGCGCCGCCGCACGCCGTCATGGTTTCGACCATTGCGGTATTGCGCAAGCCGTTGCGCTCGACGACGATGCCCGTCGCCTCGAGCGTTGGCTGGGGCAGGGATACCAGGGTGACATGCAGTACATGGAAAATCATTTCGACCTCCGCGTGGACCCGCGCAAGCTCGTTCCGGGTGCCCGCTCGGTCATCACGTTTTTGCTCAACTACTATCCCGAAGAAGAGGCAACGTCCGACGTACGCGTGGCGCGCTATGCGTGGGGGCAAGACTACCACGACGTGATCCGCAGCAAGCTCAATGCACTGCTTGCCGAAGCCCGCGTAGCCATTGGCGCCATCGAAGGGCGAGGCTTTGTAGATTCTGCGCCGGTGCTCGAACGCAGTTGGGCGCAGCGCAGCGGGCTAGGCTGGGTGGGCAAGAACGGCAATCTCATTCATAAAGGCGCCGGCTCCTATTTCTTCATCGCAACACTTATTACCGACCTGGAGCTGGAATACGATGACCCCTTTGCGCGCGATTACTGCGGCTCCTGCACGCGCTGCATTCAGGCCTGTCCCACAGAAGCCATTCTGCCCGACAAGACCATTGATGGCAGTCGCTGCATCTCGTATTTTACCATCGAGCTGAAAGATGCGCTCATCCCCGCTGAGATGGAAGGGAAGTTTGGCAACTGGATGTTTGGCTGCGATACCTGCCAGGAGGTTTGCCCCTGGAATCGCTTCAGCAGTCCGCACCAGGAGACTGCATTCACGCCGATCCCGGAAGTGTTGAAGCTTTCGAGCGGCGAGTGGGAACAGCTAAGCGAGGAGGCCTTCCGCAAGATCTTCCGGGGCTCCCCGCTTAGCCGTGCCAGGCACAAGGGCATTCAGCGCAACCTGCGCTTTCTTAAAGGAAACGAATCCCTTTGATCAGGGCCGCGCAGGCACGATGCTTTTCAGTTGCAGCGGGCGATAATTAGTTCCCGTACCGTAGTTATACTGGTAGAGCCCATTCGCTGAAACGAGGTACAGCGTTCCGTTTTGCGCGATGACATCGTAAGTGCCCGACACCGGTACTTTTTCGAGCAGCTGCAGGTTGGCCGGATCGGTGCAGTCATACACCTTTACCCCGGCATCGCCATCACACACAAACAGCAGGTTGCCCTCCCTGGCGAGGCCGTGCGGGTTGCTCAGTTCGTAGCTGCGCACAGGGGTGGGTTGCAAAAGATTGGTCACCCGCAGCACATCGAGCTGGTTTTGCGAACCGCCGCAAAATCCGCCGCTGCGCAGCGTTACGAATGCATGGATGCCGTCGGTGACCACCGGGTCGCACAGGCGTGCGTGCTCAAAGCGGCTCAGGTAGTGCGGCTGAGCGGGAGTGCTGATGTCGTAGATGTGCATTCCCGTAGTGGTGCCGATGAAGAGGCTGTTGCCGAAGGGAAAGACCGTTTCCGCATTTGCATTGATAGCTGTGATGCCTCCCGCCTGCGGGTCGGCGGGGTTGCTGATGGAATACGTGCGGAGGTCATTGCCATCCACCGTGTAAAGGCGGCCCGCGGTGAGTGCGAACCGCGACATCGATCCGGCGGTGCCTCCGCCGCTGCTGGCGAGGGTTCCCAGGAAAGGGCCCCAACCGCCACCGCCTACTTTTTGCGCGCAGGCCACCATCGTGTCGCGCACGGTGTAGCCAGCGATCACCAGCGTTGAGTCGGAGATGCCGTTTGCATTCCAGTAGTAAGCGCGCTGCGGGAATACATCGGGAATGAACTTTACGGGCCGCACGTTTCGCATATCCGAGATGTCGAACACAACGAGGTCCGACCAGGAATCGGCGTAGAGATAGTGGCCTTCAACTGCCACATCAACGTTGCCCGGAACGGGTAAGAATGCGCGTTGCGCGGGTGCTGCAGGATTTTGGTTGTCGATGATATGTATGCCTTGCTCCTGGTCGCTGAGGAAGAGCCAGCTACCGTAGGAATACAGTTTGCCAGGGCGCTCGATGGGCCGGGCGGACGTGCCGTGCATTCCTGCACGCACTTCGAAGCGCGACTTGAAGTAGGGCGTATAGATGCGTTCTTTCGTGCGGCATTCTTTCGGGTCGCGGGAGCAGGCTCCAAGCAGGAGCAGTGGCAGCAGCAGCAGGCAGAGGTGTTTCATTGCGTTCGGTTTTGCATCTGACAAGCGGCCGGCGACGGGCGTTGCATCGTCAGAAAGAAAAACGCAGTGTCGCTCCCGCACCCAGCAGGCGGCGCGTTGCATCGAAACGCGTGAGACCGGCAGAGAATCGAGGACCGGCTTCGATGCTGTGTCGTCCTACTTTCATTACGCGAAAGCGCGCACCGAGCTCCACGTTCACCGTTGTGGACTGCAGGCCGTAGCCGACCCGTTTGCTGAGCATTTGGTCGATACGCAGGCCGCCGTTGACGGTGAAGGAGGACCGTGCGGATGGACGCCATTCGAGCGCCACTGGAAGCTGCACAAAGAGGAGTGGTTGTAAATCAGTGCTCTTCGTAAAGCTGTTGCTGCTGGTTCCTGTAAAAGGAGTGCCCGAGCTGCCCATGCCGGAATAGTAGGTACTGGTTGTTTCGTGGCGAAGGCGCATCCATTCGAGGCCAACGCCCGTTTGGAGGCGTAGTCTTCCTTTGAGTGGCAGGCTGAGTCGAAGCGAGGCGTGCAATGCAGGTCCCGACTGCCAGCTTTGCGTGCTGGAGCCGGAATTGCTGGCGAGGGCGGAGAAAGCGTCGGCGCGTGCTTCCGTTGCGCCACCGGAGGGTTGCGCGATGCCGGCGCCTGCCTCGAATGCCCATTGCATCCGGCGCTTGCTTGGCTTCGGCGAGACAGCAGGTGTTGTCGCCTTCGCTGCAGTGTCGGCCCGCGGTAAAGCCGCAGTGATCTTTCCAGCCGAATCCGGAAGAGGGGTTTCGGCCGGAATCATTGCAGGAAGCGGTGTGGTAGCAGCTGTGGCTGCAAGTGGCGCGCTGTAAGACCGGGCCGGCGAGGAGGCATCGCTGGTTGTGGCGCTGCCTTTTGTTTTTCGGAAGTCGTTGTTGCCCTTAGCGCGCTTCGCCACCGATACCGTATTTCTACGGCGATTTTTTGCTGTAGCAGTGGGACCTTGCCCCATCACTGGAGCGGCGTCAACCGGGTTAGGATCCGAGACCGTGCTGCCCGTTGCCGGCTGCGCAACACTTTTTATGGGCACAATGTCTTCGTGCATGTCACCGCGATTACGCGAGGGCTGGACATCCGTAGAAATACGGGAACGTTCAGCGGGCGTGCTGCGCTCCGCCATCGCACCGGGAGTGTCGGGCGCAGGGGAGTTGTTCCCCCATCGAACAATGCCGAAACCGAGCAGGAGCAGCGGCAGCAACCAGAAGAATAAAAGTCGGCGCCTGCGACGCTCCCGCCGGATGCGGCCTTCCACGGCGGCCCAAACGGGGGGCGTGGGCTGCACCTGCATCCCCTGGAGCTTTTCCTGTACGTCCCGTTCAAATCGATTAGCGTGCATAGGTCACCTTTTGAATGTTGTCTTCATGCCTGCGGATCCATGTGATGAGCAGCGAGCGGGCGCGGGCGTATTGCGAGCGCGAGGTTCCTTCCTGGACCCCCAGCAGCTGCCCGATTTCCGCATGGCTGTATCCTTCCACGGCATAAAGGTTGAAAATGGCCTGGTAGCCCGTCGGCAATTGCCGGATGAGCGCAGCCAGGTCCTTGGCGTCGAGCGTTACCCCCGGATCTTCGTGTGCCACCGGGTGCAGGTGATCGTTGTCGAAGGAGAATCCACTGTTGTAGGGCGCCCGCTTTTTCAAAAAGTTGAGCGCGGTATGCACCATAATGCGTCGGATCCAACCCCCAAGCTCACCCTCGAAACGGTACTGGTGCAGGTTTAGAAAAACGCGCACGAAGCCTTCCTGCAAAACATCTTCGGCGTCTTCGGTGGATTTGGTGTAGCGGTAGCAAACGGCCAGCATGTCGGGCGCAAAGTGGTCGTACAACGCCTTTTGAGCGCTGGGCCTCCCTTTCAGGGCATTGCGTACGAGTTCACGATTGTCCATCGACAGCTTTGGTTGCCCATCTGACAAAGCGCGGAGCGTTTTCGTTGCACGGAGGGTGAAAAAAGTAAAAAGTCGAAAATCAAAAGTCAAAAATCGGAATAGGTTGCCATCCTTCCTGTTTGGATCGTGTTTAGCTTGATCGGCTTTCAGCCGCGTTCATATCACTTTGGAGTTCAATTGCCATGTGCTTCGCTCTTCAGCTTTTCCAGACCTGTTTGCATCATATTGCCATAGGAATTTTCAAAAAACAGCGAGCTGAATTTCTCCCACGGGTACCAGCGCAGCTTGAAATCAATATACCACTGCAGCGTAAGCGAGTCGGCGCCTTCAAAGCGATGCAGCCGGAAACCGTTGTGCAGGTCGCGCACGCCGGGATGGCTTAGGGTTACTTCGGAGATGGAGTCGTTGCGCGTTTCCCAATGAAAGCGGACCGATTTGGCTACCGGGCTGCTGTCGCCAAACCAGGGGTGCCAGCTACGCCACTGCGCGCTGTCGTTCACCAGCCTCCAGATCGTTGCTGGCTGCGCGGCGATGTTCGTGGCCTTCGAGATCCGCACGTCCGAAGGAATCATCAGCGAGAGAAGTGTCCACACGAGGAAGAGAAAGAAGACGGATAGTATGCCGAGTTTGATGATGCGCAAGGGGAGAGGTTTTGAGAGAGGTTTTGAAAGGTTTTGAAAGGTTTTGAAAGGTTGGCACGGCCGATTCACGATTGCCGGCTCCCGACTTCATTCCCAGCGGAACACTTTCACCGTAGCGGCATAGATGATGACACCCCACACGGAAAGGATGATGATCTCCTGCCAGCACGACGGGAGGCCGGCTCCTTCGAAGGCAACCTTGCGCATCGAATCGTTCAGCGCGGTGAGCGGCAGAAATTTGAGGATCGGCTGAAGGAAGGAGGGAAGGGCTTCGCGGGAGAAAAAGGTGCCCGACAGGAAGTATTGCGGGAACATGAACAAGTTGGCGTAAATCGGGATCACGTTCTGGTTGCGCGCAATGCTGGCAATGAAAAATCCGAACGCCATGAAAACCAGGAGTGCCAGGAAGGAAAGGAACAGCATGTCGAGTAGGGTCACTGCACCGTGGGCGAGCGTGAAGTCGTAAAAGAAATAGCCGAAAGCAATGAGCACGAGCACCACCAGCAATTGAAAGAGCACCCGGGAAAGACTTTCGCCCATGATGATGTAGCCGCGGCGGATGGGCGTGGAGTACAGCCGCTTCAGCACCAGCGTTTCGCGCATCGAATAGAAAAGGAAGGCCACACCGAACACGGCCGCGCCGATGAGCGAGAAGCCGATCATGCCCGGAAGAAAGAAGTCGATCATTTTGTATTCCCGACCCGGCTGCGTGGTGGAAGTGATTTCGGCAAAGGTGGGCCGTCCGCTATACACCTGACGGTCTACACGGCTGATGATGTCGCGAAGCACGGGGATGAGGATCGGGAGTTCTTTGCCGCTCGCCTGTGTTACGCGCAGGTGGAGCTCGTAGGGTGCCTGGGGCGTGTGGGCATGACGGATGTCGATAATGGCCGTGATGCGTCCTTTCTTCAGCAGCTCTTCTACGTCTTTGCCGGGCTGGTCGCGCGGAACGATATGCAGGCTGCGCGCCGTTACCAGCGAATCGTACAGAGGGTTGTGCGTGTCCGCGGCTTTTTCAAAAGCGACGTCCACCGAAGCGCCGCCGCCGCCGCGCCCGAGTGCACCGAAGATCATGATGAGCACGATCGGGAAGAACAGCCCGAAAAAGATGGACTGCGGGCTTTTGAAGGTGGACCGCAGGCTGGCTACTGTGATGGCCAGCATGGCACGCACCTGGCTATACGGTTTTGGCATGGGGGCAAAGGTATGGTTCGACAGGCTCACCATGGCAAGGTGGGTATCCGCCTGTTAGCCTGATCGCAGCCGAAGGCGACAGGCACCATGGCAAGGTGGGTATCCCGCCTGTCAGCGTGAGTGCAGCAGAAGGCGACAGGCACCATGGCAAGGTGGGTATCCCGCCTGTCAGCCTGTGCAGCCGAAGGCGACAGGCACCATGGCAAGGTGGGTATCCCGCCTGTCAGCCTGTGCAGCCGAAGGCGACAGGCTCACCATGGCAAGATGGGTATCCCGCCTGTCAGCGTGAGCGCAGCCGAAGGCGACAGGCTCACCATGGCAAGATGGGTATCCCGCCTGTCAGCCTGAGCGCAGCCGAAGGCGACAGGCTAGCGTATCTCCATCGCAAACGGCATCCGCGCCTGCGGTGCGCCGCAGAGGCGGTTCAGCTCCACCAATTGTTCGAACACGGCAAACTGCCCGGCGCCGAGTTGCTTGCGCAGCTGTGCCATCGGTTCTTCCTTTTTGCGATCCAGGAGATCTTCCAGGAAGCCACCGCGCTCGGGGTATTCGCGAAGGCGGTAGCTGTCGGTCTTCGCCATGCGGGCGGCACACCGCACTGCTTCTTCGAGGCCGCCAAGACGGTCTATCAGCCCAATCTGCAGAGCCTTCTCGCCACTCCACACACGACCCTGCGCAATGGAGCCGATGTAGGCCGTGTCTTTCTTGCGGCCGTCGGCCACGCGCTGCTTGAACACGGAATAAATGCGGTCCACTTCGCGCTGCTGAAAGGCAGCCTCGGCCGGCGACAGTGCGCGGAATACATTGTTGCGGTCGGCATAGGTGGCCGTCTTCACGCCATCGAAGGTCACGCCCAGTTTTTCGTTGAAAAAACCCTGCAGGTTAGGGATCATGGAGAATACACCGATCGAACCCGTTATGGTGTTGGGAAGCGCGAAGATCGAATCGGCGGCGGTCGCAATGTAGTATCCTCCGGATGCTGCAACGTCGCCAAAGCTCACCACCAGCGGTTTTGCTTCTTTCGCCAGCTTCAGCTCGCGCCAGATGTTTTCGGAAGCAAGCGCACTGCCGCCGCCCGAGTTGATGCGCAGCACGATGGCCTTCACCGATTTGTCAAGACGCGCTTTGCGTATCCATTTAATGTATTCTTCGTCGCCGATGCTTTCGCGGTCGCCGGGCCCGTCCATGATCGTGCCTTCGGCATAAATAAGCGCGATGCGTTTGTCGCCGGACGCCTTGTAGGAAACCGCATCTCCATAGGTGGACAGCTCGGTGAAGGCCAGCTTGTCCTGGCTGCCCGCGCCGATGCGTTGCTTCAGTTCATCGCGTACCTGGTCGTCGTAGCGCAGCCCGTCCACGAGTTTGTAGCGCAGCGCGTCTTCCGCATTCTGAACGCTACCTTCATTGGCCATGCGATACAGTGTTGCGGTGTCGATTCCGCGCGACTGCCCTACGCGGTAGAGGAGCACGCGGTCGATGTCGTCGAGGAATTCCTGTGTCTGGAGCCGGTTGGCGGGTGTCATTTGTTCGGCACGAAACGGCTCGGTAGCGCTCTTGAATTTTCCCGCATAAAAAACCTGGGGCTGTATGCGCAGGCGGTCGAGCGCATTCTTGAAAAACATCAGTTCGACTGCCAGGCCTTTCCATTCGAGGAAGCCTTGCGGGCTCACGTAGATCTTGTCGGCAACGGTAGCGAGGTAGTATGCTTTCTGCGACATGCGGTTGCCGAATGCGATAACGAACTTTCCTTTCTTTTTGAAAGCAGCAAGCTCGCTGCGCAGTTCTTCACTTGCCGCATATCCGTTGCCGTTGTCGTCGGCCTGCAGGTAGATGCCGGCAATGTTCTTGTCGTCGGCGGCCTTGCGCACGAGGCGGAGCACATCATACAGTCCGGGCGCATCGGCTTCTCCGCCACTGATGCGGCTCAGCGGGTTGCGGCGCTCCTGCTCGGCAAAGTGCTGCGACAGGTCGATGCGCAGCACGGAGCGCTCGGCGATGCGCGGTTTGTCGGACGCGCCGAGTGCTGCTATGGCGGCGATGAAAAAGAAAAGTCCGACGACGCAAAAGAGCACAAGCGCCAGGAAGGAGGCGAGGAACATCTTCAGGAAAGCACGCATACAATTGGGGGTATTCCGTTCAAAAATAGCGGATATTTGACGCCCTTGAACGCGCGTACTCATACCGCATACCTGCTGCTGGGCGGCAACCTGGGCGATCGCCCGGCGTTGCTGGCAGAAGCGCGGGCCGCCATCGCGCAGCGCGCCGGTAACGTGACCCGGGTATCCGGGTTATACGAAACGGCGGCCTGGGGGCTCGAAGACCAGCCCGCCTTTCTCAACCAGGCACTGGCTGTGGAAACGCGACTGGCGCCAGGGGCCCTGCTGCAAACGGTTTTGTCCATCGAGGCCGACATGGGTCGCCGGCGCCTGGAGCGCTATGGGCCGCGCCTTATCGACATCGACATTTTATTGTATGACGACCAGGTGATCGACGAGCCGGGGCTGCAGCTGCCGCATCCGCAGCTCCCCGCCCGGCGGTTTGCCCTTACCTGCCTCGCGGCCATCGCGCCCCAGGTGCGCCATCCGCTTTCGGGCCGCTCCATAGCGCAACTGCTCGCCCACTGTGCCGACCCCCTGCCGGTGCATAACTTCCCGAATCCGTAAGGTCTGAATTCCTTTATTTTGCGCGACTGCAAGCGACCCCGTGAAGTACAATTTCATCACCATTGAAGGCAATATCGGCGCCGGTAAAACAACCCTGGCGAACCTGCTGGCGAAGCATTTCGACGCCCGCCTCGTGCTGGAGCAGTTTGCCGACAATCCCTTCCTTCCGAAGTTTTACGAAAACCCGGGGCAATACGCTTTCCCGCTCGAGCTGTTTTTCATGGCCGAACGCTTCAAGCAGCTGAAGGACCTGGTGGGTCAGAAAGACCTTTTTCAGAGCGTGACCATCACGGATTACCTTTTTACGAAGTGCCTCCTGTTTGCACGCGTTAACCTGCCCGAAGACGAATACCGGCTCTACCAGCGGCTGTTCGATATCATCCTGCAGCAACTGGTGCAACCCGAGCTGCTCATCTACCTGCATGCGCCGGTGAGCAAGCTGCAGGCCAACATCGCCAAGCGGGGAAGGCCCTACGAGCAGAACATACCCGACGATTACCTGTTCAGCATCCAGGAAACTTATACGCACTACATCAAGCAGCACAACATCAAAACGCTGATCGTTGATGTGGCCAATGCCGACTTCCTGCACAACCCGAAGCATTTCGAAGTGATACTCGAAGCCCTCGACCGCGACTACACGGAAGGGCAGCATTACCTGCATCTGCCTTAGGGAAGGGTTGGTCCCGAAGCTTCGGAATGGCGTTTGTCGTTTGCAGTTTGTCGTTTGTCGTTCGTGGTTGTCGCAACCCTCCGGAACCTTCCGAAACCCTCCGCAACCTTCCCTCCCGTACTTTCGCCATCATGCCTTCCACCATCGAACAGCGCCCGCACAGCCTTGCGCCGCTGCTTTATCATTCTGATTTCCGCTTCTTCATCATTGCGCGCTTTTTTTATACCATGTCGCTGCGCATGGTAGCAACGGTGGTAGCCTACCAGCTGTTCCAAATCACGCGCAGCTCGTTTTCGATCGGCATTTCCGGGCTTTCGGAGTTCGTTCCGGTGTTTGTGCTGGCGCTTTATGCGGGCTACTTAATTGATCGCTCCGACAAACGCACGCTGCTGCTTAAGGGCATTTTGAGCTATGGCATTTGCGTAGCGGGGCTGGTGATCCTTACGATGCCGCACATGGCACACGTGGTTTCGCGCAGCGTGCTTCCGTTATTTTTCTATGGCATCATCTTCTGCACGGGCGTCATCCGGGCTTTTGCGGGACCAACTTCAAGTGCCATCATTGCGCAACTGGTGCCCCGAAACATTTTGCACCTTGCCTCCGCCATATCATCTACATCATTTCTCATCGCTTCCATCATGGGTCACGCCTCTGCTGGCTTGTTCATCGGGTGGTTCGGCGTGCACACTACGTTTGTGGTCATCTTTTGCTATGTGCTGCTTGCAGCATTCCTGGTGGCGCGCATACCGAAGAAGCCGGTGATGCACAATCCTGTGGGCGTGCGTGCGTGGGACAGCGTGAAGGAAGGACTCCGCTTCGTGTTTCGGAACAAGATCATGCTCGGTGCCATTTCCCTCGACCTGTTTGCAGTGCTCTTTGGTGGTGCCGTTGCGCTCATCCCTGAGATCGCCGACCGCATCCTGAAGGTTGGTCCGCAGGGTTTCGGCCTTTTGAATGCCGCGATTGACATCGGGTCGGCAGTAACGCTGTTGTTCAATACCTTTTTTCCCCTTCGAAGGAGGCAGGGTACGATCCTGCTGTTCGCGGTCTTCGGGTTCGGGCTGTGCATCATTGTTTTCGGATTGAGCTCGCTTTTCTGGTCGGCCTTCTTTGCGCTCATCATTGCCGGTATGCTCGACGGTATCAGCGTGGTCATTCGCGGCACCATCCTGCAGCTTACCACGCCCGACGAAATGCGGGGACGCGTAAGTTCGGTCAACTCGATGTTCATCAACTCGAGCAACGAACTGGGCCAGTTCGAGAGCGGCTTTACGTCCCGTATGCTGGGCACCGTGCCTGCCGTGCTTTTTGGCGGCATCATGACCATCGTCGTCGTGGTCATCACCTGGTGGCGCGCGCCCGGGCTGCGCAAGTTTGAATACTAGGGGAGCGAAAGTGGAAAGTTTGTAGTTTGTCCTTTGTAGTTTGGCGTTGGCTGACGCACGAATTTCAGGTTTCTTGCCGCTTATCACGGTACTACAAACCACAAACGACAAACCACAAACACCCCTCTCCCATGAACCGCAAAGACTTCCTCCGCTACACCTCGCTTGCCGCCGCGGGAACATTCTTTCTGCGCCACAGTGCGCTCGCGTTATTCGCCCGTCCTGCCGGAACGGTGAAGATGCTGCGGGGCAACGTAGGTATTTATACGGAACGCGGTGGAACGATTGGGTTCTACCTGGGCGAGGGCGGCATCATTACCATCGATTCTCAGTTTCCGGATGCGGCCGCTCACTACATCGAGGAGCTGCGCAAGTTGAACGACAAGCCTTTCCTGCGATTGCTTTACACGCACCACCATGGCGATCATACCGGCGGAGGTGCTGCGTTTAAAGAACTGGTGAAAGATGTCATCGCTCATAGGAATGCTGCTGCCCATCATCAATCGGTAAGCGCAGCGGCAACAAAGCCGATGGAGCAGCTGTACGCCACCATCACCTTTGATGAAGAACTGAAGCTGAAGAGCGACGACGTAAAACTCGACGGACATTATTTTGGTGCGGCTCACACCAACGGCGATGCAGTGTACCATTTTCAGGATGCCAACATCGCCCACCTCGGCGACCTGCTGTTCAACCGCCGCCCGCCCGTGGTGGACCGTGCGCATGGCGCTTCGTTGCAGCATTGGACGGAAGTGCTGGAACGGATTGCAAAGAAATTCGATAAGGATACCTTGTACATCTTCGGACATGCTGCGGAGGGATACGAAGTGACCGGCAGTAAAGCCGATCTTCTCGCGTTCCGCGATTACCTGTCGCGTGTGCTCGACTTCGGAAGAGCCGAGATCAAAGCCGGGAAGGCGAGGGAAGATTTCGTAAAAATCACTTCTATCCCGAACGAGACCGAGTGGAAATCAACGGGTCAGGATCGTTTGCTTGCGGCCGTGTGGGATGAGCTCACAACTGGGTCGCGCTAAGCTTGTCGAGCACCTGGTGCACGATCGGGCAGAAGGTCGCGTTCTTGAGTGTAAGCCTGGGCCGCTTCAGAAGCACGTCTTCATCGGTGTAAGGAAAACGCGCGCAGTCCGACGGTCGCGCCTCATAAATGCTGCAGAAATTGTCGGCACCCAAAAAAGGGCAGGGGCTTGACTTCACCACGAAATCACCGTCATCGTCTACGTTGAGATACGTTTCGATGAAGACGCTTTCTTTCAACCGCAGGTATTTGCTGATGCGCTTCACATCGGGCGTTTTGAACCGCGGTGAATAATTTTTACAACAGGCAGCGCAGCTCAGGCAGTCGTTTTCACGAATGGCCTCTTCGTGCAGATCGGGGAGCCGCCGCAGCACCTTGCGCGCATCGGCGCGCTGCAGGAAACGCTGGAATTTCTTCTGCTGTTCTTTGGAGGAAAGGTCGGCCGGGCGAAGCATTTTGCAAAGAAAGCACATCCGGCCGGGAACGCAGCCTTTGGCCTTGTTAAATAGCGGCACAAAAGTGGCAGGGGAGAAGCGTAACAGTGTCAGACCTGTGTGTGAGATGTTAGATGTGAGATGTTAGATGTCAGATGTTAGATGTGAGATGTCGTTAATACATCGGAAGCTAAACTTTAAACTGGAACCTATAAACTTTACACATGCCTCAACAGATTCTGGAAGGATATTCTCCGCTTGAAAAAGGCGCCTACCTGGGTGCCATTGCGTCTATTGCAACTGCCGACCGCGAGGCCACGGAACCCGAGCTCGATCACTTGGATACGCTATCGGATGCAGCCGGCCTCGATGAGGACCAGAAGGCAATGATCCGTCGCGCCGCCACCGAGCTGCAGGGTGATGAACTCAAGCGCTGCCTCGACGTTTTGAAGAACAGCGACCTGCGCTTTTCGCTGGTAACCGATTGCATCGCGTTTGCGGAAGCCGATGGCAACTACGCCGCCGATGAAAAAGCGCACATCGAAAAAATGGCTGCTCACCTGGGCGTTGACCAAAAGCAGTTTTCGCTGCTCGACGAATTCGCACAGGAGGCTAAGGCAAAGGCAGCAGATCCCGAAACGGCAGCGAGCCCGCAATTTCTGCAGAACTCGGGCCTCGGCCAAAAGATGGAGGCTGCGGGCATCAATACTTCAGGCTTGCTCAAGGGCATGCTGGGCGTTGTGGGACCGATTGTGCTGGCAGGCATGCTCAGTGGCGGACGCAGGCGCGGCGGCCTCTTTGGAGGCGGTGGCGGCCTTGGTGGGGGATTGATGGGCGGTGGTCTTGGTGGCCTCGCAGGCGGTCTTGGTTCGCTCACCGGCATGTTTGGCGGTGGCGGATTTCGCAACAGTGGCCTTGGGCGCCGTGGCGGGTTGCTCGGCGGAATATTCGGATTTTAGCATATGCAATACACATACTGGGCGATCAAAGAGAACCGCAAATGGCAGGTCGAGATGCAAAAGGCACCGTCTTCTCTCAGCCGCGTTTCGCAACGACTGCAGGGTAAGATGAATGCGCTTATTCCCGAGAAGGCGCACCGAGCCATCACGGGCGCCATCCGCCATATGGTGGAAGGCGTGCTCTTTGGTGCGAAGTACCTGTCGCGGGTGAAGCCGGTAAGCGGCCCGCTGCACCGGGTGGAAGCCGTAGCCGAAGAGCGCATCCGCTACTACAAGCATGCGGCTGCGGCGGAAGGCGGTATCACCGGCGCAGGCGGCTTCTGGACCAGCATGGCCGACTTCCCGATCCTGCTCGGGATGAAGCTCAAGCTACTGTTCGATATCGCTGCCATCTACGGCTACCGCGTTTCGGACTACCGCGAGCGCGTGTACCTGTTGCACGTGTTCCAGCTTGCGTTTAGCAGCCAGGAGCGCAGGCAGACGGTGTTTGCGCAGATGCGGAATTGGAACGAACACGCACACCTGTTGCCGGAGGATGTTCAGGACTTCGACTGGCGCCGCTTTCAGCAGGAATACCGCGACTATATCGACATTGCCAAGATGGCGCAGCTGGTGCCCGGCATCGGCGCGGTGGTAGGATTTATTGCCAACTATCAGCTGATGGAACGGCTTGGACGCACGGCAATGAATGCGTACCGGATGCGATGGATGGAGGAAGGGAAGCTGGGGTGATGAGTGATGAGTAATGAGTAGGGGGTATATCTAAAAAATCCCTTCTTCGTGCTGGTCTACCAGTGCAGAAACGGTGGCACTATCGAACACCAGCTCGCGGTTATTGATCACTTCGCGCAGCAGGTCGTGGATAGTGATCACCCCGGCAAAGCGATCGCCTTCATATGCAATGAGGTAGCGCGTCCGCTGCGCACTCATCAATTGCATGCAGCGCTCGATGCTCTCATCCACCTGCACCACCGGCACATCCACGCTCATCACTTCCCGCACCATCGTGTTGTTGCTCGCATGCCCTTTGAGTACCACGTTGCGGGCGTAATCGCGCTCGCTGAATAAGCCGCGGTAGGCTTCGCCTTCTTTCACTACGAGGTAGCTCAAATTGACGGAGTTCATCTGGGAAAGCGCGTCGAGCACGAGCGCGTCGGGAGCAATGACGTTGGAAGCGGATGCCTTGGAAGCGAGCAGTTGGGCAACGGTGCGCATGGCGATTGTTTGCACGAATATACCGATACCGCGCCGACCCTGCAACGGCGTGCCTTTCAGCCGGCAGGCAGGCCGCTGTACGGTACGGTTTTTACAGCAACGCAGTAACAAACAAATACATCGTCGTCATGGAAAAATTGAATGATCTACGCGACTTGCTAAAGCACGAACTGCAGGATCTGTATTCCGTTGAGGAACAGATCATCGCGGCCCTGCCAAAAATGATCGCGAAAGCCGGCAACCAGGAGCTGAAGGCCTCGCTGGAAGAGCACCTGCGCGTGACCGAGCAACAAAAGGCGCGGCTGGAAACGCTTCAGCAGCAAATGGACGGAGGCGCGCAGCAGGAGAGCGGCGGCCTTCTTGGACGCCTGTTCAAATCGCGAATGGTGTGCGAAGGAATGCAGGGGATCATCAAGGAAAGCAACAAGCTGCTGTCGGAAGACATGAACCCCGATGTGGTGGATGCCGTGATCATTGCCTGTGCGCAAAAAGTGGAGCACTACGAGATCTGTGGCTATGGCACAGCCCGCGCATATGCCGAAGAGCTCGGACTGACGGACATTGCAGCAGCTTTGAAGCAAACGCTTGACGAAGAATACGCAGCCGATGACCGCCTCACCGCTTTGGCGGAGGGCCGGCTCAACCGGCAGGCAGAGGAGGCGGGCAACAAAGAAAAAGCTCCCGCGAAAAGCCGAGGTGCAGGCAAGAGCAGTCCGGGCAGCGGCAGCGAAGCGCGCGCGCAGCAGCCACAACCGGAACTCGAATTGGCATCCGCCGGGCGCAGCGGTAAGAACGCAGCCAATGGCAAAAGCGCAGCAGGCACCGAAGGGCGCAGCACCAGCCGTGCCGGTAAGGCATCTACTCCTTCGTCCACACCCGTAAGCAAGGGAGCATCCGCCGGTGCCGCCCGAAGTGCAGCCAGCAGTGGCGGTGCCGGACGCAGCGCCACGTCTACCGGCCGCAGCATCAGCGGCAGCGCCCGTATAAATACGGGAGGCACGGCAGGCAAGCCTGCCGCATCGGCAAAAAGTACCGTGCGCAACCCGGCATCCAGCAGCGGCGCGGGCTCAAAGCAGGCAGCGGTTGCAAACAAAGGAACGCGCGGCACCGGCAAAAGCGGCGGCAGCAGCGGTTCTGCACGAACGCGATAAAACATTCAATGAAAGAGGGCCGCAAACGCGGCCCTTTTTTTACCATTTCTTCATGCACTTTACGATTGCATTATTTCTTGCGGCGGTAGTGGATCTGCATCACCTTGAATTCCTTGCCAGCTTCGTCTTTCGCATACATCTGCAGCAAGTGGTGGTCTTTGTCGATCACCGTGTAGGTCTCGCGCTCTTCGCACTCCTCTCCCGTGGCCGGGTCGATCATTTTGCCTGCGAAGTTGATCGTTTTGGTGGTGGAATCGTAAGCGCCTTCCATCATCATCATCCCTGTACCCATGTTGTCGATCCAGGTAGAGATGTATTTTTTCTTGTGGTTGTCGAAGCCAACGGTGCTGATGCCTTCGAAGGGCATGCCCATCATTTGGCCTTTGCTGGCAGACTGCTGGTAGCGGTCGCCGAGCAGCATCTTGTTTTCGGTGCTCATCGTGGAGGTCTGAGCGGGTGCTCCCGGCGCCATCCACATCGTTACTTCGGCTTCCCAGTTGCCGTTGGCTTCCTTGAGCAATCGGTGCTCGGGTCCAGGCGTCATGTACATCTGCCAATTCTGGGCTTGTGTGGCCGAATCCGGCTTTGCTTTCGGCTTGATGTCGGCCGGGGCTGTTTCGGAGGTTGCAGCCGCAACTACGGGCTGGCCATCGCCGGCGGGTTTGTTCTCGCTGTTGCAGGCGGCCAGGGCAAGAAGCAGGGCCGCGGGAATCCATTTTTTCATAAGCTGAATTTGACGAAAGGTACAAAAAACCGCCAAGGATGGGCTGCTGCCTCCCTAATGTGATTTTAATCCCGTCATCTTCCCATTTTCGGCCGGAAAAAGTATCTTTGAAGCTCAATACAAATACCAAGGCAATCAACTCCACTTCGGTGGGGTTTTTTGTTTCCGGCAGGTCCAACCTCTCAGAAACTCTCAAAACCTCTCAGAACCTTAACGAAGAAGCCTCATCGTGAAAGATGAGGCTTCTTCGTTAAGTGGGATTAACAGCCTTGCGTTATTCCGCATACATTTCCGTAGGCAGGCACACGCAAATGAGGTTGCGGTCGCCGTAGGTGTTGTTGACCCGGGCGATAGAAGGCCAGAACTTGTTCAGCTTCACGGAAGGGAGCGGGAAGGCCGCCTTCTCGCGGGTGTAGGGGCGCGTCCAGGTGTCGGCGCAAACCACGGCCTGCGTATGCGGGGCGCTCTTCAGCACATTGTCCTTACGGTCGGCTGTGCCCTCTTCGATGGCAGCGATCTCTTTGCGGATCTCGAGCAGGGCGTCGCAGAAGCGGTCCAGTTCTGCTTTGTCTTCGCTTTCGGTGGGCTCCACCATGATGGTGCCGGCCACAGGGAACGAGAGCGTAGGTGCGTGGAAACCGTAGTCCATCAGGCGCTTCGCGATGTCTTCCGCTTCCACTTCAGCGCTCTTCTTGAACGGACGCAGGTCTACGATGAATTCGTGCGCGCACTGCCCGTTGTGGTTCGTATAAAGAATATCGTATTTGCCTTTGAGGCGTGCCAGCATATAGTTGGCGTTGAGGATGGCATATTCCGTCGCCTTGCGCACGCCGTCTTTACCCAGCATCCGGATGTAGCCATACGAAATGAGCAGGATGGAAGCCGAGCCATAACGTGCAGCAGAAACGGCACCGGCGCCTTTGAAGCCATCGCTATCAGTATCATCTCCGTTGCCTACCACGTGTCCGGGAAGGTGCGGCGCAAGGTGCTGCTTCACGCAGATGGGGCCCATGCCGGGACCACCGCCGCCGTGCGGGATGGCGAAGGTCTTGTGGAGGTTGAGGTGACACACATCGGCACCAATAAGACCAGGTGCGGTAAGACCTACCTGCGCATTCATGTTCGCGCCATCCATATACACCTGTCCGCCGTGCGCGTGCACGATCTCGTTGATCTCCTTCACCGTCTCTTCGTACACACCATAGGTGGAGGGATAGGTGATCATGATACCGGCGAGGTTGGCCGCGTGCTGGGCTGCCTTCGCCTTCAGGTCTTCTACGTCGATGTAGCCATTCTCCAACGCTTTAACCACCACTACCTGCATACCGCACATAACGGCCGATGCGGGGTTGGTTCCGTGCGCGGAGATCGGGATGAGCATCACGTTGCGGTGGCCTTCGCCATTGGCTTCGTGGTAGCCCTTGATGGCCAGCAATCCGGCATACTCGCCCTGGGCGCCGCTGTTGGGCTGCAGGCTGCAGGCGTCGAACGCCGTGATGGTGCACAGGTATTTCGAAAGCTCCTTCACCATAAATGCATAGCCGCCGGTTTGGGCAAGCGGTGCAAAGGGGTGCATCTTGCTCCAGTGGCTCCAGCTGAGCGGGATCATCTCCGAAGCCGCATTGAGCTTCATCGTGCACGAACCGAGCGGGATCATTCCGTGTACGAGCGAGTAGTCTTTGCTTTCCAGCAGGCGCAGGTAACGCATCATCTTCGTCTCGCTGTGGTGGCTGTTGAACACCGGGTGCGTCAGGAATTCCGATGTGCGCGTGAGCGCTGTGGGAATGGTATCGAGCTGGCCTTCGTGCTCCACCTGGAACGACACGGGATCAACATCGTTTTCAAACGAATTGATCACGTCGAGCAGGTCGGAAGGAGTGGTGGTTTCGTCGAGGGAAATGCCTACCAGGTTTTGTCCCTCGAAATAGCGGAAATTGATCTGCTGGCGTTCCGCTTTTTCGCGGATCACGTTCACATCGGCTACCTGTACAACTACGGTATCGAAAAAATACTCGTTGAGCAGGGTGAGGCCACGCTCTTCGAGGGCGTTGGCAAGGGTTTGCGCAAGAACGGCCGTGCGTTTGGCGATGTTGCGCAGGCCGTCCGGACCGTGATACACCGCATACATCGCGGCCATGTTGGCCAGCAGCGCCTGTGCCGTGCAGATGTTGGACGTAGCCTTCTCGCGTTTGATGTGCTGCTCGCGCGTTTGTAGCGCCATGCGCAGCGCGCGGTCGCCGTTGGCATCGATGCTTACACCGATGATGCGTCCAGGTATGTTGCGTTTGAATTCGTCTTTGGTGGCGAAAAATGCCGCGTGCGGTCCGCCGAAACCGAGCGGAACCCCGAAGCGTTGCGCCGAGCCCAGGGCCGCGTCGGCACCGAGCTCGCCGGGAGGAGTGAGGAGCGTGAGCGCCAGCAGGTCGGTTGCCATGGCAACGTAAGCGCCGGCAGCGTGCACTTTTTCGATGAACACGCGGTAGTCTTCCACCGAGCCCTTGTCGTTGGGATATTGCACCAGCGCGCCGAAGTAGCTGTTGTCGATGGTCGCGTTGTTGTAGTCGCCAAACACCACTTCGATTCCGAAGGGAATGGCGCGCGTCACCACCACGTCTTTGGTTTGCGGGAACGTTTCTTCATCCACAAAAAAGCGCGGGCGTGTTACCTGGTGGGTGTCTTTGTTGAGCATGCTGAAGAACATGCTCATCGCTTCCGCCGCGGCGCTGCCTTCATCGAGCAGCGAAGCGTTGGCAATGGGAAGTGCCGTGAGGTCGCTCACCATCGTCTGGAAGTTGAGCAGGCTTTCGAGGCGGCCTTGTGCGATCTCGGCCTGGTAAGGTGTGTATTGCGTGTACCAGGCGGGGTTTTCAAAAAGGCTGCGGCCAATGACGCTTGGCGTGATCGTGTCGTAGTAGCCCTGGCCGATGTAGCTGCGGAACACCTGGTTTTTGAGAGAGACTTCCTTGATGTGCTGTTTGCAGCATCTCGGCGGTTTCGCGGGGATCGGGGCCCATATGCCGTTGATGAAATTCTGACGCTTGTGCTTCAAAAAGGCTCATGGAATAGATTTAGAAGTCGCAAAGGTACAGGGATTTTCACCCACTTTCAGGGTGAGGCTGCTCCCTGAAAGTTTCCAATTTGCAGTGTACAGTTTATAGTTTCGCGACGCGTCGAAAAGGTGCCCGCACGGGAAATGCCTTAGGTTCGGCACGATAACTGAAAACTAAAGACTTTAAACTTTTAACTTCCTCCCATGCCCCTCAAACGCTCCCCCCAACTCCAACCCCTCTCGCGTGAGCACCACGAAGGTCTTTTGCTTGCCTGGAAAATCAGGCAGGGGATGGGTAAAGGCGTGGCACCGCAACGGATTGCCGGCTACGTGCTCTGGTTCTGGAATGCGGAGCTGGAGGATCATTTCCGGCGCGAGGAGGCGGCCTTTCACCCGGCACTTCGCGGGGCGGAGCTGCTGAACCGCATGCAGGACGAGCACGAGGAGATTGAGGGACTGATGCAGGTGCTGGCGCAGATCCCCGACGAGGTGCTGCTCGAAGAGATCGCGCAAAAGGTCAACGATCATATCCGCTTCGAAGAGCGTGTGCTGTTTCCGTGGATCGAACTGGAACTGGGAGAGGAAAAGCTGCAGACTCTAAGCAAGACCATCGATCAAAAGCAAGAGCGGTTTGTCGCGCCATGGGTAGATGAATTCTGGACTACCAGCGCGCAATGATCTTGAAGTTCAGCAGCCTCGGCGTAAGCCGGTTGGGCATGGTATAGGTGGTGTTCGAAAAATCTTTGATCAGCAAATAAGAGATCGTGTTGGCGCGATCGATCAAGTTGAAGACTTCGAGCGAGGCCCAGATGTTTTCGAAGTTGCGGAAGGGGCTGTGGCTGCGGCGCTTCGCCTTGTCGCCATCGAGCAGCAGCGCGCTGAAGCCGATGTCGGCGCGGATGTACGATGGTATCGTTAGTGCATTTCGGTACTTCACCGAGCCGGGGATGTTGTACGGCAGGTTGGAGCCATAAAGCAGGTTGAGGTAAACCTTGAAGTTCTTGTTCGTGGCGAGGTAGTCCTGGAAGAACAATCCAACCGTGAGGAAGCGATCGGTAGGACGTCGGAGCCAGCCGCCTTCCACCTCGATCGTGTCAATCGGCCGCTTCAATGAATCGAGCGTATACACATTGTATCGGTCGCCAGTGATGTCTTCGCGCGTACGCATGATGCCCACGCTCAGCCAGCTTTCGGCATCTTTTACCAGCTCGCCGAAGAGCCGCATTTCGAGGCCCGCTGCATATGCCTTCGCAGCATTTTCGCCAAAATAGCTCACGCGCACGTTGTCGATATCATAAGGCACTACGTTGCTCAATGCTTTATAATAGCCTTCAACGGTAAGCCGCAGCGGGCGCTTAAGTCCAATGAAGTTGTAATCGAGACCAGCCACGGCCTGCCAGCTTCGTTGAGCTTTCAGCGACGTATTGAGCGTGCCGTCGTAGCGACGCAGTTCGCGGTAGAAGGGGGGTTGGTGGTAAGCGCCTGCGGCCGCGCGGAAAACGATATCGCGTTTCCACGAAGGCTTCCACGATGTGCCGATGCGCGGGCTTACGAGCAGTTCGTCGTTGAGGTCGTTGTAGTTGGCACGCACCCCCGCCTGGAGCGTCCACGTAGTGCGGCCGCGGCGGAACACACGATTGTTTTGCAGGTAGCCGCTGATCTTGTTGATGTCGAGCAAGGCGTTGCCCCGCAGCGATTGGTTGAGGGTGAGCGCCGTTGCAGAGTAGGGGAGCGAGTAGCCCGCGGAATCCTGGTACTGCCATTCGCGAAGCCGATCGTCGATATGCGTGCGGTCGAAGCCCAGGCCCCACTGCCACTGGCTGCCCGCGGCATCGAGGGTGCCCTTGTGAGAGAAGTTGTAGTTGGAAATGCGGAGCCGGTTGCGGGCGAAATCCTGGCTGATGCCGGCGCCCAGCGGGTTGATGATGAGGCCGAAGGTAGCGCTGTTGGCATCGAAGTCGCGGTCGCCGAAGAGGTAGGCGCCGCTGATATCGCGCTCTTCCCACTCCTCGTTTTCGAAGCGCGAGGCAAGGAATTTCAGGCGCAGGTTCTGCCGCGGCATGTAGGTGGTGGAAACTCCGAGCATCCGCGTGAAATACTGGTCCTTCTCGCGGCCTTCGAAAAAGATGTCGACCCCGAGGTTAGCCGTATACAGTGGCGAAAAAACCGAGGATGTAAGCTGGCTGAAGGAGGGTACCAGCGTGAATTTCGTTTGCGAGTAATTGGCCAGCAATTCCGCGCTCCACTTCGGTGTAAGCTGCCAGCTGAGCAAGGCCTGCAGGTCGGACGACGAAGGCGTGTACGCGCCCTGCGTTTCCTGGCTTTGCAGCAGGTTGCGGTTGCTACGGTTGCGGATGCCGACGAGGTAGGAGAACGTGTTCTTCCTGTTGCTTCCTTCCACGTGCGCGCCCTGCTCCAGCAGTCCCACGTAGGCGGAGCCGCCAAAGCGCCGCGGCTTGTTGTACTGGATGTCGAGCACGGAGCTCATTTTATCACCGTAGCGTGCCGCGAACCCGCCGTTGTAAAAAGAGATGTTTCGAACCAGCGACGGGTTGATGAACGAAAGGCCTTCCTGCTGGCCGCTGCGCACGAGGTAGGGCCGGAAGATCTCGAAGTCGTTTACATAAATGAGGTTCTCGTCGTACGAGCCGCCGCGCACATTGTATTGCGAGGTGAGCTCGTTGTTGGAGCCCACGATCACCTTGATCATGCTTTCCACGCCGCTCACCGGCGAAGGCAGGTTGAGGACGTTCTTCGGGTTCGGGCGAATCAGCCCAACCTCGCTGCGTTCGCGCTGGTCTTGTATTATTACGGTAGTGAGCTCCGTGCTGCCGCGCTCGAGCTGCACCGTTACCTGTTCTTTTTCATCGGCATTGAGCAGGAAATTCTGCTGGTAGGTTTTATAGCCGTTGTAGGAAAAAACCAGTGCGAAGGCTCGGTTGGCGGGCACGCGGAGCGAGAAGTAGCCGCTGTCGTTGGTAACGATGCCTGCCTGCTGGCCGAGGATCAGTACCGATACCGAGGGCAGCCGACGATCCTGCTCATCGACCACGATGCCGCTGACGGTGGCGGTTTTTTGCGCCCACAGCGGGCTGCTGAACAACACAAGAAGGAGGAGCAGGAAACGGGAGGGATGCACAGCGGGAATTTGCTGCCTAAAATAGCGCTTTGCCGCCAATGGCCTTACTTTTCAACACGCCCGGCCTTGAGGAAGATCGGGAAGTGCACGTCTACCAGTTGTTCGTTGGCAAACAAACCGGCAAGCGGTTCTTCAATGAGGCGTACCGGCGATTCGCCGTGCATCCGGATGTACTTCTGCGTAGCCGACCAGGTAGCGAAATAGCCCAGCAGCTCGCTGCGGCTCCAGCGAAACGAAGCGGTAAAGCGCGCAGTTTCTATTTCGCTGAAATCCCAGGCGAGGTTTGCATAGTCGTTCTCTACATGCTGCCGCTCCGGCTCCCAGTAAGGGCCCGTAACGCCCTGGTAGAATTCCAGTATCAGTGTGTTGATGCGCTCATCAGCCACCGTAGGGAATTTATACGACCAGGCGGCAACCAGTGCGCCGGTCCGCCCCACGCGGTTCATCTCGGTGCAAAAGCGCGTGCTGTCCATCCAGTGAAACGCCTGTGCCATCGTGATGAGGTCGAAGTGATCGTTGGGGAACGGTGTTTCTTCTGCGCGCGACACGTGGTAAGCGATGTTCGGCAGTTGCACGGCGTTATCCAATTGGCCCTGGCTGATATCGATTGCTTCCACCTCGCGGAAAGGTCCTGCCAGCACAGCGGCGGCCTGCCCGTTGCCGGTAGCGCAATCGAGGGCGCGTTCACGTCCGTCGGCGCGCTTCAGCAACCACTCGTATAGTTCGGGCGGGTAGGTGGGGCGATAGCGGGCGTAGGCGGCAGCCTGGTTGGAGAAGAGATCCTTGGCCATAACAAATAAATTTTCAACGCTCAATAGTCAATGCTCAATTTTCAGGGGATGCTCCCACTTGATTATTGAGCATTGGGCGTTGATTATTGAATATTCTTCAGCGCCGCGATCGTTGCTTCCGGGTCACTCGAATGGAACACCGTGCTGCCTGCTACGAGCACATCCGCGCCGGCGGCAACGATCTCTGCAGCATTGGCAAGCGTAACGCCGCCATCGATCTCGATCTTTACGTCGAGCTTGTTGTCGTCGATCATCCGGCGAAGTGCGCGGATCTTGTCGAGCGTGCGCGGGATGAACGATTGTCCGCCGAAGCCCGGGTTGACGCTCATAAGGCACACAAGGTCGATATCGCCAAGCACGTCCATCAGTAGTTCTACGGGTGTGTGCGGGTTGACGGCAACGCCGGCCTTCATGCCCAGGCTTTTGATTTGCTGGAGGTTGCGGTGCAGGTGGGTGCAGGCTTCCATGTGCACGGTCAGGTTATCCGCCCCGGCTTTTGCAAAGGCCTCGGCATAGCGCTCCGGCTCGAGGATCATCAGGTGCACATCACACACTTTCGTTGTTGCCTTGCGGATGTGTTCGATCACGGGGATGCCGAAGGAGATGTTGGGGACGAAGCGGCCGTCCATAACGTCGAGGTGAAACCAGTCGGCCTGGCTTTCGTTGAGCATCTTGCTTTCGGCTTCCAGCTGGAGGAAGTTGGCGGAGAGGAGGGAAGGGGCGATGAGGGGCATGGGGCAAAAATAGAGAACATGAGGGAAGAGGGGAGAGAATAGGAGGGAAGAGAATGGGAGGGAAGAGAACATGAAGGAAGAGGGGAGAGGGTAGGAGGGGAGAACGGGAGGGAAGAGGGTGCTGCCGTGCATAAATAGGGCCGGTGCGGAACACCGTGGCGACGGCATCGCCCGCAGCTACGGCTTCCGCTACGATGGGGCGGGCCGGCTTACCAGCGCGGAGTTCAACCAGCAAAACAAAGGGTCTGTTGACTGGACCGCCGACAAGGTGGATTACTCCGTGAGCGGGCTGAGTTACGATGCAGGCGGAAACATTCTTTCGATGACCCAAACCGGTTTGAAATTGGGTGCCATTCAAACCATCGACGAACTGACCTATACCTACTTTGCCAACAGCAACCGCCTGAAGAAAGTGGCTGATGCGATCACGGGCCCGAGCACGCTGGGCGACTTCACCGATACCACGGCTGTGACAGACGATTACGATTATGACGTAAACGGCAACGTAGTGCGCGACAACAACCGGAGGATGCACACGGCGAGCGGGGCGGGCGCGGTATACAACCTGCTGGACAGGCCCGACTCCATTGTGACGGCGGGCAAGAACACGGTATACTACACGTACGATGCAGCGGGGGGCGAGGCTGGCAAAGAAAGTAAACGACTATACAAGTGGCACGCTGGTGACGCACGAATTCCTTTACATCGGGGGATTCGTGTACAAGGACGACACGCTGCAATACCTGTTGAGCGAGGAGGGGCGCATCCGCCGGGCGGAGAAGAATGGTTCGACGGGCTCACCATACCAGGTATACGAATGGGACTACTTTCTGCGCGACCATTTGGGTAATGTGCGCACGGTGCTTACGGAGGGAAGAGATACCTCGATCTACGTGGTGATGATGGAGCCTGGGCGGCAAACGGTGGAGGATGCCTTGTTTGCCAACTGCTACACGCCCGTGAACACGCAGGCGGACAAGCCCTCAGGCTTTGATTCGGACAGCAGCAACACAAAGGTGAGCCACCTGGTAGGCGGTACACGCCCAATCGGCCCTGCGCTGGTGCTGAAGGTGATGAAGGGCGATCGGGTGGACATGTCGGTGTACGCGGGCTATACCGCCCCCAGTCATACATATACCTCCGGTAGCCACACGATGCCCTCCGGTATGACCAACAGATCGGGAGGTTTGGAGGCGTAGTTCCAAAGGCGGAAGTGCAGGTGACAATTGGGCCGTTTCACTTTGGATATTGTGACCCGATTGGCTACACTGACCCATTAAGCGATCTGGCCGGTCATGTTGATCGCAATGGAAATGGTTGGGTGGGCCGAGGGGTATTGTGACGACTTGGGCTGACACTGAATTTTAATGAACGACTGTTTTGTTGCTGCAGGTGGCAATGACTACAACCGCTCAGCCGCCGCCTTCGCCTCCCCATTCGTTTTATCCAGCCCATAAGCCCGCTGGTAATTCGTGCGCGCATCTTCCTTATTGCCGATGGCTTCGAGGCATTTGGCTACCCAGAAGTAGCCGTCGGCGAAAGTGGGGCTGATGGTCAGCGCAAGCTGGAAGGTTTTGAGCGCGTCGTTGTATCTCTTTTGGTTGTAGAGGATCTGGCCTTTTTCCATGTAGGCGTCGATGAAGTTGTAATCGTGCTGCATCGCCTGGTCGAGCCAGCGGAGGGCCTCGGCGCTGTTGCCCTTCTTTTCGAAATACACGCCGCGGAAATAATAAGGCTCGGGGTGAATGCCTTCCTTATCGAGCTGCATGAGCGAGTCGGTGAGGGGGAGGAGCTTGTCGTTGCCGGCTACCGCATACGCAAAACCCACGCGGTGCACCAGCTCCACATCGAAGGGGGCATAGCCGTACGCCGTTTCGAGCGTTTGCAGCGCTTCGGCGTTGCGCCCCGTTTCTTCCAGCAGGTCGGCTTTCAACAACAAAGCATCGAGCTGGTTGGGAAGCACTTTCAGAATATTGTCGCAGATCTCCAACGCCGCATCGGGCCGGGCCTTTTTCTCGTAACCGCGGGCAAGACCAATGGCCAGCGCCAGGCTCTCGGGGAGCGTGCGCCGGGCGGATTGTAGAAATACAAATGCCGAATCGTCCGACTCGCGGCGAAGCGCCGTGGCAAGGCTCAGCCCGATGTCTTCGCGCGGCTGCAGCGTCCATGCCTGGCGCAGGTCGCGCTTCGCTGCCGCAAACTCATTGTTGGCAAACAGGAGCCGGCCGCGGCGGTAATAGAGGTCTGCATTCGTGGGCGATTGCCGGATGCTGTCGGTGAGCGGCGCATACGCTGTTCCGTCGAGCAACGGATCCTTCTCCTCGTTGTTGCAGGCAAACAGGATCGCAGTAAAAAGAAGCAGCACGATTAGACGCATGGCATCAAAACTAAAAATACCGGCGCCAAACACCGCAACTTTGTGTTTCTTTAAGAAATTCTTATTGCTTGATGCGACAAACGATGCTTGCCTTCTTCTTATTTATTTCCTGCGCGGCCGGTGCCCAGCAGGCCGCCGATACGCTGCACTATCCTGCCGAACGACACTTCAGGAATGTACGCCAGCTGACTTTCGGCGCCGACAATGCCGAAGCTTACTGGAGCCCGGATGGCAAGTGGGTGGTGTTTCAACGCACCGCTCCCAAAGACGGCGTTCCCTGCGACCAGATCTATGCAGGCAAACTGCCCAAAGCAGGAAAGCCGTTCCGATACAAGCGCGTGAGCAATGGCGAAGGACGAACCACCTGCGCGTTCTTCACGGGCAATGGGAAGCAGATCATCTACGCTTCCACACACCTCGCCGGCACAGAATGCCCTCCGCTGCCCGATCGCAGCAAGTACGGCAACCGCTACATCTGGCCGGTGTATGCTTCCTACGACCTGTTCATTACCGACCGCAAGGGCAGGAAAATAAAACAGCTCACCAACACGCCGGGCTATGACGCGGAAGCAACGCTGTCGCCGGACGGTAAGAAGATGGTGTTCACCTCCACACGCGATGGCGACCTCGACCTTTACGTGATGAATATGGATACCCGCGCCGTCACCCGCGTTACGAGCGAGTTGGGCTATGATGGCGGTGCCTGGTTCAGCCGGGATGGGAAGCATCTCGTGTGGCGCGCAAGTCGCCCGAGAACCGAAGCCGAGATCGCCGAATACAAAAGCCTGCTTGCGGAAGGCCTTGTGGCTCCTACGCAAATGGAAGTGTTCGTGGCCAACGCCGACGGTACCAATGCGCGTGCAGTCACGGCACTCGGGCAGGCCAACTGGGCGCCCAACTTCGCACCCGATGGCCGCATCATCTTTTGCAGCAACCACGAATACAAGCGCGGCTTCCCATTCAACATGTACCTCCTCGATCCCGCCACGGGTGCCATCGAGAAGATCTCGCGCGACAAAGGCTTTGATGCATTCCCCATGTTCAGTCCCGACGGCAAGCGCATCCTTTTCTGCTCCAACCGCAACAACGGCGGCACGAGGGATACGAATGTGTTTGTGGCAGATTGGGCAGAGTAGGGAGTTTGCAGTTTGCAGTTTACAGTTTGCAGTCATTGCCGATTCCCGATTGCCCTGTAGCTTTGTAGCCAATCGAAAACTACGCTATGTACCAAGGTATGCTTCATGCCCACAGCGGACTGCGCTGGGTAGTGCTTATTCTTCTGCTGCTCGCTATCTTCCGTCATGCTACTGCCGGCGACAAGCCCTATGGCCGCAAGAACGGTTTGCTGCTGACGATTTCGGCCGACATCATGCTCCTCATCGGCATCTATCTCTATTTCGCGAGCACCGCCTGGGGCTACGTATCGTTCCAGGGCCGCAGCTTTGGTGAGGTAATGAAGGATCCCGTTGCGCGCTTCTTCGCCGTGGAGCACCTCGCCGGTATGATCATTGCCATCGCACTGCTGCACGTGGGCAAGGCGCAGGGAAAGAAAAACATTCCCGACGCAGCCAGGCATCGCCGTGCACTGATCTTCTACGTCATCTCGCTTCTTCTAATGCTTGCTTCCGTGCCCTGGCCTTTCCGGATGGTGGGCGCCGGGCGTGGCTGGTTCTAGGAGTTTAAAGGATAATAAGGATTTGAAACGCGAAGGGAAGAAGAAAAGAAGTTGGTACGCGAAGAATACAATTCCTTTGCGCAGCCCTTATTCTCTTCTTTCCTTCGCGGTGCACTTCTTTACCTTGGATGCAGCTCAATCACTTCACAGTCTTTGATATCGTCCCCATCGATTGCGAAGCGCACGATGGTGCGCACCTTGTGCCAGCCCTGCCGCCCACAGGCCCCTGGATTCATGTGAAGACAGTTGATCTTCGGATCATAGATAATTTTAAGAATATGGGAATGCCCGCTGATGAACAGGCGGGCTTTTTCTTTTTCCAGCTCGTTGCGCACACCCGGCGCATAGCGGTTGGGGTAGCCGCCGATGTGGATCATATGCACTCGTACGCCTTCGCAATTCCAGCTAAGCGTTCGTGGAAATTTCAAGCGGATGTCGGGGCCGTCGATGTTTCCGTACACGCCCCGCAATGGCTTGCCCGTGGCTTCGAGCTGCTCCACCACACCGGGACCGAAGTCGCCCGCGTGCCAGAGCTCGTCGCAGTTTTCGAAATGGCGGAGCACCGCCTCGTCGAGCCAGCCGTGGGTGTCGGAAAGAAGGCCAATCCGCATCATGCTGCGAAATAAGAGAAAGAACGCAGATTTTTTATGATTTTTAAGATTTGCGCAGAGTAGTTGTTGCTATGTAATCCGCGTGAATCATAACAATCTGCGTCATCTGCGTTCTTTCTCTTTCTGCCGTTAACTTTGCTTACGGCCCAAAAGCCCACGATTGTATGCCTTACTACCACAAACTCGGAAACATCCCCCATAAGCGCCACACGCAGTTTCGCAAGCCCGATGGCGGGCTCTATTCCGAGCAACTGTTCTCTACGGAAGGTTTTTCCAACGACTCCTCGCTGCTGTACCACGTGCATCCGCCTACGAAGATCATCAAGACCGAAAAGCCGGTGGATGTGTCGCCGCAGATCGCCGAGGAGAAGATGCTGCAGCACCGCTGCCTTGAAGGCTTTCATGTGAAGCCGGCTGCCGACTACCTCGAGAGTCGCGTGCCGGTGTTGGTCAACAATGACCTGCACATCGTGTTGGCGGCACCCAAGGCGGGCAATAAATCGTATTTCTACAAGAACACCGATGCCGACGAGATGATCTTCATCCACGAAGGGTCGGGCGTGCTCCACACGATGTACGGCAAGCTCGACTTCGCGTACGGCGATTACCTCGTCATCCCGCGCGGAACCATCTACCAGATCGAGTTCGCTACGGAAGCCAACCGGCTTTTCATCGTCGAATCGTTCAGCCCCATTCGCTTTCCCAAACGCTACCTGAGCAAGTATGGCCAGCTGATGGAGCATGCACCGTTTTGCGAGCGCGACATCCGCGCGCCCTACGGCCTCGAAACCTTCGACGAGCAGGGCGACTTCATCATCCGGGCCAAAAAGCGCGGCATCCTCTACAACCTCCACTACGGCACGCACCCGTTTGACGTGGTGGGCTGGGACGGCTGCTGCTACCCCTATGCCTTTTCGATCCACGACTTCGAGCCCATCACCGGCCGCGTTCACCAACCGCCACCCGTGCACCAAACCTTCGAAGCGCACAACTTTGTAGTGTGCTCGTTCGTGCCGCGCCTCTACGATTATCATCCAGACGCTATCCCCGCTCCCTACAACCACAGCAATATCGACTCCGATGAAGTGCTCTACTACGTGGATGGCGACTTCATGAGCCGCAAGAACGTAACGCGCGGCATGATCACGCTGCACCCCGCCGGCATCCCGCACGGGCCGCATCCCGGCGCGGTAGAGAAGAGCATCGGCAAAACGGAAACGAAAGAGCTCGCCGTGATGGTGGATACATTCCACCCGCTGATGCTGACGAAGCAGGCGCTGGAGATCGAGAACGACGGGTATATTATGAGTTGGGCAGAGTGAGGAAGATGTCTGATGTAGGATGTCTGTTATAGAAAAAAGGCAGCGCGCTGTATTTCTCGCGGTCGGAGGAGCCGGGGAGGGCAAGTCCGGTGAATACGCCGCCCTGATGGTTCACCTGCGATTTTTTTTTACATTAGGACCATGTTCGGTGACCGCATAACCAACTGGCTTCGCCAGGCCAGGCTTTACTTTTTTACGTACAGCGACGGTTTTTATCAGCTTGGCTACCTTGCCAACTCTCCCGCTGCACTCGTAAACAGTTTCAGGAGAATGCCCTTTGTGAAGCACGATGCAAAGCGCAGACTGATTGAAAGCAACAACGCTTTTCTGCGGGCGACGATCCAGTACGCCGAGCTGGATGAGGGACTGTGGCTTACGTATGCCGCAGCTGAATACAAGCAGAACATCAGCTACAAACCCGTTTACGACCAGTATCTCCCGGGCCGCTACTACGTTCTGAGCTACAATATCAACGTCAGCCGGTCTGGGGAAAATACAGCGATCATGAACAAACTACGGTACAGTCACCGAAGCTGGTCGTTTCTCAAACCACGCGCCCTGGAGCTGGATTGCCATTTCAAGCATACGGAAGGGCAGCACCTCGTGCTCTTTTTTGAAGAAGAATGGTTCGAGCGAAACCTGAAGGACCGCCTTTCTTCGTCGCGGCACCGTTTCCTGGACTTCTTCAGTGGTCCCAATAATGCCATTGTGTGGCCAGACGGCGGGGCGGAGCCACCCGGCTCGTTCGTGCGGATACTCGAGGCCTTCCGGCAACAGCGCGAAAACCCTTCCGAGTCGACCGTAGAACTACGGGACGAGGCGCACTCGTTCCTCCACGATTTCCTGGCAACATACGAGCGGGAAAATCTCACCAACCAGTATTACGAAATCCCCAGAAACATCAGGCTCCGCATTCTTAAACTCGAGAAATATCTGCTGGACCAGATCAACGGCAAATTTCCCGGCATCGACCAATTGGCGCAGCGCTTCCAGGTATCACCCACCAAGCTGAAGGAAGATTTTAAGCTCGTGTTCGGCAAGCCCGTTTTCCAGTATTTCCAGGAAGCGCAGATGCGGTATGCTCATGAGTTGCTCGAGGCCGATCCGGATATCCGCATCAAAGAACTGGCCGACCGGCTCGGATACGAAAACCCGGGCAAATTCTCGCTTGCCTACAAAAAGTACTACTCCGTACTTCCATCGGTGCATCAGAAAGGCGGCTGACCGGGCTCCGGTCTGTCTTTTCGGGCAATTAATCGTCTTCCGTGGTATTGACTTGCCGGAACCCGCCGGGTACCTTGCAACTCAATAGGGGAGCGTGTTTCCACGAACCGCGCTCCTGTTGAGTCACCCAAAAAACTGCTTTCATGAGACCAATCTTGCATGCATGCGGCACCCTGCTGCTCGCACTCCTTTTTGTTGTTCCCGCTTCGCTCACTGCGCATGCGCAAGCAGGCAACCAACTGCGCTTCGATGGCATCAATGACCGTGTAACTATGCCTGCTTTCGACTTTGCCAACCAGTCCTTTACCATCGAATTCTGGGCAAGACGGCAAGGCGGCTTCGGGGCCTACCAGTATGTTTTTTCGCAGGGCAGCAGCACTGCGGGCGAGTTTGCAGGTGTTCTTTTCCGATTGAATAACGTGCTGTCTTTCAGTTTCTGGTCCGACGACCTGGATGCTACCACGGCAGTGACCGATATTAACTGGCATCACTACGCCTGCACCTACAACAACACCACGCGCCTTCAGGCGATCTATATCGATGGTGTGCTCAACGCATCACGTACGGCAACGGCCAACACAACGGCCGTCGGAACAGCCTACTTAGGCAGCGTAGGCGGAACGGGCCAATATTTCGTAGGCATGATGGATGAATTTCGGGTATGGAATTATGACCTTGGAGCAGCCGTCATCGCGCAGCGAAAAAATTGTGAGCTGTCGGGCAGCGAGCCCGGACTGGTACGTTATTACCGGTTCAACCAGGGCACCGGCGCCGGGGTGAATACCGGCTTAACAACACTTACCGATGCTTCGCCAACGGCGGCAAACGGAACACTTGTCAACTTTGCCCTTAGCGGCTCCAGTTCCAACTGGCTATCGGCATCTCCCGCGGTAATTTCAGGCACAACCGCCCCCGCAGCTCCCACGGTAGCGGCACAGGGAAAGTGCACAGGCAGCACGCTGGCTTCGCTTTCGCCGGCGCCGGCGAGCACCACGCTTTGGTTCGCTTCCCAAACGAGTACCGCCGTTCTGCCCTCCAATACGGTTCTTTCGAGTGGTTCCTATTTTGTTGCAGCAGCTACAACTTCAGGTTGCCGGAGCAGCCGTTCCGAAGCCGCAGTCACTATCGTCACCGTTGCGGCACCTTCAACCTCTGCGCAGGCTTTTTGTGCCGCTGCAACGGTTAACGACCTCGTTGCGGATGGCGCTTCGATTAAGTGGTATAACACCCCCACCGGCGGTTCGGCCTTGCCGCTTTCTACCAACCTGAGCACACGCAGCTACTATGCATCGCAAACGGAGAACGGATGCGAAAGCGGGCGTGCGGCATCCAGTGTTACGGTCAAACCGCTGCCCGCTGCTCCGACTCCGGCCGCCGGTTCCATATCGTATTGCCAGAACAGCCCCACGGAAGCTCTTGCCGCCACCGGCAACAACCTCCTGTGGTACACGCAGGCATCGGGCGGCACCGCCTCGGCCACCGCGCCCACGCCTTCTTCTGCGGATCCCGGCATCAGCACCTGGTGGGTGTCGCAAACCGTTGCAGGATGCGAAGGGCCAATGGCCCCTATCGCAGTGGAAGTGAAGGCTGTTTTTCCAATCACCTATAGCGACGTGCCTTCGAGCTTTTGCATCGGTTCGGCGTTGCCCGCGCTGGCGCCTTCCGGCCCCGGCCCTTCGTCGGCTCCCGCACGGATGGTAACCACGTTGGCAGGAGCGCCGGCCTCAGGATTAGTTGACGCCATTGGCATTGCGGCCCGGTTCAATGGGCCAACCGCGATCGTTTGCGACACCGCCGGGAACCTTTATGTGGCCGATTCGAAAAACGGGCGCATACGCAGGCTGGCGCGCAATGGCGTGGTCACCACGCTCGCATCCGGGTTGAGTACCCCAACAGGCCTGGCCATTGATGCGGGAGGCAACCTGTATGTTGCCGAGCAGGCTGCACATCGGATCCGGACGGTCACACCCCAGGGAGTGGTGACCATCCTGGCGGGCGGAACACAGGGTTTTAGCAATGGCGTAGGAACGTCGGCGAGCTTCAACAACCCTACCGCACTGGCCGTTGACGAGTCGGGTAATGTTTATGTTGCCGACCGCAATAATCACTGCATCCGGAAGATCACGCCGGGAGGGGTAGTAACGACATTTGCCGGTGCCAGAACGGGCTTTCCCGCCAATGAACCCTCGATCGTGACCCAATTCACTTCACCCGTCGCTATCGCACGCACCCCGTCGGGGATTATCTATGTAGCGGAGATGGGAGGCAGTAGAATCCGGAAGATCACACAAGACAGTACTGTATCGGTGCTGGCAGGCGGATCGGCGGGCTTCAGCGATGGTGCTGCAGCTACAGCCAGCTTCTTCCATCCATCCGGCATCGCGGTGGATGAAGCAGGTAACGTTTATATCGGTGACCGCGGCAATAACCGCATCCGTAAGATCAGCAGCAATGGTGTTGTGTCCACGATCGCGGGCACTGGTTCCACGCCCTCCGCCGATGGCGCTGCCCTCAGTGCAAATGTCCAAACTCCGATGGGCCTTGTCTTCGACCGGGAGGGCAATCTTTGCTTCGTTGAAGAGGATGGCAACCAGGTCCGCAAGGTTTCTGCCGCAGCACTTTCCCTTTCGCGCCCGCTGCCCGCCGGCCTCACTTTCAATGAAAGCACCGGTGCAATTACGGGTCTGCCGACGGTGGCCACTCCGTCCGCCAGCTATATCGTTGCGAACGCAAACGGCTGCGGCGGCACGGCTACGCTCACCTTTGAAATAGCACCCGCTTCCATGAGCCTCGCAGCGCTGAACACTGCCCAAACCCTGAATGTCAGCGGCAGCACCACCTACAACACCAACTGCGCCCTTCTCATCACTTCAGTAGCGCCTACCGGTTCGCACCCCGTGAGCGGCAATACCGCGGCGCGGGTCTGGATCGAGCCGGCGCAGCCCGAAGGCTATGTGCGACGCCACTATGAGATCACACCTGCTACAGATCCGGAGTCAGCCTCGGGCACGGTTACACTCTACTTTTCGCAGGCCGACTTTGATGCCTTCAATGCAACGAATGTGAGGAAGCTTCCGGCGGGTCCACAGGATTCGGCAGGCATTGCCAATCTCCGTATCGAAAAGCGAAGCGGCACCAGCAACGATGGCAGCGGGCTTCCGGGCACCTACAACGGGGGCATCATCAACATCGATCCGTCGGACGCCCATATCATCTGGAATGCAACAGGCGCGCGCTGGGAAGTAACGTTCGACGTGGAGGGTTTCAGCGGGTTCTTTGCGAAAACACAGAGCGCACCGCTCCCGCTGACGCTGCTCTCTTTCGAAGGCCGCGTCGCAGGCAACGGCGTTGGTGTGAGCTGGACCACTACCGACGAACGCGCGTTGAGCCATTTTGTAGTGGAGCGCAGCAACGGCGATCGCCGCTTCGAAGCTATCGGTACGGTGGCTGCGCAAAACAGTGCCGGCATGCACCGCTATCAACTCCTCGACGCTGCTCCATGGGTTAGCCCCGTGCGTTTGTACCGCCTTCGCTCCGCAGACCTCGATGGAAGTTTCCGCTACTCGGCTATGGTACATGTGCGCCGGTCGGCAGGGGGAGGGGTGCAGGTGTACCCTACCTTGGTGCGT
Organism: Chitinophagaceae bacterium; assembly: GCA_004173235.1. Lineage (GTDB taxonomy): Bacteria > Bacteroidota > Bacteroidia > Chitinophagales > Chitinophagaceae > Flavisolibacter. Next base: position 2,749 of record SEAC01000013.1, on the reverse strand, counting down.
CATTCGGTTACGATCCTGGCGGCCGGTGCGTTGGTCAATACGGAAGCATCGCTGTGCGACCTGTCGGGCCGCGAACTTCGCCGTATCCCGCTCCGCTCGGGCACCACCGTCTCCGACCTGAGCGCGCTCGCGGCCGGATGTTACCTGCTGCGGTTTGCTGATGGCAGCGTGGAGCGTATCGTGCGGCCTTAAGGGATAGAGCTGCATTTTGTGTTTGGTAACCCGGAACTTTTTTTGCTTATATTCGGAAAAACAAAGGCTATATGATTAAAATCTCGGATCTCAAGCCCGGCGATGTAGTCCGCGTGCTCGACGACGGCACAGAGCGTGAAGGACTGGTAACCGATACCAGCCGCGACGAAAACATGGCTTGTGTGGACAATGGCATACAGGAATTCTGGTATCCGCCAGAGCAGATCGTTCCCATCCCGATGTCGGAGCATGGCCTCGTAAGCGTGCTGGGCTTCGAAAAGGAAGAACTGGGCGACGGTACGGTGAAGTTCAAAAAAGGACCCTTCCGCATCCTCCTCCGCGAACCGGGAAATTATACCGATATGGAGATCTGGTATCGCGAAGACCGGCGTCATTTTCACAACCCGCTTTACCTCCACGAGCTCCAGAATCACCACCTCGAGATGACCAAAATGGTGCTCGAGCGGGGAGCTACCGCCTGATTTTCCCTTCAATTTGTGAAAAAACCGCACCTTTGAGCCGCAAAACGCGGCTCTTTTTTCTTTTTACGGGAAAAGAATCCTATCTTTGCGCTCCCAAAATCTGTATGTCGAAGCAGCCATTAATTAAGCAGGACGGAATTATTCTAGAGGCATTGTCGAACGCTATGTTCCGGGTAAAACTGGAAAACGGGCACGAGATCATCGCCACCATTTCAGGTAAGATGCGCATGCACTACATACGGATCCTTCCGGGTGATAAAGTGGGCGTGGAGTTGAGTCCTTACGATCTGTCGAGAGGACGTATCAACTTCCGTTATAAATAAAACAATAGCGGTGGCGACGAGCCCACGCATAAACTGAGAACCATGAAAGTAAGAGCTTCTATCAAAAAACGCAGCGCCGACTGCAAGATCGTGCGCCGCAAGGGCAGACTGTATGTGATCAACAAGAAAAACCCCCGCTACAAGCAGCGCCAGGGTTGATCTTTGCCCCCATCATTTGTAATTAGTAAAAACTGAATAGTACTTATGGCACGTATTGCCGGTGTTGACTTACCCAAAAACAAAAGAGGCGAAATCGGCCTGACCTATATCTACGGTATTGGTCCCGCTACAGCCCGCTATATCCTCGACAAACACAACATTGACCGCAGCAAGCGCGTGAATGAGTGGAACGATGAGGACCTGAACGCGATCCGTACTGCGATCACCGATGAATTCAAGGTGGAAGGCCAGCTGCGTTCGGAAACCCAGATGGCGATCAAGCGCCTCCTCGATATCGCCTGCTATCGTGGCCTCCGTCACCGTAAGGGCCTGCCCGTTCGCGGACAGCGCACCAAAACGAACAGCCGCACCCGTAAGGGCAAGCGCAAGACGGTTGCCGGTAAGAAGAAGGCACCCAAGAAGTAAGATAATGAGCCTCGCGCTCCTGTCGCAAACTGCAAGCGCAACCCGCTTGCAGTTTGCTGCTTGAATGCATGGGCCCTTTATAGCACCAGTACATTCCATTTCTACGCTGGATCCCGCGGTGCCGGGGGAGGGTAGGAACGGCGATCACCAATACGGCGTCATTGCGACCTCGCCTCGGGCAAGGGAAGCAATCTCACCGGGTAAGGGTCGGATTAATAATAACAAGAGTACCTGTTTCAAACATGGCAAAAGCACAAAAAGGTGGACAACAATCTGCGAAAGCAGCCGCCAAGAAGCGCATCGTAAAGGTTGACGCCTACGGTGACGCGCACATCAGCGCAACATTCAACAACATCATCATCTCCCTGACCAACAAGAGTGGCCAGGTGATCAGCTGGGCTTCTGCCGGCAAGATGGGTTTCCGTGGTTCCAAGAAGAACACGCCCTATGCTGCCCAGATGGCATCCAGCGACGCTGCTAAAGTAGCGATCGACGCAGGTGTGAAGCGTGTAGACGTATTCGTGAAAGGCCCCGGTGCCGGTCGCGAAAGCGCTATCCGCGCCCTCGCACAGAGCGGAATCGAAGTAGCAATGATCAAAGACGTGACCCCGCTGCCCCACAACGGATGCCGTCCTCCGAAGAAACGCCGCGTATAACGATCGCTGATGTCGGATGTCTGATCGCTGATTTACTTCAGATCCGACATCCTACATCAGACATCATACATTTTTCTCCCGCCAGGGCTTTCATTTAACTAAAGGGTGCACCATTAATTTTTACCGTTTTTACCGATGGTTGTGCCGAATTCTAAAAAGCGGAAATGAAATAAACTATGGCACGTTACACTGGTCCCAAGACCAAAATCTCCCGCATTTTCGGAGAGCCCATCCTGGGCAATGGCAAATGGCTGAGCAAAAACTCAAACCCTCCTGGACAGCACGGTGCGCTGCGAAAGCGCAAACAGCTCGGTGAGTATGCCCTCCAGCTCCGCGAAAAGCAAAAGGCCAAGTACACTTACGGCCTCCTCGAAAAGCAGTTCCGCCGCACGTTCGACGAAGCTGCCCGCCGTAAGGGTGTTACAGGTGAAAACCTGATCAAGTTATTGGAAGCCCGTCTGGACAACACCGTTTTCCGCATGGGTATCGCTCCCTCGCGCCCCGCTGCCCG
>SEAC01000029.1 GCA_004173235.1 Chitinophagaceae bacterium | reverse complement strand
GGATTTCCTCACCCCCTAACCCCCTCTCCCTTTAAGGAGAGGGGGTTAGGGGGTGAGGAAATCCCCCCTCTCCCTTTAAGGAGAGGGGGTTAGGGGGTGAGGATTTTCAACGGAGCACCATCTGCCGGTCCGCATCCAATCGAATCAGTATAAAAAGCAACAGCGTAAACGTGATCAACGCAGTGCCCCCATACGAAATGAAGGGCAGCGGGATGCCGATCACCGGCGCCAGGCCAATAGTCATGCACACATTCACCACGATGTGAAAGAAGAATACGGAAGCGACGCCATAGGCGTACACACGGCTGAAAGTGCTGCGCTGTCGCTCGGCCACGGCAACGATGCGGAAAAGCAATAGCAGGTATACGGACAACACCGTTAGCGTGCCCGCAAATCCAAATCCCTCCCCGATAGTGCAAAAGATGAAATCGGTGCGTTGTTCGGGCACAAAGTCGAAACGTGTTTGGGTGCCGCGCAGTAGTCCTTTGCCGAGCAAGCCTCCCGAACCGATGGCGATCTTGGATTGCTTTACGTTGTAGTCCACATCTTTCTTCCGCACCTTAACGCCGGGCTCGGGTTCCGCCGTGGGGCGCTTGTATTCTTCGGGCAGGTCGCGGCCAATGGTGCTGAAGATGCGCTCCACCTGGTGAGGCTGCAGCACGTGCTTGAACAGGAAAGGCACGCCGAAGCGCTGGATGCCCACGCACAACACGCCCACGAGTGCTATCTTGATGAAGAGGGCCCGGTCGCGGCGCACCTGACGGCGGAGGAGGTAGATGACCAGCGCGGTGATGGCAACCAGCACCAATGCAAGTGTGTTCTTTTCTACCAGCAGCGTTGCTACCACGAGCACCGCAAGTGAGAAGCCTACAACCAGAACGGTTGCCGGAAGGCCTTCACGATACATCACGATGAAGAAGGCAAAGTACACAAGCGCGAGCCCCGTTTCGTGCTGCAGGATCGACATCGCGGCGGGCAGTAGTGCGATGGCTGCAGCGATCAGCTGCGATCGTGTACGCTGGAAGTTGAGGTCAACCTGCGAGAAATACTTGGCCAGCGCAAGGCATACGCACACTTTGCAAAATTCCGCTGGCTGAAACTGGAATCCACCGAAGCGGATGATGGACTCTGTTCCTTTTACGTTTGAGTGAAACGGAAACACAAGCAACAGCAGACCGATACCGAACGCATACCAGAGGTTAGCCGTTGCCGTGAAGAACTTTGAGTCGGTTAACAGTATAAATACGGCCAGGATGAGCGAGATACCGAAGAAATACAACTGCTTGCTGTAGTCGGTCTTGAAGCTGAAGAACGACGACACTATGGGATCGCCTTCTTTGTAGGTAACGCCAAAGATGGCCGTGATGCCGATGCCAATGAGGATGAGGTAAAGCCACACCAGCAGCGGGTCTACACCTTTCGAGATCGTTCCTTTGCTTTTACTCTTACTCATCGTTTTTTGTTGAGACGCATATGATGCGTCTTTACTCTTACTGAGACGCATATCATGCGTCTTTACGTTTGGCGAGACGCATATGATGCGTCTTTATGTCTTGCCGAGACGCATATGATGCGTCTCTACGGACGCCGTTTCTGGTTTTGCCGTTGCACCCGGCGCTGTACGCTGTCGAGGAGGGCCATGCCATTGTCTACGCGGTGGCCTGAATCGGCCGGATTTGCCGGCGTGCCCGGGATCTGTCCGCGACGCACATACTTGCGGATGTAGGTCGTGTCGTGCGTGAGGTTGAAGTAGTACATCGCGCGGCTGGAGTCGGCGATGAACTGCAGGCGCGGGATGTAGCTCGGCATGAGGTTGGCTGAAGCGATGCGCTCCACTTCAGGCAGTCGCTCGGCGCGCAGCGAGTCGGTAAGGTATTTTTCCATCAACAGCGAAGCCATGGGTCCAGCCCAGGTTGCACCGAAACCGCCGTTCTCCACGATCACCGCAATTGCTATCTTCGGATTGTCGCGCGGGGCAAAAGCCGCAAAAAGCGAGTTGTCTTTGAGCTGAATACGCTTGCGATCGATGATGCGGTAGTTTTCCGCCGTGCCCGTTTTAGCGCAGATGCGGATGCCCGGGATGGCCACCGAGCGCGCCGTACCGATGTTCACTACGTCTTCCATTCCATTGTGCACGATCTCGTACATCGTGTCGGCAATGTGGGTCAGCACCTCGTGTTTCTTTCGGAAGGTGTTGAGCATCGTGTCTTCTTTGCTCTCGTTGTCGATGGTGCGCACAAAGTGCGGTATGTAGTAGTAGCCTTTGTTGGCGATGATGCACATTGCATTGGCCATCTGCACCGGCGTTACCGTCATCTCACCCTGGCCGATGCCGAGCGAAACGTTGGTGCACGAATTCCAGTAGCCTTTGTAGGTTTTGTTGTACCATGCCGTATCCGGAATAAGGCCAGCGTTCTCACTCGGGAGATCCACGCCCAGCTTGTGCCCCAGGCCGAAAGCGCTCAGGTATTCACGCCACTTCGCATAGCCATTCTTTACACCACCATATTTGGGCGCATCAACCGAAAGGCGATAAACGTGCGAGAAATATGAGTTGCAGGAGTAAGCGATTGCCTGGCGCAGGTTGCCCGAGTGGCCCGCCCATTTTTCGGTGCAGCCCACACGGCGGTTGCAGCCATAATACCCGCCGGTGCATCCGATGCCGAAGTTGGGTGTGAGCACTCCTTCGTCGAGCGCAACCAGCGCACCCAGCGGCTTGTAGGTGGAGCCCGCCGGATAGCGGCCATTGATGGCGCGGTTCAGCAGTGGCCCCGACACGTCGAGCACCATTTTCGAGTAGTTCTTTTTCTTGTTGGAGCCGGTGAGGTCATTTGGGTTGTAGTCGGGCGCAGACACCATTGCGAGGATGCCGCCGGTTTTTGGCTCGATGGCTACGATGGCGCCAACCTTGTTGCGCATCAGCTTTTCAGCAAGCTGCTGCAGCTCGATATCGATATGCGTGCGCAGCCCGCGGCCCGCCTCGGCGGCAGTGTCGAAGGCGCCGTTCTCATACGACCCCTGCAGCCGGTTCTTATTGTCTTTGATAAGGAAGCTCACACCACGCTGTCCCATCAGCACGCGTTCGTACGACGCTTCCAGGCCCGAGCGGCCTACATAGTCGCCCGATAGGTAGAAGCCTCCGGAGCGAGCAATGATGGCAGAGTCGGCCTCGCCTACATAGCCCATGATGTGCGCAGCAGCATTGTAGGGATAGCTGCGAACAGGACGCTGCTGCAGGTAGAAACCCCGGTTGAAGCGCCACATGTTCTCTTCGAGGCGCGCGTATTTTTCGGGGCTCAGAAGTTCTTCGAAAGGCGACGGACGGTTGCGGTATCCTTTCACTGTGGCGGTGACAATGCGCCGGTTGAATTCAACCGTATCGATCTCGAGCAACTGGCAGAGGTAGGAAGTGTCCACGCCCTTCACTTCTGAAGGAGTCACCATCAGGTCGTAAATGATGGTGTTGTTGAGGATCGCGCGGTCTTTACGGTCGAAGATGATACCCCGTGGCGGGTACACCACTTTGCGGAAGACGGCATTCTGCAGCGCAAGCTCGTTGTACTTGGTGGAAAACAGCTGGAGGTTGACCAACTGAACTACGATCACCAGGAAGATGCCCAGGAAGATCAGCCGTATGATGTAACTCCGCGAGCCATTGAATACCGACATAGAGGGAAGAAAAAGCAAATATCGAATATCAGCTATGGAATATCGAATAACGGAATGCAAAAACCCGGCTTATTTTCCGGGTTTTGCTATATTCTCTTTTTCTCGTTCGGGCTCGAAATCCCTCAGGATCGTCCTGCCACGTTCAGCTTGAGCCCCGTGCGCCATTCGCCGTCGATGTACAACTCGAACGTATAGATGCCGGGCGTTGTAAACTGGATCTGGTACAGGTTGACCGTGAAGTTGATGGCGCTGTAGGTAGCAGGCGGCTGCGGAACCTGCACGGGAAGGTCGCCTTCCATGGTTTGCACGAGCTCTTTGCCGGAGGGGTCGAGTACCTTCAGCATGAGGCGCGACGTGCCGGCTTCTTTCTCCGAAAAACGCATGCGCATGGCGAGCGAAAAGGCGGGGTAGGTGAGGGGGAACTGCGGCGCGTTGATGGTATCGAAGGTTCCGCTGATGAATAGTTTGCCGCCTACGTCCTGCGCGTGATCGGCGAGTGTGAAGATTTCAATTTCCATAAAAGCATTTAGAGGTGGAATCCATACGAGTCAAGAATGGTACCGGCAAGAACTTTCGGCCATAGTGGCAGTAAGGCCCGCGAGCAGCTTGTAAACGCGAAGACGCAAACACGCGGTGGTGCAAAGGTTTTTTCCTTCCTGAAGTTACCTGCGTCCTGGCGACACTGCGCCTTTGCGTCAAACGTCGCTTGCGACGGCCCTACGCTGTATTCGTTCTGTATTTCAGCTTACGCGGAAACAGCAGCTCCACGATGAGGATCAGCAGCATGCTGATGGCGGTGTAGCAACCGGTTTTAATAAGGAAGTCGAGGAAGGGGCCTTGCTGCAGCCAGATGAGAATGGTAAGGAAGGCGTGGTGGAGCACGGTGAGGATGAGTGCATACACCATATAAGGCCCCCAGCCCATGCCGCGGGGCGAAGGCTCGTGGTAGGTGAACTCGGAGCTTTCTTTTGGAATGAGCAGGAAGATGATGAACGGACGCACATACGCGATGAGCACGCAGGCGGCGGCGTGCAGGCCCGGCGACATGGTGAAGTAGTCGAGTGCGAGACCGGTGAGGAAACCTGTTGCCAGCAGACCGATGCGCGGCATGTTGAAGGGCAGCCAGAGAATGAACAGGAAGTAGAGGTAGGGTACGATAAAGCGATGCAGGTGCGGGATCTTGTCGAGCACGAACACCTGCACGAGCAGGAACAGGATAAAGCGGAATATGTTTTTGACGAGGTCGCTCAACGGTTGCCGGTTTTTGCTTGTTCGATCTTCTTTTCAGTCTCTTGTTCCAATAGCATCTGCTCGGCGCGCTGCAGGTTTTCGATCACGAACACCTGCTGCACCGTAGAAAAGTTGACTGCCGTTTGCACGCGGATGTTGTAGAAACCTGTCGCCTTGTCTACTACCGCTGCAGCAACGCGGCCAATGAGGTAATTCGGCGGATAGTTATACGTGTTCGGACTCGTCAGAACGGTATCTCCCGGCTTCACATCCACATCTTTCGAAACGCCTTCAAACTGCACGAAGCGCGGATCTTTTCCATCCCAGTGCACAGTGCCGTTGGCGGTCTTTCCCTTGAGCACGGCCGACACGCGGCTTTTGCTATGCAGGAGGCTCAGCACCTGGCTGAAGTTCGGGCTCGTGTTGACTACGACGCCAATTACGGCGCCATCGGAAGAGATCACGGCCATGTTGTCGCGGATGCCCTGCGCCGAGCCGCGATTGAGCTGTATGTAATTGTTCTCGAAGTTGACGGAATTGTACACCACCTTGGCATCGCGATACACCCAGCGACGGTATTTTGTAACGGAATCGATCCGAAGCGAATCGGTATGCACCTGCTGGCCGCTGTCAGGGATGTTGAAGTTGGCTCGCATCAGGTTGAGCAGCGAGTCGTTCATTCGGTGCACACGGCGGTTCTCTTCTACAAGGTGGAAATAGTCGTCCACCTTATCCACCTGCTTGTTGACGGTGCCTGTCACCTCGTTGGCCACGCCCAGGAAGACGGCCCTGTGATGGCTGTTGTAGGAAAAGAGCATCCACAGCGACAGGATCTCCAGGACCACGAAGGCCAGGAAGACGAAGTGGCGACGGATGAAGGCGAAGATGTTACGCAAGGGTAGTTAAGTTGACTGGTTGCCTGGTTGATACGTTGATAAGTTGAGTTGTTGATACCTGATAACTACCAACTTTTCAACCAGTCAACTGCTCAACTGATCAACTATCTCATCACGAAGGGATAACGCTCGTAGTTCTTCAGTGCGAGGCCTGTACCGCGCACAACGCTCTTCAGCGGGTCGTCGGCTACATGCACGGGCAGCTTGATCTTTTGCGACAGGCGCTTGTCGAGGCCACGGAGCAGGGCGCCGCCACCGGTGATGTAAATACCACGGCGGTAGATGTCGGCAGCGAGCTCGGGCGGTGTTTGTTCGAGGGCCTTGAGGATCGCTTCTTCGATCTTGAAGATGCTTTTGTCGAGCGCTTCGGCGATCTCCTGGTAGCCTACGTAGATCTGCTTGGGGATGCCGGTCACAAGGTCGCGGCCGTTGACGGGCAGGTCGTCGGGCGGGTTGTCGAGGTCTTTCATCGCGGCGCCGATCTGGATCTTGATCTGCTCGGCGGTGCGCTCGCCAATGAGGAGCGAGTGGTAGCGGCGAAGGGCTTCCATGATGTCGGCGGTGAATTCGTCGCCGGCGATGCGGATGGACTGGTCGCACACGATACCTGCGAGGGCGATCACGGTGATGCCGGTGGTGCCGCCGCCGATGTCGATGATCATGTTTCCAACGGGTTCTTCCACGTCGATGCCGATACCGAGGGCTGCTGCCATCGGCTCATGAATAAGGTATACTTCCTTGGCGCCGGCCTGCTCGGCGGAGTCGCGTACGGCACGCTTTTCTACTTCCGTAATGGAAGAAGGAATGCAGATCATCATACGCCAGGAGGGAGGGAACAGCGGTTTTTTCGGGTAAACGAGCTTGATCATTTCACGCAGCATCAGTTCGGCCGCGTTGAAGTCGGCGATCACACCGTCTTTGAGCGGGCGGATCGTTTTGATGCTTTCATGGGTTTTTTCGTGCATCATCAGGGCGCGCTTGCCTACGGCCAGCACTTCCTTCGGGTTGTTGCGGTTGAGTGCAACGATCGACGGTTCATTCACTACTACCTCGTCGTTATGTATGATCAGTGTATTCGCCGTGCCCAGATCGATCGCAATTTCCTGGGTAAACCAGTTGAAAAGTCCCATGCTGCTCAGTTATTAAGAGAAATATTGCTGCAAATGTAGGATGTGAAAAAGTGTTTGTCGTTTGTTGTTTGTTGTTTGTCGCCGTTTTCACAACGTTTTTGCGCACGCCACCTCAGTTTGACAACTTAACTACAAATGACAAACCACAAACATTGCTTAGCGCTAGAATCCACCAAACCCCAGCTTCTCCTCCACTGCCTTAGGCAGTTGCGGGAGGCGGCGGCGTTCGATGAGGAAGCTGGTGAGTTGGGCGATCTCTTTAAAGATGTAGTGCTTGTCGGCTGCTGCTTTAAGGTAGTCTTTCCCGGTGGAGCCGCCGGTGCCGATGCGGGTGCCGATCATGCGGTGCACCATATTCATGTGGCGGTGGCGCCAGGTGGACAGTTGTTCGTCGATCTCGAGTAAGCCGTTGAGCACCTGGAAGGGAAGCTGCAGCAACGGGTAGCCGCGGTAGAGCATGATGAAGAGGGCGGCGCGGTTGGCGCGGGCAGAGAAAGTATAATGTGTTTCGCCTCGTTTGGTAAACACCTCTTCGAAGAGTTCGAGGTTGTGTTTTTCGGCTTCGGCGAGCGATCCTTCGTAGACGGTTTTGTAGGCGGTCCAGAAGTCGGCGGCGCCATATAGAGCCTCGTATTCCTTCCACAGATCTTCCTGGTCGAACACAGGGATGCGCTCGAGCCAGGTATTTACCAATTCCAGGAAGGAGGGGCTGTTCTCTGCCGATTTGATGAGGTCGACGTGCTCGCTCCGGAGGAAGGCGGTGTAGTATTCCTGCCCGTGTCTGTGTTCGAATTTCAAGCCCAGCTTGGCTTCCAGCAGCTTAAACTGCCAGCTTTGGAAGCCGGAGGCGGGGCGCAGCAGGTCGCGGAAATCGAGGAAATCCATGGGTGTCATCGTTTCCAGGATGTCGATCTGTTGGACCAGTACGCGGAGGATGGTTGCCATCCGGCCGAGGCGGTGGACGATGGTCTGGAGCTCGGGAGAGTTGTCGTTAAGGGCGGGTTTGCCCATAATGGACACCAGCGAATCGGCCTCCCAGTGGAGTTGTTTGAACCAGAGCTCATAGGTTTGGTGGATGATGATGAAGAGCATCTCATCGTGGGCGCTTTCTCCTTTTTTATCGCTTTCGAGGGCCTGAGCAGCGAGGATCTTGTCGAGCTGGAGGTAGTCGTGGTAGTGAACGGCGGCCTGGTCGCCGGTAGCGGCCGGGGTGGAGCTGGTGGGGGAGTGAAAGG
>SEAC01000034.1 GCA_004173235.1 Chitinophagaceae bacterium | reverse complement strand
CCACCCGACGAACGATGAAAGCTCTGAAGTGATTCGGGGCTTTTTTCATGCCCGGTAGCGCATCCCGCTTGAGGCGGGAGGGTCGTGGCGCTTCGAGCGCCATCCACCCGACGAACGATAAAAGCTCTGAAGTGATTCAAACCGACGACTCCCAACCTCATCCGCGGGAGGCCGTCGCTTTCATCGTACCTTACTGGAACAACCTTCTGATTCACCGACCGCGAGCCTTTTGCGACACACCATCATTTTTTCATCCAAAACCCTTTCGACATGAAAAAGCTGATGATCCTCGCTGCCCTGTTTGGTGCAGCATTCACCTTGCATGCGCAAAAATCCAAGAACGGCAAAAGTTCCGCCCTTCCCGCCGTGAGCACCGCGGCAGCACTCCCCTACGTTGCCACCTACTCCACGCAGTTGCACCCGGGCAATGCGGCCTATGGCATCGTTGTGCTCAACGCCTGGAAAGACTACGACGACAATGCCATCGAGCGCAGCGAAAGCATCTTCACCGACAACCTGCAGTTGCACACATCGGATGGCAAAGTGTTCTCCGGTAAAGAAGATGCTATCCGGTCCATCAAAGACTTTCGTGCGCGGTTCGCTAAAACCGCAAGCAGTGTGGCTACGTGGACGGTATTCAAATCCACCGAACACCCCGACGAACAGATGGTGGCGATCTGGGGCTCCGAGACAGACACCTATGCGGATGGAAAGGTGGAAAAATTCAACATCCACGAGCTGTGGTATTTCAACAGTGAGGGTAAGGTATTCATGATCCGCACCTTCCTCCAAAAGGTTCCAGCGAACTAACCAGCAAGCCCGCCACGATGTCGCGGGCTTTCTTCTAAAACTGGAAATTAAATCGACGTCTTACTGATCGTTTAGCAGGGAGACTGACCCAAATGCCTTTTCCATTTTTCGATTTCAAAAAAATGGAATAGTGCAACGAATTCCTTTATTTTGCACCTCTCCCAACGGGATGTAGCGCAGCCCGGTAGCGCGCTTCGTTCGGGACGAAGAGGCCGCTGGTTCGAATCCAGTCATCCCGACAAAACCCTGAGCATCGCTCGGGGTTTCTTTTTTCAACCGCGGTGCAGTGCCGCCGCGCAGGGCGCTTTTGAAACCTGCAATTGCCCAATGCGCGTTTTCTTATCTTAGCCCCGCCATGGAAATCCTCCTCCGGCAGGTGACGATCATCGATCCTGCTTCCCCGCACCACAATGCCTGCACCGACCTCCTATTGAAAGACGGGCGCATCCACTCCATTGGTGCCTTAAGCGGCAACGCAGACCAGGTTGTTGAACTTCCCGGACTTTGTATCGCCCCAGGCTTTGTAGATCTCTTTGCCGATTTTTGCGATCCCGGACAAGAGCATCGGGAAACGCTCGAATCCGGCGCGGCGGCGGCGGCGGCAGGTGGATATACGGATGTCTTATTGGTACCGAATACATCGCCTTGCGTGCACAACAAATCATCGGTAGAATACATCACCCAAAAAAACACGGGGCTGCCTGTGCGGCTCCACCCCATGGGTGCAATCACGCGCAACACCGAGGGTAAGGAACTCGCAGAATTGTACGACATGCACGCCAGCGGGGCGCTCACCTTCACTGATGGGTGGAAGCCCGTGCAGTCCGGCGGCTTGCTGTTGAAGGCATTACAGTACGTGCTCGCCATCGACGTACCCATCGTACAACTTCCGGATGATCGTTCTTTCAATCCCGGTGGCCTGATGCACGAAGGCATCGTATCGACCCAGCTGGGCCTACCGGGCCGGCCCGCATTGGCGGAGGAACTGATGGTGGCCCGCGACATCGAGCTGCTGCGCTACACCGGCTCACGTTTGCACCTCACCGGACTATCCTGTGCCGGCTCCGTTGCCCGCGTGCGTGCAGCAAAGGCCGACGGGTTGCAGGTAACCTGCTCCGTTACGCCGTGGCACCTGCTTTTCACGGAAGACGACCTGCGTAGCTACGATACCAACCTAAAGGTCACCCCTCCCCTGCGCACGAGCGCGGACCGCGAAGCCTTGAGAGCGGGCGTGCTTGATGGAACCATCGACTGCATCGCATCTCACCATTCGCCGCAAGACAGCGACCACAAGATCGTGGAGTTTGAAGCCGCCGGGGCCGGGGCTATCGGTTTGCAAACTTCCTTCGCCGCTGTTTGCACAGCCACCCCGCAATTGAACGTAGCGCGACTGGCGGGCCTCTTTGGTGGTAATGCCCGCCGCATCTTCAAGCTGCCTGCTTCGGTGGTAGAAGAAGGTGCGCAGGGCAGCTTCACTCTGTTTACGCAACAAGGTGAAACCACGCTTACGAAAAGCACCAATATGAGCCGGTCGCAGAACAGCCCTTTGTTTGGTAAAGCCTTAACTGGACGAATCGCCGGCATTATTGCGCAGGGGGGTGTATTTTTGAGCACTTTTTAACTGCATATGGAGGTCACCCGCAAGAATTCTCATTTACGTCCCGCGCTGTTCATCGCATTGGTGATGGTAGCCATTCACAGCTGGCTGCACGTCAACGGCCAGGCACTCAACAGGGTTGTGTTGCTGGCCGCCAGCCTTCCCATGATCGTGGGCATCGTGTACAATGTGTTTCAGCATGCCAAAGCAAACCCTGCAAATACCTTCGGCAACAACTTCGCTTTCGGTTTCCGGATTGCGGCCGTCATCACCGTAATCATGGTGTTGTTCGTTGTGATCTTTTTCAAAGCTCTCCCGCAATACAAAGACCAGCTCCTCGACCTGCTTCTCAAATCGGCAGACAAGCGCGACCCGGGGATGGATGACGATGCCGTGGCAAAAGCCGTTCAGGACTGGGATGCGCACTTCCTTCAACGCATCGTTACCATTTATATCTTCCTGCACATCATCCTGGGCGCCATCTCTGCAGCCATCGCAGCGGCGATCGCTACTCCCAAAACAAAAACGATCTGATCCTCATGGACCTTTCCATTGTCGTACCGCTATATAACGAAGACGAATCGCTGCCCGAGCTCACGGAGTGGATCCACCGCGTGTGCACGGAGCATGGTTATTCGTACGAAGTGATCCTCGTGGACGACGGAAGCACCGACCGTTCGTGGGAGGTGATCCAGGAACTCCGAAGCCGCAACCCGCAGCTGAAGGGCATCCGCTTCCAGCGCAACTACGGGAAGTCGGCAGCGCTGAATGAAGGCTTCAAAGCCGCCGGGGGCGATGTGATAATCACGATGGACGCCGACCTGCAGGATTCGCCCGACGAAATTCCCGAGCTGCACCGCATGATCAAAGAAGACGGCTTCGACCTGGTGAGCGGCTGGAAGAAAAAACGCTATGACAACAAGTTTACAAAAAATCTTCCCTCCAAGTTATTCAATGCAGCCACGCGCCGCATGTCGAAGATCCACCTGCACGATTTCAACTGCGGCCTGAAGGCCTATCGGCGCAAGGTGGTAAAAAGCGTTGAAGTGTACGGCGAGATGCACCGCTACATTCCTGTGCTGGCGAAGTGGGCTGGCTTTCGCAAGATCGGCGAGAAAGTCGTGGAGCACCGCGCGCGCAAATATGGTGTTACGAAGTTTGGATGGGAGCGTTTTGTCAACGGCTTTCTCGACCTGCTCTCTATTTCATTCGTAGGCAAGTTTTCGAAACGCCCGATGCACTTCTTCGGGCTTTGGGGCACCGTGTTTTTCCTGCTTGGCTTCATCACAACTTTGTGGCTGATTATCGGGAAGATTGCCAACCCGAACGAATCGCCGCTAACGAACAAGCCGGGCTTCTACCTCGCACTTGCTTTTGTGCTCATGGGGTTGCAACTTTTCCTTGCAGGATTCGTGTCGGAACTGGTGGCCCGCAACGCCCCCGGCCGCAACTCGTATCTTATCGAAGAAAAAACGGGGATCTGATGGCGCGCGTGATCATCATGGGTCCGGCGCACCCGCTGCGCGGTGGCCTGGCTACCTTCAACCAACGACTCGCGCAACAATTTATCAGCGAAGGGCACGAATGCTCGATGGTTTCGTTTTCGCTTCAATACCCGGGCTTTCTCTTTCCCGGCACAACGCAATTCAGCGACGAGCCCCCGCCTCCGGGGTTGCAGATCCGTTCCATCATCAACTCGGTGAACCCGCTCAACTGGCTAGCTGTAGGCAATGGGCTCCGGCGCGAGCGTCCCGACCTGATCGTGGTGCGGTACTGGTTGCCTTTCATGGGTCCTGCGTTGGGCACGATCCTCCGCATTGCCCGGGGCAACAAGCATACGCGCATCATCTGCATCGCCGACAACGTGGTTCCACACGAAAAGCGCGCGTTCGATGTTCCCTTTACGAAATACTTTCTTCCTTCCATCGATGGCTTTGTGACCATGAGCGATAAGGTGATGGCCGACCTCAAAAAGTTCGCAGCGTCCAAACCGGCGCAGCTGGTACGTCATCCTCTTTATGATTCATTTGGAAGCGCCATCGACAAAACCGCCGCCCGCCAGCAGCTCGGGCTTCCGCTCGATGAGAAGATCATTCTCTTTTTCGGATTCATTCGCAAATACAAGGGGCTGGATCTTTTGCTGGAAGCGATGGCGGAACCGGCCATGCGTGCGAGCGGCATCAAACTGTTGGTGGCAGGAGAGTTTTATGAAGACGAAGCACCTTACCAGGAATTGATCCGCAGCAAAGGGCTCGAAGACCGCGTACTACTGCACACGCGCTTTATTCCGGATTCGGAAGTACGCTATTACCTATGCGCCGGCGACTTTGTGATTCAGCCCTACCGCAACGCAACGCAGAGCGGTGTGACGCCCCTCGCCTATTATTTTGAGCGTCCGATGCTGGTAACGAACGTGGGCGGCCTGCCCGACCTCGTGCCGGATCATAGATGCGGTATTGTAACCGAGCCGGAACCTGCAGCCATCGCCGAAGGGATCGCGGAATGCTATCGGCTTGGAGAGGCTTTCTTCGTTCCCCAACTCCGCGAAGAGAAAAAGAAATATAGCTGGGATAACCTTACCCGGGCCCTTTTTGAGCTTGCCGGCACGAAATAAAGCGAACAAACGCTTTCGGCTTTTTACATTTGACTTTTTACTTTTTATGATCTACCGCAGTAAAGCCCCTCTTCGCATTGGCCTCGCCGGCGGCGGCACCGATGTCAGTCCCTACAGCGATCTCTATGGCGGCACTATTCTCAACGCAACCATTTCCCTGTATGCGCATGCCTCCATCGAACCGATCGAAGAGCCGAAGATCATTCTCGAAACGAACGACCGCTGCGAGCGCATCGAATACGACATCGCCCAATCGCTTCCCATCGATGGTCACCTCGATCTGCTGAAGGGTGTATACAATGCGGTGCAGCGCGACTATGGCAGCATCCGCGGCGGCTTCAAGCTTTCCACATTTGTGGATGCACCGGCGGGCTCGGGCCTCGGCACTTCGTCAACGCTCGTAGTGGCGATCATCGGTGCTTTTGCAGAATGGCTGCGCCTTCCGCTGGGCGAATACGATATCGCCCACTATGCGTATGCCATCGAGCGCAACGAACTGAAGATGGCCGGCGGAAAGCAAGATCAATATGCGGCGACATTCGGGGGCGTCAATTTCATGGAATTCCTCGAAGGCGACAAGGTCATAGTGAACCCGCTCCGCATCAAGCAGCAATACCTCTTTGAACTGGAGAATAACCTCGTTCTTTACTACACGGCCACTAGCCGCGAGTCGGCGCGCATCATCGAGCAACAATCAAAAAACGTGGTTGCGAAGAAAGAAGGTTCCATTGAAGCAATGCACCAACTGAAACAACAGGCGCTGATGATGAAGGAAGCCGTGTTGATGGGCCGCATTCACCAGCTCGGCGAAATCCTCGATTATGGATACCAGCAAAAGCGCCTGATGGCCGACGGCATCAGCAACCCGCTGATGGAGGAGATCTATGAAACCGCAAAAAAGGCCGGAGCTACAGGCGGCAAGATATCGGGCGCCGGAGGTGGTGGTTTTATGATCTTCTACTGCCCTGCCAACACCAAATACAACGTTGTGAAAAACCTGGAGCGATTCGGCGGCGTGCACCGGCCTTATCAATTTACGGAGCATGGACTGAAGACCTGGTGTATCTGATACCGGCCAGCGGCGCTCTTGCACACGCACTTGCCGCATCCTACGGCCGGTACGGCGAATAACGGGGAAACGATAACATTTAACGGGCTAATTTTGCGGCCAGATAAGCACAAAATGGAAAAGATCAAACAAATCATACAAGCCTCGATCGACGTGAAGCAGCAGGTGTTGCAAAACGAACAGCTACTGCAAACGGTTGCCGACAGCACCCGTACGATCGTGGATGCTCTGCGTGCAGGCAAACGCATTTACTTCTGCGGCAACGGCGGCAGCGCGGCGGACGCACAACATCTGGCAGCTGAATTCTCCGGCCGTTTTTATACCGACCGTAAGGCATTGCCAGCCGAAGCGCTCCACTGCAACACTTCGTACCTCACTGCCGTCGCCAACGATTACAGTTACGACGTTGTGTATGCGCGTCTCGTAGAAGGAATTTGCGGAGCGGGCGATGTGCTTGTGGGTCTTTCCACTTCGGGCAACTCGGCCAACATTGTTCGCGCGTTCGAGTCGGCGCGCGCCATGGGCGTGCATACGATCGGGTTCACCGGCGCTGGCGGTGGTGTCATGAAAGGACTGAGCGACTACCTGCTCAACGTTCCTTCGACGGATACCCCGCGCATCCAGGAAAGCCATATTCTTCTCGGGCACATCATCTGCCAGCTTGTAGAAGAGCAATACTTCAACGCTACCGGCGCCTGATGATCACCGAAGCCATCGTATTGGCCGGCGGCCTGGGCACACGCCTGCGCTCTGCTGTGCCCGACCTCCCGAAGTGCATGGCACCGGTTGCGGGACGTCCTTTTCTCGGATACGTTATCGACAGCCTGCGCCGTCAAGGCATCCAGCGCTTCGTGTTTTCACTTGGTTATCTTTCCGAGGCCATCGAACACTGGCTCAAAGAAACATATCCAACGCTCGAGTATGCAACGGTAGTGGAAGAAGAACCGCTTGGCACCGGTGGCGGCATCGCATTTGCACTCGGTGCAGCAAAAACGGAACAGGTGCTCGTGGCCAATGGCGACACGCTGTTCGAGATCGACCTCGCGAAACAGTGGGAAGTGCACCAACGCACCCATGCGCACTGCACGCTGGCACTGAAACCCATGCGTGATTTCGACCGATACGGTTCGGTGCTTGTAGACGAAAACGGCCGTGTGCATGCTTTTCGCGAGAAGAGTTACCAGCAGGAAGGACTCATCAACGGCGGCATTTACCTGTTGCATAAAGCGGCTTTTCTGTCGCGCGGACTTCCGCAGAAGTTTTCCTTCGAAAAGGATTTTCTTGAGCCCGCCGTGCAGCAGAACATCCTCGCTGCCGCCGTGCATGACGGCTATTTCATTGACATTGGCATTCCCGAAGATTTCGCACGGGCGCAAACGGAGCTTCGGCGAACACCGTTGGATCTCTCAGTTATTGATAAGGGCTGGACCCTCTTTCTCGACCGCGATGGCGTTATCAACGACGAGCGCGTGGGACATTACGTGCTCCATCCCGGTGAGTTCACTTTCAGCAAAGGTGTATTGGACGCGATGCCGTCGCTTGCGCAACGCTTCGGTCAGATTTTCCTGGTGACGAATCAGCGCGGCGTAAGCAAGGGGCTGATGACGCCCGATGATCTGGAGGATGTACATCGCCATATGCTGGAAGGAATTACGCAAGCAGGAGGCCGCGTAGACGACATCTTCGTGTGCACCGAGAAAGACGATCGGTGCTTCTCCCGCAAGCCCAATCCGGGCATGGCCGTACAGGCAGCGCAGCGCTATCCTCGCATCAACCTGCGCAACGCGATCATGGTGGGCAACAAGCCGAGCGACATGCGCTTCGGGCGCGCAGCGGGGGTATATACGGTGTTCATTGCAAGCACTAACCCCCACCAGCCCTATCCTCATCCCGATATCGACCTTCGTTTTAACAGTTTACTGGAGTTTGCGGAGGCCGTTGAAGCAGTAGCATCTGAATCTTAAGAAATATTTTGAACCGTTTTGACGTTCTTAGTGGAGCCGATAAACCGGCCCTTCCGTGAAAAGATCATTTCTCTTCTTTTTCTTCCTCATGCTGCTGGGTTTCCATTCTGTGGAAGCGCAGAAGATCTCTGCTGCCGACAACCGTCTGCTGCGCGCTAAGGAAGATTCGTTGAAAGACCTCGCCCGCCACATCTACACCGATACGCTGGCTTCCGGCCGCCTTCGCAGCGACAGCCAGTTTGTAAAAACGCTGATCCGTGCGCTGCAGGTAAAAAATTCTTTCCAGTTTCCTTTCCAGGAGGTGCTCGGGGTGTCGAAGCTCTATGCTCCCGATAGCACCTTCCGCATCATCACCTGGCAGATGACCATCCCCACGGTGCAGGCGCGCAAACGCGGCGCCATCCAAATGCGTACTGCCGACGGTTCGCTCAAACTCTATCCCCTGCGCGACGTGACCGAATTCACTGAATTCGCTGAAGACTCCGTGCGCGACCGCAGCAACTGGATCGGTGCCGTGTACTACAACCTCATCAAGACCACCTGGGAAGGCAAGCCCTACTACACTTTGTTCGGCATTGACGACCGCGGATTTTCTGTAAAAAGAAAGTGGATCGAAGTGCTGCATTTTGACCAGGCGGGCGAGCCGAAATTCGGCGGCAACTTCTTCGACTTTTCGCAAGACACCGTTGCGCGCAAGCCGCACGAGCGCTTCCAGCTGGCCTATAAACGCGAAGCCAACGTTGCAGCGAACTGGGATGAAGATCAAAAGCTCATTTTGTTCGACCATCTCATCTCCGAGTCGGGCCAGCCGGACCTTCCCTACACACTTGTTCCCGACGGTGACTCCGAAGGCTTCAAATGGGAGAAGGGCCGCTGGGTGCATATCGACAAAGTGTTTCATTACAAAGTAGATATGAGCGACGCCGATCCGTTGCTTGGCAAGCCTCCTGTGGGAGACCCTATCCTGGATGCGAAAGGCAACATCAACGAAGGCAAGCTCGACCAGCGAAGCGAGAAGAACGGGTTGCCCAAGAAAAAAGATGAATAGCAAATTGAATCAATGACGCTACGTCCTGACTTTTCAGCCGGCACTTTTTTTGCGGTGGCGCAATTTTCGCTAGCTAACTTCCCACTATGGCTGTAGAAATCGAACGTAAGTTTTTAGTGGATAAGTCCGCATGGGAAAGCTACCCCAAGGATAAGCCGCACTACCTGCGCCAGGGCTACCTCTTTAAAGACCTGATCAAGACGGCACGCGTGCGGGTGTCGGACGAAACCGGCTACCTTACCATCAAGGGAAAGACCATAGGCATCAGCCGCGCCGAATACGAATTCGAGATCCCCAGGGAAGAAGCCGAAGAACTACTCACGCAATTCTGCGAAACTGTAATCATGAAGCATCGCTTCATCATTCCGTTTGCAGAAAAACTGTGGGAGGTGGATGTGTTCCTTGGCGACAACGAAGGCCTGATCGTCGCGGAGATCGAACTGGTGGACGAAGGCGAAACGTTTACGCTTCCACCGTTCATAACAACCGAAGTAACCGGCACGCGCAAATATTACAATTCGCAACTGGCGGCCAACCCGTATAAATACTGGGAGGAATGAGTCAGAACTAAAAAGTCAAAAGGCAAAAGGCGCGTTCTTCGCAGGCACTTCAAGTAGCGATGGTTCTGGTTTTGACTTTTGAGTTATAAATTCGATCAATCGTCCAGCTTCAACACCGCGAGGAATGCTTCCTGCGGCACTTCTACGTTGCCGATCTGGCGCATGCGCTTCTTACCTTCTTTTTGTTTTTCCAGCAGCTTGCGCTTACGCGAGATGTCGCCGCCGTAGCACTTCGCCGTAACGTCTTTACGTATCGCAGAAATGTTTTCGCGCGCCAGGATCTTAGCTCCTACGGCCGCCTTGAGCAGGATGTCCATCTTCACGATATCCGCTTCGCGGTAACCGATCGGATGGTAGTCGAAGGATGCATAACCGCGTGTCTGGCTCTTCAGCTTGTCGTAGAAGTCGAACACGATCTCGGTGAGGGGCATTTCGAAGATGAGTTCCACACGCGTAGTGGTGAGGTAGCTCTGATTCAGCAGAATGCCGCGTTTGCCGAGGCAAAGCGTCATGATGTTGCCGATATATTCTCCTTTGGTGATGATCTCGGCACGAATGAACGGCTCCTCGATGCGGTCCGTTTTAACAGGCTCGGGCATCTCAGCGGGGTTGTTCACGATCACCTTTTCGCCCTTTGTGGTGTAAGCGATGAAGCTTACGTTCGGCACCGTAGTGATCACGGTCTGGTTGAATTCGCGCTCCAGGCGTTCCTGGATGATCTCCATGTGCAGCAGTCCAAGGAAGCCGCAACGGAAGCCGAATCCAAGGGCCTGCGAGGTTTCAAGTTCGAAGGTAAGCGATGCGTCGTTGAGCTGAAGCTTCTCCATGCAATCGCGCAGTTCTTCGAATGCGTCTGTTTCAACCGGGAAGATGCCTGCGAAAACCATCGGCTTTACTTCCTGGAAACCTTTGATCATCTCCTGCGTGGGACGGCTGGCGGTGGTGAGCGTGTCGCCCACTTTCACTTCCTTCGCATTCTTGATGCCGGTGATGATGTAGCCTACGTCGCCGGCGCGCACTTCCTTGGTGGGCGAAGGCTTCAGCTTGAGCACGCCCACTTCGCTGGCTTCGTACTCCTGGCCGGTGCTGACGAACTGGACTTTTTCACCGCTTTTGATAGTGCCGTTGAGCACGCGGTAGTAAACGATGATGCCGCGGAAAGAGTTGAAAACGGAGTCGAAGATGAGCGCCTGCAGTGGTGCGTCGGGATCGCCTTTGGGCGCGGGGATGCGCTCCACGATGGCTTCGAGAATGCCTTCGATGCCGATGCCGCTGCGGCCGGAAGCCAGGAGGATGTCTTCGGGCTTGCAGCCGATGAGTTCAATGATCTGGTCTTTTACTTCCTCGATCATCGCGCCGTCCATGTCGATCTTGTTGATGACCGGTATAATCTCGAGGTCGTTCTCGAGCGCGAGGTACAGGTTGGAGATCGTTTGCGCCTGGATGCCCTGTGTGGCGTCTACCAGCAGCAGCGCGCCTTCGCAGGCGGCGAGTGCGCGGGAAACTTCGTACGAGAAGTCAACGTGACCGGGGGTATCGATCAGGTTCAACACATATTTTTCGCCCTTGTGGGTATGGTTGATCTGGATGGCGTGGCTCTTGATGGTGATGCCTTTCTCGCGCTCGAGGTCCATATCGTCCAGCACCTGGTCCATCATATCCCGCTCGGAGATCGTGTTGGTGGTCTGAAGCAGGCGATCGGCCAGGGTACTCTTACCGTGGTCGATGTGGGCGATGATGCAAAAATTCCGGATATTTTTCATGCGTGGAAATGCCCCTGAAACGGGTTTGCAAAGGTAACGAAATCTGCGGCGCCGGGACGGTTTTGCTGTTAAATCCTATCTTGACGCCGGCCGGGAATTCGGCCAATGCCCCGCCACACGCCATGAAACAAGCCCTCAAACAGTTCCTACAACGCATCGGCATCTACGAACGGCTCAAATGGAGCCCTGTTTTCAAGGTGTATCAACGCCTGTTCCAGGCCATCAAGCAGCAGGCCAGCGCACGCGAAAAAGCCTTCTACGGATCTTTTCTACCGCCCTGCACGCTCATTTTCGATATAGGCGCGAACGATGGTCACAAGACCGAGGCCTTCTTATCCCTTGCCGAGACGGTTGTGGCCTGCGAGCCGGATGAAAAGAATTTTCAAACGCTGCGGATGCGGTTCTACCGCCAAAAAAGGCGGGTACTGCTGGAGCAGAAGGCGGTGGGGGCTTCCTCGGGACGCCTGCCAATGCAAGTGCACCATCCCGGTTCCGCTTTCAACACGCTCAATCCGAGGTTCAAGAACATCACCGAAGCCGACAACGAGGAACGCTGGAACGAAAAGATCGCGTTCAGCAGCACGGTGGATGTGGAAGTAACCACGCTCGATGCCCTCATTGCGCGCTACGGCCGTCCTCAGTTCATTAAGATCGATGTGGAAGGCTATGAGCTCGAGGTCGTCCGCGGGCTCAGCAACCCGGTTGCTTTCCTCAGCCTCGAATGCCTCTTCCCCGAGTTCCGCGATGAGCTGGCTGAGTCACGCGCACTTCTGAGGGCACTCGATCCGAACCTGCAATACAACATCGCCCTGTATGAAAAGCTGGTGTACGATCACTGGCTGAGCGACGAAGAGTTGGACCGGTATCTCGAATTCTGGAACGAGCCGCATTTTGAACTGATCGTGCGGATGCCTTCAGCCGCGGAGGGCAGCTAACGCTGAGCGCAGGCATGCACCCGTAGAAATACGGGCGGCCAGCGGCTCCTGCTTCGTGCGCATCTGTCGATACCCGGCATCGTCGATCCGTGCGATCTTCTCCCCTATTTCTCCCAGTCCGCGCACTGTAAATCCAATTCCGTAGCGGAGCACCAGTTCAGCTGCTGCACTTTCTTCGTGGCAGATGATGGGCAGGCCGGCAAGGATGTAAAGCGAAAGCTTGTGCGGGCTTATGAACTTCGAGTAGTTGCCCAGCATGCCCTCGAGCGCGTTCGGGCTATCGCCATCCCACACCAATCCAAAAGAACCACTAAGCTCGGGAGGCAGGCTGTGCGGCGAGAAGATGCCATGGTAGGTGGAGTTGGCTAACTCCGCAAAACGTTCGCGCCCCGGGCCGTACAGGTGAAAATGCAGTGCCGGGAATTCAGAGCACCGTGCAAGGAAGCCACTTTTGTCGAGCGCACCGGCAAAGCACAATGCCGGAGAAAGCGATCGCTGGGCCGGAACAGGCGGGGTCAGAAAATCGAAGAACTCAATGGTGGTACAACGCGCGTTTTCGCGGTCCTTCATGAACTGCCTGCACATAGCTTCGTTGTGCGCAATGAAGCTATGGAGTGGTGCAAAAAATCGTTTCTCATCAGCGAGCGCTTTTGCATCGCCGTCCTTGATGCTATTCAGATCCGTGAGGAAGCAGATGATCTCGACGTCGGGCCTGCGGCGTACGAGTTGCTCGATCAGCATCCGGTGCAGGCGTGCATACAAAGGCCATTGGAATACAACCGTAGCGCCTTTGGGCAAACCTGCAAGCACTTTGCGTGCTGCCCGGTAGCGACGCAATTTTGCCAGGGGCGAAAAATTATATTCGTCACCGAGGCGGAGTGGCCGGTAACCTGCATCGAGCATCACCTGTTCGGCATCCTGGTTGCCAATGCCGCCATGGAAGAGCGCTCCGCGAACGAGGTGCTCCTGGATGAAAAATATGTTGCTATGGTTGGTGCAATCAATCAACTAACTAGGGTTAAAACGCTTACGAAACAAAGAAAAGAAGAGCTCGCTGACCGGCAAACGGAATACCTTCAATAAAGCGGCGTATAGGAGCAGGCAGAGCGGCACCAACGTGAGCAGGTAGGCCCATGCAGACAGGCGGGCTTGTTGCAGCAACCAGCCTGCAACAAAAAAAAGTACCACCGCAAGCAAAGCCGCAAGCATCGTTCGCCCGTGAACGGGCAACAGTCCGCGGTGTAGTCGGCGCACGAAAAATGCGTTGCACAACACAACGATCGCCTCGCTTCCTACGAGCGACCAGGCCATCCCTTCGGCGCCGTACATCGGGCATAGCGCCAGCGCGAGCATAACGAAAGACACTGCACCTGCAAGCAAGCCATAAAAGACCCAGCGTTCCTGGTTGCGCGGCATCAACACCTGCTTGTTGAGAAACAGCGCAAGCGTGACCAGCACCGGATACACCGAAAGAATGCGCAGTTGGGCCGCCACCGGCGCAAAGCCCGGTCCGAAATACACGGCAGTAAAAGCATCCGACACCAGCCAGATACCGGCTCCGGCGGGCACTGCCAGGAGCAACAGCGCATCGCCCGAAAGCCTCAGGTTGCGGCGCAGGAGCTGCTCGTCGGCTTCGCGGAGAAGGGCCACCGTGCGGGGATACAACACGAGGAAGGCATCGGTGATGAAAGCGGAAAGCAAGCGGACGATCTTGAGCGCGTATGCGTAAAACGCAACTGCGGCAGCACCCGACAACAATCCAAGCAGCACGTTGTCGAGCAGCAGCGGGATGCTATACAGGAGGCTTACGGCATACGTTACGCGTGTGATGCGCAAGTGTTTCTTCCACTGAAGCCTACGGAATGAAAGTCCCGACTGTGCCGCCATTCGCGCCACGTTCCAGATATGAATGACTATCGCAGTGCAGGCTACAATGGCGTAGTACTCCAGGTAATGTTCGGGGGCGCGCACCAGCAAAAAGATGGAAAGCAGCGCAAGCGCACGCACAACCAGCGATCGAAGCGTGATGTAGCGGAAATCTTCCATCCCCCAGTAGTACCATTCACAGGCGAAGCCGTTCAACAGGAGAAAAGAAAACGACCAGAGCAGCAGCTTCGGGTCGCCGATGCGGTCGTACAGTAGAAATACGGCCACCGAGTAGAGTACGGCTGCCGCGAGTGTGGTCAGCAGGTGAAGCGAAAGCAGTTCAGACACGAGCTGGCGAAGCGCACCGGCATCGTCGCGGCAACGCGCCACCTCGCGGATCGCATGCGTAACGATGCCCGCTTCGGCCAGCACGATGAAGTAGTAGGTCAATCCATCAATAAATTGCACGCGGCCCAATCCTTCGGGATCGAGCACGCGCGACAGCCAAGGGATGGAAACCAGTGGAAACAGCACCTGGCTGAGGCTAAGCAGGAAGTTGTAGGCCAGGTTCTTTTTCAGACTCACGTTGATTGTTTTGCATCGCCCTACGAGTGGCTCCCTGCAAACATATATATTTAGCCGCCGTTATGGAGCTCGTGCTTTACGATACCGAACACTTCGAAACGCTGCACACGTTCATCCGTTTGCTGGAAGGTGGCGAAAGGCGGCTGCATGTGCTGGTGCTTCCGGCCATGCGGAAGCAGTTGGAGGCGCTCGGTGTAAAGGAAGAACATGGGCTTCGCTTTTACGAACTACCGCCTTACAACAAGCAACACGCTGCCGCGGTGGAACGGCTGGCAAAGAAGGTCGGCGCCACGCTCCTTCTCCTCGGCACGGTTAGTTTCCGTCACTATGCTTTTGCACGCGTGGCCCGCAGGATGCGCGGCTGCAAGGTGATCCTGTGCGTGCACGATGTGAAAGATGCGTTCTGCCCTTTGCGCGGCAGCGGCTTAAGGGGACTGGTGCGGCAATGGGGCCAAAAGCAGCTCGTGTCGTCGGTTGCTGCCTTCGCGGTGCTACTACCCGCAATGAAAGCGCATATCCTTCACAAAGAATATACGAGCAAGCCGATCTACGTGGTTCCCGGGAGGCTGTTTGACGAAGCAGCCTACGTGCCCGCTCCTACGGGCATGCAGCTCGTCGTTCCCGGCTCCATCGACCGTAGCCGGCGCGACTACGAGCCTATCCGGCGCCTGCTGCAAAGGGTGGAGCGAGCAGGTGGTCCGTACTTAGAAGTGACCATCATAGGAAGTTCGGTGCAACAGCCGGACTTCAGTGACTTCCCGCCCGGCCTGCGCGTGGTCAGCGAAGCGTTTGTGCACGCCGCAACCTATGCGAAGGCTTTAAAGGAAGCGTCCATGGTGTGGGCACCGCTCCCCGAAAGGTTTAGCAGCGCGGGCAGGCGCGATGAGCTGTATGGCACCACCAAGGCATCGGGTACTTTCTTCGATGCCGTGAGCGCGGGCCGCCCGCTGCTTTTACCCGCGCACATCGAGGTTCCGGAAGGTGTGCGCGGGTGCACACTCACCTATGGGGACGATGACGAATTGTACTACCTGCTTCTCGCCCTTGCAGAAAACGAAGGTGCACAGGCGAGCCTCCGCCAGCTGGCACTAGCGGCGGCGCGCCACTTTACGGTGGAAAACCTGCGCGTAACCTTGGTTCCGCAAATGTTGCAACGCCGCTAATTTTACTAGATGGCGCGACGCACCTTCAACAACGAACTCAATACCGGCTTTGGCAATAACACTTCCGCGAGCGCCGGCCGCTTCTACCACAAGGATGGCAAGGTGAACGTGATGCGACGCGGCGTGCCATTCTTCGATCGCTTCAGCTGGTTTCATACGCTGCTTTCCATGGAACGCTGGAAGTTCTGGCTCTACCTGCTTTCGGTGTACTTCGGCATCAACCTCCTCTTCGCCGCGGTGTACTATTTCATTGGCGTGGAGCACCTCAACGGCTCCAAGGGCGGATCGCACCTTGCGCAATTTGTGGAAGCCTTCTTTTTCAGCGCACAGACCTACACCACGGTGGGCTACGGACACGTAAGCCCGGATGGCTTGCTCACCAGTTCTGTTGCTGCGTTTGAATCGTTTCTTGGAGTGATGACGCTGGCATTGGCAAGCGGCCTTTTCTTCGGGCGTTTTTCGATGCCACGGGCTTATGTGAGGTTCAGCAACATCGCACTGTTCGCTCCTTTTCAAGATGGCCAGGCGCTTATGCTGCGTATGGTGCCACAAAAGAACAACCAGCTCACCGAGGCCGAAGTGAAACTGACGCTTGCCCTGCGCGTTCGCGATGGCGACAAGGAACACAACGAGTTTTATGGCCTTCCGCTCGAACTGAGCAAGATCAACGTGCTTGTATCTAACTGGACGATCGTGCACGCCATCAACGACGAGAGTCCACTTCATGGATACTCGCTGCAAGAGCTAAAAGACATGAGCGCCGAAGTGCTGGTTTTCTTTAAAGCCTACGACGAGGTCTTTGCCAACACGGTGATTGCGCGCACCTCCTACACCGCCGACGAATTCATACCCAATGCAAAGTTTCGCCCAATGTACCACGCCGAAGGAGGTACGACGGTGCTGCACGTAGACAAATTGAATGATTTCGAGTTGCTTCCGAGGGCATGATGCGGAAAGCAAAAGACCTGAAAAGTCAGGCCGGCTGAAAACGCAGGAACTGCTTGCGTTTGATGTAATATAAAAAGAGGAAGAACAGGATCGGGCCGAAGCTCAGGGCCTGCATCACGATGTTGTCTGCAGTAAGTCCCATGAAATAGAGGATCACCTGCACGGCCAGTCCTACCACCAGTTGGTCGTCTTCGATCACGCAACCCACCTTGAAATAATACGTGTGCTTTTTGAGCGTCTTCAGCACGAAAGGCGAAGTATGGTGATACCCGTCGGTTGCCACCAGCAAGGGCCGGTGCTGACCCACAGGTATCACCACGGGACGCTTCTTTTCCAGCATATAGATCGACGTTCCATCCACCACTACCCGGATCTTGAGGAAACGGAGGAGGAATTGGTCTTTCCGAATAAGAACGATGTTATATGGCTGCTGAACGTTGCTTATGATTTAAGAGCTTTAATGATTTCGACGAAATCCTGTGCCACGAGCGAGGCTCCGCCCACAAGTCCGCCATCCACATCGGGGCATGTGAAGAGCTCAGCGGCATTGTTTGCTTTTACGGAACCGCCATACAGGATCGAAATGCTGTCGGCCGTGTCTTTCCCCCACTTCTGTGCAAGCACGGAACGGATGTGCGCGTGCATATCCTGGGCCTGTTGGGCGCTTGCTGTTTTGCCGGTACCGATAGCCCAGATGGGTTCGTAGGCGATGATCACGCTGCGGATCTGCTCATCATCGAGGTGAAAGAGCGAGTCTTCCAGTTGCTTTTGCACGTAGGCGGCTTCCTGTCCGCTTTCGCGCACCTGCAGCGCCTCTCCGCAGCAAAACAGCGGCTGAATGCCGTATTCCAGGCAGAGGTCGATCTTGCGGGCAAGCAGTTCGTTGCTTTCGGAAAAGTATTCGCGGCGCTCGCTATGTCCCAGCACGCAATAACGAATGCCGACCGACTGGAGCATTTCCACCGACGTTTCGCCGGTATACGCGCCATTCACTTTGTCGGAGCAATTCTGCGCAGCGATGGCATAACCCTGCTCTTCGTCTACTTCGCTCTTTGCAAGAACGAGGTAGGGAAAAGGCACAGCAAACAGCACTTGCTGGTCGGGACCGGGTGCTACCTTTTCCTGCAAAATGCCATCCAGCAGCTGTTCCGCCTGCTGATACGTAAGGTTCATCTTCCAATTCGCTGCTGCAATCTGTTTTCTCATAATAAAGTAGTAGTTAAGTGGTTCATTAGTTTGTCGGGAATGCTTCCTTCCACATCTCCCATTACACATCTCACATTTCACATCTCACATCTCACATCTCACATTTCACATCTAGTAACGGTCATGCACCGCTCTTAGTATCGCGATATCCCGCGCGGTGAGCTCCTGCCCTTTCATTTTTTTCCAATTGGCGATATGTGCGAGCGCACGCTCGATGTCGTAGCGCTCGATGCCGTCCTGCCCCCAGGAAAAAGAAGGTATGAACTTCGGTGGGATGCCGGTGCCGAAGATATTGCAGCTGGCGCCAATCACTGTACCCGTGTTGATCGAGCAGTTGATGGCCGTGCGGCTGTAGTCGCCCATGAACATTCCGCATTTGTTGCCCACTTCGCGGATGCCGCCGGGGGTGTACACGCGGATGGTGGAAGCGTTGTTCTTAACGTTCGAATTGGACGTGCCGGCCCCGAGGTTGCACCATTCTCCCAGCACCGAATCGCCCAGGTAGCCATCGTGGGCCTTGTTGGAATTGCCGAAGAGAACGCTGTTCTTGATCTCACCACCAACGGTGCAATTGGGTCCGATAGTGGTGGCGCCATAGATGCGTGTGCCCATCTTTACGGTGGCGCTTTCGCCGATCGCGATAGGACCACGCAGCAGGCTTCCTTCCAGCACCTGTGCGCCGTTGCCGATGTAGATGGGACCTTCAGTGGCGTTGAGGATGCAGTGCTCCACACGCGCTCCTTTTTCAATGAAGATCCGCGCCGCGTTGATCATGCTCGTGCTGCGGGGCGCGCCCTGGCTTTTGCGCTTGGCCGTGAGCAAGGCATAATCCTGCTCGATGGCCCAGGCGTTGAGGCGCGTGATGTCCCATGGATAGATAACCTCTTTGAATTCGGCCTGCACTTCCACCGGCCTTTCCATCTTGATGCGGTTGGAGTCGACCACCTGCTTGCGCGAGATGCAATAGATGAAATTCTCCTTGTCGGGCAGACTCAGAAATTCGCCCGGGCGGAGCGACTGCACCTGGCGCGCCAGCGCGGGCGTGGGGAGGATGTTGCCGTGAATAAGGTAGATGATATCCTTGCCGATGCTTTCGTCGATCTGCACCGAGCCGTCGAGGTCTTTGTAATCGCCCTCCTGCCGGTCGAAGGAAGGGCAGCCCAGGAGGCGCTCCCATTTTTCGCGGATGGTGAGGATGCCGACGCGGAAATCCTGGATCTGGCGGGTAAGGGTGAAAGGAAAAAGCTGCTCCGGCCTGCAAAACTCTTCAGTGAATACGATCTTCTCCATGCGGGCCTAAAAGTAAAAAATCCCCTCTTGCGGAGGGGATGTATTCTTTAAGCGCGAAGCGATTATTTCTTGGCGTACTTCTTCTTGAACTTGTCGATACGGCCGGCAGTGTCTACCAGTACGTTCTTACCAGTGAAGAAAGGGTGCGACGTGTTGGAGATCTCCAGCTTGATCAGCGGATACTCATTGCCATCTTCCCACTTTACGGATTCTTTGGAACCGGCGGTGGAGCGGCTCAAAAAGCTGTGACCGTTACTCATATCTTTGAAAACAACGTAACGGTAATTTTCTGGATGCAGACCCTTTTTCATACTATCTTTTTTTAGCGGCGGCTAGAATTATTTAAAAAGCGACGCGCAAAGATAAGGTCTTTTCCTGCTTCGAGCCAAAGAAAAGGCCTGTTAATTTAGCTGCGCATATTCTCAAACTGCAGCGGTAGCCCCAGGTCCCAACCCTTCGAAGCCTGTATAACTGTCTGAAGATCATCTATTTTCTTCCCGGTGACGCGCACGAGGTCGTCGTTGATGGCCGCCTGAACTTTCAAGCCCGCGTCCTTGATGTGCTTCACGATCTTCTTGGCATCTTCCTGCTTCAGGCCGTTCGACACCAGCACTTCCTGTTTCCACACCTTACCGCTTTGCGCTCCTTCCTTCGAAGTATCGAAAGCTTCGGGTGCGATGCCCTGCTTGTGGGCGCGACTGATGAGCACATCGATGAGCTGGCTCATCTGCATCTCCCCTTCCGTTTCGAGGCTGATCTTGAAATCTTTTTTATTCAGGTCAATCACCACGTGGCTGTTCTTGAAATCAAATCGGTTAGTAATTTCTTTGCGGGTGACGTTGACGGCGTTGTCGAGCGCCTGGGCATCTACTTTTGAAACGATATCGAATGAAGGCATATGGCTGGTTTGGAACAAAGATAAAGAGCAGCACGAAGAAGTGGGAATTCCCGACGCCATGGCAGCCGCCCTCGCTCCGCTCGTCTTCGCGCAATCGTCCACATAGCGTCCATCCAACTTCCCACTTCCAACTTCCCCAATTAAAAAGCCCCTCGGGAACGAGGGGCTGTCGTATGCACATGAGAAACTAATAACGTTATTGTTGTCCGCCTCCACCAACGCGGTTAAGTTCGTCCTGCGCGGAGGACGTGCGGCGGCGCTGCTGCGGGGCGCTTTGTCCCTTCGAAAAGCGCCAGCTGAAGCTGAGGCCCACCCGGCGGTTATCCCACTTGCTCTGGATGTCCGTGTTGATGTTGCCAAAACGCGTATAACCTTTGAAACGCTGGATGTAGAACGGATCGGAGATGTTCAGTTTGATCGAGCCCATGTTTTTCAGGATCGACTTGCTCACACCAAACGAAACCACGCCCATCGGCTCGGCAACGATCAATGCGTCGTCGATGGTGCGCGAGCGGTAGAAGCCACTCACTTCCACGCCCCAGCCTTTGTTGAGGCGCAACTGCTGGCTGGTGTTGGCCATGAACGCTGTAGCCTGCACGCTCACAGGCAGGCCATCGAGGGTGCCGGAGAACTCGTTGTTGTACACGTTTGCATACACCGAAGTGAACCAGATCTTCGTAAGCTGCTTATTGTAGCTCACGGCCAGCCCGATGTTGCGGCGCGATGCAACGTTCTCTTTCGTCTGGAACGTGGTTTTCGCGGCATCGTCCTGCTTCAGGCGCGTGTTGATGATATCGGTCGTCTGGCTGTAGTTCAACACCGTGTTCAGCGCACCCCCCAGGTTGTGGCTGAATTCAATGTTGTCGGAAAACTGCGGCGTGAGGAAGGGGTTGCCCTGCTGGTACGTGTATTGGTCGAGCAGGCGCTGAAACGGGTTGAGATCCTGGTAGCTCGGGCGCTCGAGGCGGCGGCTATACGAGAGGCCAAGCGTGTTCTTATCGTTTACTTTATAGTTGACGAAAGCGGTCGGGAACAGCTGCACGTAATCGCGTGCTACTTTCTTGCCCAGCTGGATGGAGTTGGCAATGGAGTGCGTATGCTCCACGCGAAGTCCCACCTGGTAGCCCCACTTCTTCAGTTGCTGGTTCCAGTTGGCATAGGCTGCGTTGATATTTTCTTCGTAAACGAAGTGATCGCTGCGCGCATCTACGGTATCGCGCTGGTTTGCGAAGTCGAAGGAGCGGTACGGTGCGTCGTTGTCGGTCTTCACATAGCTGCTCTTCGCTCCTGCTTCGATCTTTCCACCTTTACCTACCGGCGTGGTGAAGTCGGCTTTTCCACTCACGATGTCGATATTCTGCGGAAGCAATCCACGCAGCAGGTACGGGTGCCCGATCAGCACTTTGGAGGGTGTGTAATTCTTGTTGTCCGAAACCTGGTCGCTCTTCGTGCGGTATTGCACATAGTCGGCATCCATCGAAAACTCGGAGCCTTGCTTTTTCAGCTGGCGACGAAGATTGAGGTTCGCGCCGAAGTTCTTCCAGGTATCCTTGTTATTGGAAAGCGCTTCGTTGATACGCACTGCCGTTCCGAATTCGTCGGTCATCACCGAAGTGGACGTCGCATCGTTTTTGCGGAGGCTGTACGATCCGTTGAGCATCATGCCCACCGAAGTTTTCTTGTTGATGCTGTAGTCGAGGCCCACACGAGCGTTGAAGTTGTTGCTCACGAAGTGTGGTTCGCTCACCTGCGTCATCGTAGTATCCACGTTGCGCACCTTGTCGTGAAACTTGCGGGTGAGACGCAGCTCGTTGAAGCCTTCCCAATACGAGTAGCTCAGGTTGCTGAACACGTTCAGCTTTGCCGTGCGCCAGTTCAGGTTGATACTGTTGGGCGATTTAGGGTAGCGCGCCTGGATGAACGAAAGGTTTACGCTTCCATTGAAACCTTTCTGCAGGCCTTTTTTCGTGCGCAGGTTGAGCACCCCGGAGTTGCCGGAAGCATCATACTTGGCCGAGGGCTGCGTCATGATCTCGATCTGGTCGAGTTGGTTGGCGGGCATGTTGCGCAGCAGGTTCGTAAGGTCCTGGCCACTGAGGTAAGTTTGCTTTCCGTCCACCAGCACAATCACGCCGGTCTTGCCTTTCAGCGAGATGTTTCCATCCTTGTCGAGCGTGATGCCCGGCGACTTCTCGAGCACGTCGAGTGCACTATTGCCGGCGTTGGTGGGCGATGCATCCACGTTCACTACCATGCGGTCCAACTTGGCTTCAACGAGCGGCTTGCGCACGGCAACGGTTACGTTGGCCATTTCTTTCGCGCCGCGTTGCAGCGCAATGGCGGGAACGTCCATGGCGCCGCTGGCTTCAAAGGGAGCGCTGAATGCGCGGCCGAAGCCTACGGAGGTTACGGAAATGAGGTAGCGGCCGTCTTTGATGCCTGCAAATTCGTACTGGCCGTTGTTATCGGTGATCGCAAGCTTAGCCAGCGACGAATCTTTTGCGTTGAGCAACGAAACTGTTGCGGAAGGAAGCGGCTTGCCATCCGCTTCCTTTACGGTGCCTGCTACTTTGGAGCCGCCCTGCGCGTGCACGCTGGCAACGATCGCTGTGCTGGCCAAGAGTGTGAAAATTTTTTTCATGGTCGATTGTGTTAGCTGTGTAAAACTGACCCGAAGGTGTTGTCTTCCACAACGGTTAGTGTTTGAATTGTGATAAAGCCTTCATTAATTGGTGCGAAAGGATACCGTTCATCAATTCGCACCTTTTACGCGATTCAATTCGTCGGATGCAGCCCCTGCGCGGCGGCGCGGCGTGTCTTTGATCGGCTTGCCAAAACGCCAGCTGAATGCGAGCGTAACGCTTCGCGTGTCGCGGCGCTGCTGAAAGAATGCCTGCGTGTTCTGAAAGTTGATCTCGCCATTGACCTTCTGCGTGAAGAACACGTCGCGCACGTTGCACTTTATGCTGCCCGCTCCCTTGAAGATGGCTTTGCTTACCCCTGTCGACACCTGGCCCATCGGGCTGATCACGATCTGCCCGTCGACGCCGCGGCTGCGGTACCAGCCACTCAGTTCGGCGCTCCATCCTTTGCCCAGCACAAACTGGTTGCTCGCATTGAACATCACCAGCGAGGTGCTTGCGTTGAATTCCTCACCATCACCATTCATCCGGCCGCTGAAACGCACGTTGACATAGTTGCTGAAAAGATTCGCATTCCACCACTTGCGCACCGGCACCTGCACGTTCACGGAGAGACCCATGTTCTGCCGGCGTCCGAAGTTGCCGTTCTTGATGATGGTGGCGAGGCCCAGCGAACCGTTGGCATTGCGCTCCTGCTCAAACGTTTCGTTCATCAGGTTGCGCGTGTCGCTATAAGCGAGCGTGGTGGTGATGATGTTCTTATAATTATGTCCCAGCTCGATGTTATCGGAAAACTCCGGACGCATATAGGGGTTGCCTTGCTCGTAGGTGTAGCGGTCGATAAAAAAGAGGAATGGGTTGAGGCTTTGATAAGAAGGACGATCGATGCGGCGGCCATAGCTGACGTTGAACGTGTGCTTCGCATTGGCTGCATAGCTTGCAAACAGCGTAGGGAAAAGGCTTCCGTAATCGCGGCGGAACGAAGAGTCGGGGTGCGCCGCCTGGTCGGGCGAACCATACTGGAGGCCGGTGTAATCCGTGTGCTCGTAGCGCAGGCCTGTTTGAAGGTTCCACTTTTTCCATTGACGGTTCCAGTTCACATAGCCAGCAAGGATTTGCTCTTCGTACCGGAAGGCGTTGGTCTTGCCCGCATCTACCTGATCGCCGGCCGCAAGCACGGTATAATAGTCGGCACTGTTGTCGGTGCGCACATAGCTGGCTTTCACCCCCGCCTCGAAGCGTGCACCGCCTTTTAGTGGCTGGCTGTAATCGCTCTTTACCGAATAAATACGGATGGTCACCGGCAGGTTGCCACGCAGCTGCTCGCCCGATCGTTTTACCCAATGCGGGTCATATGCATTGTTGTCGAACAACTGGTCGGCGCCCGTGCGGTAGGTAACCAGGTCTGCATCGGCGGTGATTTCTTTTCCGGTTGAATCGAATTGATGACGCAGGTTCAGGTTCACCGCACCATTGCGCCAGGTATTGGTCATCAGGCTTTCGGCCGACACGATGGAATCCACGTCCCTGGCGGCATTGCGGATGTAGCTCACGCTCGTGCTCGTTCCGGTTTCGGGATTGGTGCCCCCCGAGAAAACGATGCCCAGCGTTGTGCGCTTGCTTGCAAAGAAGTCGGCGCCAAGCCTGGCGCTCACATAATCATTCTGGCTGCGCTGCCGCGTTTGTTGCTCGAAGGTGTTCCTGATGCTGCCATTCTCGCGGAAGTAGCGCTGGATATCGAGGTTCTGGTACCGCTCGTAGTGACTGTGGCTCACGTTGGAAAAAAGGTTCATCTTGCCGCGGCGATAATTGAAGTTCGCATTGTTGTTGGCGCGGTTGCGCATTGCATGCGTTGCGGCAAGGCTGATGCTTCCGTTGAAACCTTTCACGCGGTTCTTCTTCATCCGTAGGTTGATAATACCGGCATTGCCGGCCGCATCGTAGCGTGCTCCGGGGTTGGTCATCAGCTCTATCTGATCGATGCTGCCGGCGGGAAGGCTGCGGAGGTAAGCACTCAGCTCGGCACCTGAGAGGTACGAAGGACGTCCATCGATGAATACCTGCACGCCCGGCTTGCCTTTGAGCGAAACATTTCCGTCTTTATCCACCAGCACGCCTGGCGACTTTTCGAGCACTTCGAGTGCCGTCGCCCCGGCATTGGTGGGCGATGCGTCCACGTTGATCACGGTCCGATCGGCCTTTTGCTCCACCAGTGGGCGGCGCGAAACGACCGTTACGGCGGCCATCGTTTGAGAAGAAGGCGTAAGCAGGAAATGGGGAACCGATGCGGTTAGCGCGTCTGCGGTAATGTTTACGGGCGCCGACCAGGCGGCATTGTGACCTACTGCCGACACCGAAACGAAGTAGCGGCCGCTTGCGATTCCGCCAAATCGAAAGTCACCGGAAGTGCCTGCAGCAGTTCTCTTTAATACCGAGGAGTCGGCGGCGTGGAGCGTGACCGTTGCCGAAGAGAGCGGCCCTTTGGCGGCATCTGCTACCGTGCCGGTGATGGAACCGTTTTGGGCCGTGGCCGAAACGGCGATGAGTGTGGTGATAAAGGCGAAGGTGAACGTTTTCATTGTTGTATCATTAAATACTGGTTGTCATCAATTACATAGCGAAAGTAGGTACTGTGTTATGTCTAGTACATTGTTTTGTATCCAACGGCGATTATCCGGGATGACCGGCGGACGTTATGGGACGTGTTGGGGAGAGCGCGGTTACAGCGCTGCGACGACTCGGGGACAGGCGGCGTAACGGCCCTTTGAACGGGAGAAGGACTATTGCAGCCGGCGTATAGAAGGCGTTCCGGGGGTTACATTTGAACCATGATAGCTGATTTTCGATCTGATACGGTAACCAAACCCTCACCCGAAATGCTCGACGCCATGATGAGCGCGCCGCTAGGCGACGACGTTTTTGGCGAAGACCCGACCGTAAACCTGCTGGAAGAAAAGGCCGCTTCGATCTTCGCTATGGAGGCCGCGCTTTTTTGCCCCTCCGGCACCATGACCAACCAGATCGCCATAAAAGTGCACACGCAACCGGGCGATGAGGTCATTTGCGAGGAAACGGCGCACGTTTATCAATATGAAGGAGGCGGGATCGCTTTCAATGCCGGCGCATCGGTGCGGCTGCTCAAGGGCGATCGCGGTCGTTTTACCGCCCGCCAGGTGGAAGCGGCCATCAACCCCGACGATATCCACAAGGCGCACACGAGCCTGGTGTGCCTCGAAAACACGTCTAATCGTGGTGGTGGCTCGTGCTATGCACGCACGGAAATGGAAGCCGTCCGGGCCGTTTGCGACCGGCATCGGCTGCGTCTTCACCTCGATGGTGCCCGGTTGTACAATGCGATCGTGGCCGGCAACGAGGATCCGCGGGATTATGGACGCATCTTCCACAGCATCTCCGTTTGCCTGAGCAAAAGCCTTGGCGCCCCTGTGGGCTCCCTCCTTTTGGGCGATTCGGATTTTATCCGGCGCGCGCGCCGGGTGCGCAAGGTTTTCGGCGGCGGCATGCGGCAGGCGGGCTTCCTCGCAGCTGCCGGCCTTTATGCGCTCGAAAACAATGTGGAGCGTCTCGGGCGGGATCACGCGTACGCCCGGCAGCTTAGCGAAGCACTTGAAAATAGCCCCATCGTCGAAAGCGTGCTTCCTGTAGAAACGAACATCATCATCTTCCATGTGCAGGCACCGCTTACCGCAGCGGCCATCGTAGCCAAATGGAAAGAGAAAGGCATCCTTGCTTACGCCATCGCACCGCAGCAAGTGCGTCTCGTGGTGCATCTCGACATCACCGAACAAATGCTTGAACATACTCTCCAAAGTGTGGAAGCACTCGCCGAAACCTCCGCAGCAACCGTCTCCTAAACACTTCTATTTTTTCAACACATGTTCCCACGGATCAACCCCACCACCACCCCAGCCTGGCAACGCCTGCTGCAGCACGCTCAAACCCTCGACGGCACCCATCTCCGGACGCTCTTTGCAGAAGATCCCGACCGTTTCCGCAAATATTCGTTTTGTCTCGACGAGTTGATGATCGACTTTTCGAAGAATCGCATCACCGACGAAACATGGTCGCTGCTGCAACAGCTTGCGGAGGATTGCCGGCTGCGCGATGCCGTACAGGCGATGTTCGCTGGCGAGTTTATCAACGAAACCGAGCAACGGTCTGTGCTGCACGTAGCGCTGCGCAACTTCAGCGGCCGGCCCGTGTATGCGGCAGGTAAAGACGTGATGCCCGACGTGCAACGCGTGCAGCAGCAGATGAAGGATTTTTGTGCGCGCATCCACGACGGTGTGCACACGGGCTACACCGGCAAGCGCATCCGCTCCATCGTCAACATCGGCATCGGAGGCTCCGACCTCGGGCCGCTCATGGTGACCGAAGCGCTGCGCCCCTACTGGCAGGACGGCATACGCGCCTTTTTCGTCTCCAATGTCGACGCGAGCCACATCGCCGAAGTACTAAAACAAGTGAACCCGGAGGAAACGCTGTTCCTCATCGCGTCGAAGACGTTCACTACGCAGGAAACGATGACGAATGCGCAAACGGCACGCAACTGGTTTTTAGATGCGGCAAAGGACGAAGCGCACATTGCAAAGCACTTCGTAGCACTTTCCACCAACGAAAAAGAGGTGACGAAGTTCGGAATCGACAAGGCGAATATGTTCGAGTTCTGGGATTGGGTTGGTGGCCGCTACTCTCTGTGGAGCGCCATCGGGCTGAGCATTGCGCTGACCGTAGGGTACGACAACTTCGAAGAGCTGCTGCGCGGCGCACACAGCGTTGACGAGCATTTCCGGACAACGGATTTAAAAGAAAACATTCCCGTGCTGATGGCCCTCATCGGCATCTGGTACGTCAACTTCCACGGCGCTCAAACAGAAGCAATTCTCCCTTACGACCAGTACCTGCACCGCTTTGCCGCCTACTTTCAACAGGGCAATATGGAGAGCAACGGCAAGAGCGTGGATCGCAACGGAGAGCCGGTGAGTTATGCTACGGGCCCCATCGTGTGGGGCGAGCCCGGCACCAACGGACAGCATGCATTTTACCAGCTCATTCACCAGGGCACACATCTTATTCCATGCGACTTCATCGCGCCTGCTCAATCGCACAATCCGATAGGCGACCATCACGCCAAATTGCTCTCCAACTTCTTCGCGCAAACGGAAGCGTTGATGAACGGCAAGGATGAAGAAGAAGTAACACGCGAGCTGCGCGCCGCCGGCAAGAACGATGAAGAGATCGCTACGCTCGCACCGTTCAAGATCTTCGACGGCAATCGTCCAACGAATTCCATCCTGTTAAAGAAGGTAACGCCCCGCTCGTTAGGCAGCCTCATTGCACTGTATGAGCACAAGATCTTCACGCAGGGCGTGCTCTGGAACATCTTCTCTTTCGACCAATGGGGCGTTGAGTTGGGCAAGCAACTGGCCAACCGCATCCTGCCGGAATTGGAAGGCGAAGACCTGGTAACTGCGCACGACGCATCTACCAATGGACTGATCAACGCGTACAAGAAGATGCGTTAGCGCTTTCTGCATGTGATTAATGAAAAAGGCTCCGGGATATCCGGAGCCTTTTTGGTATGGTTGATTTTGTTTTACCACTTGTCGACTTCTTCCGAAGACGCGGGCGCCGTTTCCGCTTCTGCTGCAGCAACCGGGGCGTCGGCGATGGGTTCCGTTTCGATAACGATTTCGGTCACGTGGAGCGTGCGCACTTCGTGCGAGCCTCCGTCCATGTCGTGGTCATCATGATCGTCGTAAGCCTCATCGTGGTTGTAGGCGTCGAAGTCGAAGTCCGGCATCAACTGCGTTTTCACGTGATCTACTGCTTCGTTGAGTGCCTTGATGAATTTATTGAAGTCTTCTTTGTAAAGGAAAATTTTATGGCGGTCGTAGCCGTTATCGTTGAAGCGCTTGCGGCTTTCGGTAATGGTGAGGTAATAATCGTTGCCACGGGTGGCGCGAACGTCGAAAAAGTAAGTGCGTCGCTTACCTGCACGGATCCTTTTGCTGTAGATGCTCTCCATTTTCTTGTCGTTGTTTTCGTACGCCACAATAAACATTTTTACAGTTAGGTAAGAAGGTTGGGTTTTGTACTCCAAATATAACCCTTCTTTTCATTCATCCAAATTTGCTAAAGCGCCGCCCGGTGGTCTTCTGTGAGCTGGCTTTTGAACATATCCGCATAAATACCACCTCGTTGCAAAAGCTCTTGGTGCGTGCCTGTTTCAGCAATCCGTCCACCGTCCAGCACCACAATGCGATCGAAGCCGGAAAGGCTCAGCACCTTGTGGGTGATCACGATGGAAGTACGGTTGCTGAGGTATGCATCAATGTGGCCGAGAATCTCGCGCTCGGTCCGTGTATCTACGGCACTTAGGCTATCATCGAGCACGAGGATGGGCGTGTTGCGCACCAGCGCGCGCGCAATGGATACCCGCTGCTTTTGTCCACCGCTAAGAGTAACGCCCCGCTCGCCCACGAGGGTTTCATAACCTTTCGGGAAACCAAGGATGTCGGTATGCACCGCCGCTGCCTTCGCTGCCGTTTCGATGGCCGCCTGGTTGCTCTCGGGCGCACCAAACGCGATGTTGCGCGAGATCGAATCGCTAAACAAAAACCCGTCCTGCGGAACGTAGCTCACCTGGCCGCGGAGGTTATCGAGGTCGAAGCGTTGCAGCTCCTCCCCGTCCAACAAGATCTGACCTGAGGTTGGATCATAAAGGCGCAGCAGCAATTGCACGAGCGTGGTCTTTCCCGAGCCGGTGCGGCCAACTACCGCCACCTTCTGCCCCGGCTCGATGCGGAGCGTGAAATCGCGCAGTGCCTGGATGCCGGTGTTGGGATAGATGAAATCGACATGGCGGAACTCGATGGCGCCGCTTAATTCTTTCTTGATTGCATCCGCGCCGTTGCGCACCAGGGGCTCCGTTTGAAGAAACTCATTCAGGCGTTTCTGCGATGCCGATGCGCGCTGGATCATCGAGGCAGTCCAGCCAATGGCGCTTACGGGGAACGTAAGCAGGTTGATGTAGATCACGAATTCAACGATGGTCGACACGGCCATTGTGCCATTGATCACCTGCATCCCCCCGATCATGATAGTAAGCAAAGTGCTGATGCCGATGAACAGCGCCATCGATGGAAAGTAGAGCGATTCGATCTTCGCAAGCGTGGTGGCGTCCTGGCGGTAGCGTTCGCTGTTCTCTTCAAAGAAACCGCGCATCGCACCTTCCTGCACAAACGATTTGATAACGCGGATACCGCTGTAGGATTGCTGCGCATTCACCGTAATGGCCGACAGTGTTGCCTGGAGTGCTTCGCTCCGCTTGTGGATAGTTGTATTAACACGGTAAATGGTAAATGCCAGCAAAGGCAAGGGCGACAGCACATAGAGCGTTAGCATGGGGCTGCTCCGGTACATGAAATACACCGATAGCGCAATGAGTGCCGTGAGGTTGGTTAAGTACATGATCGCAGGGCCGGTGAACATGCGCACCCGGCTCACATCCTCCGACATCCGGCTCATCAGGTCGCCGGTGCTGTTCGCTTTGAAAAAGCCGGCATCGAGCTTCTGGTAGTGGGCATACACTTCGTTCTTCTGATCATACTCAATGTGTCGGCTCATCACGATGATCGTTTGCCGCATGAAGAACATGAAGAGCCCTCGCAGTAAGGCAAGCATCAGGATGGTGATGCCTGCCACCGTTACCGCATTTCCCAGCGTAAGGTGCCAGCCGTCAATGAGGCCGATGAATTTCTGCACCAGCACATCGTACTGCCGCGAGGGAACGTTGGGCTTGATGCCGGGGTTCATCTTCAGTTGCCGCACATATTCGATGATGAAGCCGGTGACCTGCGGTGCGAGGATGCCAAAATAGTTCGACACCAATATGAAAAAAATGCCGGCAGTGAGGCGCCAGCGGTATTTATAAAAGTATTTGCCAAGGTGCTTCAGGTGTTTCACGCAAGTGATTTGCGCAAAGGTACTACGCGGTCAGGCTGCCCTTGCCTTCGTCAGCGACGGAACACGCCGGCGGCTTGCAGGTGCGTTGAAACGAGCTTGCCGTATTCGTGCGCCGACTGAGCTGCGCTGCCGGCATCGAAACTCTCTGTTTGCAAGGTAGCAAGCAATTCGCGCGTCAGCAGGTTGTAGGTGTTGCTTTCCCAATAGCGGTGCATAAAGGTTACTGTTTCCGGAATAGCGGCCTCGCTTTCCACTTTATGATAATAGCCGGGAAATTGCCATTGCTGGTATTGCGCACTACGTTGCTCCACGGGCAGCACTTCGCGTCCCGCTGCCTTCAGCACGATGGTCACTACGGCATCCACGCTATCGGAACGAAGAACGGAATAGGCACTGTCGCGGCTCATAGCGGCGAGGTGGACGGAAGCGTACTTGACCGAGCCGGGCTGCGCGGGAAAGCCCATCGTGCGGAGGTCGTCAGCGAGGTGTTGCTCCATCGGCACACGCAGGCTGCTATCCGCCAAAGGCACCACGCAAAACACGATGACGCGCGTGGGAGTAAAGGCGATGTTACCAGGCTTCACCCAGGCGCTGCTGATGCGGCCAGGTCCGGCACACGCACTCAGCGCGGCAAGAAGGAAGAATATCCAAAAACGTTTCATGTGCTTCGTTTGTGCGAAGCTAAACAGAAGAGGTAGCATGTGAAAATGATGCTCCTCAATCGAAGCAAAAATGATGCTCATGCGCTGGTGATGGAATTTGCATACATACCCTTTCGAATTACATCCACAATTTTGGCTGTTTGTACGCGCCCCCCTATCTTCGTTTCGGAGAGATGGCAGAGCGGTCGATTGCGGCGGTCTTGAAAACCGTTGACTGTTAAAGGTCCGGGGGTTCGAATCCCTCTCTCTCCGCTCCCGCCCGCCCAAGCACGCCTGTGCAAAGGCGGGCTTTTCTTCTTAACTGAACTTGCAACTTCTCGCCAATTCACACAAAAAAAAGAGGCCCGCAGTGCGAGCCTCTCATCATCCCAGATCATTTACTTTCTTTCAATACCATGTCGATCGTGATGGCGGTGGCTACGATGTTCATCTTGTTGCGGTCTTCGGCATATTGCGGCACGATGCTCACGTTGTATTTGTCGGCAGTGGTGAACAGCTCTTTTCCCAACCCGGCCCATTTCTTATTAATGGAACCGATCTGGTTGCCCCCGGGATCGACGATGTTGAAGTTCCAGGCCTTCCAGTCGCCGCTGATCTCGGAGATCTGCTGACCGGATGTGTCGAAGATCTGGAACTTCGGCTTCAGGAACGTGAATCGCTGGCGGATGTATCCGATGTCGTTGCCGCTTCCGTCCTTGATCGTGATCTTCGACATCCAGAAGGTCCAGCCACGGTGGATGGTGGCGACCTCCTGCTCGTTGCTGTCCGTGATTGCCAGCTGGAAGGGCAGCATTTTCTTATTCAGCAGCAACCGCAGCACTTTGTGCCAGCCCGGAACGTTCTGACGCACCATACCGATCTGGAAACCGGTAGCGTCGTACACTCTGTATTCGTTGCCGAATTTGAGAAACTGAACCTTCTCATCGATGAAATACTCATTGCCTTCGAAGAAGGAGGGGAAAAACAAGCTCATACGCAGTTGGGAGTTTTTGCGAAAATAGGGTTGCCGGAACAAAAATGCGTTTTGGATTTGCGTGAATAATCCTACTTTTGCCTCCCCCAACCAAAGGAGAGATGCCAGAGCGGTTGAATGGGTCGGTCTCGAAAACCGAAGTACGGGCAACTGTACCCAGGGTTCGAATCCCTGTCTCTCCGCCAGCGCCCACCGAAGCTTTAGCGTTAGGTGGGCTTTTTTTTAAGAAGTCCTGGTTTTGCTGGCTGCGGCGCACAGAGTGCGCGTTCATAAAGCCACGCTGGTGCCAGGTGGACTTTATTTACAACACCTGGTGCGACAGGAGCCTGCTTGTTTCGAACGCAAGTGTCAAGGCTTCTTCGCTTATTCGCCCTCGCTTTCTTTTTCACGAACAAGCACCAGGTTGGCTAGGTCCACCTGCATGGGCAACTGCCCGATGCGCACCACTGCACGCTTGCCACG
Source organism: Chitinophagaceae bacterium (assembly GCA_004173235.1). GTDB lineage: Bacteria > Bacteroidota > Bacteroidia > Chitinophagales > Chitinophagaceae > Flavisolibacter. Next base: position 13,968 of record SEAC01000034.1, on the reverse strand, counting down.
CAGCTCCAGCACTTCGCCCACCTGCAGGTTCTTCTTCATCTTCACTTTATCGCCCACCCGTATTTCTCCGGATAGCTCTTCATACTTCGCATTGAGCTGCTTTTGCTTCTTGCTTACCACCTTCTGCTCATTGTTCTGCTTGAAGAGCAAGGACGCCATTTCCTTGAACACAGCATTCTTGTCTTCCGCCTTTCGCCAGTCGAGAGTGATCTGGCGCAGCTTGCGCTCCATATCCTTCAGGTATGCAATGCGTTCTTCCGAAATCTTGTTCTGCTCCTTCAATACTTCCACCTGCTGGCGGTGGCGTTCGCGGTCCATCACCTGTTCCATTTCGCGTTTCAGCCGCTCATTTTCTTTCAGCAGTTTATGCAGCTCGCGCTGCCGCTGATCAAGCACCTGCAGGTCCTGCTCCGTGCGGTTCAGCAGTTTATCGAGCTTGAAATGCTCATTGTCTACGAGGCTGCGCGCGCGATCGATGAGGCGCCGGTCGAGACCGATGCGCTCGGCGATGGAAAACGTGTACGAGGAGCCCGGCTTGCCGATATTCAGCTTGTACAGAGGCATGAGCTTCTGTTCGTCGAAGGCCATCGCACCATTGAGAATGCCCTTCGTCTTATTGGCCATCACCTTCAGGTTGAGGTAGTGGGTGGTCACGATGCCGATGGCATGCTTGCGCGCGAGCTCCTCAAGGATCACTTCCGCAAAGGCGCCACCGAGGTTGGGGTCGGAGCCCGATCCAAGTTCGTCGATGAAGAACAGAGTGCGTCCATTGGCTGTTTCCATGAACGACTTCATGTGCAGCAGGTGGCTGCTGTAAGTGGACAGCTCGAACTCGATGCTTTGTGTGTCGCCGATATGAATGAGCAGCTGCTTGAAGATGCCGAAGGTGCTGGATGGATGCACCGGCACCAGCAGCCCGCTTTGCACCATCAGCTGCAACAGTCCCACCGTTTTCATCGTCACCGTTTTGCCGCCGGCGTTGGGACCAGAAATGACCAGGATACGTTGTTCGTCATCGAGCTGAAGATCCATGGGCATGGTGCGTTTGCCCGATCGCTCGTTATACATCAGCAGCAGCGGATGGCGTGCCTGCACGAGGTTGATGTGCGGCTTATCCTGAAGCACCGGGTACTCGGCATGCAGGGCGATCGCAAGTTGCGCCTTGGCATAAATGAAATCGTATTCGCCACTCACCGCATGATAGGTGGTCAGCAGCGGCGCGTATATCGAAAGGTCTTTCGTGAGTTGCTTGAGAATGCGGTACACTTCTTTCCGCTCGTCCGATTCGAGCTCGTACACCTGGTTGTTCAATTCAACCGTTTCATCGGGCTCTATGAAAGCCGTGCGCCGGCTATCGCTTTCACCATGGAGGATGCCGCCAACGGTACGCTTCTGTTCGGCAAGCACGGCAATCACGCGGCGTCCGTTCATGAAGCTTTCTTCGATATCGGCGAGGTAACCGTTCTTATTGAGTTTGCTTACGATGCGGTCGAACACGCGACGCAGCTCCTGGCGCTTGCGATAAAGGCTCATGCGGATCTGCGCGAGCTCCGGCGAGGCGTTGTCTTTAACGGTGCCGGTTTCATCGATCACGTCATCGATCATCTCGCGGATCGCTTTCTCGTAGTACGTTCCTTCGATAACGGCTGCAAGGCCCGGGAAGGCAATGCGGCGTTCACTGTCAAACCAGCGAAACACGCGCTCCATCGTTTCGGCCAGCTTGCGCACGGCCACAAGCTCTTCACCACCAAGCATGGAGCCCGGGATGGCGAGCAGGCGTAGTTCGCGCCGCAGGTTCAGCACATAGTCGTTGGGGAAATGAATCGCATTCTGCACGATCTGCTTGTATTCGTGTGATTGCAGCAGCTCTGTTGCAATGATCTCCCTGCGTGTGTGGATCCGAAGCGCCAGTGCTTTCTCGCGGGCATACTCCGTACGGCAGCGCTCGTGGAGGAGGCCACAGATCTTGTCGAACTCGAGCTGCACGGGTGCGGATTCCGGGTATAACTTCATGAAACTTACTTCCTTAATCAGGTCTGCAAAGGTACAACAGCCTTTCGTGCCGTCTTAAAGGAAAGCCAAAGCGGGCTCAAAACCCTTGTTAAAAAAGCGTATTTGTGCTTTATTTGTCGACCTTACAGGGAATTTTGCGGTATTAAGTGCGACACCTGATGAACCATAAAATATTTGCCGGCCTCATCATCCTCATTGGGATCGCGGCCGGCTGTGTAGCCGAAACCCAATCCAATAAGATGAGCGCATCGATCTATGACAGCGCAGGCACGGAGCGAACCGACACTGCAACCTTTGCAACCGGCTGCTTCTGGTGCACGGAAGCGGTGTTTGAACAGTTGAATGGCGTGTTGAAAGTTACCTCCGGTTATTCGGGTGGCAAGAAGCCCAACCCCAGCTACGAAGAGGTAAGCACCGGCACGAGCGGCTATGCGGAATGTGTGCAGGTAGTATATGAGCCCGACAAGATCTCGTACGACGAACTCCTCCAGGTTTTTTTCGAAGTGCATGATCCTACCTCGCTCAACAAGCAGGGAGCCGATGAAGGTCCACAATACCGCAGCGCCATCTTCTACCACGATGCCGCTCAAAAAGACAAGTCGGAGTATTACATCCGCGAACTCAATAAAAGCGGCGCCTATGCCAAGCTGATCGTAACCGAGGTGGCTCCTTTCGCACGTTTCTATGCTGCCGAAGACTATCACCAGGATTACTACCAGAACAACAAATACTCTAACCCTTATTGCGCCGTGGTTATACGGCCGAAACTTGAAAAGTTCCAGAAGGTATTCGCGAAAAAATTGAAGAACTGATTTTCTGTTCGATACAAAAGAGGCGTTGCAGTGCAACGCCTCTTTTTTTTATAACACACCCTTCGTGCTCGGCAGGTAATCGCTCAAAGGATCTTTGCGCACAGCCATTTTCAGCGCCTTTGCAAAAGCCTTGAAGATCGCTTCGATCTTGTGGTGCTCGTTGTCGCCGCGGCACTCCACGTGGAGGTTGCAGCGCGCAGCATCGGAAAACGACTTGAAGAAGTGGAAGAACATTTCGGTTGGCATGTCTCCTACTTTTTCGCGTCGGAACACTGCATTCCAAACGATCCAGTTGCGGCCGCCGAAGTCGAGCAACACCTTGGCTTCGGTTTCATCCATCGGCAGCGCAAAACCATAGCGCTCGATCCCGCGCTTGCTCCCCAACGCTTTGGCAAAAGCCTCGCCCAGCGCAATGCCCGTGTCTTCAATGGTGTGGTGTTCGTCGATGTGGAGGTCGCCCTGCACACGGATGGAAAGGTCCATGCCACCATGCCGGCCCACCTGGTCGAGCATGTGGTCGAAGAAATGGAGCCCTGTGTTGATGGCACATTGCCCGCTTCCTTCGAGGTTCAGTGCGATCTCGATCATTGTTTCCGACGTGTTGCGCGTATGGATTACGCTCCGCTCCTTGCCGCGCAGGTATTCATAGATGTCTTTCCAGTCTTTGGTTGCCAGCGCCACATGCCGTTCGAGTTCAGCAGCGCCATCTTTCACTTCTCCACCTCCGAGTGTTGGGTTGTTCTTGAGCCAGATCGCCGCACAACCCAGGTTTTTGGCCAATTGAACGTCGGTGATGCGGTCGCCGATCACGTAGGAACCCGGTATGTCGAACGCCGGGTTATCGAGATACTTTCCAAACATGCCGATACCAGGCTTGCGCGTATCCAATCCATCCTCCGGCATGCTGCGATCGATGAGCTCCTCGCTGAAGTGAACGCCTTCTCCCGCAAAAGTCTCCATGATCAGGCGGTGCACCGGCGTGAAATCCTGCTCCGGAAACTTGGGCGTACCAAGCCCGTCCTGGTTGCTCACGAGCACCAGTTCGAAGTCGAGCTCGCGCGCAATGCGACCGAGGTACAGCAATGCTTCGGGGTAGAAGGAGAGCTTGCTGAAATCATCGATCTGGTACAACGGCGGGTATTCCTTGATCATCGTTCCATCACGATCTACAAAGAGGCAGCGACGTGGCTTCTGAACTTCAGGCATTCGTATATTCTTTTAATGCGTTTATTAATTTCTCGTCCTGACCGGGCGTGCCCACCGTGATGCGCAGGCAATCATCGCATAGCAATACGTTGCTGCGGTTGCGCACGATGATGCCGCGATCGCGCAGGTATTCGTATACCGCTGTAGCATCAGTCATGCGCGCAAGCAGGAAGTTGGCGTCGGTAGGGAAGATCTTTTGCACGAAGGGCAGCGCGGCAAGTGCATCGCTAAGCGCACTGCGTTCCTGCACCGTCTCGCGGATCATGCTGTTCACTTCTTCGAGGCCCTCGAGCGCCTTTAACGCTATCTCCTGCGTTGCCGCATTGATGTTGTAGGGCGGCTTGATCTTGTTGAGCACGTCGATGAGGGCGGGCGAAGCGTAGGTGACACCTAGCCTCAGGGCCGCCAACCCCCAAGCCTTTGAAAACGTTTGCAGCACCACGAGGTTCGGGTAGTCTTTCAACTCGGAAAGAAAGGAGCGGTTGCGGCTATAATTGATGTATGCTTCGTCCACCACTACCAGATTGTCGAAATTATTCAGGATCATTTCGATGTCCTCGCGGTACAGGCTGTTCCCGGTCGGGTTATTCGGCGAACAAAGGAAGATCAGCTTCGTAGACGCAGTAAGCGCGCCTTCGATCCCTTCGAGGTCGAGTTGGAAATCTTCAGCGCGAAGCGGCACAAAGTCGACCGGCACATTGTTTACCTGGGCATACACTTCATACATACCGTAGGTGGGCGGGCAGACCAGGATGCGGTCGATGCCAGGCTCGCAGAAGGCTCGTATGAGGAGGTCGATGCACTCATCGGAACCGTTGCCGAGCAACATGCTTTCGGCCGGAACATTTTTGATGGCCTGTATCTTCCGCTTCAGCTCCCATTGCAGTGGATCAGGATACCGGTTGTACCATTTCGTAAGCGGCGAGCCAAATGAATTCTCGTTGGCATCGAGGAACACGCTCGCACTTCCGCTGAATTCGGAGCGTGCGGAAGAATAAGGCTTCAGGGCCTTGATATTGGGCCGTACCAGTTTATCGAGATCGAACATCGGGTGGGGTTTGATGTTTGTGGTTTGTAGTTTGTGGTTTGTGGTTTTTCGCAGGGTGCCGAAATATTGGGGCGGCGCTCAGTTGCGCAGCCTTACGCGAACGGCCTCGGCATGGGCTTGCAACCCTTCTGCTTCTGCCATCAGCGTTACTGTGTTGGCGATGCCTTCCAGCCCTTCGCGGGTGAGCCTTTGAAATGTGATCTTTTTCACGAAGCTATCCACGCTTACACCGCTGTAGGCGCGCGCATAGCCGTTGGTGGGCAGGGTGTGGTTGGTGCCGCTTGCATAGTCGCCCACGCTCTCCGGCGAATAAGCACCGATGAACACAGAACCCGCATTGCGCACCTGCCCGGCACGATCTTCTGCATCAGCACATTGAAGGATCAGGTGCTCGGCCGCGTAGGCATTGGCCAGCTCCATCGCTTCATCAAGGTCGTGGAGGAGCACCATCCGGCTTTTTTCGAGCGCCTTCTGCGCAACGCCGGCGCGCGGAAGCAAGGTGAGTTGCGTCGCAAGCGCATCCTGGACGTTGCGCAGCAGCACATCATCATCCGTGAGCAGCAGCACCTGGCTGTCGGCGCCGTGCTCCGCCTGCGAAAGCAGGTCGGCCGCGATGAATGCAGCGTCGGCTCGCGCATCCGCTAACACGCACACCTCGCTTGGTCCTGCGGGCATGTCGATAGCCACGCCTTCCTGCTGCACCCATTGCTTGGCAACGGTCACGTATTGATTGCCGGGACCAAATATCTTGTCTACTTTAGAAACCGTTTGCGTTCCAAAAGCCATTGCAGCCACAGCTCCCGCACCACCCGCTTTCACAATGTTGGTGATGCCGCAAAGCGAAGCTGCATACAGGATCGCCGGGTGAACCGCACCTTCCTTGCCAGGGGGCGTACACAACACCACGTGCGCACAGCCTGCCAGCTGCGCAGGCACACCCAGCATCAGCACCGTAGAGAACAGCGGCGCGCTACCGCCCGGGATATACAACCCCACACGTTCAATGCCGACGTTCCTGCGCCAGCAGCGGATGCCCGGCGCCGTTTCCACCACATCCTCCATACGCAGTTGGGCGCGGTGGAAGGTCTGAATGTTTGCATAGGCCTGCCGGATCGCAGCTTTCAATTCTTCGCTGAGCCTGCTTTCCGCCGACTGTATTTCTACTGCCGACACCCGAAGCGCGTTCAGTGCTATTCCATCCAACCGCAAAGCCATATCCATCAGTGCGGCATCACCCTGTTCACGCACATCGTACAGGATGTTGCGGACGATCTCCTGCACTGCACGATCGTCGGCATACGGCCGTTCTGTAATGCGGCTCCAGTCACTCCGCTGGGGGTACCTGATTATTTCCATTCTAACAGCTTTAGGGTCGCGTAACCATTATACGATCATCTTCTCAATGGGCACCACGAGTATTCCCTGGGCACCGGCGTACTTCAACGCTTCGATCTTATCCCAAAACTCCGCCTCGGGCACGACGCTGTGTACAGAGCTCCAGCCTTCCTCCGCAAGGGGAAGCACAGTGGGGCTCTTCACACCCGGCAACAATGCAAAGATCTCGTCAAGTGCATCGTTGGGCGCATTGAGCAGGATGTATTTGTTCTTGCGCGCTGCCTGCACCGAATTGATGCGGAACAGCAACTTGCGCAGCAACTTCTCCTTGTCATCGTCGAGCTTTGTGTTTTTTACGAGCACCGCTTCGCTTTCGAGGATGGTCTCCACTTCCTGCAGGCCGTTCATAAAGAGCGTTGAGCCGCTGCTCACGAGGTCGCACACGGCGTCGGCAAGCCCGATGCCAGGCGCGATTTCCACCGAACCGCTGATCTCGTGGATCTCCGCTTCCACGCGGTGCTGGCGCAGCCACGATTCGACGAGGAAGGGATAGCTCGTTGCGATCCTGCGGCCTTCAAGTGCCTGCGCCGTCCGCAGTTCGCTGCCACGGGGCACCGCAAGGGCCAGCCGGCAACGGCCGAAGCCGAGCTTCTTCACTACCTCCACATCCTTGCACTTTTCGTACAGCACGTTCTCGCCCACGATGCCGATATCGGCCACGCCATCCTGCACGTATTGCGGGATATCGTCGTCGCGGAGGAAATACACTTCAACGGGGAAGTTCTCCGCCTGGCTGCGCAGCTTGGCGCCCGCGCTCTTCACGCTGATGCCGCAATCGTTAAGCAGCTTCAGGCTGTCTTCCGATAGGCGCCCCGATTTCTGAATGGCAATTCTCAGGTTCATTTCACATCATTAAAAAAGGCCTACCTGAATGGTAAGCCCCTGTTGTTATCGTTGCAGCACAATACACACCGGCCTACCGTTTTACGGGAGCGTGATGCAGGTGGATATGTACCGTTTGGATCATCATTTCGCTGCCAAAAATAGGGAGAAACCAATTATTAACGCCTTGTGTGCCGTTCGTTGCTGAAATTTGCAGCATGAAGTTCCGGATCCTGCTCTTGTGCCTGATGGCGGCCTTTTCGGGCTGCGCTCAAAAGGTCGTGCGATTCGAATTCAACCTCTATACCGACAGCCTGAAGCGCGGCTTCTACAACTATATCAGCGTCGATGCGCAGTTGAGCGACAGCAGCTGGCGCCCACTCGATTCCACGAAGGTGATCTTCACCAGCGATGCCGGTCACTTTCGCGGCAACGACCTCTTCATCGACAGCAGCTACCTGCGCGATTCGGTATGTGTGCGGGCAACGCTGCGCGAAAATCCGCGGCAGTGGAAGGAGGCGATCATCTACATCCGGCGCCGTGGTTTTGGCGACCTTCCCACAGAAGAAGAAGTGATCAACGGAAAAAGTCCGGCGCAGCGTAGGCGAAACCGCTGACTCCAAAGCGGGTAAATAAAAAGCGGCCGGTGGGCCGCTTTCAGTTATTGGAATTTCCTGGCGTCTTCAACAAACTTCGCAAGCCCGAGGTCGGTAAGCGGGTGCTTCAGCAGGCCAAGGATCGACTCGAGTGGTGAAGTGATCACATCTGCTCCGAGTTCGGCTGCTTTCACGATGTGGTTGACGCTGCGGATGGAGGCAGCGAGGATCTCTGTTTCATATCCTTGAACCGCGTAGATGTTGGCGATCTGCTCGATGAGGATCATCCCGTCCCAACCCGAATCGTCGATGCGGCCGATGAAAGGCGAAACGTAGGTTGCGCCTGCCTTTGCGGCAAGAATGGCCTGTCCGGCCGAAAACACCAGCGTGCAGTTGGTGCGGATGCCCTTGTCGGTAAAATACTTCAGCGCCTTCACGCCGTCTTTCGTCATCGGCACCTTCACCACGATGTTGGGATGAATGGCTGCAAGCTTTTCGCCTTCCGCAACCATACCGTTGAAATCGGTCGACAACACTTCGGCGGAAATGTCACCGTCCACGAGCTCGCAGATCGCCTTATAATGGTTATGCACGGCCTGCTCGCCGGAGATGCCCACTTTCGCCATCAGCGAAGGGTTGGTAGTAACGCCGTCGAGAATGCCGAGTTCGTTGGCTTCCTTGATCTGTGCCAGGTCGGCGGTATCGATAAAAAATTTCATTGAAGAGGAATTTGCGGCAAAGATAAATCAACTAGTCAGGATGTGAGACTTTGATAAAGCCACGATGCCTTCGTTGAAGCAGATTACGGGTTGGTCAGGATAAACCAATGCGACAAGAAAAAAGCCCCTCGCGGGGCTTCGTATCGTGACCCGTCATCCGGGTTGCAGGCAAAAAAAATGGCAGGCTACTTACATCGCACCGCTACAACCGCCTACCCTTGCTACCTTCCGGTCCTGGGGGAGTTCAGCAGGAGCTGGCCGTGTAAGACCTGCCGGGGCAAATATAGGAAGTTTGTCGCTTTTCGTTTTGAGTTTGTCTTTTTCCAAATAAAAAAAGCATCCGCTGCAAACGATCCGGCCGGGTCAAACAACTCCAAACGACAAACTCCAAACTACAAACTTATCTTTACCTCATGCGTCGCATTTTCGAGATCGCCGGAAGCTCTTTCCGAATGGCACTGCAGGAGCTTTTGAAAAACAAGCTCCGAACCTTCTTGTCGCTTTTCGGCATAACCATCGGCATCTTCTGCATCATCGGCGTTCTCTCCACGGTTCAGAGCCTGGAGCACAACCTGCAGAACGAGATCAAATCGCTCGGCTCCAATACCATCTATATCGACAAGTGGGATTATTCCGCGGGTGGCGGCCCCGACTATCCCTGGTGGAAATACGTAAAGCGTCCCTCGCCGCGCATCGAGGAAATGTCGGCCATCAAGCAACGAACCCCTGCGGCAGGATTCACCTGCTTCGAGATCAACGTAAACGATAAGATTCAGGCGGCCGACCAGACGCTGAGCGGCGTCACCTACTACGGCGTCACCGAAGATTTTCCAAGCATACAGGAAATGGAAGTGCGCTTTGGCCGTGGACTCAGCGATGCGGAGTTTGCACGCGGCACCGGCACGGTAGTAATGGGCTTCGAGGTGGCCGAAAAACTATTTCTCGAGGCGGAGCGCGCCGTAGGCAAACCGGTTACGCTGCGTGGAAAAAAATGCCAGATCGTGGGCGTGATCAAGAAGCAGGGAAAGAGCATGATCGGCGGCTGGAACTTCGACCAGAGCGTGGTGATGCCTTACCGCTTTGCGCGCGGCATCATGGACGAGCGACGCGCCGATCCGCTGGTGCTGGTGCAGGCAAAACCCGGTGTGGGCACGGCCGAACTGAAAGACGACCTCCGCGTGGTGATGCGCGCCATACGCCGCCTCAGCCCGCGCGAGGAAGATAATTTCGCACTCAACGACATCAACGATTTCAGCAGCGCCATCAGCCAGGCTTTCGTGAGCGTAAACATAGGCGGATGGCTCATTGCAGCCTTATCGCTCATCGTGGGAATGTTTGGTGTGGCCAACATCATGTTCGTTACGGTTAAGGAGCGCACGGCGCAGATCGGCCTCAAGAAAGCACTCGGCGCAAAGAGTCACGTCATTCTCAGCGAGTTCCTTCTCGAGTCGGCCTTCTTGTGCGTTATCGGAGGCGCCATCGGCGTACTGCTGGTATTCGGGCTCACGCAACTCGTCACCGTTCTGTTCGACTTCCCCATTTTCATTCCTACCTGGCTCCTCGTGATGGCGATGGTCATTTGCATCGTCGTAGGCCTCGTAGCCGGCATCATTCCCGCGTTCCGCGCCGCGCGCCTGAATCCCGTAGTGGCAATCCGGTCGTAAAGCATCAATCGTTGCCGTTCCTACCTTTGCCGCATGTCCCTCACCTTGCTCGCTATCGAATCTTCCTGCGATGAGACGTCGGCGTCCGTTTGCCGCGACGGAAAGATTCTTTCGAACTACATCGCCAACCAAACCGTGCACGAACAATACGGTGGCGTGGTGCCTGAACTGGCAAGCCGCGCGCACCTGCAAAAGATCGTTCCGGTGGTGGATGTGGCGCTGAAGCAGGCAGGTGTGGATATCAACGAACTCGATGCCGTAGCGTTCACACAGGCCCCCGGCCTCATCGGCTCGCTGCTGGTGGGCGCTCAGTTCGCGAAATCTCTCGCACTCGCGCTCGACAAACCGCTCGTCGCTGTGCACCATATGCAGGCACACGTGCTAGCTAATCTTATTCCGGAACGGCGTCCCGAATTTCCCTTTCTATGCCTTACCGTTAGCGGCGGCCACACGCAGATCGTGCGGGCCAACAGCCCCACCGATCTGCAGGTGCTGGGGGAAACGATCGACGATGCTGCGGGGGAAGCCTTCGACAAGTCGGCGAAACTACTCGGACTCCCCTACCCTGGCGGCCCGCTTATCGACAAGTATGCAAAAGAGGGTGACGCCACCCGCTTCCGGTTTGCAGAACCGCAGATCAATGGATTGAATTTCAGTTTCAGCGGACTCAAAACGTCGGTCCTCTATTTCCTGCAAAAGGAACGCGCTTCCGACCCGCAGTTTGCCGAAAAAAACATGGCAGACATCTGCGCATCGCTGCAGGCCACCATCATCCGCATTCTCCTGAAAAAGTTGCAAAAGGCAGCTACCGAAACGGGCATCCGCGACCTGTGCATCGCCGGAGGCGTATCCGCCAACAGCGGGCTGCGCACGGCCTTCGTGGAGTTGGGCAAAGAGCTGGGATGGCGCACCTTTGTTCCGGCTTTCGAATATTGCACCGACAACGCCGGCATGATCGCCATAACTGCATACCATAAATTGCTCGCGGGCGAAACCGCCGATCTTTCGGTTTCGGCAACCGCACGCTCGGAGTGGCATTGATATGGCAAATCCCTTTTTTCAATTCAAGCAGTTCACCGTTGCGCACGATCGTTGCGCAATGAAAGTGACCACCGACGCCTGTCTTTTTGGAGCCTGGGTGGCTGCGCAACTGGAAGGAAGGTCGGGCAGCCTGCTGGATATCGGCACGGGCACCTGCCTGCTCGCACTGATGGTTGCGCAAAAGGCGCCACTGCAAATTGACGCTGTGGAAATAGACGAGTCGGCTGCGCTGCAGGCCGCGGAAAACTGCAGCAGCACCCCCTTCGAAAAAGTTCGCATCATCAGGGGAGACATTCGCAGCCTCGACCTGCAGCGCTACGACTTCATTATCAGCAATCCGCCGTTCTATGAAAAGGAGATCGAATCGGCCGATCCGCGCAAACGCCGCGCACATCACAGTGGAGGGCTAAGCTGGGCCGAACTGTTCGAAGCGCTCGACCGGCTCATCAAGCCCGGCGGAACCGTATTTCTACTGCTTCCAGCCAAGCGGCGCAAAGACCTCGATGCCTGCCTGCGGAAAACGGAGCTCCACATCCATCAAATCGTGGAAGTACAACCCAGCCTGCGCCATGCATCGAGCCGCCTGCTGCTCGCACTCGGCTGCGAAGCACGCGCGCCTGTGACGGAGCAACTGCTCATTGCAGATGAACGGGGATACACCCCGCGTTTCAGCGCATTGCTTTGCGACTACTATCTCAATCTTTAATCTTCACCCGCAACGTATTCCTGCAGGTATTGAAAGCCTTCCGTAAGATGCCCGCCTTCGGCGATCGTGGCGCGGCTGATGATGGTGGAGCCACCGCGTAGAAGATCGGGGAGCACGTATTTCAGCAACTGCTCGCCAAAGTAGCGCGAAGCGTCGCGCGGCAACTCATTGGGCAGGTTGCCTACGGCCATCACATCCACCGATCCCGGCACATAAGGAGCGGTTTTTTCAAGCGTTTGCCGGTCAACGCCGTACACGGGATCTTCGATGCTCTGGTCGCCGAGGTTGATGGGCACGGAGCCGCCCGTGTCGTCGGTTACATCGGCAATGACCTGGATGCGAAAGGCTGGATCTTTGACGTCCTCTTCTTCGAACAAACGCGGCACATCGGTGTCCCAATATACCCCATTCATCAGGATGTCCGCTGCTTTTGTATAAGGCTTGAACGCGCTGACGTATCCCTTCGGGTTGGAGTGAAAATCGGTGCGGCTGTAGCTGGTTCCGTCGGCGCGCTCGTAAAGTTCGCTGCCTTTCAGGTGCACGTAAACCGGGTACGAAAACTCGCGCTCGAGGAACTCTTCTTTTTCTACCTCGCGGATCTGCATAAGGTTCATGATCTCAAGCGCGCCATGTGCCACGCGGCCCGAGCCGGTAACAGCGATCTTGACGTTCGGAAGCAACAGCCCGAAGTAGGTGTGCATCAGTTTGCGGAACGTGCGGTGCTCGTGCACGCGCCCGAGGCGGAACGTGCCGGTACGCTGGCCATAAACCATCATGCCGTTGTGCGCGCCCACAATGCCCGCGAAGAAGCCAAAGCCGATGATGCGCTGGCCATCGTCGTGCAGCAGGCATTCGTAATCCACGAGGCGGATCTTGCGCTCCAGAACCGTTTGCAGCAGCTTGCGATTGTGCGGCTGCTTCTTTTTTGTATGCGAGAAAAAGAGGTAGGTCTTCCCGGCAACGAGTTGCGTCACGGGCACTTCCTTGATGCCCAGCAAAACGTCGGCATCCACCACATCGGGCACCACTTCCAGGCCCGCACGCCGGTATTCGGCATCGGAGAAGCAGCGGCCTGGTGCTGATTGCACCTTCACCCGCACGCCCGGGTGGTTCTTCTCAATCCATTTACACTGTGTGGGCGTCAGGGCCACCCGGTTATCGGCCGGGGTCTTGCCTTCGCGAATGAGTCCGATTGTGATCATAACAAGCGGGGCAAAGCTATTGGTTTATTAGTGTATTCGTTAAATGGTTTGTCAGTAGCTGCCGGCTGCCGTTCTTTGGTGGGGCACGGTCCTACCTTTGCCGTGATGAACTATTTTGAACTGTTTGGATGGACGCCGGCCTTTGCGATTGACAAGAATGAATTGCGCAAGCGGTTCTTTGAACTGTCCCGACAGTATCATCCTGACTATTTCGCGCAGGCCGGCGCATCCGAGCAAGCGGACGCGCTCGAAAGGGCAGCACAGCTGAATAAGGCCTACAAAGTGCTGGGCAATGACGACGAACGGGTGCGCTACGTGCTCGAGCTGCGCGGCGTACTGATCGCTGATGAAAAATACGCGCTCGCGCCCGACTTCCTGATGGAAATGATGGACCTCAACGAAGCGTTGCCGGAAGCTCTTGCCGACCCGGAAGCGAAGGAACGGCTGGTAACACAATTGCAGAACTGGAAAAACGACATCTATGAACCTGTTGCGCAAATTCTGGAACGTGGTTCGGAAGCTGCTCTTCCCGAAAAAGAGTTGCTGCAAGTAAAAGAGTACTACTACCGGAAAAAATACCTGCAACGCCTGGCCACCGCGTTGGGTCAAAAGTTGTAATATTGCCGCCCTGCCTCGGTGGCGAAACTGGTAGACGCAGCAGACTCAAAATCTGCCATTCGCAAGGATGTGCCGGTTCGATTCCGGCCCGGGGCACAAAGCCTCCGACGAACAGTCGGGGGCTTT
>SEAC01000010.1 GCA_004173235.1 Chitinophagaceae bacterium | reverse complement strand
TGAAACACAAAAAAGTAGGCACCGCAACACACCTTTAGTTATACAACGATAAAGTGGATAAACCCACCCAAAAAACTGAAAACGAAAAAGAGGCTGCCCTTTTGAGACAGCCTCTTCTTTTTTTACGATTCACGAATCAAACCCGCAGCCCCGGGCTCACGGCTCACGATCTCACCTCTCCCAGCTGAGCTCCACGCGGCGATTCTTCGCGCGCGCATCCGGAACATCCTGGCCGCCAGCTTCTTCGGCTTCCAGCGGGCAACATTCACCAAAGCCCTTGATCCAAAGACGGTCCGACGGAATGCCCTTGCCATAGAGGTAGTTGCGCACCGCGCGCGCCCGGCGATCGCTCAGGCGCTGGTTGTAGCTTTCGCCGCCCTTGCCATCGGTGTAGCCACCGATCCGCAGGCGTTGCGTGGATTCCTCAGCCAGCATTTTCGTTGCAACTGTATCCAGCCGCAACTTCGCTTCCGCGCTGAGCTCGTCTTTATCGAAATCAAAATAAACCACGGGCAGCACATATTGTGGCTCGCGCTCCACGATCCCCGTTGTGTCTTTCGGCATTGGCGCAGGTTCAGGCTCCACGGGCTTAGGCGGATCCTGTTTCGCGATGGTGAAGATCTCCAGGCAGCAGTCGGACGCACGGTCGGAACTGAGGTAGGCCTTCCGCATGAGGCTGTCGGGCGACGTGCTGAAAAAATAGCTGTCGTCCTTCACTGAATTCACAGGCGCTCCGGGATTCACCGGCGTGGCGAAGGTTTTGAGGTCGGAGGTGCTGGTATAAAGGTCGAAGCCGCCAAGTCCCGTGCGCCCATTGCTGGCAAACACCAGCTGACGCGAAGCGGGGTGGTAGAATGGCGCCTGTTCGTCGCGGCTCGTGTTGATGACGGCACCAAGATTCTGCGGTTCGCTTATCGCGTTATCATTGACAGTAGCTATCCAAAGATCATATCCACCGTGGCCGCCTGCACGGTCGGAGCTGAAAAGCAGGTAGCGCACGCCGTTCTGCTCCACGTAACCGGGCTGTGCATTACTGCTGCCGGGAAGGTTGATCTTCGCATCCATCAGCACTGGCGTTGTCCAGCCACCGTCTTCGCGGGTAACCGTATAAATACGGGCGACGTTCTTTCCCGCTTCGCGCTTCCATGCAGTGAAATACATGCGTTTACCATCGGGCGTGAAGGAGCAAAGCCCCTGGTCGATGCCTGCTTCCGCAAGCGGGTCGGCATTGAGCGCATCGCTGCCTACGATGCGGTACAGGTGGTTGCGGTTGGGGCCTTTCGAGCCGCCGTCCGAACGGCTGGAGGTGAAGAACACCACACCACCCCATTCTACTGCGGCGTAGTTACCGTGACCGGTATTGATATCGCCCGTTGCCTTGGTTACCGTGGTATACGGATCGGGCGTCGGGGTGCTGTTCAGCGCCGCTTCTTCCAGTGCAAGCTCCTGTTGCATCTGCGGCGTCAGGTTGAGTGCGCGAGCGGTGGCGATCAACTTGAGCGCATCGGTCTTGCGGCCCGCAGCGCGCAGGCTTGCAATCCACTGCAGCGTAGCCTCGCGGTCTACACCGGTGGCCTGGTCGTAGTACTCGGCCGCCTTTGCGTAGTCGTGCAGCGCATAGTAGCAGTCGGCAAGACGCTTGTAGGCAGCGCCTTTGCTGGCCACGCCCGACTTTGCGCCCTTGCCCGTTCGGGCAGGTGCGTAAGGGCGGAAGCCGCCGGGTGCAGATTTGCGTATGCCGAGGTATTGCTCGTATTGAACGGCTGCATTGTAGTAATCGCCATTCTGGAAGTAATGCTCGGCCTTCCGGAGCTGGTCGCCGCCCTGGCCAAAGGCCAGTTGCGAAGCGAGCAGGCATAGCACAAGCTTATGAAAACGGATCATAGTTAGTTTTTTGCTGCTTTCGGTTATACGCCTCCGTTAGAAGCGCGGGCATTTGAAATAGGAAGGCTCTTCGTTGCGCTTTCCAAAGAACGTGAGCGACAGTTCGAATGAGTTGGCGCCCCCGGCCATCTTGCCCAGCTGCGACGTATTCACATCATACGAAGCGCCCAGCATCAACCGGTTGAACAACACGCCCACGTAAGGCGACACGGCATCGTTGACGCGGTAGTTGGCACCGAACATCAGATCGGCTGTTTCGTTCACCTTCAACTGCGCGTAGCCACCCAGCATGATCTCCTGCGCGTTGCCTTGGCGCAAGTAAAGCGCGTTGGGAACGATCCAGGCATTATCGCCCACCTGCACGCGTGCCCCGCCATGAACGGTAAGGCGCATGGGCAGGCGGCTGGCCGTTCCACGACCGATGAACGGATCTTCGGGTTGTGTAAGATGGCCAACGGAAACGCCGACGAACGGGTTCACTTTCTGCTCGCCCGAATTGAAATACGAAACGCCTGCACCGAGGTCGAGCGAGCTGGAAGATGTATTCGTCAGCGGGTCGCTGGTTGCGATATTAGGGTTGAAGCCCACGCCGGGAACCCACTGGTCGCCACCCTGGAACTTGCTGGGATCGAAGCGGCGCGCAAGCAGTCCGCCCTGGAGACCGAACGAAAGATTGTGCTGCCCTTCGCCGCCCCAGCGCACGCCGCTATACGATACTGCGAGATAGGCATTGGTGTAGTTGTAGCCACCCGTTCCCGCGGTTTGGTTGAGGATGTTGAGTCCGAAGTTGATGTTCTTGTTGGTGCGCACGTCGCCCGAAATTCCGAAGGTGGAATAGGGCGTGCTCACATTGCGCCACTGGTTGCGGTAAAGGCCCGACACGCGGTAGTCGCCTTCGCTTTGCCCTGCCAGCGCAGGGTTGAGCCAGAGCGGGTAAACGTAATACTGCGAAAAATGCGGGTCTACCTGGGCTTTGGCGCCAAGCGCCGCACCACTGAGGAGGACGAAAAATAGTTTTCTCATTGCGTTAGCGAATCAGGTTAATAGATCCTTTGAGGGTGCGGGTTTGTCCGTTGGGAAGGGTGGCTTTTGCTACGTACATATATACGCCCACTGGCTGCGCTTTGCCGCCCGATGTGCCGTCCCAGCCACGGCTCTTGTCCGTTGTGCTGAACACAAGTTCACCCCACTGATTGAAGATGCGGAACTCGAGCGTCGCCACTGTTGATCCGTAGAAATACAGGATATCGTTGCGACCGTCGAAGTTGGGTGTGAAGTAATTCGGAACGTACAGGTCGTCGGTTACCAGCGGATTCACCACTACCGTTACCGTGCCCGTTGCCGTGCAGCCATTGGCATCGCTACCCGTAACGCTGAACGTAGTGGTGGCAACCGGAGTGGCTGTTTGCGTGGCGGCTGCCTGGTTGGGAAAGAGCGGAGCCGGCGTCCAGGCGCTGATGGTGAAAGGCCCGGTTCCCGAGAACGCCGGTGTGAGCGTTACGCTTTGGCCTGCGCTGATGGTGGTGGCGCTGGCATTGAGCTGCGCATTCATTGTCGTTACTGTTACCGTTACGTTGCGCGTTGCGGTGCATCCGCCATTGGTGACGGTGTAGGTTAGGATGGCGCTGCCCGTTCCGGTGCCGGTTACAACCCCTGCATTGGTAACCGTGGCTACCGATGTATTGGCGCTGCTCCAGGTGCCTCCTGCTACGCTCGGTGTAAGCGTGGTGCCGGCGCCTGTGCACAGCGGGAAGTTGGCGATGGGCGCAATGGAAGGAGCCGCGTTTACATTGAGCGTGGAGTTGGATGTGCCGGTGCAACCGTTGGTGGTAACCGTGTAGGTGATCGTCACGGGTCCGCCCGCAGCCACGCCCGTTACCACACCTGTAGATGCGTTGATGCTGGCGATGGCCGTGTTGCTGCTGCTCCAGGTGCCGCCGGCCAGCGCATTCGTGAAGGTTGCCGTTGCGCCGATGCAAAGCGTTGCCGGACCGTTGTTGGCGCCGGGGTTAGGCGTGGTTTGCACGTTGATGGTTGCCCGGTTGGTGCCGGTGCATCCACCCACACCCGTCACGGTATAAATGATGTCGGCAGTGCCGGTGGCAACGCCGGTGACAACGCCTGTGGTGGGATTCACTGTGGCCGCTGCAGGGTTGCTGCTGCTCCAGGTGCCGCCGGGTGTCGCATTGGTTACCGTCACCGTGGCGCCCGAGCAAAGGTTGGTAGCACCGAGCACGGGAGCAACGACGGGAACCGCGTTGATGGTAAGCACGAACGGCACTGAAGAAGTGCAGCCGCCTGATCCGGCCGTGAGCGTGATGGTGGCTACGCCCGGTGCAAGCGCTGTAACGTTAACAATGTGCGGGCCGCCCGCGGGTAGCGTGGGTGTAAGTGTTACGAGGCCGGCAGGGGTAGCCGACCAGGTGCCGGCACCGTTCGGTTGAAAAGGATTGGTGAGCTGGATCGTTGCTCCAACGCACACACTCGAAGGTCCCGTAGTAGGCTGCAGCACGGGCGCAGCGCTGATGGCGACCGGCGCAGTGGCGGTGCCTGCGCAACCGTTGACGTCGGTGACCGTATACGTAACCGTAGCGTTGCCTGCATTGTCAGCTGTTGCCGCGCCGGTAGTTGCGTTAACGGTAAGAAGTCCGGACGGGCTGGCGCTCCAGGCACCGCCGGCAACCGTTGATGTAAAGGTAGCGGTGCTGCCCACGCAAAGGGTGGCGGGAACGTTGAGCGTTCCTGCCGACGGAAGGGCAACCGTTTGTACGTTATAGGTCACGGTCGATGTGCATCCGCCGTTGGAAGCGGTGTAGGTGAGCACGCTCGAACCTACTGCCATGCCCGTTGCCACGCCTGTGGCGGGATCGATGCTGACGTTGGCCGGGGTGGACGAGCTCCAGCTGCCGCCCGCAAAGCCGTTGGTGTAGGTGCGGGTGCCTCCGAGACAAATATTCGGGTTACCACTGATGGCGGGAAGAACGGGTGCTGCAGCCACCTGGAGCGGAGCCGTTGCGCTTGTGGCGCAGGCGCCCGATCCCACCGTGTAGGTAATGGTGACGTTGCCGGCGGTTACGCCCGTGGCCACTCCGGTAGCCGGGTTGATGGTGGCCACAGCAGGGTTGCTGCTCGACCAGGTGCCGCCGGCGGTTCCGTTGGTAGTAAAAGTTGTAGTGGCGCCGGTGCAGACCGACGGGCCTCCGCTGAGAGTGCCGGCATTGGCGGCCGCTACCACCGTGATGGCATAGGTGGCCGTGCCGGTGCATCCGCCGCTGGTGACCGTATAAGTAATGGTAACCGGGCCGCCTGCAGTTACACCGGTTGCTACACCCGTGGTGGCGTTCACGGAAACCACTGCGTTGTTGGCGCTGCTCCAGGTGCCGCCGGCGGTGGTGCTGCTGAGGGTAGTGGTGCCGCCCACGCAAAGCGTGCTGCCATTGGTGCTGCTGATGGGGTCTACCGTTACGCCGGTGGCGGGGCCGCGCATGCCGTTGATCCATGCCGCGTTCGCAGCCGTGTTGCCTGCGCCCGGTGTTTCGGCGGTGGTTGCGGGAATACCCGTGGCCACGCCAAGAAGCCAACTGCTTGCCTGATTGTAGTTACCGTCGGAGAGAAAGCGGTCGCTATCGCTGTCCATGTCCGGAACCCAAACCGTGGCCGTGCTGCCCGATCCGATCGCGTAACCCAGCGAGAAGTATTCGGTATTGCGGACGCTCGGCTTCACAATGATGATGGCGTCACCCGCGTTGCGGAGGGCCACCGTATTCCAGTCGCCTCCCGACACCCAGTTGGTGGTGGGATAAACGAAGTTGGAGCCGGAAGCCGTCGTGGGCGCGACCGTGTTGCGTTCGAACATCGTGGAGCTCGCCGGGATGACGTACACCTTGTCGTTGTTGGCGTCGGTTGGATCGTCCGCAAGCGTGATGGAAGTATTCTTGTCGTTGTCGTTGTAAACCAGGATGATCGATCCGTACGGAACGGCGGCCCAGTTGGCCACATTGGCAAAACGCATCGCGCCGGTGGCAATACCGGTGCTGGGCCCCGCAGCAACCCAGTTGTTGTTGTCGTCGATGATCCAGCCACGCAGGTCAAGCGTGTTGACGGTGCAGGTGGGCGTTCCGGCCACAATGAATTCGAAATATTCTTTTTGTCCGGCACCGACATTGGGGCCTTGCGACACTTCATTGAGTATCAGTCCGGGCAATGTTTGTGCTCCGGCAACGAATGATCCGGCCACAAAGGCGAGCGAGAGGAGTGCTTTTCGCATGTTAGATTGGGAATGGGGGCACAAATATCCCGCTTTCCTCCCGCACTACAGAGGTTCATTATTATTTTATTATGTAATACAAATGAATTTCCCGCTTACCATGGGCGGAGAAACTGTGCTGCGGGCGATTCTGGCACGCATTTCGAATCTAATAATGCGGACGCGGTTCCTCCTACTGCTGCTGGCCCCTCCTGATCATTTCAGGAAATTCAAACGAGGTGGTCAAATTTCGCAGGGAGCCCTATAAAGAACTGCAATGGGTACATTATTCAGAAAGAGGTTGGACTTACGTTCAACCTTTTTTCGTGGCGTGTATTTTGCATTTCTGTCGCCGATGAAACGCGCAATTACTATCACCATTGGCCTGCTTGCCGCCGCCACTACCGGCTTGCTGCTGGCATATCTTACGCGGAATCGTAAAGTCACCCGCATGCGTACGGCCATTGCCGAAGAAGGCTACGAAACAGCTCCCGACATCCTGTACCCCGACCGCCGCCAGCGTGGCGACGAGCGCTACGGCCCGGTGCTGCCCGCTTAATCCCCATAAATTCTAGGTCCCAGGTCAGTGCCGGGTGCCAGTTCCTCGCGCTGCACCTCGTTGCGCCCCGGCCCGCCCGTGAAGAGGTACCCGGGCACGTTGCCGCGGTAGCGCAATTCTTCCCCATACAGGTGCAGTGCCGTTCCCTCCGGGAGCGCCAGCACAGGTATGCCCGGGTTGAGCTGGCAAAACTCCGTCAGGCGGTCGTCGCGGGTTTCTCCATGAAACCCGGGCACCTGTATATTATGATAGTGCGGGTTGATCTGGAAGTTGATGAGGCGGAGCGCCAGGAAGCTGTCGGGCTGCACGATGGGCATATCGTTGGTGGTGCAGATGCTGCGCCCGATCACGTTGGAGCCGGCGCTCCATCCGATATACGGAATGCCTTGCAGCACGCGGTTACGGATGCGGTCAATGAGGTTGTTGCGGTAGAGCTCCGAAAGCAGCTTAAAGGTGTTGCCGCCCCCTACCATAATGGCGTCGCAGCTGGAAAGCAGCGTGCGGGCGTTCTCCGGCGAGTGTACCTCCACTTTGTAGGGCAGCCCCTCGAGCGCCGCACGAACGCGGTCGCCGTACGCTTCATCGGAAATGCCCACGGCCGCAAAGGGCAGAAAGGCAATGGTTCGTGGCTCGTCGCCAAGCACTTCGCGAATAAGCGGAAGGGCCGCTTCGAGGTAGCCGCCTCCGCCAACGCGGGAGGAGCTGAGGGCAAGGATTTGGTGAAGCATGGAAAGGTTGTTTGAATCAAAGGTAGCCGGACACGCCGCCCCTGCCTTGGGAAAAACAACAGGAAAAAATGGGTTTTTTCCCATTGTTTTTTGCTGACCGCGCTCTTCTAACTTCCATTATGCTTCCGCCTCCAAAATAACAACGGAGGCCCGAGGGCCTCCGTCCACTTTTTGCAGCCCTGGCTGTCACAGCCGGGTTACACCGAATTATTTGTCGCCGAGGATGATCACCAGCGCATAGATCAGGCCGGGGATGTACAGGAGAAGCGTCAGCAGCAGGCAAATCCAGAAGCGGGTGTTGATGGTGCCTTCGTGCAGGTAAACACCGAGCGGTGGCAGCAGGATGGCGCAGATCACCTGCACTACCTTTTCTGCTTTGGGCTCGCGGCCGGCGCGCTTGTCGGCCTTGAACTGGCGCACCTCCGATTTAACGGCTCGCAAGCGGGCACGGCGCTCTTTGCCTTTGAGGTGTGTGAATTCGCTGAGGGCCGAACGCACCTTCGCAGCATCAGGCTCGCCGTTGGGGGGCACGGACAGCGATGCGGTTGCATCGGACAACAGAAGACCAAGGCTGAGTACGACCAGCATCACGCGGGTAAAGATGAATTTCATGGAAAATATTTAACACATCATCAAAAGAATCGGGCCATCGACCGGCACGCCGCGCTACGGCCAACCTCCCGAGAGGGCAAAAAAAGCCGCCAGCTCGTGAGCTGGCGGCTTTACCTAAAAAACGTTGGTCGGATAAAAAGAAAGTCCTCAGTTGGTTTTGGCGCGACCCCGGGCCGAGCTATACGGTCTGTTTCCGGAACAAAGGAAATCTAATTAGCAGCTTCAAACAACCGTATAAATACGGTAATTTTCGGGCCTTTTTTACTAATTCCTTTAGCAACCGCATCCCCCATATGGGGTAGAGGCTGCGCTGGGTGTGGATTTGGGACCGTCAGTATCTCTTCCCGTTTTTCCGGCCCAACTCTTGCCACAGGGGCATTGACCCCCTTCGTTGGTGGACGATTGAAACCTGTGTAGTATGAAAACAACGACCCCTCGCCGCAGGCGCTTCAAGCGCGTGGTACCCCGCCGCCACATCGGCTGGCTCCTGCTCATCCTCCTGCTTTTTCTCGCACCGATGGCCTTCGCAGGCGCGCCGCATCCGCAACTCCCGCGCCTGCAAACCGCGCTCGAACGTTATCGCGCCATCGCTGCCAACGGCGGTTGGTCGGCCATCAAGGGCACGCGCAAGTTTTACCAGCAAGACGTGAACGACCCCGCCGTGGTGCAGATCAAAGCGCGGCTTCGCGCATCCGGCGACTTCGGTTCAGAAGATAACTCCGCACTGTTTACGCGCGAGCTCACCGAAGCCGTCAAGCGCGTGCAGCAGCGTTTTGGATTCGATCCGAATGGTGTGGTAGATGCCGCGCTGCTTAAAGAACTGAACGTGCCACTGAGCAAGCGCATCACCCAGCTCGAAGTAAATCTTGCCCGCGTGGAAAAGCTCCCCCCTCCATCGGGCGGAACGCAACTCGTGGCCAACATTCCGGAATTTAAACTGCACGTGTATGAAGGCGATAAACTCGTGTTCGATATGAACGTGGTGGTGGGCTCGGAGTCGAACAAAACGGTGCTTTTCACCGATGAAATGACCTACCTCGTTTTTAGTCCTTCATGGAATGTGCCGCCGAGCATTGTCAAAAAAGAGATCCTCCCGAAAATGCGTGGGTCGCACGACTACCTGTGGCGCAACAACTATGTGATGGAAGGCGAAGAAGGTGGACTGCCCAAGATCCGACAGCTGCCGGGCGCTGGCAACTCACTTGGTCGCGTCAAATTCGTTTTCCCTAACGACCACAACATTTACTTTCACGATACACCCGCGAAGTCGCTGTTCAGCCTGCGCAAGCGCGCGTTCAGCCACGGTTGCATCCGGCTGGCGGAACCTGCAAAGCTTGCGGAATACCTGCTGCGCGACAATCCATCGTGGACGCCTGCAAAGATCAAGGCTACCATGAACTCGGGTAAAGAACAACGAGTGGATCTTCCGGGCAAAGTGCCCGTATCGCTCACCTACCTCACCGCCTGGGTGGATGACGCGGGGCTCGTGCATTTTTGCGAAGACATCTACGGGTTGGACTCGTAGCGGCGACGTATCAATAGTCCCGCAGCCGCGCCGGTAAGTAGCCCGCCGATGTGCGCTGCGTTGTCGATGCCTTCTTTCAACCCGTTGAGCAGGTTGAGCACAACCAGCACGCCCATGGTGAGGAGGAGCGATTTGCGCCAGGTGGGTGGAAGCACTTTCGACAGCAGCAGCACGATGAAGCATCCGAAAAAACCGAAGACGGCACCGGAAGCACCCACGATTACCACGGGCTCGCTGTGAAAATAAAGGCTCGCAATGCTTGCCCCAAGGCCACTCACGAAGTAGAGCATCAGCAGGCGCCAGCGGCCAATGATCGGCTCGAGATACACGCCTACCTGCAGCAGCGTGATCATGTTAAGAAGCAGGTGGAACACGCCTGCGTGGAGAAAGTAACAGGTAATGAGGCGCCACCACTGCCCGTCTTCGGTGTAAGGTCGCCAGTTGGCGCCCCAATCCACCAGCTTTTCCACGTCGGCATCAAAAACTCCTACGCCGGCAATGGCCATCACGATGAAGACGACCGTATTTATACTGATCAACGTGCAGGTGGCAAATAGACCTTCGCCCGCATAAGGCATTGCAGCATCGAGGTTTTCTTCTTCGGCTTTGTGCTCGCTCAAAATGAGATCGGTGGAGGCAGCAAGGCGCGCCACGGCGGCCGCCCATTTTTCGAGGTCGGGCTCCGTTGCCGAACCCGTCACGAAGGTCATCGCTGGTTTGAATTCTTCGGTGCGGCCGCGGGTCATCCCTTCGTTGCCCGGCTTGCCATCGGGCAGGCAAACTTCGATGGAATACGTCGCGCCGTCCGTATCGAAAATGATCAGGTCCACCGGGTTCTTTCCCAGGAAGCGCGACGTGCCCACCAGGCGATTCGGACCCGCCCATTGCGGCGCCCAGCCTGCGTGCAGGAAAGCGCCGTAAGCCAGAGCAAGATGCCTTTTGATTGCGATTTCGGGATTGCTGTGCGCGACGCCGCTCATGGATGGAAAATACGCTTATTCTTCATCCTCTGCTTCGATCGCGGGCTGCGCTTCATCCTGCAGCAACTCCACTCCTTTCAGCTTGCGTTGGATGGCGCGCGTGCGCTTGCCCACAACGTCGTCGAGCTGGTTGAGGCCGGTCTGGATGTGCGTTTGCGCCTTATCGAGCAGTGCGCCAAACTGGTTGAATTCTTTCTTGACGGCCCCAAGCACCTGCCATACTTCCGAGCTGCGTTGTTGAATCGCAAGGGTGCGAAAGCCCATTTGCAAAGAGTTGAGGATCACCGCCAGCGTTGTGGGGCCGGTAACCACCACGTGGCAATCGCGCTGCAACTCCTCGAGCAGCGATGCCTTGCGCACCACCTCGGCAAAGAGTCCTTCGAAGGGAAGAAAGAGGATGCCGAAGTTGGTGGTGTTGGGTGCGTCGATGTATTTCTCGCAGATGTCTTTTGCCATCCGCCTGATCACCGTTTCAAGGTTTTTCTGCGCCGCCTCGACGGCTGCAGGTTCGCCCGCATCGTAGGCCACCTGCAGGTGTTCATAGGCATCCTTCGGAAACTTCGCGTCAATGGGAAGCCACACGTAGTCGCGGTCGGCCTCGCGGTTGGGAAACTTCACGGCGAATTCAACGCGCTCGGCAGAACCTTTCTTCGTAGCCACGTTGGCTTCGTATTGTTCCGGAGCGAGGATATTTTCGAGCAGCATATGAAGCTGCACTTCGCCGAAGCCGCCGCGCATCTTCACGTTGCTCAGTACTTTCTTCAGTCCGCCAACGTCCTGCGCCAGTGTCTGCATTTCACCCAATCCTTTCTGAACGCTTTCGAGTTGCCTGCTTACCAGTTCAAACGAATGACCGATGCGCTCATTGAGTGTTTTTTGCAATTTCTCTTCCACCGTTTCGCGCATCTGCTCCAGCTTTTTCTCCGTGCTTTCGATCAGCTGCTGCTGTTTTTGCTGCAGCTCGTCGAGCTTGATCCGTTGCAGTTCCTTCATGCTCTCCACGTTCTCGCCAAAGCGTTCGGAGAAGTTGCGAAGCGATCGTTCGAGGGCGGTGCGCTGCTGTTCGGTGAGGTGGTTGAGCGTGCCCGAAAGCTCGGTGCGGAATTGCTGCAGGGCCCCCAGCAGCTCCTGGCGATTCTGGCCGGCGAGCAGCGCGGCTTCTTCGCGCGATGCTTTGAAGTCGGCGCGTAGGAATTGCGTCAGCCGGTCGAAGTGCTGGTTGAAGTCGGGCGCGGTGGCGGGCTTGCTGCGGAATACGAACAGTAGAACTACGGCCAGCAGGCTGAGGACGCAGGAGGCAATGGAAAGGGCGAGCATGCGTGCAAGATATTATAGAATCTGCACATGTTTGGCGGAGAGAAAGAACCCGCTGTGGCGGGGCAGGCTCCAGATTGATTAAGATTTTTATGATGAACGCAGATTTTTCGTGCGCCAGCCCATCATAACAAATCTTAATAATCTGCGTATTCCGCTTGCGGAATCTGCGTTCTTTCTCTTGTCTCTAAGCAACGCAGCTTCCCGCCGTGAAGGGCACAAACTGGTTGTTGATGAAGTAGCGGTCGCGGCAGTCCTGCGTCCAATCCATTTGCAACACGTGCCCGAAGGCATTCACGAGATGTTGCTGGCTGAAGGGTTTTACGATGAAAAGGTTGGCGCCGCGCTCATACGATTTGCAGATGTCGCTCATGCGGGCCGAGTTGCTGTACACGATCACGGGGATGCGATCGTTGCGGCTGTCGGCGCGCAGTGCGGAGAGGCATTCAAACCCGCTTTTTCCGGGAAGCGTCAGATCGAGAAACAGGATGCCGGGTTTGAGCAGGGGCCATTCGGCAAGCAGCTCTTCGCCGCTATGGAGTGCGGTGAACGGAAGCAGCGGGTCGACCTTGTGCAGTGCGCGTTCGAAAAGAAGGCAGGCATCGGTGTCATCATCCACCAACAGGAGGTGGGGGTGTACCAGGTTAGGGTGCATCATGGGTTCTTCGGGTGTAAGGGTGAAACCATAGGCTTTGGGCCGTTAGCATTTCAAATTTAAATAATATAACGGTTGCCGCGCACAAAAAAGTTTTCCGGCAAAGCCCGGCAGTTCGCGCCAGGCCGCGTCTGCAGCCGAATGGCACCTGCTCAATTCACTGCTTTACCAAGTTATTCACACGGAATCACCTACCTTTAACTTGTATTTCCGGATCGCCCACTCGCTCTTATGATCCTTGCCTCCTTTGCTGGCCCTTCTTGTCAGCCTCGGCGGGCCGGCCCGCCTCTTCGCCACGGCGGCACCGCTTTGATCTCCTAGCAAGTAAGGTAATGCAGTAACCCCTGTGGTGTTACCGCTTCGATCTGGCCTTATTTAAACCCGCCTTACGGCCCCCACAGCCTGCGTCCAGGTTTTTTTGAACATCGCAAAACGGCACAAAACACAAGCGCCGTCCGATGTCCCGGACCAGAGTGTGCCAACAGGCAACACAAGCATTTCGCTTTTTATTGAACATGACATTTGAACAACTGGGCCTTTCCGAGCCAATTCTGCGCGCACTGAAGACCGAAGGCTACACAACGCCTACTCCCATCCAGGAACAATCCATTCCCATCGTTCTCAAAGGTTACGACCTCATCGGACTCGCACAAACCGGCACCGGTAAAACGGCCGCGTTCGCACTTCCGATCCTCGACATTCTTCACGAAGACGACAAGAACACGAAGGGCTACAAGCACATCCGCACCCTGATCCTTACGCCCACGCGTGAGCTCGCTTCGCAGATCGGCGACTCGTTTGCCAACTACGGACGACACACGGGCCTCAAGCATGAGGTGATCTTTGGTGGCGTATCGCAGGTGCCGCAGGTGCAAAGCCTCCGCATTGGCACCGACATCCTCATTGCCACGCCAGGCCGCCTGCTCGACCTCATGAGCCAGGGTTATGTGCACCTCGACTACCTCGAGATCTTCGTACTTGATGAAGCCGACCGCATGCTCGACATGGGCTTTATCCACGACGTGAAGAAAGTGATCAAGGTGCTGCCTACCGATCGCCAGACGCTCTTCTTCTCTGCTACGATGCCGAAAGAAGTAAGCTCGCTTGCCGAGTCGATCCTTTACAAGCCCGAGCGCGTGGAAGTGACGCCTGTTTCGTCTACGGCCGAGACGGTGGATCAGTCCATCTATTATGTAAACGGCAAAGACAAGATCGACCTGCTGGTGCACCTGCTGCAGGAGCATAAGATCCAGCGTACGCTGGTGTTTGCACGCACCAAGCACGGTGCCGATAAGCTGGCGAAGAACCTGAAGAAGGTGGGCATCCGTGCCGACGCCATTCACGGCGACAAGAGCCAGGGTGCACGCCAGAACGCGCTTGCATCCTTCAAAGAAGGCAAGCTGAAAGTGCTCGTGGCCACCGACATCGCCGCCCGCGGCATCGACGTGGATGCGCTCACGCACGTGATCAACTTCGACCTTCCCAACATCCCTGAAAGCTACGTGCACCGCATTGGCCGCACGGGCCGTGCAGGCGCCAGCGGCATCGCCCTGAGCTTTGTAAACGGCGAAGAGCGCGCGTACCTGAAGGACATCCAGAAACTGATCAACCAGCAGATCCCCGTAATTGAGCACCCGTATATGGACCGCACGCCGGTCAACGAGTTTGCTGCACCGAAGCCGCAGGGTAACCGTGGCGGCGGCGGCAACCGCAACCGGGGTGGTGGTGGCCAGTCGCGCAATGGCGGCGGTGGCAACCGTGGCGCAAGCGGCAGTGGTCATCGTCCGCGCAGCGGCGAAGGCCGTGCACAGCGTGGTGGTGGCGGGCAAAGAAGCCAGGCACCGCAGTCAGCGCAATAACGCACCTGCGGTGTTTGAACACAAAGACACGACGACACAAAGACACGACGAAAGAATATACAGGCAGCCTTTTTCAGGCTGCCTTTTTTTGCGCACTTAGCACAGATTTGGCGGCGTTGATCAAATTGTGCGACATCGCCTCCCACCCCTGCGTACTTTTAATAAAACACACCCCATGCTCCGCTTGTTCGTGTTGCTGATCCTGCTTTGTTCGGTTAGGGCGCCTGCCGGAGCGCAGGACCTCTCCGGTACCTGGGAAGGCACCGAGGAAGGCAATTACATGAAGCTCGTGATCGTGAAAGTGGGCGAAGAGTACGTAGGGTACACCTACGATACCGATCCCGCCGGCGGCTGGTGCCGCGCCAACTTCAGGGCGGTTTTCCGCGCGGGCGCAAGCAGGCTGCGCGGGCAGGGTGAAGGTATGATCGCGCACAAGGGCGGTCACGTGGAATGCAGCTACGACCTCGAATTCATTCCCGGCCGCAGCGGCGACCGCCTCAGCGGAAGCGAACGCACCAAGGGTGCCACAAAACCGCTTTTCAGCTTTCTCGATTTCGACGATGGTCCCGTAGAACTACGGCGCGTGAGCCGCCGCGTGGACACCACGGAATATATGCGGCGCTTTCTGCCGCCTCCCCCGCCACCGGCAGTTACAAAAGCTCCTAAACCCACGCCCCCGGCGGCTGTACGCACAAATGTTCCGCCGCGACGTGCTACACCCAAACCAACAACTCCCGCACGCCGTCCACCGGCCGTGGTAAAAACACAGCCGAAACCAGCCACACCCGCGCGCAAAGATTCGCTGGTGACGGTGCGCCAGCCACTTCCCAAAGCAACGCCTCCGGCACCCATGCCCCACCCGGTTGCCAACAACCCGCTGCTCGCGCTCAAAAGAGGACGAAGCAATAATATCGTGCAGGAGATCAGCACAACTGAAAAGGTGATCACCATCCGCGTGTTCGACAACGGCATGCCCGACGGCGACACGGTGAGCATCCTGCACAACAACGAAGTGCTTTTCGATCACAAGCTCGTAGCGGTGCAGTCGTTCTCGTTCACGGTGAAGCTCGACGAAGGCGACGCAGTGCACGATATAACGCTCATTGCAAACAACGTGGGCAGCATCCCGCCCAATACCGCATCGATAGTAGTAGAAGCCGGCGACGAGCGCTACCGCCTCACCGCCAGCACCGACCTGCAGCGCAACGCGGTGATTCGCATCGTGTATAAACCTTAACGCAGCAGCGACTTCAGCTCCACCACTTCAAACTCCGGCGACGACTGGAAGCAATTCTTCAGGATCGACATGTGTCCGTTGCCAAACAGCACCAGGATGCGGTCTTCGGGGCCGGGCTGTGTTTGCAGGATGTTGTTGTAGATGCGCAGGTTGCGGTTGAACCACCAGATGGACAGCGCATCGGGGCCGGCATCGCCCATCGAGTTGAAGCCGGAGCTCAGGTAGTGCCCATGCATCCGCGCCAGCACTTTCGGCTCGGCCATCATCAGGAAGTTTTCGAGCATCGTGAGGCGCGCCTGCAGCGAATCGCCCATGCTGTATAAGCGCCGGTAGCGGCTATCCCAATGCTGATCGCGCAGCGTATCTACCTGCACGCGCGCCGTCCACAGCGAGTCGATCATCGGGAAGCGCGGGCTCAGGTCGGTTGCAATGTTGGAAGCATCAACCGTATAAATACGGGAGAGCGCCGCATTGCCGGCCACACGGTAGGCTACCTGGTAGATCTCGTTGCGACCCGGCTTGAAACGGCCCGCACTGTATTCTGCAAAAAGAGAATCATGGTAGGCAGGCCTGCTGCTTTCAACGTACACACGCGTGGGTCTGAAGCGCGCGATCACGGCGGCCAGCTCTTCCAGCTCGCGCTGACGTGACGCAACGTGTATTATGCCTGCCTGTATATCGTCATGGGAGCGCTGCTGTTTTTTGCTGACGAAGCGTTGACCGCGCGCCTGCGTCAGGCCGAATTGCTGGGACGTAACCGCGAGGCGGAGCTTGCCTTTCTGCGCGCGCAGGTGAACCCGCACTTCCTGTTCAATTCGCTCAACAACATTTACGCTCTTAGCTACAAGGGATCGCCGAAAGCGCCAGAGGCTATCCTCAAACTCGCGGAGTTGATGCGGTATATGCTCTATGAAAAAAAGACCTTCCTCCCCGCGGCCACCGAGTGGGATTATGTAGAACATTTCATTGCGCTGCAGCAGCTGCGCTACGACTACCCGCTGGCCGTAGAAATACGGAAGACGGGCAACGCCGATGCTTGGGAACTGCCGCCTTACCTGCTCATTGCCTTCGTAGAGAATGCGTTCAAGCACGGCGACCTGAACGGCAAGCCGCTTACCATCGGTTTCGATGCGGGTGCGCATGCCTTTGCATTCTCGCTGTGTAATGCCATCGGCCGGCAGCAGAAAGATGCGGGTGGAGGCATCGGGCTGTCCAACCTCCGGCGAAGGCTCGAGTTGCTTTACCCGGGACGCCATGCGCTAAAGTGCGCTTCGTGGAAAAGAATTGCGTGGCCATTGCCGACAAAACTTTGCCGGTTGGGCCCACCTACAAAGAGGCCGTCAGTAGAATTACGGGAAGATAGGTGAGGCTGGTGCGCTTACTGCGTTTCCATATGCTCGCGGATGGCGCCTTCGAGGCGTTCTGCCGCATCGGCCACCCAGGAAGGAAGTTGCGGGGCATCGGCGCGCCACTGCCCTTCGGGGCTGCGGAGCATGGTGAAAGAGATCCGTTGCCCGCGGTCGTCGGGAACGTCTACCTCGTAGCGCAGGTCGTCGCCAACGGGCAGGCGGCGAAAGTTGAATTCGCGCTGGCGGTCGCCGGCTTTTATGATTCGGGAAAAATAGATGTTATGGCTCATGGTAATTCTGGGTACTCCGGTGGGAGCTTGCCTGGTAGCAGAAAAAATTATGCCCCGCCTCTTGCAAAGCGGGGCAATGTCGTTAATCTTTTGAGAAGCTAAGGTAAGGCAGGAAGGTCTTTCACGTGCGCTTTTGCTGCGGCCAATCCGTATTGTTGTTTCAGGGTGCGAATGCGCTGCTCGTAGTCGCTCAGCTGCACGATGTAGTTGAGCGTGAAGTCGGCACTGGCGTTCATAGCCGGCGAGAGCGCTTTTTCAAGAGCCGACTGCAGTTTTTCCTGCCGAATCATATAATCGGCGCGCTCGGCTGCGGTGCCCGTTTTGGCGCTGTTGCAGTCGCGCAGCGCTGCTTCCAATGCTTTGAGTTCGGGCGTGTTTTCGCCGCGCGAGCTCCGCATCGTGGCATAGTCCCCCACCAGTTTGGTGCGCTTGTCGCATTCGCCCTGCAGGTTGTTCCAGGCGGTTTGCGCAGCGTCGGCATACAGCGGGTGGTTCACGAGTGCATCCACGAGCTCGGAAGTGGCTGCCACTTTCCAATCGCCGCCATCCTTGTGCAAGTTGATGCGCAACTGGTTGTTTTGCACCACCACATCGTCGCCGCTGCCGGTTTCGGTGAAGGTTTGCGTGTCGAACACATCATCTGCCGACTGGCCGTTGCGGCGGGCACGGCTTTCCTCGATGCTTCCGCGTTGCTCCAGCTGCTGCCGTGTTTGCTGCAAAAGCGCCTGCCCTTCGCTGGTCATTAGTTTAGAAGCTGCATCGAAGTTGAGCGCATAAAGGTGCTGCACAAATTCGGTGGCGAGCGTTTTCGGAGTTTGGGGTTGCTGGCACGAGAAAAGAAGGGCGCCCAACAGGAGGGTTCCCAGAAGGTACTTCATACGGTTCATAGTGTGCGTTTTATAGAGAGGTGATAAAAACAACCCTTTGAAGCGCAGCCGGCAGGAAAAGCAATCGGAAGGTCACGGCGGCTCATCCAATTTACGGAACAAAATCGATACGCCAACTGCCCCGGATCGCAGAATCTTACATTTGCGCCCACAAGCTTCCTGATGGTCCGACCCGCCTCCACGCGCTTCCTCAATGGCCTGCTGATCGTGTTGATCCTACTCGTTGTGGGACTGATGCTGCTGCTTTTTACCTGCCGGCGCGGCGCGACCACAAAAGAGCTTACGTTCACCCCACCTGTGGCGGGTCTTGAGATACCGGCACCGCGCAACGGCGATACGCCGATCCTGCACGAAGGCTACGCACTCGGGTACCGCACCGATGCCGGGCAGGCGGCCTGGGCCGCATACCAACTGACGGGCAGCGAAGTGCGGGCAGCCAACACGCCGCGCAGCAACGACTTTCGCCCCGACCCCGCCGTGCCTGGCGGCACCGCCGACAACAGCGACTATGAGCAGTCGGGTTACGACCGCGGCCACCTGGCGCCGGCGGAAGATCTTTCGTTCAGCACGAAGGCCATGAGCGGTTCGTTTTATTACAGCAACATCAGCCCGCAGCTGCCCGCGTTCAACCGCGGTGTATGGCGCCGCCTCGAAGAGCTGGTGCGCTTCTGGGCCCGCACCTACGACACGGTATACGTGGTGACCGGGCCGGTGCTGGAGCCCAACCTCCGCACTGTTGGACCGCACTACGTGGCGGTGCCCAACCAGTTTTACAAAGTGGTGCTCCGCTACGGTGGCGGCGGCGCTTCGGCGATGGGGTTCCTGCTCAACAACGCTCCGTCGGCCGCCACGCTGCGGTCGTTCGCTGTGCCCGTCGATTCGGTGGAGCGTGTTACCGGTTTGGATTTCTTCCCGCAGTTGCCAGACGATGTGGAGCGGGAAGTGGAAAGGCGTGCCGACGAAGCATCCTGGAAGTGGACGCGCGAACGTAAGAAGTGAGCACATCCGCTCCGGTGTTCCTCGGTTCGATTGCCGATAGCGGAATACATTTGAACCATGTCGCACCCCGTAGCAGCGCCACAAAAGCTGAAGTCCCTGCAGCTCGCCGCTGTCATCTTTCTCACCGTGTCGGGCGGGCCGTATGGGCTGGAACCTTTGCTGGGACAAGCAGGCAATGCGGCCCTTCCGTTGCTGCTGCTTACACCCATTCTCTGGGACGTGCCCACCATCCTCACCGTGCTTGAACTGAACAGCCTCTTCCCCGAAAACGGCGGCTACTACCAGTGGGTAAAACGCGCACTGGGACTGCGCTACGGCTTTTATGAAGGCTGGTGGAGCTGGCTTTATACTTTCGCCGACCTCGCCATTTACCCCGTGCTTTTCGTTTTTTACCTCGGCTGGTTCTTTCCCGGCATCGAGGCGTATAAAATTCCTATCTGCCTCGCCATCATCTGGCTTTCGGCAGGCATCAACATCCGCGGCATCGTACCGGTAGGACGCGTTTCCATCCTGCTCAGCGGCGCTGTGCTCGCCACATTCTTCGTATTGTTTGCATACGCATTATACCACAGCGGCGGCAAACTTTCGGTGCCTGCGCCATCGTTCAAGGGCACATCATTCACGGCCGTCGGGCTGGGGCTATACACCATCATGTGGAATTTTATTGGCTGGGACAA
Organism: Chitinophagaceae bacterium; assembly: GCA_004173235.1. Classification (GTDB taxonomy): domain Bacteria; phylum Bacteroidota; class Bacteroidia; order Chitinophagales; family Chitinophagaceae; genus Flavisolibacter. The sequence continues at coordinate 41,478 of SEAC01000010.1, read as the reverse complement.
CGTGACCACGTATGTCGACGAAGTGCGTAAGCCCGTGAAGGCGTACCTCCTTTCCATTGCGCTTGCCTTTGTTGCCGTAGTTGCCATCTATACCATCGCCACCGTCATTGCGCTCAACTCGGGCATCGCGGCGGGCGAGCTGGAACAAAGGGGTTTTCCTGCGCTGGGTGCTTTGGTGGGCGGGCCCTGGCTGGGCAACCTGATCGCGGCGGGCGGGTTGGCAAGCACGCTTGGGCTCTATTCGGCCGTGCTGCTTTCCGTGTCGCGCATTCCAAAAGCCATGGCCGCCGATGGACTGTTGCCGGCAAAGCTCCACGCGCTGCACCCGCGCTGGGGTTCGCCCTGGCTGTCGGTGCTGTGCTGCTCACTGGTGGTGAGCGGAATGATCTTTTGGGATTTTGGCGAACTGATCGTGATCGACATCACGCTGTACGGGGCGGCCCTGCTGCTCGAATACGTATCGCTCATCTACTTCCGCATAAAGGCGCCGCAACTGCACCGGCCCTTTCGCATCCCGTTGGGCGTGCCCGGGCTGGTGTTGATGGCGCTCCTGCCCTTTGCAGTGTATGGCGTGGCGCTAACGGCGGCGTTTATGGATGAAGGCGGCTCGCTCAGGCCGTTGCTCTTTGCGCTGCTTGCGCTGGGCTCCGCCGAACTCATGTTCCGCGTCGTGCGGTTCTTTTTGAAGCCTGCGGGCGCTAATTTGGAGCGATGAAAACCTGGGCGCAGTCGCTCTATCATTTTTATACGCACTTCGATCCGCCCCAACCGCTGCCGAGCGGGGTGGAGTGGCTGTTCCCGCAACAAGAGCCCGAGGTTCGTCGCGTGGTGAAAGCCTTCCTGTATAAATACTATGATGATCGAATCCCGCGCCGCCTGCTGCTTGGCATCAATCCCGGGCGCTTCGGCGCGGGCGTTACAGGTGTCAACTTCACTGCGCCGCGGCAACTGAGCGACGTGCTGCAGATACCGCATACGTTCAAGATGCAAACCGAGATCTCGGCCGAGTTCATTTACGAAATGATCGCTGCGTATGGGGGCGCAGACGCATTCTACGGTGCGCATTTCATCGGCTCTGTTTGTCCGCTTGGCTTTGTGCAACATGGAAAGAACATCAACTACTACGACGACAAGCAACTGCTTGCTGCGGCGGAGCCCTTTATCATCGAAAGCATTGAAGCGCAGCTGCGCCTCCCGGTAGACCGTAGTGTGTGCGCCGTGATCGGCGGTGAAAAGAACTTCAAATACCTGCATCGGCTCAATGCGCGCTTCGGCTGGTTCGAGCGATTGCAGGCGCTTCCGCATCCGCGTTTCATCATGCAATACAAACGCCGGGAAAAAGATCAGTTCATCAATCAATATCTTCAATTGCTGCAGGGTTAGTGGCCGTGCGCGTGGCAAAATGTAAAACTTCCCTGCAATGAAGGCTTCTCCGTCTCCGCATACACAACGCACTTCACCGTTCACCATCATCCGCAAAGCACTGCTCGAAGGCGAGCAACAGGATTTCACCAAGGGCAGCCTGCGCCGCGCGGTTGTGCTGCTGGCCATCCCCATGATCATCGAAATGGGTATGGAAAGCGTGTTTGCACTGGTGGATCTCTTCTTCGTGGGCAAGCTCGGGCCGCATGCCATCTCCACCATCGGCCTGACCGAATCGGTGCTTACCATCATTTACTCACTGGCCATCGGCGGCTCGATGGCAGCAACCGCCCTGGTGGCGCGGCGCGTGGGTGAAAAAAAACCCGCCGAAGCGGCCGAAACGGCCATGCAGGTCATCTTCGTAGGCGTTGGAGTGATGCTCATCGTAGGTGTAGCCGGATTGCTGCTGGCACCCAACATCCTCGGACTGATGGGCGCAGAACCCGAAACGATCCGCATCGGCACGCCCTACATCCGCATCATGATGGGCAGCAGCACGTTCATCGCCTTGCTCTTTCTCATCAACGGAATTTTTCGCGGCGCAGGCGATGCTTCGCTTGCTATGAAAAGCCTGACGCTCGCCAACATCTGCAACATCATTCTTTGCCCGGTGCTCATTCGCGGCATCGGGCCCGTGCCCGAGTTGGGCCTGGCAGGGGCGGCACTTGCCACTTCCATTGGCCGAGGCGTGGGCGTTGTGTACCAGTTCTGGCACCTGTTCAACGGCAAAGGCGTGGTAAAACTGACGGCCGCCAGAGTGCGCGCGCAGTGGAGCCTCATCCGCACCGTGCTTTCGGTGGCCTGGCCCGCAACGCTCCAGTTTGTCATTGCTTCCTGCAGCTGGGTTTTCCTGGCCAGGCTGGTGGCCGAAACCGGCGGGCACAGTGCGTCGGCCGGATACCAGGTGGCGCTGCGCCTCGTGGTGTTCTTCATCCTGCCGGCGTGGGGCATTTCCAATGCGGCGGCTACGCTGGTGGGACAAAACCTGGGCGCAGGCGACCCGCAACGTGCCGAAGCAGCGGTGTGGAAGACGGTCAAATACAACATGATCTTCATGGCCGTGGTATCGCTGCTCTTCCTGCTGGCAACGCGGCCGCTGATCGCTTTCTTCACCAAAGATGCCGCCGTAGCGGAGATCGGCGTGGAAGCGCTCCGCATCATCAGCGCTGGTTATGTGTTTTACGGTATGGGGATGGTGCTCGTCAACTCGTTCAACGGCGCCGGGAAATGGAAGACGGTAAAGGTGTAGGTGGAAGCCCGGCATTCCTTTTTTATCTTTAAGGAACCATGACCACCACACCGTCCAACGCGCCGCTGGATACGAACCTGATCCGGCAGATCGCTTTTATCCTGCTCATCCTGTTTCTGGGCATCGTGCTCACGCGCGAGCTCTGGTTCTTTTTCCCGGCCTTACTGGGCGCCATCACCTTTTATGTGCTGATGCGCGGACGGATGTTTTTCCTCGTGGAGAAGCGCGGCTGGAAGCCTGCCCAGGCGGCCTGGGTGCTGATGCTGCTGTCCTTTTTCGTGATCCTCGTTCCTATCGGGATATTGGGCAACATCCTGTACGCCAAGATCTCGTACGCAGTTACCCACAGCACAGAGCTACTGGCTTCGCTAAAACTCGCTGCTGCGCGCATCGGTAAAAAAATCGGCTACGATCTCGTCAACTCCAATGCAATCAACCAACTGGGGCCCTGGCTGACGCGGTTGTTGCCCAAATTGCTGGGCATCACGGCCGACACACTTGCGCTCATCTCGTCGCTCTATTTCATCGTCTACTATATGCTCATCAATGGGCGTAAAATGGAAGAGTCGCTGTACGAATACATACCATTAAAAGATGGCAACGTAGAGCTTATCGGCCGCGAAGTGCGCAACATGGTTGTGGCCAACACCATCGGCATTCCGCTCATCGCTTTCATTCAGGGCCTTGTGGGCCTCATCGGCTACCTCGTCATCGGCATCGACGAGCCGTTTCTCTGGTTTGCCGCCACCTGCATCACGGCCATGCTGCCCGTGGTGGGATCGGGCATAGTGTATATCCCGCTCACCATCATGCTTTTTGCCAAGGGCGAAACCGGCAAGGGCATCGCGATGGCCATCTGGGGGCTGGGCTTTATTGGCCTGGTAGACAACGTAGTACGCCTTTTTTTGAACAAGAAATTAGGTGATATTCACCCGCTCATCACCATCTTCGGGGTGATCGTCGGCGTGTCGCTGTTCGGTTTTATTGGCCTCATATTTGGCCCCCTGCTCATCAGTATGTTCATCGTATTGTTGCGGATTTACGGCAACGAATTCATGCTCAAACGCCGCGAAATGCGGCAGCTCAGGCAATAAATTTTCTTACGGCGGAGCATGCCAATAATTTCCTTCCACGTATTGTTTTTCAGCACTTTAACGCGGATGTTAAGTCCCAGCCAAACCGGCTGATTCATTTCGGCATGCCCTCCGTATATACTATTTTTGTGCTCCCAACGTTCCTAACCACGAAAAACGCCGTCCTGGAAACCCATGAAAAAAACCATTTTACCGATCGTCCTGAGCCTTGCCGTGTCCCTTGGCCTTCTTCCTGTCATCAAAGCCGGTAACCGCAACGTGGCCTCGGTGGCTGCAGCTGCCGCTCCCGTTTCTGACGATTCGAGCACTTCCAACGCAGTTTCTGCCGTCTCTGCAGGTGCACGCCTCTACCAGCAATTTGGCCTGCAGTCGCTCGGACTTTCGGAAGAAGCTTTTCAGTACGCTTTCAAAGGCTTTCAGCAACTGGCCAGCAATGGCATGCTCCAGGAGCAGGTGCTGACCGTCATCGACTTTTCGCAGCCTTCCTCGAAGAAGCGCATGTACATTCTCGACATGACGTCGGGTGAAGTGCTCTTCAATACCTATGTGGCGCACGGCCGCAATTCGGGCCTCGACTATGCCGAGCATTTTTCCAACCGCAACGAATCGCTCCAGAGCAGCCTCGGTTTTTATGTAACCAAGGGCACCTACCAGGGCAAGCACGGCCTGTCGCTGCGCCTCAGCGGCCTCGAAGATGGCTGGAACAGCAATGCCGAAGCACGCGCAGTAGTGGTGCACGGTGCCGAGTACATCGGTTCCAGCCGCGCCGACGCATCTTACATGGGCCGCAGCTGGGGTTGCCCCGCCGTTCCGCAGGCGCAGGCTTCCAAAGTCATCAACATGATCAAGAACGGCACTGCCATCTTCATCTACCATCCTACACAGAAGTACCTGGAAACGTCAAAGATCATCAACGGGTAACAGCCGCGCACGGAATTCACGAAATACACGGAACACTTTAGGTACCCACAAAAAGAGGCTCGGAATGCGAGCCTCTTTTTTACGTAGAATAGATTGCGTGAGTTCCGTGTGTTCCGAGCGCCGCTCCTTGTATTCCGAGCGCCTCACTGCCCCGCCGGGGCTTCCAGCAACTTCAGCAACTCATCCAGCCGCGGGGCGAGGATGATCTCCGTGCGGCGGTTGCGGGCGCGGCCTTCGGGTGTGCTGTTGCTTTCTACGGGCTCGTAGTAGCTGCGCCCCGAGGCGGTGAGGCGGGTGGAGGCCACTTTGTAAGTGTCGGCGAGCACGCGCACGATGGACGTGGCGCGGGCGGTGCTGAGGGCCCAGTTGTCTTCGTAACGGCCACGGATGGGAATGGAATCCGTGTGGCCTTCAATGAGCACCGAGATGTCGGGGTTGACGTTGAGCGCCTGCGCAAGCTTGCCCAGCGCTTCCTTACCGCGGGGGTTTACCTCGGCCGATCCTGATGGAAAGAGCAGGCTTTCCTGGAGGCTTACATACACCTTACCATTGTGCACCGACACCGTCAGCTCATCGGGCTTGAAGTTGACGAGCGCGTTGTTCATCTTCTGGCGGAGGCTTTCCACGGCCTGTCGCTGCTGGTCGAGCAGTTGCTGCATCCGCTGAAGGCGAGTGCGCTCCTCGGCAAGTTGCTGCTGCGTCATGTTGGCGCGACGCCCCTGCTCCGCGGCGTTCTGTCCGGCGGCATCCACCTGGCCAATGAGGCGGCTGTTCTCATTCTGAATATCGGTGATCTTTGCGTTCGCTGCCGTCAGCTGCGTATTCAACCCAGCCACCTGCGTGTTGCAGTCATTTACGTTGGTGTTGAGGCGCGCATTGGCCTCCGTAAGCGACTGTTCGCGGGCAAGCGCGTCTTTGTATTTGCGCGACGACACACAAGAGCCTAGCGTGAGGCCCAGGATGCCGAGTGCGATCCACTGCGTTTTCATCATCTTTGTTTTATTCCGTTACTATTAAAAAAACAATGCCTTGGCACCGCCGGGGCTTACGATCTATGCACCTGAATTTCGAATTTAAGGCGAAAACCGAGCGCCTCAACGAGTTGGAGCAGTCGCTGCAAGCGAAGCAGCCGCGCTTCATTGGTGAAGATGCGCAAACAGATACATACTTCCATGTGCCCAATGGCAGGATGAAATTGCGCGAAGGCAATATCGAGAATTCACTCATCCACTATGTGCGTCACAACATCGCAGGCGCCAAGCAGAGCGATGTGCTTCTTTACGAGCATCAGCCCGCACCAAAGCTCAAGGCGATACTTACCACCGCGCTGGGCGTGAAGGTGGTGGTAGACAAGCGGCGCCGTATTTATTTCGTGGACAACGTCAAGCTGCACTTCGACCGCGTGGCCAGCCTGGGCACTTTCGTGGAAGTGGAGGCCATCGACCTCAACGGCAGCATCGGCATTGAAAAGTTGAGAGCCCAGTGCCGCGAGTATGCAGCGTTCTTCGGCATCCGCGATGAAGATTACATGTCGGAGTCGTATAGCGACTTATTGTTGAAGCAAGTGCTGTAGGGCGTAGTAAACAAAAACCGGCCTTGAGGCCGGTTACGCAATAGGGTTCAGAAAAAAACGGGCAGAGCGATGGCTCAGAGGTCGTCTTCTTCGTCCTCTTCGTCATCGTCGGCATCCAGCACGAGGTCGTCGTCGTCCGCATCAACGTCGTCGTCGATCTCTACGTCGCCAACTTCCTCCAGGTCGGCATCATCAAGCTCGTCTTCATCTCCGAGGATGAGGTCATCGCTGTCATCGTCATCTTCATCCACGTCGTCATCTTCATCGTCTTCGATGGGCGCAAAAGCCCAGGGTGCGGAAAGAGTTTCTCCGGGGGAAGGCTTGCCGGTGCGCTGCGCGGGGAAGCTGGTAGGTGCGGCTTGTTTCATATCAGGGCTTTTTGTTTGAAAGCGGTAAAAAAGATGTGCCATCGCAGCGGTATTTCAGAAGTCGTTCAGCAGCAACGTTTGCTCCATGATACCTCTCGCCAGGGCCCACCGGCGATGGGGAAAGAAAGATACAAAGGAAATGCACATTCCAGCGAACAAAGAAGGCCGTCAGTTTTTGCAATCCGCTGTCAAAGTGCCGTGTAAAAAACGTCAGCCGCGCCGCCGGTTTGGCAGTGTATGGACAGCCCTGCATTACAATCCTCCGTTGACGCATTCCCGAACTGGCTTGCAGCGCGCGCTGTAGTGCTGTTTGGTGAAGCCTTTGCTAAAGAATCGTGCTGCGCAACAGTTGGAGTTTCGTTTGCGTCTTATATACGTTCTGCAGAAAAAACTGCAGGCTCCTGCGAATGAAACGTTTGCTCTTCAAGCCCCGGAAAACACAGGTAGTTAAAGCCGAGCGGCCCCTGCCCTCACTGGCTGCCTGTATTGTGATGGACCTGCTGGGCTATGCTTCTTTTAGCATCCCAGTCATCGGCGAAGTGGCCGACCTTATATGGGCGCCCATTTCGGCCTCCATCTACTACCGCATGTTCGGCGGCAAGGTGGGCATCTTTGGCGGTGCCTTTGCCTTCCTCGAGGAGTTGCTCCCCGGCACCGACATCATCCCTACGTTTACCATCAGCTGGGTTATTCAGTATGCCCGCCGCCGCAAGCAGCAGGTGATCTACTACCCGGCTCGCTGATCCGTTCTACGAGATTCCAGTGCTGGTCGTATACCAGCAGGCAAGCGGCCGCGCCCGGACCGATGCGCCCAAACCGATCCCAGCCGAATACCCGCGCCGGAATCGAGGAGCACATTTCCAGGGCTGCCGCTTCTTTTATTCCCACCCTTTTCACCAGGTTCTGAAAGGCTGCTTCCATTGTGAGCCCCGACCCGCTCAGCGTGCCGTTGCTCGTGTAATAGCCTTCACAGCTCCATTCGTGGAGATACGGACCTATGGTTGTGTCCGTCACCGCATCCGTGATTGCGAACAGCCTTCCATTCATGTTGCGATGCGCAAGCGCTGCCGCCGCAAAATCCGCATGATGTCCGTCTGGTATGATGGATGCATGCACGGCATCGTGCAGCAGGCAGGCGCCCACGAGCCCCGGTGCGCGATGGTGCAACGGGCTCATGGCGTTGTACAGGTGCGTTACCGTAGAAATACGGTCAAACGAGTGCAGCGCTTCCGCGTAGCCGATGTCGCTGTGGCCCGCAGAAATCACGATACCCGCTTCGATAAGCAGATCGATGACCTCGCTGCCGCACTGCTCGGGCGCGAGCGTCACCGTTCGTATCACACCGCGCCCATATGCCAACAGCCCGCGCACTTCGTCCGCGTCCGGGCGATGGATGAAAGCCTCCACGTGGGCGCCCTTGCGTGCAGGGTTGATCCACGGGCCTTCCAGGTGAAGACCTGCGATGCCCTCGCCGCCTTCGCGCCAGTACGTGCGCACGGCATCAATGCACCCATGCACTACCTCACCGCTATTGGTTGCCACCGTTGGCTGAACCAATGCTGCGCCACCTTTCCAGGCGTGTGCAGCAAGCAGCCGCAACGAGTGTGTGTCGGGGTAAGCGGAGAACAGCCTGCCGCCCGCGCCATATACCTGCGCATCCACAAAAGCGGGCACGATGCGGCAGCCGGAAAAATGGCGCAGCGGTGCAGAGGGCGCCACATCGCTCAACGGGAGCAGCTGCGTCACGAAGCCATCGTTTGTTTCAATGGCTACATCGCGCAGCTCTGTGCTGCCATCGAAGATGCCGTCGGCGGAATAAAGCATAGTGCGAAAGTCGAATGTTGCCGGCCAAATGCAAAACCGGTCGTGGAGGCGTTAGTCGGCGGTGTTGGTCATGATCGTTTGCATGCCGCTGAAGATCGTCTTCCATACCAGCCCAAAGAACGTCTGCGTCATCAGGCGGCTGCGCTCCACGTTGCGCGCAACGGCCTCATACCCATCGGGTGCGGGGTTTTCGTGCAGGAGCGTGTATTTGTTCACCAGCTTGGTGAGCAGCTTCTTCGTCTTCAGCAAGCCGGTTTCCTCGTCTTCCTTTTGCAGCACGAGGTATAGGTTGCGATAGCGCATTCCTACTTCACCGCGCGCCGTGTAGTCGTTGCCTTCCAGCCGGAAGCGCAGCTCCTGCAGGTCGAGCGACTGCATGCGGATGCCGGCAAGCGGCTCGGCGAGTCCGTTGAGCTGAGAGGCCTGCACATTCGCGATCGTTCCGTTGCATTGGAAGCGGCCCTCGGGCTCGTTCAGAAAAAACAGGAACGTTGCCCTGAGCGGCGACGTGCCCAGGATGTTGCCGTTGGCCTCGAGCCGGCAGGTGCTGTCGCGCATGATCTCCGTCTTGATATTGGTCACGTTGCTGACGGTGATGTTGAGGTGGTTGAGCGCAAGCGTTCCTTCCTGCCCGCTTTTCTCCGACCGTTCGGTATACGTCAGGTTGGCATCGCGGAGGGCGATGCCCTTGATGTGGATGTCGGTGCGTGCGTGCATCAGCAGCTGTTGCGGGTAACGTCCCATCTTTCCTTCCAGCGTCGGCGGCAGCGTCTTATCCGTATAAATACGGATAGACGGCGTATCTACCAGCAGGCTATCAGCCATCACGGCATTGTTGCGAACGAATTCCTCCATCCGGAATTTGGTAAGATCCAGCTGCGCGAATTCGATCACGGTCATCTCGCGTTGCTTGTCGGCACCTTCGTAAAAACTCTCCTTGTCTTTGAGCGTCGGCTGCATTTTGAAATCGCGGATGCTGAGCAGCTTGTCTTCCGAACTATAATCGATGGTGCGCGCTTTCAGCTTCATGCTCGAGTCGGCGGAGCGGAACTTGAGGTCGTAGAAGTGCAGTTTCACATAGCGGCAAAAGCCGATGCGCTCGGGGTCGACCGAGGCGGCGCTGTCGATACGGATGTCGCGCACAAGGGCAGAGCAGGTGTCGAACTTCAACTGCACATCGCCGCTGTCGTCGGCATGCCTGTAGCCAAAGCGCACGCCTTCGAGCTTGAGTCTTTTCAATACGATCGAGTTGATGTTGGGGCGGATCATTTTCCAAAGCGGCGGGCGGTTCCAGTTCTGCCGTTGCTCGCGGCCGTTGCGCCACACCTCGATGTGCGCGCCTTCGGTCACCAGCTCGCCGATGCGCACGTTGCGGCCGAGGAGGAGGTTGAACACGTCGATGCCGCGGAGGTGTCCGTAGGGCATGTCGACATTCATGGTAAGTGGCGGGAGGCGCTTTTCGGCGAGCAGCACGCGGTATTGATTGCTGTCCACTTCAATATGCAGCCCTTCAATGGCCACGTGTCCGCCAAACAGGCTTACGTCGAGCTTGCCCATGCGCCAGTTGTACAGGCTGTCGGAGCCCTGCACGATGAGCACGCCGATGCGCTTGCGCAATGCCGGCTCCACGTAACGCTCGGCCGCTACGGCCAGCAGCACCATCAAAAATGCGAAGATGGAGAGGCCCCAGAGGAACCAGCGTTTGCGTCGGGAAAGCGGCATGGAAGAAAGACAGAAAAACGTGTGCCAGCTGAGCCCCTATCCTAACACAAACCGATATCCAATCCCTTTGATCGTAATGATCTCAATGCCCGGATCGAGCTTGAGGTAGTTGCGGAGCTTGGTAATGTAGACGTCGAGGTTGCGGCTATTGAAGAACGAATCGGAGCCCCAGAGCAGGTTGAGGATGTCGCGGCGCTCCACGACTGCGTTGCGGTTTTGATAGAGCAGCCGCAGGAGCTCGCTCTCGCGGTACGAAAGCTTGCGCGTGTCCTGCGGGTGCGCGAGCGTCTGGCGCTTCGAGTTGAAAACGTATTCGCCCAGCTTCATTTCGTCCTGCTCGCCGGCAGTAACGGGGTGGCGGAGCACGTTCTCGATGCGCACGATGAGCTCCTCCATCGAAAAGGGCTTGCGGATGTAATCGTTGGCTCCAAGCTTGAAGCCGTTCACCACATCGTTGGCTTCGCTCTTTGCACTCAGAAAGATGATCGGCACTTCGGTGTTGCGATCGCGGATGGCGTCGGCGATTTCGAAGCCGTCCTTGTTGGGAAGCATGATATCGAGCAGGCACACATCGGGCGTATGCTCTTCGAAGCGCTGCAGCGCCTTCGCTCCATCGCCTTCGAGCACTACTTCAAAGCCGCGGCCCTGCAGCGTTTCACTTACGATCTTGGCGAGAAAGATCTCGTCTTCTACGTACAGGATCCTGGGTTGCTTCATGCTGCGGTTTTGGGAAGGGTGATAATGAAACGGCTGCCGCTGCCCCCGTTGGGCTCAACGCGGATGCTGCCGTGGTGGCGGTCTACAACGTGCGATACGTAACTGAGTCCAAGGCCATAGCCTTTCGCATTATGGATGTTGCCCGTAGGCACGCGGAAGAACTTTTCAAAGATACGCTTGCGGTATTCGTCAGGCACACCGATGCCTTCATCACTAACGGTAAGCTCTACCCGATTTCCGGCTTCGCGCAGCGCGATCGTTATGCGTGGGTTACCCTCGCTGTATTTGAGCGCATTGTCTACGAGGTTGAAGAGCACGCTCACCAGGTTCAGGCGATCGCCCTGGAGCGTGGTATCGCCCACTGCTTCCACCGTAACGGTAGCATGGCGGCGCTCGAACTGCAGCCGCATCGACGTGGTCACTTCCTCTACAAGATCCTGGAGGTCGAGGTCTTCGTACTTCAGGTCGATGGACCGCTTTTCAAACATCGAAAGCTTCAGCACCTTGTCTACGAGCAGCGACAGGCGCTGCAGTTCATTGGCCGATATGTCTAGATATTCTTTCGAGCGCGCCGGATCCATCGACGCATTAAAGCTGCGCAGGGCTTCGATGGCAACGCTCACGGTAGCGATCGGTGTTTTGAGCTCGTGCGTTATGTTGGAAATAAATTCGTTTTTGATGTCGGCAAGCTTGCGCTGGCGCTGCAGGTTGCGGTAAAGCACCCAGAAGGAGAGCGCGCAAAAAAGCACGAGGAAGGCGGACAGTATTATCGGACCCGCGGTTTTTTGCAGGAGGTACGGAACGGTGTTGCCCAGTTGCAGCTCATAGGTAACCGGGTTGCGGAGGCCAACGGTGATGCGGTTGGGCAGCGTGTCGTTGGGCCGCGGTGCGGTGCGCGCAACGGTGAAGGGAACGTTCAGGTTTTGCTGGCGCATCCTCCGACCAAAGAGGCTGTCCACATCGCGCACGTGGATCGAATCGCCCGGGGCTTCCGCGTCGAACATGAGTTGAAACAAGCGGTCTCGCTCGCGGAAGCGGCGCCGGCGGGCAAGTTCGCTGCTGTCGGCGATGCGCTCTTCGGGAAGCGCCAGTGCCTTCACCACGCGGGTGGAATCGGCGAAGCGCTCGCGCACCATCCGCTCGTTGAGCATCTGCACCATACCTACCAGGTTGCTGTCGGTGCCGATCGTTAGCCGGCGTGGACCGACGGTGCGGATATATACTTTGCTTCCGGCACTGTCGGGTTGGAGGCGGTCGATGTTGATCTTGGAGGCCTGCAGCTGGCGCACGCTTTCGCGGAAGATGAAGTTGCTGCCGCGCCCCAGCGAGCGGCTTTCGCGATGCCAGGCCTCCTGCAGCCAGTAGTATTGAAAGGCGGCGATGCAGGCGATGGCCAGGAGCATCAGGAGGGGCATCCAACGGGTATTTTGAAAGGGGCGCTGCACGGCGACAAATGTAGCGTCCAGAATGGAGCCGCATACCGTTTACTTAACCTTAATTAACGTAGTTCCAACGCTTCTTAACGCGTTGCTGTGCACACGGCTTTCTATATTTGACGAAATCTTTCGTACAACAGGCTGAAGCCGGGTACCACCAAAAAACTAACGACATGAAAAAGATGATCCTTCCCATTTGCCTCTTGCTTGCCGGCTTCGCGCAGGCGCAGAAGCAGGGGGTAAGCACCGAAGTGCCTGTAAAGCGCGAAGGCACGGTAACGTATGAGCGCGTGATGCAGATCCGCCGCCCGGCCAACCTTCCGCCCGAAGTGGAAGCGCGGATGCCGAAGGAGCGCACCGATGTATTCGAGCTTCTTTTCGGCAACGACCAGTCGCTGTGGCGCATCGTGCCGGTGGTAGACGGCACCGATGCCACCACCATCAACAGCGGCGGCGGCACCTTCGTGATGCGGCAGGCAGGCAACAACGATGAAAGCTATTTCAACTTCGCCAAGGGGCAGCGCCTCGACAAGCGCGAGCTGTTCGACAACGACTTTATCATCGTGGATTCCATCGCCCGCCTGGGCTGGAAACTGTCGGAAGAAACGAAAATGATCCTGGGTCACCTCGCCCGGAAGGCTACAGCGCAGCGCATCGGCCAGCGCATGGCAGTGTCGATGGAGAATGGCGAGATGAAGCGCATACCCGTTGCCGACACGGCCACCATCGTTGCGTGGTATACCACCGACATCCCGGTAAGCGTTGGCCCCGCCGACTTCCAGGGACAACTGCCCGGACTCGTGCTTGAGGTGAATGTCAACAATGGCCGGCAGGTGATCCGCGCCACCGGCATCAGCGCGAAAGTGTCGCTCAGCACCATCCGCGCACCCAAGGGCGGCAAGCGCGTAACACCCGCCGAATTCCAGGTGGAAAGCGACAAGATCATGGAAACGATGCGGGCGAATATGCCGGCGGGGCAGACGATACGCATACAGCAGTAGCGAATGGGGTAATGGGGTGATGTGGTAATGCCTGCCCGAAAGAGCGGCAGCGATGGCGGGGGGTAATGCGTGCCCGAAAAAGCGACTGCGAAGGCGGGCCAGTTCTTCGATGAAATAATAAACAAGTGGCCGCTCCCGGGGGAGCGGCCACTTGCATTCCACATCACACATCTCACATTTCACATCTCACATTTTACATCTCCAGTTTACATTTCCTGGTCTTCCTTCTCTTTTTCAAACACCGAAAGCGTCACTTTCCACTCGTTCTCTTCGAGCTGGAGCTGCACGCGCACGCGCAACTTGCGCAGGCCCTCCGGTGGATGTGCCACGCTGAGGTCGGTGATGGCAAAAGAGCGGCCTTCGTCGGGAGCACCATAATGCCCTTCGAGCGTGTACTGGTCCACAACGTAGCGCACGTTCATACCCTTGAGTTGCTGAAAGGCCCATTTGTATTTCTTGGCTGCTTCGGCATAGTCTTCACTGCGAAGCAGCACCGTTTGCCAGCTATACACAGCCTTGCCGCCGCTGCTGTATTCGGTGATGCTGCTTTCGCTCGTACCGTCGGGCTTTACAATGGAGGCATACTCTACCGTTTGCGGACTGGCGTCGATGCGCTGGCCGCGGAGCCGTGTAAAGTCGTGCGGAAAGTCGGCTACTACCTTTTGAATGTCGTCGCGAAATACTGATGTGCCGGGGATCTTGGGCTGTGCGAACACACTACCGGCTAGCAGTGTGGCACTCAGCAGAGTGCATAGGTGGTACTTCATAAGCAGGGATATTTGACTACAAAATACACAGGAAATTCACAAATTTTTAGAATTTATCCACAAATTTTCCTTATCTTCCGAATCCCTATTGTTTCCACTTAAATCGTCCTACATGAAAAACAAGCAGATTGCCGATGTGCGTCCGGAGATCAGGGTTTACGAAGCGCATTACAAGCCTTCGCTGAACGTGTTCTATACGCTGCGCTCGATTATGGGCGTGCTTCTTTTCGGCCAAACGACGGTGGCCCCGTCCATCCGTCGCCGGAAGTAGTAGTTGCAGGCGTACCGCAAAAAACATTAAAGAGCCGCTCCCTCGAGCGGCTCTCTTAGTTACCGGTATATCGGTTTATTCGTTTATTGGTAAAGGATTAGTCCTTTCATCCACGAATACGGCAGGTTTACGATCGGCTAAGCTCTTCCTACATACCCACGCGCATGTTCTTCATCGTGCGCTGCATGGGCCGCGGCATGTTGAACATATTGCGGCCAGCCATGCGGTTGAGGTTGTAGGTGAACGTGAGCATGAAGTAGCGCTGCAGCACGTTCGTCTGCACGTCTTCCACGTAATTCGTTCCCGTATTGCGCGTGATGCTTTGATTCTGGTTGAGGATGTCGTTCACGCTCAGCTTCAGCTCGGCCTGCTTGCCTTTGAGGAACTGCTTCGCAATGGACGCATTCCACATCGGTATGTTTTGATTGAAGCCTGCCGCACGGCCGCTGTTGACGTAGTAATCGAAGTCGGTAGCGATGATGAAATCCTTCCTGAACGTATAGCTGAAGTCGAACGAATAGGTTTGCGTGAAGTAATCGTTATTCAGCGATTCGTTGCTTTCATACTTGATCTTGTTGTAGGCCAGCGCCGCGGTAAGGCCGAAGTCCAGCTTGTCTTTGTAATTGTAGTTGAAGCCGAGGCTCTGGTTAGCCATCAACGTATGGTTGAAGTTGCGCACCTTATACAGCAGGCTCACGTCGCGGTTGTAGAGCCCCATGGTGTTGAAGTTCAGGTTGAGCCCCTTGATCTTGCGCACCGGCGCACCGTACACAAAGAACAGCATCGCGTTGTAGGCGCCATTCAGGTTTTCGGGGCGTATCAGCTGGCGCGGCACGAGGTCGGCAGGATTGAGCTTGAGGCTGTCGATGCCGTTCACGATCTTATTGGCCGTTTGCGAAAAGCTGAAGTTGATGGAGTAGTATTTGAACGTGGTGAACTGGAACATGTTGTAGTTCACGTTGATGTTGTTTACAAACTCCTGCCCCAGCCTCGGGTTGCCGGTGGTCACCTGCAGCGGGTTGCTGTAATCGGGCGCATCCTGCAGCTGCGAAATGCCCGGCTGGTTGGTGCGGCCACGGTAGTTGAAGCGCAGGTTCTTGTTGCGCGTAAAGTTGTACTGGAAGTTGGCCGTTGGGAAGAGGTTGGTGTACGACTGGCGATACGTTGTATCCTTGTTGCCCATCGCCTTGAAGCTATGTGTGCTGAGCGTTCCAAACTGCACGCCCACGCCCACCTGGAAGTTGTATTTGCGTTGCTGCATGCGGAAGTTGGCGCCCACGCGGTTGGCCACATAGGTATTCGAAAACGAGTTGGTTTGCGGTGCGCTTATGATGTCGTGCTTGCCCGAAGTCGGATTGAACAACCTCGTCTGGCGGTCCGATTCCGAGTAGTTGCGCGTGTAGGCATAGTTTAACTCCAGCACTTTGTTGCGGCCGATGGGTTCGGTATACGATCCGCTCAATGTGTTGTTGAACGAGCGCGTCTTCTGATCGGTTTCCTGGTCCTGCACGATTGCGAACGGCGTGCTGCCACCGCGATAATAGGTGGTAGGCGAATAGATGGAGCTGCTGCCGTCGCTGTTGTTGATGGCGCTGGTGAGGCCCACGGTGATGGTGCGACCTGCGCGGCGCGTGCGGTGGCGCCACAGCAGGCTTTGGTTGATGCTGTGCCCGTCGCGCAGGCTGCTGTTGCTGTTTTGTGCCGAAAGCGTTGTTTTCTCAGGGCCGCCATTTACCACCGCCTGCTGCATCGACGTATCGTAAGCATCGGTAGCCGAATGCTGCAGCGTTACCGCGGGTGTGTAAAGGAGGCTGTTCATCGAGTCGAGGCGCCATTCCACGCGGAAGTTGAAGCGCAGGTTGTCGTTCTGCCGCATCGCCTGCGAGCGGGTGTTGGTGAAGTTCACCGAGTCGATGCCGGGGAAGGGCTTGTCTTCGCGGTGCGTGAGCGTGTATGCATTGTTGCGCGTGTTGCTCCAGAAGAGCGAGCCGTTGACGTCGATGCGCGGGCTCCACGAGTCGCGGTAGTTGAGGCCGCCCGAGAGCGCGCGCGAGATGCCGGTTGCGGAGTTGCCGCTGCCCATGCCGGGAAGGCCGCGGCCGCTGAAGGTCATGTTGCCACCGCCCCCTTCGCCGCCGGCGCGCATCATGCCGCCCATGCCACCCATCACACTGATGATATCGTTGAAGGAAAACCCTTGCTTGTTCACGTTGTTGGCCGCACCGATCACCGAGATCTGGCGGTCGCCCCTGAAGCGGTTCAGGTTGAAGGATGCATCGTAGCGGTCGCTGGTGCCGTAACCTGCCGATGCCTTGCCGAAGGTGCCGTTCTTCTTGTCTTTTTTCAGCTTGATGTTGATGGCCTTTGCGCGGCTGCCGTCGTCGATCTTGTTGAACTTGGCCTGGTCGCTCATGTCGTCGTACACCTGCACGCTTTCCACCATATCCGCAGCAAGGTTCTTGGTGGCCAGCTTCGGATCGCTGCCGAAAAATTCCTTTCCATCCACATACACCTTCTGCACCTGCTCGCCCTGCGCTTTCACGGTGCCGTCTTTGTCTACCTGCACGCCCGGAAGCTTCTTCAATAGGTCTTCCACGTTGGCGTTGGGTTTCGTTTTGAAGGAGCCGGCATTGTATTCCACCGTATCGCCTTTGATCTTGATGGGCGCCACGTCTTTCACCACCACCTCGTCGAGCGTGCGGTATTGCGTGCTCATGCGGAGGTCGCCGAGGTCGGCAAGCGGCTGCTCGGCCGACACGCTGAAGGAGCGCTTGAGCGTGGAGAAGCCCTGGTAGGAAACCATCAGGTAATAGTGGCCGTACGTGAGGTTCTTTATCTCGAAGTACCCGCTGGCAGAGGTGAGGTTGAAGGATACCAGCGTGGAGTCGGACGACTGCATGATGGACACCGTTGCTTCGTCGAGCGCGCGGCGGGCGGTGTCGGATCCATCGAGGAGAAATCCTTTGACGGTGCCGGTGCGCTGAGCTGCCGCGCCGATGGAGATCAGGAGGAGCAGGAATAAGGTGAGCTTTTTCATGCGTTAGTAATTGGTTCTACGAAGATATTCGCACATTTGGTTTGCAGCTGTTAAATAAGGTTAACCCGCTGATGAATGGTAGGAAGGCCCCCTTTCGCACTACAAAGGCGGGTCGGGAACCGGGACAGTCCTGATTCGGGCGCACCCCAGGGTTGGGGTTGGCACAGCCTGTTCCAGGGGTAAACTGTGGTGTTTGGGGTCAAATCAGCCCTGTTCCAGGGGTAAACTTTGGCGTTTGGGGTCAATTCAGCCTGTCCCCGCACCGAAAGTTTGAATCCTGGCCCCACCCAAGGTTGAATCGGGCGCGGAAACGACTCCTGTTGTTTTGTTCCGAAGCCCCACGCTTCGTTAAAACCGTATGGCAGCCACCGTTTACTTTTATGAAATGAACAAACCTACCGTGCTCCTGGGCGGGCTGCTTGCACTCGCAGCAACCACCGCGGCGCAGGACAAGACCGTTACGCAGCTGCAAACCGAAGTGCAAAAGAATGCCGCTCCCACCCACGATACCACGCGCACCTGGAAGCGAGGCGGCATCGCCAACCTCAACCTGTCGCAGGGCACGCTCAGCAACTGGGCGGCAGGCGGCGACGATTTTTCGCTGGCCATCGGCAGCTCGCTCAGCCTGTTCTCTTCGTATAAAAGTCCGCGGCACGCCTGGGACAACACCATCGATTTCGCCTTTGGCTTTGTGCGCACCTCCTCGCTGGGCAGCCGCAAGAACGACGATCGCATCGACTACCTGTCCAAGTTCGGGTTCGTGCTCACGCCAAAGCTGAATGCCGCGGCGCTCTTCAACTTCCGCTCGCAGTTTTTGCGCGGCTACAGCTACAGCAACGACGAGAAGACGCTTTCATCCGCCTTCCTCTCTCCTGCTTATGTGCTCACATCCGTGGGTCTCGACTATAAGCCTACCAAGCAGCTGTCCATTTTCTTCTCGCCGGCAACGGTGCGCTGGGTGATCGTAAAAGACGACAGCCTTTCGGCGAAAGGCCTCTACGGCGTGGAGCCGGGCCGCCACAGCAACCGCGAGATCGGAGCGTTTGCTACGGTCAACTACTGGAAAGACCTCACGCCCAACCTTACCTACAAGGGCCGCCTCGACCTGTATAGCAACTACCTGCGCAACCCGCAAAACGTGGACGTGTTCTTTACGAACCAGATTTCGGTAAAGCTCTGGAAAGTGCTCGCCGCCACCTGGAACGTAGACCTCATCTATGACGACGATGCGCGCGTGTTTGGACCGGAGAAGAACCGGCCCGCGTTGCAGGTAAAATCGTTGGTGGGCCTGGGGTTGCAGGTTAAATTCTGAAATCGCGTGTGCGCGTAACCGTCCGGTTAACTTTAATTAACGCCGCAATCCCGCCTTTTGTCGGCCTTTTGACGGCGGTTTTGCCGGTATTCATTAATTTTAGTCCCTATATTATTTCTTAAACGCCAAACTTTCTGCTTTGAAAAAGTTTACCCGCTTATTTCTGGGTCTAAGCCTGCTGACCTCGCTCGGCGCCCAGGCACAGGACCTCAACACTGCTCCCCGTAGCCGCGCATCGCTGAAGCGCTGCGGCACGGAAGACGTCATCAACCGCAAAATGCAGGACCCGGTGTGGCGTGCTGCCTTCGAAGCCCGCACTGTTCCGCAGGCGCCGGCGCGCACTGTAGCCATCACCTCCCCGGTGACCATCCCGGTGGTGGTGCACGTAGTGCTGAGCAATCCTTACATCATTACCGAGGCGCAGGTAGACCAGCTGATCGCCCGCCTCAACCTCGACTTCTCGGGTCTCAACCCCGACTCGGCGAACGGGGCTAACTTCTACGCCAAGCGCGGCCACTCGCTGATCCGCTTCGCACGCGCCAAGCGCACACCCACGGGTGGCTTTACCACGGGACTTGAGCGCCGCACCGGCAGCATCACCATCGTAGAAGACACGTACCAGGATATCAAGCACTCCACCACGGGAGGCCTCGATCCATGGGACATCACGAAATACTACAACATCTGGGTGGGCGTTGGCGACAACGGCCTGCTCGGTATCGCTCCCACCATCGGCCAGGGCAACGCAACCGAGATCGCTTCGAGCCAGGTGGGCATCGACGGTGTTTGCATCGACTACCGCGTGTTCTCCACCGGCTGCTTCTCCGACCCGAGCTTCAACATGGGCCGTACGGTGGTGCACGAGATCGGCCACAACTTCGGCCTGTTCCACATCTTCTCTGGCTGCTCTGCCGGCGCCGACTTCGGCAACACCCTCAACGGTGGCCTCGGTGCGGGTCTTTCCGGCGCCGCTGCCGACGACACCCCCGGCCAGCTCGCCAGCAACGCCACCTCGGGTTGCCCCACTGGCACTGTTGCTTCCACAGGTTGCAGCGCTGCCACGGCTCCCAACCCTCCGGGCATGATGTACCAGAACTTCATGGATTACACCGATGACGCATGTTATTCGATGTTCACCGTGAACCAGGTAAAGCGGATGCACTACATCCTCGAAACGTTCCGTCCCGGCTACCTCACCACTGATGGCGCTACCGCTCCTGTAGGAACGGCCAACCTGGATGCCGCGCCTTCGCGCTTCATCAACCCGAACGGCATCATCTTCACCGACCAGCCCGGCCCCGGTTGCGCTTCTACCGGTTTCTCCGTTCCCCTCTGCCCCGGCGCATTTACGCCCCGCGTAGAGATCATCAACCGTGGCAACACCACCATCACCAGCGTCACCATCGGTGTTCAGCTGAACAGCGGCGCAACGCAAACCACTACCATCAACGGCCTCAACCTTACGTTCGGCAGCACTACCATCGTGAGTGCTCCGCAGATCACACTCGTGAACGGCGCCAACGTGATCAAAGTGACCACATCGGCACCCAATGGCGGCTCCGACGGGGCCACTGCCAACGACGCCATCCAGACCACGATCAACCTCGGCCCGGTAACGGCGCCGCTGATTGAGAACTTCGAAGGCGGTACCTTCCCCAGCGCCAACTTCAACATTGCCAATGTTCACGGTGATACCACCTGGCGCCGTGCCTATGTAGGTGCCGGCGGCAGCACCGGTTCGGCCGTGATCGACAACTACGAAAACAGCAACGTGAACAGCACCGACGACATCCGTCTTGTGCCGGTAACGCTTACACCGGGCGCCGACTCGCTGGTGATCTCGTTCGATGTTGCTTACAAGAACTACGGTAACACCGGCTACTACGATACGCTGAATGTGCTCGTGTCGAACGATTGCGGCGCAACGGCTACGCGCGTGTTCCAGAAGGCAGGCACCGCACTTGCTACTGCAGGTTCTTCGGACGACCCCTACCTGAACCCCCTCGCTGCCGACTGGCGCCGCGAGCGCGTCGCTACAGCGGGCGCACTGGCCAGCGGCACCGTTGAAGTAATGCTGCAGAACAAGACGCGCTATGGCAACCTGCTCTACATCGACAACGTGAACGTAACGAGCACCTGCAAGTCTACCAGCATCTCCACGCAGCCGGCTGCCACGCAGGCTGTTTGCGCCAACAGCTCGGTAAGCTTCTCGGTGGCTGCTACGGGCAACGCAAGCCTCACGTACAAGTGGTACAAGTCGGGCAATACAAGTGCGCTCTCCACATCGGCCACCTATACGATCGCTTCGGCCCAAACCGCCGATGCGGGATCGTACTATGTAGAAGTGACGAATGCCTGCGGAGTGGTAACGCGCTCCAACGATGCCCTGCTGGTTGTAAACACCGGCGGCGCCTGCGGTGGCACGGCAGTGAGCGTGCTCAATGCGGATGTGCAAACCGTTGTGCTGATGCCGAACACGATCCGCAACACTTCCACGCTTCGTGTAACGGTATCGCGCTCCACCAAAATCGAGTGGAAAGTGATCGACGCTTCCGGCCGCGTAGTGAAGCGCTTCACGCAGCAGGCTGCTTCGGGCGAGAACAACGTTCGCTTCGATGCAACCGGCCTTGCTACCGGCACCTACCAGCTGGTGGGCGACACGCAGAAAGGCAAGACCGCAACGCTCAAGTTCGTACGACTATGATATTGATCTCAAAGCAGAAATAGAAAACCCCTCGCCCCAGGCGAGGGGTTTTTGTTTGCGCGCATATCGGCTCAATTCAATGCGTGCTTTTACCAACTCATTGCGAAGGGCGATGGCCCACTGCAATGCGTAGCCGAACGTTGTGGTCACAAACCACGAATAACCATGAAACGCACCATCATCGCCGCCAGCGCGCTGGCCGCAGTCAGCCTCACGGCTTGCAAAAAGAAAGAGGAAGCAACGAACAACACCGCTGCGCCGAGCGTTGCTTATCTGAAAAAACTTACGGAAACCGAAAACGGCGTCAGCAAGGTCTTCACCTTTACCTACGACAACCAGAACCGGCTGTTGCATTTCAAGACGGCCAACAACAGTGAGAGCACTGCATTCACTTACGATGCCGCCGGCAACCTTACGTCGGTGGATTCGAAGGAAGAAGACTTCCACAACCTCTACACCTACACCTATGCCAACGGCAAGCCGGCCAGCGCCACGTTGAAAAGCTGGGTGCGCTCCAATGGACAAGACGGTGCGCTTATTGAAGACGATGCGCTCACTTACACGGTGACGGGCAACCGCGTTACCGGCATCCACCTCGAAATGCTGCAGGACAACGACGAGATGGACTTCACCCTTACCTACGACGCCAATGGCGAGCTTGCGGAGGTGAGGGACGGAATGAATTTTTACAAGGCCACGTTCACCTACGGCACGCACAAATCGCCCATGCCTTTCGTGAGCTCCTGGATCCTCGACCAGGCGGGCTTTTCGGCGCACTTCTACGCGCGCCGCGAGCTGCTCACCACCACCTACGACCTGCCCGGAACGGCCAACGACCGCAATGAAACGCGCACGTATACGTTCAATGCAGGAGGTTACCCGCTGACGTCTG
This sequence comes from Chitinophagaceae bacterium, assembly GCA_004173235.1. Taxonomy (GTDB): domain Bacteria; phylum Bacteroidota; class Bacteroidia; order Chitinophagales; family Chitinophagaceae; genus Flavisolibacter. The sequence goes on along the minus strand of SEAC01000010.1, from coordinate 19,168 downwards.
CTGGCGCCGGTGTAACGACCACGTACGAATACCAGTGAATTTTTTCTCATAGGACAGAAGGTCAGCCCCTGCTTTTGCGGGGGCTTTTTGTGCGCCGGGACACTGGAAGCACTGCACGAGCGGCCGATAGTTGCGCAAAGAACCCTGCCTCTGGCATAGAATTTATAACGACTAGCAGGTATAAAAGCATTGTTATGGCTGAACTATTAGTACAACGCAAGAAGCGTTCGGTTTTACCCTGGGTTTTACTCCTGCTTGCCGTGGCGGCGGTGATCGGCTACCTCGTATGGCGCAACCAGAAGGACACAAAGGACACGACGCCCGCACAAACGACGACGACCACCACTACCACGCAACCTGTGCCCGACACGGTCACCACGCGTACTCCCTGACCCCATCGCTTCATCTAAAATTGATTTATATGGCAACGATTCATAAGCGCCTGCAGGAAATGCGGGGCTCGGGTTTTGAAATGGTGAAAGGCCAGCCCGACATTCACAACTGGCACGTGATCAGCAGCGACGGTCACCGGCTTGGAAAGATCAGCGAGCTCATCATCGACACGGTGGCGCAACGCGTGCGCTACATTCTCGTTTCGCTCACCGACAACAAGGTGCTGCAGCTTGAAAGCCGGAAGGTGCTGGTGCCCATTGGCTTCGCGCAACTGCACCCGGCCGACGACAGCGTGATCCTTACCGGTGTTACGCCATACCAGCTGCGTGCGCTGCCGCGCTACGACCGCGCGCATCTCGGCCCAAAGTCGGAGCTCGACATCAGCCAGGTATTTGGCCGCGAGCACACCGCGCTGGGCTCCGGCCCGGGTGGTGAAGACCTCGACCAGAATTTCTACAACCACGAGCACTTCGACGATCACCGCATGCAGCGGGGCGAGCGCAGCGAGGCGCGCGTGCCGCAGCGGGAGGCCGAAGAGCTTCCTGCTGGCCGGCTGGCCGGCGACGACCCGGATACGGTTCGCCTGCGCCACGAGCAAAACCTGCGCGACGAAGAAGAAGCGCGCCGCAAAGGCCTGCTTTAAACTCCTTTGACCAGGAATATCGGAAAGCCCCTGCCCGGCGGGGCTTTTTCGTGGCCCTCCGCACCGTCTTTCGTATCTTTCTTGTGTAAACAAAAAAATATGCGCCTTCGTAATTACACCCTCGCCCTGTTGCTGCTTACCGCGGCCTGCAAAAAGAAAGATGATGAAGCAGCTCCCGCCCCGGGCCGCTCCGGCCCCAACGTGAGCTCGGCATCCCTCACTACGCAAATGGCTGCGGGCAACTATACCGTGTACAACCGCTACGGCACCGGCGTGAGTACGTTGCAGCCCACCACCGGCTCCGGTCAAACGTGGAATTACAGTTCGCTCACTGGCGGCACGGTGGATACGATGCGCTTTGCGTCGGCTTCCAATGCTACGTTCGGCGGGGCCACCTATTCGCGCAGCCAGCTGGTTGATTTTGGCGTGGGCGGAAACACACAGCCGGTCAACATCACCACCTACTTCCAGGTTTCTTCGGGCGGCTGGTTCGAGCTGGGTCATTCGTTGCCTGCCCTAAGCTTTACCGCGCCGGCGCCTCCTGCTCCACCCACAGCTACCATCACTTTTGCTGCGCAGAGCAACGTGTATACGCCCAACAAGCTGCCCTGGACGCCGGCGCTGCCTGCTTATGAAGGCGACAGCGTGAGCTTCAATTCGATGATCCAGGACAGCGGCCGAGTGACGGCACCGAATTTCTTTTTAAGTAATACGCCGGTGGCGATGAAGACCACCAGCACCGGTGTGGTGAAAGTGGTAGGAAGCGGCATGCTGCAGCTTCCCGGAACGAGCGCCGCCATCAACGCCATGCTGATTCGCCGCACATTCACGCGCGTCAACAACTTCCTGCTCAACGGCACCACGCCGCCCGTGCAGCTGCTCACAATGCTGGGCATCACCGACGGTCAATCGACGGCGGTTGTGGCTTACGACTTTTATGGCCAGGGCAACGAAGGCTACCTGGGTTCGATTTACCGTGAGAACGGCACCACGCTCTACGCTTACTTCCGCAAGAACTAGGGAACGAACCACTAATAACATCAAGCCCCGGCAAGTGTGCCGGGGCTTTTTTTGTATCTCTTCAGGTGGTGCCGTGCTCGCGCCGGTTGCCTGACAAAATGCAAAAAGGGCTTCTCTAAGTATTTACCGGTAGAAACCCTTACATTTACTTTAGCAACCAACGTGCTTGAGCAACCGAAAAGTGCAGGCCGGCCACGTCGCCTTTGAACACCCCTTTCCATCCTTCTCCAAAAGCAGCAGCCCATGGCAGCCGACTGCCTGTGCCTATATTTTTTTTCAACCAAAACCTCACAAATGAGAAGACGTCTCCTATTCCTTTTAGGCTTCCTGGCATCGCTGGGTTCCTATGCGCAGACGGTACAGCCAGGGGCCCTTGCGGCCGCAGGATGTGCCGGCAGCGCTTTCAGCGTTCCCATCAATGCCAGTGGCTTTAATGCAGGTAACGCTTTCAGGGCCGAATTGAGCGATGCCTCCGGGTCGTTTGCGGCACCGGTGGTCATCGGCACCTTGTCGGCAACTGGCTCGGGCACCATCAACGCCACCCTGCCCAACAGCAGTGGCAGCGGCTACCGCGTGCGCATCACCAGCACCGATCCGGCAACTACGAGCGCGGCTAACGGCAGCGACATCGCTATCAACAATGCTCCTGCGTTGAGCGTTACGGGTAATAGCACACTTTGCACCGGTGGCACCATTGCACTAACGGCGAGTGGCGCAAGCAGCTATGCCTGGTCGAATGCACAACAGCTTCCCGGCGATGTAGCCGCTACTTCAATGGCTGCAGGCCTGCGCTTGCTGCGTACAGCTTACTCCGGCCCGCTCATCCGCCTGCGTCGCTCGAGCGATGATGCAGAAGTGGATTTCGCAGCTGTGTCCGGGCAACTCGACCTCGCTGCCATAAGCACCTGGCTGAATGGTGCAACCGGGTATTGCGTTGTTCTTTACGACCAGTCGGGCAACGGTCGCGATATCGTACAATCCACGTCTTACCAACAGCCCAGGTTCCTTGCGAGCAGCAACAACGGTCGGCCTGCGCTCCGCTTCACCACGATGGATTTGATGACGGGCTCCTATAACTTCACGCCTCCTTACACGATCATTGCCACGGCACGCACGATCAATGGAATCAACAGCCGCGTGATTTCCGCAGTAAACGAAAACTGGCTGCTTGGCTGGTGGGGTGGCTACAAAGACGTAGCGCATTTTAACGGCTGGGTGACCAGTGGAAGCAACACGCCCAACACTGATGTATCGATGTACTCAGCGTTCTCGGACGGAAGCTTAGCCACTGTGTACAGCGATGGCATGTACCTTTCGCAAAGCGGCGCCGCCAGTGGCCCCAACGGCATTGAGCTGAATGGATGGGGAAATGGAGGAGAGATGTCGGATTGCGAAGTGATGGAGGTAGTACTGTATCCTTCGGTGCTTGCCCACCAAACGCGCAACAATGCCGAGGCAAACACCTGGGCCTTCTATCGTTTTCCCGACCGCACGTTTGTTTCACTTCCCGCTACCTATAGCGTTACCGGAACCGTTCCTGGCTGCACCAACGCTACCCAAAACGTAGTGGTCAGTTCGTCGGCGCCTGGCGACCCAACGGTATACGGTGCCAACCAGTGGAACGTGTACGCGTTCAATAGCGGCAATGGTTACAAAAACGGTTTAACGTTCGCTGGCTACGCGGGCTACTACGTTGCTACCGGCACCGATTTCAACACGCTCAATCAATGGAACAATAGCCCCTCCGAAAGTTCAGGTTTTCAGGGATGCCCCGTTGGAATTGACAACCACACCTGGGTGGCCAGGCGTAAGGGCTTTGCCTGCGGCAACTACCGACTCGACATTCCCAACCACGACGATGTGATCCAGGTATATTTGAACGGCAGCCTTATTTACGAGCACGAAGGATGTTGTGATGCGCACGAGGGCATCTGGTACGGTCATCTTTCCGAAAACGATTCCATCCAGGTTATCGGTTCCGATGGCGGTGGCGGCTCGCATGGCGGCCTGTCGTTTGTTTCGCAAGACGAAACATCGATCAGCTACAGCAATGGCAGTGGCTGCTCCATCGCTACCTCGCTCCCTGTGAACCGTTCCGGGCTTTCTGGTGGCGCCTATTCGGCCTCACCTGCAGGCCTGAGCATCAACGCTACTAGCGGCACCATCAACCCTTCGCAAAGCGCCACAGGCACCTACACGGTAACCTATGCAGTGCAAAGCGGCGCAGGCTGTGCGCCGGTAACTATTACCGCTAACGCGAGCGTAACGATCAATTCGCCGGCGGGTAATCCGAACAACTTCGGAGCGAACGAGTGGAACTTCTACGTTTGGAACTCGGGCGAGTCGCAAAACCTCGGCACGTCGTGGAACCGGAACTACTCGGGTTATTACACACGCAGCACGCTGAACTTCAACACGCTCAATGATTGGAGCAACGCACCTTCCGACGCATCGGGATATATGGGCTGTGCTGTGAACTGGGATAACCACTCCTGGAGCGCCAAGCGTCAGGGCTTTGCTTGCGGTTATTACCGCATCGACATCCCGAATCATGACGACGAAGCAGAATTGTGGGTGAACGGCCTACGCGTGTTTCGCGATGCCGGCTGCTGCGACAGCCATACGGGCGTATGGTTTGGATTTCTTGGTGCCACCGACCGTGTTGAATTCCGCGTGACGGAAGGCGGCGGCGGCTCGGAAGGCAGCCTGAACTTCGTAGAAGTGCCCGCTGCCACCATCAGCTATGCAGGCACAGCATGCACCTCCGGCAGTGCGCCGCTCGCAGTAGTGCGCACGGGAACGGGTGGCGGCACGTACAGCGCTTCGCCGGCCGGCCTCCTTATCGACAGCAATACCGGCGCCATTACGGCTGCGGGCAGCAGCGCTGGAACGTATACCATTACGTATACGCTTGCCGTAACAGGATGCAGCCTGCTCCCGGTTACCACAACCGTCACGGTAGCCAATAGAGAGGAAATCACGCAGCCTTCCAACATCAACGTGTGCAGTGGAAGTGTGGTACCCGTTACAAACTTCGCAAGCAGCGGCGTCTCGGGCTTCAGCTGGACGAGCAGCAACCCGGCTATCGGGCTTGCAGCCAGCGGATCGGACAGCCTGCCCTCATTTACCGCGATCAACAACGGTAATACGCCGGCAACGTCAACGGTTACGGTTTCGCTCAACCAATCGGGCGATCGAACCTTCACAGGTACCCTCGATAGCAACAACCCACAACTCAACGACCGGTACTGGCGCGACAACTATGCTCCTGCTTGCCCGAATGTGAAGTCGTTTCCCGGCACCATCGGTGGGGGCACCTACCCTTATGCCACGCATAACATCACCAACACTACCGGCGCCGACGCGTGCGTTACCATAACGTACGGACTCCAGGGCTCTGGCGATATAGCGGTAAGCGTTTACTCGGGCAGCTTCGACCCCAACAACCTGTCGGGCAACTACCTCTCCGATGGTGGCAACAGCGCCTACCAGGGAAGCGATATTACCTTCTCGTTCAACCTGGCTGCCGGCGCTACGGCCGTCATTGTAGCCAATACCGCCGACTATTCGGAAGCGCAGAACTACCATATTGCCGTTACCGGCATGGGTGTAGCCTGTCCTGCATTGCCGAAAACATTTACGATCACCGTCAACCCATCGCCTGCCAGCACCATCAGCTACGGAGGGTCGCCCTACTGCGCGAACACGGGTGCTGCGCCCGTAACGCAAACAGGTGCAACCGGCGGTACGTTCAGTGCGCTTGCCGGCCTGAGCATCGATGCGGCCACTGGTCTGATCAACCCATCGCAAAGCACGCCGGGCACTTACACGGTTACTTACACGGTTGCTGCTTCGGGCGGGTGCGCCGCTGCTACATCAACCGCATCGGTGGATATCCTTGCCGACAGTTCGGCTGTGTCCGCAATTGCCAATCAGGTTCTTTGTGCCAACTCCAACAGCACTGCGGTGACGATCGGCGGAAGCATTCCCGGCAACTCGTACAGCTGGAGCAACAGCGATCCTTCGATCGGACTTGCCGCCAGTGGCATGAACACCATTCCTTCGTTCACGGCCGTCAACAACGGAAGCACGCCCAAGGTGGCTTATGTGACCATCACGCCACTTAGTGCATCCGGCTGCACCAACCCTCAGGTGTATGCCATCACGGTGCTGCCGCGTGCTTCGATGAACGCAGTACCCAACCAGTCGGTATGCACGGGCATGACGGCTCCTATTGCATTTGCAGGCAACGCTACCAGTTATTCCTGGACAAACAGCAATACGGCGATAGGGCTTGCTGCAAGCGGCACGGGCTCCGGGATTCCGGCTTTCACGGCTACCAATAACAGCAGCGCCGCCATCCAGGGATCGATCGCAGCTACACCAGAGTATAGCTACAACGGAACCACATGCACCGGCAAAGTTTACGTGTTCGTGTATTCCGTTAAGCCAACGCCATCGGTGAATACTCCTGCCAACCAGGTAGTGTGTGCAGCAGCAAGCAGCACCGCTGTAAGTTTCAGCGGGTCGCATGCAGGCACCACCTACAGCTGGATCAACGATAACCCGTCGATCGGGCTTACAGCTTCAGGCACCGGCAACATTGCTTCGTTCTCTGCCGTCAACAACAGCGCTGTCGCTCAGTCGGCAACGGTAACCGTAACACCGGTATTGAACCAGTGCAGAGGCACAGCCACCAGCTTCACGTTTACCGTTTCGCCTTCGGCAGGAAGCATCAGCTACAGCGGATCTCCCTATTGCCAGAGCACTTCGGCACTCGTGCAGATCCAGGGCACGCGCATAGGAACGTTCAGCTCATCGCCGGCAGGACTGAGCATCAATGCAAGCACCGGGATCATCAACACCGCCGCTTCGACGCCAGGAACCTATACGGTGACTTTTACCGTGAGCAACAGCACTTGTATTTCTACGGCTACAACCTCGGTTACGATACTGCCGCAGGCTACGGTGAATGCCGTCCCCAACGCAGTGTACTGCAACGGAGCCGTTACGGCAGCAATGCCGTTCAGCGGATCGGCTGCTTCGTACAGCTGGACCAACGATAACACCTCGGTTGGTCTTGCCGCATCGGGCACGGGCACTTCGCTGCCATCGTTTACGGCAACCAATGCCACGCCGGCAATCCAGTATGCTTACATCAACGTAACGCCGCTGGGCAATGGCGTTGGCACCTGCAACGGACGTGCAGTTCGCTTCCGCATCACCGTATTCCCGACGCCTTCGGTAGATCCGATCGCCGATCAGGTTTACTGCCGCGGCGCAGCAACCACACCGCTCACGTTTGCAGGACCGGTTGCAGGCACGACCTACAGCTGGAACAGAACCGGTGCAGCCATCGGCCTGGCCGCTACCCGCGGAAGCAACAGCATCCCGTCGTTCGTCACAACGAATGCAACGGCAGGACCTATCAGCTCCACGCTTACGGTAACAACGAACGCCAACAAGTGCCCGGGATCGTCCATGACCTTCCAGTACATCGTCAATGATTGTATCGCCTTCTCCGGCGGCACAGGCGGTGGAAACGAAACAGGCCGATCGTCGGCAAATGCATCAAGCGCAACACCGGTAGTAACGCTGGCCCCCAATCCGGCGCGCCATATGGTTACCGTGCTGACCGGACGCCCCGAGGCGATGCGGATGCAACTGCTCGACGCAACCGGTACGGTTGTGCTCCCGATCCGTATTATTACGGTACGTGGACAATTCAATCTCGAAGGCCTGAGCCGCGGTACGTACTACGTGCAGCTGTTCACGTTCGATGGTAAGAAGAGCAGCCTCCACCAGGTGATTCGCCTTTAATCCAACCCCTTGTTCTATAAAAAAGCGCCCCTGTCGAGGGGCGCTTTTTTTATGCTGCAACGTTGTGTTGACGACTTGCTGTTAACTGAACAGGTATTCCACGTCTTCCCTGCTGAGGCTCTTCACGAATGATGCGTCGTCGGCGATCAGTTCTTTGGCGAGGATGCGCTTGCGTTCCTGCAGCTCCATGATCTTGTCTTCGATCGTGTCTTTACAGATCATCCGGTAAGCGAAGATGTTCTTCGTTTGCCCGATGCGGTGCGTGCGGTCGATGGCCTGCTGCTCCACGGCAGGGTTCCACCAGGGATCAACGATGTATACATAATCCGCGGCAGTGAGGTTAAGACCTACGCCACCCGCTTTGAGCGAGATGAGGAATACGCGGACCTCGTCGTCGCGCTGGAAGCTTTGGATGGCCTTTTCACGGTCAACGGCCGAAGTGGAGCCGTCGAAGTATTCGTAGCGGATGCCGAGTTCGTCGAGCTTGGCACGAATGAGCGCGAGCATGCCAAGGAACTGCGAGAACACGAGCGCCTTGTGGTTGCCGATGTTTTCGGTGATCTCGCGCGCCAGCTCATCGAGCTTGATGGAATGGTTCTCGAACTTCTCGTCTTCATTCAAAATCGCGGGCGAGTCGCAGATCTGCCGCAGCTTCATCAGTCCCTGCAGGATCGTGAACTGCGACTTCTGAATGCCCTGCTCCTCGATGGTTCCGAGAATGCGTGCGCGGAAATCGTTGCGGTACGCATCATAGATCTTGCGCTGTTCGTCTTCCATTTCGCAAAACAGCACCTGCTCGGTCTTTTCCGGAAGGTCTTTCGCCACCTGTTCTTTCGTGCGGCGCAGGATGAATGGATAGAGCAGTTTCTTCAGGTGTTCCTTTTGCTCGGCCTCGCCAAATTTGTCGATGGGAATGGCGAACTCCTGGCGGAAGAATTCCATTGTGCCCAGCATGCCGGGGTTGAGAAAGTTCATCTGCGCGAAGATGTCGAACGTATTGTTCTGCAGCGGCGTACCGCTCATGCAAAGCCGATGCTTTGCGGGCAGCAACGCAGCGGCCTTGGCCACTTTGCTTTGCGGGTTCTTGATCGCCTGCGATTCATCGAGCACGGCGTAGTCGAGGCCGATGGAAGTAAACGTTTTGATGTCGCTGCGCAATGTGCCGTACGTGGTGATGATGACATTGAACTGCTTCAGCACTTCGGGGTCGCGGTGCCGTTGCGGGCCGTGGTGAATATGGTATGTGAGTGAAGGGGTGAACTTCTTGATTTCATTCTCCCAGTTATAGATCAGCGTTGTGGGACAAACCACCAGCGCGTGCATATCCGGGTTCTCGTCGTGGAAGTGTTGCAGAAGCGAAAGTGCCTGCACTGTCTTACCGAGACCCATGTCATCGGCAAGTATTCCGCCCCAGCCCACTTCGCGCAGGTAGTTGAGCCACTGGAAGCCTGCAGCCTGGTAGGGGCGGAGTATGGGAAGCAGGTGTGCCGGCGGTGGAATGTCTTTGATGTTGTGGTTATCGCGGATGCGCTCGTATTTCTCTTCGAGTTCGATCTCAAGTTCTTCTTCGTCCCGGTTCTCGTAGAGTTCGTCGATGACGCTGAGGTGGTAACGCGAAAGCTTCAGGCTGTGTGTTTTGCCTTCGCCCACGCGAAACAGCAAAGCGTATTTCTTCAGCCACTCGTCGGGAAGAATGCCGAGGGTGCCGTCGGCCAGTTGCACAAACTGCTGCTTGTTGGCCAATGCGCGCTTTACTTCGGCAACCGATACGCGCTGGTCGCCGAAGAGGATGTCGACCTTCGCATCAAACCAGTCGGTGTTGCTCGATATGTAGATGTGCGTGGTGGGCTTTGCGGTATTGAAGCGGAAGTTGCGCAGTTGCTCGAAACCGAACACCGGCACTTTTGCCTCTTGCATAGCATCGACGAACAAAAAGAACCAGTTGTTCTTCAGCACTTCGGTGCCGCGCAAGGCGAGCGCAGCGCCATCGTCGTAGTCGATGAAGTTGGAATGGAGTGCGCGCACCTTTTCCACGAAGCGTTCCTCGGCGGGTCGGTTGCGGTGCACTACCACTACTTTCTCGCCGAAGGGAACCACGAGCTCATCGCGGTCGTTGGCACGGGTGTCGAAGCCCTTGTAGCTGAACACGGGAGTGAAGACGAGGTAGTCGCCTTTCTCCTGCAGGTAAAGCTTTACGTCGGGCTCGCCATCTTTCACGTGATCCACGAGGCGATTGTCGAAGTCTACTTTGTAATCGCGGGCGAGCGGCAGCACGATCTTTTCGAGCGTGACCGGCCAGGTTTCGTTATCCACCTGCATCGTGCCGGTTGGAAGAAATTCGCCGGCAACCGTTGCGGCTTCGTTGTTCTGCCAGAAGTACAGTTCTCCGTTATATAAAAAGAAAAGTGAGCTGGGTGCTTCGTTGTCGGATAGACCGAACGCAACTGATTCGGGCTTCACGAAGCAATCGATCTCGTAGCCGTCGGCGTTAGGTGCCACTGCAAACTGCGGCACCAGCGGCACTGTATGGAAGGCCACTTTTTCGAGGTTGGCCGTCTTGAACGTCTTGCCCTTGGGCAGTAGAAATACGGGAGTGTCAGCAAACTCCTGGGCCAGCTTGCGCAGGCGCGGGAGCAGGTATTCATCCATCAGCCCGCGTGTTTCGGGCGGCAGTTCTTCGCCTTCCTGGTGCACGATGTTTTCCCAGAAGCCCGAGAAGGGCGAGTTTCGATTGAGGTATTTATTCAGCTCTCCATCCTGGAGCTTGCGTGCCACCGTGATGAGGTTGCGATCGCTTTCGCTGTAGGGTTCGAGGTCGATGTATTTACCGAGCTCGAGTTTCTCCACGCGGCCGGAAAGTTCCTGTTCGCCTACGAGTTCGCCTTCAACGACGTCGATGGAAAAGAAGGGATAGCCGATCTTGTTGCAGTTGAACACAACAGCGAGTCCCTTTTCCGAGCGTGTCTTTTCGGGCGCTTCGACGGGCTCCGGTTCTGCCACGGCGACGGGTTCGGGGCGGCGCGGCGCGTTGAGCACGGAGGGAGCTACGCGCTTGATGTTCGGGTCGAGCACGCGCAGGTAGGGTTTGCCTTCTTTATAGGTGAATTCAAACTTGCCCTTGAGGTCGTCTTTCAGCGAATAGCCATAGAGTTCGAGGAGCTTGTTCTTTTCCTTGTCCCAGTTGCGGATGGTGTCGAAGTAATTGGTTCCGTACATCGTGTGGAGGTGGAGGAACACGATGATTTTGGGAAGGCACAGCGGGTGGTCGGTGTCGACGTAATCGGAGCTGGTGTCGAAGTTGCGTTCTTCGTTTCGGCGGATGCCTACGCGGAACGTTTCGCCGTTGATGGTGACGCGGGCTTTTACCACTTCGTCGACGGCGCTTTCGATCACGGGTTTTTGGGTGCGCAGGAATTCTTCTGCTTCGGCGAAGATCTCCGGCGATGCGAGGAGGCGTAGTGTTTTGATTTCGATCGCCTTCATTTTGGCGACGGTGTGTGCCTGGTCGTAGGCGCGGTCGCCGTTGAGGAGGAGGCCTTTGTCGAGCAGTTCCTGGAGGCGGAGCAGGGCGGCCACCTCGTGGCGGCAGATGTCGCCGATGTTGTAGGGGCAACTGCAGCGTACGGAGAGCGCTTTGGCGTCTTTGTATTGCTGCACGAACACCTTGTAGTAGGTGGAGTAGTTATCGTCTTTGACGCGAAAGGTTGCGGAGCCGAATAGTTCGTCGTGTTCTGCCAGGTCTACAAAGCCGATCGCGTGGATCTTCTTGCCTCTCCGGATCACCTCCTCACTTCCTTGCGTATAGATGTATTTCAGTAAATGCGGTAATGCCAAACAATTGAGATTTAGGGGTTTGCGCGTTCCGTCCGGTTGTTGCTTGGAGGGGTTGGACGGGGAAGGGCAATTGACAAAAGTAAAGGAAAAAGCTGCGGACTTCCTAGGGTGGGGGTGATATTTTAGGGTTAAATCGTGGGGAGGGCAGAATGGTATGCACATCCCCCGTCACGCCTCACCCCCTAACCCCCTCTCCGTAACCGGAGAGGGGGGACATCCTCACCCCCTACCCCCTCTCCAATTTTCTTGCACACCTATTCTGCAACAGTGGTGCTGAATTCTGTCATTCTGCGAAGCCTCTGAGTCGACGCAGGATAGTGATACAAACCAGATCCAGGTTGTTGATCACCTCGTCGTTCGTGAACCGTAGCAGCTCATAACCAGCCGCACGGAGGTCTGCCTCGCGACTTTTATCGAGTTGAGGGTTCTCGCCCTGGTTGTGGATTTCACCATCCACTTCAACGATAAGCGACCACTGAATACAAATAAAATCAACGATGTGAATGCCGATTATGTGTTGCCGTCGAAACTTATAGCCTCCCAGCCGATGGTTGCGCAGCGCCTCCCACAACAGTTTTTCTGCTTCTGTGGGTTGCCTTCGATTTTCCCGGGCATAAGTGAGCCTGGTCCGATACCTGCGATACGTGGCTGGAGTGTGGGCTTGGCGATTGGGTGGCATTTTTCTCATGCAACAAAGCACCGTCACTGGCCCGGGGGTAACAAGGGAAAAAGACCACTTCTGGATGGGAATTTTCTGTTGAAAAGGTGTTTTTCCCATCAGGAGTACTTCGAGCCGGGTATGGTAGCTTTGTCATTGCTGCTCTTCCCAACCGGGGAGGGGGGAAGGGGGTGAGGATGTCTCCCCTCTCCCTCCCGGGAGAGGGGACTAAGGGGTGAGGAACCCAAAGCGCTGGAAAATCCCCCAATTAACGTCTAACCCCAAACGAGCCGAACTTCTTGACCGAAACCGACCTGATAAAAGGCCTGCAGCAACGCGACGAACAAGCCTTCCGCCTCCTCGTAGAGCAGTACCAGCACCGCATCTACAACACGGTGCTGGGCCTCGTGCAGCGCACGGAAGATGCTGAAGACCTCGCCCAGGAAGTGTTTATCCGCGTGTGGCAAAGCATCGGCTCCTTCAAACGGGAAGCCCAGCTGGGAACCTGGCTGTACCGCATCGCCGTCACCCAGGCGCTCGACTTTCAACGGCGGCAGGGACGGCAAAAACGCGGAGGCGGCCTTATGTCCCTCTTTAGCCGACATAACAGCGACCCGGATGCCCCCGACTTCCACCACCCGGGCGTCGTAGCCGAACAAAAAGAGGCGAGCACCCTCCTTTTCAAGGCCATCCGCTCACTGCCCGAAAACCAACAGGCCGCCTTCGTGCTCCAAAAGCTCGAAGGCCTGCGGCAAGACGAGATCGCGGCGGTGCTGAGCACGAGCGTATCCTCCGTAGAGTCGCTGCTGCAACGCGCAAAGCAAAACCTGCGCAAGGCGCTGGAGGGCTTCGAAAAACGCTGAAGAACAAATTGACCCGGCACTGAATAGTAGAAACTTGACCAAGACAGAATAAACCATGAAACACAGCCTCGACAACATATTGGATTCGCTGAACAACGTCACCCGCGCGGAAGCACCCCCGTATTTCTACAGTAAGCTGCGCAACCGGATGTACGCCGGCCTTCTGCCAAAGCCCATGGTCTGGCGCCTGGCGCTCGCATTGGTTGTGGTGGCGCTCCTCAACATCGCTACGCTGCAGTTGGCCCCCCACAGCAACGCACAAACTGACGCTAACGCACAGTCCATCGCTTCCGAATATTCCCTAACCCTTCCCGAAACCTATTGATATGAACCGCACACGCAATTGGGCAGCCATCGGCATCACCGCGCTCATGCTGCTCAACATAGCGCTGATGGCCGCCATCTGGCTGCAACGGTCGGACACTAACGCCGTCAAGGGCCCACAACCAGGCGATCGCAACCCGCTGGCCACAGAGCTGCGCTTCGACAGCGCACAACGCCGCGCGTTCGATACGCTGCGTGCCCGCCACTTCGCACACAACCAATCGTACCGCGAAGACATGCGCGCCCTGAAAGACCAATACTTCGATGGCATCAAAACAGGAGCCGCGCCGAACAACAACATCGCCCGGGAGATCGCCGCTCTGCAAACGACGATCGACAGCAGCACCTATGCACACTTTGCCAACGTAAGGGCCCTATGCAATGAAGATCAAAAGAAGGATTTCGACAGGCTGCTGCGTCGCATTATCAATGCCATGGGTCGCCCGGGCCCGCGACCAGGCCCGCCACGCCGGGGCGATGGACCAGCCGATGGACCACCACAAGAAGGCCCGCCACACGATGGCCCGCCCGAAGAGGACAGGCCCCAATAGAAAGAAATTTAGAAAAAGAGACCGAAGGAATACATCGCGCTCGGCATCTAAACACCCGGGAAACTATCCCTACCCTCAGTTCCCTCGTTTATAGGTTGAACACGCCGCACTTATTCAGGTGCGGCTTTTTGGGGATCAGCCTTGTTGCTGAAGAATCAACTTGCCATCAACATACTGTGGCAGCACGTTGGCGAGGTCGTTGGTCAGGCAGTGGCGGATATCTTTCTCCAGTCCAAAGTTGGTGAGCCGGTGGTAGTGCGAGGCATCGTTGCGCTTCATGAACGCATACATATCATCCCTCGCCATTCCGTAAAGGCAGTCGGCCATGTGCGACGCATCGCAGTTCACGTTGAAATGCTCTTTGATGCGGTTAACCACGGCGCCTGCAAACAGCGTGTCCTCAATGTTCGGCTTGTCTTTCCAGGCTGCGCAACCAAGAATAACGTTGCGGTTCATCTTCAACAGGTGATCGCATACGGCACTGAGGTTGAGGAAGGCGCCGGTGACGATCTCCGTGGCGCCTTTCTGCAAGGCCATATGCAACAATTTGGTGCCGTTGGTAGTAGTGAGCACGAGCGTTTTGCCGCCGATGAATTCACGGGGATATTCAAACGAAGAATTGCCGTATTGCAGCCCCGGCGCCACCTGCCCATCGCGTTCGCCCGCCGTGATGCAGGCCAGCTCGCGACCCAGCTGTATGCACCGCTCCACGCTGTCCACCGGAATGATCTCTTTCGCGCCATTATACAACGCAGTGGCCATCGTGCTCGTTGCACGCAGCACATCGATCACTACCACTATGCAGTCGCGCACATCATACAAGTGAAGTAACGCTGGCGAAAGGCAGGTGTAAAGAGTAGGTTTGTTCATAAGAATGAATGTGGTAATGTGGTGATTTGGTAATGTGGTAATGTGATGCCGTTATCAACCGAATTACCACATCACCACATTCGCATATTACCACATCAAGAAAACGGGATTTTCGCAACCCTTGCTTCCAGCTGCTTGTCCCGCACTTTGATATAAATGGTGCTGTCGATGTCCGAAAGATCTTTGCGCACGTAGCCCATTCCAATGGCCTTACCCAGCGACGGGCTCTGGGTGCCGGAAGTAACATATCCGATCTCCTCTCCTTCTTTTGTTACGATAGCATAACCGTGGCGGGGAATGCCTTTCTCAATCATTTCAAAGCCAACGAGCTTGCGCGTAACGCCGGCTTCCTTTTGCTTTTGTAAAATATCTTTTGCCGTAAAGTCTTTCGTAAACTTAGTGATCCAGCTCAGGCCGGCTTCGAGCGGCGACGTTGTATCGTCGATATCGTTGCCATAAAGCGCGTAACCCATTTCGAGGCGAAGCGTATCGCGCGCGCCGAGGCCGATCGGCTTCAGTCCCTGCGGCTCGCCCGCTTCGAAGATGGCATTCCAGATCTTCTCCGCGTTGTCGCCCTTGTCTTCGAAGTAGATCTCTACGCCACCAGCCCCGGTATAACCCGTTGCGCTCACCAGCACATTGTCTACACCGGCAAAGCGTCCTTTCGCAAACGTATAATATTTGAGGTTGAGGATGTCCATATCGGTAAGCGCCTGGAGGATCTTCGTGGCGTTGGGGCCCTGCACGGCCAGCAAGCCGGTTTGCTCAGAGATGTTGTGCATTTCCACCGCGCCCTGTCCATCGGCAGCATTGTGCTTCTGGATCCAGTTCCAGTCCTTTTCGATGTTGGAAGCATTCACCACCAACATGTATACCTTGTTCTCTTCAATGCAATACACCAACAGGTCGTCAACAATGCCACCCTGTTCATTGGTGAGGCAGCTGTATTGCGCCTTGCCCGCGGTGAGCTTCGAAGCATCATTGCTCGTTACCCGCTGAATGAGATCCAGCGCGCCTTCACCCTTGAGCATGAACTCGCCCATGTGGCTTACGTCGAACACACCGGCATTGCGGCGCACTGCAGCGTGCTCATCGTTGATGCCCGTATAAGAGATCGGCATGTTGTAACCGGCAAACTCGGCCATCTTGGCTCCGCGCTCCAGGTGTTTTGCGGTGAAAGGCGTATTCTTCATGCAAGCTGTTTAAGGGGCCAAAGATAAGCGAAGGTTTAGGAGTTGAGGGGTTGAAGGGTTAAGGGGTTGAAGAGTTGAGGAGTTGAAGTGATCCTGGCAGGAAACATCCTCAATCCCGTTTGGTCGCTTTCCAGAGAATAACCTGCTTATCGGCGCCGCACTTACAATCCAACGGCCGTCTTTGCTGAACTGCACGTCGCTGCAAGACACCGAGACCAAATAAGAACGGGCACACGACAAAGTGTTGTTAGTGAGTGATGCGCATGAGGAAGAAGGAAAGCACTATGCTGGACGTATCGCTTTCGAACCTGCATAAAAAAAGGGCCCGCAAAGAATTGAAGGCCCTCGAGGTATATCCTGTGTTGGCAGGACAACTTCAACCGAGATAATATTGTGAAGCGTGATCCGTGAGCCCGAAACCCGGTGAAACGCGAGCGTGTTGCGGGGCTGCAGCTGTCTCTCGCTGACGGCTGACGGCTGACGGTTCACGTCATCAGGAGGCGACGAGCGAAAACGTAGACAGCATCGGCACAGGCGTAACGTTTACGCGTGCTTCGGGCTCCGGCTCCGCGGGCGCCACTGGCGCGCTGCTGCTGCGCGGCTGGCGTGTGGCCGGTGTGGTGTCGAGCGCAGGCTCTGTGTCGCGGGTTCCGGGGCGGTATTCGTATACCGGTCCCTGGTCGCCGTTGTCGGGCTGCGTATCATTTTGCTCGTTGGTTGGTGCATTCGGGTCTACGAGGCGACCGTCTTCGGTCATCACGTAGTCGATGTTGGAGCTCCACGAGTTGCCGTCGAAGTAGAAGTCGTCCCAATCGTTGTCCCAGTTGCGGCGGCGATCGCGGCGCACGTTGATCTGGCGATGGTCGCCATCGAGGCGCTCACGCACGCTTTCTTCAAAACGGATCTTCTTGCCAACCGGAACCTGCACGCGCACTACGATGTGCTGGTTGCGCCACTTTTGCGCACGGCCGATGCCGTATCCGCTTCCGAGGTTGAGGAACGAATCCTGCACCTGCGTGAAGTAATTAAGACGCTGGGCACGCAGCTGCGCAATGCCGCGGTTGCCACCAAGGCTGCGCTTTTCAACGATGACGTGGTATTGCGAGTCGAGGCTCTTCTCCACCTGGATGCGCACCTGCGAAAGTTTCATCGAGTCGTTGTTGACATCGAAACCGCCGCGGTCTTCGTTATCGAGGAAGCTGTAGTAGCCACTGTTTTCGATCATGGGTTCCGCAACACGCACCACCATGCGCTTGGTCACGCCGCTGGCATCCACCTGCTCGGTTACACGGCCGGCATACTGGAAGCTGCGGATCATGGAGGCGGCAAAGCCTGCGCTCATGAGTACCCCGATGAGCCAAAGGCCTCCGAATACCCAACCGAGGTAGCGGCTGTTGCTGCGCACTTTCATCACGCGGCGAATGAGCCAGGTAACGAGCGCTACGAAGGGAACTCCGAACAGCAGCAGCACGCCACCCCATCCCAGCACCTTCTGAACACGGCCTTCGAGGATGAAGTTGTTGAGCACATCTCCTATACCGGTGAATACCAGCGCGGTGATCACTCCAAAGAAAAGCAAAGCGAGGAAGGCAGCGAAGAGCACCACGATCACTTTGAGGATCGTCACTACCACGTTGCCGGCACTTGTTGCTACAGGCTTGCTGAACTCGGTGGCGCGTGCGCTGAATTCGCGGGCCGAAGTCTTCACTTCGTCAGCAAAGGTTTGCGTTTGTGTCTTGAGGTTTTCGATCTCGCTCTTTACGTTTTCGCGGATGCGGTTCACGTCTACATTCTCGCCACGCATTTCCATTTTCTGAAAAGGAGAAAGCGCCATCGGCAGAATGATCCACAGCACTACGTAGGTAAGTCCGAAGGTGACAGTGAACGAGCCGAACAGAAATTCGGGGATCGTGCGGCCACTATGGAAGGAGAAGATGGCGTTGAGCACACCCAGCAGCAGGTTGATGAGGAAGGGCGCAAGGAATACCAGGCGCACGGTCCACACATCCCACTTGAAGTAAGCGGCCATGCCACCGGCTACGCCACCGAGGATGCGCTCGTCCGGGTTGCGAAAAAAGCGCTTGGCCGCGGAAGGCATGAGCACACGCTTCGGAACGAAGATCCACAGCAGTATGTAGGCGAAGAAGCTGAAGCCGCCACCGAAGGCCAGCACCAGGAAGATCACACGCACAATGGTGGGATCAAGGTCGAAGTAGTTGGCCAGGCCCGAGCACACGCCACCAATAAGGCGGTCGTTGACGCTGCGGTAGAGGCGTCCGCGGGGGCGGCGACCCGTGATGCGGGTGAAGGCGCTTGCTTCTTCGGCTTTGGCGCCGGCGGAAGCATCAGCAGCAGTTGCGTTGGAAGCGGCGGCACCGTCGGCGGCGTCGGCCTCCTGGAAGTCTTCAACACGGCCCATCGTTGTGATGATGGTTTCCATGTCTTCTTCGGTAACGGCAGCGGCACCTTTTTTCACCTTATCGCTCATCAGCTCGGCGACGCGGCTTTCGATGTCGTTGATGATCTCATCGCGGCCTTCCTCGGCGGCGAAGTAGCCTCGCAGGCTCTCGATGTAGCGCTGCAGGTGATCGTAGGCCGCGTCCTCGATAGGGATCACCCGGCCCGACAGGTTTATGTTGATAATCTTTTTCATGACGTTGCGTGGTTGAAGTTTAGGAAGCGTTGTTTTTGGCTACCGTCAGCGCATTGACGGCGTTAGATAGTTCCTGCCAGGTTTGCTCGAGCTCTTTGTAGAAGGTTTCCCCTTTTTCAGTGAGCGAGAAATACTTGCGCGGCGGGCCGGAAGAAGATTCTACCCAGCGGTAGGTGAGCATCTCGGCATTCTTGAGGCGGGTAAGAAGGGGATATAGGGTTCCTTCCAGGATGTGCAGCTGGGCCGCTTTCATCTCTTCCACGATGTCGCTCGGGTAGGCCTCCCCGCGACGAATGATGGAAAGGATGCAAAACTCCAGGATCCCCTTGCGCATCTGGCTCTGCGT
>SEAC01000011.1 GCA_004173235.1 Chitinophagaceae bacterium | reverse complement strand
TTACTGAACATCCCAAAAGCGGGAAACTACTCCGCCGCTAATAGAACACACAGCGCATATCAAACAGGTGAAAACGAAAAGAGGCTGCCTCAATTTTAGTATTGAGACAGCCTCTTCTTTATTTGTCGATTCACGACAGTAGTGTCCCGTTAAAATAGGCTCAATTTGAGCTGTTCGATATTTTGCTCTTTGACATTCTTACAGATTTTCTGGTTTAGGAGGACGTGGAGTGGAGTTTTATCGAACAGGGAGGCGCTGAGGATTTGCAGAATTTCGTAGGTCGAACGCGCCAGTTTCAGCTCATGTTTCACAAAGGCCACCAGCACATAGGTGCTGACCGCGATATAGACTTGGGTCTTAACCGCGTTGATAGAGGTGCCCCAAAAGGAGTTGATGCGCAAATGCTGCTTGATCCACTTGAAGAACAGCTCAATCTTCCAACGCTGTTTGTAGAGCTGTGCAATGTCTTGGGCCGGCAACTCAAAGTTGTTGGTCAGGAAGACAAAAGCGCGCCCCAGCTCGGCATCAAAGTAGCGGATGCGGCGCACCGGTTCCGGGTAATAATCCCGTGACCGCAGCCCGCTTATGCGGATGCGTTGGTCGCAGCGAATACCGGTTTTCTTGTCTGGGTTTTGTGAACTGAGTCGACGGAAGACAAGGTTTTCTTTCGCCCGTGTGACGAAGAAGGCTCGTGCTTCATGTAAGGTGTAGAGCCGCTTAAAGTCAACGTAGGCTTTGTCTACAACATAGAACCCGCCTGACTCGTAGCGCAATGCGTCGAGTGCATTGAGGTCGTGCACATTGCCTTCCGTGATGTGAAGAAACACCGGAATAGATGTGCGCACATCCAACAGCGTATGCACTTTGATGGCTGCTTTTGTTTTGCGGAACGATGCCCACCAAAACACGCTCAGGCAAAGATCCACCGTGGTGGAGTCAAACGCATACACGTTTCCCTCGATTGCCGTGCTGACCTCGAGGTGTCCGGTGATGCGGGAGCGCGCAAGAGCGATCAGCTCGTAGGCAAACTCCTCGTAAATCCGGTAGTCGCGACGTTCATTGGCGCGCGCTAGATTGGTACGTGAAACGTTTTTGCCTAGACCCAGGTGATAATACTTTCCTTGGTGTGCCGTAAGCGTTACCAAAAGATCGCGCAGGCTATCGCGGCCGCTAAGCTGACCAAACATCATACAAAGCAATTGGTGATGGCAAGTGAAGTGCTTCGCCCATTTGTTCCCGCAATACTTGGCAACAAAACGGTCAAAAACACGGGCCGGCAGGAAGGCGGTAAGTTGAGCGAAAACATATTTTCCCTGGTTCATACCCCAAAACTTGCCGAAAAAGGCCAGTTTCATTTCAAATCGTCACCGACCTCAAATCTCCTAAAACCTATATCTGGTAAGAATTTCAAAGAACTACAAACTAATTTAACGGGACACTACTGGATTCACGACTGACGATTCACGATTGACGACCCCCGACTCCCGACCTCACTGCCATTCAAAGTCAGGCGTCTTCTGCATGCTCTCAAAAATGTGATGCACCTGTTGCGGGGGCGTACATAGCTTCCGTTGGTTCACATCCATCCAGGCGCCGTCCACCACCAGTGTAGCAGCAAGTGTATCGCCGTTCTTGATGATCTCGTGGCGAAAGCTCCAGCGCGAAAAATCGCGGCGGCCCCGCCAGAGGGCAAGGTTGATCTTCACTTCGTCGCCGGATCGGATCTCGCGGCGGAAGCTGCATTCTTCCCGAAACAAAATGGGCCCGATGCCAAGCTGCTGCATCATATGCGCGTCAAGGCCGTGAGTAGTAAGAAACTCAACGCGGCAATAAGCGCCCCAGTCGTAGTATACCGAATGGCGCAGGTGAAAATTCGGATCGAGATCAGACCAGCGTACCTGCAGGATGCGTTCAAATGGAGCCATAAGTGCAATTGAATTTGCTAAATTAAGGCTTGCCTCCTGCTACACCGGCCGAAGCCCTTATTTTTGCCCCTCAAACCGAACGAATGAAAAAAGTTCTCCTTGCAACAGCACTGCTTGCCTCGGCAGCCGTTTACGCTCAAAAGAAGCCTGTAAAGCCTGCTCCGAAGGCCGCTGCAGCCAATCCGCTGAAAAATCAGAACGACTCGCTCTCTTATGCCTTTGGCTTGTATGCCGCAGGAATGGCGCAGCAAAGCGACTGGAAGATCAACCCCGCTATCCTTGCCAAGGCTGCACTTGATGCACAGGGCGGCAAGACCACACTGATGAATAAGGACCAGGCAGAATTCTTCCTGTACCAGCAGCAGCAAACATCGCGTGCGAAAGGCAACATCGAGGAAGGCAAACGCTTTCTTGCACAGAATAAGAACAAGCCCGGCATCAAGACCACTGCTTCGGGACTGCAATACGAAGTGATGACCGAAGGAACAGGCATCATGCCGACTGCACAGGACACGGTTTCGGCCAATTACCGCGGCACGCTCATCAACGGCAAAGAGTTCGACGCATCGGCACGCCACGGCGGACCCATTTCGTTCCCGCTCAACCAGGTGATCAAGGGTTGGACAGAAGGCCTGCAACTGATGCGCGTAGGATCGAAGTACCGCTTCTTCATTCCGCAGGAACTCGCTTACGGTCTTATGGGCGCAGGCCAGGACATACCGGGCGGAGCCGCACTCATCTTCGAGGTAGAACTCGTTGACGTAAAGAAAAAACAATAACCGCACACCGGATATGGAAAGGGGGCGATCGAAAGATCGCCCCCTTTTTTCATAGGGATAATATGTTGAAGACGGTCATTGGCCCTTGATGGTATCCGCGAAAATATGTGCCGGAAATGGATGCCGCAGAACCGTATTTCTACGGTAAAGCTTCGATGCCCGTTTGGAGTAATCCGCGTCGCATCAGGCGGAAGCTTTCTTCTGGGCTGCTTCGATGAGGTGGAGTGCCTGCCGGAATTGCTCGGCTTCGGTAAGATTGGTATTATCCAGCACGATCGCGTCTTCCGCCTGCCGTAGTGGGCTCACTTCGCGGTGCGAGTCGATGTAGTCCCGCATCTCGAGATTTGATTTCACCTCTTCGAGCGTAACGTTCGGGTTCTTCTCATACAGCTCCTTGAAACGCCGCTCCACGCGCACGGCGTTGTCGGCGGTCATGAAGATCTTGAGCTCAGCATCCGGGAATACCACGGTGCCGATGTCGCGGCCATCCATGATGATGCCCTTCTGCAAACCCATTTGCTGCTGCTGCGCTACGGCAAAGGAGCGCACTTCCTTGATGGCAGCAACTTCGCTCACTTTTTCGGCAACCACGAGGTCGCGGATGACGTACTCGACGTTCTCCCCGTTCAAAAAGATCTCCGACTGTCCGCTTTTCTCGTTGGGAACGAATTCGAGCAGGATATCGTCCAATGCCTGCGCCACCTGCGCAACGTCGGTCCAGTCGATGTGGTTGCGCAGGAAATACAGCGTGATGGCACGGTACATAGCGCCGCTATCCACATAAATGTAGTTGAGGCGCCGGGCCAGCTGCTTGGCGAGTGTGCTTTTGCCGCAGGACGACCAGCCATCGATAGTAACGATTATCTTCTTCATGAGGAACGCGGCAAATTTGGGCCACGGGCGCCGAACGAACAAAAAAAAAGGCGGCTGCCCCGGGGGGCAGCCGCCATGACTATTACGCGAAGCCGATCAGTTGCGGAAGTAATTTTGGCTATGCAGCAGTTCTCCCCTGGCCGTGCGCACCTGGATGCGGTAGTTGCCGCTGGTGAGTGCGTCCACGTTCAAACGGATGTTGGTGCTGCCTTTGCTTACCGCCACCTCCTGCGTGGAGATCACCTGGCCCACGCCATTACGCACTTCAACAAACAGCTTTGCATCCTCGGGCGCGTTGGCACCCAGGTAGGCCGTGCCGCGACCCGGGTTGGGAAATACGGGCGTGAACGACCAGCCGTTTTCGGCAGTGTTCTTCGTTGCATCCGTGCGCGTGGTGGCCAAGCCACGGGCGCCGAGCGCATAGTATCCGCCAAGGTAGTAGGTAAACGTTACCGTGTACGAAGCGCCCACACCCGGGATTTCGGTATATACAGCATTGTACCGGCGCGTGTTGGTCGAAGTTGCCGCGAGGTACGAGTTGTTGTTCACCTGGAAGACCTGGAAGGTCTGACGGTTTTTGCCGGTGGCGGCTTCAAGTGCGGCGAGCTGCGCTTCGGTATAAAACAGCGTTACAGTGGTCGATACTACGAGCGGCTCCGCAGGTTCCAGTCTAACGATCTTGTCGGATACCTTCCACGTGTTGCTCGCATCGGCGTACAGCGTGAACGTACCACTGCCTGCTTTTGAAATGCGTGCGGCCGTGCAGCGGAAGCTCTTGGTGGTGCTGTTGTTCTTCACCCGTGCCATCACCTGGCCATCCTGGTAGCTGTAGATATACACATCGCCATTGGGATAAAGATTCTCTCCTCCCGTTGCATCCATGTCGTTTTCGAGCTGGCGCGGGCTGCCGCTTACATGCAGGTTATCGATCGAAACACTTACGGGACCACCGGCGTTGCCGTCATTCACCCAACGGAACGCAAGGTAGAACTGCTTATTGGCCAACGAAGGAGGAAGTGTAGCGGTGTAGCTGCCACTCGCGGGTGCAACGGATGCAAACTGACGGTAGCCATCCCCACCCAGTTCGATGAAGTTGACACCATCGAGCGAATAGGCCACTGCCATATAGTCGAACACCGGCAGATTCTCGATGTCAGGATTGGTGGGATCTGCGCTTTGAACATCCACCTCTCCCTGCACGGAATAATCGAACGTGAGACTTACCTGTCCGAGCCCGCGTGCGTCGATGCGCGGCGAGCGGATGCGTGTGCGGCTTTCGCTGTTGCTGTTGTAAGTGCCGGCGGGGAACTGCGTGCCCGTCAGGCCATCCTTGCCCGTGATGGACAGCTTGTTATTGAAGATGCCCCACTGGTTCTGACCCGTAGCCAACGGATCGCCGGTCGTTTCAGGCGTCTCCAGCGTTTCCTGCCAGCCATCCGGGTCGGCAAAGCCATCGGCGCGCGTGAAGCTTTCCGAGAGCAGTGTTCGTGCGGCGGTACCGATCACCGGCGCAGCATCATCGTCGAGGATCGTGATCGCAAACGTATTGTTGACGGGGTTGGACAGCGCGCGTGAATAGCGCAGCAACAGGTTGATGGTTTCATCGTTCTCTACCACACCGTCGTTGAAGATGCGTACGATGAAGTTCTGCTTGCTGATGCTGTTCGTATTGTTCGTAAGCTTCAGGACGCTGGAGGTCCAATCAACGTTGTAGGTAGCAGTACCGGCATGGTCCATGTAAACCGTTGTCATTGCAGGAATAAGCACGGGGATATTTACGATGCGCTCTTCAGTGCAGCCCGTCCCGCCGGTTGCTTCCAGCAGCGACTGTCCGGGCTGGTATACGAAGCCATAGCGAACCGTGCAGGGCGTTTGCGCCGCTGCACCCACGCCCACTGCATACCAGGCATTCGTTACCGACTGCGTGAGGCCGCTGCACGGATCGCCCGTGATGGCGGTAGCCACCTGGATCGATGTTTCGCGCGCTTCGGCATACGTAGCGTTGGAGGTGAGCATGGTTTCCATAAGGAAGGTCACCTGCTCACTCTGGTCGAAGCCAACGCCGTTAACGCGGTAGCTGTTGCCGAGGTCATTCATCTCGTCGTCGGAATCAGCACGATAATACCAGTTGGCGTTGAGCCCTGCGGGACGCGTTCCGTTCAGCGATCCGGCGGTCAGCAGGAAGAACCAATGGTTGAGCACTCCGCTGTTGGTGTGCACACCGCACTGGTCGTTGGCAAGCGTGGGCGTACAAGCCGGATCTTCCCAGTTGTCGCCGCCGTAGGTATCAGGATTGCCCTGGTCTTTCGGATTGTCCATCCGACGCAGCGGCGCGTCGGCGTTGGCACCGATCTGCTCGCCAATATAGAAGGGACGGTAGGCGCCCGTGGGAACAGTGCTGCCGGCGCGCACCATCGCGAAATGCTCGATGCACGCAGCCCAGATATCGCTCAGACCTTCGTTCATTGCTCCCGATTCCGAAGCATACACCAGGTCGGAAGTAAAGGAGCAAACGCCGTGACCGATCTCATGTCCGCATACGTCGAGCGAAGTGAGGGCTTTGAAACCAGTTGCGGATGGACCCGAGCCATCGCCATAGGTCATCGCCGATCCGTTCCAGAAGGCATTATCGTAGGCAGGTCCGTAGTGAATGAAGCTTTTGATCTTAGCGTTATTGCCGTCGAACGAAAGTCGGTTGTGTTTTGCAAGCCAGTAGTCGTATACCACGCCTGCGCCCCAATGGGCGTCCCAGGCGATATCATCATTCTCCGCTTCCGCAGCACCGTCCTGAAGGCCTCCGGGTGCGCGCTTGTGCTCAGCCAGCGTCCAGTTGTTGTCCTGGTCGGTAAAGCTCTTGCCCTGGAGGTAGATGCCGGGAACGGAAATGGGAAGTCCGCCCACGCCATTCATATCATAGGTCTCAATGCCGTTGCCACGACTGTCGTCGATGAGTGCCCAGGTAAGTCCTCCAGGAAGGAAGAGCGGCTCCGATGTCGGATGGCTGCTCAGCAGCGGGAAGCCCGAGTTGGGATCGTTTCCGCTCACCTGCTTCGTTTTGATCACCTGCGCGCCGGCATAGCGTGTTTGAACGGTCACATTTACCGATGTGGGCGGATTGGGGCGCTCGCCCTCCTCTCCCACGTGCTTGATGATCTTGTCTACAAGCAAGGTGTGCCCATCCGATGCATCAATGTAGATCCATGCGCGAAACAGCGGCTCGGCGGCGTACACGTTGAATTTCCACGCAAGGCGCGGTTGTGCCTTCCCGTTAGTACCGAAGTCTTTAATGATGACGAGCTCGCCTCCGGGCTGCACCGATGCCAGCTCGGCCTGCAGCGCTGCACGTTCCGATGCATTGCTGCTGCGTTGCATGCGCTGCTCGAGGTCGTCCCACGCAAAGCGGCGGCCACCGGAAACGCTTTTTGCGCGCGAAAGTGCCGCGTCGCGATCTACCGACGGGCGCACCGCCATGTTGTCGGGCACCTGGTACCATGCGCCATTGTAAAAAGCAACAAGGCCTTCGCGCACCAGCGCCTTGAACCCGGCACGGTCCACTTTGATGCCTCGGTAATACTGTGCAAATTCGAGCACTTCGAGGTTGCCCCGGCCGGCGAGCGTGCGGCCCGTCTGCAGATCGTCCACACCGCTACGCACACCAAGGTATTGCGCCAATGCGGTGTGCGCTTCGGTGCGCTTCACGCCCTGGCGAGCTTTCATCATGATCATCGACGGCGTCTGACGCTCATCATTGAAGCGAAACTCCTGCACACGCGGATCGCCCTCGATGCGTTTGCGGCTTTGCGCGAGCGCTTCGGGGTCGGTTTGGGCAGAAAGGAATTGAGGGAGCGCGAGGGACAGCAGGAGCGCTGCACCCCGAAGTGTGTGTAAAACAGGTTTCATACGCAAAGGGCGGTTTATGTTGCGCAGAATTCAGCAACTCTTATGCCACGCGTTTAGATTTCCTTAACACTATGCTCCCATACGATAAACAGCTTCATCCGGATTCGGGCACGTAAAAAAAATCCCCCGCCTTTAAAAAAGCGGGGGATCGTTCGATACAAAATGATACTGATCAGGAGGCCTTCGTCTCTTCTTCCTTGGTGCTTTCCTTGAGGGTGAAGGTGAGCTTACCGTTGGGCTCGTCCAGGTCGGCTTGGAGCGTATCGCCTGCCTTGATGTTCATGTTGAGGATCTCTTCGGCCAGCGGGTCTTCCAGGTATTTCTGGATGGCGCGGTGCAGCGGTCGGGCACCAAACTGTTGGTCGTATCCTTTATCGGCGATGAAGCTCTTCGCGGGTTCGGTCAGCTCGAGGCTGAAGCCGAGGTTCTGCAGGCGCTTCATCACACCCTTCATCAGGATGTCGATGATCTCGAAGATGTTGTCTTTCGTCAGCGAGTTGAAGATGATCACATCGTCGATACGGTTGAGGAACTCGGGCGAGAAGGTACGCTTGAGCGCTTTCTCGATCACCGCTTTCGAAGCCTCGTCGGCATTGTCGATGCGTGCCTGCGTGGCAAATCCAACGCCTTCACCGAAGTCCTTCAACTGGCGCACGCCGATGTTGGAGGTCATGATGATCATCGTGTTCTTGAAGTCCACCTTGCGACCGAGGCCGTCAGTAAGTTGTCCGTCGTCGAGCACCTGCAGGAGGATGTTGTAGATGTCCGGGTGTGCCTTCTCGATCTCGTCGAGGAGGATCACGCTGTACGGCTTGCGGCGCACGCGCTCGGTGAGCTGACCACCTTCTTCATAACCTACATATCCCGGAGGTGCACCGATGAGGCGGGACACCGTAAACTTCTCCATGTATTCCGACATGTCGATGCGGATCAGCGCATCTTCCGAGTCGAACATATGTCGGGCAAGCGCACGCGCCAGTTCGGTCTTACCGACACCGGTGGGTCCCAGAAAGATGAAGGTGCCGATCGGCTTTTTCGGATCTTTCAGACCTACGCGGTTGCGCTGGATGGCCTTCACCACCTTCAGAATCGCTTCGTCCTGGCCTACCACCATTCCTTTCATCTCGTCGGCCATCTTGCGCAGCTTCTGCGTTTCCGCTTCCACCATGCGTTTTACCGGGATGCCGGTCATCATCGAGATCACTTCGGCAATTTCTTCTTCACCGATCGGGAAGCGCTTGTGCTTGGATTCTTCCTCCCACTGTGCCTTCGCTTTTTCCAGTTCTTCGCCGAGGCGCTTCTCCGTATCGCGCAGCGCGGCGGCCTCTTCAAACTTCTGGCTCTTGACTACGCGGTTCTTTTCCACCTTGATGTCTTCGATCTTTTGCTCGAGGTCGAGGATGTTCTGGGGAACGTTGATGTTCTTGAGGTGCACGCGGGCGCCTACTTCGTCCATCACGTCGATGGCCTTGTCGGGCAGCAGGCGATCGGTAATATAACGGTCGCTGAGCTTCACACACGCGTCAATGGCCTGGTCATCGTACAGAACGTTGTGGTAGTCTTCGTATTTCGACTTGATGTTGTTGAGGATCTTGATGGTGTCGTCCACGCTAGGCGGGTCGATCATCACTTTCTGGAAGCGACGGTCGAGGGCACCGTCCTTCTCGATATACATGCGGTACTCGTCGAGGGTGGAGGCACCGATGCATTGGAGCTCACCGCGTGCGAGGGCCGGCTTGAAAATGTTGGAAGCGTCGAGCGAGCCCGAGGCGCCGCCTGCACCCACGATCGTGTGGATTTCGTCGATGAAGAGGATCACGTCGCGGTTCTTTTCCAGCTCGTTCATGATGGCCTTCATCCGCTCTTCAAACTGGCCGCGGTACTTGGTACCGGCCACGAGTGCGGCGAGGTCGAGCGAGATGACGCGCTTGTCGAACAGCACGCGGCTAACCTTGCGCTGAACGATGCGGAGGGCCAGGCCTTCCACGATAGCGGTCTTACCCACACCGGGCTCACCAATAAGAATAGGATTGTTCTTTTTGCGGCGCGACAGGATCTGCGATACGCGCTCGATCTCTTTTTCGCGGCCTACGATCGGGTCGAGGGTTCCGCTTTCTGCCAGCTTGGTGATGTCGCGTCCGAAATTGTCCAGCACCGGTGTTTTGCTCTTGGCAGCAGCGCCGCCGCGGGATTTGGAGCCGGAGAATTTCTTTTCTTCGTCGAAGTCGTCGTCATTTTCTTCCTGGTACTCTGCCCGGACGTCGTTCGACTTGACGATTCCGAGTTCCTGCCTGAAAAGTTCGTAGTCCACGTCAAACTGATTTAGGATTTGTGTTGCTATGTTTTCCTTGTTCTTAAGGATCGACAACATGAGGTGCTCGGTTTCAACGGTGGGGCTCTTGAGCGCCTTCGCTTCGAGCACCGTAACCCGGATCACTTTCTCTGCCTGTTTGGTCAGCGGTAAGCTATTGATGTTGGCAATGTTTTTACCAGTCTTGTCCTTCACGGCCAGTTCCACTTCCTTGCGCAGCTCATAGAGGTCGACGCTGAAACTCTTCAAGATTCGTACCGCGGTATTATCGCCTTCCCGAATGAGTCCCAAAAGCAGGTGTTCCGTGCCAATAAAATCATTTCCTAAACGCAATGCCTCCTCCCGACTGAACGAGATGATCTCTTTTACCTGTGAGGAGAAATTATTGTCCATTTGATTGATTAAGCGGT
>SEAC01000035.1 GCA_004173235.1 Chitinophagaceae bacterium | reverse complement strand
TTGCGGCCGGCGCCGCGGCGTCCGCCCTTCTTGGGCTCTTCGGCTACGGGCGCTTCTTCGGCTTCTTCGGAAGTATCTTCCACGATGGCTTCTTCGGTGGAGTTGGCGGTAGATGCTTTTACGATGCGGGTACGGCGGTTGCGCGCGCCCTTGCCGTCGTCCTGCTTGGCGGCGGGGCTGGCGGTGAGTGCCTGTTTGTCGAGGATTTTGTAGATCAGATCCTGCTTGCTTAATTTCCGGGCGTTGTCGATCTGAAGACGTTCAGCAACGTCCAGCAATTCAGGAACGAGCATGTCGTTCAACTGCAAAATATCGTACATACGAGTGCTTGAGTTTTAGTCACACGGCTAAAAGAACCGATGGCGTGAATGATCTTTTTTGAATGGTTTTGAACGGAATACCTGGGAAATAACCGGTAAAGGGGGAATGGTGCAGGAAGGGTTCCGAACGGGATTCCGCTGCAATTTTACAGCGAAAACAGGGAATCTAAAAATTTTCTTGCCGTACTGCTGTTGGGGAAAAGCCAAAACGTGAGGCGTGAAGCGTGAGCCGTGAGGACCCATCCCCGACCCTTCCCTAAGGGAAGGGAGTGTACCGACCCAAAAAAAGCGCAGCGCTGACGCCTCACGGCTGACGGCTCACGATCCTGGTCCCCGGCCGACGAAGCCCTGGCGAAGTCGGCATACCGCTTGCCCGTTTATCCACCTAAAATTGTGAATTATGGGCAAAGATCATCGTGGACACCCATCGGGTGCCAACAAGACGGAGAGCGGCACCTGCATTCCCACGCGGATGGAGCCGGACAACCGTCCCAATGATGTGGAAAAGACGGAAAAATACAGCAACGACGACCAGTCGGTGGCCGACAACGTGCGTACGGGTCATCCCAACCGGAATACGGACAAAGGGAAGAGTTCGGATTCGCCGCCGTATTCGTGAGGCGTGAGGCGTGAAGCGTGAGGCGTGAAGCGTGAAGCGTGAGCCGCAAAGCGCGGAAACAAAGAACGGATGCCAAAGGCATCCGTTCTTTCGTTAGTAGCCGCCGAAATCTCCAGCATCCGGTCCAGCGGACGCTTGGCGGCGAGGCGCAGCTCCTCGTCCATGAGGATCTCGGGTTGCTCGTATTTCATGCAGAGGTAGATCTTCTCCAGGGTGTTGCGCTTCATGTGCGGGCAATCGTTGCAGGCGCAGTGATTGTCGGGCGGCGCGGGGATGAGCGTCTTGGAAGGGGCCTGTTTGGCCATTTGGTGCAGAATGCCGGCCTCCGTGGCCACAATGAAGGTCTGATACCCGGACTGCTTCACATAGGCCAGCAATTGCGTCGTAGAGCCGATAAAATCGGATTGCCGCAGGATGGGCTCCTCGCACTCGGGGTGAGCGATCACTTTGGCTTCGGGGTGACGCACCTTCAGCCGGGTGATCTTTTCGAGCGAAAAGATTTCGTGCACCATGCAGGCGCCGTTCCACAGCAGCATGTCGCGGCCCGTGGTGCGGTTGATCCAGCCGCCGAGGTTCTTGTCGGGGGCGAAGATGATCTTCTGATCCTTCGGGAACGACTCCACGATGGCCTTGGCGTTGGAGGAGGTGCAGATGACGTCGGTGAGCGCCTTGATGCCCGCCGAGCAGTTGATGTACGAAATGACGATGTGGTCGGGGTGCTGCTCGCGGAACTTTTTGAACAGCGGCGGCGGGCAGCCTTCGCTGAGCGAGCAGCCGGCCTTCAGGTCGGGGATGACCACCTTGCGCGAAGGGTTGAGGATCTTGGCCGTCTCGGCCATGAAGTGCACGCCGGCGAACACGATCATGTCGGCGTCGGTCTTCACCGCCGCCTGGGCGAGGCCGAGGGAGTCGCCGATGAAATCCGCGATGTCCTGGATATCGGGCTCCTGGTACAGGTGCGCCAGGATGACGGCGTTCTTTTCTTTCTTCAGCCGTTCGATCTCGGCAAACAGGTCGAGCGACGGGTCGATCGGCGCATCGATGAATCCCTTCTCGAGCAACTCGTTTTCCTGCGCTATCAACATTTCTTCGGGCATATAATAACTTATAGTATTCCTTATTTATTTAAAAGAGACCTATTACTATTAGGGCTGTGGATTTGGGGATAACGGTACCGCCCATTCGGGAGGTTGCAAAAACGGTGCAGTTATACACCGCTATCCACCGTTTATCCCCAGCAAAGGTACCGGGTGACGCTTCATTCCCTCTCTTTTTCACCACCCTGTGGATAGTGCCTTGTGAAAACCCTTCCGGACATATGGTCTTTTTTCGGGTTGTGAATGAGACCGGGATAAGTTGCGGATAACCCACGGTCTTTCGAACCCCGACCGTCGGCGCCGCGGTTGTTCCACCGGCGTGCACGTTTCACCCACCCGTTCCACGGGGGTTATGCCCCGGTTTTCCACCGTTATCCACAGGGAAAAACGGCGGTCCCGTAGAGACGCACCATGTGCGTCTCCTGATAAATATCCCCATGTGCGTCTCCTGATAAATAACCCATGTGCGTCTCCCGATGAATAACCCATGTGCATTTCCCTGCACCGCACCCTATAATAAGATGGACAGCCCCGAAAATTTTCCCGGCAGGCCTTTCCCCCCGGGCAGAAGCACAAAAAGATCATTTCCGGGCTTCCTACACCCTGTAGGTTGGGGAAAAAAGATCTTTTTCGGCCTTCCCCCACCCTGTGAGTTGGGGAAAAAAGAAGTTTTTTGAGCTTCCCCCACCCTGTAGGTTGGGGAAAAAAGATCTTTTTCGGCCTTCCCCCACCCTGTGGGTTGGGCAAAAAAGATCTTTTTTGTCGTTCCCCCACCCTGCAGGCCGCCGGAAAGAGGATCTTCTG
Source organism: Chitinophagaceae bacterium (assembly GCA_004173235.1). Taxonomy (GTDB): domain Bacteria; phylum Bacteroidota; class Bacteroidia; order Chitinophagales; family Chitinophagaceae; genus Flavisolibacter. The sequence goes on along the minus strand of SEAC01000035.1, from coordinate 12,087 downwards.
CAAAAAGGAACCTCCGGGGACTGCTGCCGGCTCACGCCTGACGCCTGACGCCTGACGCCTCACGGCTCACGACCCGGCGAAAAGCCCTAAAAAACGGCCCGTATTGCGGTTTTCCACAATTTGTTGATAACCCCGAAACCCCTAAATTTGCCCACTCTGTAATAAATAAATACCGAAACTCCACCTATGTCAGTTATTCAGAACATCAGGGACAAGTACGCACGTTTGATGGTTGTGCTCATTGCCGTGTCCCTCCTGGGCTTCATTTTGATGGACGCCTTTTCGAGCCGCAGCAACCTGTTCAGCGGCAACACTACCACCGTGGGTAAGATCAACGGAAAGAAAGTTGAGCTCACCGACTTCGAGGCCAAGCTGAAGAACATGGAGGACATGCAGAAGGCCCAGGGCTACAACGTGGGCGATGCCGGCCGCCAGGGCCTCATTGAGCAGACCTGGAACCAGGAGATCGCCGAGAACCTGCTGGCCGACCAGTACGAAAAGCTGGGCATCACCGTGACCACCAAGGAAATGAATGACTACCTGTTCGGCGCCAACCCGCCCGCCGACCTGCGCCAGCGCTTTACCGACTCCACCGGTCAGTACAACGGCGCCCTCGCCGTGCAAGCCGTGAACCAGATCAAGAAGCAAGGCAAGCCCGAAGACAAGGAGCAGCTCGCCAACTACTTTGAAAGCCTGCGCAAGCAACGCGCTTCCGAAAAATACAGCGCCCTGCTGAGCAACACCATCTATATGCCCAAGTGGCTGGTGGAAAAGCAGACCGCCGACAACGCCCTCGTGGCCCGCACCTCTTATGTAGCGATTCCGTACGCTACGGTTTCCGACTCCGCCGTGAAGGTGACCGACGCCGAGATCGACCAGTACATCAAGAAGCACCGCAGCGAGTACGAGCAGAAAGAAGAGACCCGCAGCATTTCCTACGTGCTCTTCCCCACCCTGCCCACCGCTGCCGACACCGCCGCTACCCGCAGCGAGCTCGACAAGCTCCGCGCCGGCTTCGACACCACTACCAATTATGCACAGTTCACTGCCGTCAACAGCAGCACGATGCCCTACTACGACGGCCTCGTGAGCAAGAAGCAGATGCAGCAGCCCAATAAGGACTCCATCCTCGCCGCCGGCGTGGGCGTGACCTACGGTCCGTACCTCGACCGCAACCAGCAGAACGGCCAGTCGTTCCTCGTAATGTCGCGCATCGTGGAAGCCAAGAACATCGCCGACACCGTGAAGGTGCGCCACATCCTGCTCAGCGTTGCCCGCGTGGATCCTCAGTCGGGCCAGCAGGTGCCCGGCCGTGAAGACGCCGCCGCCAAGACGCTCGCCGACTCGATCCTCAACGCCATCAACAGCGGCGCCCGCTTCGACAGCCTCGTAACGAAATATTCCGACGACCCGGGTTCAAAAGACAAGGGCGGCGTATACGACAGCATCGGCTTCGGCCGCATGGTGCCCCAGTTCAACGACTTCATCTTTACCCACAGCCCCGGCCAGCGCGGCGTGGTGAAGACCGACTTCGGCTACCACATCATTGAAGTGCTCGGCGCCCGCGGCTCCGACATGGCGTACAAGATCGCCTACATGGCCCGCCCCATCGTAACCGGCGACCAGACCGAGAACGACGCCAACACCGCCGCCTCGCAGTTTGCCGCCGACAGCCGCAGCCTCGAATCGTTCAACCAGAACTACGACAAGAACCTCCGCGCCAAAGGCATCAACAAGCAAACTGCCGACCTGCACGAACTGGACTTCAACATCCAGGGTGCCGGCACCTCGCGCCCGCTGGTGAAAGAAGTATTCACCGCCGGCAAAGGCGATGTGCTCCCCGTTCAGCGCCTCACCTCGGGTGGCTACATCGTGGCCGTGGTTACCGCCATCAACCCCGCCGGTGTGCAGAGCGTTGCCCAGGCCCGCGCTGCCCTCGAGCCCGTGCTGCGCAACAGGAAAAAAGCAGAGCAGATCAAGAAGAATATCGGTACGATCAGCACTCTCGAGGCCGTAGCCTCCAAGGTGAACCAGCCCATCGCCACCGCCGACAGCCTGCACTTCAATGGCAACAACAACGTGCTCGGCTTCGAGTACAAAGTGATCGGTGCTTCCTTCAACCCCGCCAACAAAGGCAAGGTGGTGAATGAAGCCATCGAAGGCCAGGGCGCCGTATACGTGCTCCGTGTAGACAACGTGAGCGCCGCCGCCGCCGAAGCTGCCGGCATCGAGCAGCAACGCGCCCTGCTGATGCAGGACGCCCGCCAGCGCGCCGGCCAGGCCAACCCCATCGAGGCCCTGAAAAAAGCCGCCAGCATCAAAGACTACCGCGCCAAGTTCTATTAAGCGTTAAATGTTTCGGTATCGAAAAGGCCCTCCAGTAACTTTGGAGGGCCTTTTCTATTGAATATTGAATAATGATTATTGGATATTGAATAACGGTTTGACTAGACCCCCGATATTCAATAGCTATTATTCAATAGACATTATTCAATGCCCCGCACATGTCTGAAAACACCCCCTTCGTCAATAAAGTGGCGGCCGCCGGCCTGCTGACCCTCGACCTCGAAACCTTTCTTCCGAAAGCGCCCATCGCCTTCTTCGACCTGAAGGACCACCTGTTCATGGGTCTCATCCTGAAGGAAAAGGATTTCCGCGAAGCCCTCAAGGCGAAAGACTGGAGCGAATGGGCCGGCAAGTACGTGGCCGTGGGTTGCAGCGTTGACGCGATCATTCCCGTGTGGGCCTATATGCTGGTAGCGAGCTACCTGCAGCCCGTAGCCCGCGAGGTGTTCGTGGGCAGCGAGAGCGAGCTGTATAAACACATCGTGCTGAATAATATCCAGGCCGTCAACGCCGCCGACTACGACGGCCAGCGCGTGGTGGTGAAGGGCTGCGGCGACGTGGCCATCGAGCCCTACGCTTATGCGGCCATCACCCAGAAGCTGCTGCCGGTGGCCAAAAGCGTGATGTATGGCGAGCCCTGCAGCACGGTGCCGGTGTATAAGAAGAAAGCCTCCCCAAACCCCTCCGAAGGAGGGGGTTCGCAAGCGTCATGAAAAGAATACTCCCTTTTTTACCGATACTGATCGTACTCGCCGCCTGCAATGCCTCCGACAACAGCGACGCCCCCGCGTCATCCGACACGCTGGTTACGAAGGCGCACGACGAGCAGCCCGTGGAGACGCAGGCCCGGGCGCTGACCGCGCTCTTTTCCGTGATGAAAGGCGTGGATGCGGGCTTCGATCCGAAAAATTTTTCCGCTTTCGCGGATGATGGGTCGCTGGCGCCCGACACGCTCCGCTTCGACCGGCGGGAGTTCGAGAACTGGAAGCCCTGGCTCCTGTATAATGCCGACAGCAGCCGCGCCATCGACCTCGTATCGTACAACTATACCATCGAACGCCGGGGCGGACGCGCCGTGCTCGAAGGTGCCGGTCCGGATATGCAGATCGCCGCGCTCGATTTCCCCAAAGGCACGCGCCGCCCGCTGCTCTTCGCCGGCCCCGGCGCCCTCAGCCTCGACGCGGTGTGGAGCGATCCGCAAACCGTTTTGCTGGCGCAGGCGCAGCTCGAGGGCCGCGGGCAGGACCGTACCTACCGCTACCGCGTGCTCCTGCACAAATACGACCTGGCCAGCGGCCGCCGCTGGACGAGCACCTATCCGACCCTGCTCACCGGCAATCCCGCCGACCTGGTGCAAAAGGATTTTGAAAAATAATTTGTACAGACGCACCATGTGCGTCTCTCTTTTATCGGCAAACGGCATCCGTACAGACGCACCATGTGCGTCTCTTTCACCGGCAACGCGGCATCCGTACAGACGCACTATGTGCGTCTCTTTCACCGGCAAACGGCATCCGTACAGACGCACTATGTGCGTCTCTGCCGGCAACGCGACATCCGGGAGACGCACATGGTGCGTCTCTACGGGTGATGAATCATCCCTTTGCCGGATTGTTTTCAATATACCGGCGCGCGGCCTCCAGGCCTTTCGGCGAACGGATGATCCGATCATGAAAACGTGCGTGCCATTGAAAGGGAATGCCGTTGTGTTTTGCATAAGACGTTACTGCACCTTTATAATTACGGATCACCGAAGCGAGGTTGTTTGACTGTGGGCCGAAAATACCTCCGGCCGATGCTCCTTTTTGTTTCGGGATCGTCTCTTCCGGCGCATCGTCGGCCGGAAATGTGTCCTGCTGAAGAAGCGATTGGTTCTTGAAAAAAAGAATACCGTGCACGTGATCCGGCATCAACACAAAGGCATCCACCTGTGCAAACGGGAAATGTTCCGGTATACGCATCCAATAATCTTCAGCGATACGTCCTACAGGGGTTGGCTGCATTTTTCCGTTGGCCAGCGTTCCGAAAAACCGCTCCCGGTTCTTTGTGCAAATGGTTATGAAATAGTAGCCACCCCGGCTATAATCGTATCCCTTCAGCCGGGCGCTTCCGATCCGGTATTTATTGCGAAAACGTTCTTCCATGACGCGCCGTTTGTACGACCAAAATTCAAAACGTCGCAGCGAACAGCCATGTGAAAACAAACAGGAATTTGCGGTTTTTTTCCCACGTAGAGACGCATCATATGCGTCTCTTTTCTAAGAATGCACCCGTAGTTTCGCCACGTATTGCCCGGTATTAAAACCAGCCCCGTCGCCGGAACACGCCGATCATCCACACCGGGATGAGGAGCATCAGGCAGACAGAAATGAGGAAGCCCCATTTGTTGTGCAGCAGCGGGATCTGCTCGAAGTTCATTCCGAAGATGCCGCCGATAACGGTGGCGGGCGCCAGCAGGCAGGTAACCACCGCCATCACCTTCATCACCTCGTTCATGCGCAGGTTGACGTTGTTGATGTAGAGGTCCTGCATCGACATCATGATATCGCGGTAGTTTTCGGAGAGGTCCGCGGCCTGCACGATGTGGTCGTATACGTCTTTGAAATATTTGTTGGTGCTTTCTTCCAGCAGGCCGCTTTCGCTGCGGATGATGTTGCTTACGAGGTCGCGCACGGGCATGATGTTGCGCTTGAGCACGATCAGCTCCTTGCGCAGGTTGTTGATCCGCGCCATGGTGATGTTGCTGTTGTTGCGCACCACTTCTTCCTCGAGTTCCTCGATGCGTTCGCCGAGCTTTTCCATCACCAGGAAGTAGTTGTCCACAATAACGTCGAGCAGCGAGTAGCAGAGGTAGTCGGCGCCGCGCTGGCGCAGCTTGGAGTTGACCATCTTGAGCCGTTCGCGCACCGGGGTGAACACGTCGCGCGCGGGGTCTTCCTGGAAGGTGATCACGAAGTCGCGGCCGAGCACGATGCTGACCTGCTCATGGTCCACGCTGGATTCCTTGGGATCGAAATAAAGCATGTTGAGCAGGCAGTAGAGAATGCCGTCTACCTCGTCCATCTTCGGGCGCTGCCCGCGGCTTTGGATGTCTTCGGCCAGCAGCGGGTGGATGTCGAAATGGGCGCATACTTTTTCCACATCTTCTTTGCGGATGCCGTCGATATTGATCCAGGAAATGAGCCCGTTGTTCTTGCACGAAAAGATGTCGTCCACCTGTTCAAAGCGATGTTCGTGCATGGCCCGCCCGTCGTAGTTGTACACGTAAACATTGATGGCGGTCGCGGGCGTGGGCAGGCGCTCCACGGTGGGGTTCACGTGCAGGATTTCCTTCGTGCGCTTCGGTCCGAAAAGCACGTCGGGAAGCAGGAAGCGGAGGTAGTTGCGGGACGCCATGGGAAATGCTATTGAATAATATCTATTGAATATGGTTTATTGAATAGGGTCGGGTGGGTCGACAAAGTACTTATGCAATATTCAATATTGATTATTCAATAAATATTGCGCCCTATTTACGGTTGGCGGTCCAGTTGAGCACGTAGGTGTCGCAGCCGAGGCCGTTGATATTCATCCGGAACGTGCCGCTGGCCTTGTTGCCGCTGAAGGTGCCGTGCAGCTCGAAGCGGACGGCCGAGGCGCCGCCGTTTTCGGGCTCCGACACTACGCCGTCCACCTTGTTTGCACTGATGGCGAACCCTTTTTTGGGGCCGATGCCCCGCTCCTGCGTGAGGCGCCTGTCGCAGTACCACCAGCCTTTGAACGTGAGGTTGCGTACCTCTTTGCCGTCTTTCGACACATCGAAGGAAAGGTACGTTTCTTTCATGCCGTTGCTGAACACGCCTTCGTAGTGACCGCGGGCGGGGCCGGAAGATGCGCCGGCCGGTGTTTCCATTGTTGCGGCCGTGTTGCCGTTACCTTCCTTGGGGGTTGCAATAGGGTCGCTGCCCGAGCAGGCCAGCAGGGTCAGGGATTGGAAGAGCAGGATGACTATTTTCATTGGGCAATCGGTTGAGTGGGTAAGTTACAACTGCGACTTTGCTTTTTCAAGATCCTCGGGGGTGTTGATATCCACACCGATGGGTTCCGTGAGTGCCATACGCAGCGGCACGCCGTGCTCCAGGAAGCGGAGGCACTCGATCTTTTCGGCGGCCTCGAGCGGCGTCATCGGCCACTGCGTGAACTGCAGCAGCGCGGCCTTGCGGAAGGCATACACACCGATGTGGCGGTAGTGCGGGATGTCGATATCCTGGGCGCGCGGAAAAGGCACCGGGCTGCGGCTGAAAAAAAGCGAGTTGCCCCTGAGGTCGGTACACACCTTTACCACATTGGGATTGGCCAGGTCGGCGGGGTCGGTAATGCGGTCCATGAGCGAGGCTACCTGCACGGATTCGTCTTCAAACAGATCGATCAGCTGCCGCAGGGCATTCGTATTGATAAAGGGCGTGTCGCCCTGCACGTTCACCACGGTGTCCACATCGCGGCCGGCCACGGCTTCGGCGATGCGGTCGGTACCGCTTTCATGGTCGGCGCGGGTCATGGCCACCTGGCCGCCGAAGCCTTCCACCTCGGCGCGGATCTCGGGCGAGTCGGTGGCCACCAGCACTTCATCGAAAAGCCCCGAGGCCTGCGCCGCCTCGTAGGTGCGGCGGATCACGGTCTTATCGCCCAGCAGCTGCAGGAGCTTGCCGGGAAAGCGGGTGGCCGCATAGCGGGCGGGAAGGACGGCTATTACGGCCCCCTGTCCCCCGGAGGGGGCACTTAGTTCGGACATACTTTATTCGTTTTGAATATTCCCAAAGATGCGCCCTTTTCGAAACAGGATCGTTTACAACCGGTAAAGCTATTCAACCCAAGTGCCCCCTTTGGGGGACAGGGGGCTCTCTATTCGCTTATCGAACCAAAGCGTGCCGAAGGGCAGGAAGGCGGCAACGCCGCCGGTGGCGAGCTTGCCGAAGGACCACTTCAGGAGACGCTTTACGATGAACAGGTGCAGGCAATAGAGAATAAAAAGGACGCCGTGGATCCAGCCCACGTATTTCACCAGCAGCGGCTGGCCCCACACGTATTTGAGCGGCATGGCGATGAACAGTAACAACAGCCAGGAAACGGCTTCGGCGTATCCGAGGATATGCAGGCGGCGAATGGCTCCCTGTCCCCCCTGGGGGGCACTTAGTTCATTTATACTTTTTTGCAATGGAAAAGTCGCTTGTGACGCGAACTTATGCCAAGTCAAGTTTGCAGGTCGAATCGGTTTTCCCGAAAAGGACTGATGGCAGACAATAAGATTATTCAGCTTTGGTGCCCCCTTCGGGGGATAGGGGGCTGAAAGGCTTCCGCAGCAGCATTCCGAAGTTTTCGTCCTCCTCATTGGGGTAATACCGGTCCAGTCCATAACGGATCTCTTTCGGATCGAGTTTGCGGTAGGTGCCCAGGAGGCGGTCCCAGATGGAAAGCACGGCGCCGTAGTTGGAATCGGTGTAGGGCTGCTGCCAGTGGTGGTGCACCTTGTGCATGTTGGGGGAAACGAGTACGTAGCTGAGGCCGCGGTCGAGCCAGCGCGGCAGCGAGATGTTGGCGTGGGTAAAGGCGGTGGCCAGCACGAGCGCGGTCTGGAAGATCATCACGGCGTACATCGGCGCGCCCGACAGCCCGATGCCGGCGAAAAAGAAAAGGCCGCGGAGCACGCTCTCCACGGGGTGGTGGCGCAGGCCCGTGGTAACGTCCACGTTGTTGTCGGCATGATGCACCACGTGAAAGCGCCACAGCAGCGCCAGCTTATGTTCGGTGAGGTGCACCAGCCAGCCCCCGAAAAAGTCCAGCACGAGGAACGAGATCAGGATCGTTCCCACTACCCCGGCGCCGGTCCAGTATACGAGGCCAAAGCCTTGCCGGCGGGACCAGTCGCTCGTGCGCTTGTAGTGCGGCTCCAGCAGCGGGATGGCGCCTTCGATGATCCAGAACAGGAGCAGGCCTCCCACCAGGAAGGCGAGGCGCTCCAGGGGTCGTTGTTCCAGGTTACTGAAATGGTCGAGTATCGCTTGCCACACGCATTAAAGGTACGTCATGGTTCGACTGGCGCTCACCATGACAGTGAGCATTCCTGTCACCCTGAGCGTAGCCGAAGGGCGACTGGCGCTCACCATGACAGTGAGCATTCCTGTCACCCTGAGCGTAGCCGAAGGGCGCCCCATGCTCATCAAAGAAACCGTGCGAAGAATCCTTTTTCAACGTGGACGCGAGTGTTCGCTGTCACCCTGAGCGTAGTCGAAGGGTAGACGGCGATCAATTCGTTCCCGGGTGCCGCAGCGACTCGATCTCCAGGGTATCGGCGGGGATGGGTGCCGGGGGCAGCTCCACATTGTCGAGCTGACGGACCACGCTGCGACGCGCGGGGTCGTTCTCGGCGCTCAGCTCGTTGAGGGTACCGGACTTGCTGCAGGCGGCGAGCAGGAGACAGCCCAGCAGCACCTTGGGAAAGGTATATTTCATGGTTAGCATCTTTAGTCGTCCTGTCTATTACAACTACTTTGCCATTCGGTCTGATGCCCCGGACGAAAAAAGGGGAATCCTTAACGAAACACGGCTGTGGAAAAGGGTGTGAAAAACGTACCTTTGCGCGCCCGGAGCGGCGCCTGAGGGCGCGTTTATTGGTCAATTAGTTTATTGGTTTATTGGTAATGTTCGCGGCAGCGTTCGCGCTTTTCATAACCAGTCGGAGTGATCTTTTTGAAACGACCCACTAATTAACTACTTAACCAATAAACTAATAAACCGCTCCGCTCCCAACTTACTATGATCAGTGTCAATAACGTTTCCCTCTCCTTTGGCAAGCGCGTGTTGTTCGACGAAGTCAACATCACGTTTACCAAGGGCAATTGCTACGGCGTGATCGGTGCCAACGGTGCCGGCAAGTCGACTTTCCTCAAGATCCTCTCCGGCGAGATCGAGCCCAACAAAGGCAAGATTGATATCACCCCCGGCGAGCGCATGGCCGTGCTGAAGCAGAACCAGTTCGCCTTCGACGAGGTGACGGTGCTCAACACCGTGCTTATGGGCCACGAGAAAATGTGGAAGGTGATGCACGAGAAAGACGCCATCTACGCCGACCCCGAAGCCACCGAGGACGACTACATGAAAGCCTCCGAGCTCGAAGCCGAATTTGGCGAAATGGGCGGCTACACCGCCGAAAGCGATGCCGCCACCTTCCTCAACGAGCTGGGTGTGAGCGGCAACTACCACCACAGCCTCATGAAGGACATTCCCTCCAACATGAAGGTGCGCGTGCTGCTGGCGCAGGCCCTCTTCGGCAACCCCGACATCCTGCTGCTCGACGAACCGACCAACGGCCTCGACATCGAAACGATCGGCTGGCTCGAAAACTTCCTCGCCGACTACCAGAACGTGGTGCTCGTGGTTTCCCACGACCGTCACTTCCTCGACGCTGTGTGTACGCACGTGGCCGACGTCGACCGCTCCAAGATCAAGGTATTCACCGGCAACTATACCTTCTGGTACGAAAGCTCGCAGCTCATGGCCCGCCAGCTTTCCGACAAGAACAAGAAGACCGAAGACAAGCGCGCCGCGCTCATCGAATTCATCGCCCGCTTCTCGGCAAACGCCTCCAAATCGAAGCAGGCCACCTCGCGGAAGAAGGCCCTCGAAAAACTCAACATCGAGGAGATCGAGCCTTCCAACCGCCGCTACCCGGGCATCATCTTCCAGCCCCTGCGCGAAGTAGGCAACCAGATCCTTAACGTGGAAGGCCTGCGCGCTTCCATGGACGGCCGTAAGCTGTTCGATAAAGTGAACTTCTCGGTCAACAAAGGCGAAAAGATCGCCATCCTCAGCCGCGACCCTTCGGCCGTGACCGTGTTCTACGAGATCATCAACGGCCTCCGCGACGCCGAAGGCGGCAAATTCGAATGGGGCACCACCATCACCAAGGCCTACCTGCCGGTGGAGAACAACGAGTTCTTTACCGAAGGACTGACCCTGCTGGAATGGCTGCGCCAATATGTGCCCCCGCACGTGACCGACGCCGACGAGCCCTTCCTCCGCGGCTTCCTGGGCAAGATGCTGTTCAACGGCGACGATATCCAGAAGAAGACCAACGTACTGTCGGGTGGTGAAAAAGTGCGCTGCATGATCTCCCGCATGATGCTGCAGAACCCCAACCTCATCATGCTCGACCAGCCTACCAACCACCTCGACCTCGAAAGCATCCAGAGCTTCAACGAAGGTTGCCAGGCGTACCCCGGCATCGTGCTCCTCACCTCGCATGACCACACCTTCCTGCAAACGGTGGCCAACCGCGTGATCGAGCTGACGCCCAACGGCATCATCGACCGCCTCATGACCTTCGACGAATACATGGAAGACAAGCGTGTGAAAGAACTGCGCGCCGAGATGTACGGCAAGGCCATTCCCGCCTGATCCGCGTACTGAATAAAAAAAGCCCCTCGTTTCAGCGAGGGGCTTTTTCATGCATTTTCGTTGTTTCGGAGCGGTCGTTCGTGCACCAGCGCCAGCAACAGCAGAAAGGACAGGTTGAATACGAACAGCAGCACGGTGGCCGACTCGAGTCCGTTCATCGCAAGCAATCTCATAGGAAGTATGTTTGGCTCCGCTAAAGTTAAGCGGAAGTTTTTTCGGCGCTGCGCAAGTTTCAAATAATCCGGAATTGACCGTAGTCCGGCTAAGTGCAATCCGATATTTCTGCTGCTGAAATCCGGAAGCGCAGCAGCGCCGGGCGTATTTTTGCGCCAACATGATCCTTCAGCACCTGCTCCGACTCCTGAAATTCGGCCTTGTGGGCCTGCTGGGCATGGTAGTCGATTTCGGGGTTACCTGGCTGTTCAAGGAAAAGGTGCGCATCAACCGCTACGTGGCCAATGCCCTCGGCTTCAGCTGCGCCGTGGTGCTCAACTTCCTCCTCAACCGCGCCTGGACCTTCGGCTCGCACGCGCCGAACGTGCAGGGACAACTAGTGCGCTTCGTGGCCGTGTCGCTGGTGGGCCTCGGTCTCAATACCGCCATCATCTATTTCCTCAACCACCGCAAGCTCAATTTCTACCTCAGCAAGGCTATCGCCATCGTGATCGTCTTTTTCTGGAATTACGGGGCGAATGCGTTCTTCACCTTCCGACCCATCCCCTAACCCCTTCCCAAAGGGAAGGGGAACAGACCTCACCCCTTACCCTTCTCCGAAGAGAGGGGAACGCGAAGCCCCGAGGCCGCAGGCATCGGGGCTTCGTAGTCAGAGGCTATGACCTAAGTACAGTAACGGTTAATAAGACTTATCCCATAGAGGCACCCTTCCCTTTGGGAAGGGCCGGGGATGGGTCAGTGGCGCTGCACCGGTATCACTGAATTCTTCTTCCAGCCACTCAGCTTCCACACCGTAAAATACCGGGCGGGCTTTCCGCCGCGCTCCTGCACGAAGGTGGTCACCGAGTCGGCGCGGTTGTACCAGCGTGCAAACTGCGTGCGGGCATCGAAGTATTCGTTGGAGGGCACCACGCACCAGGCCTTGCTGGGGTCGATGTCGTGCAGGCGCCAGCGGTTTACCCAGGCATAGTGGTGCAGGTCGTGCAGGTCGCCGAGGCCGAGCACCGGGATGTCGTTCGGCGCGCACCAGTAGTAATCTTCGTGGGCGGCGGGAAACCATTTGTAGGCCACCAGCGGCGCACCGTAGGGCATGTCGTTGCCCTTTTCGCGGTAATAGAGCTCCGCAAACCGCGG
>SEAC01000039.1 GCA_004173235.1 Chitinophagaceae bacterium | reverse complement strand
TGAAACACAAAAAAGTAGGCACCGCAACACACCTTTAGTTATACAACGATAAAGTGGATAAACCCACCCAAAAAACTGAAAACGAAAAAGAGGCTGCCCTTTTGAGACAGCCTCTTCTTGTTACGGGTGTCAACCTTTCACATTGACGATTGACGATTCACGTTCCCGGTGTCAACCTTTCACATTGACGATTGACGATTCACGATTCACGTTCTTAGCGGGGATATACTTTGCGGATAGCCAGGAGGTCGTACGAGGTGAAGTTGGTCCAGCTGAGACAAACCGCGTTCATGATCGAAGTAGCATCCGTGTTGGGTGTGCCTGGAACGAGCATGCCGTAAGTGCTGTTGGTGTGCCCGAAACCAAACGCATGGCCCAGTTCGTGGGTGATGGCGAATATCTGCTGGCCGGCAGAGAGGTAGTTGTAGTTCGAGTTGATCGTGCAGCTCTTGCCTACGTTACCGGAATAATCGGGGTAGTAAGTAGTAGCGATAACACCGTTGGCGCCATTGTTTACGGCAACCACTTTGAGCATGCCTGTAGCGTATGTAGCCGACTTAGCGATACGGAGATAGCTCCCAGAAGCATTCCAGTTGGCGATGGCACGGTCGAGCGCTGTGCGCCATACTGCAGGAACGGTCGGGTCAACAAAAACTTTGATGATATTGGCCTTGGCGCGGGCTACGGTGTAGTAGCTCTGGCGGTGTTCTGTCTGTGCGCCTTCCTGACGAGCTACGCGGTGTGCACGGGCTTCTTCGATGCTCATCACGGCATCACCGGCGATCACGAAGTTCTGAGCAGCAGCGTCATAAGAAACGCTTTCTTCGCCTGTGCTGGTGCGAATGAAGTTCGTCAGCGTTTCTACTTCGGCGGCCGATACGGTGCCAGTGGGCGTGCTCACTTCGGTGGTGGCAACTGCTGCGGGAGCAGCTACATCATTCTTTTTGCAGGAAGTAGCGGTTAAGGTCAAAAGGGCGGCGAAGGCAAGGAAGGACGGTTTGGTAAAAAGGGCGTTTGACATTGGTTAGCGTTTTAAGAATCCGAAGATACTTGGACAGGCTAGCCAATAGGGTTCAAGATCGCTCACTACGGTCATTTCGGCGGTGAAAAGGAACTGCGCTCTGTCGGCTGAAACCTATGGTAGAGCTGCATTGGAGCCGAATGGGCATTAACATTTCATTGATCGTCTTCCAGCCGGTGCACACGGCCGGGGTTGTGCGTAATGTAACTGTTGAGCAGGCTGCGAATGGTGCTGTTTTCTTTATAAGGGTGGATGTATTTTTTCAGCACTTCCGCGCGTAGATCGCCCACGCCTCTGGGGAAGTAACCCATACCGAAGAAGTCGCCGCGCTCTACGAGGATGCAAGAGCTTTCTTCTTCACTCATGCCACTGTCGAGCACCACGTAAGAAGGTCTTTGCGTAAGCGCGGCAATGGCAGCGCGCACGCGTTCGTTGTAAGATGCAGCAGCTTCTTTCTTTTCGCATGCGCCATTGCAGTAGGCTTCCACGATGCCCTGGCAGCCTTCGTTGTCTTTCTGTATGAAGCAAAGACGCGGGCATAGGTTGAACTCGCGCGCGAGCCTGCGGATGGCCCCCTGGCCATCGATGAGGTAGTGGAAGGTGAACACCGGGTGGCTGTTGCGCCGCCTTTTTTCAATCGCCAGGCGCAGGTAGCCCGCCTGGTCTTCATACTGAAAGATGCCATACACCTCTTCGGGCTTCTTCTGCGCGTTGTTGAAGGCCGGCCACAGGCGCTTGATCTCTGTAGACTCCAGAATGGCGGCCATCAGCTCGGTGGCCGTAGGCTGGAAGGTGATTCGGTATACCGCGCGCAGGAAATTTTGCTTCTGCCGGCTGTCGGAGTTGTTACTAAAATGGCTGTTCACACGGCTGCGGATGTTCTTCGCCTTTCCTACATATAACACCTTGCCTTTGTTGTCGTGGAAATAATAAACGCCGGCGCAACCGGGCAAGGCTACGAAGTCTTCTTTCGGCACGTGCGGGGGCAGCGTTTGTTCCTTCGAGGTCTTCTTGAGGCTTTTGGCGATGAGGCCTTTCTCATCGGCTTCGAGCAGGCGGGTGAAGAGCTCTACGGTTGCTGCGGCATCGCCACCCGCGCGGTGCCGGTTCTGCAGCTCGATGCCGAGCGAATGGCAAATGTTGCCCAGGCTGTAGGAGGGATGACCGGGGAAGATCTGACGGGCAAGCCGCACCGTGCACAGCTTCCTGCTCTGCAACACAAATCCGCAATGCGCCAGATGGCTCTTCACAAAGGAATAGTCGAAGTTGACGTTATGCGCAACAAACACGCGGCCCTCGAGGTAACGATGCACATCGGCGGCCACCTCTTCAAAGAAAGGCGCATTCCGCACCATGTCGTTGTCGATGCCTGTAAAGCCTTGTATATAGCGTGGTATCGTTTGTCCGGGATTGATCAGCGTTTCATACATATCCACCACGCGGCGCCCGTCGAAAACGCGGATCGAGATCTCTGTGATCCCATTGCCGGCAGCAAAGCCCCCGGTTGTCTCTATATCCACGATCGCATATTCCACTTCAGTACTTTTGGCGCTCGAACAGGGCCCGAAGGTCTAAAAAATTTAGCAATGCAGCAACCCTTTGGCAAACTTTTAATGTTCCGCAACCGCCTGGAGAAGGTGTATCGCCATCTCGGCAAGCAGGCAGCGCGCCAGGGGATCGAATGTTTCCGCATCTACGACCACGACCTGCCCGAAGCCCCACTGCTGATCGAGCGCTATGGCGACCGTCTTTATGTGTCGGAATACAAGCGGCGCCACGGCTTCAGCGATGAAGAACACGATGCCTGGCTCGGCGACTGCCTGCAGGTTATTTCGGATGTGACAGCAGTTCCGGTAGAAGCCATCCATGTCAAGCTAAGGCAGCGAAAGGAGGGACGGCAGGGACAGTACCAGAAGCTCGATGAGCAGCGCAACGAGTTTGCGGTGACCGAAGCGGGCCTTTCTTTTCTCGTCAACCTCACCGACTACCTCGATACCGGCCTCTTTCTCGATCATCGCATCACGCGCAGCCTCGTGCGCGATCTTGCATCAGGTAAAGACTTACTCAACCTCTTTTGTTATACCGGCTCGTTTTCCGTGTATGCGCTCGCAGGAGGTGCGCGAACCGTTCATTCGGTGGATCTTTCCAAGACCTACCTCTCATGGACCGACCGGAACGTTGCGCTTAATTTCCCCGAGGCCGGCAACCGGCACCGGAGCATCCATGCAGATGCACTGCGCCTTTTACTGGATGCGAAGGAGCCGGCCTACGACATTATCGTGCTCGATCCGCCTACGTTCAGCAACAGCAAGCGCATGGACGACATACTCGATGTGCAGCGCGACCACGTGGCGATGATCAACGGCGCACTGCGCCTGCTGCGCAGCAGTGGCGTGCTCTTCTTCAGCACCAACTACACGCGATTCATGATCGATGCGGCGCAGATCCGCTCTACCAGCATACGCGACATCACGAAGGCAACCACGCCCTTCGATTTCGCCGGCAAGCTCCAGCGCTACTGCTTTCGTATTGAGAAGGAAGACTGACCATGTGCTGCTGCGTTGCATTGTTGCAACAAAAGAAGAACGGATGCCATCGGCATCCGTTCCAGATTGCGTTTGTCAGCTAAACGCGCCGATCAATACACATAGTTGAGTGCCGTGCGGTCAGCTGAAGTGAACGGACGGTTTTGGCCGCTGCCTACGCAGGCAAGCATCCAGGAGCTTGCGCTTGCACCCGTTGGCGTGCCCGAAATGTACACGGCGCCCACGCCAGCTGTTCCTTCGTTCACTGCACTGCCCCCGCAGCTGTACGCGCGGTTCATGTAGTCGGTGTGACGGAAGCCGATGCAGTGGCCCAATTCGTGCGCCATGATGGTGGCAATGTAGTTGATGTTGGTGCTGGCCGTGCCGGTGCTATACCAGTAGGTGTTCATCTTTACCTGGCTGTAGGGCGCGCCCGAGCTGGTAGGGAAGCCCGAAGAGCCGAGCGTGTTGCTCACCTGGTAGTAGGCTACTACCGATACATTGGCTCCGGAGGTCACGCGCTGAAACCGCACGCGAAGTCCTTCTGCATTGTAGCGGCGGATGGCTTCATCGAGCGCTGCCGAAAAGGCCGCCTGGTGTTGCGTGGAGCTGTTGTTGAGCGCCACTTTGATGGTTGCATAGGTGCTCGTGTTGACCACGTTGGTGGTGCGGTAGTGTTCTTCGTTCGCGTAGACCAGTTCGGGAGAGGAAGGGCGCTGTGTAAGATCGGCCGGAGTGAGGATGATGTCGCCTTCCACGAGATAACCTTCGTCCACTTTCTGCACGTTCTGATCGGAGAATCCGAGGCTGCGGATCTGCGAAAGGGCTTCCTGCGAAACGCCATCCGGTGACGCTGCTACTTCTTTGCTGCTCTTCTTACAGGAAGTGATGCCCATGGCGGCGATGCCGGCGATAGCCAGCGTGAGTGCGAGTCTTTTCATTTGTGTGTGTGTTTTGGGTGAATGATGAAATCTAAAATAATGCAGCAACAACATGAACGCAAACGCATTTGCACAACACTGTTGCATTCAAGTTCAGATGCGTAATAAAATCGAGCAAAACCACGCTGCGCCTGCGTTGGCAGACCGTAGAATTACGGTACATGATCAGCGTGCTAACAAAAACGCCATCCCGAAGGATGGCGCTTTGTCTCATGTGCATTGAATGCTTTGAGCTACTAATATAAGTAAGCCAGGGCAATTTTGTCGTTGGCGTTGAACGGACGGTTCACGTTCGAGCCGATGCACGCAAGCATGAACGAGTTGGCGTCGGCGCCGGAAGGAGTGCCGGGGATCTGAACGGCTCCTACGCCGTTGGTTGCCTGGCCTTCGTTGCTTTTGCGGCCGCCGCAGCTCAGAGCACGGTTGAAGTAGTCGGTGTGGCGGAAGCCAATGCAATGGCCCACTTCATGTGCAATGATCGTTGCGATGTAGTTGGTGTTGGTAGAAGTAGTACCTGTGCTATACCAGTAAGTGTTCATCTGAACCTGGTTGTAGGGGTCGCCGGTGCTGGTGGGGAAGCCGGAGAAGCCGAGCGTGTTGCTCACTTCATAGTAGGCAACGATCGTAATGTCGGCACCTGTGGTTACCCGCTGGAAGTTGATGGTGAGACCTTCCGCATTGTAGCGGCGGATCATTTCGTCGAGCGCTGCGGAGAAAGCAGCCTGGTGCTGGGAAGAGCTGTTGTTGAGTGCGATCTTGATCGTGGGATGCTTGGAGGCGCTCACGAGGTTGAAGGTGCGGTACTGCTCTTCCTGGGCGATCACGAGGTTGGGCGAGTTGGGTGCAGCAGCAAGCTGATCGTCGCGCAGAACGATATCGCCTTCTACCAGGTAACCACCCGAGGTGCGCTGCACATTATCGGTGCTGAAGCCGAGGCGCTGGATCTGGTTCAGCGTTTCTGTGGAGATGCTTCCATCGGCCTGGCGGGCTTCTTTCTTACAGGAAAACAGGCTTACGGAAGCAAGGCAAGCAATGAGTACGGAAGACGTGATTTTCTTCATGTGTGTGTTGTTTAAAAAATAGGGTTTGGTTAAGCGATTGATGAAATCCAATTTAGTCGGGCAATCGAATACCATTTTTAAATTTTTTTAACACATTGTTGCATTTGAGTTTAGGCCTACAAAACTTCTTTTCATCTTTAAGTAGAAAACAAAACGGGCGCTACATAACCGTCCTAAAGGGAAGTACGGAGAAACATTTAATAAGACGGCGGTGCAACATCGATTGCGTTGAATTGACACCGGAGTGAGAGCCTTAAAAACCACAGGAACAGCATTTTACGCACTGCTTTTCTCAACTTTTTTCTTGGCATATCGGTTCAGCAGCTCTTGCGGTAGCGAAATCGGAAATGCCGCACCTTAGCGTGCGAAACCACGATATGAACCGACCAACCCTGCTGCCCTTAACCTTGCTGCTTTTTTCCGTTCCTGCCGCCGCTCAAAGCTCTTCGGGTGTGCGTCCCCGTGAGGAACTCACCACGGGCTTCCTCGACCGATCGCTCAACCGCATCAACCTCGTTCAGGATCGCTTTCCCACGCTGCGTGGTGATTCGCTGCGCGTGTCGGTTAAAGAGCAGGCCTTCGATACTTCGGACATTGACCTGCGCGGACGCATCTTCGCAAGTGGCCGTGCTGCCACGTCGTTCACAGCCCACGCGGCCATCATGACCACCATCATTGCAGGTGGCGGCAACAGCTCGCCCTTCAGCCTGGGTGCTGCACCCGCTGCGTTGGTAACCTCCACCACTTTCGCATCGCTCTTTCCCGAGCCCGATTCGTTTTACCGGGTGCCAGGCATCTCGGTGCAGAACCATTCGTACGGATCGATCGTGGAAAGCCTTTATGGTGCTGAAGCCGCGGCATACGATACGCTGGCGCACAACAACCCCACACTTTGCCTCGTGTTTTCCAGCGGCAACTCGGGCGGTGCATCCGCTCCTGCCGGCCGCTATGCCAGCCTTGCCGGATGGGCCAATCTCACGGGCAATTTCAAGAGCGCGAAAAACGTGCTCGTGGTGGGTGCAACCGATTCGCTTGGCGTGCTCGAAGGCCCCAGCTCGCGCGGGCCTGCGCACGACGGGCGCGTAAAGCCGGAGCTCACGGCATTTGGACAGGATGGTTCATCAGGCTCCGCCGCACTTGTTTCGGGCACTGCCTTGTTGCTCCAGCAGGCGTACAAGCGGCAGCAGGGATTTTTGCCACCCACGTCGCTGCTGCGCGCAGCGCTTATCAACAGTGCGGAGGATGCCGGCACGCCGAACGTAGATTATCAAAATGGCTATGGGCGTCTCAACGCCTTCGATGCGTTGACAACGCTGCAGGAAGCCCGCTACCGAGTGGACTCCATCGTTCAGGGAGCGCAGTGGACGCAGAATATTACCGTGCCTGCCGGCATCAGCCGCTTGCGCGTTACCGTAGCCTGGAACGACCTTCCGGCAGCGCCCAACAATGCAACCGCTTTGGTGAATGATCTCGACCTGCAGGTGACCGACGCTGCGCTGTTGACCTACCAGCCCTGGGTGCTCAACCCGGCGCCGAATGCGGCGGCACTTTCCCAGCCGGCTCAACGCGGCACCGATACGCTCAACAACCAGGAGCAGGTGACCATCGACAACCCTGCGGCCGGAAATTTCTCCATCAAACTAAGTGGAACCCGTGTCAGCGGCCACCAGGTGTTTTCCGTTGCGTGGCAGCTGGATACCGCCGATCGTTTTCGCTGGACGTATCCCAGTGCCTCAGATCCGGTAGTTGCCGGCAGCCGCACGGTGCTCCGCTGGCTGTCCAACCGTAGTTCTACAGGTACGCTTGAATGGAGCCTGGATGGAGGGCCCTGGCAGCCAGTAGCCGGCGCCGTTCCCGCCCAGTCGCTATTCTATGTGTGGCAGGCACCCGACACAACAGGCCTGCTGCGCCTGCGCTTCCGCAGCGCGGGTTTTCCCGATGTGATCTCCGACGAAACCGTCATCAGCCGTACCGTAGATCTACGGACGGGTTTCAATTGCACCGACTCGTTCCTGCTCAACTGGTCGCCGGTGGCGCCGGGCAACTACCGCCTGTACGAACTGGGTGATCGCTATCTCACTCCGGTCGCAGCAACTACCGACACCTTCGCGCTGCTCCGGAAAACAAATCATCCTTCGCTGTATTATGCCGTAGCGCCCATAGTGAACGGCCGCGAAGGACAACGAAGCTATACCCTGAAATATGATGCGCAGGGTGTTGAATGCTACTTCAGGAGCTTCTACCTGAGTGCGCAGGCGGGCGACAGTGCCGAGTTCAATGCGAGCATCGGCACCGCGTTCGGTGTAAGCGCCCTGCGGTTACAACGCCTCGAAGGTTCGGGCTATCAAACGCGCACAACGATCGCCCCGGTCACTACTACTTCGTTTGTGCTGAACGACACAGGCCTGCACGAGGGCATCAATTGGTACCGGCTGCAACTGACCCTCGCAAATGGCGCCGTGATCCAAAGCGAACCCGTTTCTGTTTACTACTTCCCGCGCCTGCCGGTCTTGCTGTTCCCCAATCCCGTTCCAACGGGCCGATCGATCACATTACTCAGCAGCGACCCCGGCCGCTACTCGGTGCAGGTGATCGATATGCAGGGACGCAAACTTTACGAACGCAGCATCAATGGCTTGAACAACGGGTTGCTGCTTCCGGTGCTTCCCGCAGGCGTGTACGTTGTCCGGGTTACCAGCGAAAGCGGCGTGCTGGATACGCGGAAAGTCGTTGTGTATTAACGAAGACGGAAGATTGCCGCACCGTTTTTTTCACCGCGAAGAAAAGAAGAAAGGAAGCCAGCGCGAAGAGCTATCAAACCAGAAACGTCCTGCATTTGCGGGACGTTTCTTCTTGGCGGGAATCTTCTTCCCTTATTTTATTTGCGGTAGGTCCGCGTTGTTTACAGGGTCTTCAGCACATCGTTCATGCTGCGCACCGCGTCGGCGCTTTTTTTGAACAGCGCTTGCTCGTCGGCGTTCAGCTTGTAGTCAACGATCTGCTCCCAGCCGTTCTTGCCGATGATCACAGGCACGCCCAGGCAGATGTCGTTTTGTCCATATTCACCATTGAGCGAAACGCAGCACGCGAACAAACGCTTCTGGTCGCGCACGATGCTTTCTACCAGAGCGGCTCCGGCTGCACCCGGCGCATACCACGCAGATGTTCCGATGAGTTTGGTGAGCGTAGCGCCACCTACCATCGTGTCGGATACTACTTTCTGCTGTTGCTCTTCGCTGAGAAACTGGCTCACAGGAGCGGAGTTCCAGGTAGCGTAGCGGATCAGGGGAATCATAGTAGTGTCGCCATGGCCGCCGATCACGATCGCGTTGAGGTCGTTGGGCGAGCAGGAGAGCGCCTGGCTCAGGTAGCACTTGAATCGTGCGCTGTCGAGGATGCCGCCCATGCCGATGATACGATTCTTCGGGATACCGCTCGATTGAAGTGCGAGCATGGTCATCGTGTCCATCGGGTTGGAAATAACGATGATGATGGCTTCGGGCGAATGTTTCAGAATGTTTTCCGTTACGCCTTTTACGATGTTGGCGTTCGTGCCGATCAGCTCTTCGCGCGTCATGCCCGGCTTGCGGGGAATGCCTGAAGTGATCACCACCACGCTGGAGCCGGCGGTTTTGCTGTAATCGTTGGTGCTTCCCGTGATGCGCGTGTCGAAGCCGAGGAGTGCGGCCGTCTGCGTCATGTCGAGTGCCTTGCCTTCGGCGAGACCTTCTTTGATGTCGAGCAGTACCAGTTCTTCGCAGAGTTCCTTGCGGGCGATGTTATCGGCCACGGTTGCGCCAACGGCGCCGGCGCCTACCACCGTAATTTTCATGGATCAATGATTTATTGGGTCAAAAATGGTTTTGCGCTGCGAAGATAGGCGCTGGCGTGCAATGGCCGGGATGATGCCGGCTGCATCACTTCCGCGTGCGTTCCAGCTCGCGGATGCGGTCCATTAGCTGCGGCACTTTCATAGGCCCGTTGAGCAGCTCCACGAAGTCGCCCTTGCGGTTGTAATATGCCAGGAACGGCAGGTTCTGAATCCCGTAAAAAGGCGGGAGCAAGAAGTGAATGTCCTTACCTACAAATGTATGCGGGAGTTTGTCGGTGCCATAGGTTTTGCGGAAGGCATTCATGTCTTCCACGGATGCAAACGTGGCCAGCACCAGGGTGATGTCGGGAAGGCTGTCGCGGTAGGCCACCAGTTCTTCGGTTGTGGCCTGGCAGTGATGGCAGCTCGTGCTGAAGAAGAGCACCAGCACGCCCTTGCCTTTCGGAAGACTATCCTTCGTAATGATCGTTGTGCTATCGCCCAGCAGCAACTGCAGCGGCGGAAGAGTTGGAAAGCGCAGGTAGGGAGGCTGTTCAAATTGCGCGGAAGCAGTGATCGAACACAAGCCGAAAAGGAATGCCAGCAGGTACCGGGTCATGCAAACAAAGATAGTTGCAGGCTAACGGCCCGTTTCGAAAATAACGGGCCGTTAACCCTGCATCAGAACACCTTCGTGCCCAGCCGCAGGTTGATCACCTGGTCTTCGGGTGTAATGCCATAAGCAACCGTGATGGCCGTTTTGTTGAACGGCACGAGCATGATGCCCGCGCCGAAGCCGGTGTGCCACGCGTTCGACAGTTCGCCGGGATTCCAAACGCGCCCGTTGTCGAAGAAGCCGATCACGCCCGCCTTACCATTGAAGAACCAGCTGCGGAAGTCCCACAGGAAGCGTAATTCATTCTGGTTGTACGCTACGGACTTGCCATAAAACCGCTCGCGCTTGTAGCCGCGAAGCGAAGCGCCGCCGCCGAGCGTGGGCAACTGGTAAAATTCCGGATCGCCTTCTACCGTTGCCGCACCACCATGGATCACGAGCGATATCACGTTGGTTAGCGGGAAGTAGGCCGTCGCAGTTGCTTCGTAGCGCTGAAAGCTGCGGTCGTTGTCTTCGAGGTTGATGGTGTGACGCGCAAGCAATCCGAGTGTGAAGCCCTTCGTAGGCACCACCTCATTGTTCACCGCATGCAGGCCATAGTACAGAGTAGCATTGGCAAACGACTGGCGCTCCAGTGCGCGGCTTTGGGTGAGCGGAAGCACTTTGCCCGAGTAGCCGGTGTCGGCCAGCACGCGGATGTTGTCGTAGCCGAAAGAAAATCCGAGTCGCTGTTTTTTTCCGAGGGGCCGCTCGAGGCCGGCACTTGCCGCCGCTTCTTCTGTAAGCAGCTGGTAATAGTTCGCGCCTTTGTTCGCTATCACGGTTTCGTTGCCGATGCCGAAGAAATAGTGTTTCAACTTCTGGTCGTAACGTGCGTTGAGCAGCACCGCCCATTGCCCGATCACCTGGTTGAAGATGCCGTAGTAATCGCCGCCGAAACCGCCGCGCGAGATCGAGTAGTTGAAACGCAGGCGCTGCTCCCAGCTGAACGGCGTTTTGCGGAAATGGTATTTGCGATAGATGTAACCCAGGTTGAAATAAATGCCGCGCAGGTTGCTGTAGCTCGGGAACTTGATGACGTGCCCGGTATTGGGCTCGAAGGCGCGGTATTCGTAGCGGTTGATAGCTGTGTCGGCAGAGCGATGCACACGTGCAGACCCGCTCACGGCATCGCCGCGGTTGTCGTACACATGCACGCGCCGCCCGCCGCCCGCAACAGCCACCGAGTCTGTATCGGCACTGCCGATCACACGCAGGCGGATCGAACGGTTGCCGCTGATGGAAAATTCATCGGCGCCGGTGAGGCCGTACAGGCGGATCTCGGTGGTTTCGTGAGAGTCGAAGCGGCGGCTGTAATAAGGAGCGGTTGTGCCTTTTTCAAACACCTGCACCTCCATCATGCCTCCCTCGGGTTGCGTTACCACGAAGCGGTCCGCCTTCGTGGTGCCTACGATCTCTACCTGCTCGTTGATGTAATGAGCATACCTGGCTGCGTATTCCTGCAGGTGGCCCCGGCGGCTCTTCAACTTGGCAATGATCGTTTCACCCGAATGCCGAAAGATCTCGGGTGGCATCTGCCGCACCGATGCTTCGATGAGCGAATCGGTAAGCCGCCCTTGCAGGTCCTGCGCAATGGAAACCCATTTTTCTGCAGGCACTTCGTTGGTCAGCTGGCGGTCGATGTAACGGCCCGGGAAGTTGTATTTCTTGATGTTCTTGATGTCGCCGCGAAACGTTTCCAGCACCTCGAGCTGCTCGGGTGATGTGGCTATGAACGGAATGACGCCATCGAAAAGTGCATAGGCCTGGTCGCGGTCGCGGGGAATGGGGCGGTAGGTGGTCTTGCCGTTCTGCTTGAATTTTCCCCAGCGCCATTGGTCATCGTGGCGACCCCAGTCGCCCAGGAACATATCGAAAAGCCGTGCGCGCACAAATGCCTCCTGGTCTACCCGCTGGCTGCCGTCTTCGCGCAGGTGCTCATACAGCTTTTCGGTGCCAATCACATCCTTCGCATTGCCGAAGTTGGGTGCCGTCGATTCGTCGTCGTCGGGGCGCTCTTCAAAAAGACAAAGCTGGTTGGCGAAGTTGGTGCGGAAGGAGTCGAGCCTCGCATCGTCGGGCACCAGCACGATGATGGGGCGTGTATGGTAGATGCCTGCCGCATCGGCTAGCATCGGCACCGTGAGGGCCGCATAAGGATGGCCGCTCGACACCTGGTCTTTTGCAAGGTCGTTGATGAACGTGCCCGCCGTAATTTCCGGCAGCGCGCCTCCATAATCCTTGTTAACGGATCGGAGCACGTACTGGCGGCCCTGCGCGTCTTTCAATCGAAGCGTGCGCGTTTGACGGCCACCGCCCTGCTGCACAGGTTTGAGTCCGCCCAGCGTGTCGAGGTTGAGCACGGGCACATTGGTCGGCTCGGTCCATTCGGCGCGGTAATGTTTACCCAGGAAAAACCGCCGCACGCCACCGGCGCGGTATTCGGGACCTGCTACCACGCGTGCGCGCGGCGGCTTTCCCGAGGGTCCTTCAATGATCTTGCTGGTCTGTGCGCGGCCTGTTGCAGGGGCCAGCAGCAGGGTGCCGCTAACGATGCAGGCGGCAACGAGGCGTCGGCCGGGATTTGAGCTGGGTTCCATAATGATTCTTCAGAAGGGTAGGGGTAAAAAAACAATGCCATTGCCGCGGCTGAACGCCGGCAATGGCGGTTTGCGGCGATTGCACACTAGAAGATCTTCGTGCCGAGCCGCAGGTTGATCACCTGGTCTTCGGGCGTAATGCCATAAGCCACCGTGATGGCTACGAGGTTGAAGGGCGCGATGATGATGCCTGCACCGAAGCCCGTGTGCCAGGTATCGCGACCGTCGCCCCGATCGATGGGGTGCCACACCCGGCCCTGGTCGAAGAAGCCGGTAACGCCCAGCTTGCCATTGTACAGGATGCTTTTGAAGTCCCACATAAAACGCAGCTCGTTCTGGTTGAACACTACCGTTTCGCCACGGAAGCGTTCGCGCCGGTAGCCGCGCAGCGAGTTGCCTCCACCAAGGGTGGGTAGCTGGTAAAATTCGGGAGTGCCGGCCACGTGCGCACCGCCGCCGCGCAGCACGAGCGACATTACCCGTGTAAGCGGAATGTAGGCCGTGGCACCGGCATCGTATTGCTCAAATTTGCGCTCGCTCTGCTCTATGTTTTGCACGTGCCGCATCGATACGTTCAAACTCAACCCCTTTGTAGGAATGTTGTCGTTGTCTACCGAACGATAGTTGTAATAGATGGTAGCCGTGCTGAATTTTTTCCAGGAAAAAACCGCAGGGTCGCTCACGGACAGTTCGCTGCCGCCAAAATACTTTTCGTTTTCACTGCCGAGTACTTTGGTTCCTTCGTAGCCGATGGCAAACCCGGGCCGGTGGTGCTTGCCGATCGGGAATTCGAGGCCGGTACCTGCCGCCCATTCGCTCGTCATCAGGCGGTACAGGTCCCGGTCAAGAGACACTTTGGTTTCATTGCCGACGCCAAAATAGAGGTGCCGCAAGGCCTGGTCGAAGCGGGCATTGACGAGCAGCGAAGCCTTGCCCACCGCCTGGTGGAAGATGCCGTAATAGTCGCCGCCGAACGATTTGTTGAAGAACGAATAGTTGGCTCTCAGCCGCTGTTCCCATTTGAAGGGTTCGTTGCGGAATCCAAACTTGCGATAGATGTAGCCGACGTTGAAATGGATATTCCTTGTGTTGTCGAAACCAAAGAATTTGATGGCATGTCCGACGTTGGGTTTGAAACCGCGGTAGTCGTAGCTGGTGAGGGCACTGTCGGTGCCGATATGCAGTTTCACCCGTCCACTTTCGGTAAGGGCATCACCGGGATTGTTGTAAATGAACACCTTCTTACCGCTCCCTGAAACCAGCATTGAATCGCGGCCCGGCGATCCGATGATGCGAATTTTCATGTTCCGTTCGCCTTCTACCTGGAATACATCGCTGCCTCCGAGGCCATAGAGTCGCACTTCGTCGGTAACCTTCGGATCGAATCGGCGCCGGTAATAGGGGCTGGAAGATCCGGCGCTGAAAACCTGTACGTCTGTGCCGCCATCGGGTGCCGGACGTACGAGGAAGCGGTCGGAGCGAAGCGTACCTACGATGTCGACATCTTCGGAAAGAAAGCGGCTATACTTTTCAGCATACTGCAAAAGGTGGCCGCGCCGGGCCTTCAATTTGGCGATAATGGCTTCGCCGGAGTGCCCGAAGATCTCCGGCGGCAGCTGCCGCACGGATTGCTCGATAACGGTATCGGTTAACCGCATTTGCAGGTCTGCTGCAAGGGCTTTCCAGCGCTCGCTGCTTACTTCGTTGGCCAGCTGGCGGTCGAGGAAGCGGGCGGCGTTGTTGAATTTCTTGAGGTTCTTGATATCGCCGCGAAACGACTCGAGCACTTCCAGTTCTTCGGGCAGCGTGATGAGGTAGGGGATGACCCCCTGGAACAGTGCGTAGGCCTGGTCGCGGTCGCGCGGGATGGGGCGGTAGATGGTTCGGTCGCCTTCCTTGAAACGCGCCCAGCGCCACTGGTCCTCGTGACGGTCCCAGTCGCCGATGAACATATCGAACAACCTCGCCCGCACATAAGCTTCCTGGTCTACGCGGTGCGCCGGTTTGCTGGCGAGGTGTTCTTTGAGTTTGTCGCTCCCGATGATCTCGGTGGCATTGCCGAAGCTCGGTATGCCCACTTTCATATCGTCGGGACGTTCCTCGATCATGAACAGCTTGTTGGCCACCCTGTCGCGGCTTTCGCCGAAGCGCGCATCATCTGCCACCAGCACGATCTTCGGATTGGTGTGATACACACCGGCGGCCTGGGCCATCAGGGGTATCGTCACAGCTGCGTAGGGGTGGGCCGAAGTAGCGAGGTCTTGTGCGATGTTGTTGATGAAGGTGCCGCGCAGGATTTCGGGGAGCACGGTGCTGTTGTCTTTGTCGATGGAGCGCAGCGCGTATTGGCGGCCCTGCGGATCTTGCAGGCGGAGCGAAAACGTTTGCTTGCCGCCCCCGGTTTCCACCACTTTAAGCCCGCCGAGCGTATCCATCCGGAACACGGGCACCCACGTGGGCTGGGTCCATTCGGCGCGGTAGTGGCGCCCCATAAATAGTTTTTTGAACCCGCCGGCGCCGTACTGGGCACCCGCAACGCCCTGCGCGCGGCTGCTGTCGGCCCGCGGAACGCCTTGCTGCGCCTCCAGCGCTGGGGCAAGCATCAGTGCGGGAATAAAGGTCAGGAGCTGTCGAACTAAGGTTGATCTAAGGGGCATACTTCCGGTTTCAAACGGCAGGGTTAAAAAAACGATGCCAGTGAGCGAAAGCTTGAAAGGGGAAGTAGCAACCTGCAAACCCACCAAAACCTCTCACAACCTCACACAACCTCCTCAACCCCTCAACCCTTTAACTCCTTAACCCTTTAACCCCTCAACTCTTTCCCCCTTTCCCTATATTTGCCGCCTCTATAATTATCTATCATGGCAACGACCGCAGATATCAGCCGCGGCTTGATCATCAAGCTCGACGGCAGTTTGTACAAAGTAGTGGAATACGGTGAGAACAAGACGGCTCGTGCCGCCGCCAAAGTGTGGGCGAAGCTCACGGGCGTCGACAACAGCCGCACCATCGAAAAGACCTGGAACAGCGGTGAGACCATTCACCCCGTGCGCGTAGAACGCCGCGACTTCCAGTACCTCTACCAGGACGATACGGGCTTCAACTTCATGGACAATGAAAGCTTCGAGCAGGTGGCGGTTGCCGAAACCCTCGTGGATGCGCCGAAATTCCTCACCGAAGGAATGGTGTGCTCCGTGTTGGTGAACACCGAAACGGAACTTCCGATGAGCGTGGAGCTCCCCGAGAAGATCGTAGCCAAGATCACCTACAGCGAGCCGGGCATGAAAGGCGACACCGCCACCCGCACGCTGAAACCGGCCACCATCGAGACCGGCGCACAGGTGATGGTTCCGCTTTTTGTAAACGAAGGCGATACCATCCGCGTCAACACCAAGACCGGTGAGTACGTAGAGCGCGTAAAAGACTAACGATACCATTCAGGAGTTGATCCAGCTGGTCAACGACTCTAATATCGGTGAAGTGACCATTGAGCAGAAAGAATTCAAGATCACCATCCGCCAGAAGGAAGAGCAGATCACACAGGTAATGGCGCCCGCTATGCCCCAGATGCAGCTCCCGATGCAGCAAATGGCCGCTCCCCAGGCCGCTCCGGCCGCAGCAGGTGCCGCCGCAGCTCCCGCAGCCGCTCCTTCCAACACCATCACGATCAAAAGCCCGATGATCGGCACGTTCTATCGCCGCCCGTCTCCCGACAAACCCGACTTCATCAATGTGGGGGACGAGGTAGCCGTAGGCAAAGTAGTGTGCATCATCGAAGCGATGAAACTGTTCAACGAGATCGAAAGTGAAGTGAAAGGCAGGATCGTAAAGGTGCTCGTGGAAGACGCTTCCCCTGTGGAATACGATCAACCCTTGTTCCTGGTAGAGCCCGCGTAATGAATGTGCTGATGAGGTGATGTGCTAATGGGGTAATTCATATTACCTCGCTTGCATCATCCCATTACCCCATTATCCAATTACTCCATTAATCGACTACTGTGTTTAAGAAAATACTGATCGCCAATCGCGGCGAGATTGCGCTCCGCGTGATCCGCACGTGCCGTGAAATGGGCATCAAAACAGTTGCTGTATATTCCACTGCCGACAAGGACAGCCTGCACGTGAAGTTCGCCGACGAGGCCGTGTGCATAGGCAAACCCCAGAGCGCGGATTCCTATCTCAACATACCGCACATCATGGCGGCAGCGGAGATTACGAATGCCGACGCCATCCACCCCGGCTATGGCTTTCTTGCCGAGAACGCCAAATTTTCCAAGATCTGCGCCGATCATGGCATCAAGTTCATCGGCCCCACGCCCGAAATGATCAACGCCATGGGCGACAAGATCACGGCGAAAGAAACGATGATCAAGGCCGGCGTCCCGGTGATCCCAGGCTCCGAAGGACTGCTGCAAAGCCTTGAGGAGGCGCGCAGCCTTGCTAAAGGCATGGGCTATCCCGTCATCCTGAAGGCTACAGCAGGCGGCGGCGGCAAGGGCATGCGCGTGGTGTGGGCCGACGATGAAATGGAGCGCGCTTACAGCACGGCGAAAGCCGAAGCAGGTGCTTCGTTCAAGAACGACGGCATCTACATGGAGAAGTTCGTGGAAGAGCCGCGCCATATCGAGATCCAGATCGCCGGCGACCAGTTCGGAACGGTCTGCCACCTCTCGGAGCGCGACTGCTCCATCCAGCGCCGCCATCAGAAACTGGTGGAAGAATCGCCTTCGCCCTTCATGACACCCGAGTTGCGCTACGCGATGGGAGAGGCCGCCAAAAAAGCTGCCGGCGCCATCAACTACGAAAGCGTGGGCACCATCGAGTTCCTGGTAGACAAGCACCGCAACTTCTACTTCATGGAGATGAACACGCGTATCCAGGTGGAGCACTGCGTGACCGAAGAAGTGATCAACTACGACCTGATCAAAGAGCAGATTAAGATTGCCATGGGCGAGCGCATTTCGGGCCGCGACTACGAGCCTGCGATGCATGCCATCGAATGCCGCATCAATGCGGAAGACCCGTACAACGACTTCCGTCCTTCTCCCGGCAAGATCACCGTGCTGCACCAGCCTGGTGGCCACGGTGTGCGCGTAGACAGTCACGTATACGCCGGTTACGTCATTCCTCCTTATTACGACTCTATGATCGGCAAGCTGATCACGGTGGCGCAAACGCGTGAAGAAGCCATCGATACGATGTACCGCGCGCTCAGCGAGTATGTGATCGAAGGGGTCAAGACGACGATCCCGTTCCACCTCCAGCTGATGCAGGACGAGCGCTTCCGTTCCGGCGACTTCAACACGAAATTCCTCGAAGATTTCAAAATGAAATAATACCCACCTGGGTAACCGAAAATGCCTCCCCCGCGGGAGGCTTTTTTATGGAGCCTTGCGCGATGTGGCTGCGTTGCGGTTTCGATGCAGGTTGGTTGAAACCGGCACCTATGGACATCCGCCAGGTAAAAAACTTAGTTACTTCGTAGGTATCTACCTAAAGGTTTGTTATCTTGGTGCTGGCTCTTCTTGCCTTCGGTAGTACCAAACCGCCGCTTCCTGTCATTTACACCTTTTCGAAAGTTCTGATTGCTTGCCCCATGCCCCTCAGCAGAATCGTTCTGATTGCTGCTTCGTTTCATTTCGTTACATAACCAAACAAAGTTCATTTGTATGAAAAGGTTTCTTGCTATGCTGCTGGGGGCAGCGCTGTCTTTGGGCGCGCGCGCGCAGGTTTCGGTTACGGCAACTTCGGGTACCACTGGTCCCTCCAATTACGCAACGCTCAGCCTCGCTTTTGCGGCTATCAATAGTGGAACGCATGCGGGCGCAATTGACATCGCGATCACCGCCGACGTCACCGAGAGTTCGTCGGCCACCCTGCTGGCAAGCGCGGCTCCCTCGTCTTACACATCCGTTTCGATCAGGCCCTCGGGTGGTGCCGCACGTACTATTTCGGGTACGCTCGGTAGTGCGCTCATTGATCTGAACGGTGCCGACAATGTGACCATTGACGGCCTGAACACGGGTGGTAATTCGCTGACCATCTCCAACAAATCGACGGCAAACACGGCGAATGTTTCAACCGTGCGGATGGTCAATGGTGCCACGGGCAATCTGGTTACCAACTGCACGCTCCTCGGTTCCTTTTCTGGCAACGTGAGCTCCAATGCCGGTGGAACCGTGCTTATTGCCACCGGCTCCAGCAGCTCGGGCGGCAACAACAACAACACGGTTACCAACAATAACATCGGCCCTGCCGGTTCGAACCTGCCCACCAAGGCGGTCAACGGCAACGGCTCTTCCAGTGCAATCAACACCGGCAATATCATCAGCAACAATAAGATCTACGATTTTTTCGGAGCAGGTGTAACGCACTCCGGCATCTATCTGAACGGAAGCAATTCGGGTTGGACCATCTCGGGCAATCGCTTCTACCAAACGGCCACCCGCACAATCACATCCGGTATCCAGGCTTCAGCCATCTGGATCATCGGGAGCAGCAGCGGGTACACCATCACCAATAATATCATCGGTTATTCTTCTGCAGCAGGCACGGGCACATACACCTACGGCGGCAGCACTGCCAGCGCGGATTTTATACCCGTATATCTACAGGTCGGCGATGGCACGAGCACCTTTTCCGGCAACACCATTACCGCCATGTCGGCCAGTGCAGGTTTTGGGGGAACCGGCTCAAGCGGTCCGTTGAAAATACTGTTTGTAACAACATCCGCTTCGAATGCTGACCTTGTGATAAGCGACAACATCATTGGAAGCATCACCAATGCCGGCGCCATCGCACTCGCAACCACTTCCTCGAGTTCCATGGACGTTTTCGGTATCTACCTCAATGCGATTAAGACAGCAACGTTGTCGAACAACAAGATCGGTGGGATATCCCTTTCCATTCCGGGGAATGCTACGACAAAGATCATTGCAATTGACCTGAACAGCACGGGCGGCACCTTTACCTGCCAGGGCAACACGATCGGTGGAACCGCTGTGAATTCCTTCAACAACACCTCTACGGCCACATCCTCGCAAACGATCGGCATACTCTCGACCGGCGGTGGAACGTTCTCCGGAAATACCATAAGCAACCTGTCCGGCAATGGCAACTCGGGTACCAGTAGCATCATCTCGGGAATTTATTACACGGGCAATGCCGCCGCTACCATCACCCAAAACACGATTTCGGGTATAGCCCACATGGGTACCTCCGGAACGGGCAGCATCGTTAGCGCTATTCACATCGATGCAGGCACCAACGTGCACGTTTCCCGCAACAAGATTTACAACATCTCTTCGGCCGCCGCACAAACAAGTACCGTTTCGGTGAACGGCATCTACGCAAGTGGCGGGACCACACTCAATATTGCCAACAACGTGATCGGCGACATCAAAGCTCCGGTGGCAAACGTGGC
Source organism: Chitinophagaceae bacterium (assembly GCA_004173235.1). Taxonomy (GTDB): domain Bacteria; phylum Bacteroidota; class Bacteroidia; order Chitinophagales; family Chitinophagaceae; genus Flavisolibacter. Next base: position 40,191 of record SEAC01000039.1, on the reverse strand, counting down.
CGATGCAGTACGCGGCATCACGCTCGCTTCTTCAACGTCATCCACAGCGGTTAATGTGTACTTCAACAGCATTTACCTGAGTGGCACATCCTCGGCGGCGACCTTTGGCAGTGCCGCCATCTTCCATCGTGCAAGCAGTACAGCCGCCACCAACGCCCTCTCACTGCGCAACAACATCCTGGTGAACCTCTCCACTGCCAAGGGAACTGGTGTGAGCGCAGTGCTCCGCAGGAGCGCTTCGGGGCAGGAAGCCAACTACCTTGACGCATCCAACAACAACTTGTTGTATGCCGGTACGCCGGGCGCGGCCAATCTTCTTTATTTCGACGGAACGAATTCCGACCAGACGCTTGGTGATTTCAAAGTCCGCGTGAGCCCTCGCGAAGCAGCCTCGTTTACTGGTAGCCCCAACTTCATTTCAACGACGGCATCCGCCGGCAACTTTCTCCGTATAAATACAACCGAGCCTACTTCCATCGAACGCGGCGGCGCAGCCATAGCGAATTTTACAGTCGATTATGACGGTGATACGCGCAATGCCACGACTCCCGATATCGGTGCCGACGAATTTAACGGGACCGCCTGCGCGGTTTCCATCTCCGGTGCCCCAACTTATTGCCTCAGTGCCGGACCGACGCTTACCTCTTCTTCGGGCACAAGCTTCAATCAGTGGAACTTCAATGGCTCGGCCATCGGTGGTGCTACCAATGTCACCTACCAGCCGCTTGCAGCCGGCTCGTACACGGTGAGCATCGTTGCGCCTACCTGCTTCGTCACTTCGGCAGCAGCGATCGTGTTCAGCCAGAGCGCGGCACCGGGTATTCTCAATTCTTCAGCTACCCAGCCGGTGTGTACCGGCTCCAACGTCATCATCACGCAAACGGGTGGATCGCTCGGCGATGGTGCCCATTGGCAGTGGTACCGCGATGCAGCCTTCACCGACCCGGTAGGAGGTCAATTGGTTTCAGGAAATGCACAACTCACAGTAGCACCGACCTCCACAACTACCTACTACCTCCGCGCCGAAGGCGGCACGGCACCTTGTTCCGACATCGTTGCCGGCGTTGCATCAGTTACCATCACCGTCCGTGCTCCGCTCGCTGCTTCCGTTGCAGTGGCCCAGTCCTTCCAATGCCAGCCCGGATTAGCGGCGATGCTCAACATCAGCGGCGGCCCGGCCGGTGGGAGCGTGACGGTTACAACGAACGGCGTGAATCCGCAGACGATCACCCTCGATGGAGCGGGCGCTGCAACCTTCGCCTCCGACCCTCTGATGGCGAATGCGACCTTCAGCATTACTTCCGTAAGCGACGGGGTTTGCAGCAATAGCGTGGCGTCGTCGGTAACAGTGTACGTTGGCGCACTCATGGCCAACCCGCTTCCCAACCCGAGCGTTTGCCCGGGTACAACCGTTCCTTCCATCACCTTCCTTGGCAATTTCCCCGCTGGAACCACGTATAGCTGGACGTCCTCCAACCCTGCGGTTGGCCTGGCCCAGTCGTCGGGAAGCGGGCTTGCGCTGCCTTCGTTCACAGCCACCAACAATGGCACTTCGATCCAGTTCACGGACATTGCCGTGTGGCCGAACATTGCTCAACAAGGCTGCCAGGTGCGGAAGATGGTCTTCCGCATTTGGGTCAAGCCCGCGCCCACGGTAAATGGCATAGGCAGCCAGACGGTGTGCGCAGGCGCGCAAACAACCGCTGTTTCTTTCAGTGGCAACATTGCCGGCACCGTTTACAACTGGATCAACTCAAATCCTTCCATTGGTATTGCCGCGGGTGGAGCGGGTGACATACCCGCCTTCACTGCCACTAACAATAGTGCATTGGCAGGCATCACCGGCACCTTTACGGTAACTCCGAATAATGATGGCTGCACGGGTCCAACATCAGGCTTTACCATCACTGTAAATAAAGCGGCCGTCAATTTCAGCTACCCGGCTTCTCCCTATTGTCCCACGGGCACCGCCGCCCCGCGACGCAGTAGTGGCAGCACCGGTATTTATACTGCGGGTACAGGCATCGTATTCAACAATAACAGTACGGGTGAAATCAACCTCGCGGCATCGCAGCCCGGCACCTACACCGTTACGTTCACCGTGAGCAACACGGGCGGCGGATGCGGTGGCACGGCAACTGCTTCCCTAACCATTCTCCCACGCGCTACGGTAAACATCATTCCCAACCAGGCTCTTTGCGCCGGCGCCACTACTGCGCTGGTGCAGCCTACCGGCACGGCTGTGGGTTTCAGCTGGGTAAACCTGAATCCCTCAGCAGGCCTCGCGGCAAACGGAACCGGTGCCATACCTGCCTTTGTTGCAGTAAACAACACAGCTGCACCCATCAGTGCGCAGGTCAACGTGACGCCGCTGGGCAATGGCACTACGGTATGCAATGGTAACCCTGTTGCCTACCGCTACCTGGTATATCCCCGACCAACAGTAAACCCGGTGTCGATGCCCGGCTACTGCCGTGGCGTGGCTACCGCTCCGGTGTCGTTCGGCAGCGCAACTGCAGGCACTTCGTACAGCTGGACCAACAACAATGTGTCGGTCGGTCTGGGAGCGTCGGGTTCGGCAGCACTACCCTCCTTCATGGCCAGCAACCTGCTTCCGCCGGGCAACACGAACACTGCTACGATCACAGTGACGCCGTCGGCAAACAAATGTGCGGGCACGCCTTATGTATTTCAGGTTTCGGTTCTCGACTGCATCGCGCAGAGCGGTAGCGGTACCAGTGGCGATAATGCACGTATGGCCTCCGTGCAGGTTGGCCCCAACCCAGCGTCCTCGCGCCTGACGATCGTGCTGGATGCAGCTACAGCAGGGTCCTACTCGGTTCAACTGCTAAACAGCCAAGGCGCGCCCGTAGCACGCCCCACTACATTCACGGGCAACAGCCATAGCATCGATATTTCCGGCATTACGCCCGGCTCGTATGTGCTGAAACTAGTGAACCTGCGCACAAAGCAAAGCATACAAAAGCAGGTGATCAAACTCTGAAGGCCGCCACTGCATTGAAATGAGAAGGCCTCCCACACGGGAGGCCTTCTTTGTTACGCGCTATTGAAAGTTATCCATTTTTATGCTTGCCCTTGGCCTTCACGTTCTGGCCGTTGCCATGCGGATTGCCCTTACCTTTCTCCCAGCCATAGTGATTGCCGTTGTTCGATTTCACTTTGCGTTTTCCGTGATGCTTACGCGTGTCGGCAGCGGTGCCGTTGGTGCCACAACTCCGGCGCACTTCATTGATTTTCGTCCGGCGTGCATTGTTGATCTGCCGGATCTTCGTTTCGCGATCGGCGGCACTGTACGCACCGTTGTTGCGCATCGCAACCACCTGCGCATCGTAGTTGCGGTTGACAGCGTCGATCTGGTCCTGGCAACTATTGCCGCTGCTTGGATAAGTAGTGGTGGTGGCGCCGCGGTTTCCACCGAGGATAACGTCAGCGGCTCGCTCGCGATCGGTTTGCGCAAAAGATGCAGACACGAGGCCGGTGCAGAACAGGAGGGTAAGGAGCTTTTTCATACACTTCAATTTATACTGCATCGTGAAAAAACGTGCCAAACACGGGCATTGCTGCCAAAGACACGTTAAAGGGCTCAGGATGCTCCGCCGCAACTGCCCTGTAATTCCTTGAGCTTTGCGTTTCTTTCGAGGTTAATGGCATCCGAGCGCTGCATACGTTCCTGGTTGGCCATCTTCCGGCGGCGAAGGTCTGCGAGCTGCTGGTTGTAGGTGCGGTTGATGGCTTCGGCCTGACTGAGGCAGTTGCGTGCCGTGCCCGACGAGCCCTTGTCGCAGGTTGCCGCGGCGCGAAAGAGACGATCGTTGCGGTAGAAACCGAGCATCAGCACGCGGTATTCCCGGTCAATGGCGTTGATCTTCGTGTAGCTTTCGAGGGCTTTCAACTGCTGATCGTAGTCGGTGTTGATAGCTGCCAATGCTGCCCGGCAGGAATCGCTTTGCGCCGATGCGCCCAGGCAGGAGAGGAATGCGAGAAGGAAACAATAGATCGTTTTCATGCAAATGGTGTTGCCTTATAACTCGAAAGGTTGTGCCACGATTGGTCAGGGTCGCGTAACGAGTATGTTTCCCGCCACTTTTTCCGACAACTGCAACGCCGATTTGTGCACCAGCACCTGGCAGGATCCGTCATAGTCGAGGTGCTCCAGAAGCTTGATACGCGTGCCGGGCCGCAGTTGCAGCTTGCCGAGGTAGTCGAGCAGCGCGTCATCGGTGTCGGCGAACGACTGGATCACGTACACTTTTCCCACCACGGCCTTGCTCAGCGGTGCGGCGTCCGTTGCAGGCATCCGTCCGCTTTTATCGGGAATGGGATCGCCATGCGGGTCAAAAAGGGGAAACTTAAGGAACGCTTCCAGCCGGTCAACGAGGTCGTCGGAGTCGATATGCTCGAGCTGTTCGGCGAGGTAGTGCACCTCGTGCCACTGGTAGCCGAGCTTTTCCACGAGAAATACCTCCCACAGCCGGTGCCGCCGGATGATGGCCAGAGCGGCCTTTTCGCCCTGGCGGCTGAGCTGGATCGATTTGTCGGGGTGCACCTGTACGAGGCCTTTCTCCACCAGCTTGCGCACCATTTCAAGCACGGAGGCGGGGTTAAGGTCGAGGTAGCGTGCCAGCGCAATGTTATTGACCTTCCCTTCCGCCTTCTGCCGGAGCTTGAAGATAGCTTTGAGGTAATTTTCTTCGTAGTGATGCGAGAAGTGGGACATGGCCCAAATCTAGCAGGGAATCCTCATTAATAAAATTTGGCCGACCAAATACTATATCTTTGGCTGATTAAACCCTTCCATGCGTACTACCTTCCTCTATATGTTCGGCTTCCTGCCCCTGTTTTCGTCGGCACAGGAAGACACCGTGTTCAAAGCCACGATGGATGAAGTAGTTGTATCGGGCACGCTAAAGCCCGTGCGGCGCCTCGAGAGCCCGGTTGCTGTGGAAGTGTACTCAGCGCATTTTTTCAAGAAGAATCCTTCGCCCAGCCTGTTTGAATCGCTTCAGCAGGTAAACGGCGTGCGGCCGCAGATCAACTGCAGCGTGTGTAATACGGGCGACATTCATATCAATGGGCTCGAAGGGCCGTACACAATGGTAACGATCGACGGAATGCCGATCGTGAGTAGCTTGTCGTCGGTGTATGGTCTTTTCGGAATCCCTACGCAGTTGCTCGAAAAGGTGGAACTGATCAAGGGCCCCGCGTCCGGCCTTTACGGCTCAGAAGCCATCGGCGGCCTCATCAACGTCATTACCAAAGATCCTGCAAAGGCGCCGCGCTTCTCGCTCAACGCCATGAGCAGCAGCTGGATGGAACATAGCATCGACGCAGGTGGCCGCTTTCGCGTGGGTAAGGCATCCGTGCTCACCGGCCTGCATTACTTCAACTACCAGCACCCGGAGGATCATAATGGAGACGGCTTTACCGATGTGACGCTGCAGCACCGCGTGTCGCTTTTTCAAAAGTGGCAATGGCTGCGGCGAAAGGGCAGGAGTGCCTCGCTCGCCGGACGGTATTTCTACGAGGATCGCTGGGGTGGCGAGCTGAGGTGGAACCGCGGCTACAGGGGTGGCAGCGAAGTGTATGGCGAAAGCATCTATACCAGCCGTTGGGAGCTGATCGGACGCTACCAGCTGCCCGTGAGCGGCGCCTATCACTTTTCGTTCAGCGCCACGGGGCACAAGCAGGATGCGGCCTACGGCAATCACCCCTTTATCGGCAACCAGCGCATCCTTTATGGTCAGCTCACCGGCGCATGGACAGCGCAACAACATGGTCTGCTTGCTGGCGCCGTTGCACGCAACAGTTTCTATGATGACAACTCCACTGCGACCCGTGACACGCTTTCGGGTGTGAACAGGCCCGAGCGCGTGTTGCTTCCGGGCATCTTCGTTCAGGATGAATGGAAGCTTTCTTCCAAACATACAGTGCTGCTCGGCCTGCGCTGGGATCATCACCCCGTACATCGCTCCATCTTTACGCCACGCGTAGCCTGGAAGTGGCAGCTGCCGCATCAGCAGGTGTTGCGGCTCAACGCGGGCACCGGCTTCCGTGTAGTGAGCATCTTCACCGAGGAGCACGCTGCACTCACCGGCTCGCGGACCGTAGAAATACAGGAGACACTCAAGCCGGAGACGAGCTATAATGCTAACCTGAACTACGCATGGGTATTTGGAAAACCGGGCCGCTCGTTCAACGTGGACGTTTCCGCCTGGTATACGTATTTCTACAACCGCATCCAGCCCGACTACGACAGCGATCCGAACAAGATCGTGTACCGGAATTTGCAGGGCCATGCAGAATCGCGCGGAATCAGCGTAGCTCTTGAAGGCAACTGGCGCAACCGCCTGCGGGGAAACATAGGTGTTACGCTTCAGGATGTAGCAACGGTGCAGGAGGCGGGCGGAAAAACGCAGCGCCTGCGGCCCGTGCTCACCGAGCGTTTCAGCGGAACCTGGGCATTGAGCTATAAGTTTCCGCTCGCGGGTTTAACGATCGATTACACGGGAAATATCTATGGACCCATGCGGCTTCCGCTCATTTCCGACCTCGATCCAAGAAGCGCGTATTCGCCGGTGTGGAGCCTCCAGAACCTGCAGTTGACGCAATGGATCTCGAACAGCGTAGAGTTATTCGGAGGAGTAAAGAACCTGCTCAATTGGACACCTGACCGTGGCAACCCTTTTCTCATTGCGCGTGCACACGATCCCTTCGACAAAAAAGTGCAATACGATGCAGGCGGAAAGATCATGGCAACACCCGAGAATCCGTACAAGCTCAGTTTCGACCCGGCCTACGTGTATGCGCCCAACCAGGGTCGCCGTGTATTTATCGGCGTTCGCGTAAAGTGGGACTAACTCATTCTTCGAAATAGCAAAAACTTCCGCCCACCCATTCTTTGTCTTTGTTGTAGCGCACGCCTACCATCTTGCCCTTGCTCAGGCGTGCGAGATTGCTTGCGGCTATGGGGCGAGGCGTTCCGGGTTCCCAGAAATAGAACATGCGGATCTCCGCTTTTGCGGGTTCGTCGGGCGTTTCGATCACAGCGGCGTAGGGCACCTTGCGTTGCAGGATCCAGTTTTCCGGATCGGGGATCGCGTCCACCGCTTCGCGCGTCACATCGATAATTACGCCCTGGCCTGCAAAGGAGAAGAGCGGTTTGACCACGTAGTTTTCAAGATCCGCAGGCAGAGTATCCACGCGGTTGAGGAACTGCGTTTGCGGCACGTAGGGATGCTGTATAAAGGGCAACGAAAATTTGCTGATGCGGTAGAACCAGTTGGGATGCGGCACCCAGGTTACGTCGAGGTCTTCGGTGAGGAGGTCGCCAAGTGCCCGCACTTCTGCAGGCTGCTGATGCAGGTCGTCGAAAATGAGCCGGTTGTAAATGCGGCGGATCTCGATGCGGCGGCCATCCTTCTCGTAGTACAACTTGCGGCCATCGCGAATGAGCCTGGTGAGGCACACCGTTTCGATGCCCACATAGGCCTTCGTGGCGGCAAAGTCGACGCGTGTTTTTTGCTCCTCCGGGAAGATCTCGAGCAGAATGACCTGCTCGGGTGCTTCGCCTGCAAGAAGCAGTTTGCGCAACATTTCGAGGTAGCTCTCTTTATTCAAACCATTGAGGTAAGAGGAAAATCCTTCGGGCTTGCCAAAATGCCGTGTGTGCACTTCGGGAAAGAGCGCCTGATACGCGAACAGGCTCGGGAATCCCTGCATTTCGATCAGTTGCGGCTCCAGTTCGCCGTCTTTGCCTGTGCAGATACCAAAGTCGAACGCAATGAACTGAGGGGGACCATCCTCGCCAGGCACACGCAGGCCTTGCGGAATGGCGCGTTCACTTTCCAGGTGGTATGCCGGGTCGAGCAGCGCGTCTACGATGGCTTCGCAGGCATCGAGGATCTTGTTGCGGAAATCTCTTGGCACGAAGATGGGCGTTTCGGCCACACGGAAGTCCAGCTGCCCCGGATGCGTGCCGGAAAGCTCGCGGATGAACGCTTCGTATTTCTCTTGGGTGAAAGCCGCGTTGTACGCCTGTCGCAGTGCCGGGATCATTCGCTGTTCGTTTGGCTTCAAGATAAGGAGGAGACGGGAAACGTCAATCGTGAATCGTGAAGGCTTGCAGCAGAGAAACAGCAGCGCCTGCAACCTCACACGCAACGGCCTCACATTGGCTGCAGGATCTTCTTATGCGACGCGATGGTGAGGAAGTTGGGAAGAATATGGCTGTACGTCCACATGATCTTGTCGGGCGTGGAGAGCCCTTCGATCATGCTTTCCCACTTTTCAAGCCCGTAGTTTTCTACCACGTTCTGTTTCTTGTCGGGTTGTTGGAGGTACATGCGCATACCCACGGCATCGGCCTCGGGATGAAATTGAGTACCGAGCATATACTCGTTGAAACGCAGTCCCATTACGGCCTGCGAATAGGGCACGTGCGGGCGGTACTTCTCGATGCACAAAACCTGCGCACCCATACTTTTCAACTGATCGAAGTCGGGATCGATCACCTGCCAGTCGCGGCTGTCTACAACGTAAAAAGGATCGCGCAGCCCCTGGAATACAGGCTCGCGTTGTCCTTCGTTGAGCACGTGCACCGGGAAAACGCCAAAGGCCGTCGATTTGCGGCGCGTGACCTTGCCGATTCCGAAATATCGGCAAGCCATCTGGAAGGAGTGGCAAATGAAGAACACATGCTTCTTATCGTCGGTGAGCGGGCTTTCGTTGTGTGCAAGCACTTTGCTCAGCCAATCGAAATAGTTGTTTTCCCACTCGCTGCCTTCGCTTTCCAGCGGGGAGCCGGGGCCGCCGCTCGAAATGTACAAGTCATAGGAAAGGTCGGGTAGTTCGTTCTTCTGGCGCACGTCGAATTCGTCCCAACTCAGGTTGATGGCGTGAAACTCACCCCACTGGTTGATGATCTCGCGGATGCAGCGCATGCCCTGGTTGGCATGACCTTCATATAAATCTAGAATTGCAATACGTACCATTATTCTCCTCAGATGCGGGTGACAAACATAGGATAAAACTCATCTATTGACGCCGAAATACGACGGAACCAGCAACGTACGTCTCCAGAACGCGCGTGGAAAGGATCTGCTTTTCCTCCACAGTCATCAAATCGCGGTCCAAAATGATGAAGTCGGCCCATTTCCCCAGCTCCAGCGAACCTTTCACACCTTCTTCGAAATTGCTTTTCGCCGCCCATAGCGTCATACCCCAAAGCGCCTGCCTGCGTGTAAGCGCGTTTTCGGGGTGGTAACCTCCGGCGGGAAATCCTTTGCTGTCTTTACGCGCTACAGCAGCATAAAACGTTTTGAAAGGAGAAATGTCCTCTACGGGGAAGTCCGTGCCCAGGGGCATCCAGCCATTCTGCTCCAATAGCTGCCGATAGGCATACGCGCCTTTTACACGGTCGGCTCCGAGCCGGTCGGCCGCCCAATACATATCTGAGGTGGCATGCGTCGGTTGCACCGAAGGCACAATGCCATACCTCCCGAAGAGTGCGAAATCTTCGGGTGCCACCACCTGGGCGTGCTCAATACGCCAGCGGCGGTCGTTCTTTCCCTGCAGGTATTTGCCATAGATCTTCAGCACCGTTCGGTTGCCCGAATCGCCAATGGCGTGCGTGCACATCTGCCAGTTGTTTTGATACAGCACATGGGCCACCGAGTCGAAGTGCTCCGGGCGGCTCAGCAGGAAGCCCGACCAACCGGGCTTATCGCTATAGGGTTGCAGCAGCGTAGCGCCGCGTGAGCCAAGTGCTCCATCAGCATACACCTTGAATGCGCGCACACTGAGCCTATCGGTTGCATACGGACCATAGCGCAGCGCCCATTCGAAGTTGCGCGGTGCATCGCTGAGCATTGCGTAAATACGCATCTTTAGCTCTTTGCGTTTTTGCAGGCTGTCGATGAACTGCACCACTTCGTAATCGAGACCGCAATCGTCGATGCTGGTAAGGCCCACTGCGAAGCAGTTTCGTTCTGCAGCGAGCAGCGCGCTCAATGCCTGGCGTCGCGAAGGCACGGGTATTTTATCGCCCACGAGATCCACTGCATTGTCGATAAGAATGCCGGTAGGCCGGCCGTCCCGTATTTCTACGGTGCCGCCCATGAGCTCGCGCGGCCCGTCGATGCCCGCGGCCTTGAGCGCGGCCGCATTGGCGATGGCAGCGTGGCCGTCTACGCGCGTGAGCAGCACGGGATTGTCCGGGTAGAGCGCATCCAGCTGCGCGCGGTCGGGGAATTCCTTTTTGGTCCAGTCGTTTTGATCCCAGCCGCGGCCCAGTATCCACGCGCCTTTTGCAAGCCCCTGTTTTTTTACGAATGTCTGGACGCGCTGCAACACCCCGCTCCAGCTCCGCGTGCCCGTAACGTCTACACGCTGCAGGCTGAACCCGTAATTCACGAAATGGGCATGCGCGTCAATGAACCCGGGATAAACGGATCGGCCCTGCGCGTTCACTTTCTTTTTCGGATCGAACCGTGCCAGGAGATCGTTACTCGCGCCCACTGCTACGATCCTGCCTTCTGTTACCGCTAGCGCACTTGCTGTGCTGAAGGCGCTGTCGGCCGTATAAATACGGGCGTTGAAAAGAAGGAGGTCAGCCTTCGTCTTTTGGGCCTGTGCGGCAAAGGCAAGTGCCAGGAGGCCTGAAAGAATGAATGATTTTCTCATCGTCGGTTGTTATGGGCAATAAGCCAGCAGAAGCGGTGCGCGCAACGTTCGTTCCCCCACCACCCTGTCGTTCATTACGAATATACAAATGTGCGGCAGACGCGAGGATCAACCATCCTTGCAAGTAGATTTGTACCTTTCGTTCAAACCAAACATATGCGCAAACTGCTCATTGTGGCCCTTGCCCTGGTGGCGTATGGCTGCACACCGAATATTACCGCCGGCGAAACGGCCGATGGACCAGGCGTGCGGGAGTATTTCAATTACGGCGACAGTGGCGTGCAGTATGCCGGCATCCGTATGATTCCGATCGAGACCCCGGTGGGCAATTTCAAAGTGTGGACGAAGCGCTTCGGGAACAACCCGCGCATCAAGATCCTCTTGCTCCACGGCGGGCCCGCATTCACGCACGAGTACATGGAATGCTTTGAGAGTTTTTTCCCGAAAGAAGGATTTGAATTCTACGAGTACGACCAGCTGGGATCCTACTACTCTGACCAGCCTACCGACAGTGCGCTGTGGACGAAGGAGCGCTTCGTGGAAGAAGTGGAGGAGGTGCGGAAGGCGATTGGTGCCGACAGCACGAATTTTTATGTGTTGGGTAACTCCTGGGGCGGCATGCTGGGCATGGAGTACGCGCTGAAATACCAGCAGCATCTCAAAGGGTTGATCGTGGCCAACATGGTTGCGTCGATACCGGACTATGTAAAGTATGCGAACGAAGTGCTGGCACCGCAAATGCCTGCCGACGTGCTGGCGGAGATCCGCGCCATTGAGGCGCGCAAGGACTATGCAAACCCACGTTACGAGGAATTGCTCATGTCCAATTTCTACGCGAAGCATATCTGCCGCCTCCCGGAGTTTCCCGAGCCGGCCTTGCGTTCATTCAAGCATGCCAACAAAGAGATCTATACGCTGATGCAGGGCCCGTCTGAATTCGGGGCCAGCGGACGCCTGGCCAACTGGGACATCAAAGACCGGCTGAAAGAGATCCGCGTGCCCACGCTGATGGTGGGAGCGAAGTACGATACGATGGATCCGAAGGTGATGGAAGCGCAGAGCAAAGCCGTGCAGAAGGGATCGTATTTATACTGTCCCAACGGTTCGCATATGTCGATGTGGGACGACCAGAAGGTGTTCATGGCAGGCGTTATCGACTGGATCAAAAAGGTGGATGGCGGAAGCTAGGCGGCAGCGGTGCCCACGTGGTGTGCGATGGCCTGTAGCACCGTTTCCATAAGACGGCCCGGCAGGCCTTCCTGTTTGCTGAAAGCGATGGTACCCGTGGGCAGGAGCAAGATCTTGCGGTCTTCGAGTAGTTCCTCGAGCTCGCCGCCGATCATGGAAAGGCTGTATTCAGTGCCCAATGGCAGCACACGCTCCTTCACCAGCGCGGTTGCTTCGCTGTTCTGGTAACTGAATCGTATGGTGAATATGCGGGGCACGTTTAGGAAAGCAATCTATTACGATAATAAATATACGAAATAGTGCGCATGTCGTAGGGCGTTAGGTCATTAGGATGGTATTAGAGCGGCTAAGGCTTGCTCGTGGCTACAAACGAAATGGCCACCTCCCGGCGGCCATCTCATTTCTTTGTACAATCAGAGTCCGTGCAAAAACTGCGACTGCACGTATCCAACAACTTCGGTCATATTCTTGTGCTCTTCGAAAACCGCCAGCTGCCGGTCGGCGCCTGTGCCTTGCTCCAGCATTTTATGCACATACTGAAGGCGGTGCCGCGAGCCGAGTTCATCCACCACATCATCCACGAAATCGAGCAGCTCGTAAATGAGCACGCGGGTGTTCACCTCTTCCTGCTTTCCGAAATCAATCAGGTAGCCGTCGATGCCGTAGCGGCTCGCGCGCCATTTGTTTTCGTTGATCAGGGCACGGGAGTATTGAATGAAGTTCATGTTCTGCGAACGCAGCTTATAGATCTTGGCGCAGATGGCCTGGAACAGCGCAGCGATGCAAATGGTTTCATCCACCGTCATCGGAACGTCGCAAATGCGGAATTCTACAGTGTTGAAGAAGGGGTGCACGCGTAGGTCCCACCAGATCTTTTTCGCATTGTCGATGCAGTTCGTCTTCATCAGGATCTTGACGTAATTGTCGTAATCCTCGATGTTCTCGAAGGCCTCCGGAATACCCGTGCGCGGGAACTTGTCGAACACCTTTGTGCGGAACGACTTATAGCCGGTTTTGCGGCCTTCCCAAAAAGGCGAGTTCGTGCTGAGTGCGTAGATGTGCGGAAGGAAGTAGCGGGTGCTGTTGGCGATGTGATTCGCCATCTCGCGCGTGGCCATTCCTACATGCACGTGCAGGCCGAAAATGAGGTTGCTGCGTGCCGCTTCCTGCAGTTCGTTCACGATCTCGTTGTAGCGTACATGATCGGTAATCAGCTGGCTTTCCCAGTGGCTGAACGGGTGCGTGCCGGAAGCGCCCATGGCAAAACCGAGTCCACCGGCGATGTCGGAAATGGTGCGGCGCAGCGTGCCGATGTCGTTCCAGGCTTCGTCGATGTCGGCACAGATGTCGGTGCCCACTTCCACCACGGCCTGGTGCATTTCGGCCTTCACCTTGTCCTTGATGATCTTCTGTCCTTCGTGCACGATCTTTTGCTCGTGGCTCTTCAGCTCCCGCGTTGCGGGATCAATCACCATGTATTCTTCTTCCACGCCCAGCGTGAAGGTCTTAAAGTTCAAATGCGCCATTGAAGCGGGTTTGTTGATGGTCAGTCTTTCGGTTTCGGGCAGCATGGGAGGAGTTAGTTTACGGTTTACAGTCTGCAGTTTATAGTTTGAGTGACTGCGATGATTTCATATTCGCCAAACTGAAAACTAAAAACTGAAAACTTTTAAACCAGCTTCTGCCCAGCCGCAGAGCGCTTGATGAATTCGCCCCAGGTCAGGTTGTCCTGGTCGTCTTTTTGGGCGAGGGCGCGCTCGATGGCGTAGTTGGCTGCATTTTCCACTACCCAGTCGAAATTTTCCTGGCCTACCGAAGCGAGGTCGGCATCGGGAGCGGGGTTGCAGAAGTCGATGGCATACGGAACGCCGTCGCGGATGGCGAGCTCCACGGTGTTGAAATCATAACCAAGGTAGTTGTTGATGCGCAGCACGATGTCCTCCATCTGCTTCAGTCGCTCGGGGCTCGGGCTGAAGTCGTGCTGGTAGCGCAGGTGGTGCGGGTTGCGCGGCTCGTAGCCCATGATCTTTACATACTTGCGACCGATGCAATAGCAGCGGTAGTATTCCGTAAATATGATCTCTTCCTGCAGCATCATCACGAGTTGCTCGGTCTCTGCATGCTTCTGAAAAAATTCTTCAACGTTGCGCAGCTTGTATACGTTCTTCCAGCCACCGCCTTCGAAAGGTTTCATGTAAGCAGGAAAACCCGTGTAGCTGAAAATGCCGTCCCAGTCGAGCGGGTAGGCGAGGTTGGAGAACGATTCGTCCGAAGTGTCGTTGGGTTTTTCGTATGAAGGTAGGATGGCCGTTTTGGGAACGGGCACGCCGATCTGCGTCATCAGGCAGTTGTTGAAATACTTTTCATCCGCGCTCCACCAGAATGGGTTGTTGATAACTGCGGTGCCGCGCAGGGCGGCATTCTTGAGCCACGTGCGGTAGAAAGGCACGTCCTGCGAAATGCGGTCGATGATCACTGCATAGCCCGATGGCTCGCCCTGCATCGCTTTGTCGATATGCACCGATTCGGCTACAATGCCTTCGATGCCTTTGCTGTTGATCCGTTCAATGATAGCGGTCGGAAAGGAACGTTCCTTGCCGTGAAGTATTCCGATTTTTTTCATAATGCGTGTTTTGCTTTCCAGATGCTTTAAAGTACGACATAAATGTTTCCGTCAAAAAGTTTTTCAAGTGCCGCAGGGCAGCCGTTTCCGCTATTTTTGGCGCCATGCAAATCGCTGATCTCAACTGCCTGATCGTGGAGCGCAAACTGCTCTATTCGGCCGACCTGCGCCGCTACGTGACGGTGGATTTCTACCTGCCTAAATTCATCGCCGATCCTGCGGCATTGTCGCTGCTCGTCATCAACGATGGTCAGGACCTTTCCAAGATGCCTTTCGATGCGATGCTCAATGAATTAATGGAAGAACGCCGCATCCAGCCACTGCTCTGCGTGGGCGTGCACTGCGGCCCCGACCGCAAGATGGAGTATGGCACAGCGAAGGTGCTCGACTTCAAAGGCCGTGGCGCCAAGGCCGCGGCTTATGACCGCTTCCTGCGCAACCAGCTGTTGCCGCACCTGCTGAACGGCTATTGCATTCCCGCCTTCCGGCAAAAGGCTATCGCCGGCTTTTCGCTCGGCGGGCTCACCGCCATCGACCTTGCATGGAGCCACCCTGATTTGTTTCGCATCGCCGGCGTTTTTTCGGGCTCGCTCTGGTGGCGCACCCGCGACCTCGAAGACGGCTACGTGGAAGAAACCGACCGCATCATGCACAGCCAGGTGCGCAAGGGAAAGGCACACAAAGGGCAGCGGTTTTATTTCACCACCGGCTCGCTCGACGAAACCTCCGACCGCAACCACAACGGCGTCATCGACTCCATCGACGACACGCGCTCCCTCATCAGCGAGCTGAAAGAAAAAGGGTATCCCGATGCCGACATCGAGTATGTGAACTATGAGGATGGCAAGCACGACGTGGCCACGTGGGGACGGGCCTTTCCGGCATTCCTGGAGTGGGCGTTCGGGTCGTGAGCCGTGAGCCGTCAGCCGTGAGCCGTGAATCGTCAATCGTCAATGCGCATAGCGCGTAACGAAGAAGCATAGCGCCGTAATGAAGAAAGGCAGCCAATGGCTGCCTTTCTTGTTGGTGCTTCGTTGCATCGCGAGCTCACGGCTCACGGCTGACGCTTCACGTTATCAGTTTCCGAAGATGTAGCGGATGCCCATCTGCATGAAATAGGTCGAAGTGATCGTTGTGTTGTCGCGGAAGCTCTCGGTGAGCGGAGCGTTGCGATCGATGGCCAGGCGGAACGCAGGGCGGGTGGTGCCACCGGCTACGAGGCTGTTCTGGTTCGTCGGAACGAGGATCTGCGAAGAGTTCAGCGTGCGGATCAGGCCCCAGTTTTTGTTCAACAGGTTGGCGAAGTTGAAGATGTCGAGGCTCAGCTGGATCGTGTTCCGGTGCTTGCCCACGTTCACGAATACATCCTGCAGGAGCTTCACGTCGAACTGGTTGCGCCAGGGAGCTTTCGCGCCGTTGCGCTCTGCATACTGTCCTTTGTGCTTGCGCAGGTAAGGATCCTGGTCAACAAAACGGAAGAACAGTTCCGACTGCTGTGCAGCGGTATAAGTAACACCGTTGATGGTAGTGCTGCTGAAGTCGATCTCCGTAGCATCTTTCGGGATGTAGATCAGGTCGTTGCCCGATACGCCATCACGGTTGAAGTCGCCGCTGTATACATAGCTGTAACGGAAACCGGCAGCGCCTTCGTAGAACAGCGAAACCGTTGTGCCGAGGTGCTTCAGGTATTCCTTGCGGTACGATACCGAAGCGATCAGGCGGTCGGGGAGGATGTTGCCGTTGTAGTCAAGGCCGTACTCGTTGGGTCCGTTCACCTGGGCTGTGTTCTGCCATGAAGTGAGGGGCTGATCGCCGCTGCCGTCAAACTGGTTGGCACCCCATGCCTTCGTGTAGGCAATGGTAGCATACCAGTTGTTGCTGAACTGCTTCTGCAGGTTCATAGTGAAGTAGGCGGAGTAGCCTTTGCCACCGTTGTCGATCACGATGGGGTTGAAGCCCTGGTTTGCGCGTGCGTCGCCGGTAGCTACAGGGTAGTTGGGGCGCGGGTTGGCAAGCGTGGGGTTGCCACCGGCCGTGAGCGAGTACAGGTAGCGGTCGCGCACGGCAGCTTCGTAAATCGGGCGCTTGTCGGGGTAACCGGCAACACCGAGCGATTTCGGAGCAACGAGGTTCGGGTTGCGGAACACCACGGTGTTCATGTCGCGGTTGAAGATACCTTCTACGCTCAGCACGAAACCTTTGCCGAGGCGGCGGTCGAAGCCGAGGGTCGTCTTCCAGGTTTGGGGGAACTTGAAGTCCTTAGACATGGCTGTGATCGAAGTCGGGATCGAAGTACCGGCTGCAGGCGGTGTGGTTGGACGGTAAGCTGCAGGGTTTGCATTGAATCCGGTGATATTGGAAGGAACCTGGCTGCCAGAGTATGCTTCGGTGATCTGGAGCATGCCGGCATCACCCGACTGGCTCACGATCCACACGAAAGGCACACGGCCGGTAAAGATGCCGGTACCACCACGGAGCTGGAACGAGCGGTCGCCGTTCACATCCCAGTTGAAACCGATCCGAGGCGACAGCATCACGCGCGACTTGGGCAGGTTGCCGGTGTTGATCTTTTCGCCACCCTGGAAGGTGAGGCTATCCACCAGCGGGTGCGTTTTGATCTCGGGCACGCTCGGGTAAGTAGGGAGGTCGGCACGCACGCCCGCCGTGAGGCGGAAGCGCGGTGTGATCGTCCACTCATCCTGCAGGTAAGCAGAATACTGGCGGAACTCGAATTTGGGGAACACTTGTGCGAAGTCCTTGTCTAGCGTGTAGGTCTGGGCGAAGGCAACGGGGCGCTGGTTGGTAACGAAATCGTTCCAGGAAGCGAAGGTGTAGTAGCTCGTAGCAAAGCGCTGGAAGCCGTTCACGGTCTCGCTCTGCTCAAACTGAACGCCTGCGAGGAGGTTGTGGCGGTTGATGTTCCAGGTGAAGTTGTCTACGAAAGAATAGGTTTTCACCTGGCGCAGGTTGCCTTTCGAGAAGGGCTCGTGGCCGAACGAAACGTAAGGAGTTTCGAGACCGTTACCCGGATCTTTCAGGATGTCTACGAAGGGGAAGTCGGTGCTGGTGGTTGTACGTGAATCGTTCTGATACGTGTAGGTTCCGCGCAGCGTATTCGTCATACGGTTGCCAAAGCTGGAGTTCAGCTCGGCAGCGAGGGAGTAGAAGTTCGCTCCCTGGAAGTAGTTGGAGTTGCGGTACCACAGGGCGTTGATGTCGGTACGCGTGGTGCCGGTGAAAGCCGACAGCGGCGTGCGCGAGGTGCTCGGAGGGTTAGGCTCGCCACCTTCTACCTGGTTGTAGCGAACGTTGAAGCGGTGGTTCTTGCTGATGTTCCAGTCGAGGCGGGCGAGGAACTTCTTGCGCTCGATCTCGGTGCTGTAGTTATCGTACGGACCGGTTTCGTAGCCATACTTGTTGCGCAGGTAGTTGCTGAACGAGTCGAGGTCATCGCGCGTAGGACGTGCGATGTTGGGAGCACTGCCAAAGGGGGCGTTTGCCGAAGAAGCGATACGCGTCTGGATCTGCTTCGGCTGGTTGTCCTGCTCGTAGCTCAGGAAGAAGAACAGTTTGTTGCGCAGGATCGGTCCACCGAAGCGGGCGCCGAACTGGTCGAACGTGAAAGGCGTGGGCTGGAAGGTTACGCTGCCGGCCTGGTTGCCCTGCTGGCGCTCGGTGCGCCAGTAGCGGTACACCGAACCTTCGAAGTTGTTGGTGCCCGAGCGGGTAACTGCGTTTACGGAAGCACCGGTGAAACCCGACTGGCGGATGTCGAACGGAGTAACGTTGACGGATACCTCACCCAGTGCATCGAGCGAGATAGGCGAGCCGTTGGCAGGCAGGTTGGTGCCGATGCCGAACTGGTTGTTGAAGTCGGAGCCGTCTACCGTGATGAAGTTCGAACGGTAGTTGCCACCACCGATCGACGAGCCGTTGGCCTGCGGGGTAACGCGGGTAAGGTCGTTGATGGAGCGGGTGATGGAAGGCATGCGCTGGATCTCGGTGCGGCCGATGTTGGTGACGGCGCCCGAGCGGCTGGCGTTGAGCACGCGGTTGCGGCCGGCGCCCGTCACCACTACGTTTTCCAGTGTAGTATTGGCTTTGGAAAGGTTAACGTTCAGTACAGTTGCCTCTGCCAATTGCAGAAACACGTCGTCGAAGCGTTGCTGGTCATAACCTACATAGGTGATCGTTACCTGGTAGGGGCCGCCGCTGCGCATGTTGTCGATGCGAAACTGGCCGCTGGACTGGGTGCTGGTTGAGTAACGGGTACCGGACGGCTGGTGGGTTGCCGAAATGGTCGCCCCCGTCAACGTCCCGCCTGCAACGTCCCGCACAACGCCGGTAAGGCTACTCGTGGTAACCTGGGCAAAGAGTACGGGCGATGCTAGCAAGGCAATTGTAAGCAGACACAATAATCTCTTGAGCATAAAGTAAGTATTAGAGGTTTTCGCTGCAAAGGAAAGAAAAAATGACCAACATTTATTAGGAGGATATTAACAGTACAAGAAGGTTCCTGAAGGTTCGGGAAGGTTCCTGAAAGTTGGGTCTCACTGATTGTCAAACATCCTGAGCCCTCCTAAACCCTCCTGAACCTTCCGGAACAGTCCGGAACCCTCCGGAACCTTCCGGAACCGTCCTTATCCTACCTTTGCCCCAGAGATTGTTCCTATGCTCCATTCCATCGAAAGCGCCATTGAAGATATCCGCAACGGAAAACTGGTCATTGTAGTCGACGACGAGGACCGCGAGAACGAGGGCGACTTCATCACGGCTTCCCGCAACGTTACCCCTGAAGTGATCAATTTCATGAGCAAACACGGGCGGGGCCTCATCTGCATCGCCCTGCTCGAAGACCGCTGCGCCGAGCTGGGGCTGGAGCTGATGGTCAATAACAACACCGCCCTTCACGAAACCGCCTTCACAGTTTCCGTTGATCTCCTCGGTCACGGGTGCACTACGGGTATCTCCGCCCACGACCGCTCCGCTACCGTGCAGGCGCTCATCGACCCCGCCACCCGCACCGAAGACCTGGGCCGCCCCGGACACATCTTCCCGCTCCGCGCAAAAAAGGGTGGCGTGCTCCGCCGCGCCGGCCACACCGAAGCGGCAGCCGACCTCGCCCGTCTGGCGGGCTTCGAGCCTTCCGGCGTGCTTGTAGAAATACTGAACGAAGACGGAACCATGGCCCGCCTCCCGCAATTGCTCGAGATCGCGGAAAAATTCGACTTCAAGGTCATCTCCATCAAAGACCTCATTGAATACCGCGTGCAGCGCGACTCGCTCATCGAGGAGATCGTGCGCGTGGATATGCCCACCCAGTTCGGGCACTTCAAGCTGGTTGCCTTCCAGGAAAAAGGATCGTCCAACGAACACCTGGCGCTCATCAAAGGCAGCTGGGATAAAGACGAGCCCGTGCTTGTGCGCGTGCACTCTTCCTGCTTCACCGGCGACATCCTGGGTTCGTTGCGCTGCGATTGCGGCGAACAACTCCACGCTGCTATGAAACTAGTAGACGATGCCGGTAAAGGAGTGATCTTGTATATGAACCAGGAAGGACGCGGCATCGGCCTCCTCAACAAGCTACGTGCCTATCGCCTCCAGGAAGAGGGAATGGATACCGTAGAAGCCAACCTGCACCTCGGTTTCCAGATGGACCAGCGTGATTATGGAGTAGGGGCGCAGATACTACGTCACCTCGGCATCCAGAAGCTGCGCCTCATTTCCAATAACCCCAAAAAGCGCGTCGGCCTCATTGGCTACGGCCTCGAGATCGTGGACAACGTGCCGCTGAAGATCACGCCCAACCCGCACAACGAGCGCTACCTGCAAACGAAGCGGGATAAGCTCGGACACGAAATGTAATGTTGGATGTGAGATGTTAGATGTGAGATGTTAGATGTGCTATCCCACTTAGTGGTTAGTGCGGGATGCGGGGTTGCGGATATTTTCTTCCAAACAGAAACAGCATGGGCTGGGCGAATCTTTTGGCCCACGCACGCTCCGAATGGTCGGCGCCGGGATAGATGCGGCTGCTGAACGTGCGTTTTGTGTAGCCTTTCGCGCGCACCAGTTTGTCGATACGCGGCTGGAAGGGCGCGTAGAATGAGTCGAGCGTCTTGTCGCCGCGGTCCATGTATAAAATGCAGCTGCCTTTTCGTGGGAGGTTTTTTTGCAGGTAGTGCTCGAATGCAGCTGGTATTGGATTGCCGGGATCAGCGATTCGCTGCAGGCTGCCGGGCCAGTGCGTAGACAGGCAGGCTGCCCCGCCAAACACATGCGGATAAGCGCAAAGCCCGTACAAAGAGATCAGCGCTCCCATGCTCGAGCCGGCGAGGAAGGTATGTTCCTTGCTTCGATGCACTGAAAATGCCGAATCTATATAAGGCTTCAGCTCGTTGACGAGAAAATACAAATAGGCATCGGCGAGAAACGTTCCGCCCACTTCGATTTGCAACGAATCCCTGGCTGTTTTGGAAAGCAGTTCTGCAGCGGCCTGCGGAAAATATTCGGCCATCCGCAGCGCCCCCGCATTCGGCACTGCTACAACGATCATGGGCCGGATCTTCTTCGCGGCGATCATCGGGCCAAGCGTTTCATCCACCCGCCATTCCTGCCGGTTCCAGGTGCCTGTGCTGTCGAACAACATTTGTCCATCGTGCATATACAACACGTCGTAACGCCCTGCCGACGGGTAACCCGGCGGAAGCCACACGTCGATGTTGCGCTTGCCCAGGCCCTGCGCGGCAAACGAATCAATCCGTACAATCGTGCCGTTCGACGCGCTCGGCACCTGTGCTCCAACGGTCAAGCCCATTACGACCGCGAGCAATAGAAGAAGCTGTTTCATGTCCATGAATTTCCAAAAAAATCCGCCCACATCTCACATCTCACATTCCTCAAGCGCTCACAATCAGCACCGGTATTTTCAACGCGTGTCGCACGCTGTCGATGGTTTGTCCATAGATCCAGTCGAGCATGCCGCGGTGGCCATGTGCCCCGATGATCAGCATTTCGGCGCCCGACTCTTTCACCAACCGCACGATCTCGCGGGCGCGGCTGTGGTAGCCGAGCAGCGTGCCTGCTTCGAAACCGAGCTTGCGCAATTCTTCCGCATACAATTCCAACTGCTCCAGGTCCTTGCGTGTTTCCAGGTCGTCGGACTCCTTGCCGTGAATGCGGGCCGATGCGCTTTCCACCACGTGGATCAGCACGAAGCGTGTGCCGGGCTTGGCGTGGCCCAATGCGTGCGCCAGCAAGGTCTGGTCGAAGCGGCTGAAGTCGAGGGCGAGTGCGATGGCCGAATAAGCGGGAACGATCGGGGCGCCCAAGGCATGCAGGGCCTCGGGATGAACGATAGGAGCGGAGGGAGGCAGCGACAGCGGCTTCCGGATCAGTGGATATACGGTAATGTAGATGAGAAGCACCGCAAAGAAAAAGGCGAGGCCGGAGCCCAGCATCATCACCACGAAGTTGTCGCCCGTGCGGAAGTATTCAACCAGTTGCTCGGCCACCATCCGGCCGTTGAGATACACGAGCACGGCGGTGATCAGCCAGGCCAGCACCTGCACCCAGCGCGGTATCACAAAGGCACCCATCGTTTGCTTGTTGCTCACGAAGTGGATCAAAGGCACGATGGCAAAGCCAAGCTGGAGGCTCAGGATCACCTGGCTTAGCAGCAGCATCGCATCCACTTTGTCTTCGCCAAAAAAGAGGATCACGATCACCGCAGGCACAATGGCCAGCAGGCGCGTGAGCAGCCTGCGCATCCATGGGTTGATGCGCAGGCGCAGGTAGCCTTCCATAACGATCTGCCCCGCCAGCGTGCCGGTGACCGTAGAACTCTGGCCTGCGGCAATAAGCGCTACGGCAAACAAGATAGGGGCCAGCTTGCTTCCCAGCATTCCTTCCATCAGCTGGTGTGCCTGCTTGATGCCGGCCACGTCGGTAACACCGTTGTGAAAGAACACGCGGGCCGCCAGCACGAGTATCGCTGCATTTACGAAGAAGGCGAGGTTGAGCGCGATGGTGCTGTCGATGAAATTCAGTTTGAGTGCGCGCCGTATGCCTTTGTCGTCGCGGCGGATCTTGCGCGTTTGCACCAGCGCCGAATGCAGGTAGAGGTTGTGCGGCATCACCGTGGCGCCGATGATGGATGTGATGATGAACAGCGCAGCCGCCGATGGAATGCGGGGCACCAGCCCGCTGACCACGTCGCCCATAGGGGGCTTCGCCATTACGAGCTGCACCAGAAACGAAACGCCGATGATGGCAATGAGGCCGATGATGAATGCTTCCATCTTGCGCATGCCGAGGCGCTGCAGCAGGAGCAAAAGAAAGGTATCGCAAAGGGTGATCAGAACGGCCCAGATCAGGGGGATGCCGGTAAGGAGCTGTATGCCGATGGCCATACCTAGCACTTCGGCAAGATCCGTTGCCGCGATCGCGATCTCGGCCAATACATATAAGATGATGTTGAGTCCTTTCGGGTAGGCTTCCCTGTTAGCCTGTGCCAGGTCGCGGCCGCGCACGATGCCGAGGCGTGCCGCAAGGCTTTGCAGCAGCAGCGCCATCAGGTTGCTCATCAGCAGCACCCACAGCAGCTTGTAACCGAACTGCGATCCGCCCGCAAGGTCGGAGGCCCAGTTGCCCGGGTCCATGTAGCCGACGCTTACTAGGTAGGCCGGTCCGAAGTAGACCAGGGTCCGCTTCCAGAGCGGCTTGCCGGCACCCGATGTAGTGTCGACGGAGCCATGCACTTCACTGAGCGACGAATCGGCAGGGGAAGAGGTCATCCAACAAAAATAGGGTTGGGCACACAACCACGGCCGGGTACTATTGGCGGCAATGTTGTTTATTTGAGCAAAATCCGATTATGCGCCTGCTGGGATGTTTGTTGTTGTTGCTGGGAATGGTGGCTTGCTCCGACGAGCCGAAAAAGGACACGCCCGTTGCAACGGGTTCGGATGTTTCGGGCTTTTCCTACGACGCATTTGCAAACACTTTTCCGAAGGCTTCTCTTCCCTATGCTGTAGCTGATTCAGTGCTCGAAAAGGGTTCGGACACGGCACAGATCCACCAGCCTGGCTTTGCAGCTCTGTTGCCCGATAGCCTGAGCCAGTCCCTTTTTGGTGGAAAGCCCGCCTATTGGCCACTGGCACGGTTGGATGATGTGCAGAATGCTGCATGTTTCGTGGTGTACGCAGTTGGTGGTGGCCGCGAGGCCGTGCTCCTCTATCGCTTCGAGCAGAAAAAATTCAGCGCTGTCATTCCGTTACTCTTGTTGGATAAAGACGGTGCTACCGCGCAGGTTACCACCATCGACAAATCCGGCACCATCACGTGCAGCATCAGCAAGAAACTACCGAAAGAGCAGACCGCCGAAGGCAAGGAGGTATATGTATACAACGCCGAATTGAAAAGCTTCACGCTGATCGGCAACGACCCCCTGGAAGACGATCAGGATGTGCTCAATCCCATCGACACACTTTCGCGCAAGCATGCGCTGGCCGGCGACTACGTGAAGAATGACCGCAACTTCGTTTCCATCCGCGATGCGCGCAACCCGAGCGAGATCAACTTCTTCGTGCACTTTGAAAAAGGAGAAGAGGACCTGTGCGTGGGTGAACTCAAAGGCACTGCTTTGCTCACATCATCCACCACCGCTGTATACCGACAGGGTGGCGATCCCTGCGTGCTGGAGCTCACCTTCTCGGGCAATACGGTCATGCTGCGCGAAATGGAAGGATGCGGATCGCGGCGCGGGGTGCAATGTGTGTTCGAAGGCTCCTTCACCCGCAAGAAAGTTGCTGCGACTGGCGGTGCTAAAAACGTCCAAAAGAAAAAGGCTAAAAAGTAGCCCATACTTCTACAATCGTGTCCTAAATACACGATGTCTATTATTCCTTATCTTGCGCGCCTAAACTCCACTTAACAACAATGAACTTTCGATCTTTCCAGGTCCCGTATCCCATCGACGATCGCTTCAAGAAACGCGTTGCTTACTTTTCGATGGAGTTTGCTATCCACCAGCCTTTGAAAATCTATAGCGGCGGTCTCGGCTTCCTTGCCGGTTCGCACATGCGCTCGGGCTTCGAGCTGCGCCAGAACCTCGTGGGTATCGGCATCCTGTGGAAATACGGTTACTACGACCAGTCGCGCAACCAGGATCAGACCCTGCAGGTCACCTGGCACGAAAAGATCTATTCCTTTCTGGAAGATACAGGCATCAAGTTCGAGATAACCGTGCACGAGCATCCGGTTTGGGTGAAGGTGATGTACCTGCCCCCGAACGTATTCCAGTCGGCACCGATGTTCCTAATGACGACGGACATTCCGGAGAACGACTACGTATCGCAAACCATCACGCATCGTTTGTATGACGCCAACGTGGCTACGAAAGTTGCCCAGTTCATTCTGCTGGGTGTTGGTGGTGCGAAACTGCTCGACGAGATCGGCTTCAACCCCGAGGTGTATCACCTCAACGAAGCGCATGGCCTTTCCGCAGCGTTCTACCTCTATCAGAAGTATGGCCGCAAGGTGGAAGAGGTGAAGAAGCGCCTCGTGTTCACCACGCACACGCCCGAAGAAGCGGGCAACGAGAAGCACGACATTTTCCTTTGCCATAAAATGAGCTACTTCTGCGGCCTCACGGTTGAAGAAGTGAAGCAGCTCACGGGCATGCCCGACGACCAGTTCAATCACTCACTGGCCGCACTGCGCTTTGCGCGCATCGCCAACGGCGTATCGCAGTTGCACGGCGAAGTGTCGCGCCTGATGTGGAGCAAGTACGACAACATCTGCGAGATCCTCGCCATCACCAACGCGCAGAACTGGCGCTACTGGGCCGACAAGGCACTCTATCGTTTCCGTGAAGACGGCAACGACGCGGGCTTCGACGATCGTAAAAAGTGGATGAAGAAGCGCGCCTTCGAGCTCGTGGCCGACCAGACAGGCAAGATCTTCGACCCCAACGTATTTACCATCGTTTGGGCACGTCGCTTTGCTGGTTACAAGCGCGCCAACCTCATCACGCGCGACATTGAGCGTTTCAACAAACTGATGGCCGACTCGAAGTATCCCGTGCAGATCATCTGGGCCGGAAAGCCCTACCCGGTTGACTATCCGGCGATCTCCGAGTTCAACGAGCTGGTGCACCTCAGCAAGAATTACAAGAACATGGCCGTGCTGATCGGTTACGAACTCGGCCTTTCAAAGCGCATGAAGCAGGCTGCCGATTGCTGGCTCAACAACCCCCGCGTGCCGCGCGAAGCTTCGGGTACATCTGGAATGACCGCAGCCATGAATGGCGCCGTCAACTTCTCAACCAATGACGGCTGGATCCCCGAGTTTGTGCATCCTGGCAACAACGGCTTCATTGTGCCACCGGTGGAATACACGAAGATGAGCACGCAGGAGCAGGACCAGTACGACCTCGATCAGCTCTACGAGATCCTGCAAAAGCAGATCCTCCCACTTTACTACGACGACTACGACACCTGGCGTCAGGTGGTGAAGAACGGTATGCGCGATGTGCAGCTGCAGTTCGACTCCAACCGGATGGCGGAAGAGTATTACAACCTATTGTACAACCGACCCTTTTGACAAATGTGCTGATGGGTTAATGTGCTGATGAGCAGAAGGCGTTGCAGTGCGACGCCTTTTGCATTGAGGGAATTGAAGAGAGCGTTGCTGCTGCGCAGCGGCTAGTCCCATTTGGGTTAAGCCTCCCGGTGGTATGTGCGAAGGGACAAGGCTTCGGCTTTTAAATCCCGGCACTGCGTGCCGGGATGACGATGGCACCGTGCGGACAGAAGAGACGCGGCCAGGGGAATTGGTGGGATTGGCTCCGGGCCGCGCTTTCCTTTTTTCCAAGGGAGCTCCCGTCATCCCGGTGCGCCGCACCGGGAACTATGCGCAGCACGGGGAGATAGCCTAGCAGCACCGGGAACGATGCGCAGCAAGGGACACTATGATGAGCGATATCAGAAGCCCGCTGCCACTTCTTCCACCGTCTTACTGCCTGAATAGAACGACAACAGCCGGCGGATGACACCTTCCACTACTGCATCGGGGCAGGAGGCGCCGCTGGTGATCAGCACGCTGACGGGCGCATGGCCGGGAAGATAATTTTCGGTGACGAGCTCGATGCCCGTGTGGAAGTTGTAATGAAACACGGTGTTCTTCGACAGCAGTTTTGCTTCGTCGCTGATGAAGAAGGTGGGAAGCTTTTCTTCACACAGCTCCACGAGGTGCGATGTGTTCGATGAGTTGTATCCGCCCACAACGATGGCGAGGTCGGCGGGTGCATCAAGCAGACCCTGCACCGCGCTCTGGTTGTCGTTGGTGGCATAGCAAAGCGTATCGCGCGTGTCGGCAAAGTGTTCGCGCACGTTGGATTCGTCGAGGCTGAATTTGCGGATCATCACGTCCTTCAGGTAGTCGGCAATTGCCTGCGTGTCGGTAGCGAGCATCGTGGTCTGGTTTACCACGCCGATGCGCTGCAGGTCACGCTCTACGTTGAATCCTTCTGAATATTGCCCTTTAAATTCCTCGTAGAAATACGGTGCCTCTTTTTCGCCGCTGATGTAGCGGGCGAGTTCGATGGTTTGGGCCATATCTTTCACCACCACCGACGGGGCGTCTTTTGCGGCGTGCGAGAAAGTGGCGCGCGTCTCCTCGTGCCTCGGCTTCCCGTGGATGATGATGCTATAGCCTTTTTGAGCGATTCCCTCACTGCGGTTCCACACCTTTTCTACAAACGGGCAGGTGGTGTTGTAGTGTTCGGTACGAATGCCGATATCGTTGAGCCGCTTTTCTATTTCGAGCGTTGTGCCGAAGGCAGGTATGAGCACGATGTCGTCGGCGCCGAGGCTTTCGAATGGAAAGATGGGATTGCCTTTGGTATCCTGCAAAAAGCGCACGCCGGCGGCCTGGAGGTCTGCGTTCACCTGCGGATTGTGGATCATTTCGCTCAGCAGGAATATGCGCCGCTCCGGATTTTCGGCAACGGTGCGGAAGGCGATGTCGATGGCATTCTCCACACCGTAGCAAAACCCGAAGTGCCGCGCCAGGTAGATCCGCAGCGGCCCGAAGTCGAGCAGGGTCGGGGTGAAGTCCTTCTTCATGCGGTCGGCTTCCTTGCGCTTTTTCTTGACAGCGGAAATCAGCGGGCTGCGATAATTGACGGGTACATCGAAGGTTTTCATGCGGTGCAAAGATACAATGCACCCTGCGGAGAGAAAGAACGGAGATTCTTATGGTTTGTGAAGATGAACACCGATTTCTTTCCGTCTAATGGTGGTGAACAGTACGAGTCAAATGGATATCAGCCCAGGATACTCTCTCAACCTTTCAGAACCCTCCGGAACCTTCCAGAACCCTCCGGAACCTTCCAAATCCTTTATTCTGCTAGTTTTGACGCATGACCCCTGAAAAAGCCTGGATCCTGCGCACGAATGTGTATGAAGTGAATTTGCGGCAGTATACGGAAGAAGGCACGCTGGCCGCCTTTCACGCACACCTGCCGCGCCTGCGCGATATGGGAGTGGAAACGTTGTGGTTCATGCCGCTGACGCCGATTGCTCAGGAACGCAAGAAAGGCTCGCTCGGTTCCTATTATGCCTGCTCGGACTTTACTGCGTTCTCGGAAGAATTCGGCACGATGGAGGAATTCAAGGCTTTTGTTCAGGAAGCGCACGGAATGGGTTTGCACGTCATCATCGACTGGGTGGCCAACCACACCGGCTGGGATCATCGCTGGACGCGCGAGCATCCTGATTGGTACGAACGCGGCGCCGACGGCGGCTTTGTGCCGGCGCACGGCATGGAGGATATCATCGAGCTGGATTTCAACAACCGTTACATGCGCGCCGAAATGATCGACGCGATGCGCTACTGGGTGCTCGAGGCGGGCATCGATGGTTTCCGCTGCGATCTCGCTTTTTGGGTGGAGTTGGACTTCTGGCTCGAAGCGAAGGAGGCGCTGTCCGACCATCCCGGCCTGCTCTGGCTCGGCGAGCTCGACCCGCTGACGCATCCTGAATACATGCAGGTGTTTGATGCCGCGTACACCTGGAGCTGGATGCATGCTGCCCAGGAATTTTATGCCGGCCGTATGCCCCGCGCCGAGTGGCTCCAATTGCTCGACCGGTATAAGACTACTGCCGGCATCCCGGCCTGGTTCACCACCAACCACGACGAGAACAGTTGGAACGGCACCGAGTATGAGAAATATGGAGCCATGGCCGCAATGCTGGCGGTATTCGGTTGCACATGGCCTGGCATCCCGCTGCTTTATTCAGGGCAGGAGCTTCCGAATGAAAAGCGCCTGCAATTTTTTGAAAAGGATGCGATCGAATGGAACGGCACGCCCGGACTTGGACATTTTTACGGCTCGTTGCTCCAGCTGCGTAGAAACAGCTCGGCACTGGAAAGCTGCGCCCCTTGCCGCGTGCTCAACAATTCTGCCGATGCCGACGTGCTCGTTTACTTACGAGAAAGCCACGGCGAGCCGGTGTTGGTGTTGCTCAACCTGACGCCCAGGGTGCAGCACTGTTTCATCAGCGAGCAGGTGCCCGGCGAAGGAAATCTGCGCGAAGTGATCACGGGCATGGAGCGCGCGGGCGCAACCGAGGGATGGCTCCTCCCGCCCTGGGGCTACCAGGTTTTCGTGCCCGCCCGTGCTTCTACAAAATAGCTTGAATGCGAGGCAAGCGTTGCCCAAAAACGGTTCTTGCACCGTCTGTTTCAGGCGTGTATAAACTGGTATGCTATTCGAAGTGAATAACTTGAACGCAGTTTTTGGTGTAAGCGTCCCGGGTGATTTGGCGTACAAACAAATTGAATGGGATGCGCACCAGTGAAGGGCGTGTTGGTTTTTCGTGGTGATTAAGAGAAAAGGCGGGACGGAATGGTGTCGCCTTTTTCGTTCAACACATTTAACCGGTCATTCGTCACAAAGGCAGCTAAAGCCGCTTTGTTAAATAGCTATCTTCATACACGAATCATCTTTACTGCTTCGTTTCCCTGTTGTCAGGTTTCAACTTCAACCAAGAAAACCGATCAACCCACAACAGAAACCTATGGCAGAAAACAAAACGGGTGAGCGTGCCTACTCCTACGACAGCTTCGAAGGCCGCTCGCAGCAAGGCGGCTCCAACTTCCTCTGGTGGTGCGCTGGCGCGCATTCATCGCTCCTCAGGCAATACCCTTCCGAAGGCATCAAATACAGCGGGCTGGGCGGCGTGCTCCTCGCCACGTTTGTGCTCGCAGCCCTTTCATCGGGATACGCCATTTACAGCATCTTCGGGCACCTGGGCTGGACGGTCTTCTTCGCCCTCGTGTGGGGCCTCATCATCTTCAATTTCGACCGGTTTCTTGTAAGCACCATGCGCAAGTATGGCGTATCGCGGAGCCGGCAATTGCTGCTCGCGCTCCCGCGCATTGCGCTGGCGCTGCTCATCGGCGTCACCATCGCGCGGCCCCTGGAGGTGAAGATCTTCGAGAAGGAGATCAACGTGAAGATGGTGGAGAACACGCACAGGAAGATCCAGCGCAACGACTCGCTGCTGCAACTGGAGACGAAAGGGCAGATCGCCGCGGCCGAGGCCGAACGAGCGCGGATCGTGGCCCGTAGAACTACAATAGAAGATACGCTGGCGACGCTGCAAAGTGCTTACGTGCAGGAAGCCGATGGCACCGGTGGCTCGGGCCGCCGCGGCATCGAGCAACTCACCCGACTCAAGATGGGCGCCTGGCAGGCCGCACAGCAACAGTATGCCCCCGAGCTGGCGCTGCTGGCGGCTTCGCTTCAATTGCAGGACAGCAGCATCGCCGCCGCGCGCACCGCAATGGAAGAAAAGCGCCGTGGCTACGAGAGCACCGCAGGCGCCAACCTGGGCTTCCTCGAGCGCAACAAGGCCCTGTCGGATCTTTCCGACGAAGAGTCCAGCGTGTGGTGGTCGACACTGCTCGTTTCGCTGTTGATCATCCTCCTCGAAACAGGGCCCATACTTTCTAAGCTGATCATGCCCATCGGTCCGTACGACATCGCCCTCGCACGCGAAGAGCTGCTGCAGATGGCTGCGAATGAAAACGACATGTTCCGCGGCCGCGACCTGGTGTTTGATAAGAAGAAGAAATTTTATGAACGCCAGCGCGAAGTGTCGGGCGAGCTCGTGGACAAGCTGACCCAGTTGCAGAAAAAACACATCGACAACGAGCTCGATAAGTGGGAGCGTGGCGAATGGAGCCCGAAAGACCACCGCGCCAGCATGGATGAAGTGCTGCGCAAGATCCGGAAGGATTACGGGGTGGATGATGAGAGTTTATTTTAATCGTTTGTAGTTTGTGGTTTGAGGTTTGTCGTTAGCTGACGCCTGAAGGATTGACGACGTCTTGTTCCGGAACTGCAAAGTGCCCACGACAAACTTATCTTCGCCGCATGCCCATGTCCTTCGACTCGATCTTCACCCACCGTTGTGTTGGCTCCGACAAGATCCCGGAGGGGCCACGCTCCGGCTTTCAGCGCGACTTCGACCGCCTCATCTTTTCATCCGCATTCCGTCGCCTCCAGAATAAAACGCAGGTGTTTCCGCTGCCGGGAACGGCCTTCGTGCACAACCGCCTGACGCATTCGCTGGAAGTGGCTTCGGTAGGCCGTTCGCTGGGAAAGATGATCGGGGAAGAGATATCGAAACGATACAGAGGAAGCAACGACGAAGCCTACGAATTTTATCGCTACGAGCTTGCCAACGTGGTGGCCGCCGCCTGCCTTGCGCACGACATCGGCAACCCCGCCTTCGGTCATTCGGGAGAGAAGGCGATCTCGGCCTACTTCGTCGACAACGAACAAAGCCCGGTCGGCGGTCAGCCGCTCCGTTCCTTCTTCAACGCTCGCGAGTGGAAAGACCTCACCTCCTTTGAAGGCAACGCCAACGCCATCCGCGTGCTCACGCAAAGCTATAAGGGTCGCTTTACGGGCGGCTTCGGGCTTACCTACACCACCATCGCATCCATACTCAAATATCCCTGCGAGTCGGTCAGCACCGACAAAGCCTTCAAGCACCGCAAGAAATATGGTTTCTTCCAGGCGGAAAAAGAGATCATCGTGCAGGTTGCCGAAGCGTGCGGGATGATCCGTGAGCAGGACGACCCCGTCATCTTCTGCCGGCACCCGTTTGTTTACCTCGTGGAGGCCGCCGACGATATCTGTTATTCCATCGTCGACATGGAAGATGCGCATCGCCTCGGCATCCTCTCTACGGATACGGTGATGAGTGCATTCAAAGAAGTGCTTGACAAAACCCGGCAGGATGGAGAAGGGGAGGGCCGCACCTTCGAGCACTACCGGAAGCTGGAAGACGCCAATGAAGGCATCGCCTTCCTCCGGGCGCGCGTCATCAACCAACTGGTGCAGGAGTGCAGCCGGGTGTTTCTTGAAAACCAGGAAACCATTCTGGCCGGCACGTTCAACAACACGCTGATCGACCATCTTCAAACACGCACCGGGGCGCTGAATACGGTGCAGGCCCTGAGCCGGGCGAGGATCTATCAACACGATACGGTGCTGCAGATCGAGCTGGCGGGGTACAACCTTATGTCGGAACTGCTGGCGCTGCTCGTGCCTGCCCTTCTGAAATCGGAGCCGGCGCACCGCGAAGAGATCATTCTCAAATTGTTCCCTTTCCACCTGACCGGTTTTCGGGAAGCAGAGGGCGGCTACGCGAAAGTGCTGCTCGCGCTCGACTACCTGAGCGGGATGACCGATGAGTACGCCACCGAGATCTACCGCCGGCTGAAAGGGATCTCCACCCCGGTGCACGGATAAGCCCCTCTGCGCGAAGGGTTTGGAATTGGGCAATTGATCGGCTAAACGGGCTGTTTCGCCCGTTTAGCGCCTCCCCGGTTACAGAATTTCCCTTATTTTTAGGCCGCAACCGACCTGGTCATCCACTACTAATTGCTAACATGAAGAAGATTCTCATCCTCCTTCTAGGAGTGCTGTTTTCTATCTATGGAAACGCTCAGACTTTCAGCTGGTCGGGCTATCAAGGCGCCGCGGGCTTTTGTCCTGGCGGTTCAGTGCTGCTGAAAGCCCTCCCGGTGCCTGCAGGCGCCACCATCCAATGGACGCTCAGCGGCGCGCCCATTCCCGGCGCCATTACCGACTCGCTTCGCGTGAGCAGCGCGGGCGACTACAGCGTGGAAGTGACCAACGGCGGCAACACCACCTTCTGGCCCGTGCTCCAGGTTGTGGTTCACCCCGAGCCGAGCCCTGCGTTCACCTTTACACCCAACGCGCAATGTTCGTCCACGCCGGTCCAGTTCACCAACACTTCTTCCGGATCCGTCTCGTACCTCTGGAATTTCAGCGATCCCAACGCTGATGCCGACTCCGTGTCCACGGCTTCCGACCCGCTGCACTTCTTCCTGGGCGGTGCCAATGGCGGTGCACAGAGCTTCCCCGTCAGCCTCACTGCTACAAATACCGAGGGTTGCTCTGCCACGGCCGTTCATACGGTGCAAACCGTGTCTCCCAGCACAGTGCTCGGCGGATCGGGTCTCGTGACATACAACGGAACACCGGTCTTCACTTCCTGTACTTCTACGGGTGCTACGTTGACCATTCAAAACCAATCCACGTCCACCAATACCAGCATGACCGTGATCTGGGGAGATGCTTCGCCTTCGTTTACCGGCCCCACGTTCACCAACCTCAATCACACCTATGCAACGGGTAACTATACGCTGCAGTTCATTGTAACCGACATCAGCGGTTGCCGCGACACGGGTTTCTACGATGTGTTCATCGGCTCGAACCCTGCCGTTGGCCTTTCCAACCCAGGTAATACCGTAACCTGCTCGGAAAGCGCGCTTTCCTTCCCGATCACCAGCACGGGCTCCAATGCCCCTGGTACTATCTATACGGTAACGTTCAACGATGGTACGCCGGCGGTGATCTTCAACCATCCGGCGCCTGCCAGCGTCGCCCACACCTTCATGAATTCCTCCTGCGGCACCAACAGCGTGAGCGGAACAACTACGTATCCCAACTCCTTCCAGGCATCAATCCGAGCCAGCAACCCCTGCGGCGCATCTTCGGCTGCGGTAGTGCCGATCTATATCTCTAAAAAGCCAACGCCGATAATGACGGTTGCCCCGGGCGACCTGGTGTGTACGAACGTGCCAGTCAGTATTTCAAATTCAACCGGCAACTACCAAAGTGTTACCAATGGCGTGTGCACACCGGGCAAGGTTATCTGGACCATCACACCCAACACCGGGTTCACGCTTACCGGCAGCCTTGGCGACGACATCGGATCGCCCGATCCGGGCCTTTGGACTTCGGGGAGCAGCACCCTCAACGTGGTGTTCAACACACCGGGTACGTATACCATAAAAATGAAAGTGGGCAACACATCGCTTTGCCCTACCGCGGAGATCGAGCGTATCATTTGCGTGAATGGCCAGCCAGACGCCGTCTTTGCCCTCAGCTCCACCGAAGGTTGCGGACCGCTGCTGGTGAATTCCACCAACACATCTGCCGCCGCCAACTGCGGCCCCAACCGTTTCGACTGGACGGTGTCTTATGCCAACACAGCTAACTGCACACCGGCTGCCAGCAACTGGGCCTTCACCGGCGGAACGAACACGAACTCGGCCACTCCGGAGTTCACGTTCACCAACCCGGGCGTGTACACCGTGCAGCTGCAAACAACGCCTCCCGGCAACACCTGCTCGGCAACGGCTACGCAAACCGTTACGGTGAAGTCGAAGCCCAACGTGGACTTCCCGGCGCCAGCCGCCATTTGCCAGGGACCATTCTCCCCGGTGGCCACCATCAACGATTGCTTCTCTGCAACTCCTTCTACTTACCTGTGGACCTTCAACGGAGGCACCCCGGCCACTTCGCCAGCCGCTGCACCCACAGCCAACTACCCGAATACGGGCGTGTTCAACATCAGCCTCGATGTGACCAACGAATGCGGTACAACGAACGTAACACAGCCCCTGACGGTAAACCCGATTCCGACGGTGAACCAGCCGGCCGACCAGGTGGTGTGTAACAACGCTCCCGTGCCGGCAACGAACTTCACAAGCCCGCAACCGGGTGTTACGTTCACCTGGACCAACTCCGATCCTTCGATCGGTCTGCCGGCCACCGGCACGGGCGATGTTCCCGGCTTCACAGCTATTAACACCGGAACGACCACCATCGTAGCTACTATTACGGTGACACCCGCCAGCACTACCTGCGCAGGTCCTTCGCGCACGTTCACCATTACCGTCAACCCAACGCCACCGATCAATGCCGGCAGCGACCAGATCATTTGCAACGCCGGCAGCGTAACGATGCAGGCAGTGCTTGCCCCCGGCACCACGGGCGTTTGGTCGCAGATCCCCAGCTCCAACACAACGATCGTCACACCTTCTTCGCCTACAACCGTCATCAACGGGCTCGTGCCCAACGCCACCTACCAGTTTCAATGGACGGTTACCGGCACCGGCATTTGCGCCACCGTTCGCGATACTGTCACGATCCTGAACCGCCCGCTCCCCGGCGCGGCAACGGCCGGGCCCGATACACTGATCTGCGATTTCGTTGGCGGCATCTTCTCGAACTTCACGCTGCAAGGCAACACACCAACGCATTCCTGGGAACTGGGAACGTGGACAGTAGTGCCCGGCTCCAATACGCTTAATGCAAACCCGAACATCGTCAACCCCAACCAGGGCGACTCGCCCATTACCACGGTTGGCCTTGGTGCCGGCCCGCTACAAGGTTCCATCACTCTGCAATGGTCCATCAGCAACGACGGGGGCTGCCCTGCCACCTCCGACCAGATGACGATCACCGTAGTGCGCCGCCCCAGCGCCGGAACGCTCGGTCCCATCAACCCGATCTGCTACAACAGCAGCGCGAGCATCACGGCCACGGGTTATGAGGGAACGATCCTCAAGTGGCGCCGCCAGGACGCACCCGCCACCAACCCCTTCGTGGATGTGGTGCCTCCGAATACCACGCCCAACATCACGCTCAACAACCTCACTGCCGACGTATCGCTGCAGTTCATCGTTACCCCGGTCAACGCGCTTTGCGTGAAAAACGATACGGCGACCGTGCTGCTTCCCGTAGACGGGCCGATCGTAAACACGATCAACGGTCGCATCGATTCCGTTTGCTCTGGCGCCGTTTATACCACGGGCAACTTCCCTGCAACGGGTGGCAACGGCGGGGTGCCGCTGTACCAGTGGCAGTCGTCCGACGACGGCGTGACCTTCGCGGACGTTCCAACCTTTACACTTTCCGACTACACCTTCACCCCCAACCACACCGTGTGGCTGATCCGCAAAGCGACGATAGGCACCTGTACGACGGTTTCGGATACGATCAAAGTATGGGTGGAGCCGCCGGTGAGCAACAATACCATCGCGGCAAGCCAGACCATTTGCTTCAATACGGCGCCTACTGCGCTTGTGGGCTCGTTGCCCACGGCCTTCGGCGGCGCGGTGGCACTCAGCTACCAGTGGGAGTCGAGCACCAATGGCGTCAACTTCGTGGGAATCCCCGGGGCGACCGCGCAGAACTATGCACCGGGCGTGCTGAACCAGGATACGTGGTACCGCCGCATCGTGCGCTCGAACCGATGCCCCAACCCAACGGGTGGTGTGAGCGACACAGTACTCATCAACGTAACGCCACCTCCGTCCGCATCGTTTGTACCCAGCGCGCTGCAAGGCTGCTCGCCCATGACGGTGACCTTTATCAACAACAGCGCCGGCACCGGCAACACGTACACCTGGAACTGGGGTGATGCCAGCGCACCGGATGTAACTACCTCCAACGCTCCGATCCAGCACGTGTTTACCACAGGCGTGCTGCGCAACTTCACCGTTTCGCTAACGGCGACAAACATTTGCGGCACCGACACCCGCAACATCGTCATTACGGTGCAGCCGAACTCGGTGAACCTGAACCTGACCGTTGCAAGCACCGACCTCCTGGGCTGCGCACCGCACTCGGTAAAATTCTATAACAGCTCTCCGGGCGGCACGCAGTTTACGTGGAACTTCCAGGACCTGAGCCCGCTGGTGAACACAACGAACCCGCTCGACTCCATCACGCACGTGTTCAACACGCCAGGCACCTACGATGTGACCCTGCGCGGGCAGAACAACTGTTCCGACACCACAGGCCATATTCTGATCACGGTTTACGGCAAGCCCGTTCCGGCCTTCACACCCAACATGACGACGGCTTGCGTTGGCGCTCCCATCACCTTCGCCAACAACAGCACGGGCGCTACCAGCTACCTGTGGAAGTTCGGCGATAACCAGACCTCCGCAACCGCTTCGCCGCAGCACGCTTATGCCGCACCGGGCACCTACACGGTATGGCTGCTTGCTTACAACACGGCGCCAGGCGGCCTTATTACCTGCATCGACAGCGTACGCACCGACGTCCAGATCGGATCCACGCAAGCGGGCTCCATGACCGTATCGGGCACAACGAGCACCTGCGCACCCTTCACGGTGACCTTTACCAATAACACTACACCAGCTACATCGGTGCTGTGGGATTTCAACGACGGCACAGGAACGTCATCGCTCAACTCGGTGACGCATACCTTCCAGCAGGCGGGAACATTCAACGTCACCCTGACCGTCAACACGGCCGCAGGTTGCCAGTATGTGACTACGCAGCAGATCACGGTAAGCGGACCTTCGGGAACGCTGCAATACACTGGTGGCTATAAGTGCAACGGTGTGAGCACGCACTTCGAAGTGATCGGCAGCGGTGCTACGTCCTACACCTGGGATATGGGAGACGGCACACCTGCCGTGACCAACAGCAGCGCAACATTCGATTATGTATACCCGGTTCCCGGCACCTTCATTCCGAAAGTGACAATGAACAGCGGATCCTGCGCGTACCTCATCACCGGCACTACGCCCATCCGCGTAGACCGCCTGCGCGTTGGCTTCACGGCGCAAACGGTTCAGAGTTGCGGCAGCACGTCCATCACCTTCACCGATACCTCGAGCGCTTTCTTCGGCATTGCGCAGAATCGTTGGAGCTTCAGCAACGGCAACGTGATCACAGGTGCGACGACGACCACGCAAACATTTACCACCAGCAACACGCTCCACGTAACGCTCCAGATCACCGGCACCAGTGGTTGCGTGATTACGCAGGACGTTGACATACCGGTTACGGTGTGGGCAAACCCCGTGGTAACGCTTGTGCCGCCAGCCGGCAACCAGGGTTGCGCGCGCCAGCCCGTGACCTTCGACGCGGTCATCAACTCCGCCGATCCCATTGCCAACATCCAGTGGATCACGAGCAACAGCATCACCGGCACCGGTGTTCCGTTCCGGCCCGTATTCGGCACCCCGGGCACTTACACCGCCGACCTCACGGTGAGCACTACAAATGGTTGCGCCGTTAACCTCACTTCGCCGTCTATCACGATTAATCCTACTCCTACGGTATCCATTGTGGACCCGGCCCCGATCTGCCGCGGCGGTTCGGCCAACCTGCAGGCCAACGCCACCGGCGCTACCAACCTGCAATGGTCGCCAACCGCCGGATTGAGCTGCACCACCTGCCCGAACCCGGTGGCCTCGCCTTTCTTCACCACGCCGTACATCGTTACTGCAACCAACGCCTTTGGTTGTGCAGCATCCGACACGGCGATCGTGAATGTTACGCAGCCCATCACCATGACCGTTATACCCACATCGGACAGCATTTGCATCGGAGATTCGGTGCAACTGCTTGCGAGCGGAGCCACGGCCTACAACTGGGTGACGCAGGCAACGGCAACGCTTAGCTGCACCACTTGTCCCAACCCGGTGTTCCTGCCGCTGCAGCCCGGTATTTATACGGCTACCGTTACGGGCTCCAACAGCTGCTTCACGCAGACCATCCCGGTGACCATCGGTGTTGGAGCAATCCCCGAGATCAACCTCGGCCCCGACCTTGTGCTGGCAACAGGCACCGTGCGCCCGCTTACCAGCACCGTTACCAACGGGCCGATCGTAAGCTGGCTCTGGTCGCCTGCTACCGACCTGAGCTGTAGCACCTGCCCGCTGCCTTCGATCAACGTGCGCAACAACACTACGATCGTGGCGGAAGGCACAACGGTATTTGGTTGCAGCAACACCGATACGCTGCAGGTGCGCACCGTGTGCGAATCGCTGCAAACGTTCATCCCGAACGGCTTCACACCCGACGGGGACAACATCAACGACATCCTGATGGTGCGCGGCTCCGGCATCGTTCAGGTGAAATCCTTCCGCGTGTTCAACCGCTGGGGCGAAGTCGTATTCGAGCGCGCCAACTTCCCGCCCAACGATCCTTCGTATGGCTGGGACGGCAAGATCAAAGGAAAGGTGAGCGAGCCCGAGGTGTTCATCTACACCGCGGAGGTGATCTGCGAGAACGGTATTACTTACACTTATAAAGGCAACGTGTCGCTTCTAAAATAAGACCATGAAAAAACTCCTGCTACTCCTGGGCGCTGCAACAATGACGCAGCTGGTTTACAGCCAGGATATCAACCTGTCGCAGTTTTACGAAATGCCGCTCCTGCGCAACCCTGCGCTGGCGGGTATGTTTCGCGGCGACGTGCGCATGGCTGCCGCTTATCGCAGCCAGTGGAACAGCGCCACTACTGCCTACAAAACACAGGCGCTCGGCGTTGAGTCGAAATTCGGCGTGGGCAGCGGCAACGACTACCTCAGCCTCGGCCTCCAGATCACCAACGATGTGGCCGGCGATTCGAAACTGGGAAAGACCGGCGTTCTTCCTGTTGTGACGTATCACAAACTGCTGAGCGAATCCCGTGATGCGTACCTGTCGGTAGGCTTCATCGGTGGCATGGTGCAGCAGCGCTTCGACCCCACCGGTCTCAAGTTCGACGACCAGTTTGTAAATGGAGCCTACAGCGCAGCCAACCCAACGCGCCAGACCTTTACCAACACGAACGTGCGCTACTGGGATGCTGGCGTCGGTATCTCGTACAGCAGCAATGCCGGCAGCGACGTGAAGTACTACATCGGCGGGGCCTATTACCATTTCAATCAACCCAAGGTAGCGTTCAACCCGGTTACCGACATCCGGCTTAACGCGAAGATGTCGCTCAATGTAGGACTGTCGGTTCCTACAAGCGAGTTCGACAACCTTACCCTGTACGGCGACCTGTTTCAGCAGGGAGGAAGCAACCTCACCCAGGCGGGTTTCCTCTTTCGCCACGACCTGCAGCAGCAGGGCGACGAAGGCGAGACGGTGAGCATTTCGGGTGGTGTGTTCTATCGTTTCAACGATGCCATTGCGCCGGTGGTGAAACTCGATTTCTACCAGTGGTCGATAGGAGCGTCGTACGATGCGTCCATCAGCCGCGTAAAAGGCGCAACGAATGGCCGCGGCGGTTTCGAGATCACGCTTTCTTATAAGAATTTCCTCAACATCCGCAACAGCTCGGCTGATAAGCTGCGTTGCCCGGTGAGCTTCTAACGTGAGCCGTGAAGCGTGAATCGCGATGCAATGCAAACAAGAGGCTGTCTCAAAAGGGCAGCCTCTTTTTCGTTTTCAGTTTTTTGGGTGGGTTTATCCACTTTATCGTTGTATAACTAAAGGTGTGTTGCGGTGCCTACTTTTTTGTGTTTCACTT
>SEAC01000022.1 GCA_004173235.1 Chitinophagaceae bacterium | reverse complement strand
TTGTTGGCGCGGTAATAGGCGTCCACGCGCTCCAGGAGTGCCGGGTCGGGGGCGGGGCCTTCGAGCACGGCGGCGGGGCGGCGCCCCAGCATGTCTTCGAGGCTGTAGCCGGTGAGGCGCGTAAAGGCGGCGTTGACCCAGGTGGTTTCCTTTTGTGCGTTGGTAACCACGATGGCGTCTTCGGTCTGCTCGGTGATGAGGGAGAGCTTGCGCAGCTCGGTCTCGCGGCGCTTGCGTTCGCTGATATCTTCGATGCGGCCCACCATGCGGGTGGCCTTGCCGGCCGGGTCGCGGAGGATGTGGCCACGTTCGTGCACGAAGCTCCAGGAGCCGTCGGGGCGGCGCAGCTGGTACTCCGCCTCCCAGTTGCCGGCGGCGGGGTTATGGAGGCTGGCATCGAGGCCGGCGAGGAGGGCCGCGGACTCCGCCGGGTGGAGGGCGGCGATCCACTGCTCCATTTGCAGTTCCGCCTCCTGGTAGCCGAAAATAGCGTAGAGGCCTTCGCCCCAGTGGAGCTTGTGGCTGGAGAGGTCCCAGTCGTAGATGGCGTCGGAGCGGGCGGCGAGGCGGAAGCGCTCGTTGGAGCGGCGCAGTTCCTCTTCGATCTCCTGCTGGCGGTGGAGGAGGGCTTCCTGCTGCAGCAGCACGAGGGAGCGGAAGGCGTTGCCGTCGCCGGCGGGGCGGCCAGCGGCGTAGAGGGTGCCCGACGCATCGCGGTGTACCGACCACAGCACGGGCGCAAAGGAGCCGTCGGCGCAGCGCTGGCGCGCTTCGAAGCTGGTGCCGGGGGCGCCGCCCTGCAGGCTGTCGACGGCCCTGCGGGCCGCGGCGGCATCGGCGGGGTGGAAGCCGTCGAAGAGGTGCCGGCCGAGGAGGTCTTCGGGCGCATAGCCCCACAGCGCGCGGCAGGCGGCGCTGACGGCCGTAAAGCGGTACCCGGGGTCGAGCACGCACAGGACGTCGGGGGAGGCATCGAAAAGCTGGCGCAGCTCCGCTACGGTGGGGTAGGCGGGCGCGGTGCGGGTAGGGCCGGTCATCATTTGTTTCGGGGAGGATGAAGGTACGCCGTCCGGATGGGGTGGCGAAGCGTCGGCTGTTAAATTGTGCGGGGGCGACGGCCAGAGGCCGCCCCAGGCGGGGTAAGAAACCTCCTTCACTCCACCTCCTCCTCCTGCTGTGAAATCCTGTGCCTGCCCCACTCCGGATTATTCCCGCCCGTGCAGCGGAATGCGGTTACCTTCAGCGCCAAACAACGCCTCTATGAAGCCCGATATCGCCAAGTTGCTGCAAAAGAAAAAGAAGCAAATTTTCGAAACCTGGATCAACAGCCAACTCGCCGACGCCACCCTGCGGGAAGACCTGATGAGCAACGAGGACCTGCGGGAGCAGTCCAACGAGCTGCTCGACACCCTGCTCGCCACGCTCAGCGACCGCAACCTCACCGAGGTGCATTCCTCCGAGTTCGAGCCGGTGAACGAGATCCTCGCCGGCATCTCGGTTTCGCGCGCACGCCAGGGCTTCACGCCCCGCGAAACGGGGGTGTTCGTCTTCGGCCTGAAAGAGGCGCTGCTGACGACACTGCAGGCCGAATTCAAAGACCAGCCCGATGTACTGGTGGACGCGCTGGTGAAGGTGAACCGCCTCATGGATGCTTTTAGCGTCGTGACCTTCGAGACCTTCATCAAGGGCCGCGAGGAGGTGATCCTGCGGCAGACCGACGAGATCTCCGAGATCTCCACACCCGTCATCCGCGTGTGGGACGGCATCCTGGCCCTGCCCATCATTGGCACCCTCGACAGCGCCCGCACCCAGGTGGTGATGGAAAACCTGCTGCAGCAAGTGGTGGATACGTCGAGCACCATCGCCATCCTCGACATCTCGGGCGTGCCCGCGGTCGACTCGCTGGTGGCGCAGCACCTGATCAAGA
Source organism: Chitinophagaceae bacterium (assembly GCA_004173235.1). Classification (GTDB taxonomy): domain Bacteria; phylum Bacteroidota; class Bacteroidia; order Chitinophagales; family Chitinophagaceae; genus Flavisolibacter. The sequence continues at coordinate 15,247 of SEAC01000022.1, read as the reverse complement.
CCGTATCGGCCACGCGCCTCATGGGCGCGGAGTGCATCATCAGCGGCATCCGCCCCGAGATCGCGCAGACGATCGTGCACCTCGGTATCGACCTGTCGAACATCGTTACGAAAGCCACGCTTGCCTCCGCGTTGAAGTACGCCTTCGCGCTGCTCCGGCTCGACGTAAAACGCATTCAGAAAGAAAAGCCCGCCCTCTAAACCTATGGACCGTATTCCAATTCTCCGCATGGGCAGTTTCCTGCTCGTGACCATCCAGATCGACCTCTACGACCGGCTGGCTACGAACCTCGAATCGGACCTCGTGCAAATGGTAAACAAAACGGGCGCGCGCGGCGTGCTCATCGATATTTCCGCCCTGTCGATCGTTGACTCGTTCATGGGCCGCATTCTCGGAAACATCGGCTCCATGTCGAAGATCATGGACGCGGAAACGGTGGTGGTGGGCATGCAGCCCGCCGTAGCCATCACGCTGATCGAGCTCGGACTGGAGCTGCGCGGCGTGCACACCGCGCTCAATGTAGAAAAAGGTATGGAGCTGCTGCAGGAAAAGATCGGCACAGACTTGGACGCAGAAAGCGACGACGATGAAGCTGGTGCTGAATAAAGATTCCATGAAGATCGAAAAGGAGCAGGACGTCGTGCCCTTTCGCAACCGCGTAAAGGAGTTCGCCGTCAAGATCGGTATGGGCCTGGTGAACCAGACGAAGCTCATAACCGCTGCTTCCGAGCTCGTGCGCAACATGCTCAAGTACGGCGGCGGCGGACTCGCCATCATCGAGGTGATCAGCGAAGGCCGCGACACCGGCATCCGCCTCCTGTTCCAGGACAAGGGCCCCGGCATCCCCGATGTGGCCCTGGCCATGAAAGACGGGTATACCACCGGCAAGAGCCTCGGCCTCGGCCTCCCCGGCACCAAGCGCCTCGTCAACGAATTCAACATTAAAAGCACGGTCGGTGAAGGCACCACCGTGTCCATCGTTAAGTGGAAAAATGGATGACCTGTGCCACGCGGCCCTTCGGGCCGACGACCGCTCGTACTTCTCGCTGCTGAAGAAGGAAGTACACGCCCGCGCCCTCGCCGCGGGCTTCAGTGAGCGCCGCACCGGCGAAGTAGACATCGTGGTGGCCGAGTTGCTCAGCAACCTCGCCAAGCACGCCGAAGGCGGCCAGCTGCTAGTCAAAAGCATCCACGACGGCGACCGCCCCGGCATCGAGCTCATCGCCCTCGACCAGGGCCCCGGCATGACCGACGTGGGGCGCATGATGGCCGATGGTATGTCGACCAAAAACACGCTCGGCCACGGCCTCGGCTCCATGAAGCGCCTCTCCGACCTGCTGCAGGTGTATTCGCAGAAAGACTGGGGCACCCTCACGCTGGCGCGCCTCTTCAACGAAAAGCCGCCCACCCACCCCATGCCGCCGGTAGAAATACGGGCGCTGGTGCTGCCCAAGCCCGGCGAGACGGAATGTGGCGACAGCTTTTTCTGCCGCCAGGACGAAGACTTCATCCGCCTCTTTCTCGGCGACGGCCTCGGCCACGGCCCCGAGGCCGCCCTGGCGGTGCAGGCCGCCGGCGCTGCCTTCCTGGAATGCCCCAGCAACGACCCCGTAGCCATCATCCGCCACGTGCACGCCGAGGTGCGCAAAACCCGTGGCCTCGTGGGCACGGCGGCGCTCTTTGACCGCCGGACGAAGCTTTGGCAGCTGTGCGGCGTGGGCAACATCGCCACGCGCCTGCTCAGCGGCGGCGTCAGCAAGAACTATATGTCGTACAACGGCATTATCGGCCACAACCTCCCGCGCACGCTCAACGCCCACGCCGTACCCGGCGAAAAGGGCCAGCACCTCGTGCTGTGCAGCGACGGCATCCGCAGCCGCTGGGACCTCCTGCGCCACCCCACGCTGCTGCGCTACGACGGCTCGCTGCTCGCCGCCGCCCTTTACAAAGACTTCGGACGCATGACCGACGACATGTCGGTGCTGTGTTGCAAACTAAACTCCTGACCATGCACGAACTGGCACGCGTACGCCTCGAAAACGAGATGGATCTCATCCTGGCCCACCGCAGGGCGATGAAGCTGGCCGAGCTGGCCGGCCTCAGCCTCTCGGCACAAACCACCTTTGCCACCGCCGTGTCGGAAGTGGTGCGCGACTCCTGCGAAAGCGGCCGCTGCGGTACCCTCACCCTGGGCGTGGATGCGGGCGCACGTCACGAGCGGGCCATCGTGGCCTCGCTGCGGCAGGAAGACGCCTGGGATTCCCTGCAGCCCGGCCTCGCGAACGCCCGCCGCCTTGTGAGCCGCGTGGAAGCCCAGCGCCGCGGCGCCGACACCCACGTGGACCTCTACTTCAGCATCTCCCCCGCGTACCGCATCGATACCGCCCGCATCGACGCGTGGCGTCAGACCTTTCGCAACGAGCCGCCCGTGTCGCCCTACGATGAACTGAAGCGCCGCAACGAACAGTTGCAGGAACTGTCGGACCGCGTGCAGAAAAGTGAGACCCAGTACAAGACCCTCACCAACGCCCTCCCCCTCATCATCTTTTCGCTCAACGCCAAAGGCGAGCTGCTCTACGCCAACCAGTGGCTGCACACCTACACCGGCCGCGACGCCGAAAGCCTCAACCGCAGCGGCTGGGCCAGCATCGTGCACCCCGACGACCACCCCGCGCTGAGCGCCCTGCTCGACGGCGGCCTCCCTGCCGACGCCCCTACCACGGTGCGCCTCGAGGTGCGCCTGCGGCAGCACGCCACCGGCTCCTGGCTCTGGCACCAGGTGACGCTCACGCCTTTCCCCGGTGAGGACGGCGATACCGGCTACTGGATCGGCTACATGGCCGACATCCACGCCCAGAAGATCGTGGAAGAAACCCTCAAGGACAACATCGAGCTGAAAGAGGCGCAGGCGCGCCTCGGCGAGCAGCAAACGGCCCTGGAGCAGACGATCCGCGAGCTGAACCGCAGCAACCAGGAGCTGCAGCAATTCGCCTACGTGGCCTCGCACGACCTGCAGGAGCCCGTGCGCAAGGTGCTCTACTACAGCGACTACCTCATTGACCAATACGGCACGCAGCTCGCCGGCCGCGGCCGCGACTACCTCAAGAACATGCAGTCGGCCGCCCACCGCATGCGCTCCCTCATCCACGACATCCTGGCCCTCTCGCAGATCGGCGCCGAGGGCGGCGACTTTGTGCCCGTGAACCTGGCCACCGTGGCCGCCGACGCCCTGCAGGACCTCGAGATCGCAATCGGCGAAAAAGAGGCCGACGTGCAGGTGGGGGCCCTGCCCACGCTCCCTGCCGACGCCGCCATGATGCGGCAGCTGTTTGTAAACCTGGTGGGCAACGCCCTCAAGTATGCGCAGCCGGGGCGGCGCCCCGTGATCCGCGTGGAGCAGGTGGAAAGCAGGGAGGGCGACGTGCGCCTGCGCTTTGCTGACAACGGCATCGGCTTCGACGACAAGTACCTGCCGCGCCTCTTCGGCCTCTTTCAGCGCCTGCAGAACAACGAGCACTACGAGGGCACGGGCATCGGCCTGGCCATCTGCAAAAAGATCATGGACGTGCACGGCGGCCGCATCTGGGCCGAAGGCCGCGCCGGCGAAGGCGCCACCTTCTACGTTTCCTTTCCCGCAACGGCTTAATTTCGCTCCCGATGGCCCACTGGAAGATCCTCCTCGCAGACGACGACCCCGAAGACCGCGGCATCCTGGCCGACAGCTTCGAGCACCTCGGTGCGGGCGGCCTGCTGGATTTTGCCGTAGACGGTGAAGACGCCTTGCGGCGCCTGGAGGCCGGCTGGGCCGAAGGGCACCTGCCCTGCCTGGTGGTGCTCGACCTCAACATGCCCCGCCTCAACGGCGGACAGACCCTGGCGGCCCTCAAGCGCGACGAGCGCTTCCGCCACCTGCCGGTGGTGATCTACAGCACCTCTCTCAACCCGCTGGAACGCGAAAGATGCCTGCAGCTGGGGGCGCACTCCTACCGCGTAAAGCCGGTGACGTATAAAGAAACGCTCGACGTAGCCAAAGGGTTCCTGTCCTTTCCAAACAGTTTCCTGTGCTGCATTTCTTTTGAGTGGAAGTTGCATCAGAAAAATGGGTGCCGTCCGCTGGTGGATCCCGTTCGCTTGCGTGGGTCCCGCTTGCAGGCGGGATCCGTTCAAGTGCGAGGCCTGTTCGTGCTGAGGTCCCGGCTGCATTGGAGTCGCCTTCTAGAGCGAGGCCTGTGCGTGCTGAGGTCCCGGCTGCATTGGAGTCGCCTTCTAGAGCGAGGCCTGTGCGCGGTGAGGTCCCGGCTGCATTGGAGTCGCCTTCTAGAGCGAGCCCTGTGCGCGGTGAGGTCCCGGCTGCAAGCAGCCGGGATGACGACCCTTTGCGCTGCGCGCATTGGCCCCATACGGGCTGCCTAGTAAACAAATGCATCCGGGTGATGGGGCCCCAATGGCCTGGGGAGGGTCCGCTGAAGCTGACGGCCTGCGGGCAAAGCAGGCGGGGCCCCATCCGCCTGTTGCCCCCAGCCACACGAATGCTGCTATGGGGTTTACGGGATGACGGTGCGCGCACCGTCATCCCGTTCGCTTACGAACGGGATCTCGTTGGCGAAGCCCCGCGTTACGCACGGCACGTCAGTATTGCAAGACTGCAACCTGGCGTCTTTGCGCCTTCGCGTCTTGGCGTGAACCCGTCGCTTCGGCCTCCGCGCCAGCGGCTTCGGCCGACGGCGTGTGAACGGGATCTCACCGCGAAGGGACCTACCGGGAGGTGCATCCCGCCAAAGGCGGGAGAAAACGCGGAAAGAGGCCTACAGGTGGACAGATTCATTAACGACAAGCCTCCTGCAGTCGTTCTCTTTCCGCGTATTTAACTGAAGCGGCCCCGGAAAGCGGCTCCCATTTTTAGCAGGCACTTCCACCCGCAAGGTTTACCAATAAAAGCGGCCTCAGTGGTTTTAAGGCAGTACCCCCGAAAAAGTTTCCGCGTCTTTTGCGTCCCGAGGCCTCGGGATCCGCGTGCCAAAACCCTGTGGGAGCAGTTCCCCCCGTGGGATCAGTTCCCCACCATCGCCTGTGCGTACCGCACTTTGCCTTCCTGCACATACACGGCAACGCCGCCGGTGACCTGCCAGTTTTCGAGCATGGCCGTGTGCACGTCGTTGACCAGCTTTTGCAGGTCGGCGCCGTAGATGACGCGGTAGTTTTTCGGGGGCGCCACCCCCGGCCCCTCCCCGGGAGGGAGCGAGGCAGACCCATCCCCCGACCCCTTCCCAAGGGGAAGGGGGGCAGAGCCAGGAGGCGTATCATGTGCATTCGTCAGGGGCGACCAAAGGAGAAAGGCGCCCAGGAGGGCGGCGGCGGGGAGAAGCCATACTTTTTGTTTCATATCATTTGTGTTAAGGGTGACTAAAGCTAGGGAGAGAACGAGAGAAAGAGAACGCGAGAACGGGAGAAAGAGAGAACAAGAGAACAAGAGAACAAGAGAACGAGAGGAGGGAAAGAGGGCGGGTTTTGGATAACTGGTTGGTATTCAGTGGCGAGCGTATGGGCTTTATGGTACGCGTGGGTGACCTTCCGCAACGCGCGGGTGGCCATTATGGTGCGCGCGGGTGGGCTTTATGGTACGCGCGTACGCCCTTCCGGTACGCGTGGGCGGGCTTTATGGTACGCGTGGGTGGATCTTATGCAACGCGTGGGTGGGCTTTATGGTGGGCGCGGGTGTGCTTTATGCAACGCGCATACGGCCTTTAAGTAGCGCGTGGGTGCCTTTCCGCAACGTGCGGGTGCACGTTCTGCAAGGCGGGGTCGCCCTTTGTGAGCGGCGGGGGGAGTAGCTAAAGTGGAGGAAGGGGTAGTAGGGGGCAAGAAAAAGTCCCGCCGCGGGCGGGACTGGGTAAGTGGGTTTCGGCTTGTTACACGGCCTGGAGGCGACGGACGCTGAGGTCGCGCACGGAGAGGCCGTTGAGCAGCTTGCGCTCGGCCGAGGCAGCGCCAAAGGCGGAATTGAAATAGGTGCGGATGGCGTCCATGCGGGCCACGATGCCGGTTTGCTTGTCGTAAAGCAGGCGGTCGCGCTCGATGAGGGCGGCGGTGTAGGTGCTGCCGGCGTCGCCCACTTTGCGGTTGGCGTTGCTCATGGCCTGCAGGCGCTCCTCGAGCCGGGGCAGCTTGAGGTCGTCGGTGGGTGCTTTATAGGCGGGGCCCATGCGGCGGGCGAGGGCCACCAGCTTGGTCATGTGCTCGAGGCGGTTGTTGAAGGTGGTTTGCGACACGGAGATCTGCTGGGCAATTTCCGTGGCCGGCGTGGTGGAAGCGGCCGGCTGGGGCTTTTTGACGGCCCGCTCGCCGCGGGTTTTCGACACCAGGGAGCGGGCTTCCGCTACCGTGCCCTCGGAGGCTTTGCTGCCCTTGAGGGTGTTGACGATGCGGGTGCTGAACGGCGCCTGGCCGGTAAACAGGCGGCGGCGCGCCTCGCGGGCCTCGTTGTAGTCGCGCTCTTTGTGGTAGGTGGCGGTGATGCTTTCCTCGCAGGTGGTGCAGAAGCTGTTGATCACGGGGACCTGGAGCTGCTCGTCTTCGGGCGCATACCGGGCGCCGAGGGTGCTGCAGGCGCCGCCGGCGGCGGCCAGGACGTTGACGTTGCGGGTGTGAGAGGAGTCTTGTTGTGCGGTTGCCATGATACTTGTTTTTAAGAAGAAGAATGGGTTGACAACCGGAAGCTCTGAGGAAAGGGCCGCAATGCCATGAGGGTTTCAACAGGATTTGCTGGTTTTTTCACCAGATTTTTCTGGTGAAAAAAACATGGGGTGCGTGTTTTTACGTGGGAGGGAAGGAGGCCGGATTGCGTAAGGTGTTGGTTTAGAGGGAGAGGTGGGATGGGGAAATTACGGTGGGGGCAAGCGCTGCGTCGGGTAGGTGACTGTCGGTAACCTATTGCAAAACCTAATCAATCAATCAATAAGAAGGTCGGGGTTTGGGTAAATCTCCAGGATTTTCTGTTTTTTTCACCAGAAAAAACTGGTGAAAAAAACAAAGTATAATGGTTGTTTTCACATTGTCCAATCAAATTCAAATTGAAACTTTGAAATATAGGAACCTTAGGGATGGCTTAAAGATGTGCATCCCGGCCCGTGCGGATTACCCCCACGGGCTTTTTTATTATTTTAGAGCAATAAACCTCACCAATTGCAATCCATTCCTTTTACTATCGGCCAAGAGTATCGTAGACGTGATATTAATGTAGAATTTGGTGGCGGCTGGCAAAGTGGAATTTCGCCATCTGGCCAAAACCCTTTCATTTTCATATTTTCCGGCAAGTCAGGTCATCAACATGGTTATAGAGATAGATGGGAAAACAAAGACATTTTCTCTTACACTGGTGAAGGCCAGATTGGGAACATGCAATTCACAAAGGGCAATCTTGCAATAAAAGAGCATATTAAAAATGGCAAGCGAATATTCTTGTTTACGATAGTTAAAAAGGGAATCGTTAGATATGAGGGTGAACTATTTTTAATTGACTTCGACTTTTTTGTAGGTCCAGATACAAAGGGCAATGAACGAACGGCAATTAGGTTTTTTCTACAAAGAGTTGGTAGCAAGACGGACTATCAGATTGAAAAAAATCCAATAAGTATAGTTCCTAGTCTCGATGAAAGTAGAGTTAGGGACACGCCAAATGTTACTGAACGAAGCGGAATGGTTACATCAAGGGTTGGGCAAGGAGCATACAGAAAAAGTATCCTTTTGCGTTGGGAAAATAAATGTGCGGTTACAGGCTTCCCTAAAAAAGAAATACTAATTGCATCGCATATTCACCCTTGGAAGAATGCAACAGACTATGAACGACTTGACGTTGAAAATGGAATATTACTTTCGCCTGTATATGATGCGCTTTTCGATCGACGATTAATTAGTTTCGAAAACAATGGTAAAATAATCCTCTCCTCGACCCTCTTAGCAATCGATTACAAGTCCATCGGTGTAACTGGAAAAGAATGGATTGGTAATCTAAGTAATGGAAACAAGCACTATTTGGAACTTCACAGATGCCTATGTCAATAATTTCCCTTTCCAGGAATAATATTTCTAATCCCACCTCTGGCTTTTTCAACATCACCAATTCTCCTCGGTATCAAATGGATATGAGTATGCATAACTGTTTGTCCGGCAGTGATTCCGCAATTCATCCCAATATTAAAACCTACGATTGAGGGGTCATTTGTCGACATGAATTTTTGGTGTTTTTTTATCAACCTCGTACTTGAATTTATTTCAGCCTGATTTAGATCAAAATAATTTAGCGAGTGGCGTTTTGGAATTATCAATGTATGAAGCTCGGAAACTGGGTATAGATCTCTAATGGCGTAAAAAAGATGGTCCTCGTCCAAAATTCTAGATTCTTCCATGTTGCAGAAAACACAATCGTCTTCTCTATAGTTATACTTAGACGAATTTGCCCTGAGATCAGTATTGTCCTTGTCTCTTTTCATTGCATTACAGGAATAACATAACGCTTGATAATTCGTTTCATCGTCAACTCCTCCAAGTGCAACAGGATCGATATGATCAACCTCTAACGCTTTCTCACTGGCTGAAATACCGCAAAGTTCGCATCTGAACTCAGCCCTTCTGAGTACATTGTACTTTGTCGTTCCGGAGATATAACCTCGATTTTTCCTTCTGTGCTCCCAAATAGAATCTCCACGTTTGGCAATGAACCCACTAATTTTCTCATCACATAGATTGACAAGTATTTCTATTTCGGTTTGGTTTAAATTGTTAAACCCATTGAGGAAGTATTCTGATTTTTGCTTCCGAACTATGTTATGGTTTCTCAATACCTTACCAACCATGTTGTTTGTAATATTTTGATAGTATTCGATTTGGCTCGGATCAAAACATACTAGGTATTTAGCAATGTCAATATCATGTAACACCCCATTGTTAATTAGTAATGATCTAATAACGACAGGTTGATAGATATGAGACATTCTCATTTTATTGCTGACAAAATATTTTATTTGCTCAAAATCCATAAACTATTTTACTGACCTTAGACATTCCCGAACTTATCTCTTTTGACTCTCGATTGGTTCTATTTGGTATTTCAGTTGTATGATGTTTACCAGTCTTTTAAGACGCTTTAAGGAGAAGCAGTTGTAATAGCTTCCTTATCATTGGATTTCCTTTAAGCATATAATAAACCAATCTGCATCTATTTAGGTTTGTAGTTTCTAGTCTCCAAGGACCGTAAATATATACGCGGAGTACCACCAATGTGAGCAAACTTTTCAGGTATATAATACGAAAAGATCATTCCTACTTGCAACTGCCCATCATAGCCTTCAACTATTTGCGAATCGTATACCCTAGAAAATAAACACGCATCCGTTTGCAAGTCCTTAAGCCAAATATCAAAATATTCAAATTTCCTTTGAAATCGGAGAACTGCTGCATGTCGTCCTTGGAAGGAAACAAACGATATGCAATAGGCTGCTGGCTTGTCTGAATATTTTCTTGAAGAGTTAATGCCCGGTATGAATTTGACAAGGTCACCTAGCTTTGGCGTGAAATCACAAGCATTTGTATTAAAGTAGAAGTCTTTGTTGCCCTCTCCTGCTCTTATGAAACCTTCTATTCCATCTTCACTCAAATCAATTATATCACTCTCTATGAAAAGATGCTCTGGCACATCTTCTTTTTTAACTCGATTTATTATACCGTTTCTTTCTATGGTAACCAAATCGTTAATGTCAAATATTATAGATGCGTCATTTTCAACAAAAGGTGCATCAAGAATCTTCTTCTCATTGATATTATATACTTTAAAACGCTTAATGGAGTCGAAGACCCTATTAATAACGACGCCATAATGGTTATCCGTTAAATCTGGAAAGAGATTTGACATCCCCAACTGAGCAACGAACTCAGAGGCTATGGTTGATTTTGATTTTAGTAGGCCTTTCAACGCCTGTATAATAATCGAGTTCCCTTTTAAAAGGTCGCGATGGTATATAAAGGGATTATTTAGGTCAAAATAGACTCTATTGAGTTGCAGAACATATTGTTGTTCATCTGGCAACTCTTCGTGATTACACTTGATTAAAGCACTGGTGTGGTGCGTGCCAAAACCTTTGACGCGAAATGCATAAGGACCGATTTTGATTTGTGTTTCGGGGAAACGGTCCAAAACACTAATTATATCTTTAATGCGTTCATCATCTAGGTGTACGAGAAGTTTATCGCCATTCTTCGAAAGGAACAATTGTTGGTAGCGATAAATAAAACGCTTACCCTGATTATATCTTCTTGAACTAAATAAGTCAACCTTGCCACTTCTACTGAATCGGTTATAACAGTCTTTGAGCTGTGATGCGGAACCTTGAAGGATCATTACCTTCTTCTCCGTAGTACTCTTTGCTTCGAGAGCCAAATTAAAAGTAATCGGGCGGCCATCGAAAGAAATACTATTTATATAAGAGTTGACTTCATTTGAGTTAATACTTGGTACTTCTAGATACAAATGTTGTTGATCTTTGTGGCGTAAATATGCTTTAATGTTTTGTACTTGGATAGCCGGAGCCTTAAACAGAGATTCCAAATTATAGCGCTCAAGAAATGAAATTGAATAGCGATTTAAAAGAAATAACACCCCTTTTTCTGATAGCAAAGGATCGCTTTTTTGATTAAGCTTTTTTAATGCCTGGAAAAGGACATCTTGGTCCTTCATGTCTTGCAGTAGGCTTGTTAGAATATATGCGCGTGTAGTTAATGAGCCTTCACCATCAATGAGATAAGAAAAAAGATACTCCAGTCCTACTTTATTGCCTAAATGATATTCAATTATGAATTCAAAAAATTCTTCTTCTTTATAGTCATTGATAAAAACATAATTCTCTATGAAGAAGTCCAAATCACTTTTCCCAATTTGGAATAATATTTCTTTATTGTAGGTTTCTCGGAATGCTTGAACAAGTTGATTTATAGGAACATTTTTTATCAGGAAACGAGTAAATAAACTTATATTAAAATAAATCGAACGCGACAAAGCGTGCATTTCCATAAAATATGCTTCATGCTTTGTTAGCATTTTATACAAAAGGGGGAAATCATTGAGGCTGTTTACAAAAAGTTGACATTGCCATTGAAGGGCTGCCTTGTCTTCTTCAGAAAATGTTTCAACCTCACGACTGTCAATCTTGGGATTATGCAACCATGCATAGAGATATTTCAACTTTAAAAAGAGCTTCTCGAAAGTAACCACACTAGATAAAGCTGCGGTAGCCTTAAGTATGTTGTTGAAAGGAATAACTTCTTTGTTTTTTCCGCGGTGCAAAGACCAAAGGACGAAATAATTTGAAAGGTATTTTTCGGCGGTCTTGTAGATCGATGGATGCAGCTCCTTTAAATTATAAGCTACTTTACAAGCGACATAAAAGCGTGGGTTAACATCCTCCGCGGTAAATGACGCGAAAGGTTTACATGAAACACTTTTTGGCCCAACATAAATAATTTCGAAAAATCGGTGTAGGTCAGTTTCCTGGGTGAAAAGGTCGCTGCAAATTAAAAGAGGCTCGAACCATCGAGGGTCACTGTAATCGAAATGAAAGTTGTCTGTGGAAAAGAATTGGTTTTTGATTTCAAGGGCGACAAAATACTCCTGATGTGTCTCATGGTAGAATTCAAGTTCATCGCCTTTATCAATGAAAAAGTTGTTATCGGAAAGCTCATAAAGGAGTTCATTGGCTCCGACTGAATGGTTAATTGCTAGCAACTTCTCTTGAATTAGCGTTTTTGCCTTGGCTTTGTGAATATTTTTAAATATGCCATTGCTACGCATCCAGAAAGCCAGATATGAAAGAACGTCTTTTTTTGTATTTACATCGGTTTTGTAAAAACGCTTCTCCCTTGCTAATATAGTATCGTTGAACAGCTGATAAAGTATTCCTTTGTTTGGCGGTATTTTGTTGCCGCTTTTCGTTGAAACTGCAATTATCATCATAAGCATAAGCGGGTTATGCGCTAGTTCTAAAATTTGCCGGTTTCCTTCTACCTGAAGCCAAAGTTCGTTGCCTTTTTCATCACCTATTACCTTGATAATGAGTTGCTTGATTTGACTCTCATTAAAGCGCTTTAACTCAAATATTTGTAACCCCCAATCGCTATTAAACCCAAAAGTTCTAGAAGAAAAAATAAATCGTGTTTTTGAATGCTTTTCTAACATCCATTTCAATTCAGCGAACGCACGTCGCTTATAGGAATCTTCTATTTCATTTAATCCATCTATTAAGATCAGTAACGGATATTTTCTTTCTAATTCATCTAATAAAGCGAATTGAACTTCTTCTTCAATTAATCGTTTAAATGATTTGCTTTCCGAATATGAACTTGCCTTAATAAAGATCGGAAGGTGGGAGTTAAGCTGCGATGCCAGAAAGCTCTTGGCGCTGTCAAAAAGAATTTTTTGGAGCGATGTAGTCTTTCCAGAGCCAGGTTCGCCAATAATAAAGAACCTTTCGGTATCTTTTGCAATATTGACTACAGAATCAACCCTCGCAATCTCCGTGCGTTGTTTATCTTCTAATAGTTCATCTTCTTCATTACTATCTATAGCGAATTCTAAACTTGCCAACAGCCTGTGTCCATCCAGCTGCTCAATAGCTATTGTATCATAATCCAGTACCTCTTCTTTTCCAAGTAAATCAATATAATTTTTATGAACCTTATTAAACTCCTTATTTCTTACTATCCCTTCCAAGTAGTTGAACTCAGGGAAAAACTTCAGTTGCAAGAGTTGTTTATTGTCATAAACAGCTATTAGGTATGCTCCAAGCACAAGATTGGAATATTGAATAAGCTGAGTACGACTATAATTTCGTGCGCTATGTACTGCATTGCGCAACTCGCCTCTAACGAAATCCAAAATGGCTTTAGATACTCCAGAGTTGCTCACCAATGGTGTTGGAAACTCTAAGTCGGGCAGGTTACTGTTTTGATCTCTGGGCTGTATTTTTCCCGCTATTAGATCGTAAAGAGTAGATTTAGCAATGCCTTTATAGTTTTGATCTCCTTCCCATAGTTCAGACGGATACTTTATATAAGCTAGCTTTCTAAGAAATGATTCAAACGTTGCAGCTAAGCCTTCAATGGCACTTGGAAGCTCTAGCCGATCAAGTAAATAGATTTTCGAAAAATCATTTTCGAAATTTTGTTTCAACCTCTGTAGTGAAGGCTCATTGCATTCAAAATTTAGAAAGCAATAGAGAAGATCACAAAGACTTGAAATGTTTGGTAAATCAAAGGATGTATTTCGCGTAGGATGTGGAATTGTTTTTAAATTTTCCTCAGCGAATTCCTTGAACAGTTCGTTGGTATTCATGCTTGCAATATGATTCCATCACAGAAGCCCGCAAGAGCTATAACTGCCTTTGAATCTTTCGTACTTTACCTGAAATAATGGAAAAGTAGTTATTTGATTCAGTCAAATCCTCGGACCTAAATTGATCCTTTGGACGAAAAGGGTTCTGCAATTGGAGCAGAAAGATGAGCATTTTTTGGGAATTCGTAAGCGTTGAAATAAGGTAAATCTTAGCGGATCGCAACATTTTTTTGAATATTCCAATTTGCCTGACTTGGTCGCCTTTCAATATGAAACAGGAGGATCCTATCGAATGTAATGTGCTAACCTATGTAGTATTAATAAATATCCAAACAGGGCAATTCCGAGGGCGACTGGCGCCAATCGGGCGGGTCTCCACAGCTTGAAAGCTGTTTACACTTTTAGCAACTCTAATTTGAAACTATTATGAACAGGGCACCATCCATAACGCAGAAGTTTGCTTTTCCGCCGTTGGCTGGCTGCTACGCTTGCAATGGCCCCGACGGAACCGTCGTGGTTGCTGGCACCGGTATTCCTTCCGGCTTTCCTTTGGGACATCCAAAAGAGCAATGGCATTTGTTTACCCGTTCCCTCTGCAACTGTCCCCCAGGCAATTGATGATTCATGCATCCTGCCGTCGCCACGCCATCGCAGGTCACGCGCTCACCACCTGCTCCTTCCGTTCGGGATGCCGCTCTAGCCACGCCTTTACATAGGGGCAATACACCACTACCGGCAGGTCCTCGGCTTTCGCGTGGTCGAAGGCAAAGGTGGCCAGGGCGCCGGCAATGCCGCGGCCCTCGAGCGGCGCTGGCACCCAGGTGTGCATCAGCATGATCTTGCCGTCGTGCAGCCGGTACTCCAGGTACGCTTCCTCGCCTTCCACCCCGGTTTCGAAGCGGAGATTGGTTGTGTTGTTATGGATGTCCATAGAAAGCAAGGTAGCGGAAGGACGGGTTTTGGCACGCGGAAAACGCTGAAAACGCGGAAACATTTTCGGGGGAAATTCTTTACGGCCACCGGGACAGTTTTTATCTGTAAACCGTGCGGGTGGTAGCGTCTCCTAAAAAAGGAAACAGCTTCCTGTGGGAGCTTCGGTTAAAAACGCGGAAAGAAAAAACACCTGTAGGCCTCTTTCCGCGTTTTCTCCCGCCTTTGGCGGGATGCACCTCCCGTCATCCCGTTCGCGGTGAGATCCCGTTCACACGCCGTCGGCCGAAGCCGCTGGCGCGGAGGCCGAAGCGACCGGGTTCACGCCAAGACGCGAAGGCGCAAAGACGCCAGGTTGCAGTCTTGCAATACGGACGTACCGTGCGTAACGCGGGGCTTCGCCAACGAGATCCCGTAAACCCCATAGCAGCATTCGTGTGGCCGGGGGCAACAGGCCGATGGGGCCCCGCCTGCTTTGCCCGCAGGCCGTCAGCTTCATCAGACCCTTCCCAGGCCCCTGGGGCCCCATCACCCGGATGCATTTGTTTACTAACCAGCCCCTATGGGGCCAATGCGCGCAGCGCAAAGGGTCGTCATCCCGACTCCAATGCAGCCGGGACCTCAACGCGAACAGGCCTCGCTCACATAAGCTGTTGGATTTCAACAGGACGGTCCCACCAAAACCTCTTTCCGCGTCTTCTGCGTCCCGAGGCCTCGGGATCCGCGTACCCCCTCCGCCGCGCCTGGGCCCTCCCGCTTCTAGTTCTCTCGTTCTCTCGTTCTCTTGTTCTCTCTTTCTCTCTTCTCTCTCTTCCTCTCGTTCTTTTTTCCTTCTCATCCGTTCGTTCCCACATTCTCCTGTCGTACCTTAAGCGTGTCCCCCGGTCTTTATTCGCCAAACACCCGCTTACCTCATGAAGCACCGAAAGACCGCTACTG